>CADECF010000001.1 GCA_902825775.1 uncultured Lysobacteraceae bacterium
ACCCGGTGGCGATGGACGAAGGCCTGCGTTTCGCGATCCGCGAAGGCGGCCGCACGGTCGGCGCCGGCGTGGTGGCCAAGATCGTCAAATAAGCTATTTACCCGGATTAAATACGGGTAGAATTTGAAGTACCGCCGTTGCGCGCTTGGGTCGCGCACCGGCTTACCGCGAAAAGAGGTCCAGGACGGGCCTCGTGTTCGCCAGACAAGGAAGAAAGTCGTGTGGCAGGCCTTCGGACAGCGGATTCGCTGTTGACGGAGGCTATTCACACGCCTTATACTTTTTTGCTCTGGGCGGGCCGGGTGACCGGGCCGCCTAGTTTTTCGTAAGGATACTGCCGGGTCGCAAAGTTTCATTTGTCCCGGAAAGTCTTTGATTTCATGGGGTTTCGCGCACCCAGCCGCGAAACCTGTCGCTCTTTAACGAAGGAATCTCCGTCATGGCGGACCAAAAGATCCGGATTCGGCTCAAGGCGTTCGATCATCGTTTGATCGACCGTTCGGCCAGCGAGATCGTCGAGACGGCTAAGCGGACCGGCGCGCAAGTGCGCGGCCCGATCCCGCTGCCGACCAAAATCGAACGCTACACCGTACTGGTGTCCCCGCACGTCGACAAAGACGCGCGCGACCAGTACGAGACCCGCACGCACAAGCGCGTGCTCGACATCGTCGACCCCAACGACAAGACCGTGGACGCGCTGATGAAGCTCGAACTCGCGGCGGGCGTCGACGTGCAGATCAAGCTGACCTGAGGCCGCCACTATGACCGCGAAGAAATATTCGTTGGGCATCGTCGGCCGTAAGGCCGGCATGAGCCGCATCTTCACCGAAGACGGCAAGTCCGTGCCGGTGACGTTGATCGAGGCTACTCCCAACCGCATCACCCAGATCAAGACCACCGAGACCGACGGCTACAGCGCCGTGCAGGTCGCCGTGGGCGTCAAGCGCGCCGCGCTCATCAACAAGCCCGAAGCGGGTCACCTGGCCAAGGCCAAGGTCGAAGCCGGTCGTGGCCTGTGGGAGCTGCGCGTGGCCGACGACAAGATCGGCGACTTCAGCGTCGGCGGCGAGATCAAAGCCGACATCTTCGAAGTGGGCCAGATCGTCGACGTCGAAGGGGTCACCAAGGGCAAGGGCTTCCAGGGCACGATCAAGCGCTGGAACTTCAAGATGGGCGATGCGACGCACGGTAACTCGCTGTCGCACCGTTCGCCGGGTTCGATCGGCCAGCGCCAGACGCCGGGCCGCGTTTTCCCGGGCAAGAAGATGTCCGGCCACATGGGCGCCGTGCGCCAGAGCACGCAGAACCTCGAAGTGGTCCGGGTCGACGCCGAGCGCGGCCTGATCGCGATCAAGGGTGCGGTGCCGGGCGCGCCGGGCGGCGACGTGATCGTCCGTCCGACGAGCAAGGCATAAGGAGCGACGACGATGGAACTCGCTATCACCAATAGTAAAGAGAAGCTGTCGGTTTCCGACGCGATCTTCGGCCGCGAATTCAGCCACGACCTCGTGCATCAGGTCGTCGTTGCCTATCGCAACGCCGGACGCGCCGGCACCAAGGCGCAGAAGACCCGTTCGGAAGTCAACGGCACCACGAAGAAGTCGAAGAAGCAGAAGGGCGGCGGCGCGCGTCATGGCGCGTTGACGGCTCCGATCTTCGTCGGCGGCGGCGTGACGTTCGCGGCCAAGCCGCGCAACTTCGAGCAGAAGGTCAACCGCAAGATGTACCGCGCGGCCATCTCGGCGATCCTGTCCGAGCTCAACCGCCAGGGCCGCCTGAAGGTCGTGGACGCGTTCGACGTGGATGCCACCAAGACCAGCGGCTTGGTCGAGAAGCTGAAGGGCTACGAGCTGGGCAAGCGCCCGCTGATCGTGACCGAAGACGCTTCCGAGCACCTGTACCTGTCCGCCCGCAACCTGCCGTATGTGGAAGTGCGCGACGTGCAGGGCCTGGATCCGGTCGCCCTGGTCGGCGCCGACAGCGTGCTGATCACCGCCGATGCGGTGAAGAAGGTCGAGG
Organism: uncultured Lysobacteraceae bacterium; assembly: GCA_902825775.1. Classification (GTDB taxonomy): domain Bacteria; phylum Pseudomonadota; class Gammaproteobacteria; order Xanthomonadales; family Xanthomonadaceae; genus Luteimonas_C. Next base: position 2,020 of record CADECF010000001.1, read on the forward strand.
AGTGGCTGGCATGAACAACGCGAATCTCTATAACGTGATCCGCGCCCCGCGCGTGTCCGAAAAGACCGCACGGTTGCAGGAAGTTTCCAACCAATATGCGTTCGAAGTCGCCAACGACGCCACCAAGGCGGACATCAAGGCGGCGGTCGAGCAGATTTTCGACGTCAAAGTCGAGTCGGTGAACGTGGTCAACGTGAAGGGCAAGAACAAGGCCTTCCGTTTCCGCCAGGGCCGTCGCGGCGACTGGCGCAAGGCCTACGTCAAGCTGGCCGAAGGCCAGTCGATCGACGTGATGATGACCAAGGCCTGAGGACCGACCCATGGCATTGATGACTTTTAAACCCACTTCTCCCGGCCGCCGTTCCGCGGTGCGCGTGGTCACGCCCGATCTGCACAAGGGCGCGCCGCACGCTGCGCTGGTCGAGAAGAAGGGCAAGACGGGCGGCCGCAACCACCACGGCCGCATCACTACCCGCCACATCGGCGGTGGCCACAAGCAGCATTACCGCATCGTCGACTTCAAGCGCGATAAGGAAGGCATTCCGGCGCGCGTGGAACGGGTCGAATACGATCCCAACCGCACCGCGCACATCGCGCTGCTGTGCTACGTCGACGGCGAGCGCCGCTACATCATCTCGCCCAAGGGCCTGAAGGCCGGCGACCAGGTGATCGCGGGCAACGATGCTCCGATCCGCGCCGGCAACACCCTGCCGCTGCGCAACATCCCGGTCGGCACCACGGTGCATTGCATCGAGATGAAGCCGGGCAAGGGCGCCCAGCTGGCCCGCGCCGCAGGCGCAGGCGTGCAGCTGATCGCGCGCGAGCAGGGCTACGCCACGCTGCGTCTTCGCTCCGGCGAAATGCGCCGCGTGCCGGTCGAGTGCCGCGCCACCGTCGGCGAAGTCGGCAACGACGAACACAACCTGGAAAAGCTGGGTAAGGCCGGCGCCAAGCGCTGGCGCGGCATCAAGCCGACCGTTCGCGGCGCGGCGATGAACCCGGTCGACCACCCGCACGGCGGCGGCGAAGCCAAGGCCGGACAGGGCAACCCGCATCCGGTTACGCCCTGGGGCGTCCCGACCAAGGGTTACAAGACGCGCAAGAATAAGCGCACGCAGAAATTCATCGTGCGCGATCGTAGGAGCTAATCGGCTATGGCACGTTCACTCAAGAAGGGCCCGTTCGTCGATCACCACCTCATCAAGAAGGTGGAAGTCGCGGGCAGCAACACCAAGAAGCCGATCAAGACCTGGTCGCGTCGTTCGATGATCCTGCCGGAGATGGTGGGTTTCACCATCGCCGTGCATAACGGCAAGAACCATATCCCGGTGCTGGTCAACGAGAACATGGTCGGCCACAAGCTCGGCGAGTTCGCGCTGACCCGCGTGTTCAAGGGTCACGGCGGCGACAAGAAAGCCGAAGCGAAGAAGTAAGGAATCGATCATGGACAAGGCAAAACGAGCCAAGCTCGAAGAACGCAAGCTCGCTCGCACCGAGATCAATAAGCGCACGTCTTCGTTGAAGACCGCGCGCATCTCGCCGCAGAAAGCCCGCCTGGTCGCCGACCAGGTGCGCGGCCTGCCGGCCTCGCGCGCCCTCGAGTTGCTGAAGTTCAGCGACAAGAAGGCCGCGCAGATGATCTACAAGGTGCTGTTCGCGGCGGTTTCCAACGCCGAGAACAACGCCGGCGACGACGCCGACGAGCTCAAGGTCAAGACCATCATGGTCGACGAAGGCCCCACGCTGAAGCGCTTCATGGCGCGTGCGAAGGGCCGTGGCACCCGCATTCTCAAGCGCACCAGCCATATCACCGTGGTCGTGGGCGAGGGCAAATAAGATGGGTCATAAAGTTCACCCCACCGGTATCCGCCTGGGCATCGCCAAGGATTGGAACTCCAAGTGGTACGCCGGCAAGAAGGAATACGCAGGCTACCTGGCCGCCGACCTCAAGGTCCGCGAGATGCTGCGCAAGAAGCTGGCGCAGGCCGGCATCAGCAAGATCCTGATCGAGCGTCCGGCCAAGACGGCGCGCGTGACCATCCACACCGCCCGTCCGGGCGTTGTGATCGGCAAGCGCGGCGAGGACATCGAGAAGCTGCGTAAGGAAGTCAGCGACCTGATGGGCGTTCCGGCGCACATCAACGTCACCGAAGTCCGCAAGCCGGAACTCGATGCGCAGCTGGTCGCCGAGTCGATCGCGCAGCAGCTCGAGCGCCGCATCATGTTCCGCCGCGCGATGAAGCGCGCCGTCGGCAACGCGATGCGCCTGGGCGCGCTGGGCATCAAGGTCAACGTGGCCGGCCGCTTGAACGGCGCCGAAATCGCCCGTTCGGAGTGGTACCGCGAAGGCCGCGTGCCGTTGCACACGCTGCGCGCCGACATCGATTACGGTTTCGCCGAGGCCAAGACCACCTACGGCATCATCGGAATCAAAGTGTGGGTCTACAAGGGCGAGGTCTTCGACTTCAGCCAGGTGGGCCAGGAAAAACAAGACGATTCACCGCGTGGTGATCGTAACGATCGCAATGACCGTCCGGCACGCGCACCGCGTCCGCCGCGTGATCGCGAGGCAAGGGGCTAAGCCATGTTGCAACCCAAGCGAACCAAATACCGCAAGATGCACAAGGGCCGTAACGACGGCCTGAGCTGGAACGCCAATGCCGTGAGCTTTGGCGAGTACGGCTTGAAGTCGACCGCGACCGGTCAGCTGACCTCGCGTCAGATCGAGGCTGCGCGCCGTTCCATCAGCCGTTACGTGAAGCGTGGCGGCAAGATGTGGATCCGCGTGTTCCCCGACAAGCCGATCACCAAGAAGCCGATCGAAGTCCGCATGGGCTCCGGCAAGGGCGGTGTGGAGTTCTGGGTCGCGCAGATCCAGCCCGGCCGCATGATCTATGAAATCGAGGGTGTCGACGAAGCCACCGCACGCGAGGCGTTCCGCCTGGCCGCGGCCAAGCTTTCGGTCACCACCACTTTCGTGACCCGGACGGTGCGCTGATGGAACTCAAGCAATTGCGTCAGAAATCCGCTGACGAGCTCAACAAGCACCTGGTGGACCTGCAGAAGGAGCAGTTCTCGCTGCGCATGCAGAAGGCCACCGGGCAGCTCGCCAAGACCCACGACACCCGTCGCGTGCGCCGCGAGATCGCCCGCGTCAAGACCCTGCTCGGCCAGCAGTCGGCCAAGCAGTAAGGACCCATGACCATGAACAACACTGATAAAAAGCAGCACACGGTCGAAGGCCGCGTGGTCAGCAGCAAGATGGACAAGACGGTGACGGTGCTCGTGGAGCGCCAGGTCAAGCACGCGCTGTACGGCAAGTACATCCGCCGCTCGACCAAGCTGCACGCCCACGACGCCGACAACGCCTGCAACGAGGGCGACAAGGTCCGTCTGGCCGAAATCGCGCCCATGTCCAAAACCAAAAACTGGCGCGTCGTCGAAATCATCGCCCGCGCGGCCGAATAAGAGGAGGCTGAACCATGATCCAGATGCAGAGCCACCTCGACGTGGCCGACAATTCAGGCGCCAAGGAAGTGATGTGCATCAAGGTGCTCGGCGGCTCCAAGCGCCGGTACGCGCACATCGGCGACATCATCAAGGTGTCGATCAAGGACGCGATACCGCGCGGCAAGGTCAAGAAGGGCGAGGTCTACGACGCCGTCGTGGTCCGCACCCGCAAGGGCGTGCGCCGCGCCGACGGATCGCTGATCCGCTTCGACGGCAACGCAGCCGTGTTGCTCAACAACAAGCATGAACCGATCGGCACCCGCATCTTCGGGCCGGTGACGCGTGAACTGCGCTCCGAGAAGTTCATGAAGATCGTCTCGCTCGCACCCGAAGTGCTCTGAGCGGAGGAATAGACATGAACCGAATCAAGAAAGGCGACCACGTGGTGGTCATCGCCGGCAAGGACAAAGGCAAGCGCGGCGACGTGGTGGCGGTGGCCGGCGACAAGGTCGTCGTGTCCAACGTCAACATCGTCAAGCGCCACACCAAGCCGAATCCGCAGGCCAACCAGCCGGGCGGCGTGATCGAGCGCGAAGCGCCGATCCATGCTTCAAACGTGATGCTGTTCAACTCTGCCAGCGGCAAGGGCGAGCGCATCAAAACCAAAATGCTGGAGGATGGACGCAAACTGCGTGTGTTCCGCTCCAGCGGTGAGGCGATCGACGCCTAAGGAATGCAGCAATGACCACCCGTCTCGAAAAAATCTACAAAGAAGAAGTGATGCCGGCGCTGATGAAGCGCTTCGGTTACACCAATCCGATGCAAGTGCCGCGCATCACCAAGATCACGCTCAACATGGGCGTGGGCGAAGCCGCGGCCAACAAGAAGATCCTGGAGAACGCCGTCGCCGACATGGCCAAGATCGCCGGCCAAAAGCCGGTGACCACCAAGTCGCGCGTGTCGGTGGCCTCGTTCAAGATCCGCGACGGTTGGCCGATCGGCGCCAAAGTGACCCTGCGCCGCGCCAAGATGTACGAGTTCCTGGACCGCCTGATCAACGTGTCGCTGCCGCGCGTGCGCGACTTCCGCGGCGTGTCCGGCCGCTCGTTCGACGGCCGCGGCAACTTCAACATGGGCGTGAAGGAACAGATCATCTTCCCGGAAATCGACTTCGACCAGGTCGACGCGATCCGCGGCATGGATATCGCCATCACCACCACCGCCAAAACCAACGAAGAAGCCAAGGCGTTGCTCGAAGCCTTCCGCTTCCCGTTCCGCTAAGCCTCGCGAGGAATCAGAAATGGCAAAGACCAGCATGATCAATCGCGACGCCAAGCGCGCGAAACTGGCGAAGAAATTCGCCGCCAAACGCGCGGCGCTGAAGAAGACCGTCTCCAGCACCACCGCGTCCTATGAAGAGAAGATGGAAGCCGCTGTGAAACTGCAGAAGCTGCCGCGCGACTCCTCGCCCAGCCGCCACCGCAACCGTTGCGAGCTGTCGGGCCGTCCGCGCGGCGTGTACCGCAAGTTCGGCCTGGGCCGCAACAAGCTGCGCGAAGCCACCATGCGCGGCGACGTCCCCGGCCTGCGCAAGGCTTCCTGGTAATTTAGTTAATCAATCAAGCTATTCGCGAAAGCGGATATCGGTGCTACTCAAAGGTGATATTCAATGAGCATGACTGATCCCATCGCCGACATGCTGGTCCGCATCAAGAATGCGGCCGCTGTAGGCAAGCAGACGGTGAAGATGCCGTCGTCCAAGACCAAGATCGCAATCGCCAACGTCCTCAAGGACGAAGGCTACATCGGCGAAACGCGCGTGACCGACCTCGGCGGCGGCAAGTCCGAGCTCGAGATCGTGCTGAAGTACTACGAAGGCCGTCCGGTCATCGAGAAGCTGCAGCGCGTGTCGCGCTCGGGCCTGCGCCACTACCGTGGCAAGGACGCGCTTCCGAAGGTGCTGGGCGGGCTCGGCGTCGCCATCATTTCCACCTCCAAGGGCATCATGACCGACTCGCAGGCGCGCCAGCAGGGCGTCGGCGGTGAAGTCCTGTGCTTCGTGGCCTAAGGGAGTAACGAGCATGTCCCGCGTAGCCAAGAAGCCGGTCGCTCTGCCTAAGGGCGTCGACCTCAACATCCAGTCCGACAGCATCAGCGTCAAGGGTGCCAAGGGCACGCTGTCCATCGCCAAGCCGGCCGGCGTCGAAGTCAAGATCGAAGACGGCAATGCGCAGGTCTCGACCGACAACGCAGAGCTGGTGCCGATGGCCGGCACCCTGCGCGCGATCCTCGCCAACATGGTGCAGGGCGTGAGCCAGGGCTTCGAGCGCAAGCTCGAGCTGGTCGGCGTGGGTTACCGCGCCGCGATGCAGGGCAAGGACCTGAACCTGTCGCTGGGTTTTTCGCATCCGGTGCTGTTCAAGACCCCCGATGGCATCAGCATCGCCACCCCGACCCAGACCGAGATCGTGGTCAGCGGCACCGACAAGCAGCGCGTCGGCGAAGTCGCCGCCAAGATCCGCGGTTTCCGTCCGCCGGAGCCCTACAAGGGCAAGGGCGTGAAGTACGCCGGCGAGAACATCATTCGTAAGGAAGCCAAGAAAGCGTAATCAACGCTTTCAGCTTTCGAGGACAGAAGACCATGAAAAAGAAAATTGCCCGCCTGCGCCGCGCCAAGTCGACCCGTGCGCACATTCGCAACCTGGACGTGCCGCGCCTGTCGGTGCTGCGCACCGGTCAGCACCTGTACGCGCAGCTGTTCACCGCCGACGGCGCCACCGTGATCGCTGCGGCGTCGACCACCCAGGCCGACGTGCGCGATGGCCTGAAGAACGGCAAGAACTCCGAGGCTGCCGCCAAAGTCGGCCGCACCATCGCCGAGCGCGCCAAGGCTGCGGGCATCGAGAAGGTCGCGTTCGACCGCTCGGGCTACCGCTACCACGGCCGCATCAAGGCGCTGGCCGATGCCGCTCGCGAAGGCGGCCTGCAGTTCTAAAGCCGGCCGTTAGAAAAACTTGAACGCGAGGGGGTTCGCCCCCACGCCTGAGTTTCGCCACCTGCCAATGCGGGCCGCATTGGACGCTACGCCGGATTGCCGACGTAACGGAACACCCGATTCACACCACAACTACAAGCGGCCCAGCCGCAAATTTCCTTAATCGAATAGGTAAATCGAAATGGCAGAGCAACGTGAACCGCGGGGTCGCGATCGCGATCGCAACCGCGAAGAAGTAGACGATGGCATGGTCGAGAAGCTGGTCGCGGTCAACCGCGTCAGCAAGACCGTCAAGGGCGGCCGCCAATTCACCTTCACTGCATTGACGGTGGTGGGCGACGGTGCCGGCAAGGTCGGTTTCGGCTACGGCAAGGCGCGCGAAGTGCCGGTCGCGATCCAGAAGTCGATGGAATACGCCCGTAAGACCATGATCAACGTGGACCTGAACAACGGCACGTTGTGGCATGTGGTCAAGGCGCGCCACGGCGCCGCCAACGTCTTCATGCAGCCGGCTTCCGAAGGTACCGGCGTGATCGCCGGCGGTGCGATGCGCGCCGTACTCGAAGCGGTGGGCGTGAAGAACGTGCTGGCCAAGGCCGTCGGCTCGCGCAACCCGATCAACCTGGTGCGCGCCACGCTGCGCGGCCTGACCGAAATGCACTCGCCGGCCAAAATCGCGGCCAAGCGCGGCAAGAAGGTGGAGGATCTGCACCATGGCTAAGAAAAAGGACGCCATTCCCGGCGGCACCATCAAGGTGCGCCTGGTCAAGGGCATGCGCGGCTCGCAGGCGCGTCACCGTTTGTCGGTGAAGGCGCTGGGCCTCAACAAACTTAACGACGTCCGCGAGCTGAAAGACAGCCCGCAGGTGCGCGGCCTGATCAACAAGGTCCATTACCTGGTGCAGGTCGAGGAGTAATTCTGATGAAACTCAATACGCTTAAGCCGGCCCCCGGCGCCCGCACCGAACGCACCCGCGTCGGCCGCGGCATCGGTTCGGGCCTGGGCAAGACCGCGGGCCGCGGCCACAAGGGTTCGTTCGCGCGCTCGGGCAAGGGCAAGATCAAGGCCGGCTTCGAAGGCGGCCAGATGCCGATGCACATGCGTCTGCCCAAGGTCGGCTTCCGCTCCAAGCTGAAGAACGACACCGCCGAAGTCATGCTGTACATGCTCGATCGGCTCGAAGGCGACACCGTCGACTTCGCCGCGCTGCGCGCTGCCAAGCTGGTGCCGAGCACAGCCAAGCAGGCCAAGATCGTCAAGAAGGGCGAACTTTCCAAGAAGCTCGTACTCAAAGGCGTGCTGGCCACGGCCGGCGCCAAGGCCGCGATCGAAGCGGCCGGCGGCAAGGTCGAGAGCGAGTAAGGACGCGCTTAGCGCGGCATGCCGCGCTATCCGGCGTAGAGGTGGGTTGTAGCGTTTCGGTTGATCGTTTCCGCGGAGCACTTGATGTCACGTAGCAGCAACGCAATGGCAGGAATGGGAGCAGGCCTCGGTAAGTTCACCGAGCTGCGCCAGCGTTTGCTGTTCGTGCTGGGCGCGCTGATCGTCTACCGCATCGGTTGCTTCATCCCGGTGCCGGGCGTTAATCCGGAAGCCATGCTGCAGCTGATGGAAGCGCAGAAGGGCACCATCGTGGACATGTTCAACATGTTCTCCGGCGGCGCCCTGCAGCGTTTCAGCCTGTTCGCGCTGAACGTCGTGCCCTACATCTCGTCGTCGATCATCGTGCAGCTGTGCGCGCAGATCTTCCCGAGCCTGAAAGCGATCCAGAAGGAAGGCGAATCCGGCCGCCGCAAGATCACCCAGTGGTCGCGCATGGGCGCGGTGCCGCTAGCGGTGTTCCAAGCGGCGGGTATTGCGGTAGCGCTGCAGAGTTCCGGCGCCAATAGCGGTATTCCGGTGGTCTACAACCCGGGTCCGGGCTTCGTGCTGACCGCGGTGATCGCATTGACCGCCGGCACCATGTTCCTGATGTGGCTGGGCGAGCAGGTGACCGAGCGCGGCGTCGGCAACGGCGTGTCGCTGATCATCTTCGCCGGCATCGTGGCTGGCCTGCCGGGTGCGGTGCTGGGCACGTTCGAGCAGATGCGCAACGGCGAAATCAGCACGTTCGCGATTCTGTTCATCCTGCTGATCGTGCTGGCCTTCACCTTCTTCGTGGTGTTCGTCGAGCGCGGCCAGCGCCGGGTGACGGTCAATTACGCACGCCGCCAGGGCGGCCGCAGCGCGTACATGAACCAGAGCTCGTTCCTGCCGCTCAAGCTCAATATGGCGGGCGTGATACCGGCGATCTTCGCCTCGTCGATCATCATGTTCCCGGCCACCGCCTCGACTTGGTTCAGCCAGGCCGGCTCCAACGTCTGGCTGCAGAAAGTGACCCAGGCGCTGAATCCGGGCGAGCCGCTGCACATGATCCTGTTCGCGGCACTGATCGTAGGTTTCGCGTTCTTCTACACAGCGCTGGTATTCAACTCGCAGGAAACTGCGGACAATCTTAAGAAGTCTGGCGCGTTGATCCCGGGCATCCGGCCGGGCAAGGCCACGGCGGACTACATCGACGGCGTGCTGACCCGCCTGACGGCGGCCGGTGCGGCTTACCTGGTGCTGGTCTGCCTGCTGCCCGAGGTCATGCGGACCCAGATGGGCACTTCGTTCTACTTCGGCGGCACCTCGCTGCTGATCGTGGTCGTGGTGGTAATGGACTTCATCGCCCAGATCCAGGCTCACCTGATGTCGCATCAGTACGAGAGCCTGTTGAAGAAGGCGAATCTCAAGGGATCCAAGGCCAGCCTCCCGGGGCGGACCTGATCCAAAGATGGGCGACTCGCGCGGCGGTCTCGCGCGCGGGTGAGCCGGTACCAGCCCTGCGCTTGAGTGGCGCGGGCGGGCGGAACCCCGGATTCAGGGGGTTGCGGCCAGTACCGGTTCGTCGCCGGAGCATGGGCACACTCCCCATGCCGGGCTTGCGGAGGCCTTGGCCGCCGCGGGCTTCCTAGAAACCCGAGACCCTGTTAGAATTTCCAGTTCACTTATCTAAGTGCCGCACTCGACCGGATTTAATAGATCCGGCCGCTAACCAGTTGGAGATCCGCGCATGGCGCGTATTGCAGGTGTCAACTTGCCTGCCCAGAAACATGTCTGGGTCGGGCTTCAAAGCATCTACGGCATCGGCCGTACCCGTTCGAAGAAGGTCTGCGTCGATGCGGGCGTGACCTTGTCGACCAAGATCCGCGACCTGTCCGAGCCGGAAGTCGAGCGCCTGCGCGCCGAAGTCGGCAAGTACGTGGTCGAAGGCGATCTGCGTCGCGAGATCGGCATCGCCATCAAGCGTCTGATGGATCTGGCCTGCTATCGCGGCCTGCGCCACCGTCGCGGCCTGCCGCTGCGCGGCCAGCGCACCCGGACCAATGCCCGTACCCGCAAGGGTCCGCGCAAGGCCATCAAGAAGTAATCGAGGATTTCCGAAATGGCCAAGCCGGCAGCTGCCAAAACCAAGAAGAAGATCAAGCGCGTCGTCACCGACGGCATCGCTCACGTCCACGCTTCTTTCAACAACACCATCGTCACCATCACCGACCGCCAGGGCAACGCGCTGTCGTGGGCGACTTCGGGCGGCGCGGGTTTCCGCGGTTCGCGCAAGTCGACTCCGTTCGCCGCGCAGGTCGCCGCCGAGAAGGCCGGCAAGGCCGCGCTGGATTACGGCGTGAAGTCGCTGGAAGTGCGCATCAAGGGCCCCGGCCCGGGACGCGAGTCGGCCGTACGTTCGTTGAACAACGTCGGCTACAAGATCATCAACATCATCGACGTGACGCCTATCCCGCACAACGGGTGCCGTCCGCCGAAGAAGCGTCGCGTCTGACGCCGGGAGCACTAGAACAATGGCTCGTTACATCGGTCCCACCTGTAAGCTCGCGCGCCGCGAAGGCGCCGACCTGTCCCTCAAGAGCCCGGCGCGCGCGCTGGACTCCAAGTGCAAGCTGGAGCAGAAGCCCGGCCAGCACGGCGCCACCGCGCGCAAGGGCAAGCTGTCCGACTACGCCACCCAGCTGCGCGAGAAGCAGAAGGTCAAGCGCATCTACGGCCTGCTGGAGCGCCAGTTCCGCAATTACTACAAGAAGGCCTCGACCAAGAAGGGCAATACCGGCGAGAACCTGCTGCAGTTGCTCGAAACCCGCCTGGACAACGTGATCTACCGCATGGGTTTCGCGGTCACGCGTCCGGCCGCGCGCCAGCTGGTGTCGCACCGCGGCGTCACGGTCAACGGCAAGCCGGTCAATCTGCCTTCTTACCAGGTCAAGGCCGGCGACGCGATCGCGTTGTCCGAGCGCGCGCAGAAGCAGTTGCGCGTGCAGGAAGCCCTGACCGTTTCGGCCACGATGGACCTGTCGCCTTCCTGGATCGAAGTCGATTCCAAGAAGTTCAGCGGCGTGTTCAAGGCCGTGCCGGACCGCGCGGATCTGCCGGCCGACATCAACGAGGCGCTGATCGTCGAGTTGTACTCGAAGTAATAGAAACAAGAGCCGGAAGCCCGATGGCTTCCGCAACCTGGCCGGTGCGCGACGCGCATCGGCCGCTCCCTCCGCAAAGAGGGGGCTCCAAAAGCATAAGACCGGCGTCCCCCACACCGTCGGTCACCGCAGGAGACGCTACAACATGACGGTAACCGCCAACCAGGTTTTGCGCCCCAAGGGTCCGCAGATCGAACGCCTCGCCGATAACCGCGCGAAGGTCGTGATCGAACCGCTGGAGCGCGGCTATGGCCACACCCTCGGCAACGCGCTGCGCCGCGTGCTGCTGTCCTCGATCCCCGGCTTCGCGATCACCGAAGTCGAGATCGACGGTGTGCTTCACGAATACAGCACCATCGAAGGCTTGCAGGAAGACGTGCTCGAAGTGCTGCTCAACCTGAAAGACGTCGCCATCCGCATGGGCACCGGCGACAGCGCCACGCTGAGCCTGAGCAAGCAGGAGCCGGGCACGGTCACGGCCGGCGACATCAAGACCGACCACAACGTCGAGATCCTCAATCCCGACCACGTGATCTGCCACCTGACCAAGGACACGTCGCTGAATATGCGCTTGAAGATCGAGCGCGGCTTCGGCTACCAACCGGCCACCACGCGTCGTCGTCCCGATGAGGAAACCCGCACCATCGGCCGTCTGATGCTGGACGCCTCGTTCTCGCCGGTCCGCCGCGTCGCCTACGCGGTGGAAGCCGCGCGCGTCGAGCAGCGCACCGACCTGGACAAGCTGGTGCTGGACATCGAAACCAACGGCACGATCGACGCCGAGGAAGCCGTGCGCACCGCCGCCGACATCCTCACCGATCAGCTGAGCGTGTTCGGCGACTTCACCCACCGCGAGCGCGGCGCCGCCAAGCCGGTCGCCACGGGCGTGGATCCGGTGCTGCTGCGCCCGATCGACGATCTGGAACTGACCGTGCGTTCGGCCAACTGCCTTAAGGCCGAGAGCATCTACTACATCGGCGATCTCATCCAGAAGACCGAAGTGGAGCTGCTCAAGACCCCGAACCTGGGCAAGAAGTCGCTCACCGAAATCAAGGAAGTGCTGGCGCAGCGCGGTTTGTCGCTGGGCATGAAGCTCGAGAACTGGCCGCCGGCCGGGATCTCGCAGCACGGCATGATGGGCTGATTCAAGCGATCCCCGCTTCGGCGGGGATTCGCGTTCCACGCAACACGCAACACACGTCGACGGGCACAGCCCGCGACCCGCCGGTCAAGGATAGGCCGGCCAGGACCAACCGCAGTCCGATGCTCCAACGCCATGAAGGCGACAACGAACTCCAACGTATCGACATTCATCAGGAACCATAGCCATGCGCCACAGAAAAGCCGGCCGTAAATTCAGCCGCACCAGCGCCCATCGCGATGCGATGTTCACCAATATGGCCGCGTCGCTGATCAAGCACGAACTGATCAAGACCACGCTGCCCAAAGCCAAGGAACTGCGCAGCGTCGCAGAACCGCTGATCACCCTGGCGAAGAAGGACGGCGTGGCCAACCGCCGCCTGGCCTTCTCGCGCCTGCGCGACAAGGAAGCCGTCGGCACGCTGTTCACCGTGCTGGGTCCGCGTTACGCGAACCGCCCGGGCGGTTACCTGCGCATCCTCAAGTGCGGCTTCCGCGCCGGCGACAATGCGCCGATGGCGTATGTCGAGCTGGTCGATCGGCCGCAGGCGGCCGAATAAGCCAAGCCGCATTCGCCATCGAGTCAACGAAACCCCGGCCACGCGCCGGGGTTTTGCTTTCTCCCTCCTTTGAAAAGAGAGGGTAGGGGAGGATTTGCTTCGTGGGAGCGGCTTTAGCCGCGAGCTCTTGATCTTTCCTGCCTGGCCGAAAAGCTCGCGGCTAAAGCCGCTCCCACGAAAAGCAGATTCCACTTTGGTCGCTTTTAAGAGGAGGAGATAACCTATCTGCGGATAGGCAACTTTCCGCCCGCGCGCCGGTCTGTGGATTGCCGCTTGCGCAGGCAGGCCCATTTGCTATGTTGCCGCCATGAACCGACTCTCCTTCCGCTCCGCCTGCCTGATCGGCTTCGCCGTCTGCGCGGCGCTCATCGGCTTCGCCCTGTACTCGCAGATGCATATGGGCCTGCAGCCATGCCCGCTATGCATCTTCCAGCGCATCGCGTTCGCAGCGTTGGGCATGGTGTTCCTGATCGCCGGCCTGCATGCGCCGCGCGGAACGGGCGGGCGGCGTACCTACGGCGTGCTCGCGCTGATCGCGGCCGGTGTCGGCATCGCCATCGCCGGACGTCACGTCTGGCTGACCCATCTGCCGGCGGACCAAGTGCCCAAGTGCGGGCCGCCGCTGGAATTCATGATGGAAACCAATGCGCTGACCGACGTCATCCGCAAGGTGCTGACCGGCTCGGGCGAGTGCGCCAAGGTCGATTGGACCTTCCTCGGCCTGTCGATGCCGGCCTGGAGCCTGTTCTGGTTCGTGCTGCTGGCGATATGGGCGCTTTGGGCGGCTTTCCGCAAGCGCTGAACCGTTGCAGCCGTAACGGTTGCGGCGCAAGCTGGCTGGGGCGATGATGCGTTGGTGCAACGCAGCAAACGATACGAAGCCATGGCTACCCCCGACCGCAATCTGCAACCCGTAAACCTGCCGACCGATTGGGCGCCCGGCGGCTGGCGCGCGCGCCCCGCGGTGCAGCAGCCGAGTTATCCGGATGCCGAAGCGCTGGCGGGCGTGCAGCAGGAGCTGCGTGCGTTGCCGCCGCTGGTGACGTCGTGGGAGATCCTGGCGCTGAAGCAATACCTGGCCGAAGCGCAGGAGGGCAGGCGCTTCCTGCTGCAGGGCGGCGATTGCGCGGAGAATTTCACCGACTGCAATTCCGACGTCATTTCCAACCGGCTCAAAGTGCTGCTGCAGATGAGCCTGGTGCTGGTGCACGGGCTGCGCCTGCCGGTCGTGCGCGTGGGCCGCTTCGCCGGACAGTACGCCAAGCCGCGCTCGACCGATACCGAGACGCGCGGCGAGCACACGCTGCCCAGCTATCGCGGCGACATCATCAACGCGCCCGAGTTCTCGCCGGAGGCGCGCATTCCCGATCCGCGCCGCATGATCAAGGCGCATGCGCGTTCGGCGATGACGATGAATTTCGTGCGATCGCTGATCGACGGCGGTTTCGCCGACCTGCACCATCCCGAGTACTGGGACCTGGGCTGGGTGACGCATTCGCCGCTGGCCGACGAATACCACCGCATGGTCGCCGGCATCGGCGACGCGGTGCGGTTCATGGAGACTTTGTCCGGCGCGCAGGTGCACAACCTCAATCGCGTCGACTTCTACACCTCGCACGAAGCATTGCTGCTGCCGTACGAGGAAGCGCAGACGCGGCAAGTGCCGCGGCAGTGGGGCTGGTTCAACCTCAGCACGCACTTCCCGTGGATCGGCATGCGCACCGCCGCGCTCGATGGTGCGCACGTGGAATATTTCCGCGGCATCCGCAATCCGATCGCGGTCAAGATCGGGCCGTCGGTGACGCCGGATCAGTTGTTGAAGCTGATCGACGTGCTCAATCCGGACGACGAACCGGGCCGCCTGAGCCTGATCCATCGCATGGGCGCGGCGCACATCGCCGACAAACTGCCCGCTTTGCTGGATGCGGTGAAGCGCGATGGCCGGCGCGTGCTGTGGATCTGCGATCCGATGCACGGCAACACCGAAAGCACCGCCAACGGCTACAAGACGCGCCGTTTCGGCAATATCCGCAGCGAAGTCGAGCAGTCGTTCGACCTGCATGCGGCCGCCGGCACGCGTCTTGGCGGCGTGCACCTGGAGCTGACCGGCGAAGACGTGACCGAATGCACCGGCGGCGCGCGCGACCTGACCGATATCGACCTGGAACGCGCCTATCGCTCCACCGTCGATCCGCGCTTGAACTACGAGCAGGCGCTGGAAACGGCGATGCTGATAGTGCGCAAGCAGGGTCAGATCGCGGCGCCTGCGTCGGCCTGATCCTTCGCTCTTCGTAGGAGCGGCTTCGGCCGCGAGCTCTTGATCTGTTTTTAGCCGTCATTCCCGCGAAGGCGGGAATCCAGTGACTTGGCTTTCGCCGCGCCTGAAAAAGCTCGCGGCTGAAGCCGCTCCCACAAGAGCGAGGGCCGAGGCCGCCATGCTAGGCTCCGCGCGATCCCGCCGGAGCACGCCATGTCCCCGATCCGAATCCTCGTCGCCGCAGCCTGGCTGTTCGCGGCGGGTGCCGCATGCGCCGAAGTCCGCATCGTGCCGCAGGACAGCGGCGTCAAAGTGCGGCTGCGCGGCATTTCCGCAGTCAGCGCCGATGTCGCCTGGGCCAGCGGCCGCGAGGGTACGGTGCTGCGCACGGTCGATGGCGGCAAGCATTGGCAGACGATCAAGGTGCCGGATGCCGGCGAGCTCGATTTCCGCGATGTGGAGGGATTCGATGCCGATACGGCGGTCGTGCTCAGCATCGGTCCGGGCGAAGCGTCTCGTGTTTATCGCACCGAAGATGGAGGCAAATCGTGGAAGTTTGCTCTGCAGAATAAGGATCCACGGGCGTTTTTCGATTGCATGGCTTTTCAAGGTACGGATGGATGGATGCTTGGCGACCCAATCGAAGGCCGTTTCCAGGTTTATCGTTCTCGCAATGCCGGCAAGGACTGGCAGCTGACGCCGAATGGTCCGAAAGCTGTGGATGGAGAAGCAGCGTTCGCCGCTAGCGGCACATGTATAGCGGCGACCAATACACATGTGGTTGTAGTGACCGGGGGCGACGCCGCAAGGGCCCATGTACTGAATGTCGGCACTAACGAGTGGTATGCAACGGAGCCCGCTAAGTCGAAAAAAAGCGAAAGTAGCGGATTCTTCTCAGCGGCTTCATCGGGCAACCATACTTTTCTGCTCGTCGGCGGCGACTATAAGAGCGAAAGCAAACCTGGACTCATAGCGGGTCTGTCTTTTGCAAAGAAAAATGGCGCTGGCATAGCTTCTCTGGCTGAACTTGATCCTCCACTTCGTGGGTATAGATCCGCCATCGCATGCGGCGACCGTTTCAGTTCGCCATGCATTGCTGTGGGCCCCAGTGGCGTTGAAGCCGAAAATGCTCAGCCTTCTCATATTCGACTGTCACTGCTGTCCGGAACAGGCTACGACGCGATCGATCTGGCTGGCAGCATCGGCTGGATGAGCGGAGACGGTGGTCGCATAGCCCGAGTGGAGATAAGCGACTAATTCGTGAGAGTTCGGTTTTTCCTCTCCCCTTGCGGGAGAGGATGCCCGAAGGGCAGGAGAGGGGGCGCGAGCGGAGCAAGCGTGCTGTTGCTCTTACTGCTGCGGCGCGAAAAGCCGGACCCTCTCCCTGGCCCTTCGGGCCTGTCCCTCTCCCGTAAAGGGAGAGGGAAAAGCCGCGGCCTTCCGCAATAGCGGGCCGCTTGCGGTGGTCGCTACTTCGCGGCCTTCGCCATCTCGCCCTGAGGCGTAATCGTCGGCAGGAATTTCGGCGCCTTGCGCGCTTTCGTCGCTTGCTCGAACGAATACGCCAACTCGATCAAGCGCGGTTCGCTCCAGGCCGGGCCCATGAAGGTGATGCCGAGCGGCAGGCCGTGGCTGTCGCCCATCGGCACGCTGATGCTCGGCGTGCCTGCGACCGCAGCCGCGCCGTAGCCGGCGCCGGTGAAGTGGTCGCCATTGACCGGGTCGGTCAGCCACGCCGGCGACATCGACGGCGCGACCAGCGCGTCGAGCTTGTTCGCCTTCAACGCCGCATCGATGCCTTCGGGGCCGGCGAGCCTGCGCGCCTTGGTGCGCGCTTCGATGTAGGCCGCATCGCTCAACGGACCCTTGGCTTGCGCTTTCTCGAACTGTTCCTGCGCGAAGTAGGGCATCTCGGCGGCGGCGTTATTCTTGTTGAACTCGATCAGTTCGGCGAGCGTTTTCACCGGCGCGCCGCTGGCGGCCAGATAGCTCTCCAGATCGGCCTTGAACTCGTACAGCAGCACTTCGAGCTCAGGCTCGTCCCACTCGCCGAGCGTCGGGATTTCGACGTCGACCACTTCGGCGCCCGCGGACTTCATCGATGCGATCGCTTTTTCCATCGCCGCATCGACGTCGGGCTGGTAACCCATCAGCTTGCGCACCACGCCGATGCGCGCGCCTTTCAAACCGTCGGTTTTCAGGCTTGCGGTGTAGTCGAACAACGCGCGGCCGACGCTGTTTTTGGTGGCCGCGTCGGCGTCGTCCTTGCCGGTGATGGCGGCAAGCATTACGGCCGCATCGGCGACGGTGCGCGTCATCGGGCCGGCAGTGTCCTGGCTGTGCGAGATCGGGATGATGCCGCTGCGGCTCACCAGGCCCACCGTCGGCTTGAGGCCGACTAAGCCGGCGACGGCAGCGGGACAGACGATGCTGCCGTCGGTTTCCGTGCCGATGCCTACCGCCGCCAGATTCGCCGCGATCGCCGTGCCGGTGCCGGAGCTGGAGCCGCAGGGATTGCGATCCAGCGCGTAAGGATTCTTGGTCTGTCCGCCGCGTCCGCTCCAGCCGGAGGTCGAACGCGAGGAACGGAAGTTGGCCCACTCGCTGAGATTGGTTTTGCCCAGGATCACCGCGCCGTTTTCGCGCAGCCGCTTGACCAGAAAGGCGTCGGTTTTAGGACGGTGGTTGGCCAAAGCCAGCGAGCCTGCGGAATTGACCATCGGCGTGGCATCGATGTTGTCCTTCAACAGCACCGGAATGCCGTGCAGCGGTCCGCGCAATGTGCCGGCTTTGCGCTCCGCGTCGAGCGCGTCGGCTTCCTTCAGTGCATTCGGATTCAGTTCGATGACGGCATTGAGACGCGGGCCGGCATCGTCGATCGCCGCGATGCGGTCGAGGTAGGCCTGGGTCAGCGCATGGCTGCTGATGTCGCCTTTCTCCATGCGCGCACGCAGGCTGGCGATATCGGCTTCGTCGAAAGCGAATGCGCTGGGTGCGGCAGTGATCGCGGCAGGCTGTTCGGCCGAAGCGGGCGCTTTAGCCGGCGCGGCGGAAGAGGCCGTGGGTTCGGAAGCATTGCGCTGACAGGCGGCCAGGGCCAAGGCTGCAACCAGCGGCAGCAGTACGGGCGTGCGAAGCGGCATATCGGATCCCCAGAGAGCCGGCCGGCGGCGCGGCAGCGCGCAGCATCACGCGCCGGCGGCCGGCTGGCAATAGCCCCGGGCTTTTCGTGGGAGCGGCTTCAGCCGCGATCTCTTGATCTTGATCCTGCTCTTGAGCCGTCATTCCCGCGAAGGCGGGAACCCAGTGACTTTGCTCTTGTTGTCGTGGTCAAAAGCTCGCGGCTGAAGCCGCTCCCACGAAAAGCCGCCCCACTACTGCTTGCGTTTGACCAGGTCGCGGCCCAGCACCCAGACGACGATCAGGTTGATCGCTACCACCGCCATCGACAGCCAGCCGGGATGGCGGAATACGGCATAGATGTCGAAGGGCAGATAGGCCGCGGCCGCCAGGCAGCCGAGCCAGGACGCCCAAACCTTGGCGCGCCACAAGCCCCAGGCCTCGATCAGATGCACGATGCCGTAGAACAACACGCCGGCGGCGGCGAAATGCACCGAATGCGGGCTGATCGCGTTCGCCAACCAAGCCATCGCGCCGTGATCGGGATCGAGTTGGAATTTGGCGATCAGCAGGTCCACCCAATGCCGCAGCGGCGCGGGACCCAGCAATTCCAGCCCGCTCGCCGCCAGAACGGCCAGCGCGCCTTTGAGCGCTTCGACGACGGCGATCACATGCAGCCCCGGATGCGCATGCGGATCCGGGTTGTAGTGCTGCTCGGTCATCCTTCGAAGCTTACGCGGCGCGCGAGGCGCGCTTGCGGTCCACTTCGGTGCGTTGCTTCTTGCGCAGGCGGATGGCCTTGGGCGTGATCTCGACCAGTTCGTCGTCGTCGATGAACTCCAGCGCCTGTTCCAGCGAGAACTTGATCGGCGGGATCAACCCTTCGTCGTCGTCTTTGCCCGAGGCGCGGAAGTTGGTCAGCTGCTTGCCGCGCAAGGCGTTGACCGTAAGGTCGTTGTCCTTGCTGTGGATGCCGACGATCTGGCCTTCGTAGATCTCTTCGCCCGGTTCGATGAAGAGGCGGCCGCGTTCCTGCATCGCGATCTGCGCATAAGCGGGCGAGGGGCCGGTGCCGTTGGAGATCAGCACGCCGTTCTGGCGCTGGCCGATGTCGCCTTCCGCGCGCGGGCCGTAGTGGTCGAACACGTGGAACAGCAGGCCGGTGCCGGCGGTGATCGTACGGAATTCGGTCTGGAAACCGATCAATCCGCGCGCCGGGATCATGAATTCGATGCGCACGCGGCCCTTGCCGTCCGGTTCCATATTGGTCAGCTGCGCCTTGCGCTCGCCCAGGCGCGACATCACGCCGCCCTGGAACTGTTCTTCCAGATCCACGACCAATTGTTCGAACGGTTCCTGCGCCACGCCGTCGATCTGCTTGATGATCACTTCCGGACGCGACACGGCCAACTCGTAGCCTTCGCGGCGCATGGTTTCGATCAGGATCGACAGATGCAGTTCGCCGCGGCCGCTGACTTTGAATTTGTCGGCGTCGGCGGTGTCTTCGACCTTGAGCGCGACGTTGTGCTGGGTTTCGCGGTTCAAACGGTCGCGCAACTGGCGCGAAGTCAGGAACTTGCCGCCGCTGCGATCCTTGGTGCCGGCGAACGGCGAATCGTTCACCTGGAAAGTCATCGAGATGGTCGGTTCGTCGACGGTCAGTACCGGCAGCTGTTCGGCCGACGACGTGTCGCAGACCGTATCGGAAATGCCCAGGCCTTCGATGCCGGAGATCGCGATGATGTCGCCGGCCTGCGCTTCCTTCACTTCATGGCGCTCGAGGCCGAGGAAGCCGAGTACCTGCAGCACTTTGGCGTTGCGGGTCTTGCCTTCGCGGTCGATCACCGTGACCTGCTGGTTGGTCTTGATCTTGCCGCGCTGCACGCGGCCCACGCCGATGATGCCGACGTAGTTGCTGTAGTCCAGCGAGGTGATGCGCATCTGGAACGGGCCGTCCAGGTCGACCGGCGGCGGCGCGACGTGGTCGACGATGGTCTGGAACAGCGGCGTCATGTTGCCTTCGCGAACGGTCGGCTCCAGGCCTGCGTAACCGTGCAGCGCCGAGGCGTAGACGGTGTGGAAATCGAGTTGCTCGTCGGTGGCGCCGAGACGGTCGAACAGGTCGAAGGTCTGGTCCAGCACCCAGTCCGGACGCGCGCCGGGACGGTCGACCTTGTTGACCACCACGATCGGCTTGAAGCCCATCGCGAACGCTTTCTGGGTCACGAAGCGGGTCTGCGGCATCGGGCCGTCCATCGCGTCGACTAGGATCAGCACCGAGTCGACCATCGACAGCACGCGCTCCACCTCGCCGCCGAAGTCGGCGTGGCCGGGGGTGTCGACGATATTGATGCGGTATTCCTCGCC
The DNA here is from genome assembly GCA_902825775.1 of uncultured Lysobacteraceae bacterium. GTDB lineage: Bacteria > Pseudomonadota > Gammaproteobacteria > Xanthomonadales > Xanthomonadaceae > Luteimonas_C. The sequence goes on from CADECF010000001.1 coordinate 22,418, forward strand.
GGCCGGGGACTTCCAGCGGATCGCCGTGTTCTTGGACAGGATCGTGATGCCGCGTTCCTTTTCCAGATCGTTGCTGTCCATCATCCGCTCGGTGGTGACCGTGCGATCGCTGAACGTGCCCGACTGCTTGAGCAGCTGGTCGACGAGGGTGGTCTTGCCGTGGTCGACGTGGGCGACGATGGCGATATTGCGAAGGCGTTCGATGGACATGACGAGAGGGGCGCCGGAGATGCTTTTGAGGGCAGGGCGCAAAGGTCGGTTAGGGAAGCCGGCTATTATAGCGGTCTGAGACGCCGGTTTTGGCGTCGGCGGGCGTGAAAAGGCGCTATTGCGGCCCCATAACGTGAATCGCCGTTTATTCCCCCTGTTTGTACCTAATTCCGCCGCGAACCCACCCAACCCGGAGCAAACCATGAGTCTCATCGCCACTTTCGACACCGACCGCGGCCCGATCAAGGTCGAGCTTTACCCCGACAAGGCACCGCTGACCGTGGCCAATTTCGTCAATCTGGCCAAGCGCGGTTTCTACAACGGCCTTAACTTCCACCGGGTGATCCCCGATTTCATGATCCAGGGCGGCTGCCCGCAAGGCACCGGCACCGGCGGCCCGGGCTACAAGTTCGAGGACGAAGCCAAGAACGGCGTAGGCCACGAGCGCGGCGTGCTGTCGATGGCCAATGCCGGCCCCAACACCAACGGCAGCCAGTTCTTCATCACCCATGTCGCCACCCCGTGGCTGGACGGCAAGCACACCGTGTTCGGCAAGGTCGTTTCCGGCATCGAAGCGGTCGATGCGGTGAAGCAGGGCGACAAGATCAAGTCGGTCACGATCGAAGGCGACGCCGATGCGGCGCTGGCTGCTAAGGCCGATCGTGTGGCGGAGTGGAACAAGATCCTGGCCGCATAAGGCGAGGGTGCTTTTGTGGGAGCGGCTTCAGCCGCGAGCTTTCAAGCATCGATGCGAGCCGAAGAGCTCGCGGCTGAAGCCGCTCCCACATAGATCAGGAGCAGCGGGGCAAGCTCCGCTCTACAAATCCGGCGCCTACTTCCAGCGCAGTGTATCGAGCATCCGGTCGACCTTCTGCGCGTCGCGCGGATAGTAGTACTCGCTGGGCGCCATGAAGATCGCCAGCGCCAACTCGCGGTCGTGTTCGAACGCCGCCGCCATGGCCTGGTATTTCAGCCCTTCCTGATTGGCGAGCGTCATCTCGAAACGCAGGCCTTCGTGGTTGCCGAACGTGACCGGGCGCAGGTTGCTCGCCGAAATATTGATCGCACCCGATGCGAGCAAGCCGTCGACGATCAGATCGCGCAGTTCGTCCGCGCGCATGCCCGGTTTGAAGAACGGGCCGTCGGGCCGGCGTTTGGTCTGGCGGCTGCCGAGGAAAATGTACTCGCGCTCGCGCACTGCCGGGACCAGATAGAGACGGTTGAGCAATTCGCCGTCCATGGTCCACAGCTGGAAACGCGTGCCGGCTATGCGCGTCCATTCCATTTCGCTGTTGATGGCGAGTTTTTTGCCGGCGGGATTGGGGCCGGGTTCGACCAAGCGCTCGCCGCTGGAGGCGCAGGCTGCGAGCAGAACGGTCAGCAAGAGGGCCAAAAGCAGCGGGGCAAGCCCCGCTCTACAAAGCGAGGGGCGCATCTGCGTCGTTTGAAGGTTCATGGCTTGCCTCCCAGCTTGTCCATTTCGCGTTGAACGAAAGCGCGGTCGTCGGCTTGCGGTATCGCCGCCAGGTAGTTTTGGAATGCGGCGCGCGCCGCGACGGTGCTGCCGGCATCGCGCAGCGCGAAGCCGTGTTCGCGCCAGGCGGCTGCAGGCGTACCCGGCATCGTCACCGCCTGCGCGTACAGTTTCGCGGCCGCGGCGCGGTCGCCATCGGCGTTGCGGCGGCGGTGCGCTTCGCCCAGGTAGAACGTCAGCACGCCGTGGTCTTCGCGCGGCGAATCCTTCAACAGCTCGCCGATCACCAGCAACGAAGCCGCGTATTCGCGGCGTGCGACTTCGGCATTCAGCCAATGCTCCAGATAAGGCCGCGCGACCGCGCGGTACTCGTTGCGACGTCGCTCGCGCGGCGGGTCCGGTACGGCCTGCGCCGCGACCGTGATATCGGCCAGCCGCTCGGCGGTGGCAGGATGGGTGGAGAAGATCGCCGACGGCTTGCCGTAGCGTCGCGTGTCCTCCTCGCGTTTCATGCGCGCCCACAGGTCCACGCCTGCGCGCGGGTCGTAGCCATAGGCGACGATGGCCTGGAAACCGAGGCGGTCCGCCTCGCGCTCCTGGTCGCGGGTGAATTTGAACAGCGTGGCGTAACCGGCCAGCGAGCCGAGCATGGCCGTGGTCGGCGCGCCGGCGCCGTAAGCCAGCACTTGAAACACGCCCAATGCCGCGCTGGTGTCCTTGATCCGCCGCCATTGCCGCAAAGAATGCTGCGCGCGGAAGTGGCCGACCTCGTGGCCCAGCACGAAGGCGATTTCGGCCTCGTCGCGCGCGCGCAACAGCGCGCCCGTCCAGACCAGCATCACGCCGTTGGGCGCCATGCTGGCGTTGAATTGCGGCACATCCATCACATAGACGCGCAGGTCTTTGCAATAGTCGCCGGCGACTTCGCAGGCCACCTTGCGCACATAGTCGTTGAGCGCGGGATCGCGCACCCGCAACGGCGAGCGCTGCAATTCTGTTTCGGCGCGCTCCATCGCGTACCAAAGCTCGGCTTCGTCGCTGCCGGCGGTGGGCGTGGTGCCGGGTTTGTTGTCGCGTACGGGCGCCTGGCTGGCGCAGGCAGACAAGCCAAGCAGCAAGGCGAGCGCAAGTGCGGGCGATTTCATCGCGGCTCACCTCGCATGCCTTTGAGCAGGTCGCCGGCGGTCTCGCGTGCGCCGGCTACGTCGCGCAGGTCGCCGGTCTGGTCGAGCAGCAGGTTGTGCCAGACCACCTGGCCGGTGCGCAGATCGACCAGCGACGCCAATCCGATCTGGGTACCGCCGCCGATGTCGCCGCCCAGCAGCACGAAACCGACGATCCGCATCGCCGCCCGTCCGCCGCTGGTATAGCTGTCGCGGATATAGGTGAACAGCGCGTAGTCCGCGCCCGTGGCCTGGCGCAGTTCGGCCACGCCCGGGCCCAGGGTCCAGTCGAACCTGCCGTGTTTGTTGCGCAGGCCGCCGCTGGCGCTACTGCTGGCGCGCGACCATTCCAGGATGCTCAGCGACACGGCCTGGTTGAGCAGATGCAGCTGGCGCAGGCGGTTTTCCGAGCCGGCGTCGGCGGGCAGGTAGAAGTCCGGGCGCATGGCGATGCCCTGGGCCTGCAGGACATCGCGGGCGGCCTGCGGGTAGAGCCTGCGGGCGGCTTCGGTCCATTCCTTGCGCGGCTCGGCGGCGCCGCCGACCAGCATTTCGGAGAGCTCGATGTCGGCCTCCACCAGCACCACGCTGCCGTCGATCCGCAGCGGCTGGCCGGTGGTGTCCCGGGCGGTGCGGACTTGGGTGGAGACACAGCCGGTCAGCAGGGCGCCGGTAAGCAAAAGCCCCATGGCGACCGAACGCCGTACCGCGTGGCGAATAAGCAGAGTCGGGATCATCGCAATACCCCCTGAGAATGCAGATGTTAGGCCATGCTCCCGGCGCACTAGGACCGATCGCCACGGCACTGCGGCCTTTCGTCGCCAAACTGAGCCTTACCGTATTCGACCGCCGTGCGCTCAGCTGCGGCTAGACCCTTCCCGTTCGTCGAAGACGCCGTGCGGACCCTTACAATTGCGTTGCGCTCTATAGCCGTCAGGACCGAACGGCGGTTAGGGAGCCGCCGTTCGGGTGGATCGCAAAGTGCGGGCTGTTGCGGCCGCCGCTGCGCCGGACGTCAAATATTCGTCTCGGTGAATTCGCCTTCCATGAAAAAGATCGTCTCGAGCTTGTGTTTCGGCGCGATCCGGCAAACGAGCACGGCATTATTGTCGTTGCCCACGGGGAACGCGGTCGGGTCGAAACTGACCGCCCCGACGGGATCGCCGTTGTCGGTAGCCGATGCCGTCATGGAGACGAGGTTGGCGTAATGCGCCCAGCCGGCGGTCATCGTGCATTGGTTTTGCGAAAGAGGCGCTGCCCCTCCCTTGCGGAACCAAACTTGGACCACCCCCTCCGCCGTTCCCCAGGCTTCGTCCGCATCTTTCGGCAAAGGGCAGATGACGTACCGGTACGTGTCGTAGTTGTTGGCGATGCCGTCGGCGCGGATGCGCAGCAAGGCCGGGTCAAGGGCCACAGAGGTATACGGCTGGCAGACGGCGGGGCTGATGGCCTTGGCATCGATGGCTCGCGCCGGTTCGGAAGCGGCAAGCGCGATCAGGGCCATCGAAACCGCCAGACTGGTCGATAGGGTCTTCATGGTGGTTCTCCGGAAAGTGAGTGAGAGCGCCGGAAGTAAGTTCGGTCGCCCGATTAAGGACGGGAAATCTCGGAAAACTGGCCATCCGGGACGCCCGAAATCGAGGGCTGTGTTAAAATTCGCGGGCTCCCTAGGTTCCTAGCCGAGCTCCCTCGAGAGGTTCCCGCGATGCCCCAACTCGCCCAGCGCATGGGCCGCGCTAAGCCCAGCGCGATCATGCTCGTCGCCGAAAAGGCCAAGCAACTCAAGGCCGAAGGCCGCGACATCATCAGTTTTTCCATCGGCGTTCCGAACTTCCTGCCCGGCGAGCACGTCTACGCCGCGGCCCGGGAGGCGCTGGCCAAGGACAGCGGCCAGTACGGCAGCAATCGCGGCTCCGACGCGTTGCTGGATGCCTTCCTGAAACACATCGAGCAGATCGGCCTGACCGGCTATTCGCGCGCCAACGTCGCCACCGGCATCGGCGCCAAGCACGTGATCTACAACATCTGCGAGGCATTGCTCGACGAGGGCGACGGTTTTTGCTTCCCGACGCCGTATTGGACCAGCTACGTCGACATCGGCGAAATCCTCAACGCCGACATCCAACTGCTGCCGTGCCCGCCGGAACAGAACTACAAGCTGACGCCTGCGCAGCTCGACGCCGCGCTGGCGAAGAAGCCGAAGGTGTTCTTGTTCAACAATCCGTCCAACCCGACCGGGATGGTCTACACGCGCGATGAAATCGCCGCGCTGGCGGACGTGATCGTCAAGCATCCGGACACTTGGATCCTCACCGACGACATCTACAACCGCATGGTGTTCGACGGCGTGGGCTACCACAACTTCGTGCATTTCCGCCCGGAACTGCGCGACCGCGTTATCTTCCTGGATTCGCTGTCCAAGACCTACGGCATGCCGGGCTGGCGCGTCGGCTTCATGGCCGGGCCGGAGTCGGTGGCCAAGGCGGTCGCGACGATGAACTCCAACCACATCACCAACATCCCGGAAATCGTCACCGCCGCCGCGGTGGCCGCGTTGAGCGGCCCGCAGGATATTCCGCAGCAGAAGAACATCGAGTTCCAAGCCAAGCGCGACCAGGTGATGGCCATGCTCAACGCTATTCCCGGCGTGGTTTGCCCGAAGCCCCAGGGCGCGTTTTACGCGTTCCCGGACATCAGCGTGGCGTTCGGCAAATCGCATAACGGCAAGAAGATCGAGAACGACGTCGACTTCTGCAACGCGCTGCTCGACGCCAAAGGCGTGGCCTGCGTGCCCGGTTCGGCTTTCGGCGAGCCGCGCGCGTTGCGCATCAGCTACACCTGCCCGACGCCGCAGCTGGCGCCCGGTCTGCAGAGGTTCGCGGAGTTCTTCGCTGAATTGAAGTGATCCGTAGGGTGGGCCCCGGCCCACCATTCCCCACGCGGTGGGCCAAGGCCCACCCTACGATGCATTGAGGATTTCGAATATGAAAACCCCCGTCCGCGTTGCCGTCACCGGCGCAGCCGGCCAGATCGGCTACTCGCTGCTGTTCCGCATCGCTTCCGGCGAAATGCTGGGCAAGGATCAGCCCGTCATCCTGCAGTTGCTCGAACTGCCGATGGAGAAGGCCCAGGCCGCGCTCAAGGGCGTGATGATGGAGCTGGAGGACTGCGCGTTCCCGCTGCTGGCCGGCATGGTCGGCACCGACGACGCCGAAGTCGCGTTCAAGGATGCCGACATCGCCCTGCTGGTCGGCGCGCGTCCGCGCGGCCCGGGCATGGAGCGCAAGGATCTGTTGCTGGAGAACGCCAAGATCTTCACCGCGCAGGGCGCGGCGTTGAACAAGGTCGCCAAGCGCGACGTCAAAGTGCTGGTGGTCGGCAATCCGGCCAATACCAATGCCTACATCGCGATGAAGTCGGCGCCGGATCTGCCGGCCAAGAATTTCACCGCGATGCTGCGCCTGGATCACAATCGCGCGCTGAGCCAACTCGCCGCGAAGGCCGGCGTCGCCGTCGGCGATATCGACAAGCTGATCGTGTGGGGCAATCACAGCCCTACCATGTATCCCGACTATCGTTTCGCCACCGTCGGCGGCCACTCGCTGAAGGCCAAGATCGACGACGCCGACTGGAACGCGAATACCTTCATCCCGCAGGTCGGCAAGCGCGGCGCGGCGATCATCGAAGCGCGCGGCCTGTCTTCCGCCGCATCGGCCGCCAACGCCGCTATCGACCACATCCGCGACTGGGTGCTGGGCAGCAACGGCAAGTGGGTGACGATGGGCGTGCCGTCGGACGGCAGCTACGGCATTCCCAAGGACGTGATGTACGGAGTGCCGGTGACCACCGCCAATGGCGAATACACCCGCATCGAGGGCCTGGAAGTCGACGCGTTCAGCCGCGAGCGCATGGACAAGACGCTGGCCGAGCTGGAAGAAGAGCGCGCGGGCGTGGCGCACTTGCTGGGCTGATCGTCCGCAGCGCGAATCGAGAAAGGGCGGCCCGCAGGCCGCCCTTTTTTTCTTGGGCGTCACCCGGGCAACTGACCGAAGCCGAGCATCACGAATGCGATCGCGAAGATCAGCACAGTGGTCAAGACGAAGTGAGCCACGGCGTATGCGTAGGAGCGCAATGCGCCGAATTTGGTGAAATAGCGGAATACGACGGCCTGCGCGCGCACGTACCAAACCGCTATCGCCAAGCCGAGCCCGGCGCCGGCCAAGATGATCGGCAAGCGTTCGGTGCGCACCATCATCGATGCCAACGACATGAAGATCACGAACGGCGAAGCCAAGAAGGCATGCACGTAGAAAGGCACGCGCAGCGTGTCGCGGGTCAGCGGCTGCCGGGTTCGCTTCATCGTCCAAAGCGCGGCGATCAGCGCGTACAGGCTGAAGCAGACGCTTCGGAACGCCAGCAATCCCTGCTGCGATCCGAAGACCATGTCGTTGATCTGGTTGTGCGTGTATCGCAACGGGTCGGCATAAGCCATTTCCACGGCGTGGGCGAGGATGATGGACAGGATCAGCATCAGCGGCGGGCTGATCGTTTCGGTGAACTGTTGGTCGCGCTCCTCGGCCATTTGCAGCACCGTGTATTTGGAGACGGCGATCGGGTGGAGCAGGATCCGGAACAGCGTCCGCGGATAGAACGCCAGCCAGCTCATCACTTCGTACAGGAATTCTTCCAGCGAACGCAGAATCTTCAAGAAGTCCATGGCGATCCCCGGCCGAGTCCTGTTGGGTCCAGACGTTATTCCCGTTCGCGCTGGCGGGCAAATCCACGGTGCTGCCCGCTCGGTTCTTACGGCCGCATGCCCGCTTGTCAGCGCGCCAACGGCACGTCGATATGACTATTGCCGTACCAACGTAGCCGCATCGGCTCGGCGGCGTCGGCGATAGTTTCGTCGCTGACGTCCTTGCCGCTGCCGTAATTGATCTGCATGTCGCGCTGCTTATTGATCGCCAGCACGATCACCAGCCGGCTGCCCGCTTGCAATCGCCGGCTCACAAGCCGCTCGCTGTGGAAATCCAAGGTCTGGCGCTTGCCCGGCTTCAGCAATTCGCGGCGATCGCGGTCCTTCGCGTAGCTGGCGCGGCCCAAGTGCCAGGCCAGCAGCAGATAGCGGCCGTCGGCCATGCGTTCGTACAGCGACACGGTCAGATCCATGTCGTGCTTGTTGGTGAGGAAATCCAAGCGGCCGGAGAACAGTCCGCTCAACTCGACGGGCGCCGCGAAGGGTTCGCTGACGAAGGCCAGGCCGCCGCGCGGATCCAGTTTGTCGAGCAGCGATTCGGCGGGCGAAGTCCAATCGGCATCCTTGCGGTCGGAGAAATTCACGATTTGCGCGCTGAACGCGTTGCCGCCGGGTTTCTTTTCGGCGAGCGTTCCTTCGGCGGCGCGGGTCGCGGGTTGCAGATACAGGCGCAAACGTTCGTTCGCCATCGCTTCGATCGATGGCGCATGCTTCCAGACATCGGCGCCCATGACCTGATAGTTCACGCGGTCGCGCAGCGACTCGGGCTTGGGCGAGCCGCGGAAGACGTGATCGAACCATTGGTAGCGCAGTTCCGGCAGGTCGATCAGCGCCGACGGATCGACCTGATAGCCTTCGACGAAACGGACGACGCCGGTCTGCATCGCGAAATGCCCCCACGGACCGATCAGCAGCGTGTGGTCTGCGTTCGGACGATGGCGCAAATGCTCGTCGTAATAGTGCTGCACGCCGACCCGCGCGCCGTCGAAATATCCGGTGACCGCGAGCACAGGGATGTCGATCCGCGCGAATTCGTCGCCTTGCGGCGTCATCGCCTGCCAGTAGGCGTCGTAGCCGGGATGCTGCAACCAGCGCGAATAAACCGGATTCGGCGCGCCGTCGATCTTGGGCAGATCGCGATAGGCGCGGCCGCTTTCGTACCAGGTGCGGTCCAGGCGCTGCCAGCGCGCCTGGTCGCCATAGCTGTCGCCGTCGAGCGTGGCGTTGCTTGCGGTCCACAGCGGCCAGGGATACAGGAAATTGAGGAAGACGTTGCCCTGCATCGGCACGTCGATGCCGGGTGCGGTGGAGGCGGACGTCATCATCGCCTTCAACGCCGGCGGACGATGTTTGGCCGCGGCCCACTGGGTGAAGCTGTTGTAGCTGTTGCCGTACATGCCCACGCGGCCGTCGCACCAGGGTTGGCGCGCGATCCAGGCGATCGCTGCCGCCGCATCGGCGCCGTCGTGCTCGTAGGGTGCGACCGGTCCGGGGCTGCCGGCCTTGCCGCGGCTGTAGACGACTACGCCGACGTAACCGTGCGCGGCGGCTGCCTTGGCGTCCGAGAGCGACCAGTCGTCGTTGACGTAGATGGTGAAGCCCAGCAGAGCGGGTTGCGGGCCGTGCGCCGATTTCGGGCGCACCACCAGGCCGCGCAGGCTTGCGCCATCCGCGCCGGGAACGACGATGTCGCGTTCGATCGTGTAGCGCCGCGCTTCGTCCTCGGCGGTGAACGTCGGCATCTGCGGCAGCAACTCGGTATAGACCCGATGGAACAGGTACAGGCGGACCAGTTCCAGCGCTTCGGATCGCGGGACCGCGGTCTTGCCGTGCTGTTTCTCCAGCGCTGCGTCCAGATCCTGCCGCGCACGCGTCAGGTTCGCGCCGAAGGCGGGCAAAGCTTGCGCTGCAGCGCGATCGTCGAGTCTCGCAAAGCCGCGGCGCAGCGCGGGCAGCAGCGAACGTTCGCCGCGCAGCTTCGCGTCGGCGTACAGCTCGTACTGCAGGAACAAGGTCGTGGCTTGCACCGGTGCGGTACCGGCACGGCGCTCGCGCAAGGCGTGGATGGTTTCGATCGCTTCCCGATAGCGGCCCGCGACCAGTTGCAGGCGCATGAGGTGGGTCTGTTCGCGTTCGGCATCCGCATCGGCATCGCGATAGTCGGCTAACCACTGCCGGGCCAAAGCGGGGATTTGCGCTTCGAGCGCGGCTGCGGAATCGACGGGAGGCGACGGCCACGCCGCATCCTGGGCCGATGCGAGAGAAGAACAGCCCAGGCACCAGGCCAGCAACCACGCTTTGCGCACGACCCTTCCCCCGATGTGTGTTCGCGCATGCTAGCAAGCGCCGGCGGAGCGGCACTTCAATCGGCGGGCGGGGGCGGCCCGGCTCGGCTAAAATAGCGCCTTTCCCGGAGACGCCATGAGCCCCCAGACCTCCGCCGGCGCGCGCTTTCGCGCCGCACTCGCCGAAGAATCCCCCCTGCAGGTCATGGGCAGCATCACCGCCTACGCCGCGCTGATGGCCAAACGCGTCGGTTACAAGGCGCTTTACCTTTCCGGCGGCGGCGTTGCGGCCAATTCGCTCGGCATGCCGGATCTCGGCATCAGCACCATGGAAGACGTGCTGATCGACGCGCGCCGCATCGTCGACGCCAGCGGCATGCCGCTGCTCGTCGATATCGACACCGGTTGGGGCGGCGCGTTCAACATCGGCCGCACCATCAAATCCTTCATCAACGTCGGCGTGGCCGCGGTGCATATCGAGGACCAGGTCGGCCAGAAGCGTTGCGGGCACCGGCCGGGCAAGGAAGTGGTGCCGGCGGCGGAAATGGTCGATCGCATCAAGGCCGCGGTCGATGCGCGCCACGACGAATCGTTCGTGATCATGGCGCGCACCGATGCCGCGGCCAGCGAGGGCGTGGACGCGGCGATGGAACGCGCCCAGGCCTACGTCGAAGCCGGCGCGGACATGATCTTCCCCGAAGCGATGAAGACGCTGGACGACTACCGCCGCTTCAAGCGGGCGGTGAAGGTGCCGATCCTGGCCAACCTGACCGAGTTCGGCTCCACGCCTTTCTTCACGACCGACGAATTGCGCGATGCCGGCGTCGACATCGCGCTTTATTGTTGCGGTGCGTACCGCGCGATGAACAAGGCCGCGCTCGGCTTCTACGAAACCGTACGCAAGGAAGGCACGCAGAAGAACATCATCGACCGCCTGCAAACGCGCGACGAGCTCTACGATTTCCTGGGCTATCACGACTACGAGCGCAAGCTCGACGAACTGTTCGCCAAATCGCCGAAGTGAACGATCCACAGGCCAAGCCGGGCACCGATTGGGATCGCATCACGGCGATCTCGGCGGTGTTCATCGGCTTGGTCGCGGTCGCGGTGTCGGCTTATACGGCGATATTGCAGCGCGAACAGATCCGCGCGCAGGTCTGGCCACGATTGCTGATGTACAACGCGGGCAAAGCGGCGGAATTCCGCATCGCCAACAAAGGCGTGGGGCCGGCGGTGATCCGCTCCGTGCGGGTGACGGTGGACGGCAAGCCCGTGAGCGACTGGAACCAGGCGCTCGAACGCCTGCAATTGCAGGATCCGGGCCAGGGCTACAGCTCGCTCAACGGTCTGGTGTTGTCCGCCGGCGAGGATATGGATTACCTGAAGCCTTCGAGCCCCGAAAAATTCATCGAGATCCGCCGCCATGCCGGCAAGCGGCTGGGCATCAAGCTCTGCTATTGCTCGGTCTTGAACGAGTGCTGGACTACGCAGACCTACGGCGAATCGGCCGAAGACGTGCAACGCGAAGTGGCGCATTGCCCGGCGCCGAGCCCGCAAGAGTTCGGCAACTGACCCGATGACGGAGCAGCGCAACCACGACCGGGAACCGCGCTCGCCGCGCGATTGGGGCGGCTGGGCGGCCGTGATCGCATCGCTCATCGGTCTGCTGGCCTTGTGCGTTTCCGGTTACACCGCGTGGCTGCAGCGCCAGCAGGTGCGCGCGCAAGTCTGGCCGTTGCTGGAGACCGGCATTTCGCCGTCCAACCGTCAGATGCTGCTGATGAACAAAGGCGTAGGGCCCGCGAGGGTCGGCGGCTTGCAATTTTTCGTGGACGGCAAGCCGCAGCACGATTGGAATTCGGCGATGCGTTCGCTCGGCCTGCAGGATATGAAGATGCCGCCTTACTCGACTGCGAACGGCATTGTGGTGTCGTCGGGCGAACGGCTGCAGCAGCTGGCCTTCCTCGACGCGAACGATTTCGCCCGTTTCGAGGCGCAGTACCGGCGCATCGATTTGAAGATCTGTTACTGCTCGGCGCTGGACGAGTGCTGGGTGCTGGACGAACGCATCGCGGAGAAAGACCGCCAGCGCATCGAAGTGGCGCAATGCCCGGCCAAAGGCCCGGACGAATTCGTAGACAATTGAAACATTGGACAAAGGAACCGAGATGAGCGACAACACGACCGCGGCAGGCTTCAAGCCCAAGAAATCCGTAGCCCTTTCCGGCACCGCCGCCGGCAACACCGCGTTGTGCACGGTCGGCCGCAGCGGCAACGACCTGCATTACCGCGGCTACGACATCCACGACCTGGCCACGAAATCCACGTTCGAGGAAGTGGCGCATCTGCTGGTGCACGGCGCGCTGCCGACCGCATCGCAGTTGAAGGCGTACAAGACCAAGCTCAAGCGCCTGCGCGGCCTGCCCGCGATCGTGCAGGAAGCGTTGGAGCTGGTGCCCGCAAACGCGCACCCCATGGACGTGATGCGCACCGGCTGCTCGGTGCTGGGCACGGTGCTGCCCGAGCGCGAAGGCCATCCCGCGGCCGAGGCGCGCGATATCGCCGACCGGCTGATGGCCAGTTTCGGCTCGATGCTGCTGTACTGGTGGCACTTCACCCGCAACGGCCGCCGCATCGACGTGGAAACCGACGACGACAGCATCGCCGGCCACTTCCTGCACCTGCTGCACGGCGAGCCGCCGAGCGCGCTGCACGAGAATGCGATGGACAAGTCGCTGATCCTGTACGCCGAACACGAATTCAACGCGTCCACGTTCGCCGCGCGCGTCATCGCCGGCACCGGTTCGGACATGCACTCGTGCATCACCGGCGCGATCGGCGCGCTGCGCGGGCCCAAGCACGGCGGCGCGAACGAGGTGGCGATGGACATCATCTCGCGCTATTCGAGCGCCGACGAGGCCGAGGCCGACATCCGCGCGCGCGTCGAGCGCAAGGAAATCGTGATCGGTTTCGGCCATCCGGTGTACACCATCGGCGATCCGCGCAATCCGATCATCAAGGACCTCAGCCGCAAACTGTGCGAAGAGGGCGGCAACCGCACCCTGTTCGAGGTCAGCGAGCGGATCGAAACGCTGATGATGGATCTGAAGAAGATGTTCCCGAACCTGGACTGGTACAGCGCCTCCAGCTACCACATGATGGGCGTGCCGACCCCGATGTTCACGCCGCTGTTCGTGATCGCGCGCACATCCGGCTGGTCGGCGCACGTGATAGAACAGCGCGAGGACGGCAAAATCATCCGCCCGAGCGCCAACTACACGGGCCCGGAGGATCGCGAATACGCGCCGATCGAACGCCGCGGCTGAGCCGCGGCGCGCATCCTGAACCTGGGGAGGGGGCGATGCGAGTTGACGAGGTATACGCCAAGACCGACGCCGGTCGCGACGAGATCGAAACGCGCGCGCGCAAACTGACGCCTGCGCTGCGCTCGACGTTGTTGGTGGTCGATGGGCGGCGCACTATCGCTCAGCTGCTCGGTCTGGCGAGCGGGTTGCATGCGCCGCCAGATGCGCTGGCGCAACTGGCGGAACTGGGTCTTATCGCGCCGCTCGCGCAAACGGCCGCACCCGGCACGGCGCCGCTGTCGCCGCTGTCGCCGCATTCGGATATCGCCGACCGCTATCGCCTGCTCAGCGGTCTGATGTCCGAGGCCGTGCGCCAGCATCTGGGCCTGCGGGGCTACTTCATGCAGCTCAAGATCGAACGTTGCGCGGATACCGACGAATTATCGGCGTTGTTGCCGGAGTTGACCGCCGCGATCGCCAAATCCAAAGGCGAACCCTCTGCGTCGCAGTGGGAACAGGGCGTACGCGCCGCGCTGGCCTGACCTGCTCTTCGTAGGAGCGGCTTTAGCCGCGGGCTCTTCTCGGCGATGAAAAATAAATCCAGAGCTCGCGGCTAAAGCCGCTCCCACAAAAAAGCCGCTTCCACAAAGAAGCGAATAGCGTCAGGCCAGGCCTTCTTCCTGCAGCGCTTTCCGCACGCCGGCATCGGCCTGCATGTGGGCGAAGAAGCGTTCCACACCGTCCAGGCCCGACAAATCGATTTCGTTCGCCTTGGCCCAGCGGATCAGCACGAAAAGATACGGGTCTGCGATGCTGCGGCTGCCGGTCAGCCAGTCTTTGCCGGCCAATTGCGCATCCACGCGCTCGAACATGCCGCGCAACTTGGCGCGCGCATCGGCCTTGGTCTTCTCGATGAGCGCTTCGTCTTCCAGATAGGCGGTCGCACCGAACAGCGGCTTGAATGCCGGATGCATGTCGGAGTTGACGAAGGCCAACCAGCGATTCACTTCGGCGCGGCTTTGCGGCGTGCCGTCGCCGCCGACGCCGGATTCGGGGAAGCGATCGGCGAGATAGTTGAGGATCGCCGCGTTCTGCGTGAGCAGCCAGCCGTCTTCTTCGAGCACGGGCACGGCGCCGGCAGGATTGATCTTCAGGAATTCGGGTTGCTTGCGTTGCTCGCGCGTCACGCGTTGCGCGCGGTAAGGCTGGCCGGTCCATTCCAATACGATGTGGTCGGCCAGCGAGCAGGCGCCCGGCGAGTAATAGAGTTTCATGGCGTCGCTCCGTTGCGAGGAGGCGCGATGATGGACGCGAAGGCGTGAAGGCTCAATCTTTGGCGCGAAACGGATCGTTGCGCGCAAGCCTGTCCTCGCGCTCATGCTTGTCATCCCGAGCGCAGCGAGGGATCTGTTCGCCGACAATGCAGATCCCTCGCTGCGCTCGGGATGACAGCTAAAAAGCTCGCGGCTGAAGCCGCTCCCATAAGAGCCGCTGCTACAAATAATCACGCCCGCGAAAGCGGGCGTTTTCTTCGGGACGGTCGGGCGTGCTGCGCCGATCAGCCGTGCCGTGGCTTCAGCTTCTGCACCCGCAGGAAGGTGTGGTCGCCGATCGTCGCCACCTGGTAGGCGTTGCGCCAGCTCGGTGCGGCGATGGCGTGCGCCATGAAGTGGCTGGCGCCGGGCACGATTTCCTTGCGCTGGCCGGCCGGCAGCGCCCAATTGCGCTCGGCTTCCAGGGCGATGGTCACCGCCTCGGCCCAGGCTTCGCTATTGCTGAGCCGGGTCTGGGGCGATACCAGGGTGGGGGCGAACTGCTTGCGGGCGGTGACCACGGAGCAGACGTTGTCGCCCCACAGGCCGCTATCGCGGCGGCGCAGGGCTACCTCGGCGACGGCCTGCTGGCCACGGACCGACTGGTCGCGGGCTTCCAGGTAGACCGTGGTGCTGAGGCACAGCGAATCGGCTGCCGGTTGGGGCAGCATTTGGGACAGCCAGAGGATCCAGGCCAACTTCATGTAACGCGTACTCCTTGCTCCGTTGCGCAGGTGCTGAACGCGGATCCCCATTCATCTATACGGGATTCGCGGCCAAGACCGGCATGGCGTACTGGGGAGGGCGGGCGGCTCTACGGCGCCCTTTGCCCGGGCGCAAAAGCCGCAGGATTGCGTGCTCGCGCCGGTTCCCGCCGAACCTACAGGCGGGGAAAGTGCGCGCAAGGTAGCGGCGGGTTACCCAACCCCGCCTGAACGTGAAAACTGGAAATCCTTGATTAAATTGGAGTTTTTATTCTGGAAGTGGGCGCAATGGGCGTTGGTGAGCCAAGGTCCACCCTACAAAGTCGCGGCCAGCCGACTGCCTTGGGCGATCGCGCGTTTGGCGTCCAGCTCGGCAGCGACGTCGGCGCCGCCGATCACGTGGACCGTCCGCCCGGCTGCCTGAAGCCCGGCCAACAGCTCGCGGCGCGGTTCCTGCCCTGCGCAGATCACTACATGGTCGACCGCCAGGGTCTGCTCGGTCCCGTCGATGCGGACCCGGAAGCCGGCATCGTCGATGCCCAGATATTCGACCCCGCCAAGCATCTTCACGCCCTTGGCCTTCAGAGTGGCGCGGTGGATCCAGCCGGTGGTCTTGCCCAGCCGCGCGCCGGGCCGGCCGGGGCTGCGCTGCAGCAGCCAGAGCTGGCGTGCCGGCGGCTCGGGCCGGGCCGGGGCCAGGCCGCCGCGGGCGTCGAAACGGTCGTCCACGCCCCATTCGGCCATCCAATGCCTGGCGTCTAGGCTGGGGGAGGGTCCTTCCTGCGCCAGGAACTCGGCGACATCGAAGCCGATACCGCCCGCGCCGACGATGGCCACGCTGCGGCCCGGCACCACGCGTCGGTTCAGCACGTCGAGATAGCCGACGACTTTGGCGTGATCGGCGCCGGGAAAATCGACCGCGCGCGGCAATACGCCCGTGGCCAGCACCACCGCATCATAATCGCCCAGCGAAGCGGCATCGACGCGTTCGCCCAAACGCGTTTCCACGCAGGTCTCCTCGAGCTTGTAGCGGAAGTAACGCAAGGTCTCGTGGAATTCTTCCTTGCCGGGAATGCGCTTGGCCAGGTTGAACTGGCCGCCGATCTCGTCGGCCGCATCGAACAGCGTCACGCGATGTCCGCGTTCGGCGGCGGCCGTCGCGCACGCGAGGCCGGCCGGGCCTGCGCCGACGACGGCGATGCGTTTGGCCGCAGTCGTCTTCGCATAATTCAATTCGGTTTCGGCGCAAGCGCGCGGGTTGACCAGGCAGCTGGCTTTTTTGTTTTCGAAGACGTGATCCAGACAAGCCTGGTTGCAAGCGATACAGGTGTTGATGGCCTGCGCCTTTCCGCTGCGCGCTTTGTCGACCCATTGCGGATCGGCCAGCAGCGGCCGCGCCATCGACACCAGGTCGGCGCCGCCGCGCGCCAGGATCGATTCGGCCACGTCCGGCATATTGATGCGGTTGGTGGCGACCAGCGGCAGTTTCACGTGCGGGCGCAATTTCGCGGTCACGCCGGCGAACGCGCCGCGCGGGACCGAGGTGGCGATGGTCGGGATGCGCGCCTCGTGCCAGCCGATGCCGGTGTTGATGATCGTGGCGCCGGCGGCTTCGACCGCTTTCGCTTGCGCGACGATCTCGTTCCAGTCCGAACCGCCGTCGACCAGATCCAGCATCGACAGCCGATAGATGAGAATGAAGTCCGGCCCGCAGGCCTCGCGCACGCGGCGCACGATCTCCACCGCGAAGCGCATGCGGTTTTCGGCGTTGCCGCCCCAGCGGTCGTCGCGCTTGTTGGTGCGGGCCACGGTGAACTGGTTCAGCAGGTAGCCTTCAGAACCCATGATCTCCACGCCGTCGTAGCCACCGTCGCGCGCGAGTTTCGCCGCGTTGGCGAAGGCATCGATGTGGCGCTCGACGCCGCGCGCCGACAATGCGCGAGGCGTGAAAGGATTGATCGGCGCTTTAAGTTTCGATGCCGACACCGACAAGGGGTGATAGGCGTAACGGCCCGCGTGCAGCAGCTGCAGGCAGATCTTCGCATCGTGCGCATGCACCGCGCTGGTGATCTGGCGGTGCTTGCGCGCTTCCCACGGCCAGCTCAATTTGCTGGCGAACGGTTTCAGCCAGCCGACCAGGTTCGGCGAGAAACCGCCGGTGACCATCAGGCCCACGCCGCCGGCGGCGCGCTCGGCGAAATAGGCGGCGAGCGCGGGGAAATCGCGCGCGCGGTCTTCCAGCCCGGTGTGCATCGAGCCCATCAGCACGCGGTTGCGGAGCGTGGCGAAGCCGAGGTCCAGCGGGGCGAAAAGATGGGGGTAAGGCGTGCTCTCGGCGGACATGCGGCGCGATGGCTGGCGGGATCGCGCACGATGCCGGTAAAGCCTGCGGGCGGCAAGGCCGCCCGCAGAACGCGAGTTAACCGATCGCGACGGCAGTACCGCTCACCACGATGCCGCCGCTGGCGGGAATGCCCACGTGCAGGCGACTCGGGCGACCCATGGCTTCGCCCTGGCGGATCAGGATCGACGTTGGCGCACGCAGCAGGCCGGCATCGCGTAGATAACCACCCAATGCAGCCGCCGCTGCGCCGGTGGCTGGATCCTCGACCACGCCACCGACCGGGAACGGGTCGCGGGCATGGAAGACCGCATCGCTCTCGCGCCACACCAACTGCAGTGTAGTCAGGTCTTCGGCGAGCATCAGTGCTTTGAGCTTGTCGAAGTCGTAATCCAGCCGGTCCAGCGTGCGCGCATCCGCGACGGCGAGCACCAGATGCCAGGCGCCGCCGAAGGCTCGCGCAGGCGGAATCGCGGGATCCAGCGCATCGCGCGTCCAGTCGAGTGTGGACAGCGCGGCATCGACCAGCGCATCCGGTGCGGGCTCGTGGCGCGGCATCACCGAGGTTAGCGTCGCTTCGCGTCGGCCGTCGCGCGTGGTCACCGAAACCGACACCTCGCCGACGCGCGTGGTCAACCGATAGTCGCCGTCGCCGTCGATCGCACCCAAGGCCACGCCGGAGGCGATGGTCGCGTGTCCGCAGAACGGCACTTCGGCTTCCGGGCTGTAGTAACGGATCTCGCGTTCGGCGCCTCGCTGCGGCGCGATGAAGGCGGTTTCCGAGTAGCCCACGTCGGCGGCGATCTTCTGCATCGTCGCCGCATCGGGCAGCGCGTCGCCGATCCACACGCCTGCGGGATTGCCGCCGGCGGGGTCGTTCGAAAACGCGGTGTAGCGGTGCAGCGTGCCGTTGCTCATTCGAATCTCCGTGGTGATGGACGAGTATGGTGTTGCGAGGCCGCGTTCACCACCCGGCTAAAGTGAGTTTCCCGATGGTGGCGCCCGACTCCAATCGGCGATGCGCTTCGCGCAGGTTCGCGGCGTTTATCGGCGAAAGGGTTTGGTTCTGCGTACCTTTCAATTCGCCGGCATCGATCAGCTTCGCGACGCGGTCGAGGATGCGGCCTTGTTCGTTCTGGTCCGGCGTTTTGAAGCGCGGCCGGGCGAACATCATTTCCCAATGGATGCCGATGCATTTGGCTTTGTAGGGATCGCCGATCTTCAGTGCGCCGCTGGGTTCGACGATCAGGCCCAGGTGCCCTTGCGGCGCGAGCAATTCGCCCAGCGTTTCCCAATAGCGGTCGGTGTCGGCGAGATTGATCGCCGCATCGATGGACGGGAAACCCAGCGCGGTTAGTTGCGGCGCCAGCGGTTGCCGGTGATCGATCACGTGGTGTGCACTCATCGTCTTGCACCAGGCGACGGTTTCGGCGCGCGATGCGGTCGCGATCACGGTGAAGCCGGCGCGGCGCGCGAGCTGGATCGCGATCGAGCCGACGCCGCCGGCGCCGGCGATCACGAGCAAGGATTTGCCTTCGCCGCCGCGTTCGGCGTCGAACGGCATGCGCTGGAAGAGCAGCTCCCAGGCGGTGATCGCGGTCAGCGGTAGCGCCGCAGCTTGGGCGAAGTCCAATGATGCCGGTTTGCCGCCAACCAGGCGCTCATCGACGAGTTGGTATTGCGCATTGCTGCCGGGCCGCGTGATGTCGCCGGCGTAGTAAACCGCATCGCCCGGTTTGAATCGCGCGACGTTCTCGCCGACCGCTTCGATCACGCCGGCCGCGTCGTAACCCAGCACTTTCGGCTGCGCTTCGGTCTGCGGCTTGGGCGAACGTACTTTCGTGTCGACCGGGTTCACCGAGACCGCTTCGACGCGCACCAGCACGTCGTGGCCGGTGGGCGATGCGGGTTTCGGCAGTTCGATGTCGAGCAGCGATTGCGGATCGTCGATCGGCAGGTAACGGGTCAGTGCGACGGCTTTCATTTCGTTTCGCCAGTGGAGGTCGAGAGGGGCACCGACGGCGGATTGCGTTCGGTGAATTGCCCGTTCCAATACGGGTAATAGGGATAAGGCGGCGTGACGTAGCTAGCCGCATCGAGCTTCGCGATTTGTTCCGCGCTGAGGTTCCAACCGACCGCGCCGAGGTTCTGACGCAATTGCGCCTCGTTGCGCGCGCCGATCAACACCGTGGAGACCGTGGGACGCCGCAACAACCAGTTCAATGCGATCTGCGGAATGGTCTTGCCGGTTTCCGCGGCGATCGCGTCGAGCGCATCGATCACGCGATACAGCCGCTCTTCGTCGACCGGCGGCGCGAAGCCGGCGGTGTCGTGCAAGCGGCTGCCTTCCGGCAGCGGTTGGCCGCGGCGGATCTTGCCGGTCAGCCGGCCCCAGCCGAGCGGGCTCCACACCACCGCGCCGACGCCCTGGTCTTGCGCCAGCGGCATCAGTTCCCATTCGTAGTCGCGGCCGATCAGCGAGTAGTAGGTTTGGTTGGCGACGTAACGCGAATAGCCGTAACGGTCTGCGGCGGCCTGCGACTTCATCAGATGCCAGCCTGAGAAATTCGATACGCCCAGATAGCGCACCTTGCCGGCGCGTACCAGGTCGTCGAGCGTGGACATCACGCTTTCGACCGGCGTCATCGCATCGAAATGATGCAACTGCAGCAGGTCGATGTAGTCGGTGCCCAGGCGCTTCAACGCCGCGTCGGTCGCCTTGACCAGATGATGGCGGGAAGCGCCGACGTCGTTCGGCCCTTCGCCCGCGCGCAGCGTGATTTTTGTCGACAGGATGACGTCGTCGCGGCGGCCTTTGATCGCCGCGCCCAGGATCGATTCCGACGCGCCGTCGGAATACACGTCCGCCGTATCGAAAAGATTGAGGCCGGCATCGAGGCAGATATCGATCAGCCGCTTGGCTTCATCGATATCGGTATTGCCCCAGGCGCTGAACAACGGCCCTTTGCCGCCGAACGTGCCGGCGCCGAAACCGAGCGCGGGCACTTTGAATCCGGAGTTGCCGAGAAAACGGTATTGCATGATCGAATCCTTCTTTCGAAAATCAGTTGGCGGGACAAGCGGCGCTTTCGATGGCGATGCGGCGCGGCGAATCCAAACGCAGGCTCCACAGCGCGACCGCGATGCCCGATACCGTCACCAGCGCGGCGATCCAGGTCACCGAGCCCAAGCCGGGGCCGCGCTCGATCACTACGCCGCCGAGCCAGGCGCCGAGCGCGTTGCCGAGATTGAACGCGCCGATGTTCAAGCTCGAAGCGAAGTTCTGCGCGCCTTCCGCTTTCTGCAGCACCCACAACTGCAGCGGCGGCACGGTGGCGAAGGCGGCGACGCCGAACAGTCCCATGAACAGCACCGCGGCGACCTTGTTGTGCAGCGCGAACGTCATCAGGCCGAGCACTGCAGCCAATGCCAGCAGCGTAGCGATCAACGCCGGCATCAGGCGCTTGTCGGCCAGGCGCCCGCCGATCAGGTTGCCGGCGATCAGGCCGATGCCGAGCACGAAAAGAATCGGCGATACCGCGCTGTCGGCGAAACCGGTCACGCGGGTCAGGATAGGCTGGATATAGGTGAACACCGCGAACACGCCGGCGAAACCGAGCACCGTCATCAGCAGCCCCAGCAATACCTGCGGACGGCGCACGACTTTCAATTCTTCGCGAAAGGCGATCGGCGCATGGTCTTCGCGATCGGCTGGCACCAGTGTCGCGATGACGGCGGTGGCGATCACGCCGATCGCGGTCACTGCCCAGAACGTTGCGCGCCAGCCGAGTTCGTGGCCCAGCCACGCGCCTGCGGGCACGCCCAGCAGCGTCGCCACGGTCAGGCCGGTGAACATGGTCGATATCGCCGAGGCTTTGCGGTCTTCCGCAACCAGACCCGTCGCCACCACCGCGCCGACGCCGAAGAACGTGCCGTGCGCGAGCGAGGTGATCACGCGCGCGATCATCAGCACCGTGTAGTTCGGCGCCAACGCGCAGGCCAGGTTGCCGATGGTGAAGACCACCATCAAGGCGACCAGCACGGCCTTGCGCGGCATGCGGCTGGTCAGCGCGGTCAGCAGCGGCGCGCCGACGAACACGCCCAGCGCGTAACCGGAAATCAGCAACCCGGCGGCGGCGATGCTTACGTGCAGATCGGCGGCGACCTGCAGCAGCAGGCCCATGATCACGAATTCGGTGGTGCCGATGCCGAATGCGCCGGCGGTCAGTGCGTAAAGCCCCAGCGGCATGCGCGGGGCGGCGGGCGAGGCGAGTGGGGTGGCCATGGGCTACGGCAGAAGAATGAATAGAGGCGGCCAGCCTAGGCCGTTGCATATTCATCGGAAACCGGCAATATCCCTAATCAGTATCAATATTCGGTTGATAATGATGGATCGGATCGGCGATATCAGCCTATTTCTGCGGGTATTGGACCTGGGATCGATCAGCGCCGCCGCGCGCAGCCTGGATTTGTCGGTGGCCGTGGCCAGCCAGCGGCTCAAGCGTCTGGAGCGCGAACTGGGCGTGCGCTTGCTGCACCGGACTACACGACAACTGCATGCGACGCCGGAAGGCGCGGCGCTGGCCGAGCAGGGCCGTGCGCTGGTGGAGGACTTGGAAGCGTTGACCACGGGCCTGCGCCAAGCCGGCACCGAGGTCGCCGGCACTTTGAGGGTCACCACGTCGGCCTCGTTCGGGCGCCAGTACATCTCGCCGCTGCTGCCGGAATTCATGGCGCGGCATCCGCGCATCAAACTCAGCATCAATCTCAACGATCAACGGTTGGACCTGGTCAGCTCCGGCTTCGATCTGGCCATCCGCATCGGTGCGCTCGACGATTCGACGCTGGTCGCACGCAAGCTGGCCGACAACCGGCGCGTGCTCTGCGCCTCGCCCGAGTACCTGCGCAAGCACGGCGCGCCGCGCGCGCCGGAAGATCTGGCCCATCACGACTGCGTGCTGCTGGTCGGCAGTCAGGGCCGGCAGGATGTGTGGCGGATGAGCGATCCGGAAGGCCGCGAAATCGCTGTGCGCGTGCGCGGCCGTTTCGAGAGCAATTACGGCGAAGTGCTGCGCGATGCGGTGGTCGCCGGTCTGGGCATCGCGATGCATTCGCGCTGGCATGTCTGCGACGATCTGGCCAGCGGACGGCTGCAGCCGGTGCTGCCGGATTTTCCGATCGCGACGACCGGCATCTACGCCGTGATGCCGCAACGCCGGCTCGTGCCGCCGCGCGTGCGCGCCTTCGTCGATTTCTTCGCCGAAGCGTTCGGCGAAACCCCGCCCTGGGAGCGTTGTTCGGCGTGAGCGCATCCCGTGGGAGCGGCTTCAGCCGTTAGCTTTTCCTGCAAGCCACAGGGCCGCTGTCGAGAAAGCTCGCGGCTGAAGCCGCTCCCACGAAAATCTATTCGAACGCGAACGCATCCAACGCCAGCGAGCCGAACTCGTGCGACCGATGCAACCGCCGCACGCGCGCCGATTCGCCGCCGGCGCCCATCGCCACGAATAGCGGCATCAGGTGCTCCACCGTCGGATGCGCTTTGCGCGGATTCGGCGCGCGCCGCTCCCAGTCGAGCACCGCCTCGGTATCGTTGGCTTCGAGGCGCTCGCACATCCACGCGGCGAAATCGCCGGCCCAAGGCGCCATCGGCGCATCGCGGTGCGCCCAGTCCAACTCGCGCAGGTTGTGCACGAAGCCGCCCGAACCGATCACCAGCACGCCCTCGTCGCGCAGCGGCGCGAGCACGCGGCCGAGCGCGTAGTGCTGCGCGGCGTTCGCGCGCGGATTCACCGACAGCGGGATCACCGGGATGTCGGCTTCGGGGTAGCTGCGGCGCAGCGGCACCCAGACGCCGTGGTCCAGGCCGTGGTTCAAGCGGATGCCCGGCGCCAGGCCGGCTTCGCTCAATCGTTCTGCGATGGTCTCGGCCAAGTCTGGCGCACCGGGCGCCGGATAGCGGATGGCATAGAGCTCAGGCGGAAAGCCGCCGAAATCGTGCACGGTCGCCGGCTGCGCCGCAGCGCCGATGCTGGGCCGTTCGCATTCGAAGTGGGCCGAGGCGACCACGATCGCGCGCGGGCGCGGCAGCTGCGTGCCCAGGCTGTCGAGAAAGCGGCCGGCGGGCGAATCTTCGACCGCCAGCATCGGCGAGCCGTGGGACAAAAACAGGGTGGGAAGACGGGTAGGGGCGTTCATGCCTACAAATTGCGGCCTGCGGACGCATCCGCCAAGCGCCTGCGGCGGCCCGCTGCGTTGCAGCGGTGGGGTCGGGGCCGCTTCCGTCTGGCAAAATAGCGGGCTTCCCCTCCGCCGGTGCCCAGAACCCGACATGAGCCACTTCGATATCCGTTCCGCCGTCCGCCCCGATCCCGACCAGCCGATGGTCGACATCGCCGATTACGTCATCGACGCCAAGATCGATTCGCAGGAGGCCTACGACACCGCGCGCTACATGCTGCTCGATTCGCTGGCCTGCGCCATGCTGGCGATGAAGTTCCCGGATTGCGTCAAGCACCTCGGCCCGCTGGTCCCCGGCGGCGAACTGCCCGGCGGCGCGCGCGTGCCCGGCACCTCGTTCGAACTGGATCCGGTCCAGGCCGCGTTCAACATCGGCACCCTGGTGCGCTGGCTGGACTTCAACGACACCTGGCTGGCCGCCGAATGGGGCCACCCGTCCGACAACCTGGGCACCATCCTGGCCGTCGCCGACTATCTGGCGCGTAAGGAAGGCAAGGCGATCACCGTTCGCGACGTGCTGGGCTGGGCGATCAAGGCGCACGAGATCCAGGGCGTCTACGCGCTGCAAAACTCGTTCAATCGCGTCGGCCTGGACCACGTGATCCTGGTGCGCCTGGCCTCGACCGCGGTCGCCACCGCCATGCTCGGCGGCGGCAAGGACGAGGTCATTACCGCCGTATCGCATTCCTGGATCGACAACGGCGTGCTGCGCACTTATCGCCACGCGCCCAATACCGGCCCGCGCAAGAGCTGGGCGGCCGGCGACGCCTGCCGTCGCGCCGTGATCCATGCGCTTAACGCCGCGCACAAGAAAGTGGTCGGTTACCCGAGCGCCCTGAGCGCCAAGACCTGGGGCTTCTACGACATCGCGTTCAAGGGCAAGGAATTCCAGTTCGAGCGGCCGTTCGGCAGCTATGTGATGGAGAACGTCCTGTTCAAGATCAGCTTTCCGGCCGAATTCCACGCGCAGACCGCGGTGGAGTGCGCCATGCAGTTGCACGGGCAGGTCAAGGACCGGATCGGCGAGATCGAAAAGATCGTCATCGAGACCCAGGAAGCCGGCGTACGCATCATCGACAAGACCGGCCGGCTGGCCAACTACGCCGACCGCGACCACTGCATCCAATACATGGTCGCCGTGCCGCTGATCTTCGGCCGCCTGACCGCCTCGGACTATAACGACGACATCGCGGCCGACCCGCGCATCGACGCCCTGCGCGACCGCATGACCGTCGTGGAGAACCCGCAGTTCACCCAGGACTATTTCGATCCCGACAAACGGTATATCGGCAACTCGCTGCAAGTCTTCTTCAATGACGGCAGCAGCACCGACAAGGTCTCCATCGACTACCCGATCGGCCACCGCAAGCGCCGGGCCGAGGGCATCCCGGTGCTGATGGCCAAGTGCGAGGCCGCTTTGCGCGCCCACCTGCCCGCTGAGCAGGCCGACCGCATCATGGCCTTGACGCAGACGCCTGAGGCGTTAGAGTCCCTGCCTGTGCAGGAATTCATGAACCTGTACCGGGCCTAGGAGAGCCGTGACCCGCCTTGCGCCGGTCAACTGTTATGCTATTGTTAACACGGCTTTCACACATCCGGTACTACTCTGGACGGGATGGCGTGCGGAACGGCCGTCTTAAAACCATAAAACACGCAATACCGGAATACCGCTTTTTTACCTGATCAAGGAGCTGAACATGAATAAGAAACTCCTCTGTGCTGCGCTGTTGGGCGGGCTGTGCGTGGCGCAGGCCGCTTCCGCGCAGGAGTTTGATGATCGCTGGTACGTCGCTGGCTCCACCGGCGTCAATTTCCAGGACGAAGACCGTGACACCGAAGACTCGATCTTCGGCACCATCGGTTTCGGTAAGTTCTTCAATCCCAACTGGTCGGTCGATTTCGAACTGAACTATCAGAATCCCGACAAGTCCGCCAACCCGAATCTGTGGTGGAGCCAGTACGGCGCCTCCGTCGATGCGCGTTATCACTTCCGCAATGCCGACCGCAAGTGGTGGCCGTACATCCGTATGGGCCTGGGCATGCAGCGTCATGACGAAGAGTTCGTCCGCGATCCGGCCCTGGGCCCGAATCCGGCCGAGCATTCGGACAACAACGTTGCCGCCAACCTCGGCGCCGGTCTGCAGTTCGACTTCGGCCGCGTTGACCTGCGTACGGAAATCGGCACCCGCGTCGACTTCGACGACGTGCAGGCCCGTCCGGCCAACCAGCAGGAAGATTACTTCACCGATCTGCTGGCTTCGGTCGGCCTGACCGTGGCCCTGGGTCCGGACGTTGCGGCTCCGCCGCCAGCCGCCCCGGCTCCGAGCTGCGCCGATGCGGACAGCGACGGCGACGGCGTGAACGATTGCGACGACAAGTGCCCCGGTTCGCAGGCTGGCCAGACCATCGGTCCGGACGGCTGCCCGGTGCCCGTGTCGATCGACCTGAAGGGCGTCAACTTCGACTTCGACAAGTCGACGCTGCGTCCTGACGCGGTCGCGATCCTCAACGAGGCCATCGAGATCCTGAAGCGTTATCCGGAACTGAAGGTCGAAGTGGCTGGCCACACCGACTCGAAGGGTACGGACGCCTACAACCAGGCGCTGTCCGAGCGTCGTGCGAAGGCTGTGTACGACTACCTGACCAGCAACGGCGTCGATGCCGGTCGTCTGGTGGGCCCGGTGGGTTACGGCGAGAGCCGCCCGATCGCTCCGAACACCAACGAAGATGGTTCGGACAATCCGGAAGGTCGCGCTCGCAACCGCCGCACCGAGCTGAACGTCCAGAACTAATCGGACGCCAAGCTGAAGCAATACACGAAGCCCGGCCTAGCGCCGGGCTTCGTCTTTGTGGGCTTTCGCCTCTGAGCAGCTTCGCAAGCGCGGCTCTTGTGGGAGCGGCTTCAGCCGCGAGCTCTTGATCTGCTGTCATCCCGAGCGAAGCGAGGGATCTGCTTTTTTGAATGGCTCAAGCAAAGCAGATCCCTCGCTTCGCTCGGGATGACCGCTAAAGAAACGGTCGAGGCTGAAGCCACTCACCAGAGCGAGCGTTTCCCCATTCAGCAGACGCACGCAAAGCGTGACGGCTTTCCGCATCGGGCACCGCGCTTGTCGGCATGGGACGCACGGCCTACACTCGCCGCATTCATCGACGCGGAAAATCGCCATGCGCGCACTGCTTATCGCTCCCATCCTGCTGATCGCATGCGGCGTCGCGCAGGCGCAAACCGCCAACTGCGCGACGACGAGCGTTCCGCAGGCGCTGCCGGTGCGGCCCACCTTGCTGGCGCCGATCTCTTCGGAGATGTCCACGACCACATCGCAGCTGGGCGCGCCGAGCGGCGTGTTGGCGCAGGCCTACGACGAAGCCATGTCGGTGGATCTGGTGCTGCTGCGCTTGCGCATCGAAGGCTGCAACGTGGCCAATGCCACGCCTGCCCGCGCGGTCGATCCCAACGATCCTTCGGTCTACAAACCCAAGACCGCGTTCGACAATACGCCGTGGCGTTTCGACATGAACCAGAACGGCAAGCGCATGACCGCCGACGAGTTCGATGCCTGGATGAAGGCCCGCGGCGTGCGCATCGCAGGCCGCAAGCCGGCGACGACCGCCGCGCCCGTGGCGCCGCCCGCCGACGGCGTAGCGCCTGCGGCAACGGTGCCGACGGCGCCCGCGGCCACGCCGGCCAAGCCCTGAACCCATCGGGTCGGGATTACCGATCCCGCATCGCGATGGCCGCCGCCGGCCTCCGCGTTCCATTCCCGCATCCGTGACCGCGCGCAACCGTCCGTCGCGGCGTCACGGTCTGGCCCGCGTCTTGTCCAAGCGCGGGCTGTGCTCCCGCACGCAGGCGGCGCAATGGATTCTCGAGGGCCGCGTCGCCATCGCCGGCCGCGTGATCCGCAATCCGGAGCATCCGACCGCTGCGGACGAGACGGCGATCCAAGTCGACGGCAAACCGCTCGCCGCCGCATCGCCGATCCATCTGATGCTGAACAAGCCGCGCGGCTTGGTGACGACGACAGCGGACGAGCGCGGCCGCGATACCGTTTATCGCTGTTTCGATGGCGCCGATCTCGGCTGGATCGCGCCGGTCGGCCGCCTGGACAAAGCCAGCGAAGGCCTGCTGTTGTTCAGCAACGACCCGCAATGGGCGGCCCGCATCACCGATCCTGAAACAGGCCCGGACAAGACCTATCACGTGCAGGTGAACAAGGTTCCGGAGCCGGCGTTGCTGGCTGCTTTAACTGCCGGTGTCGATGTGGAGGGCGAACGTCTCCGGGCGAAGGCCGCTAACTTGCTGCGCGCCGGAGAGAAGAACGCATGGTTGGAAATCGTGCTGGACGAAGGGCGTAATCGTCAGATCCGTCGTCTGCTGTCCGCCTTCGGCATGGAGGTCTTACGGTTGGTGCGCGTGGCGATCGGCGATCTGGCGCTGGGGGAATTGGCGAAAGGGCAGTGGCGACCGTTGACAGCCGAAGAGGCGGCGCGGCTTTTGTGGGAGCGGCTTTAGCCGCGAGCTCTTGATTGCCAACTCGTGTGGAAAGAGCTCGCGGCTAAAGCCGCTCCCACAGGAAAAAGCGCCAGCAGCGGGTCAGCCGCGCAACGGGGCTTCGCCGCGCAACTCGAGCTTCATACCGACATGGCTCGCAACGAATCCCAGCCGTTCGTAGAATCTATGCGCATCGGTGCGGGAGCGATCGGTAGTCAGTTGTACCAACCGGCAGCCGCGACGCGACGCTTCGTCGATCGCAAACTCGACGAGTTGCCGACCGATGCCATGTCCGCGCAGGGCTGAAGAGACGCGCACCGATTCGATCAACGCGCGCCATGCGCCGGTGCGCGAAAGCCCGGGAATGAAACTGATCTGCAGGCAGCCGGCTACGACGCCGTTGCACTCGGCGATCAACAGCAACTGGTTGGCGTCGGCGTCGATCGCTTCGAACGCGACGGCATAGCGCGCGTCCAGCGGCAAGTCCGGCGCTTCGCGGGCGCGGCCCAGCGCATCGTCCGCCAGCATCGCGACGATGGCCGGCAGATCCTCGGCGCGGGCGCGGCAGAACGTCGCCTGCGCCATCGTCAGGCTTTCGCGTCCAGCACGCCCAATTCGCGGCCGATCTTGATGAAGGCGGCGATGGCGCGATCCAGATGCTCGCGCGTATGCGCCGCGCTCATCTGGGTGCGGATGCGCGCCTGGCCCTGCGGCACCACCGGGAAGAAGAAGCCGATCGCGTAGATGCCTTCCTCGAGCAGGCGCGCCGCGAATTTCTGCGCCAGCGGCGCGTCGTACAGCATCACCGGACTGATGGGATGCGTGCCCGGTTTGATGTCGAATCCGGCCGCAGCCATCTTCTGGCGGAAGTAAGCGGTGTTGTCGGCCAGGCGTTCGCGCAGCTCGCCGGCGGCGGAGAGCATCTCGAATGCCTTGATGCCTGCGGCCACCACATGCGGCGGCAACGAGTTGGAGAACAGATAAGGACGCGAACGCTGGCGCAGCAACTCGATCACTTCCTTCTTGGCCGTGGTGAAGCCGCCCAGCGCGCCGCCCATGGCCTTGCCGAGCGTGCCGGTGAAGATGTCGATCTTGTCGAGCACGCCCTTGACCTCGGCCGAACCGCGGCCTTGCTTGCCGAGGAAACCCGTCGCGTGGCATTCGTCGATGTGCACCAGCGCGCCGTATTTCTTCGCAAGCGCGGTGATCTCGTCCAGCGGGGCGATGAAGCCGTCCATCGAGAACACGCCGTCGCTGCTGATCAGCTTGGTCTTGGCGCCCGCGGCGTCGGCGGCCTGCAGCTGCTTTTCCAAGTCGGCCATGTCGCAGTTGGCGTAACGGAAACGCTTGGCTTTGCACAGGCGGATGCCGTCGATGATCGAGGCGTGGTTGAGCGCGTCGGAGATGATCGCGTCGTCTTCGCCCAGCAGCGGTTCGTACAGGCCGCCGTTGGCGTCGAAGCAGGCCGCGTACAGGATCGTGTCTTCGGTGCCGAAGAAATCGGCGATGGTCTTCTCCAGCTGCTTATGAAGGTCCTGGGTGCCGCAGATGAAGCGCACCGAGGCCATGCCGAAGCCGTGCGTGTCGAGCGCGTCCTTGGCGGCGGCGATGATGTCCGGGTGATCGGCCAGCCCCAGGTAGTTGTTGGCGCAGAAATTCAGCACCTGGCGGCCGTCGGCGAGGGTGATTTCGGCCGACTGCGGGCTGGTGATGATGCGTTCGGATTTGAACAAACCCGCATCGCGGATTTCTTCGAGGGTATCGGCGTAGCGTTGGGTCAGGGACATAAGGATTCCATGGCTGTAGCTCTTGTGGGAGCGGCTTTAGCCGCGAGCTCTTAAAACTGTTCGATCAGCATCGTCGCTCGAAAAGCTCGCGGCTAAAGCCGCTCCCATAACAGCAGAACGAAAGCGGGTTCAATTCCAGCTGAGGACGACCTTGCCGGATTTTCCGGATTCCATCAGATCGAAACCCTTCTGGAATTCGTCGATCGGCAACTGATGGCTCAGCACTTTGCCCAGCGGGAAGCCGCCGAGCACCAGCTGCGTCATCTTGTACCAGGTCTCGTACATGCGACGGCCGTAGATGCCGTGGATGGTGAGGCCCTTGAAAATGATGCGGTCCCAGTCCACTCCGGCGCCCTTGGGCAGCAGGCCGAGCAGGGCGACCTTGCCGCCGTGGTACATGCAGTCGAGCATGTCGTTGAACGCACGCGGGTTGCCGCTCATTTCCAGGCCCACGTCGAAGCCTTCCATGTGCAGATCCGCCATCACGTCCTTCAACGACGTATTGGTGACGTTGACCACGCGCGTGGCGCCCATGTCGGCCGCCAGTTTCAAGCGATAGTCGTTGACGTCGGTGACCACCACGTTGCGCGCGCCGATATGCTTGCAGATGCCGGCGGCCATCACCCCGATCGGGCCGGCGCCGGTGATCAGCACGTCTTCGCCGACCACGTCGAATTCCAGCGCGCAGTGCGCGGCGTTGCCGTAAGGGTCGAAGAATGCGGCCAGCTCGCTCGGGATCTGGTCCGGAATCGGCCACAGATTGCTGGCCGGCATCACGATGTATTCGGCGAACGCGCCGTCGCGCGTCACGCCGATGCCGATGGTATTCGGACACAAGTGCTGCTTGCCGGCGCGGCAGTTGCGGCAGTGTCCGCAGACGATGTGGCCTTCTGCGGATACGCGCTGGCCGAGCGCGTATCCGTTAACGCCCGGCCCGAGCTCGACGATGCGGCCGACGAATTCGTGGCCGATCACCAGGCCCGGCTTGATCGTGCGCTGGCTCCACTCGTCCCACAGATAGATATGCAGATCGGTGCCGCAGATTGCGGTCTTCTCCAGCTTGATCAACACTTCGTTGGCGCCAGGCCGCGGCACCGGCACTTCTTCGAGCCAGATGCCCTTGGCGGCTTCGCGCTTCACCAGCGCTTTCATGCTCTGCGGGAACGAAGTGGTCTGGGACATGTGCGGGCGCCTGGGACGGTGATTGCGAAGGCGTAATTGTACCGCCGCGGCTTGTACGCCGGCCGTGGTGACCCCCGGCAGTTGCCTGCACGGCACCGGCTTGTCTATCGTCGCGGATCGCTTCCGAACCCAGGAGTTGTCCGTGCACCTACGTATGTTGGCCCTGGCGGTCGCCGCCACCCTGCTGCCCGCCGCCGCGCAAGCCGACGAAGGCATGTGGATGCCGTCGCAATTGCCGGACATCGCCGCGCAGCTCAAGGCGGCAGGATTCCGGGGCGATCCGGCCGGCCTGGCCGAGCTGGCCAAGCCGCCGATGAACGCCGTGGTCAAGGTCGGCGGCGCCACCGGCGCATTCGTGTCCGGCGACGGCCTGGTGCTGACCAATCACCATGTCGCGTTCGGCGTGATCCAGTACAACAGCAGCAAGGAACGCGACCTGATCGGCAACGGCTTCATCGCCGCGGACCGCAACGCTGAACTGCCCGCCAATCCCGACTACCGCGTGCTGGTAACCACAGATTTCGACCGCATCACCGACCGCGTCCTGGCCGATGCGCGCGGCAAGAACGGGCGCGCTTATTACGACGCGGTCGATGCGGCCAGCAAGACGGCGGTGGCCCAATGCGAGCGCGAAGCCGGCTATCGCTGCAGCGTCGCCAACATGTATTACGGCACCGATTTCTATCTGATCCGACAGCTCGAGCTCAAAGACATCCGTCTCGTTTACGCGCCGCCGGAAGCGATCGGCAACTACGGCGACGAAATCGACAACTTCATGTGGCCGCGGCACAGCGGCGACTTCACGATCCTGCGCGCTTACGTGGGCAAAGACGGCAAACCCGCCGCTTACTCCAAGGACAACGTGCCGTACCAGCCGCCGGCGCATCTGCAGGTATCCACCCAGCCGGTGGGCGAGGGCGACTACGCGATGCTGGCCGGCTATCCCGGCATCACGTATCGGCACCGGATGGCGTCGGAATTCAAAGACCAGGTGGAATGGCAGCTGCCGGCGCGCGTGGCGCTGTTCGACGGCATCATCGACACCATCGAAGCGGCTACGGCCGCCAAGCCTTCCGCCAAAGTGCCGTACGCCTCGCAGCTGGCCAGCTTGAAGAACAATCTCAAGCGCGCGCAGGGCGAACTCGACGGCCTGCGCCGCAGCGACGCGGTGCAAGTCAGGCGCGCCGACGAGACCGCAATGCTGGGCTGGCTCGCGAAACAAAACGACGCCAAGGCCACCCAGGCCGACATCCGCGCCGCGCAGGCCGTGCTCGATGCGGGCCGCGCCACGCGCGAGCGCGACCAGCTGTTCGGCGTGATGCGCACGCAGACGCAGCTGCTGAAAGCCGCGTTCAGCCTGCAGCGTCTGGCGATCGAGCGCGGCAAGCCCGATGCGCAGCGCGAATCCGGTTATCAGCAGCGCGACGAAGCCCTGATCGAAGGCGCTTTGAAGCAGGCGCAGCGCCGTTACGATGCCGACGTCGAAAAAGCGCTGCTCGCCGATCTTCTGCGCCGTTACCGCGCGCTCCCGGCAGCGCAGCGCATCGCCGAAGTCGATGCGGTATTCGGCCAGGACGAAACGCAAGCCAAGGCCGCGATCGACGCGTTGTACGCCGGCACCAAGCTCGGCGACGAAGCCGAACGCCTGCGTTGGTTCGCCGCCAAGCCGGACGACACCGCATCCGCTTCCGATCCGCTGTTGCAGGCGGCCGCGAAGCTGTTGCCGGCCGTATTGCGCCAGGAAGAGGCCGACAAGGGCCGCGATGGCGATCTGCTGCGCCTGCGTCCGGCTTACATGCGCGCGCTCATCGCTTACCGGCGATCGCAGGGTCGCGCCGTGTATCCCGACGCCAATTCGACGCTGCGCGTGAGCTACGGCAGAGTCGGCACGATGTCGCCGCGCGACGGCGTGACTTACGTGCCGCTGACCACCGTGCAGGGCATCCTGGAAAAGCACACCGGCGAAGTGCCGTTCGATGCGCCCAAGCCGCTGCGCGATGCGATCGCCAAAGGCGATTTCGGCAGCACCGCAGACCCCGGGTTGAAGACGCAGACCGTCGATTTCCTCACCAATCTCGACACCACAGGCGGCAATTCCGGCTCGCCGGTGCTCGATGCGGAGGGCCGTTTGATCGGACTCAATTTCGACAGCAATTGGGAGGCGGTGAGCGCCAGTTGGATGTTCGATCCGCGCTACAAGCGCGCGATCCACGTCGACATGCGCTACCTGCGCTGGCTGCTGGCGAAAGTTTATCCGGCGCCGCACCTATTGAAGGAAATGAACCTGCCGGCGGAGTGACGGCACGTAGCCCGGGTGGAGCCGCAGGCGATACCCGGGGCCGCCACCTCCCGTGTAGGCGCGTGCGAGCGTGACGTTTCGCGTCCCGGGTATCGCCTGCGGCTCCACCCGGGCTACAGGATGCCGTCACCGCGCATAAGGCGCGCCCATCGACATCGGCTTCCCTCAGGACGCGGCACGAAGCCGCGCGACCCAACTTTAGTCATGCCTTCGCCCCCAAGGCCTGGGCTAGACTCCCGAATCGACTGAAAGGAAGGAACGATCGCATGCGCTACACCGCATTGGCCACGGCCATCATCGCTGCAGCGCTCGGCGCCGCATTCGCAGGAGAGGCCCATGGCGGCGAAGGCATGTGGGTGCCGCAGCAGCTGCCGGAAATCGCCGGCCCGCTCAAAAAGGCGGGGCTCAAGCTCGATGCCAAGCAATTGGCCAATCTCACCGGCGACCCGATGGGCGCGGTGGTATCGCTCGGCGGCTGCACGGCCAGTTTCGTTTCGCCAGACGGCCTGGTGGTCACCAATCACCATTGCGCGTACGGCGCCATCCAGCTCAATTCGACGCCGGAAAAGAACCTGATGCAGGACGGCTTCAACGCCGCCGCACGCAGCGACGAACTCAGCGCGGGTCCGAATGCGCGCATCTATGCGCTGGATACCATCCAGGACGTGACGCCGGCAGTGAAAGCCGCGATCGAAGCCGCACCCGACGCGCTCGGCCGCACGCGCGCGCTGGAAGCCATCGACAAGAAGCTGGTCGCGCAATGCGAGGCCGATGGCGGCTACCGCTGCCGCCTGTACAGCTTCTTCGGCGGCAATACCTACCGCCTGTTCCGCAATATCGAAATCAAGGACGTGCGCCTGGTCTACGCGCCGCCGGGCAGCATCGGCAACTACGGCGGCGAGATAGACAACTGGATGTGGCCGCGCCATACCGCCGATTTCTCTTTCTACCGCGCATATGTCGGCAAGGACGGCAAGCCGGCCGCGTATTCGGCCGACAATGTGCCGTTCAAGCCCAAGCACTGGTTGAAGATCGCCGACAAGCCGCTCGGCGTAGGCGATTTCGTCATGGTCGCCGGTTATCCGGGCCAGACCAACCGATACGCGCTGGCCGACGACTTCGACAATACGGCGGCGTGGACCTATCCGACCATCAGCGGCCACTTCAAGAAGCTGGTCGCGCTGGTCGAAGCGCAAGGCAAGCAGGATCCCGAAATCGCGGTCAAATACGCCAGCACCGTCCGCAGCTGGGAAAACGTGCTGAAGAATTACGACGGCCAGTTGGAAGGCTTCAAGCGCACCAACGCCGCCAGCGCCAAGCACAGCCAGGAAGCCGCGGTGCTCGAATGGCTGGGCAAGCAAGGCGACAAGGGCAAGCCTGCGCTCGAAGCGCACGACAAGCTGGTTGCGGTGAGCGAGCAAGCCAAAGCGACGCGCGAGCGCGATCTGGTCTTCGGCCAATTCTCCAGCAGCGGCGTGGTCGGCACTGCGACCATGCTCTATCGTTTGTCGATGGAACGCGCCAAGCCCGACGCCGAGCGCGAATCCGGCTATCAGCAGCGCGACCTGACCTCGATCGAGGGCGGCCTGAAGCAGATGGAGCGCCGCTATCACCCGGCGATGGACCGCGAGCTGCAACGCTATTGGCTCGACCAGTACATCGCGCTGCCGGAAGGGCAACGCGTGAGCGCGCTCGACAAATGGCTCGGCGGCGGCGACGAGAAAGCCGTCGGCAAGGCCGTTACCAAACTCGGCAAGAGCAAACTCGGTAACGCGAACGAGCGCATGAAGTGGTTCTCAGCCGACCGCAAAGCCTTCGAATCCAGCAAGGATCCGGCGATCCAACTGGCCGTGGCGATGATGCCCACGCTGCTCAAGCAGGAAGAGGAACGCAAAACCCGCGCCGGCGAAACGCTGGCCGCGCGTCCGGTCTATCTGCAGGCGGTCGCCGACTACAAGAAGAGCAAGGGCGAATTCGTCTATCCGGACGCCAATTCCTCGTTGCGCATCACTTTCGGCAACGTGACGGCCTACACCAAGATCGACGGCGCCAAGCAGCAGCCGTTCACCAAGCTCGAAGAAGTAGCTGCGAAGGCGACCGGCAAAGAACCGTTCGATGCGCCCAAGCCGCTGCTCGATGCGATCGCGGCCAAGCGCTACGGCGGCTTGGCCGACAAGCGGCTGGGCACGGTGCCGGTGAACTTCCTGTCGGATCTGGACATCACCGGCGGCAACTCCGGTTCGCCGGTGCTGGACGCGCGCGGCAAGCTGGTCGGCCTGGCCTTCGACGGCAACTGGGAATCGGTCAGCTCCAATTGGGTGTTCGATCCGGTCATGACACGCATGATCTCGGTCGACCAGCGTTATATGCGCTGGATCATGCAGGAGGTTTATCCGGCGCCGCAGTTGTTGCAGGAATTGAACGTCGCGCCGAAGAACTAGTCGGGCGACGAAAGCGGCGTTGTGAAGCGGCTCCTGCGGGAGCCGCTTTTGTAGAGAGGCGGCTTTTCTTGTGGGAGCGGCTTCAGCCGCGAGCTTTTTCCTTGCCTCGCATGGAGTCAACTTTGTAGAGTCGAGCTTGCTCGACTGCGCTTAACCCACGCAACAATGGATCGAAGAAGCAGTCGAGCAAGCTCGACTCTACAAAAAGAAGGCGGCCTTACGGCCGCCTTCGCCGTTCGTCAATCCGGGTTACAGACGGCGTGGCCGCTGCTGTAGAAGTTCGTGCGGATGCCGGACTCGTACAGGTTGCCGTCGCAGTCCAGCGAAGCGCTGCCGACGATCTCTCCGTTCTGGTCGAAGTAGAAATAGAATTCGCCGATCTCGTCCGGGCCCGGCGGACGGGCGATGGCGACGCCGGCGGCGAGGGCGGCCAGAAGGCCTAAGGTCAATGCGGTTTTCCTGCGCATGTCTTGCTCCTTGTGCGGCGATCAGGTCGGGTCCGGATCGCAGATGAAATAGCCGTCGGCGTAGTTGCGGGTGAACTTGCCCCAGGCTTCGCGCGTGCCGTCGCAATGGATGGCTTGGTAGCCGACCACCTGGCCGGCGTCGTTGTAGTAGTAATAGAACTGTCCGGGGCCGGTGGGGCCCACCGCGGCGAATGCCGCGCCCATGGCGATTGCGGCCGCCACGCCGAGCAAGGCCGCTACTTTCCTTCGCATCGTAATCTCCCTTGGTACGTTCGCCGGCATTTGCCGACCGGCCGACTCTAGGGATGCGTTTGTTCGAAAGCGGTTAGCGCACGATAAAAATTTCGCACGATGCGCCGCATCATTCGTTATCTGTGAGAGCAGTCACCGCGCATGTGTGCGATGCGGGTCAATGGCTCCGCGCGACGCTCGCGAAACGGGGGCCATTGCGCTTTTCGTGGGAGCGGCTGTTTGAAAAAACTCGCGGCTGAAGCCGCTCCCACAAGAACGAACCGGGCGCTCAATCCAACGCGTAATCGAGGGTGTAGTAGTGCTTGCCATCGACGATATCGATCGCCATCCGGCCCGAAAGGCCGGTCAATTCACCCGTGCCCGAATCCGGCACCACGGCCACCGACAGCGTCGGCGTGCCGCGGTCCATGACGCCGTTGTGGGTAAGGAAGAATGTGCCTTTTCGGCCTCGCAGCGCGCCGGAGATACGTTCGACAGCCACATATGCGGCCGAACCTTCCGTTTCGGTCATCACCGCCATCATGTGCAC
The DNA here is from genome assembly GCA_902825775.1 of uncultured Lysobacteraceae bacterium. Classification (GTDB taxonomy): domain Bacteria; phylum Pseudomonadota; class Gammaproteobacteria; order Xanthomonadales; family Xanthomonadaceae; genus Luteimonas_C. The sequence continues at coordinate 59,655 of CADECF010000001.1, forward strand.
CACGCTCGTGGCGTCCAGATCGCCGTGGAAGCGCTTGTCGAAGCGCAAATGTCCGGCCTCGACGCCGTTGCCCATGTCGCAGGACGGCTCCATGCCGCGTTTGACGTCGAATTCGCCTTTCACTTGCTGACCCATGGCTTGCGCTCCATCGATGCGGGGCACCATGGTCGCGCAAGGCCGTCTCCGCAGCCAGCCCCGCGCACGCCCCTTGCGCCGTCCGCTGCGTCTGCTACGCTGACCTGGTCGCGGATTCCCATGCCAGCCGGCCCCGTCTCCCGACCCGTAAGCGATCCGTCTTTGGCGGATGTCGATCCGATCGTTCTTTACGTTGTGCCGGCTGCCGGGCTCCGCGGGATCCTTTCCCCACAGGAGTCGACGATGAAAGTGCTGGCTTGCGACGGTATCCACGAAGATGGCTTGGCCTTGTTCCGCGAGGCCGGTTGGGACGTCGAAATCTCCGAACCGATCAAAGACCCGGCCAAGCTCGCCAAAGCGCTGGTCGGCGTCGATGCGTTGCTGGTGCGCTCGGCCACGCAGGTCACGGCCGAGGCCATCGATTCGGCCAAGCAATTGAAAGTCATCGGCCGCGCCGGCGCCGGCGTCGACACGATCGACGTCGATGCCGCCACCGCGCGCGGCATCGCCGTGATGAACGCGCCCGACGGCAACACGCTGGCCGCGGCCGAGCATGCGATCTCGCTGCTGTTCGCGTTGGCGCGGCATATTCCGCGCGCCGATGCCGGCATGAAGGCCGGCGAATGGCCCAAGGCCGGCCTCACCGGTTTCGAACTGGAAGGCAAGAAGCTCGGCGTGATCGGCCTGGGCCGCATCGGCAGCACGGTGGCGCGCAAAGCGCAGGGCATCGGCATGGATGTCGCCGCCTATGATCCGTTCCTGCCGGCTTCCGCGGCCGGCAAAGGCAGCGTACCGCTGAAACCGTTGGACGAACTGCTGGGGAAGGCCGACATCGTCACTTTGCACATCCCGCGCACCAAAGAAACGACGAATCTGCTATCCGAACAGAACCTGCGCGCGATGAAGAAGGGCGCCTACGTCATCAACGCCGCGCGCGGCGGTTTGGTCGATGAAGACGCGCTGCTGCGCCTGCTGGACGAAGGCCACTTGGCCGGCGCCGCGCTCGACACCTTCGCCACCGAACCGCTGCAGGCCGATTCACCGCTGCGCGGCCATCCCAAGCTGATCCTGACGCCGCATCTGGGCGCGTCGACCAGCGAGGCGCAGCAGGCGGTCAGCACCATTCTGGCCAGGCAGATCATCGATTTCATCGCCACCGGCGCGGTCGCCGGCTGCGTCAACCTGCCGCCGCTGACGGCCGAAGCGGCGCGCGAGGTCGGGCCGTGGATGCCGCTGATGTCCGCGTTAGGCAAGCTCGCTGCGCGGCTGGTGCCAGCGCCCACGCGTTTGCACATCAGCTATGCCGGGCGCAGCGAATCGCTGGATCCGCGGCCGTTGACGCGATTGCTGGTTGCGTCGCTATTGGGTTCTGCGTCCAGTCGCGTGACGCCGGTGAACGCGCTGCAGGAAGCGGCCGCGCGCGGTCTGGTGGTGGCCGAAACCGTGGGCGGCGACGGCGATGGTTTCGACCGTCTGCTCAAGCTGCGCGTGGAAGGCGAAAGCGGCGACGCGCGCGAGATCGAAGCGACGCTCCACCGCGGCCCGCGCGTGGTGCGTTTCGACGGCGTGGAAATCGAATTCGATCCGCAGGCGCATCTGTTGCTGATGCGCAACGAGGACCGGCCCGGCATGATCGGCCTGGTCGGTTCGCATCTGGGCGCGGCCGGGGTCAACATCGTCAATTTCTCGCTCGGCGCCAAGGGCGATGGCGAGGCGCTGGCGGCGATCACGGTGGATCGTGCGGTGCCGGAGTCGCAATTGGTCGCGGTGCGCGGGATTCCTGGCGTGCTGGCCCTCGAGTCGTTGTAATTTTTCCAATCCCGTCATTCCAGCGCAAGCTGGAACCCATTTTGACGTTGCTTTTTTTGGTAGCAGCAACAAGATCAAAATGGGTCCCAGCTTGCGCTGGGATGACGATTTCTTGAGAGGTCGCTAGAGCATGAAAATCATCCTCGCCCGCCACGGCGAAACCCCCTGGAACGCGGAAGGCCGCTACCAGGGCCAGGAAGACATCGCGCTGTCGCCGGTCGGCGAGTCGCAGGCGCGCGCGCTGGGCGAACGCTTGCGCGAGGTGCGCATCGATCGCGCCGTCGCCTCGCCGCTGTCGCGCGCCAAGCGCACGGCAGAATTAGCGCTCGGCGAACAACGCGCGTCCATGCTGACGACCGACCCCGGCCTGATGGAAATCGCGCATGGCACCTGGGAAGGCCTGCTCGCCAGCGAAATCCGCGAGCGCGACGGCGAACGCCTGCAAGCCTGGCGCGATGCGCCGCATGAAGTGCTGATGCCCGAAGGCGAGTCGCTGCAGCGCGTCTTCGATCGCGCCTGGCCTGCATTGGCGCGCGCCGGCGAGGGTTTGGGCAATGACGACACCCTGCTGGTGGTCGCGCACGACGCAGTCAACCGCGTGATCCTCTGCCATGTGCTCGGTATTCCGCTCGCACGGTTGTGGACGTTCCGGCAGGCGCCGACCACATTGAATCTGCTCGAAGGACCGGATGCGCAACGCCTGGAAGTGGTGCGGCTCAACGATTGCGCGCATCACACGCCGTTTTTCGGCGAAGCGGTCCATCGCGCGTTATGACAGGCCGTTCGCTCGCCGATTGGCTGGCCCATATCGAACGCCAGCATCCCAAATCCATCGATATGGGCCTGGAGCGCGTGCGCGATGTCGCCGCACGCCTGGGTCTGGACAAGCCCGCCAAGCGCGTCGTCACCGTCGGCGGCACCAACGGTAAAGGTTCCACGGTCGCTTTCATCGAAGCGATCGCGCGAGAGGCGGGTTGGAAAGTCGGCGCGTATACCTCGCCGCACCTGCTGGCTTACAACGAACGCATCCGGATTGATGGAAAGGATGTCAGCGATGCCGAGCTAATCGGAGCGTTCGAATCTATCGAAGCCGCACGCTTAAGCCCTTCGGGGCACCCCGTATCGAGTACGGGGCAGGCTCTTCTCCCGGAGGGAGAAGGAAAAGAGGTATCGCTGACCTATTTCGAATACGGCACCTTGGCGGCGCTTTGGCTATTCGAACGCAGCGATCTGGATCTCGCGGTACTCGAAGTCGGCCTCGGCGGCCGGCTCGACGCCACCAACATTGTCGATCCCGACGTCGCGGTGATCACCACCGTCGACCTCGACCATCAGGACTACCTCGGCGACGACCGCGAACTGATCGGCTTCGAAAAAGCCGGCATCGCGCGCGCCTGGAAACCGTTGGTATTGGGCGAGGACGATCCGCCGGCCAGCGTGCTGCGTCACGCCTACGCCATCGGCGCCTCGGCGTTGCGCGCGGGCAGCGATTTCTTCTTCGAACGCGTCGACGATGCGCATTGGCGCTGGCGCGAAATCGGCTTCGAAACGCTGTTGCCGATGCCGCAGCTGGCAGCGCCTGCGCAACTGCGCAACGCCGCCACGGCCATCGCCGCGTTGCGCGCGCTGGACCAAGCTATTCCGGAACAGGCGTATGCCGATGGCGTCTCGGCGGCGAAAATCTCAGGGCGTCTGCAGATGTTCGAGCGCGGCGGCATACAAGTCGTGGTGGACGTCGGACACAACCCGCAAGCCGCCCGCGAACTAGCGGCGTGGCTGCAGACTCCTGTGGGAGGGGCTTCAGCCCCGACGGTCGGAGCCGAAGTTCCTCCCGCAAGAAAAGCCGGGCGCACATTCGCCGTTTTCGCCGCGCTTGGGGACAAGGATGTGGTGGGCGTCGTCGCCGCACTCGCCGATAGCATCGACCGCTGGTTTTTGGCGGGTCTTGCCGACGTCAACCCGCGCGGGCTGGACGTCGATGCATTCGCGCAACGCCTTCAAACGACCGTCGCCGCATCCGGTGCCAGGTACCGCGCGGTGCCCGACGCCCTGGCAGCGGCCTCGACAGCGGCGGAGGCGGGCGACCGCATCCTGATTTTCGGTTCGTTCCACACCGCCGCCGCGGCGATCGTCGCCCTGCAACCGCGCGGTTAATTCGGGGCTCGGCCCGCGCAGGTATAATTCGCGCGGCGATCCGCCGTTCCTTGCGAGCCCCGATGGAACCTGCCCTCAAACAGCGCCTGTGGGGCGCCGTGATCCTGGTCGCGCTGGCGGTGATCTTCCTGCCGATGCTGATCCAGGGGCCGGCACCCGACAGCGGCGTGTCTGATGTGCCGCTGACGATGCCCGATGCGCCGGCCGGCCAGTACGAAACCCGCGAACTGCCGCTGGTCGCGCCCGGCGAAGCGCCGGAGGGCGGCGCCGTTGGCTTGGACAACACCGCCGCGAACCCCGATGCCGCCGATCTGGCGACGCCCGCGATGCCGGGCGCCGGCGCTTCGGTCGCGCAGCCTGCGCCCAGCGCATCGTCCAGCCAGCCGGTACCGCTGGGCGCCGAGGGCGTTTCGGAGCCCGCCGCGCTGCCCGCAGAGATCGCGCCGGCGCCCGCCAGCCCCGCCAGCACGCTGCCCGCACCTGCGGCCGGCGGCGACTACGCGGTCAATCTGGGCAGCTTCGCCAACGCGGCCAACGCCGAAGGCGTCGTGCGAGCGCTCAAGCAGTCGCAATTGCCCGGCTACAGCGAACCGGCCACCGTCAACGGCCGCAGCGGTTATCGCGTCCGAGTCGGCCCTTACGCCACGCGCGCCGACGCCGAAGCCGCCCGTTTGCGCGCGCAGCAACTGCGCGGCGATCTGCGCGGCAACGTGGTCGTATTGGACGCGGAGCCTTTAACCGCCAAACCGGCGTCCCCATCTACGGCTCAGCCGGTCACGGCCAAGCCGATGGCGACGGCGCCGAAACCGGTCGCCAGCGCGCCGGCGCCGTCCGCGGCCGGCACCGGTTTCGCCGTCCAGTTGGGCGCTTTCAGTAAGGTTGCGGAGGCCAATGCCATGCGCGATCGCCTTCGCGCGGCCGGCTTCAGCGCCTTCGTCGAACAGGTCAATACCGACAAGGGCGTGCTGTCGCGCGTGCGGGTCGGGCCGGTGGTCGCGCGTAGCGAAGCCGATCAATTGAAATCGCAAGTGAAAGCCAAGACCGGGATGGACGGCATCGTCCGCCCGCATCCTTAATCGATAGTTCCAGCAGTTGCGGCGCATCGGCGCTGCGGAGAAACGTACATGTGCGGCATCGTCGGTATCGTCGGGACCAGTGAAGTCGCCGCTGCGCTTTACGACGGCTTGACCGTGCTTCAGCACCGCGGCCAGGACGCCGCCGGCATCGCCACCGCCGACGGCTCGCATCTGCGCGTCCACAAAGGCAACGGCCTGGTGCGCGATGTGTTCGACGCCAAGGCCATGCGCCTGCTGGAAGGCCGCGTCGGCATCGCCCACTGCCGCTATCCGACCGCCGGCAGCGAAGGCCTGGACGAAGCGCAGCCGTTCTACGTCAACTCGCCTTACGGCATCGCGCTGGCGCACAACGGCAACCTGGTCAACACCGACGCGCTGCGGCGCGAGGTGTTCGAGCAGGACCGGCGCAACGTCAACACCGAGTCCGATTCGGAAGTGCTGCTGAATGTCTTCGCGCACGAACTCGACACGCAGAAGGCGCTGACGCCCGAGTCCGTCTTCAAAGCGGTCGAAGGCGTGAACCGCCGCGCGAAAGGCGGCTATGCCGTGGTCGCGACGGTGCTGGGCCTGGGCCTGGTCGGTTTCCGCGACCCGCACGGCATCCGCCCGCTGGTGCTGGGCAAGCGCGCCACCGACAACGGCACCGAATACGCCATCGCTTCCGAATCCGTGGCGCTCGACATCCTCGGTTTCGAGCGCATGCGCGACGTCGCCCCCGGCGAAGCGGTGGTGGTCACCGCCCGCGGCGAGCTGCACACCCGCATCTGCGCCGAGAACCCGCAACATACGCCGTGCATCTTCGAATACGTCTATTTCGCGCGGCCGGACTCGATGATGGACGAGATCTCCGTGCACAAGGCGCGCATGCGCATGGGTGTGACGCTCGGCGAGAAGATCCTGCGCGAGCGGCCCGACCACGACATCGACGTGGTGATCCCGATCCCGGACACCTCGCGCGATGCGGCGCTGGAAATCTCCAACCTGCTCAACGTGAAGTACCGAGAGGGCTTCATCAAGAACCGCTACGTCGGCCGCACCTTCATCATGCCGGGGCAGGGCGAGCGGGCCAAGTCGGTGAAGCGCAAGCTCAATCCGATCCCGCTGGAATTCAGGAACCGCGTCGTACTGCTGGTGGACGACTCGATCGTCCGCGGCACCACCTCCAAACAGATCGTGCAGATGGCGCGCGATGCCGGCGCGCGCAAGGTTTACCTCGCCTCCGCGGCGCCGCCGGTGCGCTATCCGAACATCTACGGCATCGACATGCCGTCGTCGGAAGAACTGGTGGCGCACGGCCGCAGCGAGAAGGAAATCGAAGAATTGCTCGGCTGCGATTGGCTGATCTATCAGGATCTGACCGATCTGGAGGCCGCGGTCGCGGGGCCGAAATTCCCGGGCCGCAAGTTCGACAGCTCCTGTTTCAGCGGCGAGTATGTGACGGGCATCGAGCCTGGGTATTTCGAGCGCATCCAGCAGTTGCGCTCCGACGAAGCCAAGAGAAAGCGGCGGATCGCCTCGTAACTTCCGACCTCCGTCATCCCAGCGAATGCTGGGACCCATTTGCTTTTGTTTTTACCGGCAACGAAGTAACTGGATTCCCGCTTTCGCGAGAATGACGGCTGAAGCCGAAGCAAGATCAAAATGGGTCCCAGCTTTCGCTGGGATGACGGGATAGGGAAGTGACGTGCATTTTTGAGACTGCGCGAGAATGTCTTGATTCAGCGACATGCGAAAGCAAGGTCGCTGCGACCTTCGCCGCGGCAGCTTCTTTCGCCAGCGGCGAATTGGCGGTTCAGACGGATTCTCCGGCGCCGGACGCGATCAGCATGCCCGGCCGCCCGTCGAAACCTGCGCTGGTGCACCCGCGCGACCTGCCCAAGCGCGGCCTCGGTACGCAAGAAGGCCGCGCCGCCTTCATCCACGCCATCGCCCATATCGAATTCAACGCCATCGACTTGGCTTGGGACGCGGTCTACCGTTTCCGCGGCATGCCGCCCGACTACTACGCCGATTGGGCGAGCGTGGCCAACGACGAAGCGCGGCATTTCGTCATGCTGCGCGAACGCTTGCAGCGATTGGGTTACGACTACGGCGATTTCGGCGCCCACAACGGCTTGTGGGAAATGGCCGAGAAAACCGCGCACGATGGCCTGGCGCGGATGGCATTGGTGCCGCGCGTGCTGGAGGCGCGCGGGCTCGATGTGACGCCGGGCATGATCGTCAAGCTGCGCTCGCTCGGCGACGAGGAGACCGTCGCCATCCTGGAGATCATCCTGCGCGAGGAAGTCGCGCACGTCGCCGCGGGCTCGCGCTGGTTCCGCTGGTTCTGCGAACGCGCCGGCGTGCAGCCGGAAACGCGTTTCCGCGAGCTGCTCGCCGAGTACGCGCGCGGCGTGCTGCATGGGCCGTTCAATATCGAAGCACGCAGCGCCGCCGGCTTCGGCGACGAAGAACTAAAGGCCCTGCAGCAACTCTCAGAATGAATGTAGTCCGGGTGGGGCCGAAGGTTACCGTTTTTTGTAGAGCGGAGCTTGCTCCGCTGCTCTTGTAGGTGCGAATAAATTCGCATCTACCCGGATAAAGCAGCGGGGCAAGCCCCGCTCTACAAGGACGATAGCCGCGCACCGTCGCTGTCGACCCGCAGCACCGATCCTTGCGTATACCAATCGCCGAGCACGATGCGCCGGTGCGGATTGCCGGCGACGTCGAGTTCATGCACCGCAGGCCGATGCGTATGCCCATGGATCAGCGTATCGATGCCGTAGCGCGCGAACGTATCCGCGACGGTGCTCGGCGACACATCGGTGATCGTTTCCATCGTGCCCGCGTCGCGCAGTTCGCCTTGGCGCGCCTTGCTCGCAGCACGGGCCCGTCCGGCGAACGCCAGCCGCGCCGCCAGCGGTTGCGCCAGGAACTGCGCCTGCCAGGCCGGATCGCGCGTCTGCGCGCGGAACTGCTGATAGGCCGTGTCGTCCGTGCAGAGCAGGTCGCCGTGCATCAGCAGCGTCGGCCGGCCGTACAGCATCACCACCGCCGGATCGGGCAGGATGGCCATGCCGGCGCGCCGCGCATACGCGTCGCCGACCAGGAAATCGCGGTTTCCGCGGATGAAGCTCACCGGCACGCCGCCATCGGCGAGCGTTTTCAGTTTGTCCGCGACGAAGGCGCCGGCGTCGGAAGGGTCGTCGTCGCCGACCCAGGCCTCGAACAAATCGCCCAGGATGTAGAGCGCATCGGCGTGGCGCGCTTCGCCGTCGACGAATTCGCCGAAGAGTCGGGTGATGTCGGGGCGCGCGGGGTCGAGGTGAAGGTCGGAAATGAACAGCGTGGTCATGCGCATATTGTAGAGCGGAGCTTGCTCCGCTGCTTTTCTCCCCGTTCGTGCATCCGGCCGGCGCAGCGGAGCAAGCTCCGCTCTACAAAGACCTGGCTGGCTGGGTCCGGTAAAATGGCGGCATTCCGTCCTATGGCTCCAACATGACCTGCCGCACCCGCTTCGCTCCCAGTCCCACCGGCTATCTGCACATCGGCGGCGCGCGCACCGCGCTGTATTGCTGGCTGGAAGCGCGCCGTCGCGGCGGGCAGTTCATCCTGCGCATCGAGGACACCGACCGCGAGCGCAGCACGCAGGCGGCGATCGACGCGATCCTGCAGGCGATGGAGTGGCTGGGCCTGGACTACGACGAAGGCCCGATCTACCAGACCCAGCGCCTCGACCGCTACCGCGAGGTGGCCGAGCAACTGGTCGCGTCCGGGCACGCGTACTACGCCTACGAGCCCAAGGAAGAACTCGAAGCGATCCGCGAAAAGGCCATGGCGGCGGGCGAGAAGCCGCGCTACAACGGCGCCTATCGCGATCGGAGCGAGGGCTATCGCGACGATCCGAATCGCGTGATCCGCTTCAAGAATCCGGTCGGCGGCACGGTCGCGTTCGAAGACAAGGTCAAAGGCCGGATCGAGTGGAGCAACGACGAGCTCGACGATCTGGTGATTTTCCGTTCCGATGGCTATCCCACCTACAATTTCGCGGTAGTCGTCGACGATCTGGACATGAAGATCACCGACGTCGTGCGCGGCGACGACCACGTCAACAACACGCCGCGCCAGGTCAATATCTATCGGGCGCTAGGCGCGCCGGTGCCGTATTTCGCGCACTTGCCGATGATCCTGGATCCGGATGGCGCCAAATTGTCCAAGCGCACCGGCGCGGCGGACGTCATGCAATACCGCGACGAGGGCTACCTGCCGCACGCGCTGCTGAATTACCTGGTGCGGTTGGGCTGGTCGCACGGCGACCAGGAGATATTCTCGATCGCGCAGATGACAGAGTTGTTCGATCTGAAGGACGTCAACGCCAAGGCCTCGCGGCTGGATCCGGCCAAGCTCGGCTGGCTCAACCAGCAATATTTGAAGAACGACGATCCCAACGATGTCGCCAAGCACCTCGAGTGGCATCTGCTCAACGAAGGCTACGATCTGGCGCAAGGGCCGGCACCGGCCGACGTGGTGATCGCATTGCGCGACCGCGTGCAAACGTTGAAGGAAATGGCCGCGCGCGCCGCGGTCTGGTATCGGCCGCTGCAGCAGTACGACGATGCGGCCGTCGCCAAGCATCTGACCGCAGCCGCAGCCGCGCCCTTGGCCGATGTGCGCGAACGCTTGTCGAAACTATCGTCCTGGACCGCCGAAGCGGTCGGTGCCGCTTTGCACGAGACCGCCGAAGCGCTCGGCATCGGCATGGGCAAGATCGCGCAGCCGCTGCGCGTAGCCATCACCGGCACCCAGGTGAGCCCCGATATCTCGCAGACGGTCTATCTGGCGGGGCAGGGCGAGGCCGTGAAACGCATCGATGCGGCCCTGCAGCGTATCGCGGCTTGAGTCCGGACCCCGACGCCACCATTATTCGGATATGGCCAGCCACGCCTGCATCGATCCCAAGCATCATGTGCACGACGCCCCCGGCTTCGTGCACGCGGTCGAGCGCGCCTGCCACGAGCGTGGCCTGCGCCTGACGCCGATCCGCGCGCGCGTGCTGGGGTTGATCGCCGACGGCGGCAAGCCGCTGAAAGCCTACGACCTGCTCGAACAGGTGCGCAGCGGCGAAGGCGCCGGCGCCGCGGCTCCGCCTACCGTGTATCGCGCGCTCGATTTCCTGCTCGCCAACGGCTTCATCCACAAGCTCGAATCGGTCAATGCTTTCGTCGCCTGCCATCATCCGAACACCGCTCAGCATTCGGTGCCGTTCCTGATCTGCGACCGCTGCCACAACGCGGTGGAATTGGAAGACAAGCACGTCGTCGCCCAGCTCGACGAACGCGCTCGCGCGCTCGGCTTCATGCCGCAGGCGCAGACGCTGGAAGTGCATGGCCTCTGCGCGGACTGCGCGCGCGCTGCCTGAGCCTGTGCTTTTGTGGGAGCGGCTTTAGCCGCGAGCTTTCCCCGGCTCTAATCGAAGCAAGATCAAAAGATCGCGGCTAAAGCCGCTCCCACAAAAGGCAAAAAAAGGCCTCGCTCAAGCCGTCGCAGCGACGCTGCGCACGATCCGCGTCTCGCGTATCGGCAGATTGGCCACCGCCGCCAGCAGCGCCAGCGCCATATCCGCGTACCACATCCAGGTGTAGTCGCCGAAGCGCTCGATCACCAGGCCGCCGACCCAGGCGCCGAAGAAGCCGCCGATCTGGTGCGAGAACAACGTCAGCCCGAACAATGTGCCGAGATAGCGCGGCCCGAACAGCTTGCCGACCAGCCCCGCGGTCGGCGGCACGGTCGCCAGCCAGGTAAGTCCCAAGCCCGCCGCGAACACGTAGAACACGATCGGCGTCGGCGGCGAGACTAGATAGATCGCGATCATCGCTGCGCGGCTGGCATACATCAGCGCCAATAACGACTTCATCCGGTAGCGCTGCCCCAACCAGCCCGCGGCGAGGCTGCCGCCGACATTGAACAGGCCGATCAGCGCCAGCGCCGTGGCGGACACACCTTCCGACAATCCGCACAAAGCGATTTCGCTAGGCAGATGCGTCACCAGGAAGGCGATGTGCACGCCGCAGGTGAAGAAGCCCAGATGCAGCAACCAGTAGCTGCGGTCGCGCGCGGCGACGCGCAGTTGTTCGCGCAATCCGATGTGCGACGTTTCGGCTTCCGCAGCGCTCGCCGTCGTCGCATCGATCGGCGATTCCTTGCGTTTGCGCAACGGCCAGGCCAAAGGCAGCGTGGCCAGCGCCGAGATCGCCAGCGCCCACATGCCGGCCGCCCAGCCTGCGGCGCTGATCACCGCCTGCGCGAACGGCGCGAACAGGAACTGGCCGAACGAACCGCCGGCATTGATCACGCCGGCAGCCATCGAGCGTTTTTCCGCCGGTATGCGCCGCGCGGTGGCGCCGATCAGGATCGAGAAACTGCCCGCGCCCGCACCCGCGGCGGCGAGCACGCCGAGCGTCGCCAGCAAGCCCCACGAAGAAGAGAACATCGGCGTCAGGGCCATGCCGGCCGCCAGCAGAATGCCGCCGGCGACGAGCACGCGGCCGGAACCGCGCTGGTCGGCGAGCGCGCCGAACACAGGCTGCACCGCGCCCCACACGAACTGGCCGATGGCCAATGCGAAACTGATGTCGACGATGCTGAGCCCGGTGCTTTCGCCGATCGGTTTCACGAACAGGCCCAACGACTGGCGCACGCCCATCGTGATCATCAGCATGGCGCTGGCGGCCAGGATCAGCGGCCAGACCGAGACGCTGCGTTGCGCGGTCGCATTCATGCCGCATCTCCGGTTTGCAATTGCCGTATCGCGGCATCGAGCTGCCTATGCAACCGCTGCGTGCCGGTATCGCCGATCAGGCCTTCGATCTCGTCCTGCGCTTCGCGCCATAACGGTTTGGCCTTGGCGATCGCGCGCCGGCCGGCCGCGGTGACTTTGACCACGCGCCGTCGCGCGTCCTCGCCGGCGGCGATGTCGACCCAGCCGGCCGCGGCAAGCGGTTTCAGATCGCGGGTGAGGGTAGTGCGGTCCATGCCCATTTCCCGCGCCAGTTCGCCGATCGCGCGCGGCTCGATGCCGGCGCGGCGCAGCAGCGAATACTGGTTGATGTTGAGGCCGGCGATCGCCAAGCGACGGTCGTAGCGCTGGCTCATCAGCCGGCTGAGCTTGCGCAGGCGGAAGCATGTGCAAGGAGTGGCCGGGGCAGTAGTGAGCATGCAGAGCGTCTTCGGAAGTTATATGTGCATATACACCTATACACCTATCATGGGTTGTCGGCAAGGACCGCTTTTCGTGGGAGCGGCTTCAGCCGCGAGCTTTTTTCGGGTCATCGCTATTGAAAAAGCTCGCGGCTGAAGCCGCTCCCACAAAAGCCGCTCCCACAAAAGCCGCTCCCACAAAAGCCGTTCCGACAAAAAAGAGCCGGGCAGAGCCCGGCTTTGGAAGTCCATCGAAAAGGTACCGCGACGGCACCCGAACGCGCATGAGGTCGCGCCCGAATGCCGCCGCGGCGGGGGAGATCAGAAGAAAATGCGCAACCCCGTGCTGACGCCGCGACCCGGCAGCACGACTGTGTCCTTCAGGAACGAGGTATGGACGCGCGCGGTTTCGTCGGTGAGGTTGCTGCCGTCCAGGAACACCTCCCAACCGCTGCTGTACTCGTTGCTGCCGACGTCCCAGTGGTAGGCGAGGTGGGCGTTGACCAGCGTGTAGCCATCGGTCGGCGTTTCGTTGATGGCCACCTTGTCCTGCTTGGCGTAGCGCACCGCGCCGAGCGATGCGCGCCAGCCCTGCTGCTGCCACTGCAGATCGGCGCCGGCGCGCGACGGCGCGATGCGCGGCACATTGCCGCCGCCGTCGGCGAAAGTCGCGCGCACGGTGTCGCCGAACACGCGCAAGTTCCAGGCATCGGTGAACTTGATCGTCGCTTCGCCTTCGAAACCGCGAAAACGCGCATCGGCCTGCGACCATTGCCGCACCGGCAGGTCCTCTTCCTCGCCGGCGACGACTTCGCCGGTGTCGACCAGGAAGATGTAATCGTCGAAGCGGTTGTAATAGGCCGCCAATTTCGCCTGGACCCGATCGCCGTGGTAATGCAGGCCGAATTCGAGCTGATTGGCGGCTTCTTCGGTCAAATTCGGATCGCCGACCTCGAAAGCGGCCGTGGCGATATGCGGACCGTTCGCGAACAACTCTTCTTCGGCGGGCGCACGTTCGGCATGGTCGAGGTTGGCGGTCAAGTCCCAATCCTTGGCGAAATGCCAGATGCCGCCGATCGAGGCGCTGACCGGCTTGAAATCGCGCGCGACGGCATCGGCCGGATCGCTGCTGATATCGTCGACGCGCGCGCCGAGGTCCAACTGGAAATCGTCCCACTTGCGCTTGACCACGCCGAAGATGCCGCGGCTATGGGTTTGCACGCGCGGCACGAAGGCTTCTTCGCCGATCGCTTCGAATTCGCTGTTGGAGGCCTGGCCGCCGAACGCCAGATCCCAACCACCGAGGCCAGTGAGCGCGTATTCCACGCGGCCTTCGGTCGCGGTCTTGAAGAACTGCGTGCCGATCTCGTCGCCTTCGAATTCGATGTGCTTGTAATCGGTATCGGCCAGGCTGAAGCGCAGCGTGCCGTTGTCGGAGAACAAGTGGTTGATGCCGCCTTTCAGCTCGTTGCGGTTCTGCTTCATGTCCAGGTGCACGCCGAGCTCGCCTTCTTCCGGGTTGCCGGGTTCGCCGGGATTGCCGTAGGTGTCGTGGAAGCGCGAACGGGCGAAACCGACGAAACCCCAGTCGCCGAACACCGAACCGCCAACGGCGCCAGTCTTGGTCTTGAGGAAGCTGTTGAGCTGGGTGCCGTCGGGCGTGTCGTAATCGCCGTTGTCGCGGTACACGCCATCGAAGTGCAGCGCGTAATGATCGCTGCCGACATCGACGCGCCCCATCTCGGTGAACCCGCCGCTGACGCTGTCGTAGCGCGCTTCGGCGCGGCCGCTGGCGCCGTCGTCCGGCGCCGACTCGGGGATGCGGCCATCGACCACGTTGACCACGCCGCCGATCGCGCCGGATCCGAACAGCAGGGTGGACGGGCCCTTCAGCACTTCGATCTGATCGGCGAGAAAGGATTCCACCCCCGGGGCGTGGTCCTGGCTCACCGTGGACACATCCTGGGTCTGCAGGCCGCCGGACAGGATGCTGACGCGGGCGCCATCCAGGCCGCGGATGATCGGGCGGCCGACGCCGGCGCCGAAATTCGAGGTCTGTACGCCCGGCAGCGTGTTTACGGTTTCGCCCAGGGTGGCGCCGCGGACGGCGTCCAGGCGCTCACCGGACAGCACTTCGACCGGTTTGGCCAGGTCCTCGATGCCGCCGCGCAGGGGGCTGGCCGTTACCACGACTTTGTCGAGCTCGGTCGTCGGGTCCTCATGGCGGCTCTTGTCCTGAGCGGGGGGCGGGTCCGCGGCCCAGGCGAGGGCGGAGGCCAGGCTCAGGGCCACGAAGAGCGGGGTGCGGCGCAACAAAGAGTTGGTCATCATGTAGGTCAGTGGATGGGCCGGGATTGAGATGTTATAATGTTTCAAAATCGACGGCATCCCTCAAAAGTCATGTCCAGCACGCCATCTGTCCTGCGCCGAGCCGACCGTTTCGGCTTCGCCGCCTCTTTCCTCTGTGCGATCCATTGCGCGCTATTGCCGATCCTGGTTGCGCTGCTGCCGGCGTTCGGCCTGAACGTGGGCGGGTGGATCGATCTGGACCAGGCCTTCGTGATCTTCGCCACGCTGCTGGCGGCGACCACGCTGACGCTGGGCTACCGCCGTCACCGCGTATTCCGTGCCTGGGCGCTGCTGCTGCCGGCGCTGGCGTTGGTCTGGGTGGCGACGTTCAGCCCGCTCCACCACCACGACCTCACCCATGCTGTGCTGATGACCATCGGCGGCCTGATGCTGGCGGCGGCGCATTTCGTCAACCTGCGCCTGACCCACGCGGCCACGGCGGCCCGAAGCGCCTGAAAAAGGGCGCCACGTGCTAGCATTCGCGGTCTTGCGCTGCATTCCCGGCGCGCGAATTCAACGAAGCACGTCAACGAGATCAGGAGCACTACGATGGGCAAGGGCGACCGCAAAACCGCCAAGGGCAAGCGCTACAACTCCAGCTACGGCAATGCGCGTTCGCACGCCACTGCCAAGGCCTCCGGCGCCGCTGCGTCGCCGGTAGCCAAGAAGGCTGCGACCAAGACGGCTGCCAAGGCGCCCGCCAAGAAGGCGGTGGCCAAGAAGGCCGCTGGCAAGGCCGAGTAATACGGCGCCAGCGCCGCCAAAAAAAAGCCCCGCATCGCGGGGCTTTTTGTTTTTGTAGAGCGGGGCTTGCCCCGCTGCTCTTGCTCTTCGCAGGTGCGAATTCATTCGCACGCTTTCCGGCATATCAAGAGAGTGCGAATGGATTCGCGCCTACATGGCGTAGCGGAACAAGCCCCGCTCTACAAAGCCAGAGCAACATGGGTCCCAGCTTTCGCTGGGATGACGGGCATCAAGCAACAGCAGCGGAGCAAGCCCCGCTCTACAAACCTAGCGTTACTGCGCCGCGGCTTCGACAGCCGTCCACACCCGCAACAGATTGCCGCCCAGGATCTTGCCGATGTCATCGTCCTTATAGCCACGCGCCTGCAGGCCGGCGATCAGGTTCGGATAGTCGGCAACGGTGCGCAGGCCATCGGGCAGCTCGCCGCCGACGCCGTCGAAGTCCGAGCCGATGCCGACATGATCGACGCCGATCAACTTCACCGCGTAGTCGATCTGGTCCAGCACCGCATCGATCTTGGTCGGCGGAGCCGGATGCGCCTTCTCCCAGGCGTCGTCGAAGGCTTCCTTGCTTTCCAGCGGTTTGCCCGCGGCCTTGAGCGCCTCGTTGCGTTTGTCGAGCTCGTTGATCGCGCGGAAGTGCGCCTGCGTATCGGCCGCGCTCTTGGGATTGACGAAGGCGATGCCGAACGGGATCTGCACCACGCCGCCCTTTTCCGCCACGGCCTTGGCCAGTTCGTCGCTGATATTGCGCTCGAAATCCGGCGTGAAATGGCGGAACGCGGAATGGCTCGCGATCACCGGCGCGCGGCTCGCCGCGATCGTCGCGTGCGCCGACTCGTCGGAGATGTGCGAGACGTCGACCATGATGCCGAGCCGGTTCATCTCGGCCACCACTTGCTTGCCGAACGGGCTCAGGCCGTGCCATTTGCGCTGCACGCCGTACGACGAGTCGGCGATGCGGTTCGCTGCGCTGTGGGCGAGGGTGATGTAGCGCACGCCGCGGTCGAAGAAGAACTGCACCCTCGACAGGTCGTCGCCGATGGGCGCGCCGTTCTCCATGCCCAGCGGCAACAACACGCGGCCGCCCTGGCGCAAGCGGTCGACGTCCTTGGGCGAACGCAGCAACGCGAACTTGTCGGGATTTCGCGCGGCCAACGCTTCTACCGAGTCGATCATCTCGTTGGCCACCTGCCAAGCGCTGCCGTCGTCGTCCTGCTTGGCCGAGGTGTAGATCGACATGAAAGCGACGTCCAGCCCGCCCTGGCGAGCGCGCGGGTAATCGAACTCGAACTTGGGCGAAGCCTTGCCCAAGTCCGCCCACTCGTCGCGCAATACGCCGGGCGCATCGATATGGGTGTCGACGATGATCGCGTCCTGCGCGAGTTTCTGCGCGGCGCTGTCGGCCGCCGTTGCGGGCGCGGCCAGGGCGAACAGGATGGAAACGGCGATGGCTTTCGAACGCATTGCTTGCTCCCCAACAGGAATGATCAGACGAGTTTTCGCCCGCCCGCGTAAACGGACTGCGCCAAGGCGCCGCCCAGCCAGTAACAGAGTTCCGCCGGTCGTGCGACCGACCAATGCACGAAGTCGGCGCGTGCGCCGATGCGCAACACGCCACGGTCTTGCAATCCGAGCGCGCGGGCGGCGTGCACCGTGGCGCCGCGCAGTGCTTCTTCCGGAGTCAGCTTGAAATGCGTGCAGGCCAGCGACATCGCTAGGCGCAGCGATTGCAGCGGCGAAGTGCCGGGGTTGCAATCGGTGGCCACCGCCATCGGTACGCGCTGCGCGCGGAACTCGTCGAGCGGCGGCAGCGCCGTCTCGCGCAGCACGTGGAACGCACCGGGCAACAGCACCGCCACGGTGCCGTGTTCGGCCATCGCGCGAACGCCTTCGATGGAGGTATGTTCGACATGGTCGGCAGACAACCCTCCGAACTCGGCGACCAGCGCCGCGCCCTGTCCGTCGCTCAACTGGTCGGCGTGCAGTTTCACCGGCAGGCCGAGCGCGCGCGCGGTCTCGAATACGCGCCGCGTCTGCGCGGCATCGAATCCGATGCGTTCGCAGAACGCATCCACCGCATCCACCAGGCCTTCGCCGTGCAGGCGAGGCAGCCATTCGCAGACCCGATCGATATAGCCGTCCGGATCGCCCGCGAATTCCGGCGGCAAGGCATGCGCGCCGAGGAAGGTGGCGCGTACGCCGACGCCGAGCGCGTCGCCGATGCGGCGCGCGACGCGCAGCATCTTGCGCTCGTTGTCGTAATCCAAGCCATAACCGGACTTGATCTCGAACGTGGTGACGCCGTCCGCCAACAAAGCCTGCGCGCGCGGCAGCGATTTCGCGAACAGCGCGTCCTCGTCGGCGGCGCGGGTGGCGCGAACAGTGGAGACGATGCCGCCGCCCGCGCGCGCGATCTGCTCGTAGCTGGCGCCCTGCAGGCGCTGCTCGAATTCTTCTGCGCGGTCGCCGGCGAAGACCAGATGCGTGTGGCAATCGACCAGGCCTGGGGTGATCCAGCCGCCATCGACGTCGACGACTCGCGCCGCCAGCGCGGACGGTGCGGCGGGCAGGGCGGTGCGCGGGCCGACGTAACTCAATACGCCGTCCCGCCAGCCGAGCGCGCCGTCTTCGATGGCGCCGTAGCCGGCATCGGCGTCCAACGTCGCCAGCGAGGCGCCGACGATCAGTCCATCCCAACGGGTATCGGCGGAAGCGGTCATGGAGCGATTGTAAGGGTCGCCCGCCTTTTCTGTCGGGCGGCTCTTGTGGGAGCGGCTTCAGCCGCGAGCTCTTGATGTTGCTATGAGCGCTGGAAGAGCTCGCGGTTGAAGCCGCTCCCACAAAGCCGCCCCCACAAAAAGCCGCTGCCGCTCGCCATCGGCGGCCCGGCAGGCGAGAATGCGGCCATGAGCGAGGGCATGACCTGGACACCGCAAGGCTGGCGCGACGGCGCCGCGCATTCCGGCTGGACGCTGCCCGGGATCGCCAACTTGCATTCGCATGCGTTCCAGCGCGCGATGGCCGGCATGGCCGAGAGGCAGACGCATCCCGAAGATTCGTTCTGGACCTGGCGCGAAACCATGTACCGCATGGCCGCGCGCTTCGATCCCGATACGTTGCAGGCCGTGGCCGCGCAGCTCTACGCCGAGATGTTGGAAGCGGGCTACACCACCGTCTGCGAATTCCACTATCTGCACCACGCGCCCGATGGCCGGCCTTACTACGACGACCCCGCTGCCATGTCGCGCGCCCTGATCGCCGCCGCCCGCGACACCGGCATCCGCATGACGCTATTGCCGGTGCTGTACATGACCGGCGGTTTCGACGGCCGTGCGCTCAGCGAACGGCAGCGCCGCTTCGGGCATTCGATCGAAAGCTATCTGCGTTTGTTCGAAACGCTCGCTGCCGAGCAAGATGACGGATTGCGCGTCGGTTGCGCATTGCACAGCCTGCGCGCCGTGCCGCCCGAAGCGATGCGCGAAGTACTGCGGCTTCTGCCGCAAGACGCTCGCGTCCATATCCATATCGCCGAACAAATCGGCGAAGTGCAGGATTGCACCGCGATCCGCGGCGCGAGACCGGTGGAATGGCTGTTGGCGAACGCGCAAGTCGATCCGCGTTGGACGCTGGTGCACGCCACTCATCTGACGCCGGCCGAAGTGCGCGGCATCGCCCGCAGCGGCGCCACGGTCGCGATCTGCCCCACTACCGAAGCCAATCTCGGCGACGGCCTGTTCCCGCTGCGCGATTACCTGGCCGCGAACGGCGCCTGGGGCATCGGCTCGGACTCGCACATCTCGGTATCGCCGGTGGAAGAGCTGCGTTGGCTGGAATACGGCCAGCGCCTGAACACGCGGCACCGCAATATCGCGGTACGCGCCGATTCGCCGAGCGTGGGCCAGACGCTGCTGAGCGATGCGGTTGCCAGCGCGGCGGCGTCGACCGGGTTCGATGCGTCCGGCGACCGCGTGGGGCTCGACGCGCATGCGGCGCAATTGGCCGGGGCGCGCGAAGACGATGTGGTCGATCGTTGGATTTTCAGCGGCAATCGCAATCTGGTGGACACGGTGGAAGTCGCTGGCCGGCGCGTGGTCGAAACCGGTCGCCACATCGACGACGAACGCATCGCTGCGAGATATCGGCAGGCGATGCGGGATTTGCTGGCTGAATGATTTCGTCGCCGGCTTGTGGCCGGCGACGATGGGTCTAGGAAGAGCTCGCGGCCGAAGCCGCTCCTACAAGAGCCGCCCCTACAAAGCCGTTCCAACAAGAAAGCTGCGGTTATTTCTTTGCGGCGGCCGGCGTTGCAGCCGGTTTGGCGGCGCCCGGAGCGCGCGGCAATTCGTCGCCCGCCAGATAGCCGTCCTTGTTCTTGTCCAGGTTGTCGAAACCGGCGCGCAGATCCTTATCGAATTGCTCGCGGCTCAGCCGCTGGCCCGGCTTGGGCGGCGGATTCTGCGGCAGTTCGGCGCTTTCCAGCATGTTGTCTTTGTTCTTGTCCAGGCGAACGAAATTGTCGTTCATCGCCTTTTGATATTCGGCCCAGCTGGCGCGATGGTCGCCGTCCAGATCGCGCGGATCCTTGCGTTCCTGGGCGGATGCGGCGGCCGGTTTGGCGGCCGGCGCGGCGGTGGTCTGCGCCCAGGCGGCCGCGGTGAAAGCGCTTGCAAGCAGAGCGGAAGTGACGATCAACGAAATTTTACGCATGGGCGGGGCTCCTTCGAGGGATGCCAATACCAACGTCAACGCGGCGGGTCTGCGGCCAAGGCCGGCAGCAGCCGATCGGGATCGCCGTCGTTGTCCGCCGCTCGCAGGCCCAACAGCCGCATGAGCAGCGGATACACGTCGACATTATCGAACGGCGGCAATACCGCGCCGCGACGGAACGCCGGCCCACGCGCGATGAACAGGGCGCGCATCGAGGGCAACGCCGGGTCGTAGCCGTGCGAGCCGCGCGTCGCATCTTTGGGTCGCTGCAGTACTTTTTCGCGCTCCAGCGCATCCCAGCCTTCGTGCATCTGGCAAACGATCGGCGGTATGCGCGGATGGGTGCCGTAATGCCAGCGCGCCGGCAATTCCGACTTGCGCCAGCAGTCGTATTGCGGGTGCGCGCCGAGCAGGCGCGCTTCCGCTTTCGCTTCGCGGCCCGGGCGCGGCGCGATGCCGACCGACTGCCCCACCGACACCACCGCGGCCTCTTCCGGCGGCACCATGTCTTCGACCGCGATCGCATGGCCCGGCCCGACTTCGGCCATGCCATGGTCCGACACCACGATCAGATTGGTGCTGTCCAGCAACCCGCGCCGCGCGAGCTCGCGCATCAATCGGCCGATCGCAGCATCGGCTTCGACGATGGCTTCGCGTACCTGCGGCGAATTCGGGCCGTAGTCGTGGCCTTTCTTGTCGACCCGCTCCAAATACAGCGTGGCCAATCGCGGCCTTTGCGCGGCGGGCACATCCAGCCAGTTCACGATCTGGTCGATGCGCGCGCCGTATGCGCTCTTATCGTCGAACTTGCGCCACTGCGACGGCCGCACGCCGTCGATCGCCGCTTCGCTGCCCGGCCAGTACATCGTCACGCTGCGCAGCCCGGCTTTTTCCGCGCTCACCCAGACCGGCTCGCCGCCCCACCAGCGGCCATTGCCGACCGCATCGCGATCGGCAGTCTTGAATCCGCCCAGCGACTCGTCCCACATGGTGTTGTGGATGATGCCGTGACGATCGGGCCGCAGCCCGGTGACGATCGTGTAGTGGTTCGGGAACGTCAGCGACGGATACGACGGATTCATCCATTGCGCGCGCACGCCTTCGTTCGCGATACGGACCAGGTTCGGCGTGATTCCCCGGTCGAGATAGCCGGGATGAAAGGCGTCTATCGAGACCAGCAGCAGCGTCTGCGGCTCTTTCGATGAAGGGGCGATGCCGGCGCAGCCCGCCAGGCACAGGCACAACAGTAGGACGCGGAAGGTGACCAACGGCAGATGCATGCATTCACGGATAGGCTAGCCTGCGCGAAGGATGTCAGAGCCGGAGGGAATTTTCATGACGGTCCGTTATCGCAACGTTTGCGTCGCGATTTTCCTCCTACTGCTGTCGGCAGCCGCGCAGGCCGCCGAACCCGTGCCCCCCGAGCCTGCGGCACCCAAGCTTAGTGCGGACGAATGCGCGGTCTGGGCCCGTGAACTGAGTTTCGCGCAATCGGTCGCCGACCACGATGCGGCGGCTTTCAGCGCGCACCTGCACGAGGGGGCGGTGTTCGGCGCCAAGAGCCCTCAACCGCAACGCGGGCGCGCGGCGATCGAACAAGGCTGGGCCGGCATCGTTGCCGGCAAGCGCATGAAACTGACGTGGTACCCGACGATGGTGGCGATCGGCGGCGAGCCCGGTATCGCTTATTCCAGCGGACCGGCGCTGTACGAAAGCCTGGCGCCGGGCAACGGCGCGCGGTACTCGATCGGCGCGTTCCAGTCGGTATGGCACAAGGACAGCGACGGCGTGTGGCGCGTGTTGTTCGACGATGGCGTGCAGCCGGTGCGCGCGACGGAACAGCAAGTCGCCGAGTTCCGCAACGGGCTGCGGAAAGCCTGTCTGCAGGGCTGACGCTGTTTCCTCCCCCCTCGCGGGGGAGGATGCCCGCAGGGCAGGAGAGGGGGCGCGAGCGTAGCGAAGCGTGCTTTGCTCTTTTGTCAGATGGCGCGAAAAGCCGGACCCTCTCCCTGGCCCTTCGGGCCTGTCCCTCTCCCGTAAAAGGGAGAGGGAAAAGCACATTAGCCGAACAGATCGCCGATTACCGGCTTCTTCTCTTCGACCGCCAACGCACCTTCCAACCGCAACAACGTCGCCTTCTTGTCCAACCCGCCGCCGAACCCGGTCAAACTCCCATCCGCGCCGATCACGCGATGGCACGGCAATACGATCGGTATCGGATTGCGCCCGTTGGCCGCGCCGACCGCGCGCGCCGATTCCGGTTCGCCGATGAGCTTCGCCAATTGCCCGTAGCTCCAGGTCTCGCCGTACGGAATCGTCGCCAGCGTATGCCACACCAGCACTTGAAAAGGCGTGCCCACCGGCACCAGCGGCAGGTCGAACTCGCGTCGCTCGCCTTCGAAATATTCTTCCAGCTGCTTACGCGCATGCGCCACCCGCGGCGGCGAGCGCAGCCACGCGCTGCGGCCGCTCGGCAGCCCGTGGCGGTTGCGGTCGAACAGGATGTGGCGCACGCCTTCTTCGTCGGCGGCTACCACCAGCCGGCCGATCGGCGATGCGAAATCATCGAACCACACGGGCTTTCTTCCTTTGTTCGGTCTTGGCCACCGCATGGTCGCCGGCGAGGTGCCACAACTGCAGTACCGCGTAAGCGCGCCACGGGCGCCAGGCTTCCGCGCGTGCGGCGGTGGCGCGTTCGGTCAAACGCAGACCGTCGCCGCTCGTGGCGCCGCCCAGCACTTGCTGCAGCACCAGGTCGCCGGCCGGAAATGCATCCGGCTGGCTGAGCGCGCGCATCGCCACGTAGTGCGCCGTCCACGGTCCGATACCGGGCAGGGCGGTGAAACGTTCGACGAAATCGTCCAGGCGCTGGCCGGCGCCGAAATCGATGCGGCCATCGGTCACCGCGCGCGCCAGCGAGCGCAATGTCGTCGCGCGCGATTTCGGCAAACCCAGCAATTCCAGCGGCGCGCCGATCAGGCGTTCCGGCAGCGGGAAAACGCGGTCCAAACCGGGCAGGCCGCCTTTGCACGGCTCGCCGTACGCATCCACCATGCGCCGCGCCAGCGTGGTCGCACCGGCCACGCTCACTTGCTGGCCCAGCACCGCGCGCACCGCGAGTTCGAAACCGTCCCAGCCGCCCGGCACGCGCAGTCCGGGACGCTTCTTGATCGCCTGCGCGAGCAGCGGTTCGCTGCGCAGTACCGCGTGCACGGCGCGCAGATCCGCATCCAGGTCGAAGATGCGGCGCACGCGACGCACGATGTCCGGGATCGCGCGAGGATCCGGCCCTTCGATGCGCAGCAGCAGCTCGGGCTTGGCCGCATCCGCGCTCACATGGATCAGCGTCGGCGCTTCCGCGGGGCCGACGATGCGTTCGTAACTGCGATCCGTCACGCGTTCGATGCCCGGCAACGCGCGTTTGGACAGGAACGCCAGCATCGCCGCGAAATCCAGCGGCGGCCGATAACCCAAACGCAACGTCAGCGCGCCGCCCGGCGCTTCCGCGCGCTGGCGGCGGATCGCCGTCGGCGGCATGCCGCAACCTTCGCGGAACGCCGCGTTGAAGCGGCGCAGGCTGTTGAAGCCGGCCGCGAGCGCGACCTGCGTCACCGGCAGCGAAGTTTCCGTCAGTAGTTGTTTCGCCAGCAGCATGCGCCGCGTCGTATGCACGACGATCGGCGTCGCGCCGGTGCGCGCCACGAACAACCGCCGCAACTGCCGGCTGCACACGCCGACGCGTTCGGCGAGCTGTTCGACGGAGCCGTCCTGCAACGCGCCTTCCGCGATCAATCCCAGCGCCCGCTGCACCGTCTCCTCGCCGATCCGCGCGAACGCTTCCGGCGACAGTTCCGGCCGGCAACGCAGGCACGGCCGGTAACCCATCGCCACCGCGGCCGCGGCCGTGGGATAGAACACCACGTTCTCGCGTTTCGCCGTCGGCGCGGGGCATACCGGCCGGCAATAGATGCCGGTGCTGCGCACCGCGATGAAGAACAGGCCGTCGAAACGCGGATCGTGGGCGATCCGCGCGCGGTTGCAGATTTCGGGGGTGGGCATGCCGTGCATGGGGGCATTCTAGGCCGTCTGGGGGACAAAACTAGCCGTTTTCGGACAGGGCCATTTTCAGTTCCCCAATCCCGTCATCCCAGCGAAAGCTGGGACCCAACTTGATCTTGCTTCACCGCATTAAAATCAAAATGGGTCCCAGCTTTCGCTGGGATGACGGGATTGGAAACATCGCACCCACCCTGAGAGATAATCCCCCTTTCCCCGCACCACGGCCCTCGCGCATGTCCAACCGCAAAGACCCGTCCCGCACCATCCGCGCCCCGCGCGGCGCCGAACTCAGCTGCAAGAGCTGGCTCACCGAGGCGCCGTTCCGCATGATCCAGAACAATCTGGATCCGGATGTCGCCGAAAACCCCGCGGAACTCGTCGTCTACGGCGGCATCGGCCGCGCCGCGCGCGATTGGGATTGCTACGACGCGATCCTCAAATCCCTGAAAGAACTCGGCGACGACGAAACGCTGCTGATTCAATCCGGCAAGCCCGTCGGAATTTTCCCCACGCACGCCGACGCGCCGCGCGTGCTGCTCGCCAATTCCAACCTGGTGCCGCACTGGGCCACGTGGGAGCACTTCAACGAGTTGGATAAAAAAGGCCTGATGATGTACGGCCAGATGACTGCCGGCAGTTGGATCTACATCGGCAGCCAGGGCATCGTGCAAGGCACGTACGAAACCTTCGTCGAAATGGGCCGCCAGCATTACCACGGCGACCTCACCGGCAAATGGATCCTCACCGCGGGCCTGGGCGGCATGGGCGGCGCGCAGCCGCTGGCCGCGTCGCTGGCCGGCGCCTGCAGTTTGAACATCGAATGCCAGCAGTCGCGCATCGACATGCGCCTGCGCACGCGTTACGTGGACGAGCAGGCGAGCGATCTGGACGACGCGCTCGCGCGCATCGAGAAATACACGAAAGCCGGCCAGGCGAAATCGATCGCATTGCTCGGCAATGCGGCCGAGATCCTGCCGCAACTCGTCGAGCGCGGCGTGCGTCCGGATGCGGTGACCGACCAGACCAGCGCGCACGATCCGGTGCACGGCTATCTGCCGATCGGCTGGACGGTGGAGCAGTGGCTCGCCGATCAGGTGCAGTATCCGGAAAAAGTGCGCGATGCGGCCAAGAAGTCGATGCGCGTGCACGTCGAAGCGATGCTCGCGTTCCAGAAGAGGGGCATCCCCACGTTCGACTACGGCAACAACATCCGCCAGATGGCCAAGGACGAAGGCTGCGCGAACGCGTTCGATTTCCCAGGTTTCGTGCCGGCTTACGTGCGCCCGCTGTTCTGCCGCGGCGTCGGCCCGTTCCGCTGGGTGGCGCTGTCCGGCGACCCGGAAGACATCTACAAGACGGATGCGAAGGTCAAGGAACTGATCCCCGACGACAAACATCTGCACAACTGGCTGGACATGGCCCGCGACCGCATCAGCTTCCAGGGCCTGCCGGCCCGCATCTGCTGGGTCGGCCTGGGCCAGCGCCACAAGCTCGGCCTGGCGTTCAACGAGATGGTGCGCAACGGCGAGCTGAAGGCGCCGGTCGTGATCGGTCGCGACCACCTCGACAGCGGCAGCGTCGCTTCGCCCAACCGCGAAACCGAGGCGATGAAGGACGGCAGCGACGCGGTTTCCGATTGGCCGCTATTGAATGCGATGTTGAACGTCGCCGGCGGCGCCACTTGGGTGTCGCTACACCACGGCGGCGGGGTGGGGATGGGCTATTCGCAGCACTCCGGCGTGGTGATCGTCTGCGACGGCACCGAAGCCGCGGACAAGCGGATTGCGCGGGTGTTGTGGAACGATCCGGGGACCGGGGTTATGCGGCATGCGGATGCGGGGTATGAGATTGCTCGGGAGTGTGCGAAAGAACAAAGGTTGAACTTGCCTATGCTTTAACTAGTTGAAGGCTAAGCATTTGTATTAGTGATCCGGAAGAGTCTGCTGTGCTTAAGGTATATCTCGTGACAGATTGCAATGAGGGCAGGAGATGGCAATCGCTAAAATTCAGCATTACGTGCCTCAGTTTCTGCTGCGGAATTTCTTGATCGGTAAGAATGACAAACTCCATGTCTTCGACAAGCAAACTGAGAAAGTATTTGCCACTAATGTAAAAAATATAGCCGCAGAATCACGGTTCTACGATTTTAAGATTATGGACCAAGATTTAACAATCGAACCGGGGCTCTCAAAAATTGAGGATATGGCCCAACCAATCATCAGTTCGATTCTTGAAGCAGACTCGCTAACGCGCCTAACCGCTGAAGATCGAGCCACGCTTTGTATCTTCTTGGCGATCCAATTCACTCGCACAAAGTGGTTTCGGGAACAATTTCGCGAATTACCAAGGCAACTTGAGGGATGGATACGCGAGCGACACGGCGAGGATGCAGATCTCAGTTCAATTGCACAACACATAAAAGTCCCGGACGAAAACGAGCTAGCTATTGTGGCCGCTCGTTCTATTGCTCGCGCGGCCAAGGATTTGTCAGTGCATTTCGCGAATAAGATCTGGGTTCTCGGCGCTACAGAGTCCGACTATCCATTCATAATTGGCGACAATCCTATTGGCTTGCAGAACATGACCGATATGGGGCCGTACGGGAACCTGGGATTGGCTGTTCGTGGCATTGAAATCTACTTTCCGTTGTCGCTTCGTCGAGTACTCGCGATGTGGTGTCCAAGTTTCGAGAATCTTTTTCGTGCAGCCGCTTTGCGGGATGGGGCGGCCAGCGGGGCTCAACAGGTTCTGGCTGCGATGGAATCCGGGTCGCCACTCGCATATACGCCGAAGCATGTACTGAACTTTAATTCAATTCAGATTCGCCACGCAGAGCGATTCATTTTCTCAAGCAACGGTGACTTTGCGCTGGCACGAAAGATGCTTTCAGATCACGAAAGCTATCGCGTGGGACCTCGGTCAACGACTGGTTAGGGCCGTAGGCTGGGTTGGCTGCATCAACCCAGCACGTTCTGCATTTCGCCGGGCCCGATCAGAACGATCGATGCATCCCGCGCCCTTGCGAGAGATCCTGCTCTTGAGCCACAACCCGCTGCCAATCCTGCGTTTGTTGCTGGGTAATGGCTTCGAAGCGTTTATAGCTATCTTCCACGGGAGTCTCGAAGGCTTGGGGGACGTTGGTCGCACTCCAAGCGCATCCCGGATGACGTAGATCGCCTTGAATGGCCTCCCGGGTAAACACGTTGCCGTTTGTTTCCACCTTGCCGGTGGAACGATCCTCACTGAAGAAAATCGCGTCAACGCGGCTTACCTGCGCGCGACGTGCATCGGTCATCACTCCTGCAGTCAGGCGTTCCAGCCTTTCTCCCTCAATGGATACGCCGTGGCTAGCGTAGAGTCCCAATAATCCGTTTCGGATGCTGTTATGCAGGGCGTGGTCCGGGTGATTGGTGTCTCGCGGATCGGGTGATCGTGCCTCAGATTGAGAGCTGGCGCGGCCGTTTGCTCTTATTTCCGGCTCTCTCGATTCTGGCAAAAGAGCGGCTGCAGGCTGATCTGGACGCAGTGGAGGGGCTTTGGGATCGACATGCAACAGTAACGATCGATTGCCCTCGTGGGAGACGTTTAGGTCGACGGATCCATCGACGAGCTTAGTCTTAGTAATGTCGTCTCTAGATAGTTCATTCCACGTTCCGCCTATGTGACTATGGCCCTTGCCATCTCTGCCCCAGACCACGAAATCATCGCCGGCCGCATACATGCCGTTAGTGGCCGAAAGCTTTCCCTCGGGTTGTGGGCGGCCATATCGATAGGCCGCGCCGTGGTCGAGCGCCTCGATGAAGCTTTCGGCTCGGCCGTAATCCACAAAAAGACGTTTAATGGTCGAATATTCGGCCTCGAGGTTTGGTCGCGCTTGGTCCAGTTGCAATTGCGTCGGGTTGGTCAGTGGGACCTCGGTGACGTTACGCCAAGCGTTGTTAAGCGGATTATCCGCATGTGAATTCTTGAGGGCTATGAATATTTTCGCGCCCTCAAGAGCGCCGTCGCGGCCGTCTACGATGTATTTGTTCATGCTGCCAATAGCAGTATGCACCTGAGGGATTGTGTCGTATTCGTTGTCTTGGATATCGTTCACCAGGGCTCTGCCTTTGGCTTCACTCTGGTTGTATACCTTCGCCACCATTATCGCGAGCCGTATCCGGCCCTCTTGATCGGCGTCCCGATAAGCATCGGTGGCTTTCAATGGCGCAATGGCATGATTCATCAACTTGGTTATCTGTGCCACATCTCGCGCATGCACCCAGCTGATACCTTCGTTAGATTCTAGGAATGCGTTTAGATGATTCTTAATCGACGAGTCTAGATCGCGCCCTTCGTCATTCTTAATTTGGCGACCATTTCTCCCTAGGTCACGTATGGCCTGTTCTACGGCCTCGTTATCGGCGATGAACCAGTCCGGATGATTTGCCTCAGCCCAGCTTTGAAAGGCATGGATGAGATCACGTGGGACATTCTCTCCATTTTGTACGCCGGGTTGATAATGCTGGCCAAGGTCCGTTTGCAGTGTGCCAATCGAATAGCCGCTATTGAAAGCGGGCTCTATCTGAGCAGTGCTTGTCCGATCTCCGGCCACGACTAGGCGATATGCCTTGTCGCTGTTTTCCGACGACACGCCAATCGCGAAGTAGATGGCTGCTTGCAGCTCATGGTCGGAGATATCAAGTGCATTCTGTTGCTGAAGAGGCTCGTTCATACGGCGCCTTCCGCATCTTTGTCAGCGGTGCACCAGGTCTCGTCTTTAGGTGCCGCGCCTTCGCGCAGTAGTTTTGCATATTCGATTAGACGGCCATCTTCAAGGACGTCGTACCAAACTAAATCATCGCCACGTCTCTCGAATACCGCCTGTGCAATACCGTTGTATGGACATTTGGAAAGCCCCGATGCAGGGTCATCACTGCATAACTTTACGTGAAGGCTACTGCCTTGCAGAGATCCTGTGAGATGGCCGTCAGATCCGTGTACGAGTGTTCCGTCGCTCCATGCTCCGTTGATGCCGTTCGCAGTTTCCTTAATATCGAGATTAATGAAGTGTTGATAGACAACACACTTGTCTACGAGGCTCCAACTGCCAGCAAAGTCGCTAGGGGTCACGCGTGCATGTGCGCACGCTGCGAGTGCCAGCAGCCCAGTCCCTGCGACCGTTCGTATTTCACGCCTCATTGCCAGTCCTTTGCTTTAAGCCGTATCGGCTCAGCGAAAGACGGAGTAACGGCGTCAAGAAGGCCAGGCTATGTGTGATCATCTCCACAGTTCAGTCGCGACTGCACTGCGAAGTGGTTGATTCATCGACCCGACTATTCCGAACCAGCGTAGCCCGGACAGCTTCGTTCTTTGCCGGTCGGATCATCACATCTCGCATTCGGCGGATCAGGACCCGTCCTACGTCGCGAATTAATGTAGGGCGGGTCCTGACGCGCCGTTTACCGGTCGAAGAAAGAACGGACCAGGTTCAACGTGCAACCGCGGTTTCGGCAATCGCGCCGTTCTCGTAGACCGTCAGCGTGCGTGGGCTGCCGTTGACGGGCGCTGCGAATTCGAAGCGCAGGTCGCGCTCCACGGCGAAGAAGCGGGCGGGCGATTCGGCTTGCAGGGTGACGGCGAGTGGGCCGGCGGTGAGGCGGAGATGGTCGCCCTCGACGGTTACACGGATCTCGCCGACTTTTTGGCCCGCATACGTACCGGCGTAAGCGGCCAGTGCGGCGGGCGGCAACGTGATGTGCGTAGCCGGCGGCGTATACGGCACCGGGCCGTGGGCGTAGCTCAGGATCCGGCGCATGCGCCAATGGCCGTCCACCGATTGCCAGAGATCGATGAACTCGGCTTGCCCATCGAGATGCTCGGGCTTGCCGCCTTGCTGCACATAAAAACGATGCGTGCCCGTAAGCAATGCGAATCCGCCGGCGAGCGGATGGAAACGTAGGTTGGCGTCGACCGCTTCGCGCCGCAAGCGCATCGACGGATCAGCGCACGGCCCCTTGCGCAGCGAATCCAGCACGGCGGCTTTTGATGCCGTCAAACCCGTCTTGTCGTGATAGAACTCCACGTCGTCGGTGAGCAATTCGCCCATCGTGCGCATGTCGCAAGCGTTGTACGCCTGCCAGTAGCGCGCATCCGCGGCGCGGACCGCCTGTTCGTCGTCGGCCGCGATGGCGACGATCGGGGCGACGCACAGCGACGCGATGGCGAGCAGGCGGCGGATCATGCGGAATCTCGAAGAGAACCGCGATTGCATCGCGTAACGGCGATGACGACGAGTGCTGGAAGTCACGCGCGGCCTATCGATCCGGACCGCGGATCGCGAATTCGCGTCCGATCCAGAATCCGCCCCACAGCCGCGAAGGAATGTAGGGCGGATCCTGATCCGCCGTTCACGGATTGGAAGCGAACCCGCGCACTCAGTTATCCGGAATTTCCGGCGTCACCACCAACGCGAGCAGATTCAGCGAGTCCTGCCAGCCCAGATAGCAGCCTTCGACCGGGATCGCATCCGGCAGGTTTTCCTGGGTGATGTTCACTTCGGTGCCGCACGACACTTTCTTCAGCACGATGGTGGTGACCATCTCGCCCGGCAGGTTCGGGTCGTCGAAGCTGTCGGTGTGCACGATCTTCTCGCCGGGAACGAGTTCCAGATACTTGCCGCCGAAGCTGTGGCCGTTGCCGGTGGAGAAATTGGTGAAACTCATCTTGTACGTGCCGCCGACCTTGGCGTCGATCTCGTGGACGGTGCAGGTGAAGCCGTTCGGCGGCAGCCATTTGCAAAGCGCTGCGGCATCGAGGAAGGCCTTGTAGACGCGCTCGGGCGGCGCGGCGAAGACGCGGTGGAGACGGACGGTATTCTCTTTCTTGGCCATGGTGGTTTCCTTGGTGGAGGAGGAGTCCTCATTAGGGCGACGAACGGGATTCGGGGAAATCGACAAAGCCCGGCGACGTCGATCCGAGGGGTTCACATGTAACCGGTAACCCGCGGCGCACGGCCCCATTCGTCGTTGGCGCCGTCTTCGTACCGGATCGGCGCGGCCGCGAGTTCGTCGTCGCTCACGTCGTCCAGACAGGCGACGTTAACGCAATAGAAATCGCCGCCCATCGCTTCCTCGCTGGCGCTGACGAAGGGGTAGACGCCGCAGATCTTGCAGAACGTGTGATCGATGGAACCTTCGCCGAAACGGTAATGGGTCAGATCGTCCGCACCCTGCAGCAGGCGGAACGATTCGGAGGGGACGTGGTTCTTCCACATGCGGGTCTTACCGCAAAACGAGCAGTTGCAGCGCAGCGTGGAGGCGTACCACTGGCCCGGACGGCGCTGAGGCGAGCGCTGGCCTTCGGGTGCGAGGTCGATATCGACGGCGAATTTCACCGCGCCGCAATGGCAGCTGCCGTGCCGGGTCCGGATCATGCAGTGGTTCCTTATGTCGGCGATGCGTGCAGGGTAAGGTAGGGCGCGTTAAAACCGGTTCTAGCCGCTTATCCGTTCGTCACGCGGTAGCGGCGGTTCGTCACATTCATCGCTGAGTAGCGGGTTCACGGTATTTTTCGCAGCGCACCATATGGAACGGGCGGGCAAGAGGTTTCCTGTATGAAAACAACGGCGATCGCGATCCTGATCTTCCTGTTAGCGGCCGCGATCGCTGCGGGGGTGTTGTTCGGCGACACCGGACCATCGCCATCGGCGATCGCGTCGCCCATCGAAAGCGCCGAACGCGCGCGCGCCATCGATGCGTTGCGTCCCGGTACGACCGCACGGCCGGTCATCGCGATCGTGGCCAATAACGAAGGCACCGAAATCGCGGACCTGCTCAGCACGTTCGGCGTGTTGCGCCAGGCCGACGTTGCGGACGTCGTGGTCGTTGCCGAACGTAACGCCCCGGTGCGTCTGTATCCAGGCGATTTACGCGCGATGCCGCAAGCGAGCTTCGCCGAATTCGATCGGCGCCATCCCGGCGGCGCGGATTACTTGGTCGTACCGGCGATGGAACCGCCCGACAACGCGGCCGTGATGGCATGGCTGCTGGCCCAGCGTCGGTTTGGGGCGAAGATCGTATCCGTCTGCAACGGCTCGCTGACCTTGGGCGCCGCGGGTCTTCTCGACGGCCGCCGCGCGACCAGCCATTGGAGCACCGTACGCGAGCTGCAGTCGCGGCATCCGACGATGCGCTGGGTCGAAGACCGGCGTTATGTGACCGATGGCGACGTCACCACTGCGACAGGCATCACCGCGTCCGTACCGTTGATGCTCGCGCTGGTGGAGGCGATCGGCGGGCGGCGGGCCGCGGACAAGACGGCGCGCGATCTTGGGGTCGAATATTGGGATGCGCGGCATGTGTCTGCAGCGTTCCGATTGAACGGCGCGTATCGGTGGACGTTCCTGCGCAACAAGTTGAGTTTTTGGGCGAAGCAGGAGCGCGAGGCAGCTGTCGAAAACGCCGATGAGATCGCGTTGGGCATCGCGATCGATGCCTATTCCCGTACCGAACTCGTGTCCGTGGTGTCGACCGCTTCGCAACCGCAGACGCGCAGCCTTCGCGGGCTGGTGTTGCTGCCTGGGCGGGTGGCGGAGGCGTCGGCGTTGCGGCGGCCGTTGCCGGCGTTGCCGCGGGAGGCTGCGACGACGCCGCGGGTGATGTTGGAGGCAATTGAAAGGGAGTTCGATGTGCGGACGGCGCGGTATGTGGCGCTTACGTTGGAATATCCGTGGTAGCGGGTGCGGGATGGCGCGAAGGGCCGGGCTCTCTCCCTGGCCCTGCGGGCCTGTCCCTCTGCCCGCTTCGCGGGAGAGGGTAGAAGGCAATGTCGATTCCGTGGACTGTAATTCGTCGTAGAGGCATATGGGCGGGGCAGGCGCTCCCCCCGCTACACTCCACCACAGAACGCACGGGCCTTTGACCATGACCCCAGATCATCCTTCTGCTTCCGACGCCACGCTCGAGGCCCCGCCGCCGCCGGCCGAATCGGCCTGGGCCGCGATCCGCGACGCCATCCGCGGCACCAATGCGGACTACACCAAGATCCCGATGCGCCGGGCCGTGTTCCTGCTCGCGGTGCCGATGGTGTTGGAGCTGGTGCTGGAATCCACGTTCGCGGTGGTGGACATCTTCTTCGTCGCCAAGCTCGGCCCGTCCGCGGTGGCGACGGTGGGGCTGACCGAGAGCTTCCTGTTCCTGCTGTACGCGGTCGGCATGGGCTTGGCGATGGCCGTGACGGCGGTCGTCGCGCGGCGCATCGGCGAGGGCAAACGCGAGGAGGCCGCGGTCACCGCGGTACAGGCCATCCTGGCCGCGTTGCTGATATCGGTGCCGTTCGCGGTGCTCGGCATCGTCTACGCGAAGGATTTGCTGCAGCTGATGGGCGCGGACGCATGGGCCCTGGAGCATGGCTACCGCTACACGCAATGGATGCTCGGCGCCAATGCGGTGATCATCCTGCTGTTCGTCATCAACGCGATCTTCCGCGGCGCGGGCGATGCCGCCATCGCCATGCGCGTGCTGTGGCTCGCCAACGGTTTGAACATCGTGCTTT
This sequence comes from uncultured Lysobacteraceae bacterium, assembly GCA_902825775.1. Classification (GTDB taxonomy): domain Bacteria; phylum Pseudomonadota; class Gammaproteobacteria; order Xanthomonadales; family Xanthomonadaceae; genus Luteimonas_C. The sequence goes on from CADECF010000001.1 coordinate 93,401, forward strand.
GCCCGCTGCTGATCTTCGGCATCGGCCCGTTTCCGGAGATGGGTATCGAGGGCGCTGCCGTCGCCACCGTCATCGGTCGCGGCACGGGCGTGCTGTACCAGTTGTGGGTGCTGTTTCGCGGCGGGCAGCACATCCGCGTGGCGCCGTCGCAGCTGGTATGGAATGGCGCGATCCTGTGGAACGTCTTGCGTACCTCGTTCGGCGGCATGGGCCAGATGGTCATCGGCATGACCTCGTGGATCTTCATCATGCGCATCCTGGCCGGCATCGGCAGCGAGGCCGTGGCCGGCGCGACCATCGCATTGCGCATCCTGATGTTCACGCTGATGCCCGCTTGGGGCATGTCGAATGCCGCGGCGACGCTGGTGGGCCAGAACCTGGGCGCCGGACAGCCGGAGCGCGCGGAAGCGTCCGTGTGGCACATCGGCTGGTACAACATGGGGTTCACGCTGATCGTGTCGGTGCTGTTCTTCTTCTTCAACCGCGAGATCGTGGCCATTTTCACCGACGATGCGGCGGTGATCGCGATCGGCGCGGAATGGCTGCGGATCCTGTCGTACTCGTTCTTCGTCTACGGCTGGTGGATGGTCGCGGTGCAGGCCTTCAACGGCGCCGGCGATACGGTCACGCCCACCAAGATCAACTTCGTATTCTTCTGGCTGATCCAGATTCCGCTTTCGTATGCGTTGGCGATTTCGCTCGGCTGGCAGCAGACGGGCGTGTTCTGGGCCGTGTTCGTGTCCGAGACGTCGGTGGGGTTGTTCACGCTCTGGCTGTTCAGCCGCGGCCGCTGGAAGACGGCGATGGTCTGACCGCGCTGGCGGCGAAGGCGGGCTTCCGAGGGGGCGGTCGCGCGCACTTTCGTTAGTGGCGTCGCCTTTTAAGGCATCGTCAACATGGGAAGCGCACCCAGTGCGCCTCGCCTTTACGGAGATCGACGATGCCCCTCATTCGGATGCTGTCGGCGCTGCTCGGCAGCGCATTGCTTTTCAACGGCGCCGCATCGGCGCAGTCGCCAGGCGATTTGGATCCCGCTTTCGGTTCCGAAGCGGGATTGACGGCCGTGACGCGGGGCGTCTCGGCGAACGGCGACGATATCGCAGCGTTACCCGACGGTCGTTGGATCGTATCGGGCATCGTGCACGCGGCCAAGGTCAATAAGGCGCCGCGCTATCGCGCGATGCTCTCCCGCTTCCGTCCCGACGGCGCGCTCGATCGCACATTCGGCAACGACGGCACGGCGCTGTCGTCGATGGCCTTCGCGCAACTGTGGTCCACGGCGGTGATTCGCGACGGCGACCGTATCCTGCAAGTCGTCGCGAACGACGACGCGACCAATTCCAACCGCTTGTACGTATTCGCCTATACCAGCGAAGGCCGGCCCGATCCCTCCTATGGCAATGGCGGCGTGGCGGCTATCGACGCCGTCGCCCAGAATGTCGATGCGGCCGCGGTGCTGCAAGGCGGACGCCTGCTGATCGCCGGCCGCGGCTCGGCATCCGTTGGCACAGGCACACGGCCGATGCTGGTCCGCCTGACATCCAGCGGCGCGCTGGACGCCACGTTCGGCAACAACGGCATCGCTTTCTACGATGTTCCGCAGGGCCAGATCGGCTCGTTCAAGCGCGTCGCGCTGCAGGCGGACGGCAAGATCGTCGCGGCCGGCGAATCCTTCCTGCCCGGCGCCGAGACCAATCTGCTGATCGCGCGTTTCGGCGCGAATGGCGCGCTCGATGCCGGTTTCGGCAGCGGTGGCTTCCGGACGGTCGATCTGCTCGGCAACGATTTTGACGCCGGATTGGCTATCGAGTCGAACGGCAGGATCGTCGTCGGCGCTTCGGCCTGCGAGGGCAGCGGCGGCGACAACGGCTATTGTTTCGCGGCAGCCGTTCGGCTGCTCGGCAACGGCGCTTTGGACCCGGCTTTCGGCGAAGGCGGCGCCACCGTGCACCCGGTGGTACCGCTCGATATCGACCCCACCTGGGGCAATCTCGTTCTCGGGGTCACGGTAGACGCGCAGGGCGGACTGATGTTCGGCGGCCAGAATTACTACTACGGCAGTGCTTTCATACTCAGGCTCGACGCGTCCGGCTCGCCGGATCCCGCGTTCGGCACGGCGGGTGTCGTGCTGGCCCCTTACCGCGAGCAGGGCTGGAGCGGCGAAGTGCATGCACTCAAGGTCGCCGCGACTGGGGATGGACCAAGATTGATGACGGTGGGCCGTCGCCAGCGCGAAGGCGTGCAGAGCGAAATGGTGATCGCGCGCCATTTCTTCGAGACCGAATAACGCGGGGCTTGACCCGGACCGACCGCCCCTCCGGTCTGCCGAACCAGCTCGCGTCACGGTGGCCTCGCCGGGCCGGCCAAAATGGTTCTGGATTCCGGCTGGGCGAAGCGGACAATGAGCGTTTGCGTGGGCCCCTGACGGATGGGCGGGCCGACGTGACCGTTCTCACGTCCGTCGTCCATGGGCCGATCATGAAGCCAGCGAGTTTGTCGCGCGTCGCCTTGCCTCTCGTCTTCGCCATCTGCGCTTTGTATGCCGATGGCGTAAAGGCAGAATCCGATCTCGACCGGCCGAGCGGTTATGTCGCGCTGATGAGCAACTACGTCGGGCGCGGACTCTCGCAAAGCGTCGGCAATCCTTCCGTGCAGGTGGAGGTGAACTATTACGCCTCCAGCGGTTGGTACGCAGGGCTGGACGTGACCACGATCAACTGGGTCGACAAGGTCTATCCCGGCAGCAGCGTGCACTTCGAGCTGGACGCTTACGCAGGTTATCGCTGGATACGCGGCGACTGGATGGTGAGGGGCTATGCGATGCGGGTCGAATTCCCGGGGCATTACGCGCCGCAGAATCCGCCGGCGCAAGAACCGGGCACCAACGAGTTGGTGGGCTTCGTCGGCTGGCGCGGTTTGAGCGCCAAATTGAACTATGCGGTCAGCGACTCGTACGGTACGCCCAATTCGAGGGGTTCCTACTACTTCGATCTGGGCGCGGGGCACGGGTTCGGCGAGAAGTGGTACCTGGGCGCGCACGTGGCGCGCAAGCAGCCGAAGGGGCGCAATCCGCAAACCGGGGTTCCCAACGACCGCACCGCGTACACGGCATACAAGGTCGGGCTTACGCGCACGCTTCCGCGCGATTTTTCGGTATCGCTGGAACAGACTTGGACTACGGCCGAGCCTGAGCTTTACACGTTGGATGGCTACCGCGTTGCGGGCAGCCATTTCGCGGTGGTCGTGCTGAAAACCTTCTGAATCCGAGGTCGGTATCGGCCGCGCGAAAAAGCCGTCATTCCCGCGAAGGCGGCAATCCAGTGACTTTAAGGCCTCTCCAAATCGCGACGAAGCGACCTGCTGCCCCGCGCGCCCTCACCCAACCCTCTCCCGCAAGCGGGAGAGGGCTTAAGCAAAGTCACTGGATTGCCGCCTTCGCGGGAATGACGGCTTGAAAAAGCTGCATTCGCCATGCGGACCGACAGGCGAGTAAGCCTGTCGGATCCAACGGACGATCAGTGCTTCGTTTCCAATTCGACCACCGGCGAGAAGCCGCCGAAAATCATCCGCATGCCGTCGAACGGCATCGGATTCTTCTCCGGCGTCATGCGCGGGTCTTTCATCACCTTTTCCATGCCGGTGTCGCGCGTGGCTTTGTCGGGCCATTCGATCCACGAGAAGACCACGGTCTCGTCCTCTTTCGCATCGACCGCGCGGAGGAAGTCGGTCTGCTTGCCGGCTTTCACGTCGTCGCCCCAGCATTCCAGCACGCGGGTGGCGCCGTTCTCGAGGAAGACAGAGTCGCCCTCGCTGGCGTGTTTGATGAACCTGTCTTTGTTGGCGGTGGGCACCGCGATCACGAATCCGTCGACGTAGGACATCGCAAGCCTCGCTCATGTTCGGATGGACCCCGAAGATGCCTGAAACCGCGTTAATTCCGGGTCAGCGACGGCGGCCGCCGTTCATGCGGCGGCTGCGTTCGCGACCGACGATCGTCCCTCATCCGGTCTTCGGCAGTTCGAAGCCGCGCAAGGTCAGGTGCGGGACGACGATGTCTTCTTCGTCGCGCAGGTGACGCGCCAGCGGCGCGGCCAGCCGCTCGATCGCAGCCGCCAGCGCCGCAGCTTCGGTGTCTGCGTTCACGCCGCCGGACAGGCGCGCATCGAAGGCCTGGGCGTGCCGCCAGGCGGCATCCATCAACGCGTGGATGGCATCGTGATCGCGGTCGAGCAAGTCGAAGGCCCCGCGCGTCCGCGGGTCCGCCGCGGCCAGCATAGGGAAGAAACGTTGCGACTCGAGGCGATGGTGCGTTTCCAAGAAACGCAGGAAATCGCTGAGTTGCGGCAGCACGATGCTGCGATAGGCCGCGCCGTCGCTTTCGTTCGCGGACCAGGCATGGCCCGACTGCACCAACGAGCCTAGGTTCGCGCGCTGCGCATCGTGGACGGCGAGCAGCTCGTGCGCCATGGCATGCAGCGTGCTGTGCGGCCAATCCGCACGGGGCAGTTCCTCCGCCAGAGGCAGCCAGCGCGCCGGCAGCCCATTGCGTTGCAGCAGGTCATCGTCGGCCACGGAGCGATTCATGCCGCTTGCGCCAACTGCCTGCGCGCGGTTTTGAGCGCGTCGCCCCACCACGCCAACTGGTCGAACAGCGTCTCGCGCGCTTTCGTCAAATATTCGTAATCGTCCAAGGTCTTGCCCTGCATCAGGATGCCGAGGAAAGGCTCCATCCCGATATTCACTTCGGCCTTGACCGGCGCCATCTGCAGTTCCACCGCCACGCCGCGCAATTGCTCGATCGCGCGCACGCCGCCGGCACCACCATAGCCGACGAAGGCGATCGGCTTGCGGTTCCATTCGTAGAACGCGGAGTCCAGCGCATTCTTGAGCACCGCGGTCGGGCCATGGTTGTACTCGGCCACGGTGGCGATGAAGCCGTCGAATTCTCCGATTTTCCTGCGCCAGGCTTCCGCGGCCGGGTCGGTGTAGACGCCGTTGGAGGCCAGCGGCGGCATGGGCTCCCGGAAGAACGGCAGGGCGTAATCGCGCAGGTCCAGCGTTTCAAGCCGCAGATCCGGCCTGGCCGCGGCCCCGTGCGCGATCCAGCGGGCCGGCACGTCCGCGAAACGCTGCGGACGCGTGCTGCCGACGATGAGTGCGATCTTGATCATGACTTTTAATCCTTCATGGGTTACAAAAGGGAACTAGGGTCACGTTAGTGACTGCGGTCCGCATCCACAAGAAGGCACAAACTTGAAACCAAGGCACACGCAGGCGTCCTGTGCGCCGGTACGCGAGATACTGTCCCGCATCGGCGACAAGTGGAGCATCCTGGTCATCGTGGTATTGAGCGAAGGCCCTTGGCGCTTCAACGCGCTCAAGCATTCGATCGAGGGCATGTCGCAGCGCATGCTGACGCTGACCTTGCGCGGCCTGGAGCGCGACGGCCTGGTCACGCGCACCGTCTATCCGACCGTGCCGCCGAGCGTGGAATACGCGCTCACGCCGCTCGGGCAATCGGTGGTCGGGCCAGTGACCTCGCTGGGGCGCTGGGCGTTGGAGAACAGCGAGCAGATCGACGATGCGCGCGCCCGCTTCGATGCGGCGGCGCGGCGGAAGCGGTAGGACGCGCATCGGCGCGTCCTGCCGCTCCTTCTGCTATTGGGAGAATTCGGTAAGGAAGACGTCGCCGCCTATCGGGAAGAACTTGTGGGCGCCGGGCGTGGCAAGTCCTGAATTAATGCTCCAGCCGAAAAGATGAACGTGGTTGTCGGTGCTGATTGCGACGCCGCCGGCCTCTTCATAACCGTTGCCATAGTACGTACTCCACAGGCGCACCAATACCGGGTTGAACTTGGTCAGCACGACATTGTATGTCCCGTTGAAGACCGCATCGTAGACGTTGGGCGTGGTGAAATCTCCACTCGACGAAACCCTGGTGGCGATGTAGACGTTGCTGTCGGCGTCGATAGCCACATCGCGCAGCAGCTCTTCACCAGGGCTTCCGTAGTAGGTGCCTACTTGCCTGAAGCCATCGGCTGTGAACCGGGCAAGGAACATGTCAGCATCGCCGTTGTAGGCCGTGTCGTGAGCGTTCATGGTTGCCATGGCGTCGGAGGACATTGTCATGCCTCCCAGGAACACGTTGAACTTCTTGTCGACGGCCAAGCTGACGCCTTCATCGACGGAACTGCCGCCATAGTAAGTGCTCCAAACAGTCTGGCCGCTGACGCCGTCGATCTTGGCTAGAAACGCATCGGAAGGACCGTTCAACACAGAATCATGGACGACGCCGGCTGAGGCTATGCCGGAAGCCGAAGCGGTCAAGCCGGTGACATAACAATGGTCCGGCGCTGTCGTAGTGAGGCCCTTGCAAGCGATGTCCTGACCAGAGTCCACGGACGTGCCGCCGAAGTAGCGAGCCCACATCAAGTTGCCAGTGGGGCTGAATTTTGCGACGACAGCGTCTCTGGCGCCACCGTAGGTCGGATCGGGGCTGGGCAAAGGCACGATGCCCTGCGCGGAGTCGCTGGAACCGGTCACATAAACGTAGCCAATGGCGCTGACGGAAAGCGCTCCGCCAGTGTCCTTGCCCGAGCCGCCGAAGTAGGTGCCCCAAAGCCGTTTGCCTTGCGGACTGAACTTGGCCAGAAACATGTCGGAGTCGCCCGTGCAGGAACTGTCATGGGCGCCTCGCGTAGCGAGGCCTGCCGAAGGACATGGTTGAGTGCCAATCACGTAGATGTTGCCGGCGCCGTCCAAGCCGAGATCCCAGCCCGTAGTATTACCATCGCCATAATAGGTGGCCCATACCAACTTGCCGTTGGTGTCGAACTTCGCCAAATACGCATTCGGAGGAATATCCAAAACAAAATCGAACGCGTTTGGAGTGGCGATGAAGGCTTCGGAGTAGGTGTGGCCAATGACGAAAGTATTTCCGCTGGAGTCAGTAATCACTTTACCGGGCCCTTCGGCGTCATCACCCCCGTAGTACGTGCCCCAAAGCCGCGTCTGCGCGGAGGACTCGGAAGAATAGGTAAGCAACGTGGAGATAAGCGCGCCAGCGATCATGCCGTATCGAAGCAAGTTCATGAGGATCCTCGATAAGTGGTTGATAGGTATGGATAGAGTCCTGTCCCGGTCCGCTGGTCACGTCCGAGTTTCAGATGACGGAAAAACCGGTACAAATAGGACTTAGGGCCGATCCTGCCGGGGGCAGATGCAGCCTTTAGAATCCCGACGTGTAGATCCAGAAGATTACGATGAGCTTCGAACTCGACAACCCGTTCTGGTCGTCTCTGCATAGTCGCCACAGCGGCATCGCGCTCAGCGCAGGAGAAGCCGTCCGCTATCCGCCGGACTTCGCGCCGTTCCTGGGTGTAGAGGGCGCACATGCGCACGCGTCCGACGCGCTCCATGTGCTTGTTGCGCCGGGCGATAGCGTGTACCTGCTTGGCATCGCCCCGCCCGCACCGCGAACTTGGCGGCTGGATGCCTTCCGCCCGCTGGCGCAGATGATCTGCGAGCGGCCGCTGGAAGTGATCGACGGACCGAATATGATCGAATTGTCGCAAGCGCATCGAGCCGACGTGCTGGCGCTGACCGCGCTCGTCTATCCGCATTACTTCCGTCCGCGCACGATGGACATGGGCCGATACTTCGGCATCTACCAGGACGGTCGCCTGGCCGCCATGATCGGCGAACGCCTAGGCACGGATGCGTACCAGGAAATCAGCGCCATCTGCACCCATCCGGACTTCAACGGCCGCGGCTATGCGAGGCGCCTGACCGCGATGTTGTCGAACGACACGCTCGAACGCGGGCGCACGCCGTTCCTGCATGTGAGTCACGAGAACAGCCGTGCGAAGGCGCTATACGAGCAGATCGGCTACCGCCATCGTCGCGACATCGGTTTCTGGTCGTTGAGCCGGAATTAGAACGTAGATGTCGTCGAGTTTCGCGGCCATTGCGGCCGCATGCGTCAGGGAATCCGCTTATGTCTTACGTGCGTTGCGTGCGCGGCCTGGCTTCGGGAATCGAATATTCCGCCGATAGCGCGATGAACCTCGATCCAGCCGACGGCAGGCCGGTGGAAATGGTGCTCGATCTGGAACGGCTGGCGGCCGAACGTCCCGACGCGCAGTGGTACGGCCCGGGCCGTCGCGACATGTGGCGTTTCGGCGGATTGATGGCGCTGGACATCGCCGATCCGCGCGATGCGGCGCATATCGTGACGCTCGGCGAAGGCGCCACGCCCTTGCTCGATTATTCCCGGCATCCGGTCGCGAAAGCGGCGGGACTGTCGCTGGCCATCAAGGAAGAGGGCAGGGCGCATGCGGGCTACGGCGCCAATCCCACGCAAAGTTTCAAAGACCGCGGCATGGCGATGGTGGTCGCGCAGGCGCGCCGGCTGGGCTTGAAGCGATTGGCCATACCGACGCAGGGCAATGCCGGCGATTCGCTGACGCGTTATGCGCTCGAGGCCGGGCTTTCGGTCGTGGTGGCGATGCCGGCCGATACCCCTGCGCCGATCCTGGGCAATGTCGCGGCGGCCGCGCACCGGTATCCGGATCGCGTCGCGCTCGAACTGGCCGGCCCGACGATCCGCGAGGCCGGTTCGTTGTTGAAGCAGAAATATCTGCCGCAGGGTTATTTTTCGGTGGCGACGTTCCAGGAGCCGGGTTGGCGCATCGAGGGCAAGAAATCGCTCGGTCTGGAACTCGCCGAGCCGGCGCCGGGCGAAACGCGCTGGTCGTTGCCCGATGCCGTGATCTATCCCACCGGCGGCGGCACCGGCGTGCTCGGGATGTGGAAGGCCTGGGACGAACTGGAAGCGTTGGGCATGATCGGTCGCGAGCGTCCGCGCATGATCTGCGTGCAGAGCGAGGCGACGATGCCGCTTGTGCGTGCGTTCGATGCGGGTGCGGCCGACACGGTGGCGCTCGAAGCCGGCGACACGCTCGCATTCGGGTTGAATGTCCCCGGTGGCGTAGGGCACTTCCGCGTGTTGGAGATCGTGCGCGCCAGCGGCGGTGCCGCCGTAGCCGTGGCCGAGCGCGACATCTCAGCCGAACTCGCGCGACTTTGGCAGGAATCGCACGAGTGGATCGGGCCCGAAGGTGCGGCCTGCCTGGCAGCGTTGCCGCAATTATTGAGCCGCGGCCTGCTGCGCTATGGCGAACGCGTGGTGGCGGTCAATACGGGCTCGGCGGAAAAATACCTGCCGGCGTTGCGCCATTTGCGGGTTTGACCTGCGCGCATCGGTCCGGCGTACCATACCGATACGCAAGAAGCAGGATGCGGCACATGTCCGTTACCAAGGTTGCTCCTGATCTGCGGGATACGCTGTCCGAGGGCGAGGCGCTCGCTATCTCGGACCATGCGGGCTTCCGCACCGAACTCAATGCCGGCGGCCATCGGTTCGTGACCGACGAGCCGGTCGAGCTGGGCGGCACCGATCTGGGGCCTTCGCCTTACGGCCTGCTGTCGTCCGCGTTGGCGGCTTGCACCGCGATGACGTTGCATGTCTACGCGAAAGCCAAGCAGTGGCCGTTGCAGGAGATCCGCGTTTTCGTGCGCCATAGCAAAGTGCACGAGAAGCATTGCGAGGATTGCGAAACCGATCCCAAAGCCATGATCGACCGGCTCGAACGGCGAATCTGGGTCCGGGGCGAGTTGTCGGACGACATCCGTGCGCGGCTGGTGCAGATTGCGGAAAAATGTCCGGTGCACAGGACGCTGCAGGCGAGCGTGCGGGTCGAAACCACGCTCGTGCCCATCGCTTAGGCGCCGTATTCGGCGGGATTCATCGCGGGTTCTGCACTCGGGCCGGCTCGCGGCCTAGACTATCGCCTTGTGTCGCCGCTGCCGCATCGGGGACGAACGGCATGGCATACCCCCTTCAGCGACTTGGTCCTACGCATGTTCAAGCTTTGGCTGCCGCTGGCGCTCTGTTTCGCGCTGGCGGCCTGCAACCAGAAACCCCCGGCCGACGAAAGCCCGAAAACCTCGGGCCAAGTGGCGACGCGGGAAGACGACAGCGGCGCGTTGGGCGGCGCGGTGGTCGAGAAGATGCCGGTCAAGACCGAAGCCAAGCGCGAAGCGGAAGCGCCGCCGCGCGAGACGGACTGGACGCCGATGGAGCTGACTTCCGGCAAGGCTTCGATCAGTTGCGAATCGGACTATATCGAGAAAGGCGACGGCGAGCCGTTGGTTTCGCTCGGGTTCTCCAGCGTGCGCAATGCGTTGCAGGCATGCGATGAGCGCGGCTTGGTGCGATTGCGTTACCAGGGCAAGATCACCGCCGAGTTCAACGCGCTGGTCGAACGCGTGGCCGAGATCGCCGGCAACCTGGGCATCGACAAGCGCATCTTGGATATCGATTCCAGCGGCGGCCTGATCGAAGACGCGATCAAGGCCGGCGACGCCATCGCCGAATCCGACTGGACGATCTGGGTGCGGGAAGGCGCCATTTGCCATAGCGCCTGCGTGCTGGTGCTGGCCGCGGGCGACATGCGGCTGGTCGCCGGCAAGGTCGGTATCCATCGCATGGTGCGGGTCGGTTCTTCCGCCACTTCGCGCGCCGAGCTGAGCAAGGAGCTGCGCGAGGTCTACGCGCAGATCAAAGACTACCTGGAGCGCAACGGCGCCGCGGTGGCCGTCGCCGACCTGATGATGACGGTGCCCAACCGCAGCCTGCGCATCCTGACCGAAACCGAGTTGAAGGAATACGGACTGGACGGCACCAACGCCGCCGAGGACGACCTGCAACGCATCGTGCTGGCGCGCAAATGCGGCGAAGGTTTCGTCCGCCGCAAGGACGATTTCGCGCGCGCCTTCGATGGCGAATGCCGGGCGGCGGGGATGGAACTGGAGGCGATCAACGCCTGCGGCCTCGCGCTGCGGCAGCGCTTCGATTTCCCGGACCGCAAGTGTCCGGCCGAAAGTCCGCTGTCGGAGCACGATCGGGCGCCTTCCGGCGGCTAAATCGTTCAGTTTCGGAAGGATTGGCACGCGCCTGAGCGCGCATGGCATCATTCCCGCCTCGCTTGCTTTGGAACGGAAATGGACCCGATCAGTCTCGAAGAATTGGCCCTGCTCGATGTGCTGGATCGCATCGACCAGCGGCTCGAACCTGCGCCGAATTCCGGCGCGTTGCGGCAGCGATTGATCGACAACGGCTTGGTGCTGATCGAGGACGACGCCGTCAGGCTCAGCGACGCCGGCATCGAACGCTGCAAGTCGCTTCACCACCGCGTGATCTCCGACGCCGAAGCGGCCGCATTGCTGGCCGAGCGCGAAGAAAGCGGCGCCGAGCGCGAAGCCGACGCGGCCTGATCTGCATTTCGTGGAAGCGGCTTTCGTGGAAGCGGCTTTCGTGGGAGCGGCTTTCGTGGGAGCGGCTTTAGCCGCGAGCTCTTGATCTGCTGTCATCCCGAGCGTAGCGAGGGATCTGCTTACATGAAAAAGCAGATCCCTCGCTACGCTCGGGATGACAGATAAAAACAAAGCTCACGCCTGAAGTTGCTCCTACATGAGCACCCTTTGGGCGCAGATCAAGCGCCGGCAACCGCGGTGGCATGCGCCAGCAACGTCTGCCAACGCCCATCGCGGCCGACCCATATGTCCGTGTAGAGGCTTTGCTCGCGCTTGCCGTCGGCGGTTTCGCGTACCGTTCGCGCCACCACGATGGCGGTGTCGCCTTCGAATTGCACGGTGACGTCCTCGACATCGAACGCCTTCAGCGCCACCGGCTGCGCGGCCTCCACGAGGAACTGTGCGCGGTCCAGCACGCTGCCGTTGGACAGGATGCAGCGGAAATCGCTGGCCAGATGGCGCTCGTACCAGTCCACGTCGGAATGCAGGAACGCATCCACGTATTCCTGATTGAGGCGCCGCAGCTTGTGCTCGGAATGATGCGTGGGATGCGGGAAAACGGTTTGGGGGTTGGCGGCCATCGGATCGTCTCCAGGCGATAGAGCAAAAAAGGCCGCCGGGCAAAACGGGCGCCCGGCGGCGCGCGTAAAAAACGCTGCGGGTCCAGCGTAGATCGCACGGTGGCGCGGGCGCTCGCCGTTTCCGGACACGGTCGCCGCACCGGCCGTAAAAGCGGTGGCTCCATGGCGCCGGCGCTTGACTTCCGGTCGCAGCGCTCGCGACCGACAATGGCTATCTTGTCGCCGTCCGGACACCGCAGGCCGCCGCATGCTGACCACGCTCGCCATCGCCAACTACCGCTCCTTGCGCGATCTGGTCGTACCGATGGGCCGTTTGAACCTGGTCACCGGCGCCAACGGCAGCGGAAAATCCAACCTTTATCGCGCGCTGCGCCTGCTCGCCGAAACCGCGCAGGGCGGCGTCGTGCCCGCGCTGGCGCACGAAGGCGGCCTGCGTTCCACGCTGTGGGCCGGGCCGGAAAACATCAGCCGGCGCATGCGCAGCGGCGAGGTGCCGGTGCAGGGCGGGCCGCGACAGGAGGCGGTCTCGTTGCGGATGGGCTTCGCCGGCGACGAGTTCGGTTACGCCATCGATTTGGGTCTGCCGAAACCGTCGTTGTCGGCATTCGCGCTGGACCCTGAGATCAAACGCGAAACGATCTGGAGCGGGCCTTTCCTGCGCGGCGCGAACGCGCTCGTCGATCGCCGAGGGCCGATGGCACGGGCGCGCGACGGCCGCGGCTGGCGCGTGGTCGCCGAGCATCTGAACGCCTTCGAAAGCGTGTTCGGCCAGATCGCCGATCCCGAACGCGCGCCGGAAGTGCTGACCCTGCGCGAAACGATCCGCAGCTGGCGCTTCTACGACCACTTCCGCAGCGACGCCGAGTCGCCCGCGCGCCTGCCGCAACTGGGCACGCGCACGCCGGTATTGAGCCACGACGGCCGCGACCTGGCCGCGGCGTGGCAGACGATCCGCGAGATCGGCGACCGCGCCGCGCTCGACGCGGCGGTCGCCGATGCGTTCCCCGGCGCCGCGGTGGAAGTGATCGAAAACGAAGGGCGCTTCGCATTGCAATTCTCGCAGCACGGATTGCTGCGTCCGCTATCGGCCGCGGAACTGTCCGACGGTACGTTGCGCTATCTGCTGTGGATCGCAGCGCTGCATACGCCGCGCCCGCCGCCGCTGATGGTGCTCAACGAACCCGAAACCAGTCTGCATCCGGATCTGTTGCCGGCGTTGGCGCGCCTGATTGCGCACGCTTCGCAGCGCAGCCAGATCTGGGTGGTATCGCACGCCTCGCGCTTGATCGCAGCACTGGAAGAAGATCCGCATTGCAATGCGATCCGCCTGGAAAAGCAGATCAGCCAGACCGGCATCGTCGGGCAGGGCATGCTCGATGCGCCGCCCTGGCATTGGCCCGAACGCTGAGCGCCGCGCTTTTGCAGAGTCGAGCTTGCTCGACTGCTTTTTCGGCGGCACATGAAGAGCAGTCGAGCGAGCTCGACTCTACAAAGAGCGGTCAGGGCTTGGTGTAGCGGATCTCCAGCTTGTACGCACCGGCTGCGTAACCGCGCACCATCACGAAAACCTTGTTGCGGTTCATCGGCACTTCGAGCTCGCAGGTTTCGTTGGCGTGGCTCAGATAGGGGCGGCAGATCCAGCGAGTGAGGTCGGGCGGACCGACGTAGCGGACGTAGAGGTCGGGATCGCCTGAGCTGGCGCCGACGCCGGTCATCTTCACTTCGACGATGGAGCCGGGCTTCACCGCATACGGGCCGTATTGCTTCTTCTCGCCTTTGGCTACGGCCTGGCTGTCGATGGTCTCGGTGGTTTCGGTGCCGCCTGCCGGCGCGTCGGGCACGCGGAACACGCATTGCCCGAGATCTTCGGTGTTGTTCGTGCCCTTGCCGTATACGCAGGCTGCGCCGGCGCGATCCAGCGCAGTCAGCGTCAGCGACCAATCGCCGCCGCCGTTGCATTGCGGGTAGTGCATGACCGAGAAGCGATCGTACGAAGTGATCGGTTTGAATTCGCTGTCCTCGAAGCACGCGCCCGCCTCGGGCCGCGTGTGCTCGTGGCGCCAGCCGAGCGTGTGGCCCAGTTCGTGGCGCAAGATGCCGGCCAGTTGCAGTTTCTCGCCCGGCTCCAGTCCGAACGAGGTTTCGTCGATCAGCACATTGCGCTCGGCGCGCTGGTCGTTGGGGAAGAATGCGCGTGCGAGATATTCGCCGTCGACGTCCACCGGATTCACGTCGAACACCACGTTCTGGTTGCCCGCGTTGCAGTTGGCGTCCTGTCCGGCGGAATGGATGAAATCGACGTTGGCGGCCTGTTCCCAAGTCTGGGTGGCCGCATCCATGTCGGCGACGACCTGCGCCTTGCGCGCGCCGAACGCGTCGCTGACGCAGTAGGTCAGCTGCTTCTTCTTGGCGCTGGTCCAGACGTCGTCGGCGCCGTTCACCTGGTTGAGCACGAGCTTGCCGTGCGCAGTGCCGTCGATGTCGTCCTGGATCTGCTCGAAGAACTCCTGCAGCAGCTTGCGGTCGGGAATGGCGATGTCGCCGTTGACGATGTATTTGCCGTTCTCGCCGGGTTCCTTGAACACCGAAGCTTCGAATTCTTCGAACGTCTTGCCGCGCCACTTCTCGCGCGCGGCTTTCGCAGCTTCGCTCAGATGTTCGCGCGTGGCGGCGATGTTCTCGTCGGTGGCTTCGATCGTGCCCGTAGCGGGCTTGATCGCATCCGGCGGCGCTGCGGGTGGCGGTTCGGCGGCTGTGGTCGGCGGTGGCGATGCGTCGCCGGTAGTTTCGGGCGCTTGCTTGCAGGCGGCGAAGGCCAGCGGTATCGCCATGGCGAGCAGCAGAGGGGAAAGCGGGAGGCGGGGGGCGTTCATGGCTTGTCTCTCTGGGTTGGCGGGCAGGGCCCTTCGACGACGTTGAGCAACTCGACATCGGCCGAAATCTTGCGGATCTGTTCGAGCGTGTATTCGGCCTGCGCGCGGTCGCGGAACTCGGCGCACATCCGCATCTCCCCTTCGATGCCGATGCGTTGGGTTTCGATATTGGTGACGGCGGACTGGCTCTTCTGTTCTTCGAGCAGGCCGCGGATCTGTTTGTAGGCGTCGCGCGTCGGCGCGGGCACGCCGCGACCCTTGGACAGGGTGGTGATGGTGACAGTGGTGGGCTCCGGATCCTTTTTTTCAGGGGCTGGAGGCGTTTTTTCGGGCGCAGCCTGCTCATCGTTGCCGGCTTGCGGCGGCGGAGCGGGAGCCTGTTCCTGAGGCGGTTCTTGTTGAGGCGCTTGCTGTGCAGGAGGCTGCTCCGGATAAGCGGGAGCGGTCGGCGTCTGCGCAACCGGTTCCGGCGGCGGTGCCGGCGTTTGCGTGGCTTCCTCGGCAGCGGGCGCGCTAGCGGACTCGGGCGTATTCGCCGCGCCGCATGCGGCGAGCGAGCCCGCCGCGGTCAAGGCGAACGTCGCCGCCTGCAGGCCATGCAGAGCGCGCCCCGCGCTCACGGCGCGCCGTCCATGCGTGCGCTGAGCGCGCGCGACGCGATGGGTTTCAGCGCCGCGTTCGGCGCCTGCAGCGCGCCCGGTTGCGGCGGCTGCATCGCGCGTAGGAAAGCGTCCGAGTCGCGCGCGGCCAGATCGAGCAGTTCCGGGCCGTAGCGTTGCAGCGCCGCGTCCAGATCTTGCGGTCGATTCAAGATGCGTTTGACGCCTTCGCGGATCTCGGCCGGATCGCGGTCCAGCGTGCGCGACAGAAGATCGACGGTGTCGTCGCGCGGCGGTGCGCGCAATTCGTTCACCGGCGCGCCCAGCGGCTGGCGCAGCAGGCGATCGAGGTTGAGGATGCCGGCGCCGTAACGTTGCGCATCCCAGCCCGGCGGCACGCGTGCGCTGGCCTGCATGGCCTTCAGGAACAGGTCGCGCCGCGTGCGGCTGCCTTGTGCGGCCTTGATCCGGCTCGGGCCATGGAAAGCGATCCAATCCGCCGCCGCGCCGGCCACCGCGGCGGTGGCGAACGACGTGCCGTTGCCGGGACTGGCGCGGTTGCCTTGCTGTCCCAGCACTGCGTCGGCGACGTATACGTCTTCGCCGGGCGCGGCGATGTCGACGGCGCGGCCCTTGGACGATCCTTTCCATGGCTTGTTGTCGACATTGGTCGCGGCGACCGCGATCGCATTGTCGTAACTGGCCGGCGCCACCACGATGCCGATGCAATTGCCGGCGGCATTGACCACGATCGTGTCGCGGCGCACCGCATCGTTGATGGCGCGCTCCAGACCGAAGAACATGCGCCCGCCCAGGCTCATCGAGATCACATCGCACTTGGCCGCGGTGGCGTGGCGCACGGCGCGCGCGACGTTGGAATCGAGCACGCGCACCACGCTGTTGAAGGTGCGGATCGGCACCAGCGTCGCTTTCGGCGCAAGCCCGACCACCGTACCCGGTGCGGTCGTGCCCGTGCTCGCGCCGAAACCGCCGTCGCTGATCAGCACGCTGCCGGTCTTGGTGCCATGGCCGGGATTGCCGGAATAACCCAGCGGATCGTGCGCGTCGTTGCCGCCTTCCATCAGGTTGAGCGTAGCGCTGCGATCGATGCGGGCGCCGTCCAGGTCGATGTGATCGGTCCAGCCGCTGTCGGGATGGCAGATGCGCACGCCTTCGCCCAGTGGCTTGCCGCCGGCCGGCGGTACGATCTGGCGCGCGCTGCGCACGGCCATGTGGTTGGCATCCAGCGACCACGCGGGATCGGCCGGCGCGGGCACGCCTTCGTCGCCGAAACAGGCGGTCACGGCCGAACGTTTCTGCGCTTCGATCAACGTGTCCTCGGTATCGGGTTCCACCTGCAGGAAGCCGCCGCGCTCGCGCAGCGCGTAGGCGTTGTCCCAGGGGCGTTGTTCCGGCGTAAGCGCGTCGTTCACGCGCAGTCGGTAGATGCGCGACAAGTTTTCGGGATCGTCTGCGGGATTCGCGTCGGGGAACAGCGGTTCCACCGAGACGACCGCATCGAAAACCTCGTCCGCGGCGGTGCGGATGTCGGCGGGCGTCTGGCCAGGCGCGAGTTCGATCACATAACCCTGCGTGTAGGGTTTTTCCGGCGGCGGCGTGGCCGGCGTTTCCGCGATGGGCGGCGTGGCCGGGGTCTTGGCGGCGTCCGGCGATGCGTCGCGGTCGCAGGCCACGACGCCGCTCAGCAACAACAGCAGGCACAACGGTCGTGCTCGCAGCATGGGGCGCTCCTCAGTTGGCGGATTGGACGCAGACGCGCGGGTCTTCGCGCCATGCCGGCGCGGCGGTGTCCAGGCGTTCGACGACCTTGGTGATCGGCAGCACCGCTTCGTGGGCGCGCCAGCCGGCGGCCCAAGGCTCGGACAGGTCTTCTTGGCCGTCGAACAGCAGGCCGATCACCGCATGCGTGCGGCGGTTGTAGACCGGAGAGCCGGAATTGCCGTGATAGGTGTCGCTGTCGGCGCCGATCGTCGGCTGCTGGTCGAAGCGCATGCTGATGTATTCGTAATAGGGCGCACCGTCGCCGTCTTCGCGCAGCTGATAGCTGTCGACGAATTCCTTCAGCTTGCCTTCGCGGTAGGATTGCTCCTCGGCTTCGATCGAATCGAATTCCGCGCTGACCAGCATCTTGATCTCGGCGTACTCGTCGGGCGTCACCCGGAACGGGAAGTAGACGAAGGCGTTGTCGTGCACGGTGCGCGGTTCGCCCAGCGGAAATCCGACCACGTACAGCGGATCGTCCCGCTTCACCTGCTTCAACGACAGGCATTGCACCGGATAAACCCGGCCGGGCAGGGCGCCGTCGGCGTTGGCGCCCAGTTCCAACAACACGAAATCCAGCTTGCCGCGTTCGTCCTCGTCCGTCAGCCGGATATTGGACAGCGGGAATACTTTGCTCGCCATATGCTGGCCGGCGAGGTCGTCTTCGTAGTCGAAAACGGCTTCCAGTTCTTCCGGCGCTTCTTCCAGAATGCAATGGTTGTTGGTCAGCGCCAGTTTCTCGCCGATCAGAACGGCGCTGCAGCGCGGTTTATCCTGCCCTTTCACGCGCAGCGCGAAGGCGCCGCGGGAGTTGGCGTAGATGCGCTCGTAGGCCTGCGGCGGGTAGCGGTCGTCGCGGTCGATGCCGTACAGGGATTTGTTGAGCCGTCGCAGTTCCGCATGCTGCTCCACCAGCGCGCGCTGTTCCTGGCGCTGGGTTTCCGGAAGGGCTTGGTAGGCCTTGATGACCTGCTGCTCGGCATCGTCCACGCTGTCTTTCAGTTGCTTGAGATCCGAGTCGGTCGCTTCGGCGCTCAGCGCCTTTTCGGCGATGCCGCTGAGCTTCTTCTGCGCGGCATCGACATTTCCGTAGCGCGCGCGCCAGGCGGGCGAACGGTCGTTCCAGCGTTTGGTGGCCTGAAGTTCGACGTTCTTGAGTTCGACCGAATCGCCGGGCCCTTCGGCCACGGTCGCCTGCACCGGCATCTGCCGCACTTGCTGGCCCAGATAGTCGGCGTTGTTCACTTTCACCGCGGAATCGGCGGTCTGCAGCACCATGCTGTTGCCCTGCTTGGTGATCTGCGCCGGCACCGTGGCGCCTTGCGGGCGCGCGCGTACGCGCTGCTTCACTTCGCCGGTGCTGATGCGTTGCGACTTGGGCGCGTTCTGCGCCTGCGCGGCCGTCGTCGGCAGCGAAAGCATCAACGCCAGCGATATTCCGATCGGTGCTGTTCCGGCGGACAGCCACGCCGGCATACGGTAAGCGCGGTGACTCATGGGTCCATCCTCAAGAGAACCAGCCCCGGCCCGCCTACGGGGACACCTGAAGTCAACGCGCTTCCGCATCCGGGACGGACAATATTCGAGCCACATGGCCGCAGAACGTCGCTGGAAGGGGTTAACCGATGCGCGCGCCGCATCCGGCGCGCTCGTTGTCCGGTGATGCCGATCCGCTGCGTTCACCGGTTTAGCGCAATCGAAAGAAGGATCCGCCGGTTGCGGCGGCACGTTTTGCGCACAGGGGACCGACGAACAAGGAAAGGAAGGGCCCATGTCGACCGGATACGCACGCCTTGCCGCTTTATGGCTGATACCTCTGGCGATCGTCAGCTGCAGCAGCGATTCGCCGCAACGCGATAGCGCCGCACCCGCGGACGCATCCGAAGCGGAGCCGGCGCGCGCGCCCGCTGCCGCAGAGCCGGCCACAGCGCCCAGCGCCGCCTTGCTGCCCGCAGCCACCGGTTGCGCGCCCGGCGCGCGTTGCCTGTCGGTGACCAGCAGCGGACGGCCGAGCGGCAGCGGCAACTACGTCGCGCAATGCCGCGGCAAGTTCGCGGATTTCATCGTGCCCAAGGACACGATTCCGTCGTCGTACGACGGCCCGTGGTTCCAACCGTCGCTGCTGGAGAAGGCGGCGACCGGCGTGCCGAGCGTCGCGCGGCCCTGGCAGGCGTTCGATCCGCGCGATCCCGACGAGCGCCTGGCGTATGCCTTGGCGCTGCGCAACTACGCGCTCACGAGCAAGGTCGCGAAGAGCCTCACGCCGCAACTGACGGCGGATTCGAACTATCGCGATCCCGCCGGTGGCGCGGTTGCGACGGCGTTGCGCAACCAGGCCTGGTATCCGGCGCCGCGCATGTTCTATGGGCCGACCGATTCGCCCGGCACGCGCGAAGCGGCGCATGGCATGACGCTGGAGCGCACCGTACGCGTCGGCGAGCTCGGCGACAATACGGTGGCTTTCCAGAACTACGCCGTGGCCTATTACGACGCGCGCGGCGGCCGCGTGTTCCAGCAGCTTTGGAAAACCACGACGCCCGGCGTCGACAATCCCAAGCTCAGCGGCATGCGTTTCACCGAAGGAAGTTTCGTGTTCAAGCTGCTTTACAGCGCGGCCAAGCCGTCCAATTTCCCGGACGACCTGCTGGCCGATTCGTTGAAGCTGGACATCCTGCCGAACCCGGACGGACCGAAAGTGTCGGTGCGGTTGATGCAGATCGATATTGCGGTCAAGGACAAGCGCGCCGGACCTACCGGCTGGTATTTCGCCACGTATGCCTACGACGCCGCGCGACCGGGCGCATCGCCCTGGCGCAAGATGGTGCCGGTGGGTCTGATGTGGGGCAACGATCCCGGCGGCGCGCCGATCACCGAATCGTGGATCAATCCGGATGCGCCCGCGTACGCGCTCGCGCACTTGGGCGTGGACGGCCGTTTGAACGGTCCGGTCGACAATCCCGCGTCGGCCTGCATGAGCTGCCACAGCACGGCGCAGGCGCCATCGGTAGCGCCGATGCTGCCTACCGGCGCGTGCAACCAGCCGCCGTTCCGCGAAAAATGGTTCCGCAACTTGAAAGGCACCACCGCTTTCGGCCGCTTCCAGCCTTCGGGCCAGGCCTGCGTGACGGCATCGCCCGGCGTGACGCTCACGGCCGCGGATTATTCGCTGCAGCTATCGGCCACCGTCGCACGCGCGCTGCCCACGGCGACCGGCGGGCAGACCTTCAATCCCTGCACCTGGGACGAGGACGATCCGCCGACCGCATTGGTGGCGCCGACGCGCACGTCGGAACTGACCGTGCGCGATGTGAAGCAGTTCGAGGTCACGCGCGATCCCGAGCAGGAATAGGCGCTGGTTCTCTCGACCCAATCCCCCTTTGAAAAAGGGGGCCAAAGGGGGATTGGCTTTCGCTCTTTGTAGGAGCGGCTTTAGCCGCGAGCTCTTTCGACCGGATATCGGCGAGCTGATGGAAAGAGCTCGCGGCTAAAGCCGCTCCTACAAGAGCAGGGCAAGAGCAAATCCTCCCCAATCCTCCTTTTTCAAAGGAGGGAGAAAAGCTTAGAAGGCGTAGCGCGCGATCAGCTGGTACACCGGACCGGATTTCTCCCGCTCCAGTTCGTACTCGTCGAAGTCGCGCGCGAGCTGATCGGCGGCGTTGTCGAACTTGTTGAAGGCCTCGTCTTTGGCCAGGTCCAGCAGGTTCGAGCCGGTCAGCCGGATCGAGAAGCGGTCGCCGAAGCGTTTCTCGACGAACACTTCCAGGTCCGCGCCGTAGCGCGTCGTGACTTCTTCCGCCAGCAAGCGATCGAAAGCATCGCCCTGGCGGCGGTAGCTGGCACCGAAAGCCGCGCCCCACGCCGGCAGATCCTGGATGAAACCGACGTTGTAGACGTAGTTGGCCTGGCCGTTGAAGCGGCGCTCGCCGAAGGCGTCGTCCACTTTGCTGTCCAGCCACGAGTAGTTCACGAATACGCCGGTATTGGGCATGCCCAGCGCGGTCAACGGCGTGGAGAAGTCGAATTCGATGCCGTAGACATGGCCGTCGCCCACGTTCGCGGCGGTGTAGACGAAGCTGTCCGGGTCGAACTGCGGATAGCCTGGCGTGTCCGGCGTAGCGTCCGGATTCTCGTCGAGGAAATCCTCCACTTCGTCTTCGAAATCTCCGAGCGCCGTAGCGCTGGGCGCGCCGGTGTTGACGATTTCGATCAGGTCGCGCACGTCGCGGTAGAACACGTTGATGCCGACCACGCCCTGGCGCCCCAGCCGCCGCTCGAAGCCCAGGTCGATGCCCCAAGCGCTCTCCGGATCGAGCAGCGGATTGCCGACGAAATCGTTGTCGCCGTATTCCTCTTCCAGCGTCAGCGGCAGCACATAGTTGAAATTCGGGCGGCGCAAAGTGCGGCCGAGCGACAGATTGATCCGGTTGGCGTCGCTGATGTCCCAGCGCAAGTGCGCGGAGGGCAGCAGTTCGGAATACTCGTTCGAGCGCGGGACGCCGTCGGCATGGATGTCGGCATCCGTGGTCTCGTAGCGCAGGCCCGCTTCCCAGGCGAGGTTGCCGCCGCGGCCGGAGAACATCAGATAGGGGTCGACACGGCGCTCGTCGATGCCGCTGGACGCACGTTCGAACTCGGCGTAAGGCGGCAGCGGATCGCCCTCGTCCTCGGCTTCGACTTCGCTCACCTGCAGCACGGCGGTGCGCTTCTTGTCGTTGTAATCGATGCCGAACTCCATCTTCGCCGCGCCGATTTCGCGTTTGTGGGCCAACTTCAGGCTGAATTCCTTGTCGCGGACGTCGGTCAGCGTGCGGGTGCCTTCGAAACCGTCGAAGGAAGGCGGCGTGTCTTCGTCGTCGAAACCGGTCTCTTCCTCGGTGGTTACGGTGTCGTCGTCGAAACGGGCGTAGTCCAGGTCCAGTTCGGTGCGGCCGCCGGCCATGTCGAACTCGTAGCCCGCGCCGAAAGCCCAATTGTCCTGCTGGATGTCTTCGTGCTGGTCGTTGATCGACAGCAGATTGTCGCGGCTGGTGCTGGAGGGATCGTCGTATTCCAGCGAGTGTTCGGTCTCGGTGCGATCGGTGCGCACGAAGAAGCCGTCCAGGGTCATGCGGCCGCTGCCGATGTCGCGCGTGTAGGACAGGTTGGCGCTGGAGTCGGTGCCGTCGCGCGTGTCTGACTGGTCTTCGCGATCGGTGAAATCGCCGCCGGGCGCTTCGAAACGGTCGCTGCGCTTTTGCTTGGGATTGTAGCGGCCTTGCACGTTGATGCCGCCGAGCAGGCGGCCGCCGCCGACCTCGCCGCCGGCCACCGCGCCGAACGTGCCCTTGGTTTCGCCGTCGTCGAAGCGCAGCCCGCCGGCGCGCAGGTATTTGCCGTCGAATTCGTAGGCGTCGCGCAGGACGATATTGAGCGCGCCGGCCACGGCATCGCCGGAGCGGTTGGCGCTGGGGCTGCGCACGATTTCGATGCGCTCGACCAGTTCGGCGGGGATGCGGTCGACGAAGAAAGAACGGTCGTCGCCGGCGCCGGGCACTTTCTTGCCGTTGATCAGGATCTGGGTGTAGCCGGGATCCAGGCCGCGCAGACGCGCGCCGTCGTATTCCAGCACGTCGGATACGAATGCGACGCTGGGCACGCGCTTGAGCATGTCGCCCACGGTAAGCGGTTCGAAGCGCTGGAAATATTCGAGGTCGTACGACAGCGTCGGCGCGATCGCGTCGGTGCGGTCGCGATAGATGATCTGGCCGGGCACCACGATCTTGTCGAGATCCTTGGCCTGTGCCTCGCTCGGCCCGGACGCGGCCGCCGTCTGCGCCATGGCTTGGGCGCTGGCCGATGCCAGCAACGCGATCGCCAACGCCTGCGGCAACGCAGCCGCCTTGTTGCGCTTAATCATCTCGATGGATCCCCGGCTGGTGTCAGCCGGACTGTGTACGCGAGCGCTGTGGCGGAAATATGACACTCGATTTTGTGTCTCGCCGCCGTAGCGCCGCGGTAGCGGAAGCGACATCGTCGACATCACAACTTCGCTTGCATCGTGTATAAGGCATGCCCACCGCGACCGAAGTCGCAGAAGCCACGAAGGGATCCGCCATGTTGCATCGAGCCGTGCTGTTGGCCGTGTTGCTGTCGCTTTACGGTTGCGCGTCCGCGCCTGTCGCGCGCGAGCCCGACGAGACCGGTGCCGACCCGATGCTCGCCGCGACCAACGTGCCGCACGAGGTGGTGCAGGAAGCTTTCCTCACCGCCGCCACGCCGGACGAGAACATCGATTCGCCGGCCGCATGGACCGCGCCCGATGGCAGCACTTGGCTGCTGGCCACTTCCAAAGCCACCGATCGGCTGATGATCTACGACGGCGACACGGGCGCCGACATGAAGCGCTTCGGCGGCAAGGGCCGCGGCGATGGCCAGTTCGACCGGCCGAACGGCATTTTCGTGTTCGAGGACCTGGTGTTCGTGGTCGAACGCGACAACCATCGGGTGCAGGTGCTCAGCCTGCCGGGCCTGGAATCGGTGGGCGTATTCGGCGCGGAAGAACTCAAGCAGCCTTATGGTTTGTGGCTGCGCGAAACAGGTCAGGGCGAAGTCGAGGTGATGGTCAGCGATGCCTACATGGCTGGCAAGGACGGCAACGACGACGACATCGTGCCGCCGCTGTCCGATTTGAACGCGCGGATCAAGCGCTATGCGGTGAAGCGCGTGGGCAAGTCGGTCGAAACGCGGTATCTCGGCGCGTTCGGCGACATCACGGATGCCGGCGCGATCCGCATTCCCGAATCGCTTTGGGGCGATCCTGCGCAGGACCGGCTGCTGATCGCGGAAGAGGACACCGTCACCGGCACCGCCGTGCGCGAATACGACATGGCCGGCCAGTTCCGCGGCCGTACGATCGGGCTGGGCTTGTTCAAGGCGCAGGCCGAAGGCATCGCGCTATGGGCGTGTCCCGACGGCAGCGGTTACTGGCTGGCGACCGACCAGTTCAAGGATCGCAGCATATTCCACGTCTACGACCGCAAGACGCTGCAGCATATCGGCGCTTTCTCCGGCAAGACGGTGGGCAACACCGACGGCGTCTGGCTGCACACCGGCGCGACCAAGCGCTTCCCGAACGGCGTTTTCTACGCCGTGCACGACGATATGGCGGTGGGCGCTTTCGACTGGCGCGATATCGCATCGGCGCTGTCGCTGCGGAAGAGCTGCGACGTGCCGGCGGGCGGCGATCAGACGGCGGAGCGCTGATTCACGCGCCGCGACAGGTCTGCGGCGCTTTCTTTACGTTCGCTGTAGCGGTCGACCAGGTAAGGGGCGATCTCGCGCGTCAGCAAGGTGAACTTCATCAGTTCTTCCGTCACGTCTACGACGCGGTCGTAGTAGGGCGAAGGTTTCATGCGGCCGGGTTCGTCGAACTCAAGATAGGCCTTGGGTACCGACGACTGGTTCGGGATCGTCAGCATGCGCATCCAACGGCCGAGGATGCGCAATTGGTTAACCGCGTTGAACGACTGCGACCCGCCCGAGACCTGCATCACGGCCAGCGTCTTGCCTTGCGTGGGGCGCACTGCGCCCTGGCTGAGCGGAATCCAGTCTATCTGCGCCTTCATGATCCCGGTCATGGCGCCGTGGCGTTCGGGCGAGCACCACACCATGCCTTCGGCCCACCGCGCGAGTTCGCGCAGCTCTTGCACTTTTGGATGGGTATCGGGCGCGTCGTCGGGCAGCGGTAGGCCGGACGGATCGAACAGGCGCGTTTCCCCGCCCATCGCTTCGAGCAGCCGTGCGGCTTCCATCGCCAACAATCTGCTGTAAGACCGCTTTCGCAACGAGCCGTACAGCAGCAGGAAGCGTGGTTTGTGTCCTGCGCCGCCGACCGCTTGCAAGCGGTCGAGCGACGGAGGTTCGAACGGCGTGCCATCGAGGTTGGGCAGGGGGTCGAACATTTCAGACGACCCGGCGACCGGTTTCATCGATGACGACTTCGCCGTCTTCCTTGACGAAAGGTCCCAGCTGCGGCGACGGCAGCACGTCGAGCACGAGCTCGGATGGCCGGCACAGCTTCGTGCCGAGCGGAGTGGCGACGATCGGTCGGTTGATCAGGATCGGATGCGCGAGCATCGCGTCGATCAGCGCGTCGTCGGACAGCGCAGCGTCGCCCAGGCCGAGTTCCGCGTAGGGCGTACCCTTTTCGCGCAGCAATTCGCGCGCCGAGAGGCCCATAGCGGCGATCAGCGCGGTTACGGTCGCGCGGTCGGGCGGCGTCTTGAGGTATTCGATCACGGTCGGCTCCACGCCGCTGTTGCGGATCAGCGCCAGCGTGTTGCGCGACGTGCCGCAGTCCGGGTTGTGGTAAATCGCGAATTTCGGATCCGGCGTCAAAGCGTTCATGGCATCTCGGTCAAAGGTTTCGGTTCGGTACGTCCAAGCGATTTGTGCAACGCCAGGCCGATACCGGCGCCGGCGAATTGCGCGATCACGAAACCCGGCACGCTGGCCGGAGCGATCCCGGCGAAACTGTCGCTGAGCATGCGTCCGAAGGCCGCGGCGGGATTGGCGAACGAAGTCGAGGCGGTGAACCAGTAAGCCGCGCCGATATAGGCGGCGACCATGGCCGACACGCGCGCCGGCGGCGCGCGCAGCACGACCAGCAACAGGCCCGCCGTGGCTACGGCTTCGGCGATCCACTGTCCTTGTCCGGTACGCACTTTCGCGGACAACTGCAGGATCGGCAGATCGAACATCGCATGCGTCAGCCAGGCGCCGCAGGCCGCGCCCAGCAGTTGCGCGGCGATATACGTCGGCAGCATCGACCAGGCCAGCTCACCGCGCAGCGACATCGCCGCGCTGACCGCGGGATTCATATGCGCGCCGCTGACCGGCCCGAACACTTCGATGAGGATGTAAAGCGCGCCGACGGTAGCGAGCGTATTGGCGAGCAGGGCGATGCCTGCATTGCCGCCCGACAAACGCTCGGCCATGATTCCGGAACCGATCACGGCCGCGAGCAGCAGCGCAGTGGAGAGGAACTCGCTCAGCATTCGATGCGGTACGGTCACTCTTTGCCGACCTGTCCGATGGCTTGCAGCTTGGCTTGCGCAGCCAAGCGGTCCAGCTTGTCCAGCGGCAATGCCAGCAGCAGTTCGATGCGCCGGCGCAGCGTCGCGAACGCGGACACGAAGGCGCGTTTGCGCGCATCTTCATCGCCGTTCTCAGCTACGGGATCGGGTACGCCCCAATGGGCCAGGGTCGGTTGCCCCAGCCATACCGGACAGGCTTCGCCGGCGGCGTTGTCGCAGACGGTGATCACCATGTCCATTTCCGGCGCGTCGGCGCCGGCGAATTCGTCCCAACTCTTGCTGCGCATGTTTTCGACGGGATAGCCCACTGCCTGCGCCAGTTCCGCCGCCATCGGCTGCACCTGCCCGCTCGGGTGGCTGCCTGCGCTGAACGCACGGAAGCGGCCGCCGCCCAGGGTGTTGAGTATGGCTTCGGCCATGATGCTGCGCGCCGAATTGCCTGTGCACAGGAACAATACGTTGTAGGTGCGGTCGTTCATTTCCCTAACTCCGACATCGGCTTGTGGAATGTCGATGCTTATCGCGTGATTGTTGCAGAGGTATTGGCGCGTGCGGATTTCTTCTTCGGCGCGCATGATGCGCCGCCACAGCAGTTCTCGGTGAGGTACTCGAGCAGCGCGTTCATGCGCGCGTAGTCGGCGCGAACGCGGATCACGCGGCCTTCGCGGGTGTCGGCGACGAGATGCGCGCTGCGTAGCGTATTCAGATGGGCGGATAAGGTGGCTGCGGGCACGTCGACCAGCTCGCGCAATTCGCCGACCGACAGGCCTTCGGGGCCGGCGGCGACCAGTGCGCGGTAGGCCGCCAGGCGATGTTCCTGGCCGAGGGCGCGCAGGGCAGAAAGAGCGGTTTCCGTATCCATATTTCTATATTTCCGGAAATATGGAATCATGTCAATAACAGTTTTCTGTAGGAGCGGCTTTTGTGGGAGCGGCTTTAGCCGCGAGCTCTTCGGTTGAGAACAGGCGGCTTTGAAGAGCTCGCGGCTAAAGCCGCTCCCACAAAAGCCGCTCCTATAAAAAGCGCACTTACAGAAGAGGCGAGACCGGCAGCGGCTTAGCGCAGCGACAGCGGGATGATCTTGCTGTCGCCGTTGCGGTACTTCTCGCGTTCGTCGCGGCAGTACGCGCTGCCCATCGCGAATTTTCGGCAGATGCCGGGTCGCTGATCGTAGATCGTGCAACGCATGTGCAGCGGATCGACGGCCACGCACCAGCCGTCCTCGCCGCGCGCCATCACGCTCAAGCCTTGCGAACTGCGATCGATGAGATGTTCGGGAACATCGTCTTCGGGCATGACGACCACCGTCAGGCGGCAACATACCGCGTCGCAACGGCTGCACGAAACGGTCGGATCCACGCGCAAGTCGTCCGGCGACGACTCGATCGATGCGGGTGCTTTCGCGAAAGCGCGCGATGCGCTCATCGCCGGTAGCTCAGCAGGCGGCCACGGAACGGCGCAGTGTCGGTGTCTTCGAACCGGCAACGCCTCTCCCCGAGGCTGTAACCCTGCAAGACCAATGCCTTCGACAGGGAATTCGCGTTGCCGCGCCCGATATCGGTGATCAGCACTTCGCATTCGCGCCGCGCGTGGCGCCGCATCATGCCTGCGAGCAATTCGGCATGCCCGCGTTCGTAAAGCAGGTCGCTGCCGATGATCATGTCGAAATGGCCGAGCGCGCCGTCGGTTTCGGCCCAAGGCAGATGGCGGTAGGCGATCTGCGGCAAGCCGTTCAATGCGGCGTTGTAGGCTAGGAAGGATTCGGCCAGCGGGTGATGGTCGCTGGCGACGACGTCGGCGAGGCGCCGTTGCAGCACCAGGCTGGAAAGGCCGAGCCCGCAACCGAGTTCGAGAATGCGTTTGCCTTCGACGTCGAATACGCACATTTCTTCGGCCAGCACGCGCCCGGAAGGCCAGATATGGCCGAACAGGCTCCACAGCGCCGACGAGATGCCGGCGCGTTCGGCGTCGCCGCGCGGGTCGGCGAATTGCTGCAGGTCGCGCAATGCGCGGATGCGGTAATCGTGGCCGCCCAACTGCAGCGTGTGCTGTCGGGTGAGATAACCCGGCATGGGCGCTCCGTGGGGACACCGTCGCGCGTGCGGGCGCGACGCGAAAAGGAGCGAAACGGCGACGGGAGACCGGCCGGGCGAGACGCGCTCTAAGAACGTAATACCGACCTCATCGTACGCCGATCGGCCCGTAAGTCGAGGAATATCGCCGCATTTGGGCCGTTATCGCGATAAAACGCCATAACGGGCCGTTTAAGCCGCGAAATAAGCGCATACTCGGGGTTTGATGCGGGGCCCGCACGTGCAAAATCATGTCGCGCTGTTCAAGTTCAATCTGGGCAGCGGTCAGAGCATCGGCCCGAATGCGTTGCGCACGCTGTGGTCGCGCGCTTGCGAATCGACCGATATCAGCGTGAGCCGGCAGACTTACCGCGCCGGTTCCGGCAGCAAGAACACCTACCTGCTGCATGCGTCGCCGCGGCTGAAAGATCTGCCGCTGGTCGAAGCCAGGCTGCGCATGCTGATGAACGAATCCAAGCTGCTGGGCACGCTGACGGCAGTCCACCATTGATGGCCGCAGGTTTGCGACCGCGAATCCGCAACGAGGCTATCCATGAGCTATGACATCGGCATCGGGCTGTGCGCCGGCATCGAAGGCGCCAATATCGTCGTGAAACTCGACAGCGCAGTGGTCAGCAAGCTGATCCCCAAGCAGCCCTGGCGCAAATCGGGCACCAGCCTGCTGCAGTTCAAGAGCGATCTGTGCAGCCCGAGACGGCCGCCGGCGGTGGGCAGCGAGGTGTATCTCGACAGCGCCGCGCTGTCGAAGAATGCGCCGGCATCGCTGGATCTGGCAGGCAACGGCGTGCTCACCCGCGTCGATCTGCGCGCGCTGATGAGCGATCTCAATCCGATGCCCGCACCGAGCGCCGCAGCGAAGGGCCGATCAGCGCGCTGGTGATCGCCGCGTGCGGCCGGCGATCAGCGACCGCCACCGCCCCCACCGCCACCGCCGCCGCCAGAAGAACCGCCGCCACCGCCGCCCGACGAACTGCCCGGCGGCGTCGAAGACGATGCGATCTGCGAACTCAGGCTGTTGCCGACCGCGTTCGCCAGACTGCCCAGATCAGAAACGCCGCCGCCGTGATACCAGGCGATGGCCGAAGTCGTCGCCGCAGCCGCGGCCGCGCCGACGGCCAGCGTGAACTTCTTGGTCCACGCGTCCTCGACTTCCAGCGCTACCGCATACGGCAACAACATTTCGTAGCGCTTGGCATCGAGCGCGGGCGGCGCATCCGGGCCGGGCATGCGCGCCAGTTCTTCGCGCTCGGCGACGCCGAGATAGCGCTTGAGGCCTTCGATTTCGTCGAGCAGCTTGCGTCCCGTCGGCGTCGACGCCTTCACCAGCACCGCGAACACGGCCAATGTCGCCAGCATCAGCACCATCGCCGCGATGATCAATACGATGCCCGTGCCGCCGCTGATCGCGAACGCCAATGCGGTGCTGACCAGCACGATGGCGAACGCGATGCCGATGCTGCCGCCGTTGAGCTTGAAGTATTCGGGTTGGTACCGCGCTTTCAGGCCTTTGTCGTGCGCGGACTGCGCGCCGGCGACCGTGGCGGCGTTCTCCTTCTCGAGTTCCAGCGTGCTTTGTTTGGAGAACAGACTCGATAGCAACGCGGCCTGCGGCGGCGTCAGATCGCCGCTGCCGCCCTGCAGGCGCTGCAACCGCCAATCGTCTTGGAGAAAGCCCTTGTCGCGATGGATGCTGAGCCGTCCGTCCACCGCCATCGCCAACAAATCGGAAGAGAAGCAGCGCGCGTCGTAGCCCATCCGTTTCGCATAGCGCAGCCCCGCGGGCGAATGGCCCTGCGGCGGTTCGTAGCGCACGATGATCGTGCCCGGCCGCGGATCGCGGCCGATGCTGCGCCAGCGCGCGATGCAGAAGCCGAGCAATCCGATCAAGCCGGCCAATGCCACCCATACGCCGCGATTGTCCTTCAGCAGCCAAAGGATGCGCTGCATCCGCGTCGGCGCCGGCACCAGGCCTTTCGGAAACGACAGCACAATGGTGAAGCCTTCCTGCGGCGACAGCGGCCGGATCAGACGCCAGCGCGCGACGCCGGGCGACGATATTTCCGCAACGAAGTCGGTGCCTTGCATGCCTTGCGCGCCGGTATAGCCTTCGGCGCGGAGTCGGTCGACCGGCACCGCTTGCGGCAGACGCACTTCGACGCTGCCGTTCTCGATCGTGAAGGCCCAGCCGGTCCCGATCGCGTTCCAATACAGCTCATCGTGATCGGCGAAAAACCCAAGTTGGCGGGTGGAGCGGTAGCGCAGCTTGTAGGCGAATTCGGCGGGCACGGGCAGGAAATCGTCGTTGCCGGTGTTGACGCGCACGCCGTTGCTCATCTTCTCGGTGAACCAGGGCTCGGGCTTGCCGTCGCGCAGCACTTCGAGCACTTCGAAACCGACCACGACGCGATTGCCATGACGGTCCTTGTAGCGGGTGGGGTAGTCGCGATAGATGCCGCGGCGGATCTGGTCGCCCTCGGCGCGCACCACGATACGTTCGGTCACGTCCAGGCTGCCGTCGGCGCGGATATCCACTCGGCTGTCGTAGGACAGGATGCGCTCCTGCGCGCCGAGCGGCGCCGCGAACAACAGCATCAGGACGATCAGGAAACGGCTCATCGCGCCATCTCCACGCGTACGGCCGCGCGGCCTTCGTCGGCGGCCTGGAAGAATTCCGCTTCGCGGAAACCGAAGCTGCGCGCGATCGCGACATCGGGCACGCGCTGGATGCCGTCGCGGTAGTCGCGCACGGCACCGTTGTAGAAGCGGCGCGCATATTGCAGCTGTTCTTCCACGTCGACGAGGTCGCGTTGCAGTTGCGCGAAATTCTCGTTGGCCTTCAGGTCCGGATACGCCTCTTTCAACGCCAACAGCCGGCCGAGCGCGTTTTCCAACGAGGATTCGACTTCGCCCAGCCGGGCCGGGCCTTGCTGGGCGACGGCTTGCGCGCGCAATTCGGTGACCGCCTGCAGCACCGAACTTTCGTGGCCGGCATAAGCTTTGACCGCAGCGACCAGCGAGGGCACCAGATCGTGCCGCCGCGTGAGTTGCACGTCGATGTCGGCCCAGGCGGTGTTCACTTGATTGCGCAGCCGCACCAGCCGGTTGAACGCCCATATGCCCCATATCGCCAGCAGGGCCAGCAATGCGCCTATGCAGATCAGTGCCATCGTCATCGCGTTTGCCGCTCCTGGTGAGGGGTCGTCCTAATCCGAACGCAATCGTGCCGGCGCTCAGGCCGCGCCGAACACTCGGATCTCGAAATCGTCCAGCGATACGCGTTGCCCCGCGCGGATCTTGCAGGTCTTGCGCAGTTCGACGGCGCCATCCACCCGCACCGCACCGCTGGCGACCAGGGCCTTGCCCGCGCCGCCGCTGTCGCAGAGGCCGGCCAGTTTCAGCAACTGGTTCAGTTCGACGTAGTCGTGGTCGAGGGTGAAGTCGATCTGCGGCATCGGCGGGATCCGGGCGGTTCGCGGGCAGGGTCGCAGCCGGGCGCGCGCCGCGCAAGCCGGCGAGCTACGGGGCGCCGCGTCGGCAATCGATGAGGCCGTACTGCGCCGGCAGCCTCCTTACCGCAAAGGTCCATGCCGGGTGCGGCGACACCGTCAATTTTTGTCGTAGACTGCGCCTCCTGTACATGGATCCCCCGGAAAAAGGTACACAAACATGAATAACCGCAAGCTTTTCCTGGTCGCTTCTCTGTTGGCCTGTTCCGGCGTGGTGGTGGCCCAACAGCCGCAACCGCAGCAGCAGCCCGCACGTCCGGCCGCGACGGCCGCACGCCCTGCGGCTGTGCAGCAGCAGGCGCCTGCGCTGACGCCGCAGCAGCGCGCCGCGTTGGCCAAGCAGGATGTCGATACCACCCAGGCCGCCCAGCAGGTGCTGAGCCTGGTCGACGCCAACCGCATCGCCGAAGTCTGGGAAGGCGCATCGCCGACCATGAAGCGGCTGGTGACGAAGGACGATTTCATCAAGCAGGTCACCATCGACCGCAACCGCCTGGGCGCGCCGGCATCGCGCGGCAAGGCCGTGGTCAGCCGTTCGCAGTTCGCCGCGGGCGGGCAGGTGCCGGCCGGCTTGTACATCAACGTCAATTTCCCGACCAAGTTCGCCAAGGCGCCGCAGCCGGTGCGCGAGCTGGTGTCGTTCCGGTTGGACGAAGACAAGACCTGGCGCGTGTCGGGCTATAGCCTGCGCTGAGCCGTACCGCATAGTGTCGCAAAAGAAAGAGCCGGCATTGCCGGCTCTTTTTTGCGTCACTGTCGCCTATTCCTTCTCGAACCGCGCGATCTCATCGAGAATTCGCTGACTGCGTCGGATGCCGTCGGCGCCATCGGCCATGCGCACCTCATCTCCCAACGATGTCTTCGCGGGTTTGCGGCGCTGCCACGCCATGAAGCCCACCGTGGCCAGCAGACCCACTACGCCGATGGCGAGGCTGATCCAAATCCATGCCGGCGTGGCGGCCTGCGGTTGGACTTCGCCCAGTCCGGAGAACGCGACGACCACCAGCACCCACATGATCCACCACGGCAGGCCGCAAACGTTGCTGTTGACGTTGTAGAAACGCAGCAGCATCGCCATCTGCTTCTGGATCTTCAGCACCGGTGCGGAATAGTCGATCGTCCCCATCAGGCCCAGGGTGATGCCGGCCGCGACGACGGTGATCACGCCAAAGGCATGGACGATGATGCCGGTCGCCAGCAGACCGGCGATGTCGGTATTGCGGGTCCAGCACGCAACGCCGAGCAGGATCAGGCCCACGCCCAGCAGCACTTGCAGCAACTGTCCCCAGAACAGCCCGCGCAGGCTGCTGCGCGCCTTCTCCAGTTTGCGTTCCTTGAACAGCGCCAGGTTGATGTCGTTATGTTGTTGCAGCCGGCGATCCAGCGTCTGCCAAGCGGCCTTGAGTTCGTCGAGTTCCATGATGTTGTCCATGTCGGGTCCGGTTAGATTTCGGTGCGGATGCGTTGCTTGAGGCGGCTGATCTTGGTGGTGGCGTTGGTTTCGGTGATGCCCAGGATCTCGGCCATCTCGCGATAGCTGCGGTCTTCCAGGTACAGCAGCATCAGCGCGCGGTTGAGTCCGTCCAGTTGCGAAATGAAGCGGTGCAGGGCGCGCACGCGCTGGTCCGCTTCGTGGTCGGTGCCGTTCTCGTCGGCGACGTCGTGCAGGGTTTCGTCCAGCGGAACCGAATGCGCTCCGCGCTGAACGCTGCTGCGGACCTGCGATATCGCCACGTTCAGCGCGATCCGGTACATCCAGGTCGAGAACGTGCGCTCGGGGTCGTAGCGCGGATAGGCGCGCCACAGCTGCGTTGCGATCTCCTGCGCCAGGTCGGCGCGGTCGTCGGCATTGCGCGCATAGGTGTTGGCGACCTTGAACACGATGCCGCGATGCTGTTCCAGCAACGCGCCGAATTGTTCGCGGTTATCGATCGCCATGGTCGCGGTCTGTTCCATCGTCTGCCATTCGCCGAGCCGATTGTGCTCGTTTGCAAGGGTGATTCGCGCAGGCGGGGCATTTGTCACAGCCTCGAAGCGGGCCGGTTTGCCAATGAGAATGGCTCTCGATAAAATGGCCGCAGCCCGCGGTCTTACGCCAGCCGACTCGCCACCCAGCGTGGCACTGCGTCTTCTCGACCCGGGACTCCATGCCGATATCCGCCCCCCTGCCGGTTCATTCCGCGCGCCCGAAGAAGCGGCGCGGCGTATCCGCGTGGACGGCCACCTCGCGCGTCCTCGCCGCATTGCTGGCCGGTTACTGGGTCGCCTGGGGCAGCACCGCCTTCCTGACGCTCGTATTGCCGATGTCGCGCGCCAACCGCGTCACCACGGCCAGCCTGCTGTGCTTCGCGGTGTGGACGGCGGCGGCGATGTACGCTTTCGCCGCGCGCAGCAGTTGGCGCGCATGGTGGGTGCTGCTGCTCGCCGGCGACATCCCGTATGCGATCGCGCTGATCGGCGGCGATTGGGCGATGCGGCCATGAAGAACAGCTTCTCGCAAAGCATGGCCTGGCTGCATACCTGGGCCGGGTTGATCGTCGGCTGGATGCTGTTCGTCATTTTCGTCGGCGGCACCATCGCGTGCTTCGACACCGAGCTCGATCGCTGGATGCGCCCCGGCATGTCCGCGCAGGCGCCGGAACGGCCGGCGGTGGAGCAGGTGCTGGACGCGCTGCAGAAGGAACAGGCCGGTGCGCATGCCTGGTACGTCTACCTGCCGACGCAACGTTTTCCGGCATTGAAAGGCGGCGCCTACCACGACGACGGACGATACGAAGTGCATGCCTACGACGCCGCGACCGGCGCGAGGCTGCAGGATACGGCCGGCGGCGAATTCTTCTTCACTCTGCATTACAACCTGCATGCCGGCGACATCGGCATGTATCTGGTCGGGTTAGCCGGAATGATGCTGCTGGTGGCGATCGTCACCGGCGTGGTCATCCATAAACGCATCTTCAAGGATTTCTTCCTGTTCCGTTTCCGCGCGGGCGGACAGCGCGCCTGGCTCGACGGCCACAATCTCACCGGCGTGCTCGGATTGCCGTTCCATCTGATGATCGCCTACACGGGCGTGGCGATCTTCGTCTCCTCGTACATGCTGGCCGGCCTGCAGGTGGGCTACCGCTGGGACGCGGAACAGTTCTACAAGGAAGTCGCGCCGTCGCCGCATCGCGAACAAGTGAACAAGCCGCCGCCGGCGCGCGCGCCGTTGTGGCCGATGATCGAAGATGCGCGCGGACGCATCGGCGGCGAGCCGTGGCTGGTCAGCATCGAACATCCCGCGGACGCATCGACCATCGTCGGCGTCGGCCTGGACCACAGCCGGCACGTGGCCTGGAACTGGCGCACCGCCTATTACGACGGCGTCACCGGCGCATCTCTGGGCGAACAGACGCCGCCGGGCGCGGCGTATCACACCTATAACTTCCTCGGCGGCCTGCACATGGTGCAGTTCGGCAGCGCCATGTTCCGCTGGATCTATTTCGTGCTCGGGCTTTCGGGTTGCGCGATGCTGGCCTGCGGCATGCAAGTGTGGGTGGAGAAGCGCGCCAAGCAAGTCGCGGCTGCGGGCGTGCGTTCGGGGTATGGATTGGTGCGCGCGCTCAATGCCGGCGTCGTCGCGGGCATGCCGCTGGCGGCGGTGTCGATGTTGTGGGCCAATCGCCTGCTGCCGCCGGATCTGGCATTACGCGCGAGTTGGGAGATGCGGCTGTTCTGCATCGTCTGGGCGATCGCGGCGTTGTGGGCGACGCTGCGGCTGGCGCACGGCAAGCCGTGGCGCGATCTGTTCGCCATCACCGCGCTGCTGATGTTCGGTTTGCCGCTGTTGTCGCATCTGGTCGCGCCGCAAGCCGCACTTGCGCAGACGTTGCCCGCCGGCGATTGGGCGATGGCATCCGTAGACCTCGTATTGCTGGCGTTGGGCACGGGCTTCGCCTGGCTGGCGCGCCGCGCCGCAAATGCGCGCGCCGACGATGCGGTCGCCATCGCCGAAGGCGCGCGCGCATGACGCCCTGGCCGCTGGTCGTGGGGCTGACGATCTCCGGCTGGGCCGCGTTGTCGCACGCGTTGCCGCGGCATCACCAGGAAGCGTTCGGTTCGGCCGGTAGTCCTTTACGGCGCAGCCTGCACCGCATCGCCGGTTCGGCGGGCCTGCTGCTGGCCTTCATCGTGTGCATCGCGAGTCTGGGTTGGGAGTTCGGCCCGGTGCTGTGGGGCGTGCTGCTGTGCGCCGGCGCCATCGTCTGGGTGCTGTGCCGCAATGCCGACCCGCGAGGCGCGCGCTGGCTGGGTTGGCTGGCGCCGTTGCCGGGGCTGATCCTGCTATTGGTCTGAAACAGGGCCGGGCGTTAGGCGTCAGGGCAGGTCAGGGCGCACAATAACGCTTTGGTTTGCCTGGCCTTTTCGATGTCGACGCCTCCCGCCGCTCCAACGCTTGCACGCTTCGCCGACCTCGGCCTGTCCGATGCCGTGATGGCCACGGTGGCCGAAGTCGGCTACGAGTCGCCGTCGCCGATCCAGGCCGCCACCATTCCGGCGCTCCTGTCCGGCCGCGACGTGCTCGGCCAGGCCCAAACCGGCACCGGCAAGACCGCCGCGTTCGCGCTGCCGATCCTGTCCAATCTCGATCTGTCCAAAACCAAGCCGCAAGCCATCGTGTTGGCGCCGACCCGCGAGCTGGCGATCCAAGTGGCCGAGGCGTTCCAGCGCTACGCGGCGAAAATTCCCGGCTTCCACGTGCTGCCGATCTACGGCGGCCAGAGCTATGGTCCGCAGCTGGCGGCGCTGCGCCGCGGCGTGCATGTGGTGGTCGGCACGCCCGGCCGCGTGATCGATCATTTGCAGCGCGGCTCGCTGGACCTGTCCGAACTCACCTGGCTGGTGCTGGACGAAGCCGACGAAATGCTGCGCATGGGTTTCATCGACGACGTCGAAACCGTGCTGAAGAAAACGCCGGAGTCGCGCCAGGTGGCGCTGTTCTCGGCGACGATGCCGTCGCAGATCCGGCGCATCGCGCAGACCTATTTGCGCGATCCGGCCGAAGTCACCATCGCGGCCAAGACCACCACCGCCACCAATATCCGCCAGCGTTATTGGTTCGTCAGCGGCCTGCACAAGCTCGATGCGCTGACCCGGATCCTGGAAGCCGAACCGTTCGATGCGATGATCGTGTTCGCGCGCACGAAATCCGGGACCGAGGAACTCGCCGAAAAACTGCAGGCGCGCGGCCTGGCCGCGGCGGCGATCAACGGCGACATCCAGCAGGCGCAGCGCGAACGCACGATCCAGCAGCTCAAGGACGGCCAGCTCGACGTGCTGGTCGCCACCGACGTCGCCGCGCGCGGCCTGGATGTGGAACGGATCAGCCACGTGCTGAACTACGACATCCCGTACGACACCGAAAGCTACGTGCACCGCATCGGCCGCACCGGCCGCGCGGGGCGAAGCGGCGAAGCGATCCTATTCGTCACGCCCCGCGAGAAGGGCATGCTGCGCGCGATCGAACGCGCCACGCGCCAGCCGATCCAGGAAATGCAGCTTCCCAGCGTGGAAGCGGTCAACGACAAACGCGTGGCCAAATTCCTCGACCGCATCACCGACACGCTGGCGGCGGGCGAACTGGATCTGTTCCGCGATCTGGTGCAGCGCTACGAAACCGAACGCGACGTGCCGGTGATCGAAGTCGCCGCCGCACTGGCCAAACTGCTGCAGGGCAAGACGCCGCTGCTGCTGGCGCCCGAGCGCGCGCGCGAAACGCGCGAGCCCGCATTCGAACGCCCGGCTCGTGCCGAGCGCGCCCCGCGTAGCGAGCGTCCCGCACGCGATGATTTCGCGCCGCGCGCTGCGCGTCCGCACAGCGAAAAACCGCCGCGCGGCGCGCCCGAACAGGGCATGGAGACGTTCCGCATCGAAGTCGGCCATGCGCATGGCGTCAAGCCGGGCAATATCGTCGGCGCGATCGCCAACGAGGCGGATCTGGACGCTAAATTCATCGGCCGCATCGACATCCACGACGATTATTCGGTGCTCGATCTGCCCGAAGGCATGCCGCGCGATCTGTTGATGATGCTGAAGAAGGTGCGCGTGGCCGGACAGCCGCTGCGTATCCATCGCCTCGGCGATGCCGACGATGGTCCGTCGCTGCCGCCGCACGGCAAGCCGCGTCCGCCGAAGCCGGGCCACCGCAAAGGGCCGGGCTCGGCCGCGCCGCGCACCTTCAAGCCGAAACCGAAATCCAAACGCTGAGCGGCTCTTTCGCCGCACCGAACGGACGCGTCCGCGCATGAAAAAAATCCTGCTGACCCTTCTTGTATTCGCCAGCGCACCCGTCATGGCCGCGCAGCCACTGCGGGAATGCGATCTCGCGCAATGGCGGCACGTCTACACCAGCGATCCGCAAGGCGCGGATGCCGGCGGCAACCGCCAGCACCTGATCGATGCCCTGCGTCGCGGCAGCCCGTTACGCGTCGGCTGGGGCGAGGCCGACGCCGACGGCAAATGGGCTGTGGAAGAGTTCGCCGATGCCGAGTTCACCAATCTGATGAACGGCCGCGATGTCGTCGCGCAATTGAGCAGCGCGATGATCCAGACGAACTACACGGACGCGGCCAAAGCCGGCCTGCGCGATCCGGCGATGGCCTGGCACGCGCTGGCCTCGACCGACGGCCGGCTGGAAGCGTTGATGGTGGAGACGGCCACCGGAAAGGTGACGCGCAAACTGGTGCAGCGCACGCATTTCTACTGGTACGCTTTCGGGCCCGATCCTATGTGCGATTCGCGGCCGGCGGTGAACAGCGCGCCGCGTGGGCGGATGAACGAGGTGATTTTCGATAGCCGGAAAACGGACGCGCCCTCGAAAAAGTGACTGCTTTTAAGCCGTCATTCCCGCGAAGGCGGGAATCCAGTGACTTTGACTTCTCCAGAAAGCGACGACGCGACCTGCCGTCCCGCGCGCCCTCACCCAACCCTCTCCCGCAAGCGGGAGAGGGCTAAAGCGGAAGTCGCTGGATTCCCGCCTTCGCGGGAATGACGGCTTAAGAACAAAAGCTGCGAAGCTCAGCGCACGTTGACCGCAATCGCCTCGGACCGGTACAACTTCGGAAACTGCCGCTTCAGCGCCACCACTTTCGGCGCATCGTTGTAGACGATGTACGGATCGTTCGGATGCAGGCGCGCGTAATCCTGGTGGTAAGCCTCGGCCGGATAGAACTTCTGCAACGGCGCGAGCTGGGTCACGATCGGCGCCGGAAACGCCTTGGCCGCACCGAGCTGCGCCATATAGGCATGCGCGACCTTCTTCTGTTCCGCATCGCCGTAGAAAATCGCGGAACGATACTGCGTACCGCGATCCGGGCCCTGGCGGTTCAACTGGGTCGGATCGTGCGCCACCGAGAAGAACACTTTCAGCAGTTGGCCATAGCTGATCTGCGACGGATCGTAGACCACCTTCACCGATTCGGCATGGCCCGTGCCGCCCGAACTGACCTCGTCGTATTCGGCGGTCGCGGCCGCACCGCCGGCATAGCCGGACGAAACCTGCTTGACGCCTTTGACGTGTTCGAACACCGCTTCCACGCCCCAGAAACAGCCGCCGGCGAACACCGCCGTCGCGCTGCCTTTCGCCGCGGCCAAGGGCAGGTCGGTTTTCGGATCGGGCAGCGCGACCGGCTTGCTGCTCGCGACGCCGGCATTGCAGGCCAGCAGCCCGGCGGCGAGCGCGGCGGCCATCGATGCGCGCAGAAGGACATTGGAAGCGAGGTTCATGACGCGACTCCGTGAGGATTACGAATATTTCAGGCGGCCTTCGCGAACTTGAGCGAGACCGAATTCATGCAATAGCGCAGCCCGGTCGGCTTGGGCCCGTCGTCGAACACGTGGCCCAGATGCGCATCGCATCGCGCGCAGTTCACCGCAGTGCGCACCATGCCGAACGTGCGGTCTTCGTGTTCGCTTACGTTCTCCTTCGCGATCGGCTGCCAGAAGCTCGGCCATCCGGTGCCGGATTCGAACTTGGTGGCCGAATCGAACAAGGCCGTATCGCAGCAGATGCAGCGGAATACGCCCTTGCCGTGCTCGTTCAACAGCGAACCGGTGAAGGCGCGCTCGGTGCCCTCCTGGCGGGTGACGACGAACGCATCCGGCGAAAGCTGCTTGCGCCACTCCGCGTCGGTCTTCATCACTTTAGGGACAGTGACGCTGCGCAAGCGTTTGCCGTCGTTGGAGAATTCGATCAACGTCACCGGCTTGGACGGATCGGCTGCCGGCGCCGCCGCTGCAGGCGACTGCCGGCCGCAGCCGAACACGAAGCCGGCGGTGGCCAGCGTGGAGGCGACGACGAAACTGCGGCGCAGCGGCGATGCGGGCGAAGACGGTTTCATGGGCTGACTCATGCGGGGCTCCGAGGGTGGCGTTCTGCCGCAGGTCATCCTGCGGCACCCGTCAGCTACGTCGACCGCATCCAAAAGGATGCAGTTCCGCCAGGCGCCGGGACGCTCCATTCCATAGAGGCGGATCATCATCAGATGGGTGCTTCCGGGATGAAATCCAGTGCCGCATGCGTCATCTGCGGTTCATGCCGGCGAGGCGGCGTGCGCCCCGGCAGCCGGTTGCGGATTGGCTCCCCGCTTTAGGCCTACGAAGGTGAATGCGGCGGGTGTAGGCTGGGTCCATGGCCCTGCAGACGCTATTCCGCAACGATTCGATCGCCGTGCTCGATTACCGCTGCGCGGCCGGGCCCGACGACCGGCCTTACGTCGAAGTGCACGGCAGCCATTCGGTCTCGTTCGTGCGCAAGGGCAGTTTCGGCCTGCGCAGCCGCGGGCGCGCGCATGAGCTCGTCGCGGGCGCGATCCTGGTCGGCTATCCCGGCGACGAATTCATGTGCACGCACGAACATCACGTGTGCGGCGACGAATGCCTGTCCTTCCATCTGTCGCCGGCGCTGGCCGAGAGTCTGGGCGACCGCGGCGACAGCTGGCGCCTGGGTTGCCTGCCGCCGTTGCCGGAGCTGATGGTCTGGGGCGAGCTGGCGCAGGCCGCCGTCGCGGGCGACAACGACATCGGCTTGGACGAGGTGGCGCTCGCCTTCGCGGCACGCTTCGTCGACATCGCATCCGGACAGCGCCGCGAGCGTTGGCGCGCGCGTTCGCCGCAAGCGCGGATGCGCGACCGCGGACGCGCAGTGGAGGCGGCGTTGTGGCTGGACGAGAACTGCACCGACCCCATCGACCTGGCGCAGACCGCCGCCACGGCCGGACTGAGCCCGTTCCATTTCCTGCGCCTGTTCGCCGACGTCACCGGCGTCACGCCGCACCAATACCTGGTGCGTTCGCGGCTGCGGCGGGCGGCGCGGCTGCTGGCTGAGCAAGAATGCGCGATCACCGACGTGGCCTTGGACGCCGGTTTCGGCGACGTCTCCAACTTCGTACGCACCTTCCACCGCGCCGCCGGCGCCTCGCCGCGGCGCTTCCGGCAGGCTGCGCGCGGGGACCGCAAGATTCTCCAAGAAAGGCTGGCCGTCGCCGCGCGACGATAAAGCCTCCCGACAGGAGGTAAGCCATGTACGACCATATCGGCCTGAAAGTGAAGGACGCCGCGGCCAGCGTCCGCTTCTATTCCGCGGCGCTGAAGCCGCTGGGACATGCGATCGACGACTCCGGCACCGGCTTCGGCCCGCCAGGAGCGCCTGCTTTATGGCTATACGAAGACGCCAAGCCGCACGCCGGCGTGCATATCGCGTTCGCCGCATCGGATCGTGCAGCGGTGGACGCATTCCATAAGGCTGGCGTGAAGGCCGGCGGCAGCGACAACGGCAAGCCTGGCCTGCGTACCGACTACGCGCCC
Organism: uncultured Lysobacteraceae bacterium; assembly: GCA_902825775.1. GTDB lineage: Bacteria > Pseudomonadota > Gammaproteobacteria > Xanthomonadales > Xanthomonadaceae > Luteimonas_C. Next base: position 135,128 of record CADECF010000001.1, read on the forward strand.
AATTATTACGCCGCTTTCCTGATCGACCCCGATGGCAACAATGTCGAAGCGGTTTGCATGGAGTAAGTCCCGACGTTTTCATGGAAGCAGATCCCTCACTGCGTTCGGAATGACAGGAGGGGCGGATGACAGGAGAAGAAACCATGCCCGATGCGGCCAGTACCCGCCTGGAACACGAATACCTGATGACGCTGCATGCGCCGGTCGCCGGATCGCCGCAGCCGGTGGACGGGTCGCTGACGATTTTCCACAGCGACCGGGGCTGGGCGAAAGGGCCCAAGATCGATGCCGCCATCGTCGCGCCCACCGGCGACTGGCTGCGCACCATGCCCGACGGCACGCTGCGCGTCGATGCGCGGATGACGCTGCGCAGCGGCGAGGGCGCGCTGATCCATGTCGTTTACGGCGGCGTGATCCGCATCGCGCCGCAGCAATTCCAGGCGATGGGCGCCGGCGCCACGCTGACGTCGGACGACATCTACTTCGTCATCGCGCCGGTGTTCCAGACCGCGCATCCGGATTTCCAGTGGTTGAACCACGTGCAGGCCATCGGCAAGGTCGTGGCCTTGAAGGGCGGCGAGGGCGGCTACGTCGCCTACGACATCTTCGGTATTCGCTGACGCGGCGGACGCTTGCATGCGGCGTTGACGCCGCCGCAAGTACGCTGTGGCCGACAAGGCGACGGAAGAAGGCGATGCGCCGCAAGTCCTTGAGGTTCGGAAAAGGGTTCCGCATCGCTTTCGCGGTGCGCAAGGTGCAGGCAGCGGAAATGGTGCTGGCGCCCGGCGAGCGCGAAGGCGATGCCGACAACCGGCATCGCGGCGCGGATCAATGGCTATACGTGGTGTCGGGTATCGGCGTGGCCATCGTCGAGGGCGAACGCGTGGCGCTGAAGGCCGGCACGCTGCTGGTCATCGAAAAGCGCGAGCGGCACGAAATCCGCAATACCGGGCGAACGCTGTTGAAGACGCTCAACGTGTACTACCCGCCGGCGTTCGACGGCGAAGGCGATCCGGTCGGACCGGGCCGCCAACACTGACGTCAGGCCTATTCGGCCGCGCCTTTAGCTTCGGAAGTGGCCAACACCTCGGGGTGTTCCAGTTTTTTCGGCCGGCCCATCAGCGGATATACCAGCACGGCGGCCAGGATGATGGCCACACCCAGGTAGAACTGCGGCGTCAATTCGCGTTGTTCGTTAAGCAGCACGATCGCCAGGACGATGGCGTAGACCGGCTCCAGGTTCACCGCCAGCTGCGCGGCGAAGGCGCTCATATGGCGCAGCGCGACCAGCGACAAGGCGAAGGGCAGCAACGTGCACGCCAATGCGAGCGCGAGCAGATAGCCGGCGTCGTGCAGGCTTGGCACCACCAGCAGCTTGCCGGCGAAAGCGGGGAATAGCAGCGGCATCAGCGGCGCGAGGGCGGTCAGCAGCACGACGCCGGCGCCCAGTTCGAGTGCGGTCACGGTCAGCGGATCGCCGTGCTCGACCAGGCGTTTGTTGAGCGATCCGAACAGCGCGACCATCAGCGCCGATACCGCGCCCACCGCGATGCCCAGACGCATATCGGCGGGCACGCCGCCCACCACCAGCACCACGCCCGGCAGCACCGCGATGCCGAGCAGCACGTCGCGCATCGAGAACGGCCGCCGCGCGAGCCAGGGCTCGAGCAGGGCCGTCATCGGCGTTGCCAGCGCAATGCAAGTGGCGCCGACCGAGGCGTTGGACAATTTGATCGAGCCGTAGAAAGTGAGCCAATGCAGGGCCACCAGCGCGCCGATGCCGCAATAAGCCGATGCCAGCCGCGGCGGCATCGCGCGCAGGCCGCGCCAGACCCGCGGCACCAGCGTCAACGCCGCGACCACCAGCAGCATGCGCCACCACACCAACGGCAGCGCGGGCAGCGTGATCAGCTTGCCGAGGATGGCGGTGAAGCCCCACAACAGCACGCAGGCATGGATCTGGAACTGCGCTTTGGCGGTGGGCGTCATCGGCATGCGCCCATTATGATGGAGCGGACACCTCGCAGGGGACGGCCATGCATGCGGCGCGCGCGGAAAGGGACGGCTGGAAAGCGCTGGCGGCCTTGGTTCTCGTTGTTGCCACGGGTGCGATGGTGCTGCAGTACGCGATCCTGATACGGACGACGTCGAATGCGATCGGCCCCGGCTTCGCGACGATCCGGTTCTTCAGCTATTTCACCGTGCTCAGCAACCTGTTGGTCGCGTCCGTCGCGGCCAGCGCCTTGTCCTCGTCGGATGCCCGTCTGTTGCGGTTTTTCAGGCGGCCGGCGGTCAAGGGCGGCATCGCGCTCTACATCGGCGTCACTGGAATGATCTACTTTCTGATCCTGCGGCATCTCTGGCAGCCGCAAGGCGCGCAGTGGTGGGCCGATACGGGCCTGCACTATGCGACGCCGGCGCTGTATTCGGCGTGGTGGCTGTTGGGCGTTCGCCATGGCGGCCTGCGCTGGAACACGATCCTGAGTTGGCTGGCGTTCCCGCTGGGTTATTTGCTGTGGGTTTTTCTGCGCGGCGCGTGGGCGCACGAATATCCGTATCCGTTCATCGATGTCGGGCAACTCGGTTGGGCCGCCGTTATGCGCAATGCGGCCGGCGTGCTGGCGGCGTTCGTCGGATTGGGCGCGGTGCTGGTCGCCGTCGACCGTTCTCTTGCGCGTGCCCGGACTTCGTAGAGTCGAGCTTGCTCGACTGCTTTTACCCGCCGGGCCAAAGCAGTCGAGCAAGCTCGACTCTACAAAGCTGGACGTTGTGCGGCGGAAAATGAGATGTTCCGCGCGATTGAGGACGGAATTTCGGAATGAGCGCCATCGATATCGACGCCGGTAGCAAGCAACGCCCCTTCGACCGCGGCGACGCCAAGACGCTGGCGCTGTCGGCGTTGGGCGGGGCGCTGGAGTTCTACGATTTCGTCGTCTTCGTGTTTTTCACCAAGATCCTGAGCGTGCTGTTCTTTCCGCCGGACACCGCACCCTGGCTGGCGCAGTTGCAGGTGTACGGCATTTTCGCGGCGGGTTATCTGGCGCGGCCGCTGGGCGGCATAGTGATGGCGCATTTCGGCGATCTGGTCGGCCGCAAACGCATGTTCACGCTCAGCGTGTTCCTGATGTCGGTGCCGACCCTGCTGATCGGACTGCTGCCGACCTACGCGCAGATCGGCCTGCTGGCGCCGCTGCTGCTGCTGCTGTTGCGCGTGGTGCAGGGCATTGCGGTCGGCGGCGAAGTGCCGGGCGCGTGGGTGTTCGTCGCCGAACACGTGCCGCGCGGCCGCGTCGGTTTCGCTTGCGCCAGCCTCACCTCGGGCCTGACCGCCGGCATCCTGATCGGTTCGCTGCTGGCGGCATGGATCAATACCCATTTCTCGCCCGAAGACGTCGCCGGTTACGCGTGGCGAATTCCGTTCGTGATCGGCGGCGTATTCGGCTTCGTCGCGGTCTATCTGCGACGCTGGCTCGAAGAAACCCCGGTATTCGCCGAGATGCGCGAACGCAAGCAATTGGCCAGCGGTTTGCCGGTCAAACAGGTGCTGGCGCACCATGGGGGAAGCGTGGCGCTGTCGATGTTGGCGACGTGGATGCTGACGGCCGCGATCGTGGTCGTGATCCTGATGACGCCTACGCTGGTGCAGACCTCGTTCCAATTGCCGGCGGCGCTGGCGTTCCACGGCAACAGCGTCGCTACGCTGGCGCTTGTGATCGGTTGCCTCGTCGCCGGGCTTGCGGTCGACCGGTTCGGCGCCGCGGCGGCGTTGTTGGCCGGCTCGCTCGGACTGGCGGCCAGCACGTATGCCCTGTATTCGCATCTGTCGATCGGCGCATCCACGCATTTCGTGGCCTGGTATGCGCTCGCGGGGTTCTTCACCGGCGTCGTCGCGGTGGTGCCGGCGGTGATGGTGGCGGCGTTCCCGGCGCCGATCCGTTTCTCGGGCCTGTCGTTTTCGTACAACGTCGCCTATGCCATTTTCGGCGGTCTCACGCCGCCTCTGATCGGCTATCTGTCGCAATCGATCGGCGGCCTGGCGCCGGCGCATTACGTCGCGATGACGTGCGTTATCGGCATCGGCGTCGCTGTCTATCTGATGAGGCGTCCTCTGCCGCCCATGTAGGGTGGGCCTTGGCCCACCATCGCGACATCAAACGTTCGCGGCGAACGTGGCATTCGCGGCGGTGGGCCAGAGCCCACCCTACGTGTCGGTCGGATGGACCATGCGCCGGTGCATCCGCGCCAGCGCAGCGCCATTGAAAGCCCAGACCAATGCGATGAGCGCGCCGAGCAGGGCGGCGATCGCGGGTTGCTGCGCCAGCATGTCCACGCCGGCTTTCACCCACGCGCTGACCGCGTCGGCGCCGCGATAGACCACGGTATCGACGAAGTTTTTCGCTTTGTACTTGGCTTGCGGCGCAACCGCGGTCCAGAGCATTTCCCGCCCCGGCCGAACGAAGGCGTATTCGCCTGCGCGCCGCGCCACCATCACGATCGCCAGCACCGCGAACGTGGGCGCGAAGGCCAGCCACAGGAAGCCGAACATCGCCACCACCGGTACCGCCACCAGCAACACGCCGATGCCGAGCCGCTGCGCCAAGCGGCCGGTGAGGAACAGTTGCGACAGGATGGCCAGGCTTTGGACGATGGTATCCATCATGCCGAATACCTTGGTCTGGTCGTTCTTGTCCGGGTAAGCGGCTTCCACCAACCGCGCCTGTTCGAAGTAGAGGAAGGTCGTCGCGCTCGCCAGCAACAGCACGAACACCGCGATTCCGATCATGAAGGGCGAGCGCAGCACTTCGGTTGCGCCGGCGAACGGGCTTCCGCCGAGCGGGCGTTGCCGTTGCAGCGTTTCTTCGACGGACAGCGGGTGCGCATCGCGCCAGCGCTGCACTTCGCGCGCGGCGAATGCCGCAGCGAGCAGGAAAACCGCCGAAAGCAGCAACAATCCGGCATGGCCGACCGGCTCCACCAGATACACGGCCAGGATCGGTCCGGTCAGGCCGCCGAGGCTCGCGCCGGCGGCCATCAGCCCGAACAGGCGCTTGGCCTGCGCGACCGCGAACAGGTCTACTAGCACGCTCCACGCTACTGAAATGGCGATCAGGTTGAACACCGATATCCAGATGTAGAACGTGCGCGCCAGCCAGACGTTATCCGGCTGCATCAAGAAACCGAGCGCGAAGCCGGCCAGATTGATCGCGAAAAAGCCGAATACCCAATACAGGATGCGCCGGCGCCGGACGCGCGCCGCGATCCAGCCGAACAGCGGCATCGCCGCCAGCGTGGCGAAGAAAGTGCCGGTGAACAGCCACTGCAGGTTGTCGACGCCGCCGGTGATGCCCATCGTCTCGCGTACCGGGCGCAGCATGAAATAGCCGGCGAACAGCAGGAAGAACAGGACGAAGCCGGCGACCACGCCGCCGGTTTCGTCTTTCTCGAGATTGAAGAGCTTGGTCAGCCAGCGGCGCAGCATGCGGGTTCCTTGGTTTAGCTTTTTCTTTAGTCGTCATTCCCGCGAAGGCGGGCTTTGGCTTTGGCCCTCTCCCGAATGCGGGAGAGGATTGGGTGAGGGCGCGCGAAGTTGCGCATAACTTCGCAGCGATCTGGCGCCGCCGCTAAAGTCGCTGGATTCCCGCCTTCGCGGGAACGACGGCTAAAGAGCAAGGGCAGGAGAACTGGGCAAATCTCAACCTAACGCCACCGCCAGCGCGGCACGTTGCTTCTCGTCGAGCAATTCCCCGATGCCCGCTTTGAGGTTGTCGGTCTGGTTCTTGGGCTTGGACGTGGCCGGAATCACCACCGTCACTTCCGGCCGGCTGATCGCGAATTTTAGGAACAGCTGCGCCCAGGAATCCGCGCCGACTTCTTTCGCCCAGTCGGGCACCGGTTTGCCTCTCACTTGCGCGAACAGTTTGCCGTCCTCGAAAGCGCGATTGATCATCACCGCGATGCCCAGATCCTTCGCCAATGGGAAGATCCGCTGCTCGGCGCCGCGCGATACGGGCGAGTAGTTGATCTGCACGAAGTCCGGCTTGAGCTTCCGCATCGCGTCGGCCAATTCCGCCTGCGCGCTTTCCACGTAATGGGTCAGGCCGACGTATTTCACCTTGCCCTGTTGCTTCAATTCACGCGCCAATGCCAGTTGGGTTTCGGTGTCGCGCAGGTTGTGCACCTGCAACAGCTCCACCTTGTCGGTTTTCAGGCGACGCAAAGAGTCGTTGAACTGCGCCAGGCCTTCATCGCGTCCGCTGACGCCGGAGAGCTTGGTGGCCAGGAACAATTTGCCGCGCGCGCCGCTTTCGGCGATCAGCGCGCCGAGCACGTCTTCGGCGGTGCCGTAGGTCGGCGCGGTATCGATGACGGTCGCGCCCGCGGCGACGAAACGCTTCAGCACTTCGCGCAGCGGATCGCGTTCGGCGGCGGCGTCGCCGACTTCGAAGCTGCCGGAGGTGCCCATGCCGATCACCGGGATCTGTTCGCCGCTGACCGGTATCGCGCGCTTGATCAAAGTGCCGGAGAACGGCGTTTCGGCGCTGGCGGCGAGCGGCGTCGAGGTGGGGTTGGCGGCGGGTGCCGTTTCCTGGCTGCAGGCGCTCAGCGGCATCAGCGCGACGGCGGTGGCGGACAGGGCGGTACTGGCGAGGAAGTCGCGACGTGTAGGCATGGCTAACTCCTGTGCGAGGTCGGCCGATCGTGCGTCAATCTCCGATAAGGCCACGTGAGCCGACAGTGCCGAAGGGCATGCCTCGGTGCGCGCCTTCTCGCATAACAGGCCGGGCGTTACGGGCGGAACGTTTCGGCCGGGGCCAGCTTCAGCTCGTGCAGCAGCGCCATCGCGGCGGCGGGGTTGCGTTCCTTGGCTGCGCTGATGAAGTACAGGAATACATCGCGCCCTGTCGCAAGCGCGGAAGCAGGTGCTGCGATCCTCGGCAGGTCGTCCGGTTCGCCGCCGGCCGCCCAAAGCTGCGCGCGCTCGGCCCAAGCCTTCAATTCTTTGGCGGGATAACCGGTGGCGATACCCGATTGGGTACGCATCAATCGCGCGTAGACGAAATCGGCGGTGACGTCGGCGAAGGAAGGGTAATCGTCGGAATCGGTGAAGACCGTCGCCATGCCATGCCGCTGCGCCAAGGTCAAGAAGTCGGCGTCGACGAAAGTCCGATCGCGCACGTCCAGCACATGACGGAGCGCGCGGCCATCGGCGGACTTCGGCAGCAATGCCAGGAAGGCCGCGAAGTCGTCCGCGTCGATCTTCTTGCCTTGCTCGAACTGCCAGACCAGCGGACCGAGTTTGCGGCCCAATTCGGCGATGCCGCCGATGAAATCGTCGATTTGCGGACCTGTTTTGGCGAGGATGCGGGAAGCCATGATGCGTTTGGGCGCCTTGGCCGAAAACAGGAAGCCTTCGGGCGTTTCGTCGCGCCATTTCGCGTAGGTGGCCGGCTTCTGCGTGCCGTAGTAGGTGCCGTTGATTTCGATGGCGGTGACGTGGCGGCTGGCGAATTCCAGCTCACGCCGCTGCACCAACCCGGCCGGGTAGAAATTGTTGCGCCACGGCACGTAGGTCCAGCCGCCGATGCCTATGCGGATGCCGTCAGTCGATTCCATGGGGTGATCCTACACCTCAAGTTGTCGCCCCACACATCAGGTTGTCATCCCGAGCGGAGCGAGGGATCTGCTCGCCCGTCGGCGCGCGAGAACAGATCCCTCGCTTCGCTCGGGATGACAACAGAACTTGGTTATTGCCGCTTGCGAATGGAGCCGAGCACACGTTTTGGCGCCTTTACGCGCCACGCCTCAGCCAGCAGCGCTTCCACTATCGTCGGTTTCGCTCTATCGAGCGCGATCCGCAGTCCAACCGCCTTCTTGCCCCAGAACAATTTCTCTATCCAATCCGGCTCCAAAGCCAGCGCCCGTTCGCGTTGCTCCTCGTCGACGAATACGTGGATATGCGCGCCCTCGGGCGGTACCGTGACGAAGATTCTTCCGCCGACCCGGAATGACGAATAGTTGAAATGCGGCGCCTCCGTCGTTTCCGGCAGCGACAGCGCCATTTTGCGGACTTCGGAAAGTTTCATGCGCGGTTACGCCTTCCAGGGATCGTAACTGCCGAACCACCAGATGTGGCCTTCCGGATCGCGGCAGGAATAACCGCGGCCGCCGTAATTCTGATCGGCGATATCGATCAGGATTTCGGCGCCGGCGGCTTTGGCCCGCGCATAGTGCGCGTCGGCATCGTCGACGATCACGCAGGCGCTCTGGGTTTCGCGGCCGCCGATCTCGTCGGGCTGCGCGATGCGCTTGCCCCATTCGCTGACGCTGTCGGCCGAGCCGAGCATGATCATGCCGTTGCCGAACACCATCTGCGCGTGGTGGACGGTGTCGCCATCGGCGTAGACCGCATGCTTTTCGAAACCGAAAGCTCGGCCCAGCCAATCGATCGCGGCGAGCGCGTTGCGATAGCGCAGGCAGGGAATGACGGTGGAACGGTTGTCGGCGGCGAGGCTCATCGCAGGCTCCTATGTGGGGTGGCGTGCGGCATACGTTACGCAGACCGCGCTATGGGGTCTTGTAGATTTCGGCGTTTATTCCACCGGGACGTGATTGCGCCACGGACCCTGCCGCGACAGGTAGGCGGTCGGCGTCAGGCCGGAAAACGCACGAAACTCGCGCACCAGGTGCGGCTGGTCGTGGAAACCGCAATCGGCGGCCACGCCGGCCCAGTCGACGCTGCATCGCCGGTGCGCCAGGCCGACCACGCGATGGAAACGCTGCAAACGCGCATAACGTTTCGGCGCCAGGCCGACCTCTTCGTTGAACAAGGCGCTCAGGCGCCGCGGCGACAAGCCGCAATCGCGCGCCAGGCGGTCGATGCGATGCACCTGCGGCGCGCGGTCGAGCAGGGCCAGGGCATGGGTCAGCGCGCCGGCGCGCGGCGCGGCCCGTTGCGCGCGGGCCTGCAGCCAGGCGTGCAGCATTCGCAATCGCGATGCGGCATCGCCGGCTTCGAGCAAGCGCTCGCGCAACCGTCCGGCTTCGGCGCCGAACAGATCGGCCATATCGATGCAGCCGTTGCGCAGACGATCGAAACGTTCGCGGAAGAAAGGCGCGGCGCCGCCCGGATGGAAGATCACGCCCATCACCGCGACCTGCTCGGCGGTATCGATCACGCTGCATCGGTCGGCGGGCCCGTCGAGAGTGAAGGCCGAGTGCCGGGTGCACTGCAGCGTGTCGGGGTCGTAGGTGCGGGTCTCGTCTTCGGCCAAATTGATGATGAGCCCGGCCTTGGCGACGGGCATGATGCGTTCCAGCGCCTGCGGCTGCGCGGGCGCGTCGCAATCCCAGATCGACTCGATCAGGTGCGACAAGGCAGGCGCCGGCGTGATCGCGATGAAGCCCATGGCCGAAGGGTAGCGCACCGGGACCCCACCGATGGCATAGGTGGCGGTCGCGGCGGCCTCTACAATGCGGCCTTCGCCCACCGACCGGGAAATACCGCATGCGAGCCGCTCCGACCCTGCCGCGCCCTCTCTGCCTGGTGTTGCTGTCCGCCGTGCTCTGCGCCCCGGCCTTCGCGCAGGCGCCCGCTGCGGCGTTGCTGGACCCACTGCAGGATTTCGACGCCTACGTCGAAAGCGTGCGCAAGCAGTTCGACGTGCCCGGCATTTCGGTGGCCATCGTCAAGGACGGGCGGATCGTGCTCGAGCGCGGTTATGGCGTGCGCAAGCTCGGCGAAAGCGCACCGGTCGATGCGCATACGCTGTTCGCGATCGCTTCCAACACCAAGGCTTTCACCGCCGCATCGCTGTCGATCCTGGCCGACGAAAAGAAGCTGAGCCTGGACGACCGCGTCATCGACCATCTGCCGTGGTTCCAGATGTCCGATCCTTACGTGACGCGCGAAATGCGCATCCGCGACTTGCTGGTGCACCGCAGCGGCTTGAGCCTGGGCGCCGGCGATCTGCTGTTCTGGCCGGCGACGACCTACACCACGCGCGAAGTGGCCGAACGCCTGCGCAACGTGCCGCTGACCGGCAATTTCCGCAGCCAGTACGCCTACGACAACATCCTGTACGGCGTTGCGCAGTTGGTGATCGAGAAAGCCAGCGGGCAGAGCTACGAAGAATTCCTGCGCACCCGCATCTTCGCGCCGCTGGACATGGACGAGACGCGCTTCAACAGCGATTCGCTGCGCCCGGGCGACAACGTCGCCACCGGCCACGCCAAGTCCGATTTCAAGGATCTGAAGCCGGTGCCGGCGATGTCCTGGTCCAACGTGGCCGCCGCCGGCGGCATCTATTCCAGCGCGCACGACCTGACCAAGTGGATGAACGTGCAACTGGCCGGCGGCGTGATCTCCGGCGAAGGCGACCAGGCCAAGCGGTTGTTCAGCGCCAAGCGGCAGAAAGAGATGTGGTCGATCGTCACGCCGATCCCGATCGGCGATCCGCCCGTGCCCGAACTCGCTGCCGCCGTGCCTAATTTCCTCGGTTACGGCGAAGGCTGGAATCTGTCCGATTACCGCGGCCAGAAACTCGTCTGGCACACCGGGGGATGGCCGGGCATGGTGTCGCGGCTGACCCTGGTGCCGGGCAAGAAAGTCGGCGTGATCGTGCTGACCAGCCAGGAAATCGGCGCCGCGTTCAATGCCGTCACGCTGCGCGCGTTGGACGCGATGCTCGACGCGCCCAAGACCGATTGGGTGGACGCTTACGCCAAGGCGGTCGCCAAAACGCAGGGCAAGGCCGACGACGACTGGAAGAAGCATCTGGCCGCGCGCGACGCCGCTTCCAAGCCTTCGTTGCCGCTGGCCAAATACGCCGGCACCTATCGCGACCCGTGGTATGGCGACGTCGTCGTCAGCCAGGGCGGCAAGGGCCTGCAGATCCAGTTCTCCAAGACCGCGCAGCTGCTCGGCGACCTGGAGCACTGGCAGCACGATGTGTTTCTGGTGAAGTGGCGCGACCGTTCCTTGAATGCGGACGCGTTCCTCAGCTTCGCATTGACGCCGGACGGCGCGATCCGCGAGGTACGGATGGAGCCGGTCTCGCCGCTGACCGATTTCAGCTTCGATTTCCAGGATCTGCGCTTAACCCCGGTTTCCGGGGATGTGAAGGGGTCTTGAGACGGGTTTCAGCACAATGCGGCCTGGATCGAGCATGATGCTCGTTCAGTAAGTACATCAGCACCGGGCGGGGACCGTGCATGCTGCTGGAGGAACGCGAGATCGATGTGGGGGCTTTGCGCCCCGGAATGTACGTCAGCCGGCTCGATCGGGACTGGATCGGCACGCCGTTCCTGTTGCAAGGGTTCCTGATCGACTCGCAGGAGCAGATCGACGAAGTCGCGCGCCTCTGCCGAACCGTCGTCATCGATATCCAAAAAAGCCATCCGCGGACCAGCGAGCGCCTGGCGCAACTCGGGCCGCGCAAGGCCGCGCGTTACGCGTTGCCGGTGCTGGCCGAGATCGCGCGTACCCAGCCGCGCCCGGCCGAGGTCGTGCTCGAAGCCGAACTGCCGATGGCGCGCGAAGCCACCGAGCGCGCGCACGCGCTGGTGAGGGACATGGTGGCCGGCCTGCGCGAGGGCGGCAGGCTGCGGGCCGAGGACATCAACGCCGCGATCAATCCGCTGGTCGATTCGTTGCTGCGCAATCCGGATGCGTATTTCTGGCTCGAGACGCTGCGACGGCACGATTCCTACAGTTATTCGCATGCGATCAACTGCTGCGCGCTGATGGCGGCGTTCGGCCGGCACTTGGGGTTTCCCGATCCCGCGGTGCGCGACATGGCCAGCGGCGGATTGCTGTTGGATATCGGCAAGACCGCCGTCCCCGATACGCTGCTCGAACGCAACGGCCCGCTCGACGCCGACGAACTGCTCGCGGTGCGCGCGCATCTGGAACATAGCGTGCGCCTTTACGACGATTCGGGTGCAGCCAATGCCGCAGTGCGCGAACTGATCCAAACGCACCACGAGCGCGAAGACGGTTCGGGTTATCCCGCCGGCAAGCCGGGCGATCTGCAACCGCTGCTGGGGCGCATCGCCGGGATCGTCGATACCTTCGACGCCCTCACCACGCCGCGGCCGTACCGCGCGTCGATCTCCAAGCACGATGCGCTGCAGCTGATTTATCGCGAGCGGGGCAAGCTGTTCAACGTCGATCTGGTGGAGCAGTTCGTGCAATGCCTGGGCGTGTATCCCACCGGCACGATCGTGGAGCTGAGCACCGGCGAGGTGGCGATCGTGCTGGCGCAGAATCCGACGCGCAGGCTGTTTCCGCAGGTGATGCTGCTGACCGACGAAGCCAAGGGGCCGCGGCTGGCCGGTTTCGCCAAGCTGGATCTGCGGGAAATGCCGAAGGACGAGCGCGGCAAGCCGATCACCGTCGTTCGCAGCGTGGAGCCAGGCAGCTACGGCCTGGATCCCAAGCAGCTCTACCTGTAACCGGACGCTCGCCGTGCTCAATCGCGAAGCGTTGTTCGGAGCCATTCGCGACCTCGCGCAGGCGACGCCCTCCGGTTCGGAGCTGGGCCTGCTGTTCGTGCGCGACAGGCGCTTCCGCGAGTACGAAACCTTATTCGGCTATGCCGCTGGCGAAGTTTTGGCGGACGCGTTCGGGCGACGCTTGAGCGCAGCGCTGCGCGATGAGGATCGCGTAGTGCGGATCGGGGAATGCGATTTCGCCGCGGTGCTGCCCGCGCTGTCCGGCAGGGCGCATGCCGAGCTTGCCGCAGCCAAGGTCGCGCGCGCATTCGACGGTCCGCTGGAGGCGGGCGAGCACAGCGTCAGGGTGCGCGCGCTGGTCGGGGCGACTTCCATGGCGCCATCGGCGCTTTCGGCCGAAACGCTGTGCCGCGGCGCCGATCGCGCCTGCGCCGCGGCCGCAGCGGCGCGGGAACGTTATGCGTTGAGCGATGGCGCAGCCGATGTCGCCGCTTTGGACTACGACCGGCTCTTCGCCAGCGTCAACAGCAATCGCCTGCAGGTGATGCTGCAGCCCATCTTCGCGCTGCGCGACGGCGCCTTGAAAGGTTTCGAGTCGCTCACGCGCTGGCCCGCTGACGAAATCGATCCGTTTCCGCCTTCGATTTTCGTGCCCATGTCCGAGCAAACGGGGTTGATCGACGAACTGACGCGTTGGAATTTGAACGCCACACTGAGGCTTTGCTCGCCGATACTGGCGCGTCACGGGCAGCTGACCTGCTCGATCAACCTGTCGCCCAAGACGTTGGTGACGCCGGGTTTCGTCGACCAGGTCAAAGCGGCGTTGCGCATCTGGGGCGTGCGGCCTCGGAACGCAGTGGTGGAAGTCACCGAAACCGCGTTCGTGGACGATCTGGACGCGATCTCCCACCATTTGGCTGAGTTGCACGAGGCGGGGCTGGGCATATCGATCGACGATTTCGGCACCGGCTATTCGTCGCTGTCCTATCTCAAACGGTTTCCGGTCACCGAGCTGAAGATCGACGGCAGTTTCGTGCGCGATCTGGTCCGCGAACCGAGATCCGCGCGGTTGGTGGCGTCGATGATCGACATGGCCCATCGCCTGGGCGCCACCGCCGTGGCCGAAGGCATCGAAGACGAAGCCACCCTGGAGACGCTGCGGTCGATGGGCTGCGACCACGGCCAAGGCTATTGGCTCGGCGCCCCGCAGCTCGCCGAAGCGGCCTTCGACGACGCGGGCGTGGGCGGCGCCTAGCGGATAGGCTCGTCGAGCATCAGTTCGCGCGCGAAACGTACCGGCGGTGCGCCGTACGACAACACCTTGTCGTGGTAGGCCTTCAAATCGAACTTGGCGCCGTCGCGCTGTTCGGCCGCCTTGCGCATGTCGAAATGCTCCTGCGAGCCGACGAAATAGGTCGGCAATTGCGCCGAACTCAGCTGCGCGCGCACCCATTTGCCGGCCGCTTCGCGCTCTTGCTGGAATGTGGTGACCGTCATCAGCTTCATCGCATCTTCGCGGCTGATGCCGTCGACATGCACGGCCTGGTCCAGGATCGCGTTGGCGATGCCGCGCAGCCGCCATTTGCGGTAGGCCAGCGCCATCAGCGGGTCGTCGGCCTTGTAGCCGGCTTCGATCATGAGCGCCTCGGCATAAATACCCCAGCCTTCCACGAACGTGCCCGAGCGCAGGACCGCGCGCAATGTCGACGGATGCTTGGCCGAATGCGCGCCTTCGAGGTAATGGCCGGGCATCGCTTCGTGGATCGTCAGCAGGTGGATCACGCGGTTGTTGTATTCGCGCAGGAACGAGTCGGCCTGTTGCTGCGACCAATCGTCGGGAATCGGTGAAATCGCGTAGTAAGTGTCCAGGCCCTTGTCGAGCGGGCCGGGCGAATCGCAGTAGGCCACCGAGAATCCGCGTTGGAATTCCGGCATCAGGATGATCTTGACCGGATCGTCAGGCACCGTGACCAGGTTCTTCGCGCGGGTGAACGCGGTGGCCTCGACCAAGGTCTGCTTGGCGAAGTCGACGACTTTGTCGCGCGCCGGCCGATCAACATAAGTCAATTCCAGCGCGGCTTCGATCGCATTCTGCTGCTGCGCTTCGCTCGGCGCGGCGGGCATGTCCGGCGATCCCGGCTTGTCCTTGAGCAGGCCTTGCGAAATGGCGTACATCTCGCCGCGCAGGCGTTTTATTTCGGCTTCGGCGCGCTGCTTTATCTCGGCGCGCGACAACGGCGACATCAGCGCGAATTGCAGTTTCTCGTCGTAGAGTTTCGCGCCGATGCGGAAATCGCCCTTGGCGTTGGGCACCAGCGTCTTGTCGAGCCAGGCCTGGTGCTCGGCGACCGCCTTGCGCAAACCTGCAACGGCGGCATCGAGGCGTTCGCGGTCTTCGCCCTGCAACTGCCCGGCGTTGGGCGCGATGAACTGGTCGATCAGATCCAGCACGCCCCGATTCTGCCGGGCCGCCGTCTCGGCGTGGATCTTGGGCACGCGCGCCGGGTCGAGATTCTTGCGCGCCTGAGCGAAGATCGCGGGAATCTTCTCCATACGCAGCGTCGCCGATTTCAGCCGCTGCGGCATCGGCGCGAACTCGCGGGCCATCAGGTTGTAGATCGCGCTGCCCGCGGAGCCGGAATAGTATTGAGGATCCCAGGCCCAGCCCTGCAATGTCTCGATCGTCCAGATGTCGCCGCGCAGTTGGTTGCGCAGGATAAGCGCATCGACCTGGTTTTCGCGCGAGAGACCGGCCGTGTCGATCGCGTCGAGTTCGGCCAGCATCTTCTTGCTGAAAGCGATGACGTTTTGCCTGGCTACGGGGCTGTAATCGTCGACCTCGGCGTCGAAACGGTGATCGCCGACTTGGGTCGCATACACCGGATTCAACCGCAGCCATCCGTCCAGCCAGCGTTTGGACAAGTCCGCGAATTTGGCGTCTTGTCGGGCGGCGGCCGGATCGGCCGCTTGCGTCGACGCATCTGGCGCCGCCGTGGGCGCTTGGCCCTGGCAGGCGGCGAGGGCGGCGGCGAGCACGGCCGCAGCGAGCAGGTTATGGCGCATCGTCAGGTACCGGCAGGTTCGGATTGCTGCATGGAAAGATATTCGTCGGTATTGGTCGCCGGCGCCGCCGTCGTTGCGGGTTTCGCGGTCGCGGCGCCTGCGAGTTCGGCGAATCCGTACAAACGCGCGATGCGGCCCCAGGCCAGCGCCAGGAACACGAGCTGCGCGAGCAACAGGCCGAACAGGAAACCGCCCATGCCGGCGCCGCTGGTGTTGAGGCGCCATACGCCGAGCAACGCAGCCAACACGTAAGCGACGAGGCTCGTGCCCAGGTAGACAGTCAGCGATGCCAACGGACGGCGCAGGACCAGTTTGACGCCGCGCCACCAGGCGCGGATCGCCGAACGTAGGCCGCCATCGGCGCCGAACCAGCCGCGGCCGGCTTCGACCGTCATATGCGCGAACACGAACAGCACCGCCATCGCCGCCAGCGCGATGCGCCCCATGGTTTCGGCTTCGGAGGCCAGGATCGCGGTCTCGGCGTGCTTACCCGCCGCTTTGAGCGCGACCGAACCGATGCCGAGCGCAATACCGAGCGGCAATAGCGACCACAGCAAGGTGCGGAACATGCGCCCGTATTCGCTCAACCCGCCGTGCAGCAATTCGCCCATGCCGAGCTTGCGGCCGGCGCGGATCGAAGCGACGACCATGCCGGCCAGCCACGGCGACAGCAATAGCGTCAGTACCGTAGCGAACAGGCCGGCGGTGTTGACGCCGTCCATCGCCTTGTCCAGGCCGCTGAAAGCGTCTGTCAGCAGCGGCAGATCCTTAGCCGCAGCGATCGCGTCGGCCTGAGGAGAATGTCCCCATTCGCCTTGCAGCGCGCCCCACAGCGGCGCGGCGACGAGCAGGGTCGGCAGCCACAAAGCCAGCAGCCACCACAGCAGCATGCGCCACTGCAGCGCGCTCTTCAGGCCGGACATCAATGCGGCGAAGCCGCCGCGGCGCGAGGTATCGTTCATAGGCTCACCAGCATGGCGAAGAAGTTCTGCAGCAGGGCGGCGATGTCGCCGACCCAGCGCCGCGTCGCGGAACGGTCGCCTTCCAGCGTGCGGCCGTCGTCGAGTTTGTTGCTGTCCAAGTTGATGTTGCCGTCCGGATCCAATTGCGCCGATACGGCCTTGCTGCGTTTGACCCAGCTGAAGCGCTGCCAGGGTTGAGCGCCGTTCCAGCGCACGGTTTCGCTGCTGCCGTCGGCGAAGGTCACGCGCAATAGTTGCGGCACGTCGGCGCCGTTGCGGCGGACCAGCACCGTTGTACGGTACGGGAACGGGCCTTCGCCGTCCTTCGCCTTCGGATTCTTTTCTTTCCAGGCTTTACGCTTGTCTCCGACCGCCTTGTCCAGCGCCTCGCTGGTCACTTCGATGCGCTTGCCGCCGCGCTCGACGTAACCTGGCACGGGCAGCGCTTCCTCGCTCGAGAATTCGGCGACGCTGTCGTCGACCTTGCGCGTGGCGTAGACCTGCTGCGCGAAGATCCGCTCCACCGCCTCGCGCTGGCCGGTGCCTTCGATCAAGGCGTCGCGGAAATCGGCGATGCTGGGGTGGCGGAACTTCCAGCGGGCGTAGTACAGCTTGAAGGCGCGCTCGAGCGCCTGCTTGCCGACGCGCTGCTCCAGGTCGTGCATGGTCGTGGCCGTGCGCGAATAGACCGTGCCGTAGCTGCGGCTGGACATGCGGTTCCAGGAGTTCTGGCCGAGCGCATCGCCGGGCGCGTCGTTCATGGCGACGAGGCGCTCGTACTCGAAGCCGGCGACCGAGGGCGCGAAACCGACCCGCTTGAGGAACGGCGAGGTGAGGTCGATGCGCTGCTTGCGCTCGCGCAGCATGCGCTGGTCCCAGTATTCGTTGAGGCCTTCGTCCAGCATGGGTTCTTCGAATTCGTTCGAGGCCAGAATGCCGTAGAAATAGCCGTGGCCGAATTCGTGGATGGTGACGAAATCGAGGCCGTAGCGGTCCAGCGTGCCGGGATCGACGTTCTTGTAGCTGTCCGCGGTGAAGAACGTCGGGTATTCCATGCCGCCGGCTTCCTGCGCGTTGAACGGCGGGATCACCACGGTCACGGTCTTGTACGGGTACGGCCCGAGCGTGCGCGAAAAATAAGCCAGCGAATCGATCGTCGCCTGCAGCGCAGGCTTGGCGTTGGATTCGTATTCGGGCGGGTAGAGCACGCGCACCTTGACCCGCGGGCTGCCCGGGCCTTCGTAGACGCCGTCGAGCGGCTTGGCGTAACGGTTGTCCGCGGTCCAAGCGAAATCGTGCACGTCGTTCTGCACGAAACGATGCGTGATCTTGCCGTTCGCTTCGGCCGGCGCGCCGGTTTCTTCTCCCGTGGCGCCTACGGTATAGCCCTTCGGCACGGTGATGCGCACGTCGTACTCGCCGAAATCGGCGTAGAACTCGCTGTGCATGTGGAATTCATGCGCGTTCCAGCGCGGCGCGATGGCGCCGCGTTCGCCGGGCAGTTCCAGCACGCCGATCTTCGGGAACCACTGCGCGACCAGGTGGAAAGTGCCGAAATAGCCGGTGCGCGCGGTGACGCGCGGCAGTTGGTTGAAGAAATCGATATCCAGCGTGGTGCTCGCGCCGGGCTCGACCGGTTGCGGCAGATCGAGCCGCACCACGGTACGATCGGTGGCCGGGCCGCCGTCGGGTTGCACGAAACGCCAGCGCACCGCCTGGCCGTTCTGCTGCACGCGTTCGAGCTTGCTGTAACCCCAATCGCCGTCCTCGATCGGCACGTCGCTGCGGAAAGCGAAGTTGAGGTTGCGCTGTTCGGTCATGAACGTGCTGTTGGCGCTCTCGAACGCGTTCAAATACATGTGCAGATAAACAGCGCAGACCGGCTGCGCGCTGCGGTTGCGCCAGGTCAGCTTCTGCTTGCCGTCGATGGTGTGCTTGACCGGGTCGAGCGCGGCCTGGATGTCGTAGCGCACCACGCGATCGGACAGCGTCGCCTCGTCGCCTCCGCGCGGCCCGCCCCAGGCGTCTGCGGCACTGGGTACTGATACGGCCGCGGCGTTCGCGGCGGCGAAAGGAATATCGGCGCAACCCGCGCTCGCCGGCGCTGCCGGGGAGGGCGCGGATTGTTTCGCGGCGAAGGCTGCGAACGGCAGGCAGAGCAGCAGGCCCAGCGCCGTCCAGGCTCGGATCCTCGGCATAGTGCGTTTCCCCGTGAGAGCAGCCGGTGAGACTGCGCCAATCGCTGCGAACCGGCAAGCAGTACCCTCGGCCGATGCGGCCCGCCGCGGATCGCGTTATCTTTATCGTCTTCCCACGGCGGAGCGCGGCATGAAACACCAAGGCAGTTGCCATTGCGGCCGGGTCGCATTCGAACTCGACGCCGACGTGACCGAAGCGATCGACTGCAATTGTTCGATGTGCCGCCGCCGCGGCTCGCTGCTCGCATTCTTCCCGCGCGAGGCGCTGACCTTGAAGACGCCCGAATCGGACTATGCGACTTATCGCTTCAACAAGGAAAAGATCGATCACCACTTCTGCCCGAACTGCGGCACCGCGCCGTTCAGCGAGGCGGTGAATCCCAGGACCGGCGAGCCCATGGCCGCGGTCAATGTCCGTTGCCTGCCGGACGTGGATTTGTCCGCGATCAGGATCAATCCGTTCGACGGCGCCAGTCTCTAGCTTTCTGTGAGGGCGGTTCTTGTGGGAGCGGTTTCAGCCGCGAGCTTTTTTTCTCAGGAGTAGGCGTCACAGAGCACAAAGCTCGCGGCTGAAGCCGCTCCTACAGAAAAGCCGAGAAAAATCGCGGCATGGCCCTTGCGGAACGCGAATCCCGCGACCTAGGCTAGGCCCTCGCAATCGAGGGGGACGCCATGCGCCATATTCTGTTGCTGACTTGTTGCCTGCTGGCCGCACCGGCTTTCGCTCAAGAATGTCCGCCCGCGGGCCAGACGAAAACGTCGCTGCAGGCGCTCAAAGCGCTGCAATTCACGCTGCCGGATGCTGCCGAGAAGTCGAAGCTCGCGGACGGCTTGCTCGCCTGCCTGGGCGACCCCGATTCGGAAGTGCGCGACGGCATCGCCTACGAGGCGTTGACGCAATGGATGCGCGCGGGCGATTTCGACGCCGATGCGTTGCGCGGCATGCGCGACAAGCTCTACGCGATGCTGGACGCGGACGACAAACTGGGTTTTGCGCATCCGTTCGCAGCGCTGGTGTTGTCCGAAGTGGCCCGTACCGACCGGATCAAACCTTGGATGTCCCCGGAAGAACGCGTCGCGATGGTCGACCGCGCAGCGGCCTATGTCGAATCGGTGCGCGACTATCGCGGCTACATAGACGGCGAAGGCTGGCGCCACGGCGTGGCGCACGGCGCGGACTGGCTGATGCAGTTGTCGCTGAATCCTGCTTTGGAACGTGCGCAGCTCGACCGCATCCTGGCGGGCGTCGCCTCGCAGGCGTTGCCGGAAACCGGCCACGCTTACGTATTCGGCGAACCCGGGCGTTTGGCACGGCCGGTGTTGTACGTCGCCCAGCGCGGGATGCTGTCCGATTCCGATTGGGAGGCTTGGTTCGCGGCGTTCCCGCCCAAGCTGGGCAAGCTCAATCGCGAGCAATACACGAATTGGATGGCGCGCCGGCACGATCTGCTCGCGTTCCTGACCGGTTTGTATCTGGAAGCCGACCAGGCCGAAGACGCGAAGATCAAAGCCCTGAAGCCGGCGATCGTGGCGGCGTTGAAGCAGGTGCAATAGCGGCGTACCGCGGCACTGCCGTCATCCCGGCGAAAGCCGAAATCCGGCGCCTTTGCTCCGGCTTCGTAGAGCGGAGCTTGTTCCGCTGCTCCTGCTTTTGAAGCCGTCATCCCGGCGAAGGCCCCGATCCAGCGCCGTTGCTTTGGCTTTGTAGAGCGGAGCTTGCTCCGCTGCTCTTTGCTCGCGGGCTCTCGCGACCTGCCTCACTGCGTTCCGGGTTCCGTCCGCTAAAAACACGGCCGGGTTACTTTCTTTGGGCCAACAAGGAAAGCATGCCCTGAGCTTGTCGAAGGGTGACCCGCGCGCAGCGCGGAAGCCCTTTCCATCCGGGAGCCGCTGCGTCATTCACCGGTCACGTCGCGCCTGGATCCCGGCATGCGCCGGGATGACGGCTTAAGGGCAAGAGCAGCGGAGCAAGCTCCGCTCTACAAAGGCGGAGCCGGTTCGCTGGGATGAAAAACGTCAGACAGCGGCCGTCGGCGGCAACGGCGTGTTCTCGTCCTGCGCTTCGCGCTTGAGCCAGTCGATGAAGATAGCCGCGTTCTTCGTCAGCGGGCGATGCGCGGGATGCACCGCGTAGTAGGCGAAGCGCGTCTTCAATGCGGGGCCGGGCAGGCGTACGAGTTCGTAGCGCTGCAGATACGGCATGGCGATGTACTTGCGCGCCAGCGCTGCACCGATGCCGTATACCGCAGCGCGCATCACGTCGGTGCTGTCGCTCATCAGATGCATGTCGGGCAGGCGCAGGCCGCGCAGGCCGGCGGCGCGGAACCAGTCCCGCCAGCCCTGCAAGGCATGATCGGAAAGCAGCGGCAAAGTGGCGATTTGCCGCGGTTCGGCGATGAGATCGATGCCGGCCAGCGCCGGCGACGCTACCGGGAACAGTTCGTCGTCCATCAGATGGTGCGCGCTGAGTCCGGGCCAATGGCCGGGACCATGGCGGATGGCGAGATCGGCGCCGCCTTCGTCGAAACGCGTCAGCGCCACTTCGGTTTCGATGCTGATCCGGATGTTGGGATGCGATGCGAGGAATCGCGACAGCCGCGGCAACAGCCAGCAATAGGTCAGCGAATGCAGCGTGTTGATGCGCAGTCGCTCTTCGGCGCGGGATTTGCCCAGCGACTCGGCTACCGCCTCCAGATCGGACACCGCGACCGACGCCGCATCCGCCAGAAGTCGGCCTTCGCCGGTCAGGGACACGCCGCGCGCGTGGCGCTGGAATAAGGCGATGCCGAGCATGCCTTCGAGCTTGCGCACGTGGTGGCTCACTGCGCTCGCGGTCAGGTGCAACTCCTCGGCGGCATGCGCGAAGTTCTGGTGGCGGGCGGCCGCGGCGAACACGCCGAGGGCGGGTAACAGGCTGGGGCGCAGGTTCATGCTAAGACCCAAATTAGATTTGTGGCTCGAGCGCAAAGTATGCGCTTGTGGGCGTTCCGGGGAAACGGAGAATAGCGTCAAGACCCCTGCTGGATTGCTGGATATGGCTACGATCGACTGCAGCACCGCCTCCGCGCCGACCCTGGCACGGCCCGCGGTGCGCGACTTGATGACGCCGCTGGAGCTGATCGTGCTGGGCGCGATCTGGGGCGCATCCTTCCTTTTCATGCGCATCGCCGCCAACGATTTCGGCGCTGTGCCGCTGGTCGAAGTGCGGCTCGCGCTCGGCTCCCTCGTCCTGCTGCCGTTCCTGTGGCGCGCGCGGGCACAATTCCCGGCACGCTTGTGGCCGAAATTGGCGCTGATCGGCGCGATCAATTCGGCGATCCCGTTCATCCTGTTCGCCTGGGCCGCACAGCGCGCACCCGCCGGTGTCGGCGCGATTTGCAATGCGATGGTCGTGCTTTTCACGGCGCTCGTGGGTTTCCTGTTCTTCGGCGAAAAAATCGGCACGCGCCGGGCGACCGCGCTGTTCGCCGGTTTCGCCGGCGTGGTGGTGCTGGCGAGCGGCAAAGTCGCCGGCGCCAGCGTCGGCTGGGCCGTGGTGGCGGGTGCGGCGGCGGCTTTCCTGTACGGCATCGGCATCAACCTGGTGCGTCGCCATCTGACCGGGCTGCCGCCCGCAGCCGTTGCGGCCGCGACGCTGGGCGTTTCGGCTTTGCTGACGCTGCCGTTCGCGGCTTCGGTCTGGCCGCAAGAAGCGATCGGACTGCAGTCGTGGCTGGCTGCGGCGATGCTGGGCGTGTTGTGCACCGGCATCGCTTTCGTCATGTATTACCGGCTGATCGCGCGTATCGGCGCCAGCCGCGCGTCGACCGTGACCTACCTGGTTCCGCTGTTCGGCGTCGCCTGGGCCTGGATGCTGCTCGACGAGCCGCTGACATTGACCATGGGCATCGCCGGTGCGCTGATCCTGGGCAGCGTGGCGATGAGTCAGCGCGCGCAGAAATAAGCCGGCGCGCGACCGCGCGCCGTATTCCGAAACCTTCCTCCATAACGGATGGTCTGCGTCATGCGTGATCGCTTGTCGCGTCGCGATTTCCTCAACGGTCTGGCCGCAGCGGCCGTCCTGTCTGCATTCCCGCTTGGGCGCGCAGTCGCATCGCCCGCGCTGCGAGCGCAACGGCTCGCCTGGGCCGGCGTGCGCCTGCAACTGGATACGGCCACGTTGTTCCTGGATCCGCTGACGAATCCCGATGTCTGGGGCGTCGCGTTGAAGGATCCGCTGATCCCGGTATCTGTCGACAAAGGCGATCGTTACGTGCTGGCCACGCATCGCCACCCCGACCACTGCGATCCGGTCGCGATCCGCCAGGCCTTGGGCACCAACGGCACGCTGGTGGTGGCAGCGAGTGCCGGCAGCCCGATTAGCGGCGATTTCCGCACTCGCCTGGCGCCGCTTTACGAACCGCAGGTGCTGGGCGACTTCACCGCGACCGCCGTGCCGGCGGCCGATGGCTACGGCGATGTACAAGTCTCGTGGATCGTTTCCGGCGGCGGCCGGCGCATCATCCATTGCGGCGATACCTTATGGCACGGCGCGTGGTGGCAGATCGGCCGCCAGTATGGGCCGTTCGACGCCGCGTTCCTGCCGATCAACGGCGCCAAGTTCGCCTGGCGCAAGCCGGTCAGCGACATAAGCGCGGTATTGACGCCCGAACAGGCCGTCGCGGCGGCCGTGGTGATGGGCGCGAAACAAATCGTGCCGATCCACTACGGCGTCAGCGGCGCAGAAGGCTACAGCGAGTTGCCGGATGTCGAAGCTTCGTTGACGCGGATCGCGGCGGAGCGGGGTATCGGCGTTGAAGTACGCCGCCCCGGCGAATGGCTCGAGTGGACACCCAACCGATGAGGCATGCATGAGCGGAATAGCAGGACAAGTCGAAGCGCTGCAAACAGGAAATGCGCCGCGGATCGAAATCGGCGACGGCTGTTATCGCCGCGACCTGCCCAGCGTGGCGGGCGTGCGCGCCTGGATCGTCGAGATGGCGCCCGGCAGCCAGTGGCCGCATGTGGACGAGCATCCGGAGGGCGAAGACGTCTACGTGATCGAAGGCGAGATGATCGAAGGCGACCGCCGTTTTCCGGCCGGCAGCTACCTGCATTTCGCGGCCGGCTCCTCGCACCAGCCGCGCACGGAGACCGGTGTCCGCCTGCTCGGCTGGAATCCGCGTTAGGAGGTTTCCGGTTTGACGCAGGCATCCAAAAGAGCGAAGTTTCCACCGTCGTCCAGCAAGAGCGCAGCGCCATGAACCAGCAGCAAAAACGCGTCGTTTTCGACTTCGAATTCGCGTTCACCAATGGCGGCGGCATCCAGGGCCAGGATTTCCGGCTGGATATCGATGGCGACGACATCGCCGACGAAGCGCTGGTCGACTATGTCGTGCGCGACCTGCGCCTGCTGATGGTCGGCCCGGCCCGCATCCTCAACAAACGCATCATCGTCGAGCCGCACAAGCGCAAGGCCGCGGCAACGGACGCGCAGCGCGTCTATATCGACCTGAGCCACACGATCGAGGACGGCCTGGTGACGTATCCGGGTTTGCCGGCGGCGCGGATCTGCGATTATCTGAGCCGCGAACAGTCGCGCGAGCGCTATGCGCCGGGCACCGAATTCCAGATCGGCAAGATCGAAATGGTGGCCAATACGGGCACTTATATCGACTGCCCTTCGCATCGCTACGAGCACGGCAAAGACCTGTCGCAGGTCGGGCCGGAAGCGTTCGCGGATCTCGACGGCATCGTCGTCCGCGCCGATCACCGCGAGGTGCAGGCCATCGGCGCCGGATTCTTCCGCGACAAGGAACTGCGCGGCCGCGCCGTACTGGTGCACACCGGCTGGGATGCGCACTGGGCCGTGCCCGAATACGCCGTCGGTCATCCCTATCTCACCGAAGACGCGGCGATCTACCTGCGCGACTGCGGCGTGCGCCTGGTCGGCATCGATTCGATGAATATCGACGATACGCGCGGCAACTCGCGACCGTTGCATTCCACGCTGCTTGGCGCGGAGATCCTGATCGTCGAGCACCTGTGCAACCTGGGCGCGCTGCCGGACGAAGGTTTCGCGTTCAGCGCGATTCCGCCGAAAGTGCGCGGGATGGGGACGTTCCCGGTGCGGGCTCTGGCCCGATTGCCGCTGGCGCGTTGAAGCGTTTTTTGACACGGATCAGAGCGAAAAAAGCGGATAAAACAAAAAAGTTCTTGCCGTAGGGCGGGTCCTCACCCGCCGAATGCAAGGCGCCGCGATGCGCAATCAGCCAACATTTCGCTTTATCCGCTTTATCCGCTTTTTTCGCTCTGATCCGTGTCTAAAAAAGCTCTTCACTCGTCTTCCTCGAACTCCACCAGCGCATCCAGATCGAACGCCAACGCCTCGGCCGCTTCGCGCACCTTGCGCGCGGTAGCTTCGTTCGGCGCTTCTATCTCCAGCGCATGCGTGCCCGGACCCTGGTCGTCCGGCAATCCGGCGGAGCTGGAATCGTCGTCGTCCATATGCGGCATCAGGTCTTCGACTTCCTCGACGTGTTCGATGCCTTCCAGGCTCTGCATCAGGTTGATCATGGCGCGGGCGTCGTCGTCGCTGCCGGTCAGTCGCAAACGCAGAGTGGGCATATCGATACCAAAACGCGGGGATTTGAGACAGGCTAGGTGCAAAATAGCTAAGCGCACGTGATGACCGGCGGTGCCAAGCCGCGCCGCTGCCGATAGAATCGGGCATCGCCACCGCCCCGGATCTCGCTTGACGCGCGCATCTCACGCCACGATCACGCCGTTGCAGCGGCTCAGGTCCATCTTCAGCGGATCGGTCGGAAACTTGGTCGAATGGTACGACTGGTACGCCTACGCGGCGTTCTCGCTGTATTTCGCCAAGGCGTTCTTTCCGGCAGGCGACCAAACGGCGCAGTTGCTGAATACGGCGGCGATCTTCGCGGTGGGTTTCCTGATGCGGCCGCTCGGCGGTTGGCTGTTGGGCCGCTACGCGGACCGCCGCGGGCGCAAGGCCGCGCTGATGCTGTCGGTGCTGATGATGTGCGCCGGCTCGCTGATGATCGCGTTGACGCCGGGCTACGCCAGCATCGGCATCGCGGCGCCCGCGCTGCTGCTGCTGGCGCGGCTGCTGCAGGGCTTGAGCGTAGGCGGCGAATACGGCGCCTCGGCCACCTATCTCAGCGAGATGGCCACGCGCGAGCATCGCGGTTTCTGGTCCAGCTTCCAGTACGTGACGCTGGTGATGGGGCATCTGCTGGCGCTGGCGGTGCTGATCGCGCTGCAACAGGTATTCCTTACCGCCGAGCAATTGGAAAGCTGGGGTTGGCGGATACCGTTCGTGATCGGCGCGGCCGCGGCGGCCACCGCGCTTTATCTGCGCCGCAATATGGACGAGACCGAGGCCTACACGCGTCAGCGCAGCGGCGATCCGCAGCAGGCGCGCGGCGAGGGCACGTTGCGCGAACTGATGCGGCATCCGCGCGCGGTGCTGACCGTGATCGGGCTGACCATGGGCGGCACGCTCGCGTTCTACACCTACACCACCTACGTCCACAAATTCATGGTCAACAGCGCCGGGATCGAAAAATCGACGGCCGCGCTGGTCAACGCGGCCACGCTGTTCGTATACATGTTGCTGCAACCGCTGTTCGGCGCATTGTCCGATCGAATCGGCCGGCGGCCGTTGCTGATCGGATTCGGCGTGCTCGGCACGTTGTTGACGGTGCCGATCCTGAGCCGGCTGCAGCAGGTCGACACGGGGATGGGGGCGTTCTGGCTGATCATGCTGGCGCTGTTGATCGTGTCCGGCTACACCTCGATCAATGCGGTCGTGAAGGCGGAATTGTTCCCGGTGCAGGTGCGCGCGCTCGGCGTAGGCCTGCCGTACGCGCTCACGGTGGCCGTGTTCGGCGGCACGGCCGATTACGTGGCGCTGTGGTTCAAGCGGATCGGCTACGAAAGTGGCTTCTACTGGTACGTGACCGCCTGCATCGGCTGCTCGCTGCTGGTCTATGTGTTCATGCGCGACACTCGCGCGCATTCGCGCATCGAGGATTGATGGACGTGCAGCCGTAGAGGCCGGGTCTTTCGACGTGAATCCTTCGGATGGGCGTACTCGATCGTGCAGACGGCGGATCAGGATCCGCCTTACGGATTCGTGCCCGGCAGCGGAAGGCCGCGTGGCGGCACCGGCGTGGATTGCACCAGCATCGTCGCCGTGTTGCCGTACACGAGGAACTGGTCGAGGATGCGGTCCAGCGTATCCAGGCTTTCCAGGTAGACCTTGACGATGAAGCAGTCTTCGCCGGTGACGCGATGGCATTCGGTCACCTGCGGCAGGCGCTGCGCCAGATCGATGATGTTCGGCAACTGTCCGGGCATCGGCCGGATGCGCACGAACGCGGCGATGGTATAGCCGAGCGCGCGCGGGTCGATGTCGACGCGGTAACCGGCGATCACGCCGCTTTCCTCCAGCCGCTGGATGCGTTCGCGCACGGCCGGCGCGGACATGCCGACCTGCCGCGCCATTTCCGATACCGACATGCGCGGGTCGTCGCGCAGCAGCTGCAGCAGTTGCAGATTGCGCTCGTCCAGCAGGGAATCTGAAGGGTAAAGGCTCATGGCCATAATCACCTTCTTTTTGAAGGAAAAATAACTATACATCCTGTATTTCGGTATTCAAGTATGCGCTTACAGGTGGAATATTAGCCTCTGTGCTCGCGGTGCCGGAGGCGCGTTATGAATAGGGAAGGGCAGGGCCCGGTTAGCCATGAAAGCCATACCGCGGAGCGGTTGCGCGCCGGTCGTGAAGCCTTCGAATTGCCGGACGATGCGGTCTATCTCAACTGCGCCAACATGGCGCCGCGATTGCGCAGCGTGTCCATCGCAGGCCATTCCGCGGTGGATGCGATGGCCGCCCCGTGGTCGGTCGCGGCCGGCGACTGGTTCGCGGGAACGGCCGCGCTCAGGCGCTTGTTCTCCGGCCTGATCGGCGCACCGGAACGCGATGCGGCGCTGGTGCCGTCGGTCAGTTACGGCATCGCGCTGGCGGCGCGCAATCTTCCGTTGCGCGAAGGCGACAACATCGTCCTGATCGATCGCGAATACCCATCCAACTACTACAGCTGGGCCACAGCAGCCAGGCAGTGCGGCGCGCAGATACGCATGGCGACATCGTCGCCGGGCGTATCGGTCACACAAACCGTGCTCGCGGCGATGGACCGGCGCACCGCAGTGGTGTCGGTGCCGCAATGCCGCTGGACCGATGGCGCCTTCGTCGATGTCGTCCGCATCGGCGAAGCGGCCAGAAAGCACGGCGCCGCGCTCGTGATCGATGCGAGCCAGTCGCTGGGCGCCTATCCGTTGGATGTGGCCGAATGCCGGCCCGATTTCCTGGTCAGCGTGGGCTACAAATGGCTGTTGGGTCCTTACGGCTTGAGTTATCTGTATGTGGACGAACGCTGGCATGCCGAAGGCGTGCCGCTCGAAGAATCGTGGCTGCATCGCGCCGGCAGCGAGAATTTCGCTGCGCTCGCCGACTATACCGACGCATATCAACCGGGCGCGGCGAGGTTCAACCAAGGCGAATCGCCGCAGTTCTACCTGCAGCCGATGGCGATCGCGGCCCTCTCGCAGGTATCGCAGTGGCGTCCGGCGCGCATCCAGCAGCGTCTGCGCGAATGGACCGATGCTTTGTGCGAACGGGCCGGATCCATCGGTCTGGCGTTCCCGGCCGCGGACCAGCGCATCGGTCATATGGTCGGGCTGCGCGCCGGCGCGCGGCCGCTGCCGGCGGACTTGTTGGAAAAACTCCGTAGCGACGGCATCCACGCCGCCGTGCGCGGCGAAAGCATCCGCGTGTCGCCGCATCTGCATAACGGCGAAGCGGATCTGCAACGTTTGACGGACTCATTGAGGAAATACACGACATGAACGACACGCATCAGCGAACGGACGCGAAATCGTCCGATACCCATGATCTCTATCCGCCGATCGAACCCTACGACACCGGTGTCCTGCGATTGAGCGATGGCTATACGATGCCCTACGAACTTTGCGGCAATCCGGACGGACTGCCGGCCGTCGTATTCCATGGCGGACCGGGCGCGGGATGCACGGCGACGCATCGTCGCTATTTCGATCCGCAGATCTACAAGATCGTATTGTTCGACCAGCGCGGTGCCGGCCGCTCGACGCCGTATGCGGGCATCGAACACAACACCACCGCCGAACTGGTGGAAGACATCGAAATCCTGCGCAAGCATCTGGGCATCGATCGTTGGGTCGTATTCGGCGGGTCGTGGGGGTCCACGCTCGGGCTCGCTTATGCCGCCGCGCATCCGCAGGCTTGTCTGGCGCTGATCCTGCGCGGCATCTGGTTGTGCCGTCCCGAGGACGAAACCTGGTGGTTCGAAGGCATCCGCACGTTCTTCCCCGAATACTGGGAAGAGTTCGCGGCGCACGTACCGGCCGAAGAACGCGGCGATTTATTGGGCGCGTACCTTCGCCGGCTGACGGATCCCGATCCGGAGATCCATATGCCCGCGGCCAGGGCATGGGATACGTACGAAACCCGCTGCTCCACGCTGCTGCCGCCCGACGCCGCCGAACTGGCGGAACCGGCACGGCTGTCGATGGCCAGGATAGAAGCGCAATACATGCGCCATGCCGTGTTCATGGGCGAGGACGCACTGCTCGCCGGCGTGCCGCGTTTCCGGCAGGTGCCGGGCGTGATCGTGCACGGACGCTACGACATGCTGTGCCCGGTGAACGCCGCGCTCGCACTCGCGGAAGCTTGGCCGGAAGCGCGGTTGGAGATCGTGCCCGATGCCGGCCATTCGGCGATGGAGCCGGGCATCCGCGCGTGCCTGGTCGCGGCCACCGACCGGTTCCGCAGCCTCGCCGGCTGAGGTGCGTCCCGACCATGGCGTCGACATGCCGATGCCACCGGCCTGGAGTAGGGTGGCGGGCATGAACGCCAAAATGTCCGCGTCCGCCGCCATCACCCTGCGTCCGCTCGAACGCAGCGACCTGCATTTCGTGCACCTGCTCAACAACAACCGCAGCGTGATGGGCTATTGGTTCGAAGAGCCCTACGAATCCTTCGTCGAGCTCGAGCAGCTCTACAGCAAGCACATCCACGACCAGAGCGAGCGCCGCTTCATCGTCGAGGACGGCGATCGCGCGCCGGTCGGCTTGGTCGAGCTGGTCGAGATCGACCATCTGCATCGCCGCGCCGAATTCCTGATCATGATCGCGCCCGAACAGCAGGGCCGCGGCTATGCGCGGGCGGCGACGCGGCTGGCGATCAACTACGCGTTCCGTGTGCTAAACCTGTACAAACTCTATCTACTGGTCGACGTGGACAACACGCGCGCGATCCGCATTTACGAAGGCAGCGGCTTCCGCCGCGAAGGCGTGCTGGTCGACGAGTTCTTCAGCGACGGCCGCTACCGCAGCGTGATCCGGATGTGCCTGTTCCAGCATCAGGCGCTGGGCGAAGAGCAGGAACGGCGCGAGGGCTGAATACGCCCGACGGGCGAGAGATGACGTCCGGCCTCTGGACGTTGCAAATCCGATCAGCGTAGATTGGCGGTGCCGGGCTGCGTCAGGGGGTGCATCCGGCGCCAGCGGATCGGGCGGTGTACCGGCGACCATACTGAATGCAGTGGATTGCGTACGGCGATGGACCGGGCAGCCAGGGAATGATCTCGGGTATTCGCCGGAATTAGCGATCCATCAACGCCACGGGGTCCGAATGAGTGTGTCCGAGCCAACCGCATCCTTGGAGATCGCGCTCGCCCACGCTTCCCGCCTCCTCGCCACCGATCCGGCCCTGGCCGGCGAACAGGCGACCGAAATCCTCAAAGCCGTCGAGAACCACCCGCAGGCGCTGCTGGTGCTCGGTGCTTCCCATAACGCTCGTGGCGATGCAGTCCGCGCTGCCGACATTCTCGCTCCGCTCGCTGTCGAGCAACCGCGCTCGGCCTTCGTCCAGTACGAGCTGGGCGTCGCGCTGAGCCGCCTGCGGCGCCGCGAAGAGGCGATCGATGCGCTGCGCCGCGCCGTGGCCCTGAAGCCGGAACTCGCGCAGGCGTGGCTGGCGCTGGCCGATCAACTGACCGCCAGCGGCGATGCCGCCGGCGCCGATACGGCCTATGCCGCGTACATCCGCTATTCGACCCGCGATCCGGAATTGATGGCCGCGGCCAAAGCGCTGTGCGAGAACCGCATCCCCGAAGCCGAAGCGCTGTTGCGCCGGCACCTGAAGAAAGCGCCGACCGATGTCGCCGCGATCCGCATGCTGGCCGAAGTCGCCGCCCGGCTCGGGCGCGACGAAGACGCCGAGCGCTTGCTCGCGCGTTGCCTCGAACTGGCGCCCAGTTTCCACGGCGCGCGCCAGAACTACGCGCTGGTGCTCAACCGCGGCAACAAGGGCGCCGAGGCCTTGGCGGAAGTGGAAACGCTGCTGGAGATCGAGCCGGACAATCCGGGCTACCGCAATCTGAAGGCCGTGATCCTGTGCCGCATCGGCGATTACGCGCCGGCGATCGAGATCTACGACGACGTCCTGCGCCAGTTCCCGCAGCACGCCAAGATCTGGATGAGCTACGGACACGCGCTGAAGACCGCCGGCCACCAGGATCGCGCGATCCGCGCTTATCGCCGCAGCCTGGAACTCAATCCCGCGTTCGGCGAGGCGTACTGGAGCCTGGCCAACCTCAAGACCTTCCGCTTCGACGAAGGCGACGTGGACGCGATGCGCCGTCAGCTGCAGCGCACCGACCTCGATGCCGAGCATCGCCTGCATTTCGAATTCGCGCTCGGCAAGGCGCTGGAAGACGCCGGCGAATACGAAGCTTCGTTCGGCCACTACCAACGCGGCAACGCGCTGCGCCTGACGCTCGTGCCGTACAGCGCCGACGAGAATGCGGCGCGCACCCGGCGTTCGAAAAACACCTACACCCGCGAGTTCTTCGAGCAGCGCAGCGGTTCCGGTGCGGAGGCCGCCGACCCGATCTTCATCGTCGGCCTGCCGCGCGCCGGTTCCACGCTGATCGAACAGATCCTGTCCAGCCATTCCGCGGTCGAAGGCACGATGGAGTTGCCCGAGATCATCGCGATGACCCGCGAATTGCGCCAGCGCACCGATGCGCCGCAGACCACGCCTTATCACGACGTACTGGCGGACCTGGGCGCGGACGAATTGCGCGCGCTGGGCGAATCGTATCTGGAACGTACCCGCATCCACCGCAAGCGCGGCGCGCCGTTCTTCATCGACAAGATGCCGAACAATTTCGCGCATATCGGCCTGATCCAACTGGTCTTGCCCAACGCGCGGATCATCGATGCGCGCCGGCATCCGCTGGCCTGCTGTTTCTCGGCTTTCAAGCAGCATTTCGCGCGCGGCCAGAAATTCAGTTACGGCCTGGACGACATCGGCCGCTATTACCGCGATTACGTCGAACTGATGACGCATTTCGACGAAGCGTTGCCCGGCCGCGTGCACCGGGTGATCTACGAAAACATGGTCGACGACACTGAGGCCGAAGTGCGGCGCCTGCTGGACTATTGCGGGCTGCCTTTCGAAGCGCAGTGCCTGCGCTTCTTCGAGAACGACCGGCCGGTGCGCACCGCCAGTTCCGAGCAGGTGCGCCAGCCGATCTATCGCGAAGGCATCGATCATTGGCGCCATTACGAAGCCTGGCTGGAGCCGCTCAAGGGCGCGCTCGGGCCGGTGCTGGACGCATATCCGGCGGTGCCGGAGTTTCCGAGGGGTTAGCGGTTTTCCATCCACCAGCGAGGGGCGGAGCATGCAGTCGAATAAAAGCTATAACAGACGAAGCGGTGCGGTGGTGTTGAGGCGTTTGCCGCTGGCGGCGGCGATCGGATTGGCGTTCAGTCCGTTGGCGTGGGCGCAGAGCACGGATCAGGCGCAGACCGATGCGGCGCAGACGCCGCAGACCCGCGCCAAGACGCTGGACACGGTGCTGGTGACGGCGCAGAAACGCGTGGAAAACCTGCAGAAGGTGCCGATCAGCATCCAAGCGATCGGCAATGCGCAGCTGGAGCAGCAGCAGGTGTCGGACTTCGACGACTACGCCAAGCTGATCCCCAGCCTGTCGTACGGCACCGCGGGCGGCGGCGTGTTTTCCGGGCCCGGCTTCGTGCAGGTCTATATGCGCGGCGTGTCCAGCGGCGGCGACGGCAACCATTCCGGTTCGCAGCCCAGCGTGGGCATGTACCTGGACGAGCAGCCGATCACCACGATCCA
The DNA here is from genome assembly GCA_902825775.1 of uncultured Lysobacteraceae bacterium. Classification (GTDB taxonomy): domain Bacteria; phylum Pseudomonadota; class Gammaproteobacteria; order Xanthomonadales; family Xanthomonadaceae; genus Luteimonas_C. Next base: position 168,061 of record CADECF010000001.1, read on the forward strand.
GGGCTCGCTGGACATCCACATGTACGACATCGAGCGCGTCGAGGCGCTCGCCGGCCCGCAGGGCACGCTGTACGGCGCCAGCTCGCAGGCCGGCACGGTGCGCATCATCACCAACAAGCCCGATCCGTCGGCGTTCGCGGCCGGCTTCGGCGTGGAGGCCAATGCGATCGACGGCGGCGGCATCGGCCACGTGTTCGAAGGCTTCGCCAACCTGCCGATCCGCGACAACATGGCCATACGCGTCGTGGGCTGGCAGAAATACGATGCCGGCTACGTCGACAACGTATTCGGCACGCGCACGTTCCCGACTTCCGGCATCACCATCGACAATGCCAACCGCGCGGACGACGATTACAACGACGCCGAGACCATGGGCGCCCGCGCCGCGTTGCGGATCGACTTGAACGAGAACTGGTCGATCACGCCGTCGATCGTCGGCCAGAAGATGGTGGCCAGCGGCAGCACCGGCTACGACCCGAGCGTGGGCGATCTGAAGGTGACCCACTTCTACAACGAGTCGTCCAAGGACCGCTGGGATCAGGCCGCGCTGACCGTCGAGGGCAAGATCGGCAACTTCGATCTCGTCTACGCGTTCTCGCATCTCACCCGCAACGTCGATTCCGAATCCGACTACAACGATTACGGCTTCTGGTACGACACGTTGGCCGGTTACGGCGCCTATTTCTACGACGACGCAGGCAATTTGATCAATCCGTCGCAGTACATCGAAGCGACCGACGGTTACCGCAAGACCAGTCACGAACTGCGTATCGCTTCGCCGAAGGAAAACCGGCTGCGCTTCGTCGGCGGCGTGTTCTGGCAGGAGCAGAAGCACGACATCCACCAGCGTTACCGGGTCGACGGCCTGGCGTCCCTGCTGTCGGTGAGCGGTTACGAGGACACCATCTGGCTGACCGAGCAGGACCGCAAGGATCGAGACGAAGCGGTATTCGGGGAATTGAGTTTCGATATCACCGACAAATGGACAGTCACCGCGGGCGGGCGCTGGTTCCGCGCCAAGAACAGCCTGCAGGGCTATTTCGGTTTCGCCGAAGGCTACTCTTCGGGATCGAGCTTGCCGCCCGAATTCCGCTACGGTGAATCCGGATGTCGCGTGCGCTACGGCGATCCTGTGAATTGGGTACCGTACGAAGGCGCACCATGCAACCTGTTCCAGAAGAGCGTGAAGGAAGACGGCTCGCTGGGTCGCTTCAACGTGACCTACGAGATCGACGACAACAAGCTGGTCTACGCGACCTGGTCGGAGGGCTACCGGCCAGGCGGCATCAACCGCCGCGGCACGCTGCCGCCGTACCTGTCCGACTTCCTCACCAATTACGAAATCGGCTGGAAGACCACCTGGGCCGGCAATCAGTTGTCGTTCAACGGCGCGATCTTCCGCGAGGACTGGGACGACTTCCAATTCTCGTATCTCGGCCAGAACGGCCTGACCGAAATCCGCAACGCGGGCCAGGCGCGGATCGAAGGCGTCGAGATCGACCTGAACTGGGCCGCCACGTATAACCTGTCGATCACCGGCGGTTTCGCCTGGTACGACGCCAAGTTGACCGAGGATTATTGTGCGGCCACATCTGCCGACGGCACGTTGGATCCCGACTGCTTTTTGCCGGACCCGAAAGAGGCGCCCGACCGCGCTTTCAAGGGCAGCCGTCTGCCGATCACGCCCGAATTCAAAGGCAGCCTGATCGGCCGTTACACGTGGGAGATGGGTGAATACGAACCGTATTTTCAAGCCTCCGTCTTCCACCAAGGCGACCGCGTCGCCGACTTGCGGCAAGCGCAGCGCGAGCTGCTTGGCGGCCTGGACGCCTACACTACGATCGACCTGTCCGCGGGGGTGAAGCGCGGCAGTTGGGCGTTGGATTTCTTCCTCAAGAACGCCACGGACGAGCGCACCGAGCTGACCCGTTTCGCGCAATGCGCGACGTTGACGTGCGGTTTCCAGCCGTACACCGTCTCCACGCAGCCGCGCACGTTCGGGGTGCGGTTTTCGCGGGAGTTCTAGCCACAGGTGATCGAAGCTGATTGAAAACAGGGCCGCCTTTCAGGCGGCCCTGTTTTTGTGGGAGGCTTTTGTGGGAGCGGCTTCAGCCGCGAGCTTTTGCTTCGCCCTCGGCGAACTTGTAGGAAAGAGCTCGCGGCTGAAGCCGCTCCCACAAAACATGCTTAGGGCTTCACCGACATCGCACGCACCGGCAACGGCACATTGCACAGATCGATATGCCCGGCCGGATGCTTGTACCACTCGTCGCGGCGATTGCGGCGGGCTTCGGTCGCTTCGGCGAATGCGGCGCTGTCGGTCTTGAGCGATTGCAGCGGCACGCGTTCGGCTTCCGGCACTTCCGATGCCAGTTTGATCGACACGATCGGAACGCGCTGCTCTTCCTTCTCGTAAAAGCCCATCGGCTCGGGCCCGCGCGGGATCACGCTCAGCAGTTCCATGCCTTGCACGACGCGGCCGACCACGGTGATGTTGCGATCCAGCGCGCGCGGCGACTGACCGGTGGCGACATAGAGTTCGGTGCCGTTGCTGCTGTCCGCGGCGACATCGCGGCCAGCGCCGAGCGTGCCGTAGCAGTGAGCCAGCCAGGTTTTGCCGGATTCGGGATCGCGACCGGCGGGAAAACCGTCGGAAAAACCGACCTGCGGCGCCCAGCCGTCGCTGTCGGGCAGCGCATCGAAGGCCAGTCCCGCACTGGCGCGTTCGAATTCGGCGGGCAGTTTCGCCTTGGCGCCTGTCGACAACGGCTTGCGTTGCTTTTCGTCCTCGGTCGGATCGCCGAACTGGACCACGAAGTTGTCCTGCGAGCGGTAGACGCTCAACCCGTTCCAATAGCCGCCGCGCGCCAGCGCCTTGATGTTGGCGACATGCTCGGGCGCGAAATCCGGGGCCAATTCGATGACGACTCGGCCGCCTTTCAGATCCATGTACAGCGTATTGGCCGGATCCAGCGTCCGCCAGGCCGAGGCCGGGGCCGCGTCGATGATGTCCTTGGCCGACTTGACCTTCGGTTTGTCCGCGTTTTGCTGCGCTTGCAGCATGGGTGCGAAGGCCAACAGCAGCGCGGCGCCCAGCAGATGTTTACGCATAGCTCTCTCCCGTGAGTCGGGCGAGTGTACTTGCCGTTGCGGGGCTTCGGGAATCTTGCCCACAGAATCCCAACTTTCAGGGGTTGGCAGCGCTTTCTGGACTGCGACAATAGGCAGGTCCCGCCCAGCCCTTTGTAGAGTCGAGCTCGCTCGACTGCATTTTCGCCGCCCGGAAGAATCAAAAGCAGCCGAGCAAGCTCGACTCTACGGTTCGCAGGGTAGGGGAAGGCAAGCAATGCCGATACGCCAGGAGGCGCCGTGCAACCCGTCATCTCGATCAAGAATCTTAGCAAGACCTACAAATCCGGTTTCCATGCGTTGAAGAACGTCGATCTGGATATCCGGCGCGGCGAGATATTCGCGTTGCTCGGTCCCAACGGCGCGGGCAAGACCACGCTGATCAGCATCGTTTGCGGCATCGTCAATGCCAGCACCGGCACGGTCGTGGCCGACGGCCACGACATCGTCGACGAATTCCGCGCGGCGCGCGCCAAGATCGGACTGGTGCCGCAGGAGTTGTCCACGGACGCCTTCGAAACCGTCTGGGCCACGGTCATGTTCAGTCGCGGCCTGTTCGGCAAGCCGCCGAATCCGGCGCATCTGGAAAAAGTGCTGCGCGACCTGTCGCTGTGGGACAAGAAGGACAGCAAGATCATGGCCTTGTCGGGCGGCATGAAGCGCCGCGTGCTGATCGCCAAGGCGCTGTCGCACGAGCCGCAGATCCTGTTCCTGGACGAGCCCACCGCCGGCGTCGACGTGGAACTGCGCCACGACATGTGGGAGATGGTGCGCAAGCTGCGCGAGAACGGCGTGACCATCATCCTGACCACGCACTACATCGAAGAGGCCGAGGAAATGGCCGACCGGATCGGCGTGATCAACAAGGGCGAACTGATCCTGGTCGAGGACAAGCGCACGCTGATGCGCAAGCTCGGCAAGAAGCAGTTGACGCTGACCTTGCAGAACCCGCTGCCGCAGTTGCCGGACGCGATGTCGGACCTGGCGCTGGAACTGTCCGAAGACGGCCATGCGCTGGTCTACACCTTCGACACGCAGACCGAGGAGACCGGCATCGCCTCGCTGCTCAAGCGGCTGGGAGAGCACGGCATCGACTTCAAGGACCTGCATTCCAGCGAGAGTTCGCTGGAGGACATCTTCGTCAGCCTGGTGCGGAACAACCGCGAAGGAGCGGCGGCATGAACCTGCATGCGATCCGCGCGATCTACAAGTTCGAGATGGCGCGCACCTTCCGCACCATCACCCAGAGCATCGCGTCGCCGGTGCTGTCGACGTCGCTGTACTTCGTGGTGTTCGGCGCGGCGATCGGTTCGCGGATGGGCGATATCGACGGGGTCAGCTACGGCGCTTTCATCATCCCCGGCTTGATCATGCTGACCCTGCTCAACGAGAGCATTTCCAATGCCTCGTTCGGCATCTATATGCCCAAGTGGGCCGGTACGATCTTCGAGCTGCTGTCGGCGCCGGTGTCCTACATCGAGGCCGTGATCGGCTATGTGGGCGCGGCGGCGACCAAGTCGGTGATGCTGGGGTTGCTGATCCTGGTCACGGCGCGGTTCTTCGTCCCTTACGAGATCGCGCATCCGTTCTGGATGGTGTGCTTCCTGTTCCTGACGGCGATCACGTTCAGCCTGTTCGGTTTCATCATCGGGCTGTGGGCCGACGATTTCCAGAAGCTGCAGGTGATCCCGCTGATGATCGTGACGCCGCTGACGTTCCTGGGCGGCGCGTTCTATTCGATCAAGATGCTGCCGCCGATCTGGCAGAAGATCACGTTGTTCAATCCGGTGGTGTATCTGATCAGCGGGTTCCGCTGGAGTTTCTACGGCAACGCGGACGTGGATGTGCGGATCAGCGCGGTCGCGATCCTCGGGTTCCTGGCGCTGTGCCTGTTCGTGGTGTGGTGGATCTTCAAGACCGGGTACAAGCTGCGCAACTGACGGCTTTGGCCCCCTCTCCCGCCTTGCGGGAGAGGGCTGGGGTGAGGGCGCGCGCATCGTCAGATCGCGTCAAACCCATCTTTTCATCAGGAACCGTAGCCCGGGTGGAGCGAAGCGATACCCGGGACACGTCGCGACTCAGCCCCGGGTATCGCTTCGCTCCACCCGGGCTACGCAGGTCAGGCGTACTTGGCTATGAAATCCCGCACCCGCGGATACACCTGCTCGCGCCAGCGGCGGCCGCTGAAGATGCCGTAGTGGCCGGCGCCGCGCACGGTGTAGTGCTGGTGGTCCTGTTCCGCGATGCCGCTGCACATCTTGTGCGCCGCGCGGGTCTGGCCGCGGCCGGAGATGTCGTCCAACTGGCCTTCGATCGTCATCAGCGCGCAATCGTGGATCTTGGCGGGGTCGACGCGCTCGCCGCGCACGTCCCACAAACCGCGCGGCAGCAGGAATTCCTGGAACACGATACGGATCGTGTCCAAGTAGTACTCGGCCGGCATGTCGAGCACCGCGTTGTACTCGTCGTAGAAACGGCGGTGCGCCTCGGCGTCCTGCAGGTCGCCTCGGACCAGATCCTGATAGAAATCCCAATGCGATTGCAGGTGGCGGCGAGGATTCATCGCCAGAAAACCGGCGTGCTGCAGGAAACCCGGATACACCTGCCTGCCGCGGCCCGGATAAGGGTAGGGCACGCTATGGATGACGGTGTTCTGGAACCAGCTCAGCGGCTGTTCCGTGGCCAGATCGTTGACCTCGGTCGGATTCTCGCGCGGATCGTTCGGGCCGCCCATCATGATCATCGAACGCGGCACTTTCTCGCCGCGCGCGGCCATCAGCGAGATGGCGGCGAGCACCGGCACCGTCGGCTGGCAGACGCTGATCACGTGCAGTTTGTCGGCGCCGATATGGCGGATGAACTCTTCGACATACGCGACGTAATCGTCCAGGCCGAACGCGCCTTCTTCCGTCGGCACCATGCGCGCGTCGACCCAGTCGGTGATGTACACCTTGTGGTCTTGCAGCATCGTGCGCACAGTGTCGCGCAGCAGCGTGGCGTGGTGACCGGACAGCGGCGCTACGATCAGCACCGTCGGGTCGTCTTTCAGATCGGCGATGTTGCCGGCGTCGTCGGTGTAGCGCTTGAAGCGCAACAACCGGCAGAACGGTTTGACCAGCGCTTCCATCTCCACGACCGGCACCTTGTGGCCGTCGATGTCGATCGAATGGATGCCGAATTCCGGTTTCTCGTAGTCCTTGCCGATCCGGTAGAACAATTCCTGATTGGCGGCCAAACGTTGCGCGCCGGGCACCGCGGCGAACGGACTGCTGGGCGCGGTCAGGATCTTGGCGTTGGCTTCGGCCCAGTAGACGAACGGGCTCATCCAGGCGCGGGTCAATTCGTGGAGTTGATAGAGCATGGGCGGATCGGCGCTCTTTGCTGCAATGCACAAGGGTAGCCGATCCAAGGGGCGGATGCGTAGGGCGGGTCCTGACCCGCCGAATGAGGGGTTACCGAGGTCTGTACAAGCTTTTTTGGGTTAAGAAGGGCTTTCGGGCCCGTCGTATGGATGGCAGTGGCGGATCGGGATCCGCCCTACTAATGGCATATGCGGTATAGCTAAGTTAGCAATAGTATTGCCTACAACCTAGCGGGGCCGACGTGACCGAATCCGATCTCCAGCTCAAGAAATTCCAGAAGGAGCTCAGCGCGGGCACCGTGTCGCTGGCCCTGCTGGCGGTGCTGGGGCGCACGAGCGAGCCGATGTACGGCTACCAGATCGCCAAGCAACTGGAACGTTTCGGCGAGGGCGTGCTCAGCGGCAAGCAGAGCGCGCTGTATCCGGTGCTGCGCAACCTGGGCGCGGCGGGGCTGCTGGACAGTCACGTCGAGCCTTCCGTCAGCGGCCCCCCGCGCCGCTATTACCGCCTCACCGAGCAGGGTCGGGAAACCCTGCGCGAATGGGCCGCCGCCTGGCGTGCGACCCGCGATTCCGTCGATTCCGTCCTCGAGGGGCTGTTGCCATGAACACCGTGCTGCCGACTTCCATTCCCGAATATCTCGAGCAGCTGCGCGCGGCGCTGGCCGGCGCCGATCCGGCGCTGGTGCAGGACGCGCTCTACGACGCCGAGGAATATCTGCGTTCGGAAATGGCCGAGAATCCGTCCAAGAGCGAAGCCGAAGTGATCGCTTCGGTGGCCGGCAGCTATGGCGCGCCGGAAGAAGTCGCCGACATCTATCGCGACACCGAAGTGAAAGTGACCCGCGCATTGCGTCCGCCGCCGCCGCCGCAGCGCAAGTCTGTTCTGGGCCAGTTCTTCGGCGTATTCGCCGACCCGCGCGCCTACACGTCGCTGTTCTACATGCTGCTGTCGTTGGCTACCGGCATCTTCTATTTCACCTGGGTGGTGACCGGCGCGTCGTTGTCGGCAGGCTTGGGCGTGCTGATCATCGGCATCCCGTTCGTGATCCTGTTCTTCGGCTCGGTGCGGCTGTTGTCGCTGGTGGAAGGCCGGCTGGTGGAAGTGATGCTGGGCGAGCGCATGCCGCGGCGCCCCTTGTATGCCGAGCGGGGCAAGCCGCTCCTGCAGCGCATTACCGACATGTTCATCGATCCGCGCACCTGGTCGACGATGGTGTATTTCCTGGCGATGCTGCCGCTGGGCATCTTCTATTTCACCCTGATCGTCACGTTGACGGCATGCTCGCTGGGATTCATGGCCACGCCGGTCGCGGTATGGATTTTCGGCGCGGATGCGGGCGTCGACATAGACGGCTGGCGATTGTTGAGCATAGATAACGACGTGATCAGCACGTCGCTGGAACCTTGGGCGTTGCCGCTGCTGTTCGTAGCCGGTTTCGTGATGCTGTTCGTCACCCTGCATATCGCCCGCGGCCTCGGCATGCTGCATGGGATGTTCGCCAAGCATTTGCTGGTGAAGAGCGCGGCGAACTGACCGCGGCGATTCTTGTGGGAGCGGCTTCAGCCGCGAGCTCTTTCGGTCATCGGCTGTAGCAAAAGCTCGCGGCTGAAGCCGCTCCCGCAAAAAAGCTATAGTCGGCGCATGGCCGCACAGGACCCCTTCGTCGCGTACCTGCTGGAACTGCTGTCGCCGCTCGGCGAATCCAGCGCGCGCAGGATGTTCGGCGGATGGGGGCTCTATCTCGATGGCACGATGATCGGCCTGGTCGCCGAAGAGACCTTCTATCTGAAGACGGACGACCAGACGCGCGGCGCATTCGAAGCCGCAGGCGCTGCGCCTTTCGTGTTCGAAGCCAGGAAACGTACGAAGACGATCGTGACCGGCTACTGGTCCGCCCCGGAGCAAGCGCTCGATGCGCCGGACGCGATGCGGCCCTGGGCGCAGCTGGCGCTGGATGCGGCCTTGCGCAAAGCGGCCAAAACCAAGCCGAAGGCGAAAACCAAACCGGTCAGCTGATTTCCAGCGACGTCGCGTCGTCCGCGAGCTGCGGCGACAGCCAGCAATGCGAGCCCAGCTGGCGCAGCCCCTGGGCCTCGAATCGTTTCCGGTAGAACGCGGCGGGGCGGTTCTGGAATTGGTCTTCGTCGCCTTCGGCGGCATCCTCGCGAGTGAAGGTTTCCAGGAACGCGACGCCGGCGCACAACTCGACCAGGCCGGGCAGTCCGCGGTCCAGTTCGCGCGCGGACAAGTAGTGCAACACGTCGCTGCACACCACCAGGTCGGCCGGCGCGCAGGGCCGTAATTCCGCGAAATCGCCGAAGCTCGCGTAATGCAGCCGGCGGCTGCGGCCATAGCGGCGGATCGCGTACTCGCTGCTGTCGAAGCCCAGGTATTGGGCTTTCGGCCGAAGTTTCAGCAGCGGCGCGCGCCACACGCCCTCGCCGCAACCGATGTCCAGCACGCTGCGGATCGGCCGCTGCAGATGGTATTCGGCGGTGGCCACGGCCAGCGCGACCTTGCGCGCGAGGCGTGCCTTGTCGCCCAAACCGTGGCCGCGGTACCAGCGGTCGAAATAGCGCGCGTCGTATTGTTTGCTCATGTCGGAAGATGCGGCAGGCGTCGTATCATCCTACGCGAACGCAGAGGAGCCGAAAATGCAAGCCTATTTGTGGACCAAGACCGCGCATCTGGTGTTCGTGATGGCGTGGATGGGCGGCGTGTTCTACCTTCCGCGGATCCTGGTCAATATCGCCGAAGCCGGCGCCGAGCCCGCCGTGCGCGCGAGGCTGGTACTGATGGGGCGGCGCTTGTACCGGTTCGGCCACATCATGTTCGGGCTGGCGGTAGCGCTGGGGCTGACGCTTTGGCTGCATTTCGGCATGACCGGGCCGTGGCTGCACGCGAAGCTGATGCTGGTCGTGTTGATGCTGGTCCACTACATCGTCGCCGGGCGCTGGCTCAAGGGCGCCGAGGCGGGGCGATCCTTGCCGTCTTCGAAGACGCTGCGCTGGTTCAACGAAGCGCCGGTGCTGTTGCTGGTCGGTATCGTGTATCTGGTGATCGCGAAGCCGTTTTGATGCTTTGTGGGAGCGGCTTTAGCCGCGAGCTCTTTGGTTGCCGGCTGAATCAAAAGCTCGCGGCTAAAGCCGCTCCCACAAAAGCCGCTCCCACAAAAAGCCAAAGCCGCGGTTTAGCGCGCCTTGAAGTCGGCGGGATCGGGCAACTCGACCGGCACCCCATCGCCATTGCACAACTTCGCCGCGCACAAGCGCTCGCGCATTTTCGGCGTGGCCTGCACCATGAAGTGGAAGATCGCGTTCTGCTCGACGCTGCCGCGCACCGCGTCGCTGCCCGGCCCGCGCGCCCAGATGCCGACGTCTTCGCCGCCGTGGGTCTCGTTGGCCAGCGGCAGGACCGATTCCTGCAGATAATCCGGATCTTCCGTATCCACGTCGGTCAGGTTCGGGCGTCCGTCGGACGCTTCGTATTCCTTGCCGGTGTGCAGGAACTTCTTCGGCCCCGCCGGTTGCGAAGAACTCGCGCCTGTGTACCCCGGGCCGTTCGCATAACCGAGCGTGGTGTAAGGCAGTCCGGTGCCGTCGATGGCCAGCGAACCAGCGCTTTCGTCTTCGCCGCTGCTGCCGCGCACTTTGCCCAGGATCGCATTGCCGCGGCGCGGATAGCCCGCGAACGTCATCGTATGCGAATGGTCGGCGGTCACCAGGATCAGCGTATCGCCGCCGGAGGTGAGGTCGGCGGCGGCCTGCACCGCATCGGACAGGGCGATGGTGTCGGTGAGCGCGCGATAGGCGTTGCCGTAGTGGTTCGCATGATCGATGCGGCCGCCTTCGATCATCAGGAAGTAACCGTTCGGCGAGGCCTTCACGCGCTCGATCGCGGCTTTGGTCAGCTCGGCCAGGCTGGGTTCGCCCGGGTCGTCCTTGCGGTCGTAGTCGAAATGCAGATGGTCGTATTCGAACAGGCCTAGCACCGGCGATTTGTCGCGCGCGGCCGTCAGTTGCTCGCGGTTCCAGACGTAAGCGCCGTTGGGATGCTTGGCCTGCCATTCGCCGACCAGGTTGCGGCCGTCCAGACGGCTGCCGACCTTGTCGTCTTCTTCCGGATCGCGCTGCTCCACCGTCATGAAGTATTCGCGGCCGCCGCCGAACAGCACTTCAGGGCCATCGCCGAACGGCGTTTCGATCATCTGCCGCGCGATGTCCGCGCAACCTTGCTTGCGCGCAGCCTCGCTCAGTTCGGTGTCGCCTTCCCAATTGCGTTCCGGCGTGTGCGCGTAAGTGGCGCCCGGCGTGGCATGGGTGATGCGCGCGGTGGTGACCACGCCGGTGGCCATGCCTGCGCTTTCGGCGAGTTCCAGCGCGCTCAGCAGCGGCGCTTCGAGGCCGCCCGCGCAATCTTTGCGCGCGGCGCTCTGGCCCACGCTGAGCACGCCGGCGCGGGTTTTGACGCCGGTGATCATCGCAGTCATCGTGCCCGCGGAATCGGGCGTTTGCTGGTCGGTGTTGTAGGTCTTGCTGAGCGCGGTGTCGGGAAAGCGTTCCCAACTCAAGCGGTTGTTCTCGCCGGGCCCGCCGCTGCGCTGACCTTGCAGGATGCGCGCCGCGGCGACCGTGGTCAGGCTCATGCCGTCGCCGATGAACAGGATCACGTTCTTGGCGCGGCCGCGCATCGCGCCGCGCTCGGCGGCCTGCGCGGCGCCGTCGCGGAACCACCAGGCGGCGTTCTCGCCCTCGGGATGCGCGATGGCCGGAACGTCGACGCGCACGGTGGCGGGCGCGCCATCGCGGGCAGGCTGCGCCGCGCACGCGGCGAGCAGGACGGTCAAGCAGGAAGCGGCCATCGCGCGGCTGCGGCCGGGCGCGTGATTGCGGGGTCGTAGCATCGTGTATTCCGGATTGGGAGAAGAATCGCGGCCTGCGGGGCCGCGCCGCATTATGCCAAGGTTCTAGCGACCGTCATGTTGCCCCCAGGCGGTGTTGACCATTCGCCATTGGCCGCCTTGGCGAATCAGCAGAGCGTAGTCGACGATGCGATGGCCGCTGGACCAATCCACCGTCCAGCGCGCATAACCCGCATCGCCGGCGGCGGCGACCGCGTCGATCTTCTGCGACAGCGGCTTCAGTGCCGAGCCTTCCTTGCGCCGGCGATCGAAACGAGCGGCCCACTCCTGTGCGGATACGGCGACCAGTTGTCCCAGGTCCAGATTGAAGAACATCGCACGAGACTGCTGCGTGCGCAGCAACTCGTCGCCGCTGAAACTCAGATCGCTGCGCAGCTTGGCCTGCACCACCGCGCGCAGTTCGGCGGCGGTCGCGGCGTCGGTATCGGCGGGTCGGGGCACAGAGGCGTAGACCTTGCCGACGATCTTCCAATCGTTTCCCAGTTTCATCAGCAACAGGTAATCGGTCAGCGGTTTGCCGTCGCGGCTGCCCTCGATGGTCGCCACGGCCGCATCGCCGCCGCGATCGAGCGCGGCGATTTTTTGCTCGAAGCGGATTTTCTGCGTTCTCCCGGCCATCAGCTTGCGCCACTCGGCCATAGTGATGGCCATGACGTCTCCGTCCGCGCCGAGCCAGTACATCATCGCGGTCGGGTGGAAAGCCCGTTCCAGCTGCACGGGATCCTGGGTCGCGTTGGCCTGGATGTAACGCTGTACCGGTTCGACGACATCGGCCGGAAAACCGGCGGCGGCGCCGCCGACGAAGGCGACCAGACAGGTCGGAATGAACATGAGGCGGCTCCTGATGCGCGGCCTGAGGATGGTTGGCCTGAGCAGGCTAAACGGGCCGCGGCGCGGCAAACATCGAAAATAAACGCGCGATAGTTCTGCAAATCAGAAGTATCCGGCGGCGTATCGACGCTCGTTACGGGTGACGCAAAGCACAGAAAACGATCGTTCCCCTGCTACGGCCGCAGTGTTGCGCGGCCGTCACTGCCGCGGCGCGGTTCGTTGCGGTATGGTCGGGGTTTGATTGCAAGGCCGATCCCGATGCTCAAGTGGTGGTTCCGCATCCCGTTCTGGCAGCGCGTGCTGGCCGGTTTCGTATTGGGCGCGTTGGCCGGATGGCTATTCGGCGCCGACGCCAAGACCTGGTTCGAACCGTTGGGCGACGTTTACGTCAACCTGATCAAGATGATCGCGATTCCGCTGGTGTTCTTCGCGGTGATCAGCGCGGTCGGTTCGCTGCACGGGCAGAAATCGATCGCCGCGCTCGGCGGGCGCACCTTCGCCTGGTTCGCGATCACGGCGGTGCTGGCGGTCTGCGTCGGCCTGGCGTTCGGCTTGGTGATGAAGCCCGGCAGCGGCGTCACCGGTCTGGAAGTCGCGGCCGACTACAAGCCCAAGCAGGTGCCGACGCCGACCGAAATGCTGTTCAACATCGTGCCGCAGAATCCTTTCCGCGCGTTGTCGGCGACCGATGTCGGCAGGACCGCGGACGGGCAGTCGGTGCTGGTGCCTGACAACGGCACCGTGCTGCAGGTGATCTTTTTCGCCGGTCTGATCGGTTTCGCCTTCGTCAAACTGGGCGAAAAAACCGCGAATTTGCGCCGGCTGATGGGCGAGGCCAGCGACACCATGATACAGGTGACGCGGTTCGTGCTGGAGTTCACCCCGATCGGTACTTTCGGATTGATCGCCGGCCTGGTCGGCGCGTACGGTTTCGAGAAGCTGCTGCCGCTGGGCAGTTTCGTGGTGGCGCTGTACGCGGCTTGCGCCTTCCACATCGTCGTCGTGTACACCGGGCTGCTGCTGGCGCATGGCTTGAATCCGCTCAAGTTCTTCCGCGGCGCGGCGCCGGCGATGCAGGTCGGTTTCGTCGCGTCGTCCAGTTTTGCGGCCATGCCGGTGTCGCTGCGCAGCGTTACGCACAATCACGGCGTCGATCGCGATTACGCGGCCTTCGCGGTGCCGCTGGGCGCCAGCATCAAGATGGACGGCTGCGGCGCGATCTATCCTGCGTTGGCGGCGGTGTTCATCGCGCAGTACACGGGCATCGAGCTGTCGATGACGCAGTATCTGACCATCGTGCTGGCTTCGGTGCTGGGCAGTTTCGGCACGGCCGGCGTGCCGGGCACGGCGGTGATCATGGCTACGGTGGTGCTCAGCGCGGCCGGTCTGCCGTTGGAAACCATCGGTTATCTGTATGCGATCGACCGGGTGTTGGACATGATGCGCACGATGACCAACGTCACCGGACAGATGCTGGTGCCGGTGCTGGTCGCCAAGGAAACCGGGTTGTTGGACCGCGAGGTTTACGAGGCGGCGTCGAGCAATGTCGGCATCGCAGAGGGCGAAAAGGCGGAAGTGGCGAAGGAGCGGGCGAGATGAGCGGTGATATCGAGCTGGTCGAACGTTTCCCGGGCCTCGACGATTACCTGCGGATACGCAGCGCCGCGGGCATGCATCCGAAGACGCCGGAAGCGGCGCGTCGCGCTTTGCCCAATACACTGTACGGGGTGAGCCTGGTGCGCGATGGCGAAATCGTGGGGATGGGCCGGATCATCGGCGATAACGGTTGTTTCTTCGTCATCGTCGATATCGCGGTGATCCCGGAATTGCATGGCCAGGGGCTGGGCAGGCGCATCATGGCCGCGCTCGATGCGTGGGTGCAGGGCAACGTCCCCGAGTCCGCTTACGTCACCTTGGTCGCCGACGGCGACGCCAAATACCTGTACAGCAAGTTCGGCTTCGTCGAGAGCGCGCCGGTTGCGGTGAACATGGAATACGTAATGGGGCCGAACGGCGAACGCAATACCGATCATCTGAAGTGATCTGGCGGAAGCCGCTGTTCGAGTCGGGCCGGACTCTGCCCGATTTGTAGAGCGGGGCTTGCTCCGCTGCTCTTGCTTGCTTTGAAGCCGTCATCCCCGCGAAGGCGGGGATCCAGTGACTGGCTTTGCTCCTTGTAGAGAGGAGCTTGCTCCGCTACTCCTGCCCTTAAGCTGTCATCCCGGTGCACGCCGGGATCCAGGCTCGACGTGGCCGGTGAGTGGCGACGCGACTCGCGCCATGGAAAACAGCTTCCGCGCTGCGCGCGGGTCACTTTCTTTGTTGGCCCAAAGAAAGTAACCAAAGAAAGGGCCCGAAGCTTATGTGATTCGTTGCGTCTGAGAGGTTCGAGGGGCCCTGGTTTTCGTCGTGGTTGACCTTCTTACGCAGGTATTAGATTTTGATTCGCAGCGTCTGCGGTGACGTGGCTTTTGCGGATTTCGCAGAGGAGGCATTCGTGGCGATCGCAGCGATCACGAGAACACGCAAGCAAGAGCAGCGGAGCAAGCCCCGCTCTACAAAGCCAGAGCGAGTTGCTGGATGCCTGCCTTCGTAGGGATGGCGGCTGAAGGCAAGAATCGCTACGCGCGCGAATAGCGCCAGGAAACCATCCTGCCGTCGCGGTAGGGCATCACGCCGTGGAACGGCCGCGGATCGCCGTCGAAAACCAGCGGCAGGAATTCGCGGTCGCCTTCCCACATCGGCAATTCGTGCAGACGATCGACATCGACCCATTCCAGCGCGCCTTCCGGATTGCGCTCCAGCGGCGTGCCGGCGAAACGCGTCACCACGAATACGAAACCCAGCCAGTCTTCGCCGTGCTTGCCGAAACCGGGCCAGCTGATCGTGCCGCGCAGCTGCAGTTCGTCGCAGACGATGCCGGCTTCCTCGTGGATTTCGCGGCGCATGCCGGCCAACACGTCCTCGTCGGGTTCGATCTTGCCGCCGAGGCCGTTGTATTTGCCGATGTGATGGTCGTCGGGGCGCGAATTGCGATGCAGCATCAACACCTGGCGCCCATCGGGCGACAGCACGTAACCCAAGGTCGCGACGATCGGCGTGTACGCCATCAGCGTGCCGCTTTCCGCTGCTTTTTCAGCTCCGCATCCAATTTGCGTTCGGCGCCGTCGGCGTAAGCGCGGCAGGTCATCGGCTCGGGATGCGGTGCGGCCGTGATTTCCGGGGTCCAGCCGCTCATATCGGGATGCGGCGTCAACAGCACGTCGCAAGGCAACGCGCGCACCATGGCGAAGCTGCGGCGATAGTCGTCGACGAGATGCGGATAGCGCGGATTGCCGATCAGCTTGTAGCCGGGCGAACTCAGGCTGTCGACATAAGCGATACGCGCGACCTTGCCGTCGCGGCGATCGTCCCAAGTCCAACTGAGGCTGCCAGGCGTGTGGCCGGGCGTGAAATGCGCGGTGAAACGCAACCCGCCCAGTTCGACCGTTTCGCCGTCCATCAACGCACGATCCACTTGCACCGGCGGAAACGTCAGGTCGTTGCCGAAATGGATGTCGTCGCTGCCGCCGCGGGCCAGCAGCGCGGCGGATTCGGCATTGCCGATCATGCGCGCACCGGTGGCGCGCTTCACCGCAGCCAGCGGGCCGGCATGGTCGGCATGCGCATGGCTATTGAGGATGTATTTGAGATCGCCCGGCTCGACGCCGACCGCTTTCATGTGCGCGAGCAGCATGTCGGCGGCCTGCGGCATGCCGCCATCGATCAGCACGGCGCCCTGCGGCGTCTTCACCAGCACCGCGCTCAAGCCTTGCGTGCCGATATACCAGCTGTGTTCGGCGATCTGGAACGGCGCCACCGGCTGCCGCCAGCTGTCGTCCGTTTCGTAGGCCCTCAGTTGCGGCAATACCGGTTCGGCGGCGAACGCCGGGGCCAGCAGCGACAGGCAGCAGGCGGCGAGCAACGGACGGAACGGGATCATCGGCGCGGTTCGAAAGTGGGGGCGACAGTATCGGCGATGCGAAGAGCGCCGCGCCAGAGCATCTGCCGCAGACATTACTTTCGGCCTGTGGCGTCGCGCCGATCGAGGCGTAGTCTGCCCCGACTTCGGATGCGGGCCGACGGCGGCGCGCATCGGATCGGTTTTTCGATCGATTGGTCGAAACCGGCGTCATGAGGCGCCGGTTTTTTTTGCCGTTTTTTGTGGGAGCGGCTTCAGCCGCGAGCTCTTGATTTACTATTGTCGCGCCCGAATAGCTCGCGGCTGAAGCCGCTCCCACAAAAGAATCGCTTCCACAAAAAAGAGCTAGAGCGTCGCCCGCGGCGTGGCTATGCGGGCTGCCCACCACGCCAACGGCACCGGCAACAGCACGCCCACGACGGTCATCCACAGCGGATGCGGCAACATTGTCGCGTTGAGGATCACGCCGATCACGATGCCCGCACCGACCACGACGGCGGCCGCGACGCGATGCGCGCGGCTGACCTTGGCGGCGACCCAGCCGCCGACGAAGCTGGCCAGCAACCAGCCGAAGACCACTAGCCCTTTCATCGTGGGAGTCGCCATCTCCACCAGACGGGCGAGATCGGCTTCGTTCTTCAGGTCCAGGCCCGGCGGCGGCGGCGAAATCGCGGTGGCCAGGCCTTCGACCAAAAAGATCGCCACCATCGCCACCGCCAGCCCCACCACCACGCCCAATATCGTGCGTCCCATCGTCGTCTCCGGGTTGCCTGGACGCGGCCAGCATCGCGCGCCGCCACGCCGGCCGCAAGCCGATCGGGACGGCCTTGCGAAACATTAACGCGGGGCGCGGTATCAAGGACGCCGTCCCCGCAGGAGATACGCCATGCGCCGCATTCTTGCCGTTCTCTGGCTCGCCGCCGCGCTATTCGCGGTGCCGGCCCTGGCGCATCACGGCTGGGGTTCGTACGACGCGAGCAAAGTGATGAAGTTCGATGCCGCACCGGTCGAAGTGCATTACCGCAATCCGCATGCGGAGATCGTCGTCGATCACGGCGGCAAGCGCTGGCTCGCGGTGCTGGCGCCGACGTCTCGCATGCAATCGCGCGGCTTGGCCGAAGGCGCGCTCAAAGTCGGCAAGACGATCACGATCGAAGGTTATCCGCGCAAGGACGGCACCCGCGAGTTGCGCGCGGAGCGCATCGTGGTGGACGGCAAAACCATCGAATTGCGCTGACCGCGCAGGCCATGGATTCCACGAGCTGGTGGGCCGCGCTCGAAGCATCGCCATTCGCGGCCTGGATGCGCGGCGCGGGCAGCGCTTATGCCGTGGTCAACCTGGCGCATCTGCTCGGGCTGACCTTGCTGCTCGGTTCGATGCTGATGCTGGATCTGCGGCTGCTCGGCGTCGGCCGTCGCCTGCCGCTGCAGGAAGTGTCGCGTCTGCTGACGCCGCTGGCGTTGGCGGGATTGGCGGTTCAGGCGTGCAGCGGTTTTGCTTTGTTCGCCGCCGATGCCGTGCCGTTGTCGGCCAGTGGCGCTTTCAGGTTCAAGCTGGCCATGATCGCGATCGCGCTGGCCAATGCCGCATTGTTCCGCGCGCTGTGGTCCGGATCGTTGTCGGCCTGGGACGCTGCGCCGCCGCTGGCCGGCCGTTTGCAGGCGGCGCTGTCGTTGTCGCTATGGTTGGCGGTCGCCGCCGCAGGCAGGTTGATCGCCTACACTTGATCCGCGTCGCATCGCGGCGCCAGCCATGAGGCGGAGGCACTATGAGCGGACATCAGCGCGAACTCGACTTCCGTTTCCTGGCCGAGCCCACCGACGTCAATTACGGCGGCAAGGTGCACGGCGGCGTGGTGATGAAGTGGATCGACCAGGTGGGTTACGCCGCCGCGGTGGGCTGGAGCGGCAAATACAGCGTCACCGTCGCGGTCGGCGGCATCCGCTTCGTCGCGCCGATCCGGATCAGCGATCTGGTCACCGTCTCGGCCAAGCTGGTCTACACCGGCACCAGCAGCATGCATTTTTCCGTCGACGTGCGCGCGCGCGATCCGATGGACGACAAGGCCGACCGCCTATGCACGCATTGCGTGATCGTTTTCGTCGCGTTGGAGGGCGTCGAGGGCAAGCCCACGCCGGTGCCGGCCTGGGTGCCGCAGACCGACGACGACCGGCGCCTGGCCGAATACGCGACCAAGGTGATGGAATTGAGCAAGGGCATCGAGCAGACGGTCGCGCGTTACCGCGTCTGAGCTTTCGATCGAGCGGGTGCTGGCCGTTGCGCCGCGGTTTGGCGTTGATACCAGGAATGCCACGCAATGTCCGGGGGCGCTGATGAATAACGAATGGCGCGGGTCGTTGGTCGTTCTCGCGCTGGTATCGCCGGCGCTTTGGGCGCAATCGCCGGGAGCGCTGTCCGATGCGGACCGCGCGGCCGTATTCGAGGCTGCGGGCGCGGTCCATCGCGGCGGCAAATGGATCGTCTGCAGCGACGACCCGGACCCGTCAGGGGCAAGCATCGAAACGGTGCGCGATCTCAACGGCGACGGCCGCCCGGAAGCGGTGATCACCGAAGGCGGCAGCTTCTGCTACGGCTTCACCGGCACCGGATTCCAACTGTTGAGCCAGCAGGCCGACGGCGGTTGGCGGGTGATCACCGGCGATATCGGCATTCCGGAATTCTTGGCGAGCAAGGGCGCCGGCGGCTGGCCGGATATTTCCATCGGCGGCCCCGGATTTTGCTTTCCGGTGCAGCGCTGGAACGGCAAGGAATATGCGGTGGACCGTTACGAGTACGAAGGCAAGGCCTGTAAGCGCCAGCCGTGATCTCGGATCTTACGGATACAAAAAAAGCCGCTGAAAAGCGGCTTTTTTGCGGATTCGCTGCCGGTCAGATATCGGCGACGCGCCTGGCCTGCATGTACTTGCGGCTCCAATAGCCGTCGGTGAGGCTGGACACGGTCACGTCGCGGCCGGTGCGCGGCGCATGCACGAAGCGGCCTTCGCCGACGTAGATGCCGACATGGTCGACGCGCTTGCCGCGGCGGCTGAAGAACACCAGGTCGCCGACCGCCAAAGCGGAACGCTCGACCTTCATGCCGTCTTTCGCCATCTCGCGCGACACGCGCGGCAGTTCGATGCCCAGCGCGCTGCGGAATACGTAGCCGACCATGCCGCTGCAGTCGAAGCCGCCGTCCGGCGACGTGCCGCCCCAGCGATAGGGCGTGCCGAGCAGGGCGAGGGCCTTCTGCAACAGGGTCTGCATCCGCCCGGAAGCGGGTACGGCGGTGTGGGTAGCCAAGGCCCCGCCATCAATCGCCACTGCACGCAGGTCGACTGCACGCAGGTCTACGGTGGCTTCCAGCAGGGCTCGGTCGGACAACGCCATCGCATCGGCCATAGCCGGGCTGGCGGTATTGGCATTGGTCAGGCTGCCGTTGTTGTCCAGCGTGGCCTGATTGGCCATGACCGGCAGCGAAGCGGCGCACAGGAGGGCGAGGAGGAGGAGGGAGCGGAGGCGACCCGGGCGGGGGAGACGGGTGGCGGCTTGGCGGCCGGAGTCGTTTGTCGTCACGCGTCTTTCACTATTCCAAAGCAGGCCCGAATAGTGCCGGACAAAAACGAGGGTTATGTTCAGAAAAAGTTAAAGAAACGTAAAGATGGAACGATCGACGTCACTATTCCATCACTGCAACACGCGCCGGGCACCGCTGTAATGGTCCCGCCAGTAGTAGCCGTCGAGGTGGTCCAGCCGCACGGTGCCGCCGGTGCTCGGCGCATGGACGAAGCGGCCTTCGCCGACATAAATGCCGACGTGGCTGACCCCGCCGCCGCTGCCGAAGAAGACCAGATCGGCCGCCGCCAGGCGTTCCGGCGCGATTTTGGGGCCTTGGACCTGGGCCAGCTCGCGCGAGGTGCGCGGCAGTTTCAGGTCCAGCATGTCGCGGTAGACGTAATTGACCAGCCCGCTGCAGTCGAAACCGCTCTGCGGCGTGTTGCCGCCGTAGCGGTAGGGCGTGCCGACCAGACTGAGCGCACGCATCAGCACGGCATTGGCGGCGGCAGGATTTTCGGGCGTGACCACCGGCCATTGGCGATGCGGCACGACGGCTCGGCCTTGGCGCGTGGGGCGCACGTCTTCGCGCCCGCAGGCCGCGATCGCGCACAGCAAGGCCAGCATCAGGCAGGTCGCGGCCATGCGCGCTGGCGCGGGCAGGCGGGTGTCTGGATAATGTGCGGCCTTCTTCATCTGCGCATCTTGGCCGCAATCGGACGCGGTCGACAAGCTTGCGCGCCTGCCAGGGTTCCGAATGAAAATCGAGAAAGACCGCGTCGTCAGTTTCCATTACACCCTTTTCGAAGGTCGCGTCTCCGAACAGGGCCAGGAAGCGCTGGAGAGCTCCAAGGAGCGCGAGCCGCTGCAGATCCTGATCGGCCACGGCAACATCATCCCGGGCTTGGAAAAGGCGCTCGAGGGTCACGAAGCGGGCGATGCGTTCGGCGTGGACGTGGCCGCCGCCGATGCTTACGGCGAACGCCGCGACGGTCTGACCCAGCGCGTGCCCAAGAAGCACTTCGGCGCACAGCGCCTGGAGCCTGGCATGCAGGTGGTGCTCAACACCAACTTCGGCCCGCGCGCGGTGACCATCGAGAAGGTCGGCATGAGCGTGGTCGATGTCGACCTCAACCATCCGATGGCGGGCAAGGCGCTGCATTTCGATATCGAAATCGTGGCCGTGCGCGAAGCCAGTGCGGAAGAGATCGAGCATGGGCATGTGCATGGCGAGGGTGGGCACGCGCACTGATTGATGGCGCGAAAAGCCGGACCCTCTCCCTGGCCCTTAGGGCCTGTCCCTCTCCCATAAAGGGAGAGGGAAAAGCAAAGGCGGCCTGCGCGAGCGGGCCGTTTTTCGTTTTGGGCGGCGCTTGCGGCGACGGCCGGCACGGTGAATGATTCGGGCTCCGGGGATCGGCAGAGGGAGAGGGAATCCGCATGAACCAGGACGCGCACTTGATGCCGGTCGCCGGCAACGAACGGATCCAGACCATGGACGTGCTGCGCGGTTTCGCGCTGCTCGGCATCCTGCTGATGAACATCGAGGGTTTCGTCGGCCCGCTGATGGAATCGCTCACCGGGGTCAACGAGCGTTTCACCGGCGCCGACCGGACCATGGACGCGATCATCTATGTGCTGGTGCAGGGAAAATTCATCACCTTGTTCTCGCTGCTGTTCGGCATGGGCTTCGCGGTCATGCTCGAGCGCGCGCAATCGCGCGGCGGTACCGGCACGGGCCTGTATGCGCGGCGCTTGCTGGCGCTGCTCGGCATAGGCCTGGTGCATGTGCTGCTGATCTGGTCCGGCGACATCCTGGTGTCGTACGCCTTGCTCGGTTTCGTACTGCTGCTGTTCTTCCGCCGCACGCCGGTGTCGCGGCTGCCGAAGTGGGGCCTCGCGGCCGTGTTGCTGCCGCTGTTGCTGATGTGGTTGTGGGCGGGCAGCCTGCATCTGGCGCAGTCCGATCCGCAGGCCGCCGCCGAGGTGCAGAAGGGCATGGCCAAACAGGGCCAGGAAATCGCCGCGATGATCGAATCGCAGCGGCAGGCCTACGGTTCGGGTACCTACGCGCAGGCCGTGGCGCAACGCGCGCAGGATTTCGGTTTCATGATGTTCGGGCTGATGTTCTTCGGGCCGATGGTGCTGGGCATGTTCCTGTTCGGCGCCTGGTTCGTGCGCAGCGGCGCGATCCGCGACCCGGCTTCGCGTCTGCCGTTGTATCGACGCCTGCTGGCCATCGGGTTGGGGCTCGGGCTGCCGCTGATGCTGTGGTCGCTCTGGATGCATCCTACCCACAGCATGACCGAGATGAGCCTGGGTTCGGCGGCGTCGCAGACCGCGGGCCAGGTCGCGAACATATTGATGTGCTTCGCTTACTTCTCCGCCATCGTGCTGCTGATGCAGCGTCCCGCTTGGCGCGCGCGGCTGAGCTGGATCGCGCCGGCCGGACGCATGGCGCTGACCAATTATCTGATGCAGTCGGTGATCTGCACGGCGATCTTCTACGGCTACGGGCTGGGGTATTTCGAACAGTTGCCGCGCGCCTGGCAACCGTTGTTCGTGCTCGCCGTGTTCTTGCTGCAGGTGCTGCTCAGCCGCTGGTGGCTGTCGCGCTACCGCTATGGGCCGATGGAATGGCTGTGGCGTTGGCTCACCTATCTCGAACGCCCGGCGATGAGGCTCGCGCCGGCGCAGTGAGGCCATCGGTCAGAGTGACTTCCAGCCCGTGAAGCGGGCTGGCTGGCGTGCGCTAATCGTGCATCGCCAGGAGAGCATCGGCCATGAATCAGACTGCAGTCGCGGAATTGAGGCCGGTCGCGGCGAGCGAACGCATCCAGGCGCTGGACGTGGTCCGCGGTTTCGCGCTGCTCGGCATCTTCCTGATGAACATCGAGTGGTTCAACCGGCCGCTGGCGGACCTGGGCGCAGGCATGGCCGCCGGCCACACCGGCATCGACTATGCGGTCAGCTGGTTCATCGACGTGTTCGTGCGCGGCAAATTCTGGACCATGTTCTCGATGCTGTTCGGCATGGGTTTTGCGGTGATGCTGATGCGCGCGACGGCCGCGCAGCGCAGCTTCATCGCACCGTATCTGCGGCGCACGGCCGCCTTGGCCGCGATCGGTCTCGTGCACGGCGTGCTGATCTGGGGCGGCGACATCCTGCTCAGTTATGCGGCGGCGGCGGCGCTATTGCTGCTGACGCTGTTCGGCCGGTTCTGGCACGGTCTGCTGGTAGCGGCAGCGCTGGCCGCGCTGGGCTACGCCTTCAAGTCGCAAGGCGTGGGCAGTTTCGTGGCTGCGCTCGCGATCGCCTGCCTGGTCGCTTTGTATCTGCGCAACGACACCAAAGTGAAGATTGCCGGCCGCCAATGGCCGTTGCTCAGTCTGATCCTGGCCGTCGCGGCCGTCGCGGCCGTGGCGATCGCCATCGTGGTGGCGGTCATGGTCGCGACGAAGGGTTCGGGTTATGGAGGCTTGATGGGCACCGCGCTGTTGGGCCTGCTTGCGTGGCTGTCTGCGCGTTATCGAAATCCTCCTGAGAAGCGCACGCTGCGCGTCGGCGCGACGCTGTACCTGGGGCCGTTCGCCGCGATGCTGATCGGTGCCGCCATTGCCCTGGCGATGCCGGCGACGCCGGAAACCGCGTCCGCGCAAACCGCCGCCGAGCAGACCAAAGAAACGGCCGCGCAGAAGAAAGAAGCCGCCGAACAGGAACGCAAGAAACAGGAACGCCGCGCCGAACAGCGCAAGCAGGTGGCTACCGAAGCGCGGGTGATGAGCGGCGGCACTTATCGGGAAGCGGTCGAGTTCCGCGCCGAATCCTATCTGGGCGATTTCGTGCAGCAAGGCGGATTCACGATCATGGTGATGGGGCTGTTCCTGGTCGGCGCCTGGTTCGTGCAGTCCGGCGCGATCCAGCATCCGCAGCAGTACCTAGGGATGTTCCGCAAGTTGGCCTGGATCGGGCTCCCTGTCGGTACGGCGCTGGCGGTGATCGCCAGTTTCATCGCCATGAGCCATGTACCGGGCGGGAACGACAAGCAGTGGCAGTTGGCGATCGGTCTGCAGAGCCTGGGCAACCTGCCGATGTCGCTGGGCTACATCTCGGCGATCGTATTGCTGCTGCAGAAGCGGACCTGGGCGAAGCTGCTGTCGTGGCTGGCGCCGGCCGGACGCATGGCGCTCACCAACTATCTGACCCAATCGGTGATCGCCAGTCTGTTCTTCTACGGCTACGGGTTAGGGCATTGGGGCGTGGGCCGGGCGTGGCAGATGCTGTTCGTCCTGGTCGTGTTCGGCCTGCAACTGCTGCTCAGCCGCTGGTGGCTGTCGAAGTTCCGTTACGGGCCGATGGAGTGGCTGTGGCGTTGGGCTACCTACGCTCGGCGGCCGGCCATGCGGATCGCTCAGGAACGGCTGAGCGGAACGGCCGCCGCTCTGTAAGTGGGACGGGCGTTGTCGTTAAACTGATCGCATGAGCGATCGAAGCGATGTGGTGATCATCGGTGGCGGCGTGATCGGCCTGGCCAGCGCGTTGGCGCTGGTCGAAGCCGGGCGCAGCGTGCGCGTGCTGGAGGCCAGGACCGTGGGCAGCGGCAGCTCGCACGGCAACTGCGGCACGATCACGCCCAGTCACGCCCTGCCATTGGCCGCACCCGGCACCATCGGGCGCGCGATGCGCTGGTTGCTCACGCCCGATGCGCCTTTGTACCTGAAGCCGCGGTTCGACCCTTCGTTGTGGGCTTGGCTGGCGCGCTTCTCCGCGCGCTGCAACATGCGCGATTTGCGCCAGGCGACGGCGGCGAAGGCGGCGATCCTGTCGCATTCGCGCCAAGCCTTGCCGGCATGGCTGGCGCGCTACGGCATCGAATGCGAATTCGCCGAATCCGGCACCGATCATGTGTTCCGCAATGCCGCTGCGTTCGACGAATTCGGCGAGGAAGCGCGTCTGCTCGCCGAATACGGCGTGGCCTCGGAAAAAATCGAAGGCGCCGCTTACGAGCGCGAAGAGCCGGCCGTGCTGCCGGGCGTGCACGGTGTGATCCGTTTCACTGGCGATGCCAGCCTGCGGCCGGATCGTTACGTCGCCGGGCTGGCGCATGCGCTTCTGCAGAGCGGCGGCAAGATCGTCGAGCAGTGCGAAGTGCAGAGTCTGGCGCAGGACGGCGACGACTACCGCATCGTCGGCGCGCAAGGCGTATTCCGCGCGCGCGATGTGCTGATCGCGACGGGCGCCTGGTCGTCGCGGCTGGCGAAATCGCTGGATGTCGCGTCGGCGCCGCTGGGCAAAGCGATGCAGCCCGGCAAAGGCTACTCGATCACCTATGACGCGCCGACGCTGATGCCGCGCCGGCCGGTGGTGCTGCACGAACGCAGCGTCTGCGTCACCGCCTGGGGCAGCGGTTTCCGGCTTGGCAGTACGATGGAATTCTCGGGTTACGACGAAGTCCTCAACCGCCGCCGCCTCGATGCGCTCGAGCGCGGCTCGCGCGAATACCTGCGGCAACCGGTCGGCCCCGCTAAACGCGAGGAATGGTTCGGCTGGCGGCCGATGACCTACGACGACCTGCCGATCATCGGCCGTGTGCCGGGCCGCGAACGCCTGTGGCTGGCGACCGGGCATGGCATGCTCGGCGTCAGCATGAGCACCGGCACCGCGCAACTGACGGCGGATCTGATCTGCGGGCGCGAGTCCGCGTTGGATCCGAAACCCTATCGCGTCGAGCGTTTCGCGTGAGCGGCGCCGACTTCGATCTGATCGTGGTCGGCGGCGGTTCCGGAGGCTTGGCCGGCGCCTTCCGCGCGGCTGCGCACGGCGCGCGCGTAGCGGTGCTGGAGCCGGGCGAACTCGGCGGCACCTGCGTCAATGTCGGCTGCGTGCCGAAGAAGGCGATGTGGCTAGCCGCGGACCTGTCGCAGAAGCTCGCGCTGGCCGCGCAGTTGGGCTTTGCGGTGGCGCCGCCGCAATTCGACTGGATCGAATTCGTCGCGCACCGCCAACGTTACATCGCCAACATCCACAACAGTTATCAGCAGAGGCTCGACAGCAACGGCATCGCGCTGCTGCGCACGCGCGGCTGCCTGCTGTCGCGCGACACGGTCGAAACCACCGAGGGCGTGCGGCTGCGCGCGCCGCATATCCTGATCGCGACCGGCGGCCATCCGCAGCGGCCGGACATTCCCGGCGCCGAACACGGCATGGTCTCCGACGATTTCTTCAATCTTTGCGCCGCGCCCGAACGCGTGGCGATCGTTGGCGGCGGCTATATCGCGGTCGAGCTGGCCGGCGTGCTGCAGTCGCTCGGCAGCCGGGTCGATATGTTCGTGCGCGGCAGGCGGCTGTTGAACGGCTTCGACGAGGAATTGTGCCTGCAGCTGGCCGAAGACTACCGCCAATACGGCGTGCGCATGCATCTGGACTATCCGTTGCGCTCGGTCAGGCAGGAAGGCGCCCATTACGTGCTGCGTGACGGCGCGGGCGAAGACAGCGCGCCTTTCGACGCGCTGATCTATGCCACCGGGCGGCGTCCGAACAGCGATGTCTGCGGTGCGGCGAAAATCGGGATCAAGCTCGACGCTAGCGGCCACGTGCATGTGGACGAATTCCAGAACACCAGCGTCGAGGGCATCTATGCCGTCGGCGACGTCACCGATCGCGTCGCGCTGACGCCGGTAGCCATCGCCGCCGCGCGGCGGCTGATGGATCGCGTGTTCGGCGGCAAGCCCGAATCGCGATTGGATTATTCCGACATCGCCACAGTCATCTTCAGCCATCCGCCGATAGGCCGGGTCGGCCTCACCGAGGAGGAGGCGCGCGCGCAATTCGGCGATGCGGTACGCGTTTACCGCAGCGGATTCCGCCCGATGCTGCATGCGCTGGCCGATTCTCCGCAGCGCAGCCTGTTCAAACTGATTTGCGTCGGCGAGGAGGAGCGGGTGATGGGCATCCATCTGCTGGGCGAGGGCGCCGATGAGATATTGCAGGGTTTCGCGGTCGCGCTGAAACGCGGCATCACCAAGCGCGATCTGGACGATACGGTGGCGATCCATCCCACCAGCGCCGAAGAAGTCGTCTTGATGCGGTAACGCTTACAATGGGTCCATGGACATCTTCGAACTGCATCGCGGCACCGCGCCGCTGCTGATCAGCGTCCCGCACGACGGCACGGCGGTGCCGGACGGGATCGCCGCCCGCTTCGTGGATACGGCGCGCCGCGTCCCCGATACCGATTGGCATGTCGCCCGCCTGTATGAATTCGCGCGCGGTTTGGGCGCATCGATGATCGTGCCCAAGCATTCGCGCTACGTGGTCGATCTGAACCGGCCCGAGGACGATGTCTCGCTGTACCCGGGACAGAACACCACCGGCCTGTGTCCGATCGTGCAATTCACCGGCCAGCCGGTATACCGCGAAGGCCAGGCGCCGGATGAAGAAGAGGTCCGTGCGCGAGTCGAACGTTACTGGCGCCCGTACCACCAGGCGCTGCGCGGCGAAATCGAACGCATGAAAGCCGAGCATGGCCGCATCGTATTGTGGGAAGGCCATTCGATCCGGGGCGAAGTGCCGTTCCTGTTCGAAGGCCGCTTGCCGGATTTGAATCTCGGCACCGCGGGCGGCGCCAGCTGCTCGCCGGAATTGCAGGCGCGTTTGGAATCGGTGCTGGCGGGGCAGGGCAGTTACGATTTCGTCGTCAACGGCCGCTTCAAAGGCGGCTACATCACCCGCCATTACGGCGACCGCGACAACGGCGTGGATGCGGTGCAGCTCGAGATCAGCCAGCGCATCTATATGGACGAGGAGTCGTTCGAGTACGACGAACTCAAAGCCGCGCAAGCGCAGACGGTGATCCGCGCGCTGCTGGACAACGCGCTTGCCTGACCGGCGGGCGAGAAAAAGGGCGGCCGAGGCCGCCCTTTCGGTGTCGCGCGAAGCGATGGATCACTTCGCATTCGGACCGATGTGCTTGTCCAGGAAGACTTCCATCCTGCGGTACATCTCGGTGACGTTTTCAGGCTTGACCAAACCATGGCCTTCGCCGGGCGCCACGTAGGTTTCGACAGGCTTGCCCGCACCCTTCAGCGCGGACTCCATCGCCTTGTACTGGTTGAAGTCGGCGGTGGTGTCGTCGCGGCCGTGGATCAGCATCACCGGTACCTTGAGCTCGTTCACGCGCTGCACCGGCGACACGGCCGCCAACGCGGCCATGTCCGTGCCGAGCGTGCGGTCGAAGAAGCGCTTGGTGCGCTTGGACGCGCCGTTGTTGATGTCGGTCTTGCGCATCAGCGGCAGGTCGTAGACGCCGACGTAACCGATCGCGCACTTGTAGAGGTCGGGGTACAGGATCGGCTGGATCAGCGCCGAATAGCCGCCGAAGCTCGCACCGTACATGCAGATCTTGTTCGGGTCGGCCAGCTTGCTGTCGATCGTCCAGCGCACGCCGTCGGCGATATCTTCCTGCAGCTTGGTGCCCCAGCCCCGCCAGCCGGATTCCTCGAACGATTCGCCGCGGCCGCTGGAGCCGCGATAGTTGATCTGCAGCACCGCATAGCCGCGGCTGGCCAGGAACTGCGCGTCATTATCGAAACCCCAGGTGTCGTGCACGCCGTACGGGCCGCCGTGCGGCATCACTACCAGCGGTTTCGGGCCGGTGCCCTTGGCCGTGTAGAAACCGAACAGCTTCTGCCCGGCGCGGTTGGTGAATTCGATCGGCTTGGTCGCGGCCATGGCTTCGGGTTTCAGCCACGGCTTGTAGTCGATGACCTTCTGCGCGCGCTTGGCGACGCGGTCGTACACGTAATAGCTGCCGATATCGCGATCCGACCAGACGGTGAACATCACCTTGTTGCCGTCGCGGCTGAAGCTGCGGAAGCTCAGCATCTGGCCCGGGAACGACTTCATCAGGCCGGCATGCAGCTTGGCCCACTCCGAATTCGGGTTGATGTACTGCAACGACGGCTTGTCGGCGTCGTAAGTGACGGCGAACGGAATGCCGTCCCGGCCTTCGTACATGAAGCCCGATACCGCCACATCGCTGCGTCCGGCGAGCTTGACGCGGGTGCCCGCCTGCAGGTCGATCTTGTAGGCCTGCGCGGGCTCTTTGGCGTCGCTGACCAAGGCGTACAAGGTGTTGTTGTCGGCATCGAAGCGGGCCGAGGAGATCAGATAGCCGGCGATGGATTTCGGCAGCGGCGCCCAGGCGCTGCCCTTGGTCGGCCGGTAGTGCAGCACCGGATCGTCCTTGTCGTCCAAGCTGGTGCGCAGGCGCGGTTCGCCGGTTTGATCGAAGCCGTAACTGGAACGCTTGTCGCCGCGTTCGATTTCCTTGCGTACGCCGGTGCGCGTGTCCACCTTGAAAACGACGGTGTCGGGTTCTTCGCCGCAGTTCCAGCAGGTGAAGTCGACCAAGGCCATGCCCGGTTCGCTATTGAGCACTTTGGCGACGTACGACCAGCCCTCATCCTTGCGGCGGCCGCGCTTGGTGCCGTCGTCGGGCACGTAGCCGAACAGCACGTCCTGGTTCTTGCCCTTGATATCGGACGTCATCAGCTCGCCAACGGTGAACGGACGCGCCTTGAGCGGTTCCATTTGCGCGCGCGAAACCACGACCTGATCGTCCGCCGTCCAGATCACGTCGATCACGTGCTGCTGGCGGGCGAATCGCAATGCCTGGGTCTTGCCGGTGGCGAGCTCGACGATTTCGAGCTTGGTCTCCATGCCGTCCGCGGTCGGCACGGCGATCGCCGCGTACTCGCCGGTCGGCGAAAGTTCGACTTCCCAGGCTTCGGGCCGCTTCGCGAAGTCGGATGCGGGAATTTCATTCTGCGCATTTGCCTGTGCGCACAGGACGGTCCCGAGCAGGATCGCCCAAGTGATCTGATTCTTCATTAGCCCCTGTTCCTTTAAAGCAAATTATAGAGAAAACGCCCTTCCCCAAGGGCAGCGATAGCCTAGCCGCAGCTACGGGCGAAATCCAAGCGTTTTCGGAACCGGCACGCCAGTTTTTGCCGCAGCGATCGGTAGGGCTTTGCCGCGCGGCGCCGGAAGTCCGCCTCAGACTTCCAGCGTAGCCAGGTCGCCCTTGGTTTCCAGCCAGTTTTTGCGATCGCCCGCACGTTTCTTGGCCAGCAGCATGTCCATCAGCGAGCGCGTTTCCGCATCGTCGTCGTTGGTCAGTTGCACCAGGCGCCGGGTATCGGGGTGAATGGTGGATTCGCGCAATTGCTGCGGATTCATCTCGCCCAGGCCCTTGAAACGGGTGACGTTGACCGCGCCCTTGAGCTTTTCGCGCTCGATGCGCTCCAGCAGCAGGCGTTTCTCCTCTTCGTCCAGCGCGTAGAACACCTGCTTGCCCACGTCGACGCGGAACAGCGGCGGCATCGCGACGAAGACATGTCCGGCCGCGACCAACGCGGGAAAATGTTTGAGGAACAGCGCAGTGAGCAGCGTGGCGATGTGCAATCCGTCGGAGTCGGCGTCGGCCAGGATCACGACCTTGCCGTAGCGCAGGCCGGAAATATCGTCCTTGCCCGGATCGCAGCCGATCGCCACCGCCAGATCGTGCACTTCGGTCGACGCCAGCACGCCACCGGAAGCCACTTCCCAGGTGTTGAGGATCTTGCCGCGCAGCGGCAGGATCGCCTGGAAGTCCTTGTCGCGCGCCTGCTTGGCGCTGCCGCCGGCCGAATCGCCTTCCACCAGGAACAGTTCGGTGCGCGAGAGATCTTGCGAAATGCAGTCGGCCAGCTTGCCGGGCAGGGCCGGGCCTTGCGTGACTTTCTTGCGCACGATCTGTTTTTCGGTCTTCAGGCGCGCGCTGGCGCGTTCGATCGCCAGTTGCGCGATCTTCTCGCCGAATTCGGTGTGCTGGTTCAGCCATAGCGAGAACGCGTCGTGCGCGGCGCCTTCGACGAAACCCGCGGCCTGGCGCGAGGACAAACGTTCTTTGGTCTGGCCGCTGAATTGCGGATCGGTCATCTTCACCGACAATACGAAAGCGACGCGATCCCACACGTCTTCCGGCGCCAGCTTGATGCCGCGCGGCAGCAGATTGCGGAAATCGCAGAATTCGCGCAGCGCATCGGTGAAGCCAGTGCGCAGGCCGTTGACGTGGGTGCCGTGTTGCGCGGTGGGGATCAGGTTGACGTAGCTTTCCTGCACCAGGTCGCCCTCCGGCACCCAGGCTACGGCCCAGTCGACGATTTCGGTGTCCTTTTTCTGCTGGCCGACGAAAAGGTCCGGCGGCAGCAATTCGCGATCGATCAGTTCGCCCTTCAGATAATCCCGCAGGCCGTCCTCGTAATGCCATTCGTCGCGTTCGCCGCTGGCGGCGTCGTGCAGTTTCACGGTCAGGCCGGGGCAGAGCACGGCCTTGGCGCGCAACAGGTGCCTGAGCGCGCGCAGATTGAACTTGGGCGTGTCGAAATACTTCGGATCGGGCCAGAAGCGCAGCCGGGTGCCGGTGTTCTTCTTGCCGACGCCGCCGACGGCTTCGAGTTTCGACGCGCGATCGCCGTCCTTGAAACCCATGTGGTATTCGTTGCCGTCGCGCTTGATGAACACGTCGACTTTCTTCGACAACGCATTCACCACACTGACGCCGACGCCGTGCAGCCCGCCGCTGAAGGTGTAGTTCTTGTTGCTGAACTTGCCGCCGGCATGCAGGCGGGTGAGGATCAGTTCGACGCCGGGGATCTTTTCCTCGGGATGGATATCCACCGGCATGCCGCGGCCGTCGTCGGAGACCTCGCAGCTGCCGTCGGCGTGCAGCGTCACTTCGATCTCGCCGGCGTGGCCGGCCAGGGCTTCGTCGACGGCGTTGTCGACCACTTCCTGCGCCAGGTGGTTGGGGCGGGTGGTGTCGGTGTACATGCCCGGGCGGCGTTTGACCGGATCCAGGCCGGAGAGGACTTCGATATCGGCGGCGTTGTAGCGGGTGCTCATCGTGACTTCGGCGAATGCGACGCCGAGTAGTTTAACGATTGCCTCGCCTCCGCCGTTGTTTTTGTAGCCCGGGTGGAGCGAAGCGATACCCGGGAAGCGCGCCGCGACCCATCCCCAGGTATCGCTTCGCTCCACCCGGGCTACGCATGGTCGTGCGTTATTCAGTTGCCGGCCAACATCCAGGGCATATCGTGCGCGGAAGCGATAACGCGAGACCGGCCTTCGGGCCTGGAGGCAACAATGAAAACCCGCAAATTACTGCTTACCGCCCTGATCGCCGCCGCCGTGGCGGCCCCGGCCATGCTGATGGCGCAAAACAGCCAGCAGGCCGACAAGAAGGCCCAGGACGCCGAGCAGCAGGCCGCGGCCGCCAAGAAACAGGCCGCCGAAGCCGAGAAGAAGGCCGAGCAGGCGCGCAAGAAAGCCAATGCCGCCGCGGCCGAGCCGGAGGAAGAAGAAGAGGAAGAAGAGCGCCGCAGAAAGCCGTAAACGCGCCTGCCAGCAAGCTTTCAAGACGCCCCGGGATGCCTGGGGCGTTTCTTTTTGTGGCGCCGGCGGGCGGCGGCGCGGGCCAATTTCATCGCTTGCCTGTAGAATGGGGCTTTCCAGCTACCCGCTGATCCCATGACCACCCCCGGCTCCGTCACCCCGCTCATCTTCGTCACCGGGGGCGTGGTGTCCTCCCTCGGCAAGGGCATCGCCGCAGCTTCTCTGGCGGCCATCCTCGAAGCGCGCGGCCTGCGCGTGACGATGATGAAGCTCGACCCTTATATCAACGTCGACCCGGGCACGATGAGCCCGTTCCAGCACGGCGAGGTCTACGTCACCGACGACGGCGCCGAGACCGATCTGGACCTGGGCCACTACGAGCGCTTCGTCAACACCCGGTTGACCGGCAAGAACTCGATCACCACCGGCAAGATCTACGAGAACGTGATCCGCAAGGAGCGCCGCGGCGACTATTTGGGCGCCACGGTGCAGGTGATCCCGCACATCACCGACGAGATCAAGCGCTGCATCGACGCGGCTACGGCCGGCTACGACGTGGCCCTGGTGGAAATCGGCGGCACCGTCGGCGACATCGAATCGCTGCCGTTCCTGGAGGCGATCCGCCAGATCCGCACCGAGCGCGGCGCCGAGAAGGCGCTGTTCATGCATCTGACCCTGGTGCCGTACATCGCCGCGGCCGGCGAACTGAAAACCAAACCCACCCAGCACTCGGTGAAGGAACTGCGTTCGATCGGCATCCAGCCCGATGTGCTGCTGTGCCGCAGCGAGCAGCCGCTGCCGGACGGCGAGCGCCGCAAGATCGCGCTGTTCACCAACGTGCCCGAACAGGCCGTGATCTCGGCCGTGGACCTGGACAACATCTACAAGATCCCGATGTGGCTGCATTCGCAGGGCCTGGACCAGATCGTGGTGCAGCGCCTGCATCTGGAAGACAAGGCCGCCGAATCGGCCGATCTGTCGGAATGGCTGTCGGTGGTCGAAGCCAACGAGTATCCGATCGACGAAGTCAACATCGCCGTGGTCGGCAAGTACGTCGACCACAAAGACGCTTACAAGTCGGTGTCCGAAGCGCTCAAGCACGGCGGCATCCGCCAGCGCACGCGCGTCAACTTGAAGTGGTTGGAGTCGCAGGACGTCGAACGCGAAGGCGCCGACAAGGCGCTGGCCGGCGTCGACGGCATCCTGGTGCCGGGCGGCTTCGGCGACCGCGGTTTCGAAGGCAAGGTGCTGACCGCTAAGTTCGCGCGCGAGAACAACATCCCGTATTTCGGCATCTGCTACGGCATGCAGGCGGCGGTGGTCGACGTGGCACGCAACCTGGCCGGCCTGGAAGGCGCCAACAGCACCGAAAACGACAAGATGTCGCCGCATCCGGTGATCGGCCTGATCACCGAATGGCGCACGCAGGCCGGCGAAGTCGAGCGTCGCAGCGAGGACAGCGACCTCGGCGGCACCATGCGCCTGGGCCTGCAGGAACAGCGCATGAAGCCGGGCAGCAAATCGCGCGAGATCTACGGCAAGGACGTGGTCGGCGAGCGCCACCGCCACCGTTACGAATTCAACAACCGTTACCGCACGCAGCTCGAGGACGCCGGCTTGGTGATCAGCGCCAAATCGATGGACGACCTGTTGGTGGAAATGGTCGAACTGCCGAACCATCCGTGGTTCATAGCCTGCCAGGCGCATCCCGAATTCCTGTCGACGCCGCGCGGCGGGCATCCGCTGTTCGTCGGTTTCATCCGCGCTGCGCGCGAGCAGAAGGCCGGTGGACGATTGCTCAAAGAGGCTTCGGCATGACATGTACCCTCAGGCTGTCATCCCGAGCGCAGCGAGGGATCTGCTTCACCGCTTTTACCGGACTTCCAAAACAACAACAGATCCCTCACTTCGTTCGGGATGACAACATCAAGGGAGTGAGCGAATGAAGCTCTGCGGTTTCGACATCGGCCTCGACAAGCCGTTCTTTTTGATCGCCGGCCCGTGCGTGGTCGAATCCGAACAACTGCAGATCGACGTCGCCGGCAAGCTGAAGGAAATCACCGGCGAACTCGGCATCAACTTCATCTTCAAGTCCAGCTTCGATAAGGCCAACCGTACCTCCGGCACCAGCTTCCGCGGCCCGGGCATGGAAGAAGGCTTGCGCGTGCTGGCCGAAGTGAAGCGCCAGCTCGGCGTGCCGGTGCTGACCGACGTGCACGAATACACGCCGATGGACGAAGTCGCTTCGGTCGTCGATGTGCTGCAGACGCCGGCCTTCCTCGTCCGCCAGACCGATTTCATCACCAAGGTCTGCCAGGCCGGCAAGCCGGTCAACATCAAGAAAGGCCAATTCTTGTCGCCGTGGGAAATGAAGCCTGTGGTGGAGAAAGCCAAGGCCACCGGCAACCAGGACATCATGGTCTGCGAGCGCGGCGCCAGCTTCGGCTACAACAATCTGGTCAGCGACATGCGCTCGCTGACGGTGATGCGCAATACCGGTTGCCCGGTCGTATTCGACGCCACCCATTCGGTGCAGTTGCCGGGCGGGCAGGGCACGTCCAGCGGCGGCCAGCGCGAATTCGTGCCGGTGCTTTCGCGCGCGGCAGTCGCTGTCGGTGTGTCCGGCGTGTTCATGGAAACTCATCCGAAACCTGAAGAGGCTTTGAGCGACGGGCCCAACGCGTGGCCGTTGCCGAAGGTGAGGACGTTGCTCGAGACGTTGCTGGAGCTCGATGCCGTCACCAAAAAGAACGGATTCTTGGAGTCGGCATATGGATGATCCGCATCGCGCGCGTCGTCGGCGCATCGAGTATCGGTTTCCGGCCATGCTGGCGGCGCTTGCGCTCGTGGCGCTGCCGGCTGCGGGATTCGCCCAGAATTCGTCGCCCCTGCCTGAGACCGAGTTCGCGCCGCTGACATCGCAGGAATATCAGGACTTCGAGCGCGAGCATTCGCACCTCTCCGGATGCGTGCTCGGATATCAGGTGAACCATAGGGGGTTCACCGGCAGCCTTTCGGACGATCGCATCCAGCGTCGGTTGGCCAAGCAAGGCGTGCTTCCTGGCATGAAAGCAGAAGTCGCAGCCTATTTCCCGGGACTTTCGCCCGCGCCTCCGCCGGATGGCAAGGCCGGCAAGGGCGAGTTCGGCGAGGTGCAGGGCTTGTCTTGGGCGCTGGTGTATCGCGCGACGGATAAGGGCAGCCTCGTCGAAGCGCTCCAGGCCCGAGCGCTGTACGCAAAATACATGGCGATGGGCACCGAAGGCGCGTGCCGTCCGTCCGAAACATTCACGCAACTTCTCGATAAATCCAAACCACGATGAAAATCCAGAGCATCCACGCCCGCGAAATCCTCGACAGCCGCGGCAATCCCACCCTAGAAGCGGAAGTCACGCTCGCCGACGGCAGCTTCGGCCGCGCGATGGTGCCGTCCGGCGCATCGACCGGTTCGAAAGAGGCGGTAGAACTCCGCGACGGCGACAAGACGCGCTATCTCGGCAAAGGCGTGCAGAAAGCCGTCGCCAACGTCAACGGCGCGATCGCGCAGGCGCTGCAAGGATTCGGCGCCAACGACCAGGAAGGGCTCGATCGCCGCCTGATCGATCTCGACGGCACCGAGAACAAGGGCCGCCTGGGCGCCAACGCGCTGCTCGGCGTTTCGCTGGCCAATGCGCATGCGGTGGCCGCATCGAAAAGGATGCCGCTGTGGCAGCACCTGGCCACCAACAAGGACGTAACGTTGCCGGTGCCGATGATGAACATCATCAACGGCGGCGCGCATGCCGACAACAACGTCGACCTGCAGGAATTCATGGTGCTGCCGGTCGGCTTCGATTCGTTCTCCGAAGCGCTGCGCGCCGGCACCGAAATTTTCCACGCGCTCAAGTCGGTGCTGAAAGGCCGCGGCTTGAGCACGGCGGTCGGCGACGAAGGCGGCTTCGCGCCGGATCTGCGCAGCAATGCCGAGGCGCTAGACACCATCCTGGAGGCGATCGGCAAAGCCGGCTACCACGCCGGCGAAGACGTGCTGCTGGGCCTGGACGTGGCCAGCACCGAGTTCTACGAAAACGGCAAATACCATCTGGTCGGCGAAGGCAAGCGACTGACCAGCGAGCAGTTCGTCGACTTCCTGGCCGATTGGTGCAGCGAGTATCCGATCGTCACCATCGAAGACGGCATGGCCGAGGACGACTGGCACGGTTGGAAATTGCTCACCCAGCGCCTGGGGAACAAAGTGCAACTGGTCGGCGACGATCTTTTCGTCACCAATCCGAAGATTTTCAAAGAGGGCATCGAGCAGGGCGTCGCCAACGCTATCCTGATCAAGGTCAACCAGATCGGCACGCTCACCGAGACGCTGGAAGCGATCGCGATGGCGCATCACGCCAATTACGCCGCGATCGTCTCGCACCGCTCCGGCGAGACCGAGGACACCACCATCGCCGATATCGCGGTGGCAACCACCGCCACCCAGATCAAGACCGGTTCGCTGTGCCGCAGCGATCGCGTCGCCAAGTACAACCAGTTGCTGCGGATCGAGCAGCAGCTGGGCGCCGCGGCCAAATACGCCGGGCGCAACGCTTTCGTCTCGCTGAAACGCTGAGGATCGATGCGAGCGTTGCGCATCGTCCTGCTGCTGTTGGTCGCGCTGCTGGCGTGGCTGCAGTACCGCCTGTGGCTGGGCGGCGGCGGTCAAGGCGAGGTGCAGGCGCTGCAGCAACAGGTGAGCAAGCAGGTTCGCGACAACAGCGGCCTGCAACAGCGCAACGACGCGCTGGCCGCCGAAGTGAAGGATCTGAAGAACGAAGGCGGCGGCGAAGCCATCGAGGAACGCGCGCGCAGCGAGCTGGGCATGATCAAACCCGGCGAAAAGTTCTACCGGGTGGTCGAACAGGCCAATCCGGCGCCTGCGGATCAGGCGGACAAGCCCGAGGAAAAACGGGAGTGACCCCGGTTCATGCCCGGGGCGGGCTCTGGGCCGTCGTGCCGGCAGCAGGCCGCGGCACCCGCTTCGGCGGCGACGTACCCAAGCAATATCTGCTAGTCGCCGGCGAGCCGCTGATCGCGCACACGTTGCGCGCATTGTGTTCGCATCCCGGCGTCGACGGCGTGGTTGTGGTGTTGGCGCAGGATGATGCGTATTGGCCGGGCTCGTCGAAGATCGCAGGCAAGCCGATCGCGACCTGCACCGGCGGCGGCGAACGCGCCGATTCGGTGCTGGCCGGACTCGCTGCGCTGCCGGACAGCGTGCGCGCCGACGACTTCGTGCTGGTGCACGATGCGGCGCGCCCCAACCTGCAGCGCGAAGATCTGGACCGTCTGCTCGAATACGGTCGCAACGACCCTGTCGGCGCCATACTGGCGGCACCGGTGCGCGATACGCTCAAACGCGCCGGCGACGACGGCGGTATCGACGGCACCGAATCCCGCGAACGCCTCTGGCGCGCGTTCACGCCGCAGTTGTTCCGGCGTCTGCAGCTCACGCGGGCCATGGAAGCCGCGCGCGAGGCCGGCATCGCCGTCACCGACGAGGCGATGGCGATGGAACGGCAGGGGCTGCGGCCGTTGCTGATCGAAGGCCGCGAGGACAATTTGAAGGTGACTACGGCGGCGGATCTGGTTCTGTTCGAGTTCCTGATGGCTCGAAATGCGAGCTAGATATCCCCGGTTCGTCATCCCAGCGAAAGCTGGGACCCAACTTGATCTTGCTTTGTTTCATCGAAGGAAAATAAAAATGGGTCCCAGCTTTCGCTGGGATGACGGGAAAAAATAATTCTCCTATCTTCGGGCTCGCAATCATGGCTACCCAGTCTCCATCGCCGGCCATCCGCATCGGCCAAGGCTTCGACGTCCACGCCTTCGGCGACGGCGACCACGTGATGATCGGCGGCGTGCGCGTTCCGCACGAACGCGGCGTCCTGGCGCATAGCGACGGAGACGTCGTATTGCATGCGCTTTGCGATGCGATGCTGGGTGCGTTGGCGCTGGGCGATATCGGCCGGCATTTCCCGCCGTCAGATCCGCAATGGAAAGGCGCCGACAGCCGCGCCTTCGTTCGCCACTGCAACCAGCTGCTGGCCGAGCAGGGCTGGCGGATCGGCAACGCCGACGTCACCGTGATCTGCGAGAAGCCCAAGATCGGTCCGCATGCGCAGGCGATGCGCGCGGCGATCGCGGACGACCTGGGCATCGCGCTCGACGCGGTCAGCGTCAAAGCCACCACCACCGAAACACTCGGCTTCGCCGGCCGCGGCGAAGGCATCGCCGCGCAAGCCGTCTGCCTGCTGGTCCGCGCGTGAGCGAGGCCGATTTGCCGCGCGCCCTCGGCGCGCCCGTGTTGTCGGCCCGGTTCCGCGCTTCGCCCGAGGACTTTCTGGTCGAGGAAATCGACGGATTCGAAGCCAGCGGCGGCGGCGAACATCTGCTGTTGACCATCGAAAAACGAGGGATGAACACGGCCTTCGCCGCCAAACGCATCGCGCAGTGGGCGCGCGTGCCGGAACTCGCGATCGGCTATGCCGGCCTCAAGGATCGCCACGCCGTTACCCGGCAACGTTTCAGCGTGCATCTGCCCAAGCGCGTCGCGCCGGACCTGCAATCGCTGCAATCCGACGATTTGCGCGTGCTCGCTTCGGAATGGCATGCCAAGAAACTGCCGCGCGGCGCGCTCGCGGGCAATCGTTTCGTGCTGGCGCTGCGCGAAGCGCAAGGCGATCGCGGCGCGATCGAACGCCGCCTGGAAGCGATCGCGGCGCGCGGCGTGCCGAACTATTTCGGCGAGCAGCGCTTCGGCCGCGACGGCGACAACGTCGCCAACGCCCTGGCGATGTTCGGCGGCCGGCGCGTGCGCCGCGAGCAGCGCACGATGCTGCTGTCGGCCGCGCGGTCCGAACTGTTCAATCGGGTCCTGGCCGATCGCGTCGCGGCCGGCAGTTGGGACAGGGGCCTCGAAGGCGAGGTGTGGATGCTCGACGGCAGCCGCAGCGTGTTCGGCCCCGAACCGTGGAGCGATGCGCTGGCGGCGCGACTGACTGCCTTCGACATCCATCCCAGCGGGCCATTGTGGGGTGCGGGTGAATTGCGCACCGAGTCTGCTGCGCGAGAGGTGGAATTGTCGGCTTTGGCCGGCGATTCCGCGCCGGCGCTGCGCGCGGGCCTCGAAACCGCCGGGCTCAAACAGGAGCGGCGCGCGCTGCGGCTCAAGCCGCAGCAGTTGCAGTGGCGATGGCTGCAGGATGAAGCGCTGGAATTGCAGTTCGTATTGCCGCCCGGCACCTACGCGACCGTGGTGCTGCGAGAGTTGGGCGATATCGGCAACGCAGCGGTTACCGCTCCGGCTTTGTAGAGCGGGGCTTGCTCCGCTGCTTTTGCTTTTGTAGAGCGTAGCTTGCTGCGCTGTCGCTTTACCGAAAGAGTAGCGGAGCAAGCCCCGCTCTACAAAGCAAGGGCAGCGCAGCAAGCTACGCTCTACAAAAGCAATAGCGGTGCAGCACGCTACGCCCTACAAAAGACGAAGCGGGTTTCAGCGCTTGGCCAGCAGCACCAGAACGGCACCGGTGCCGCCCTGGGCAGCCGGTGCGGAATGAAAGGCCAGCACATCGGCGCGATGGCGCAATACCCGGTCGACCAGATTCTTCAGCACGGGAATAGCGCTGTCCGAATTCAGACCTTTGCCATGGATGACGCGCACGCAACCGAAGCCGGCGTGACGCGCATGCTGGAGGAAGGTCCGCAACAAGCTTTCCGCAGCCTGCGCGTCGCTGTGATGCAGATCGAGTTCGTCTTGCGCCGCATACAGGCCCCGGCGCAGGCGCTGCAGCACGCGCGGCGGCACGTCGTCGCGCCGGTAGGACAGCGCGTCTCCGGCTTCCAGCTCGTCCTGCGCCATCGCGCGGCGGAATTCGCTCAGCGCTTCGGATTCGTCGCGTTCGGCCATCGCCGCCCGCGCTTTGGGCCTGGGTTTCGCTGGCGGCGGCGCGGCCGCGGGCAGTTCCCGGACCGGGCCGATGGCCTGGCGGAACAGCTCGGAATCGTCCGGATTGCGGTCGTCTTTAGCCATCGCATGAACAATGTAGCGCCCGAATCGGCGGAAACAAGCATGCGTAACGCTCTTGTGGAGAGCGTAGCCCGGGTAAGCGCAGCGCACCCGGGGCCACGACGCGACGTGATCCCGGGTGCGCTGCGCTTACCCGGGCTACGGTCCTACGTAGCCTCTCGCTCGCCGGAACCGCATTCGCGGATACCTGCAATCCGCATTCGGTATCATGGGCGCAGAACAAGAGGAGTCCCATGCGCGTTCTAGTGAGTAACGACGACGGCGTCGACGCCCCCGGCATCCGCATCCTGGCCGAGGGCCTACGCGCCGCCGGGCACGAAGTAAAAGTGGTCGCGCCCGACCGCGACCGCTCGGGCGCCAGCAATTCGCTCACTTTGGACATGCCGGTACGCGTAGTGCGCCTCGACGAGCGCACCTGGCGCGTGGCCGGCACGCCGACCGATTGCGTGCATCTGGCGCTGACCGGCATGTTCGGCGAAGAGGACGAGCCCGACATCGTGGTGTCCGGGATCAACAATTCCGCCAACCTGGGCGACGATGTCATCTATTCAGGCACCGTCTCCGCGGCGATGGAAGGGCGTTTCCTCGGCCTGCCTGCGGTGGCCGTTTCGCTGGTGACGACCGAACACAAGGCGATGCACTACGAAACCGCGGCGCGCGCCGCCGTCGAAATCGTGGCGCGCCTGAAAGCCGATCCTTTGCCCGCCGACACTATCCTCAACGTCAACGTGCCCGACCGCGCTTGGGACGATATCGCCGGATTCGAAGTGACCCGGCTCGGCAACCGCCACCGTTCCGAGCCGTGCGTACCGGCGCAGGATCCGCGCGGCCGCAGCCTGTTCTGGATCGGCCCCGCCGGCCGCGAGCAGGACGCCGGTCCCGGCACCGATTTCCACGCGGTGCGTACGGGCCATATTTCGATCACGCCGATCCACGTCGATTTGACGCGCTATCAGGCGCTGGAGCAGGTCGCCAGCTGGGTCGGCAGCCTGGCCGAAGAGCTCAAGCAGGGCAGCACCGCATGACTGCGCGTTTGCGTCTGCAGCCCGAAGCGATCGGCATGGGCATGACCTCGCAGCGCGTGCGCGACCGACTGATCGAGCGCTTGCGCAGCAACGGCATCGTCGACGAGCGCGTGCTCAATGCGATCCGCACCGTGCCGCGCCATCTGTACGTCGACGAAGCGCTGGCCACGCGCGCTTATGAAGACACCGCGTTGCCGATCGGCCACGGCCAGACCATTTCGCAACCATGGGTAGTGGCCAAAATGACCGAGGCCATCCTCGACGGCGCATCGCCCAAGAAAGTGTTGGAAATCGGCACCGGTTCCGGTTACCAGGCCACGATCCTGGCCGCGCTGGGCATGGAGGTCTACACCGTCGAGCGCATCGGCGAATTGCTGCGCATCGCGCGCAAACGCTTCCGCAGCTTAGGCTTGAACGTGCGCAGCAAGCACGACGACGGCCGCATCGGCTGGGCCGAGGAAGGTCCATTCGATGCGATCGTCGTCACCGCCGGCGCGCCGGCGCTGGTCGACGCGTTGAACGATCAGCTCGCGCCCGGCGGCACGCTGGTGGCGCCGGTCGGCGGCGCGTCGTCGCAATCGCTGCTCAAGTTGCGCAAGCGCGAGGACGGCAGCATCGAACAAACCGATTTGGCGCCGGTGGTCTTCGTTCCGTTGTTGTCGGGCATGATCGATTGAGCGCGGCGCACGGTTCTTTTCAGCCGTCATCCCGGCGAAAGCCGGGACCCAGGCATTTTTGCGGATGCGTCAAGTTGCGTCGGACTTCCTGGACCC
Organism: uncultured Lysobacteraceae bacterium; assembly: GCA_902825775.1. Taxonomy (GTDB): domain Bacteria; phylum Pseudomonadota; class Gammaproteobacteria; order Xanthomonadales; family Xanthomonadaceae; genus Luteimonas_C. The sequence goes on from CADECF010000001.1 coordinate 210,110, forward strand.
CGGCTTTCGCCGGGATGACAGGTGAAGGGGGGCGTGAGTGAAACTCTTCGGCCCGCTTTATCAGCGTGCGTTGACCTGGGCCCGCCACCCGCGCGCACCGGCGCTGCTCGCCGGCCTGAGCTTCGTCGAAGCGATCATCTTCCCCGTGATGCCCGAAGTGATGCTCGCGCCGATGTGCCTGTCGCAGCCCAAGCGCGGTTTCTGGTTCGCCACGCTGAGCCTGGCCGGTTCGATGGCCGGCGCGGTCGTAGGCTATCTGCTGGGCCATTACGCGTTCGAATTGGCCAAGCCGCTGTTCGAAACGCTCGGTTGGTTGGATGCGATCGAAGCGGGCATTCAGACTGTCCGCGAGAAGATGGCGGCGTCGCCGTGGTCTGTGTTCTGGTTCCTCGTCGCCGGCGGTTTCGCGCCGATTCCGATGAAGGTCTTCACCTGGGCTTCCGGTGTGGTGGGCGTTCCGTGGGTACCCTATCTGGCCAGCATGGCGATCGGTCGCGGTAAGCGCGTCTACTTGCTGGCGCTGGCGATCCGGCTCGGCGGCGAGCGCGCGGAAAAGGCGCTGCATCGCTACATCGAACCGATCGGCTGGGTCGCATTGGTGTTGTTGGTATTGGGCATCGGCTATTTGCTGTACAGGACGAACGCAGGATGAAGACGATGATCCGTGCATTGATCTGTCTGCTGATCGTGGCATTGATGGCCGCTTGCGCAAGCAGCCATGTGGTGCGCGAGGGCGGCGCACGCGGCCCGGTGCGGGTATCCACGCCCAAATACGGCTCGACCGTGGTCGTGCAGCGCGGACAGACGCTGTACCGCATCGCCACCAACAACGGGATCAGTCCGCTGGATCTTGCGATGTGGAACAGCGTGCCGCCGCCGTACACGATTTATCCGGGCCAGCGCCTGCGCCTGTACCCCAGCACCAGCCGCGCGCCGTTGCCCAATCCGAGCCGGCCGATTTCGCAGCCGACGCGGCCCACCGCGGCGACACCGCGTCCGCCGCCGCCGGAAGCGCCGGTGGTCGCGCCGGCCTCCAGTCCGGTGCCATGGCGTTGGCCGACCGAAGGCCAGCTGATCGGCCGCTATGTGAGCGGCGAACCGACCAAGCAAGGTATCGATATCGCCGGCTCCGGCGGCCAAGCCATACGTGCGGCAGGCGATGGCGTGGTGGTGTATTCGGGTTCCGGCCTGGTCGGCTACGGCGAATTGATCATCGTCAAGCACAACGAGCAGTGGCTGTCGGCTTACGGTCACAACCGTTCGCGCCTGGTCAACGAAGGCCAGATCGTCAAGGCCGGCCAGCAGATCGCGGAAATGGGCCGCAGCGGCGCGGCACGCGACATGCTGCATTTCGAGATCCGCTACAACGGCAAGCCGGTGGATCCGTTGGCGTATTTGCCCAAGAAATAGTGTCGCTTCGCTTCTGGCGAGCGGCATCGTCGAGCCGGTTTTTGTGGGAGCGGCTTCAGCCGCGAGTTCTTGATTCTGCTGTCATCCCGAGCGTAGCCAGGGATCTGCTCGATCGCTCTGTACGTGCAAGCAGATCCCTGGCTACGCTCGGGATGACAATCCCGTAAGGACGTGGGCCTTGCAACGATTCGCCGTTCTCATGCATCCATATTCGAATGCCGCCGCCGCGGCGGGGCCTTGCCAGCCACACAGGGAGCGCATCGGATGAAACGAAGCCCGTCCGCATTCCTCGTTTCGGCCTTATTTCTGGCCGCATTTCACGCCGCCGCATCCGAACCCATTCCTATCGATGCCGCGCGCGAGGTCTTCGCGCAGGCCAAGGCCGTCTGCGAACGCGACGCAGGCCGCTTGTGGGGCATTTCGCTCTGCGGGCCGATCATGCTGGTCGACCCGCAAAGCCGGCAGCTGATCGCCAGCCACGCCGATGGGAAAGGCGAATTGAAGGCGCGCGATGGCGTCTTCGTCGGGGCGCTGCCCGCCGACCAGAACGTCGCCAATACCGCGATGGAATGGTCCGGCACGCGCTGGACGCAGATGCTCTGGCCGCTGCATGCGGAGCCGGACACGCGCGGCACGTTGATCGCGCACGAATTGTTCCATCGCATCCAGCCGCAATTGAAACTGCCGAAGCTGGAATCGGGCGAAAACGCACAGTTGGACACGCTCGACGGCCGCTACTACCTGCAATTGGAATGGCGCGCGTTGGCGCGCGCGTTGCAAGCGAGCGAAGAGACGGCACGCAGGCTGGCAGCGGCCGATGCCATCGCGTTCCGCGCCGAACGCTATCGGCTGTTTCCGGACGCCGCAGCGCAGGAGCAAGAGCTGGAACAGAACGAAGGCTTGGCCGAGTACACAGGCGTGATCGCCGGCAATGCGACCGAGCAGGGACGCATCCAAGCGGCGCTGCACGATCTGTCCGCGCATGCCGGCAATCCGAGTTTCGTGCGCTCTTTCGCGTATGCGACCGGGCCCGCTTACGGCCTGCTGCTCGACCGCTACGCACCGGGCTGGCGACAGCAACTGGCGGGCGGCCTTCGCTTCGACACGAAACTTCAACAGGCGCTCGGCATCGAGGCGCCGACCGACGTGCAACGGTTCGCCAAACAGCGCGCGCAGCTGTACGGCGGCGCTGCGCTGCGCGTTTCGGAAACCGAGCGCGAGAACAAGCGCCAGCAGGCGATCGCTGCGAATCGCGAGAAGTTCGTCGACGGCCCGGTGCTGCTGCTTCCGTTCCAGCGCATGAAGGTGCAATTCAATCCGAGCAACCTGCAACCGCTCGGCGAGCACGGCACGGTGTATCCGACCATGCGCATCAGCGACGATTGGGGCGTGCTGGAAGCCAGCGAAGGCGCATTGATGAAATCGGACTGGAGCGCGGTGACCGTAGTCGCGCCCGCGACATCGGCCGGCAGCGATCTGAAAGGCCAAGGTTGGACGCTGCGGCTCAAACCGGGCTGGCGCCTGGTGCCCGGTGCGCGCAAAGGCGATCTGTTGTTGGAAAAACCGGCGCAGTAGCCGGATTCAGCCGATCCGGATTCAGCCGATCAGAAACCCGGCCACCACGCGCCGGCCTTCCGCTGCCAGCACATTGAACGTGCGCGCCGCCGCACTGTTGGTCATCGTTTCCAGGCCGATGCCGCGGCTCAGGCAAGCTGCGACCGTCTGCGCGGGCGGAAATGCCTGGCTCGCGCCGGCGCCGAGCAGGATCACTTCCGGCTGCAAGGCCAGCAAGAGTTCGAGATCTTCGGGCGTCAGTGCGGTCACGTCGCGGGCCGGCCAATCCTCGATCAGTTGGTTCGGCGCGACGATGAAGCTGCGGGTGAGGGTGCGGTCGTTGACCAGCGCATGGCCGCCGTCGGCGCCGCGCAGCGAGAATTCGTAATCGGGACGTTCGAAGTTCAGTTGCATGATGGATTCGCTGGCTGCGCCTAATCTATGCCATGCCGACCTTACTCACTGTGCAGGGCGGGATGACGACACGGTCGGCTCAGGCCCGCGGCAACACGATCTGGCGATGGTCCTTGGAGGGCCGGTACAGGATCGCCACATGACCGATTCGCTGCACCAGCGCGGCATCGGTGCGTTTGGCCAGGTCGCCGATCATCGCATCGCGCGCCTCGCGATCCTCGCTGGCCACTTTCACCTTGATCAGCTCGTGATGCTCCAGAGCGACGTCCACTTCGGCCACCACGGCGTCGGTCAGACCTTTGCCGCCCATCTGCAGCATGGCTTTCAGGCCATGGGCCTGGCCGCGCAGGAAACGGTTCTGGGAGGCGGTCAGGACGGTCGTCATACGAGCGTAAACAAGGTTCAGGCGGGCGCACAGGGTATCATGGAGGCCCTAACTCGTTGATTTGCCATGGCGCGCAGCAAGAGCAGCCAACGCTGGCTCAAAGAACACTTCGCCGACCCCTACGTCAAAAAGGCGCAGGCGGAAGGGTTGCGTTCGCGCGCAGCCTACAAACTCGAGGAATTGGTCGAACGCGACCAATTGCTCAGGCCCGGCATGGTGGTCGTGGATCTGGGCGCGGCGCCGGGCGGATGGTCGCAGTGGGTGCGGCAGGCGCTGGGCAGCCTCGATCAGGCAAATCCGGGCCGCGTAGTGGCCCTGGACATCCTGGAGATGCCGCCGTTGGCCGGGGTGGAGTTTCTTCATGGCGATTTCAGGGAGGATGCGGTCTTATCGGCCCTGGAGACGACGCTGCGCGGCCAGCCGGTCGACCTTGTCCTGTCCGATATGGCCCCCAATAAGAGTGGTGTCGATTCCGTGGACCTGCCGCGGGCGATGTACCTGGCGGAGCTGGCGATGGATTTCGCCGACCGCCAGTTGCGTCCCGGCGGCGCCCTGCTGATCAAGCTGTTCCAGGGCGTGGGGTTCGACGAATACGTGCGGCAGTTGCGGCGGCGTTATGCCAAAGTGTCGATTCGAAAGCCGGCGGCGTCGCGCAAGCGTTCGCCGGAAGTGTATGCCCTGGCTCAGGGCAAACACGCGCAAAATGAACACGCCTGATTGAAGCTGGCGTAATTGAAGTGGGGCGTCGCGAGGCGCCGGAGAACCTGATGAACGATTTGGTCAAGAATCTGCTGCTTTGGGTCGTCGTCGCCGTCGTGCTGATGGTGGTGTTCCAGAGCTTCAGCCCCAAGGCGGCCGGCGCCGGCGGCGAGGTGGTGTACTCGCAGTTCGTCTCCGACGTGCAGAACGACCGGGTGAAACAGGTCGATATCGCCAGCGACGAAAAGAGCATCAAGTTCGAGCGCAAGGACGGTAGCAAGGGCACCACTACTGCGCCGCGCCGCGACGAGCGCTTGATCGACGATTTGATCATCCACAAAGTCGAGATCAAGCAGGCGCCGCCCGAGAGCGGCATCTCGCTGTGGAGCATCCTGATCAACTTCCTGCCGATCCTGCTGATCATCGGTTTCTGGATTTTCGTGATGCGGCAAATGCAGCAGGGCGGCAGCAAGGGCGCGATGTCCTTCGGCCGTTCGCGCGCCAAGCTGCAGGGCGAGGACCAAGTGAAGGTGACCTTCGCCGACGTCGCCGGCTGCGACGAGGCCAAGGAAGAAGTGGCCGAGCTGGTCGAATTCCTGCGCGATCCCACCAAATTCCAGAAGCTCGGCGGCCGCATCCCGCGCGGCGTGCTGATGGTCGGCTCGCCCGGCACCGGCAAGACGCTGCTGGCGAAAGCCATCGCCGGCGAAGCCAAGGTGCCGTTCTTCTCGATTTCCGGTTCCGATTTCGTGGAGATGTTCGTAGGCGTCGGCGCCAGCCGCGTGCGCGACATGTTCGAGCAGGCCAAGAAGCACGCGCCTTGCATCATCTTCATCGACGAAATCGACGCGGTCGGCCGCCATCGCGGCGCCGGCCTGGGTGGCGGTCACGACGAGCGCGAGCAGACCCTCAACCAGCTGCTGGTGGAGATGGACGGCTTCGAAGGCGGCGAAGGCGTGATCGTGATCGCCGCGACCAACCGTCCCGACGTGCTCGATCCTGCTTTGTTGCGGCCGGGCCGTTTCGACCGCCAGGTGGTGGTCGGCCTGCCCGACGTGAAGGGCCGCGAACAGATCCTGAAAGTGCATATGCGCAAGGTGCCGCTGGCCGACGATGTCGACGCGATGGTCGTCGCGCGCGGTACGCCCGGCTTCAGCGGCGCGGACCTGGCCAACCTGGTCAACGAAGCGGCGTTGTTCGCGGCGCGCGAGAGCGCCAAGGACGTGCGCATGGAACACTTCGACAAGGCGCGCGACAAGATCATGATGGGCGCCGAGCGCCGTTCGATGGCGATGAGCGAGCAGGAAAAGACGCTCACCGCCTACCACGAGGCCGGCCACGCCATCGTCGGTCGCCTGGTGCCCGAGCACGACCCGGTCTACAAGGTCACGATCATTCCGCGCGGCCGCGCGCTGGGCGTGACCATGTACCTGCCCGAAGGCGACAAGTACAGCTACAACCGCACCGCGATCGAATCGCAGTTGTGCTCGCTTTACGGCGGCCGCGTCGCCGAAGAACTGATCTTCGGCAACGACAAGGTCACCACCGGCGCTTCCAACGACATCGAGCGCGCGACCAAGATGGCGCGCAACATGGTCACCAAGTGGGGCCTGTCCGACGAGCTCGGCCCGATCGCCTACGGCGAAGAGGACGACGAGGTGTTCCTCGGCCGTTCGGTCACGCAGCATAAGAGCGTGTCCGACGATACCGCGCGCAAGATCGACGAGGTGGTGCGCAGCATCCTGGACAAGGCATATACGCGCACCAAGGCCATCCTCACCGAGAACCTGGACAAGCTGCACGTGATGGCCAAGCTGTTGCTGGAATACGAAACCATCGACGTGCCGCAGATCGACGCGGTGATGGAAGGCCGCCAGCCGCCGCCTCCGATGGGTTGGGGCAAGACCAACGGCAAGGACAAGGACGACGTGCGTCCGCTGCCGCCGATCGGCGGGCCCGCCGCGCAGACCTGAGCGCGACTTGTCAGCGATGACCGAAAAGGCCAGAGTTCGCTCTGGCCTTTTTCTTTGGATCGCACCATGGACGAACCCGGAAAACCCGAACAGAAGACCGGTTTGGCGATGGGCATCGCTTTGGGTGTCGCCATCGGCGCCGGTATGGGCGTGGCGATGGGCAATATCGCGATGGGTATCGGTGTGGGGATCGCGATCGGCATCGCGCTGGGGCTGGCGATCGATAACAAGAACGGCAAGGGCGGCTGACATTCCCTTCACCCTGCCATCTTTCGCTTCGTCATCGTCTTTTTCACTTTGTCATCCCGAACGTGGCGAGCGATCTGCTTGCACGATGCTCGCGAACAGTAGATCCCTCGCTGCACTCGGGATGACAATGTGGTTGTTTCGGATTACTCCGGCGAGGTCCGCATGTTCGACATCACTCCCCAACTGGACTGCGCCGGCCGAGCGATCAAGCTCGACCGCCCGCGCGTGCTCGGCATCGTCAACGTCACGCCGGACTCGTTCTCCGACGGCGGCGAACACGCCACGCTCGAGACTGCCGTCGCGCACGGCCTGAAGCTGGCGGAAGAGGGCGCGGATGCGCTCGACATCGGCGGCGAGTCGACGCGACCCGGCGCACAGGACGTCTCCGCCGAAGAAGAAATCAGGCGCGTGGTGCCGGTGATCGAACGGTTGACGAAGGAAACCTTACTGCCGATCGGCGTCGACACGTCCAAACCCGAAGTGATGCGCGCCGCGGTGATTGCGGGGGCCGGCCTGATCAACGACGTCTACGCGCTGCGACGCGAAGGCGCCCTGGAAGCCGCCGCCGAACTCGGCGTGCCGGTGATACTGATGCACATGCTGGGCGAGCCGCGCTCGATGCAGGATTCACCGCAGTACGACGACGTGGTCGCCGAGGTGCACCGTTTCCTGGCCGAGCGCATCTTCGCTGCCGAGATGGCGGGCATCGCCAAGAAGCGCATCGTGGTCGACCCCGGTTTCGGCTTCGGCAAGAACCGCGAGCACAACCTGCAACTGCTCGCGCAGCTGGAACGCTTCACCGAACTCGAAGTGCCCGTGCTCGCCGGCCTGTCCCGCAAGCGCACGATCGGCGACCTCACCGGCCGCGAGAATCCGCACGACCGCATCCACGGTTCCGTGGCCGCCGCGCTGATCGCCGCGCAGCGCGGCGCGAAGCTGCTGCGGGTGCACGATGTCGCGGCGACGGTGGATGCGTTGAAAGTGTGGAATGCGGTGGCGGCGGTGCCGATGCCTCGCGCGGCGTCATCGTCCACGCCGTCCATCCGCTGGCCGGATGAGGACTAACATCTCGCAAACCGTCATCCCAGCGAAAGCTGGGACCCATCTTGATCTTGTTCTTTGATATGAATCCAGTGCAAAAGCAAAATGGGTCCCAGCTTTCGCTGGGATGACGGCAAAAAGCAACCACGGAAGCGACTCCAAGCGTGCCCGCCGACTCCCGCCCAACCGCCATCGCCCTCATGGGTCCCACCGCGTCGGGCAAAACCGCGCTCGCGCTGGCGTGGGCCGAGCGATACGGCGGCGAAATCGTCAGCGTCGATTCGGCTCTGGTCTATCGCGGGCTCGACATCGGCGCGGCCAAACCTTCGGCCGAAGAACTCGCGCGCGTGCCGCATCATCTGATCGATGTGCGCGAGCCTTGGCAGCCGTACTCGGCCGCCGAATTCGCCGCCGATGCGCGCGCGGCCATCGACGGCATCGTCGCGCGCGGCAAATTGCCGATCCTCGCCGGCGGCACCGGCCTGTACTTCCAGGCCCTGCTGCAGGGCCTGTCGCCGATGCCCGAAGCCGACGCCGAAACGCGCGCGGGCATCGAAACCGAAGCCGCTGAGCAGGGCTGGCCCGCGATGCATGCGCAACTGGCGCGCATCGACCCGCAAGCCGCCGCTCGCATCCACGCGACCGACCCGCAACGCATCCAGCGCGCGCTCGAGGTCTACCGGCTCAGCGGCAAACCGATCAGCGAATGGCAGCGCGATGGCCGCGCCGCCGACCCGCTGCCGTTGCGCGTGCTGCAGCTGGCCGTGGCGCCGGCCGATCGTGCGGTGCTGCACCAGCGCATCGAAGCCCGCTTCGACGCGATGCTGCAGGCCGGCTTCCTGGACGAAATGCATCGCCTGCGCGCGATCCCGGAACTGCGCGCCCATCCGCGCCCGCTGGATCTGCCGGCACTGCGCGCGGTCGGCTACCGCCAGGCCTGGGAGCATCTGGACGGCGTCGCCACCGCCGAGGCCTTCCGCGACCAGGCCATCTTCGCCACCCGCCAGCTCGCCAAGCGTCAACTGACTTGGCTGCGCGGGCGTCCGGCACTGCGCTGGTTCGATCCGGGCCGCGAACCCGAGCGGCTGCAGGCGGCCCTGACGATGTTCATGGGCCGATGAGGCCGATTGCGACTCAGGCCGCTGTCATCGACGCCGGTCTGCGCTAACATCGGGCCATCGCCGCCGCGGGGAGCGGGTCAGGCGACGCGGTTCCGTGACGGGGGCCGGATCGATAAAACAAAAACCAAGTTGGGGATACACATCATGTCCAAGGGACAGTCACTGCAGGATCCTTTCCTGAATGCGTTGCGTCGCGAGCGAGTGCCGGTGTCCATTTATCTGGTCAACGGCATCAAATTGCAGGGCACCATCGAATCCTTCGACCAGTTCGTCGTGCTGCTGCGCAATACCGTCAGCCAGATGGTCTACAAGCACGCCATTTCCACCGTCGTGCCGGCGCGCAACGTGCGCGTGGGTCCGGGCGGCGGCTATGTGCAGTCCTCGGGCGAGGGCGGCGACGGCGATTCCGGTGGCGACGAGACCGAATAGCCGCACGTTCACCGGGCGGATGCGACAATACCGCCGATGAAAGACATGTTCGACCGCGGCCGCAAAGGCGAGCACGCGCTGCTGATCCAGCCCCACGCCGGCGGCCCGCCGGCGGACGGGGCTCTGGAAGAATTCACCGATCTGGCGCGCTCCGCGGGCGCCAGCATCGCGACCGTGCTCACGGCACGCATCGAGAAGCCCAATCCCGCTACCCTGATCGGCAGCGGCAAGCTGGAAGAGGTCAAGGCCGCGGCCGACGCCACCGGCGCCGACCTGATCCTGGTCAACCATGCCTTGAGCCCCGTGCAGGAGCGAAACCTGGAGAAGGCGCTGGAGCGGCGCGTGGTCGACCGCACCGGGCTGATCCTGGATATCTTCGCCCAGCGCGCGCGCAGCCACGAAGGCAAGTTGCAGGTCGAACTGGCCCAGCTCAAACACATGGCCACGCGCCTGGTCCGCGGTTGGACCCACTTGGAACGCCAGCGCAGCGCGATCGGCATGCGCGGCCCGGGCGAAACCCAGCTCGAAACCGACCGGCGCCTGCTGCAGAAACGCGTCGACCAACTGCAGAAGCGACTGGAAAAAGTCGAAGTGCAGCACACCCAGATGCGCCGCGCCCGCGTCCGCAGCGAAGTGCCGCGCGTGGCGCTGGTGGGCTACACCAACGCCGGCAAGTCGACGCTGTTCAACGCACTGACCGGCGCCGAGGCGTATGCCGCCGATCAGTTGTTCGCAACGCTCGATCCCACCGTGCGCAGGCTCGTGTTGCCCGGCGGCACGCTGCTGTTGGCCGATACGGTCGGCTTCGTCCGCGACCTGCCGCACGAACTGGTCGCCGCGTTCCGTTCGACCTTGTCCGAAGCGCGCGAGGCCGATCTGCTGCTGCATGTGATCGATGCCGCCGATCCGTTGCGCAACGAGCGCGTCGCACAGGTCGATGCCGTGCTCGGCGAAATCGGCGCCGGCGATCTGCCGCAATTGCTCGTCTACAACAAAATCGATCGTGTGGAAGGCGCCGAACCCCGTTACGAAAAGCCGAACGAGGGCCGCGCCCGCATCTGGCTGTCGGCGCAGGAAGGCACCGGCCTGGATCAATTGCGCCAGGCACTGGCCGATGCGCTGGATTTGCGCCGGGTGGTCGGCGAGGTCGTGCTGCCCAACGGCGCCGCGCGCCTGCGCTCGCGCCTGCACGACCTGAACGCTATCCGCGCCGAAAGCCACGACGAGCAGGGCTGGCACCTCAGCGTGGATCTGGCCGTCACCGACGCCGCGCGCCTGGCCGCCGCCGAGGACGGCGAAGCGCTGCGCGGCCTCTTGCCCGCCGGCACAAGCAGCCCCACCTTGTAGAATCAGACGACTGCGTCCGGCCGTGAAGCCGGGCGCAGCGCAACGCGCCAGGGCCGGGACGGGTTGGCGCTTCCTTTGGATGTGGAGCAGGCATGGCCTGGAATATTCCCGGTAGCGGTTCTGGCAAAAACGGCGGCAGAGGCGGGCAGGGCAACGGTTCCGGCCGTAGCGGCGGGGGCGGCAATCCCGTCGATGCCATCCTCGGCTCGCTGCGCAACATGTTCGGCGGCGGTGGCGGCGGCGCGTTGCGCTGGGTCGGCATCGTGGTCGTACTGTGGCTGGCCTTCAGTTCGTTCGTGCTGATCACCGAGCAGCAACGCGGCGTGGTGCTGCGTTTCGGCCACTTCGCGCGGGTCATGCAACCCGGCCCCAACTTCAAGCTGCCTTGGCCGATCGAAAGCGTGGCCAAGGTCAACGCCACCCAGATCAACAACTTCAACCAGACTTTGCCGGTGCTGACCCGCGACGAGAACATCGTCAACGTCGAAGTCAACGTGCAGTACAAGATCACCGACCCGGTGCTGTATTTGTTCGGCACGCGCCAGGCCGTGGATGTGCTGGAACAGGCCGCGCTCAGCGCCGTGCGCGAGCAGGTCGGCCGCAGCGAGCTGGACACCGTGCTCAGCGCGCGCCCGGCCCTGGCCACCGCATCGCGCACGCGCCTGCAGGGCATGCTCGATGCCTATCAGACCGGCTTGGCCGTGACCGGCATGAGCCTGCCCAACGCGCGTCCGCCGGAAGAAGTGAAGCCGGCTTTCGACGATGTGAACAGTGCCCAGCAGGACAAGGACCGCCGCGTCAGCGAAGCGCGCGCGTACGCCGCGAAAGTCGTGCCCGAAGCGCGCGGCGAAGCGCAGCGCGTGCTGACCACCGCCGAGGGCTACAAGACCGCCGCCGTCGCGCGCGCGCGCGGCGATGCGGATCGCTTCACGCTGCTCGTCGACCAGTACAAGGCCGCGCCGGAAGTCACCCGCAAGCGCCTGTGGCTGGACACCGTGCAACAGGTGCTGGCCGACAACCGCAAGGTGATCGGCGGCGACGGCCGCCAGCTGATCTACGTGCCGATGGGCGCGCAGCCGCAGAACAACACCAGCTCGCTGCCGCTGATGGCGCCGGACATCGTCGCGCCCACGGTAGAAGCCACCCTCAACGAATCCAGGCCCGAACGCTCCGCGCGACCCGGCCGTGAGGAGCCGACCCGATGAGACCTTCCGGATGGATCGCACTGGCCGTCGCCGCGCTGCTGGCGCTGCTCGGCTCGGTGTACGTGGTGCGCGAAGGCCAGACCGCCATCGTGCTGAACCTGGGCCGCGTCGCCCGCTGGGACATCGGCCCGGGCCTGCATTTCAAGGTGCCGCTGCTGGAAAGCGCGCGCGTCTACGACCGCAGGCTGAAAGTGATCAACGCCCCGCCCGAGCGCTACCTCACCTCCGAGAACAAGGACGTGAGCGTGGACTTCTTCGTGGTCGGCCGCATCGACGACGTGCGCGCGTTCTATCGCGCCACCGGCGGCAATGAAGAAACGGCTGAAAGCCGCCTGGCGCCGATCATCCGCGACTCGCTGCGCAACGAGATCAATTCGCGCACGCTGCAGCAGGTGGTGTCGGGCAACCGCTCCGAAGTGGTGGGCAAGCAACTGGCCACGATCAACCGCGGCGCGGCGACGCTGGGCATCAAGGTGCTCGACATCGGCATCAAGCAGATCGACCTGCCCACCGACAGCAAGGTGATCGGCGACGTCTACAACCGCATGCGCGCCCAGCGCCAGCAGGTGGCCAGCAAGCTGCGCGCCGAAGGCGAAGAGCAGGCATTGGCCGTACGCGCGCAGGCCGATCGCGAGAAGACCGTGATCGTGGCCGAAGCCGAACGCGACGCGCAGAAACTGCGCGGCGAGGGCGACGCCGATGCTGCCCGCATCTACAGCGAAGCCGCCAACCGCGACCCGTCGTTCTTCGCTTTCCAGCGCAGCCTGGAGGCGTACCGCAAGGCCTTCGCCGACGGCAACAGCGTGATCGTGCTGGAGCGCAACGACCCGTTCCTGCAATACATGCGCGACGACCGGTAACGCATTCATGAGCGATCTGTGGTCTGCGCTGTGCCTGGTCGCGGTGCTGGAAGGCCTGTGGCTATTCGCCGCCCCCGGCGTATGGAAGCGGGCGATGGAGCAAATGCAGCAGTTGCCGGAACGGCAACTGCGCGCCGTCGGCGGCTTCGTTCTGATCGCCGGCTTGATCTCGCTCTACCTCGTCCGCGGCTAGCTCGCCGCTTTAGCCCTCTCCCGCTTGCGGGAGAGGGTTGGGTGAGGGCGCGCGCCGCCATAAATCGCGTCGTGACGTGCTGGGGCCGAGCCTTGTAGAGCGGAGCTTGCTCCGCTGCTCTTGATCCCGGCCGAAAAGCAGCGGAGCAAGCTCCGCTCTACAAAGAAAAGCCGCAAAAACCCCGTTCCCGGGGTGGCCCCGTACCCCCAAAACCCGGATAATGCACAAAAGCCGGCAGGGGCCCTCCCGCCGGCTTTTTCCGTGTCTGAAGGAGCAATGCCCGTGGGTCAGTCAGTCGTAGTGTTGGGCGCCCAGTGGGGCGACGAAGGCAAAGGCAAGATCGTCGACCTGCTCACCAAGGAAATCGGCGCCGTCGTGCGCTTCCAGGGCGGCCATAACGCCGGCCACACGCTGGTCATCGGCGGCAAGAAGACCGTCCTGCACCTGATCCCGTCCGGCATCCTGCGCGACGACGCGCTGTGCCTGATCGGCAACGGCGTCGTGCTCAGCCCCGCCGCGCTGCGCAAGGAAATCGACGAACTCGAAGCCAACGGCATCGAGGTCCGCAGCCGCCTGAAGATCAGCCCGGCCACGCCGCTGATCATGCCGTACCACATCGCCCTGGATCAGGCCCGCGAACGCGCCGCCGGCGGCAAGGCCATCGGCACCACCGGCCGCGGCATCGGCCCGGCGTACGAAGACAAAGTCGCGCGCCGCGGCATCCGCATCGCCGACTTGCATTACCCGCAGCAGCTGGCCGAACTGCTGCGCACGGCGCTGGATTACCACAACTTCGTGCTCACCAAATATCTCAACACCGACGCCATCGACTTCCAGCAGACGCTAGACGAGGCGCTGGCCTTCGGCGAATACGTCGAGCCCATGAAATCCGACGTCGCCGGCATCCTCCACGACCTGCGCAAACAGGGCAAACGCGTCCTGTTCGAAGGCGCGCAAGGTTCATTGCTGGATATCGATCACGGCACGTATCCGTACGTCACCTCCAGCAACACCACCGTCGGCGGCGCGCTCGCCGGCGCCGGCGTCGGCGCGGATGCGATCGACTATGTGTTGGGCATCGCCAAGGCCTATGCGACCCGCGTCGGTGGCGGCCCGTTCCCGACCGAACTGGACGACGAAGTCGGGCAGGGCATCCGCGATCGTGGCCAGGAATACGGCGCCACCACCGGCCGTCCGCGCCGCTGCGGCTGGATCGACCTGGTCGCATTGAAACGCGCCGTGGCCATCAACGGCATCAGCGGCCTGTGCATCACCAAGCTCGACATCCTGGACGGGATGGACAAGCTGAAGATGTGCATCGCCTACCGCTACCGCGGCAAGGAAACCGAATACGCACCGTTGGACGCCCAAGGTTGGGAAGAGTGCGAGCCCGTCTACCTGGAATTCCCCGGCTGGAGCGAATCCACCCACGGCATCACCCAATGGGACGACCTGCCCCCCGCCGCCCGTGCTTATCTGCGCGCGCTGGAAGAACTGTCCGGCTGCCCGCTGGCCATGGTCAGCACCGGGCCGGATCGGGATGCGAATATTGTTTTGCAGGATCCGTTTGCGTAACCGAGTCGAGAAAATGCTTCTTGAAAGCCCCGCCAGTAGCGGGGCTTTTTTGTTCGGACGATGAGCTCTTCTCTTTCATTTTCTTAAGCCTTCATCGTTTTCAAAAAATCGCATCAATCGATGTGCCGATCAGATTCGTAAAGATATGAAATGAGAGGCTCATCGCATATTTGAATGAATTCCGTAATCCCTGAGTTTGGAAGGCCGCCGCTGGCGGCCTTTTTCGTCTTTGAACCCGCATCGCAATCCGAGATGGCTTCGTCGTCGGACGCATGCGCTGGGGAGGCGAGCAGGACGCAATGCCTGTAATTCACATGGGAATATGTATGAAGCATTTCGCGATAGCCCAGCGTATCGCGTTGGGATTCCTCATCGTAACACCGCTGTTTCCTCTGTTAGTTTGGGCAGAAAAAACTGAAGATCTGCCCAAAGTTACATCTCACGGTCAGTGGCCTTATCCCGGGAATACAGTAGGCGAATGGCCCAGCCACTTGTTCATTGGTAACGCTAGCAACGGGCCGACTATTGAGAATGTCGACTATGGCTCTGACGCCTTCATCAGCAATCCCGGGACGGTAGATGACGGCCAGGACGCCGCCCAAAAAGACTGCGGCTTAGGCAACCCGATCCTGCCATCCACCGGCAACAAGATCGAACCAGAGACCGATTTCGTCTCCACCGGCGAAATGCCGCTATTCCTCAAGCGCACCTACAACCGCTACTGGGACCAGAAAGGCCTGTTCGGCTACTACTGGCTGAGCAATTTCGACCTGCGCATCGCCAAGACGCCGGACAACAAGATCATCACCGCCTACCGCAGCGACGGCCGCAAGGTGAAGTACGTCTACAGCGCCGTGCCCAGCGCCGGCTGGTACGAGAACAAGGCGCAGGCGGTGTCGCGCATCGTCGCCAGTGGTAGCGGCTATCTCCTTTACGGCGAAGACGACAGCCTCGAGACGTATAACGCCGCGGGGCAAATCACCAGCCTCAAGAATCAGCAAGGCATCGGCAATACGTTCGCCTATTCCGGAGGCCGCCTGCAGCAGGCCACTCACACTTCGGGCCGCAAGGTGCTATTCGCGTGGACCGGCGATCTGTTGACCAGCGTCACCGATCCGGCCGGCAACGTGTTCACTTATAGCTACTGGAATTCGGCGCCGGGCATCCACCAGCTGGTGTTCGCTTCCCAGCCCGGCACTCCGATTACGACGATCACCTATCACTACGAAATGCCTTTCAACCCGGGTGCGCTGACCGGCAAGAGCTACAGCGGCGTGCGGTATTCCACCTTCACCTACGATGGCCTCAACTACGCCACCAGCAGCGTGCACAGTGGCGGTGCCGACAAGCACACCTTCGTTTACAGTTTCGTCAACGGCACGACCAGCGTCCTGCACACCAACCCGTTGGGCAAGAAGACCACGCTGGTGTTCAAGGGCGGCAAGCTGCAGTCCGAGACCGGTCAGGCTTCTTTGTATTGTCCGGGCGCGACTTATCGCGAGATCACCTACGACGCCAACGGTTACCAGGACAAAGCTACCGACTTCGCCGACGGCATCACCGACTACGACTACAACGCCAAGGGCCAATTGCTGAAGAAGACCGAGGCGGCCGGCATGCCCTATGCCCGGGTGACGCAGTACCAATGGGATCCGGTCAAGAACCGCATCACCCGCGAGACGGCGACCGGCTACCGGCAGACCGACTACACCTACACCGCCAATGGCCGCCCCTACCAGATCAAAGTCACCAACCTCAGCGGCAAGGGTGTCGCCAACCAGGTGCATACCACCACTTACAGCTACACCACCCACCCCAACGGCCTGTTGAAGACGGTCGCGACAGACGGGCCGCTGTCCGGCGATGGCGATGCCGTCACGCAGGAGTACGACGCGTTGGGCAATCAGATCGCGGTCCGCAACAAGCTGAGTCACGCGGTGAGCTACAGCAATTTCAACGGGCTCGGGTTGCCGGGCCGCATCACCGGTATCAACGGCGCCATCGTCGATTACACCTACGACGCCCGCGGCCGGGTGCTGGCCGAGAAGCATTACGTCTCCGGCGTTTGGGTCACCACCACGAACGTTTACGACAACCGCGGCCGACGGATCAAAACCACCTCGCCCGATGGCGTGACCACCACCTACGCCTACGACGCCAACAACCGTCTGGTGACCATCACCCGGCCGGACAAGCATTCGGCATATGCATCGCTGGGTTCGGACTTCGTCGCGTTCGAGCGGTTCTTCTACGACCTGGCCGGCAATCCGATCAAGATCGAAAAGGGCGTCGATTACCTGCCCTTGAACGGCTTCGCGCCGCCTGAAGCGTCCGACGCCGAAGAACCCGGGTTGTGCCACCCACAGCCCGATTGCGAGATGGATCCGCCCAACCCGCAACCTGCGCGCAAAGTGCTGGTGACTTGGCGCACCTTCATCGACTACGACGAACTGGGCCGGGTCCGCGCCCGCCGCGGCAATGCCGGCCAGAACGTGCGGTATACCTACGATGCCAACGGCAACGTCAAGACCCTTGTCGACTCGTTGAACAAGACCACCACGCTGGCCTACGACGCCCTGGGCCAGCTGATCCAGTCCACCGACCCCAAGGCCGGCATTACGAAGTTCGCGTATGACGCCGGCGGCCAGCTGATCCAGGTCACCGATCCGCGCAACGTCATCACCCGCTACGACCTGGACGGCTTCGGCCAGTTGTGGAAGCAGACCAGCCCGGACAGCGGTACCAGCACGTTCCAATACAATGCGGCCGGGCAGCGCACCCAACTCACCCGCGCGGATGGCGCGGCCACGACCTATGCCTACAACGATCCGCTGGGCCGCTTGACCGGCATCACGGCGGCCGGGCAAGTGCAGGGCTTTACCTACGATGCCTGCACGGGCGGCAAAGGGCTGCTGTGCCGGGTCACCGATCCCAACGGCCAGCTGGATTACACCTACTCGCCGCAAGGCTGGCGGCTGACCCAGAAGCAGAAGATCGGCGCCAGCGGCATCGCCTTCGATCAAGCCTACGCTTACGACGTCCAGGGCCGGCTCACCGGTATCAGCTATCCCGGCAATATCGGGGTGGGCTACGGCTACGCCGACGGGCAATTGGCCGCGATGACGGTGAACCTCAACGGTAGCGTGAAGACGGTGGTGAATGGCCTGACCTATCAACCGTTCGGTCCGGCCGCCAGTTGGAATTATGGCAACGGTCTGGCCCGCGGCTTCAACCACGACCTGGACGGCCGCGTGTTTGGGCTCAGCACCAAGAACGCCAACAGCGTGCTGCAAAGCCTGACCTACGCGTTCAACGCCAACGATGCTGTCACCAAGATCACCAACGGCGCCAATGCCGGTCTCACGCAGACCTACGGTTACGACGAGCTATCGCGGCTGACCACAGTCACGGCGACCAACGCCAACCAGAGTTTGGGTTACGACAAAACCGGCAACCGCACCAGCCACACCTGGGGCGGGCTGGTGGATACCTACGCCACCGCCGGCATCAGCAACAAGCTCGCCGCCATCAGCGGGCCGCGCGCCAAGACGTTCATGCACAGCGCCAACGGCAATATCACCTCCGTCGGAGGTGTCGCCTATGCCTACAATGCCTTCAACCGCTTGGGCACCGCGA
The DNA here is from genome assembly GCA_902825775.1 of uncultured Lysobacteraceae bacterium. Lineage (GTDB taxonomy): Bacteria > Pseudomonadota > Gammaproteobacteria > Xanthomonadales > Xanthomonadaceae > Luteimonas_C. The sequence continues at coordinate 228,201 of CADECF010000001.1, forward strand.
CCAAGGACGGCATCAACACAAACTATTGGGTCAATGCCCTGGGCCAGCGCACCTACAAGACCCAGGGCGCACCGAAGGCGAAGGGCTTCATGTACGGCCTGGGCGGCGAACTGGCCGTGGAGTACGACTGGAGCGGCCCCGGCTGGACCCATTACCTGCGCCTGGGCGGGGAACCGATCGCGATCGTGCGCGGCAGCCAGTTGTATTTCGTGCACAACGATCATCTCGGGCGGCCGGAACTGGCCACCAACAGCGCCAAAGTGGCGGTGTGGCGCGCCAGCAACTACGCATTCGACCGCACAGTGACGCTGGACAGCATCGGCGGGCTCAACCTCGGGTTCCCGGGGCAGTATTACGATGCAGAGACTGGCAACTGGCATAACGGGTTCCGCGATTACGACAAGAGCATCGGACGGTATTTGCAGACCGATCCGATTGGGTTGGCGGGTGGGCTGAATACCTACGCCTACGTTGAAGCGAATCCAGTGAATCTGACCGATCGTTTTGGGCTCGAATCGGGGGCAGGGTATGCAACTGGTGCATACCAGATGGCCCAACCATCTATGAACGACTGCCAAGCAGAAGCCACGGTGGATTTTGCAATTAACCTAACCGAAGTCGGTGCAATCGCTCAAATTGCAATGGACGCGCTAGGTGTTGATGTAGACGTAGTAGGAGGGCTGGATGTCTCCGTTGGAGAATATGGCGAGATAGACACTCCAGCCGCAGCAGCGGGTCATATAGCCGATGGAGTAGCGCGGCGTTACGAACAAAGAGCCAACCAGCAAGCGGCTAGAGCGGGTCAGCGCGGAATTCACTATTCCGTTGCAAACGGCAGGCTAAATCGATCGCTGGCATCCCGCGCTAAGGCTGCAATTATTAAGCGTGGGACCGGAGCCTTAGGTCCGGCAGGTGCTATTGCTCAGTGGGGTATGGACACAAGTAAATGTGGCTGTAGTGGGAGTGATAAATGAAATATATTCAGATTCCTCTGGGGCTTGCTTCAGCCGCGATTACTGTCATGCAACTTTATTATGTGATGGGTGTCGGCAATAGGACCTCGAACAATCAACCTCTTACTGCCTTGTTCTATATATTGTTCTTCTGGGTATTGTGGGCATACGCACGCATCCCTGCGTACATTCGACCAGTAATTACGCTTAGCAACGCCTCCGTTAGGTGGGCAGCAGCAGTCCTTGCTTTGGTAGGCAGCGCTGTCAGCCTACATTCCTGCTTGAAAAGTCCAGAGTCATTGGCGGCCATGAGTAATTTCGGAGTACTCAATGTCGCCCTCATGTTTGGCTATTCGTTAGTTTTTCTTGTTCTTATTTTTGGAGATATATGGCTCGGTTTTTTTGCAAAACTACTAAAGTTTGGCCGGAGATTTCCTGAGAGCAAGAACGGTGTATAGATGACCGCTAATATGCCTATGTTGGAGGGAATCCAATTAGCTTCGTCGATCCATATGGGATGGATCGAGCGATGCTTACTGCAAGTTATTGGAGGAACTTTGGCAGTGGCGCGTACAGCGTATGGGTGGGTTTGGAGAGAGGTGCGAGTACGCTAGGCGCGGCAACCGGATTGCGCGGCGACGCTGCTCATCAGAATTATTGGCAAAATCGAGCAAGGGTCGGCAAATTTAATGACAAATATGCGAATGATCCTTGCTTTCGCGCAGAAGTAAACAATGCCTTGAAAAAGGCATTCAAAGAATTAGACAAAGAGTTAGGGGTGAATGGCGATCTTAGAGGTTATGTTGCGGGCCGTGTCTTGACAGGAACCCTTACATACACTGGGCCGTTTGCGATAGCAGGGGATACTGGCTACTACGTAGAGCAGGGCATGAGTATGGATCAATCCATCATTGAAGGAATGATCGGAGTATCGCCATGAGCAAAGAGAATGTTCGGACGGGACAGTATGTTGTCTTCGCACTATTGCTCGTATCCGCGCTCTCATACTGGCTAGCCAAGAGTTGGACAGTGCACTATGTTCTGCTTGCCCCATTGATTCTATTTCCATGCATCTGGGTATGTGTCGCTAAGGCATCGAACTTGAGAGCAAGGTTGATTTCTGGTGCTGTATTGACGGGATTTATAGTTCCTGCTCTGTTGGTCGCCATTTAATTATGCGATTTATGCCGTCGATATCGATAGTCTTGAGTATCTGGATTTTTGTCTGGATCGTTCTCGTTGCTCTGCTTATCTTGTATTGGAATTCGTTGCCGATGTATGTCTCATGGTCACTTGCAATTCTTGAAGCTCTGCTGGTGCCTGACATACGGACCATAAAGTGACATATCCTGAAGATAGATGATCCACGGCCAAAACGGGGCCTCTAATCAGATGTCGACCCAAACACTGAGAGCGTTGTTCGAAGTCAACGGCTCATGTACGGCCTGGGCGGCGAGCTGGCCGTGGAGGGCCGTAGGCTGGGTTGGCTTCACTAACCCAGCGCATAGCTTGGAAGGTCGTGACGCTGGGTTGATGAAGCCAACCCAGCCTACGGTCCTTCATTAAGGTGAATATATGCGGCTGAAAATTGCAGAGATTTTCTTAATAGCAATGAGCTTGTTGTTCTCAACAGTATCACGAGCTGATGAGGGCAGTGCTTTTGTTCCAGAATTGGTTCTAAAGAACGACTTCGCTGAGTACAAATACTGGCCGGAGCGCCAAGTCCGCCTGGGTTCTAACAAAATAGAGTTCTGTGGCGGAGATTGGTGTCAATTGGTGGTCGCGCGAAATAAACATTCAATGGCAGCGGCATGGGAAGCGGTCTTCACGATGTTCTATTTCTACGACGCTAATAAAGAATACGTATCTCGCAGAGCGGGCTTGGCGCAGAGCATACTCGCTAAGTACAGCGAACGCTGCGCGGATGCTGTGACATCTGATGATAAGGCGTCTTGCGTTTTGTCCCAGCTGCAAGCGGCGCATCATCTTGAGTATTGGAGAGTTCAATACGATGTTAGCCATAGGTGCGTAAGTGGTTTCAGTTCAAAGCCGCCTCATTTTACAGGGCGTGGAAAATGTAAGCCGATCAGGTAAAGGGCGGCCTTAAGTCAGGGTTGCCTCACTGCCCAGCGCACAGCGAAATCGTGGCGCTGGGTTGATGAAACCAGCCAGCCTACGGCCTTACAGCTTTGCGGCTTTGTTGAATTTGTCGTTAGAGTGGTTCCCATGCAGGCACCATCCCAGACTGGCTGGCTTGAATCCCGCGCCCGGAAGGCATGGTTCGAATTCCGGGCCAATGGACTGCGTATATCCCGTATGGTCAGGGACACCGCCGAACGCATCGGCAGCCACCCGGTCAGAAGGGTGCCGCGGAAATCCACCGGCTTGTCCGGCAGCATGCTTCTAGCAGAATCCGAGAGCGCGCTCTGGGCCTCTTTGTTCGACGACCAAACTGCGATGGTGGCGGGCAAGGTGCAGAACCTTCGCGTCGCCGTGGCACGCTTGAACGGCCTGACGGTCGAGGCTGGAGACGTTTTCAGTTTCTGGAAAGCCGTGGGGCGCCCGGTAAGAAGCCGCGGCTTTGTCGAAGGCCGGGAGCTGCGCGAAGGCTGCATGATCGCCAGCGTGGGCGGCGGCCTATGCCAATTGTCCAACGCGCTCTACTCTGCTGCGCTGGCCGCGGGCATGGAGATCATCGAACGCCATGCCCATTCCCAGGTGGTGCAGGGTTCGCTGGCCGAGCACGGTCGAGATGCGACCGTGTTTTGGAATTACCTCGACCTGAGGTTCCGCTCGCCTGAAGATTTCGTCGTCGAAACCAAGTTGACCAGGGATCGACTCATCGTCCGGTTCCATGGCAACGGGCGCTCGCCTGCGGCTGCTTCAACCAGGCGGACTGCATCGCACCCCATGCCGGTAACGCTGGTCGGAAAAGTTTCGGCAGCGCTCAACGACTGCGGCGATTGCGGGCAAAGCGAATGCGTCGAGCGCTTCGAACCCGAACCCAGAAACGGCAGGACCGCCTACTTGCTCGACGAGGTTTGGCCCGAATTCGACCGTTGGACCGGCGCACAGGCGCAAGCCGGCGACCTCGCGTTCTTGCCGATGGATGGCGTTCGCCGCAAACGCCCTGGTTACACATGGCCTTCGCTCAGGAAGGAGGGCGTAAAACTGACCGAGCACCGTTGGTTGACGTTGCGCCGCAGCTTCGCCTCCCGGCGCTTGAAGGCACAAGGCGCTCAGCGACAGAAGAAGTTGCTCGCCTTCGACGCCATGTTCGCGCAAGCCTATGCGAAAGCCGTGCCGTACGACATTGAGCGTCTGGTGGTCCCGATCGGCATGCTTGCCGAGCTTTGGCGTAGCGGTGTGTTGGGCGGTAGGCATGACACGGTATTGATGACCCGCGCGCCCATTGCCATGCTGCAAAGGGATCTCGACCGTGCGGCAGCGCTTCACCCGGATTCGCCGACCTTGGGTGACTTCAGGGCAGACGAAGCGCTCGTGCAGTGCGAAGATTCCGCGCTGGGGAATGCGGATGGCATCGTTACCCCGCACGCAGCGGTCGCGGATTTCTTGGTCGAACGATACGGCATTGCGGCCACCCGCTTGGACTGGGTAGTTCCGGGCCGCGTTGAGAAGTCGGCTCCCGGTGGACGCGTATTGTTTCCGGCCTCCGCCCTTGGCCGCAAAGGCGCGTACGAAGTCAGGTCGGCGTGCGCCGCTCTGGACTTGGAAGTCTGCGTCATGGGCAACGCGAACGAAGGCGATCATTTCTGGCGAGGCGTGCGGACATATCCTGTGCGCCCTGCGGCATTATTCGAAGACGTAGGCTGCGTGGTATTGCCGGCTTTCGTCGAGCATCGTCCGAGATTGCTGTTGAAAGCATGCGCAGCCGGCATCCCGGTGGTTTGCACGCCCGAATGCGGAATACCTGCCGGCTATCCCGGTGTGACTTTGGTATCCGCGGGCGACGCGCAGGCGCTTGAGGCTTCTTTGAGGATAATTTTCAGCGCTTGAAGCCGCTCCCACAAAGAGCACGAGGCTGCGGCGAATGGCTTTTGCTACAGTGTCCCGCACGTAGTCGGGCACGCCCGGGGGCGCAGGATGACAGGCACGACACCGCCGCTTGACGAACTGATCCAGCAGTACGACCCGCAACTGCCGCTGGCCGAGGCCAGCACCATTCCGTCGTCGTGGTACATCGACGAGCGCATCGCGGCGCTGGAAAGGCGGACCACGTTCTCGCGCACTTGGCAACTGGCCGGACGCGTGGACCAGTTGCGCGAGACCGGTGAGTACGTCACTTGCGAGATCGCGGGCGAGCCGATCCTGGTGGTGCGCGGCGATGACCGCGTGCTACGCGGCTTCTTCAACGTCTGCCGGCACCACGCCGCGGCGGTGATGACGGCGCCGCAGGGTTGCGCGCAGAACCTGCGCTGTCCTTACCACGGCTGGACCTACACGCTGCAGGGCGCGCTGAAGGGAACGCCCAGCTTCAACAGCGAATGCGATTTCGATCGCAGCGCGCACGGGCTGGTGCCGGTGGCTACCGCAGTGTGGGAAAATTGGGTGTTCGTGCGGCTGGATGCGGAAGGCCCCGGCCTCGAGGAATTCCTCGGCCAGCCGCTGATCGACGAAATCGCGGCGCTGCGGCTGGACCGGCTGCACTGGTTCGAACGTCGCCATTACTTCTTCGACTGCAACTGGAAAGTGTTCGTCGACAACTACCTCGATGGCGGCTACCACGTGCCGCACCTGCACAAAGGTTTGAACAGCGTCCTGGATTTCAAGAACTACACCATCGAGAACGGCAGGCACCATTGCCTGCAGTCCAGTCCGATGGTCAAGGAAGGCGATGCGCAATTCGCAGCGGTGCGCGGCGGCGACCGCGCGATGTACTACTGGCTGCATCCCAACTTCATGGTCAATTGGTATGAGGGCACCATGGACACGAACCTGGTGCTGCCGCTGGGCCTGGACCGCACCGAAGTGATCTTCGACTTCTACTTCGCCGACGTGTCCGAAGCGGCGCGCGAGCGCAACCGGGCCAGCATCGACGTCGGCAACATCATCCAGGACGAGGACATGGCGATCTGCAAATCGGTGCAGCGCGGCCTGAACTCGCGCGCTTACTCCACGGGACGCCTGTCGGTGCGGCGCGAGGCTGGAGAGCATTTGTTCCATCGCCTGCTGCATGCCGAGTTGTCGGCGGGGTAGGCGTAGGTTGGGGTGAAACCCCGGCATCGCGACAAGTCGGGCGCCAACGATCATCGGATCAGATGTCTTCTCGGATCAGATGTCTTCCTTGATCGACTGCACCTCCCATCCCTGACTTCGATCGGCACCGTCTTGCCGTTGCGGTAATACTCGAAACGTTCGCCGGCGACCGCGCCGAAGCGGTTCTGCTGCTCGACGATGCGATCGGGCTTGCCGATCAGTCGGTAGACCTTGCCGACGGAGTCGCCATCGGTGAGCACGCTGGAGCCGACGGCCAGCGTGTCCGTCAAGGCGGGCGTGGCCAAGGCGGCTGCGGCGCCGGTATGTTCGTTGTAAGCGGCGCCTCTTTCGCGATACGCATAGTTGCCCGTGTAAAAGTCGGCGATGCCGCCGCGTTGTCCTGCGGCATAGGTGCCGGCATTGGCGTCGTATATCGCGGTCGGGCCTGCAGCGGAAATGATCTTCGGTTCGCCCTTGGAGCGGTGGGCGGATGCGGCGTAGCGGAACATGAGGATGGCTCGCGTTGGAGGTCGATGCGCAGGCTAGGGGAGCCCGTCCATCTATTGCCTACTTATTCGGATTTCGGCGCGCGTAGGCGGTTCGGCAGCTATTTAGGCTTTAGGCCCCTCCACAGCTGCCGACGGACCTCTCGCTTCTTCGCAGGCGTCGAAGTTGACCCCTTCGTCACATTCCGGCGCCTAATAGTTTGCCGGCCCGTTCTTCACATGGTTATCTTCCCAATTCCAGCAGAAGGACTCTGACCGGGTATGCGCGAGGAAGGCCGCACACCAGTAGGTTCGGCGCGCACGTTGATGATCGTCGGGCTTCTGTTGGGCCTGGCGATCACCATCGGACTCGCCGTTGCCGTGCTGCACGACCGCACCGCGCGGCTCGATGCGGCGCGCCGGCAGAGCACGACCTTGGCCGCGGGCACCGACCGTCTCTTGATGTACGAAATGCGCAACCTGGAGCGGGCGATGACCGGTATCGCCGCCGATGGCGATGCATTCTTCCGCACCGCCGCGGCGCAGGCGCCGGCCTTGCTGTCAGAAGCGATAGCGGGCGTGGTGCTCAGGCATCCGGAAATCGAGTCGATCGTGCTGTACGACCCTGCCGGCCGAGCGCTCAGCGTGGGCGATGCCGACCCTGCATTGCCGCAATGGATCGCCGCCGCGCCCAAAGCTCCGCGCCCGCTGTTGGTAGGTCCGCTGCGCAAAGGCCTCGGCGGCGGCTGGGTAGTGCCGGTGGCCTTGCGCACGCGCGAGGGCAACTGGTTGGTAACGCGTCTGCGCACGTCCGAATTCGAACGCATGATCGGGCGCTTGGATCTCGGGCGCGATGGCAGCATGTCGGTCGTGGACCGGCACGGTACCTTGCTAGCGCGGAGCGGGGGACGCGGCGATTACATAGGACGCCGCGTGGCACTGCCGGACTTGGGGATGGCGCGCGCCGACATCCTGGCGCGCGACATGGTCAGCGAATTCGACGGCATCGCACGGACGGCCACCTTCAGCTCAGCCAGCGGCTATCCCGTGATCGTCGTCGCCGGCATCGGTATGCGCGAAGCTTTGGCGCCATGGCGCCTGTATGCCGGTACCGCCGCCGCGCTGATGACGCTCTACTGGCTGGGCCTGCTGTTTCTGGTGCGGCGGATGCGCGCCGGCGAAACCGCGCGCGAAGCCATGCTCGGCGAGCTGCAGGCCAATACCGACTGGTTGCGGCAGGCGCAGCTGGCATCGCGTACCGGCGTATGGCGGTTGGAGCACGAGCAAGGCCAGATCCGCGCATCGGAGCAGGCCACGGCGTTGTTCGGTTTTCCGCCGACATCGGGCAATCTCCCGCTGCAAAGCGTCTTCGACCGCATGCACGACGACGACCGTCCGCGCGTCGAAGCCGAATTCATGACGGCCCGCGAACACGGGTCGCCTTTCAAGTCCGAATACCGCATCGTGCTGCCCGACGGCCGGATCCGCTGGATCAAAGCGAACGGCGCGCTGGCCACGGATAGCCGCGGACACCGGCGGATGACGGGCACCATCGTCGACATCACCGAGCGGCGCGAAGCCGTCGCGCGGGTCGAACGCGCCGAAACGCAGTTCCGCGAATTGTTCGAGCGCAATCCGCTGCCGTTCTGGGTCTTCGACGAGAAAACGTTGCGGTTCCTGGCCGTCAACGAGACGGCCATCCGCAATTACGGCTATACGCGCGAAGAATTCCTCGCGATGACGATTCTGCAGATACGCCCCGAACAGGATGCGGACGCAGTGCGCGAATCCCTGTTCGCGAATCAGGGCCGGGGCTACGACGACCGGGCATGGGTGCACCTGACGCGCGATCGCCGCCGCATCGAAACCCGGGTGCACAGCAGCCGCATCGAGTTCGCCGGACGCGCCGCGCGGCTGGTGCTGGCCGAAGACGTGAGCGAACGCGCCGCTTACGAGCGCGACCTGGCCTGGCGCGCCACGCACGACACCACGACCGGCATGTTGACGGTGGAAGCGCTGGTGCATCGTGTCGATGCGCTGCCGTGCGCCGAAACCGGCTATGCCATCGCCTACGTGCAGTTGCGCGATCTGGAAATGGTGGCGCCGACGCTGGGCCGCCATGCGGGCGAAGCGATCGTGCGGGCCGCCGCGGCACGCTTCGACGCGGTCGGGCAGAAGTACGGATTGGCCGCCTATCTGCCGGCCGACTCGTTCGTGATCGTGGCGGCGGATCCCGCCCAGCGCGAGGACATGCTGGCCGGCCTGGCGAGCGCCACCGCCACGCCCGTGCATGGCGAAAACGGCACCCATCCATTGGAAGCCTGGATCGGATTGGCGGACGGGCCGCAAGACGGCGGTGCCGAACAGGTGATCGGCAATGCGGCATTGGCCGCGATGCAGGCGCGGCGCGACAGCGTGGCTATCGTCCGCTTCGACGCGACGATGGCGGCCCAGGCGAGCGGCCGCTTGGCGCTTGCGGGCCGCTTGCGGCAAGCGCTCGAGCGGCGGGAGTTCGAACTGTTCTTTCAGCCGATCAGGCGCTTGGACGACGGGCGGGTGATGTCTCTCGAGGCGCTGCTGCGCTGGCGTCAGGCCGATGGGGATTTCGTGCCGACCGCTCAGTTCATTTCGCTTTGCGAAGAGTCCGGGTTCATCGTTCCGTTGGGCGAGTGGGTGCTGCAGGAAGCCGCGCGTTGCCACGGCCAGTTGTTCTCGCATGGATACGGCGATGTGGCCATCGCAGTCAACGTGTCGGCAGTCCAGTTCCTTTCAGAAACGTTACCGCGATCGCTGCGCGAATTGCGCCAGGCGCATGGCCTGCCGCGAGGCGCGTTGCAGCTCGAGCTGACGGAAAGCGCCGTGCTGCGCCGGCCCGAAGCCGCGCGCGAGGCGATGAGGGAGTTGCGAAACGAAGGCGTATGCATCTCCATCGACGATTTCGGCACGGGTTTTTCGAGCATGGCCTATCTGAAGGACCTGCCGCTGGACTTCCTCAAGATCGACCGCGCGTTCGTCGCCGACGTGCATCGCGACAAGCGCAATGCCGCGATCTGCGCCGCGCTGATCGCGCTGGGCCATGGCCTGGATCTGAAGATCATCGCCGAGGGCGTCGAATGCGAGGCGCAGCGGGACTGGCTGCGCGCGCAAGGTTGCGACCAGGCCCAAGGTTTCCTGTTGGGCCGGCCCGCGCCGCTGGCCGAGGTGCTTTCGTCGATAGGACAAGCGAAGCCTTTGTCGCGCCGATCCGCGACCTGATGGTCAGGGGCTGCAGACGGCGTCGCAGGGTGCGATCATGCCGCAACGGCGATGGGGAAACGGTCATGCATATCCGTTTTTGTCTGGCGGCGCTCTTGCTGTTGCCGTGGTCGTGCGCTTGGGCGCAGGACGACGACGCGCCGCCGGTGCGATATCCGGCCATGCCCGTGCAGGCCGGCGGGCCCGACGGTTTCGTGCCGGCGGGGTGGCGGATGGAGTACTGGCAGCGCGGCGATCTGGATGCCGATGGCCTCGACGACCTGCTGATGGTGGTACGCATGCGCGATCCGAAGAACGTGCTGCGCAACGAAGGCCTCGGTCGGGACGAATTCGACACCAATCCCCGCATCCTGGCCGTCGCGTTCGCGGACGACACGGGTTACCGGCTGCAATTCCAGAACCATGCGTTGATCCCGCGGCCGGATTCGCCGGTGATGGACGATTATCTGGAAGGCCCCGAATCGTTGAAGATCGCGCGCGGCGCGTTCCAAGTGACTTTGCATTCGTTCGCCAGCGCCGGATCGTGGAGCATGGGCAATGCCACGTTCACCTTCCGCTATCAGGCCGGCTGCTTCCGCCTGATCGGTTACGACGACGACGGCACGCAACGCAACACGGGCGAAACCACCGATATCAGCGTCAATTTCATCACCGGCGAGGCCATCGTCACCACCGGCAGCATCGAAAACGACAAGACCCGGGCCAAAACGCATGCGTTGGGCAAAAAGCCGTTGAGATGCATCGCCGAAGTCGGCGACGGCTTCGAGTTCGATCCGGGCGTGCCCGATCGCTGAACGGAAGCCTCGGGCAAGCGCATGATCGTCGACATCACCTGCTGCACCGACCGCTTCAATTTGTCCGTCCCCGGCGCGGATTTCGTCAACGATTGCTGTTACGGCGAGGACTTCTCGAAGTGGTTGGTTGCGGCGCTTTCCAACATCGGCGTCGAGGCCGACCTGGTGTGCATGGAGGACTTCGGCTGGGCCAACCAGGCGAGCTATCGGGGCGTGGACTATCTGATGTGCGTAGCCGGAAATTCGGAAGAGGATCCCGCTCGGCCGGATTACGGCACCTGGCACGTGATGCTGGAACGCAGCCGTACCCTGAAGGAAAAATTCCTGGGCAAGAACAAGACCAGCCGGACGACGCCATTTGCGGCAAGGTTGTGCAAGTGCTGGAACAAGCGGGTTTCGAACAGGTCGCGATCGAGCGCTAAATAGCCCGGGATTCCATTTCGGATAAAGCGGCCATGACTTCCGGCGGTGTTTCGCACCGCCTCCCCGCGTCACCATCGGCGATGTTCAGCGGCCCGCCGGGCTGCCGCTTTGAGGAAGTCGCATGCGCCGCACCCTGGTTTCCGCTATCGCGCTGGCGCTGGCCGGCTTGTCCGCCCCCGCCTTGGCGCAGACGCCCGCCGCGTCTTCCTCCATCGCCCGCCAGGCCACCACCCAATTGCCGCGCGACGTGCGGCCGGTCCGCTACGACGTGGCCGTGGTGCCGCACGCCGACAAACTCGCCTTCGACGGCAAGGTGACGATCACGCTCGACGTGCTCGAACCGACCGACAAGATCGTGCTCAATGCCGTCGACATGACGTTCTCGTCGGTGAAGCTGGCGCCCGCTTCGGGCACGGCGGCTTATCCCGCGCCGCAGGTCGAGATCGATGCGCAGGCGCAGACCGCCACTTTCTCCGTGCCGCAGCCGCTGCCGGTCGGGCAGTATCAATTGTCGATGGATTACACCGGCAAGATCGGCACTCAGGCCAACGGCCTGTTCGCGATCGATTACGACACCAAAGCCGGCAAGAAGCGCGCGCTGTACACGCAGTTCGAGAATTCGGATGCGCGCAAGTTCGTGCCTTCGTGGGACGAGCCCAACCACAAGGCCGTCTTCGACCTGACCGCGACCGTGCCCGCCGATCAGATGGCGGTGAGCAACATGCCGGTGGCCAAAACCGAAGAGCTGGGCAACGGCCTCAAGCGCGTGCAGTTCGCCACCTCGCCGAAGATGTCCACCTATCTGCTGTTCTTCGGCTTGGGCGAATTCGATCGCGCCACCGCCAAAGTCGGCGATACCGAAGTCGGCGTGGTCACGCAGAAAGGGTTGTCCGACCAGGCCGCGTTCGCGCTGGAAGCTTCGCGCGTGGTGTTGAAGGAATACAACGATTACTTCGGCACGCCGTATCCGCTGCCCAAGCTGGACAATATCGCCTCGCCCGGCCGCAGCCAGTTCTTCGCGGCCATGGAGAACTGGGGCGCCATCTACACGTTCGAATACGCGATGCTGATCGACCCGAGCATCTCCACTCAATCCGACAAGCAGGGCATCTTCTCGATCGCCGCGCACGAAATCGCGCACCAGTGGTTCGGCGATCTGGTGACGATGAGCTGGTGGGACGACCTGTGGCTCAACGAAGGCTTCGCCTCGTGGATGGCCAGCCGCACCACCGAGAAACTGCATCCGGAATGGAACACCAAGCTGTACAGCGTGGGATCGCGCGAAGCGGCGATGAACCGCGATGCGGTCGCCACCACGCACCCGGTCGTGCAGCACGTGGAAACGGTGGAGCAGGCCAGCCAGGCTTTCGATGCGATCACCTATTCCAAGGGCGAAGCCGTCATCCACATGCTGGAAGGCTATGTCGGCGCCGACGCCTGGCGCGAAGGCGTGCGCCGTTACATGAAGGCGCATGCCTACGGCAATACCGTCTCCGACGACTTGTGGAAGGAGATCGAAGCTGCGGCCGATAAACCCATCCTGGCCATCGCCCACGATTTCACCCTGCAACCCGGCGTGCCGCTGATCCGCGTGGAATCGGCGCAGTGCGATGGCGGCAAGACCGCGCTCAAGCTGACCCAGGGCGAATTCACCAAGGATCGCCCCGACAAAACATCGCTCGCGTGGCGCGTACCGGTCATCGCGCAAACGCTCGGCGGTGCGCCGGTGCGCACCGTGGTCACCGGCGGCAAGGCCGAGATGGCATTGCCCGGCTGCGGTCCCGTGGTCGTCAACGCGGGACAGAGCGGCTACTACCGCACGCTGTATGCGCCGCAGCAGTTCAAGGCGGTCAGCGACGGGTTCGCCAATCTCGAGCCGATCGACCAACTGGGCCTGATGAACGACGTCTGGGCGCTGGGCATGGCCGGTTTGCAGCCGGCATCGGATTACCTGGACCTGGCCAAATCGACGGCCGCCGATGCCGACCCGCAGATCTGGGCCGACATCGCCGGCAGCTTCGGCAGCCTCAATGCGTATTACCGCGACGACAAAGCCCGGCAAGCCACGTTCCAGAAGTTCGCGATCGCGCGTTTGGCGCCGGTGTTCGAACGCATCGGCTGGGAAGGGCGCGCCAACGAGGGCGACCCGACCACGATCCTGCGCGCGCAGCTGATCGGAACGTTGAGCGATCTGGGCGACGAGAAAACGATCGCAGAAGCGCGCCGCCGTTACGCCGCGCAGAAGGCCGATCCGAACGCGGTGCCGGCCGAGTTGCGCAAAACCATCCTGAGCGTGGTGGCTAAACACGCCGATGCCGCCACGTGGGACGAATTGCACGCCGCGGCGAAGGCCGAGAAGACGCCGCTGGTGAAGGACGAGTTCTATTCGTTGCTGTCGTCGGCCGACGACGACGCGCTGGCCAAGCGCGCGCTGGATCTGGCGCTCACCGACGAGCCCGGCGCCACCAATAGCGCCGATATGATTTCCACGGTGTCGTACGGCCATTCGGACATGGCCTTCGACTATGCGGTCGCGCATCGCGCGCAAGTGGACAAATTGGTCGATTCCACTTCGCGCAGCAGTTGGTATCCCGCATTGGGCAACGGCTCGCTGGAGCCGGCGATGGTGGGCAAGATCAAAGCCTACGCCGACGCGCATATCGCCGCCGGTTCGCGTCGCGCGGCCGAAACGGCCATCGCCAACATCACTTACCGCAGCAAGGTGCGCAAGGAGCGCCTGCCGGAAGTGGACGCCTGGTTGAAGAAGAACGGCGGCTGAGCCGATCGCGCGACGCCGCACCTGCGGCGGCGCGCGGCCATCAGCTATCGTTCGCCGGATGTGCGATGCGGCGGCTTTTCGCCTCGAAAGCCGCATACGACGCGGTGGCCGCGATGAGCGGCCCGAGATAATAAAAGGCGCGATAAACCAGCAGGGCCGCAACCAGTTGCGGCTGCGCGACAGTCGCGCCGAGCAGGGCGAGAAAGACCGCTTCCAATACGCCGATACCGGCGGGAATATGCGCGATCGCCGTCGCCACCGCAGCCAGCAGCAGCGCACCGAGCACCATCGTGTAATCGATCTGCGGCGGCAGCAGCAGATAAACGATGGCCGCCATCACCGACCAGTTGATCGCAGCCAATGCCAGCTGCAGCAAAGCCAGGCGCGGCGAGGGCAGGCGGAAATGGTGTCCGCGCACATGCAAAATCCGTCCGTGCGACCACCCGCAGGCGATGAGGTAAGCCAGCACGGCCGCCAGCATCGCCAAACCCAGCGCCTGCAGTCCCGTGGCGCCTATTTTCCAATCGGCGGGCAACGCGACGCTGCGCGTAACGAACAGCGCGCCGGCGAGCAGCAGATAGCCCAGCCAATTGCTCGACACGCTGAAGGCGACGATGCGATTGATCGAGCCCATGCTCAATCCCGAGCGCGAATAAAGCCGATAGCGGAAACCGGCGCTGCCGACCACCGCACCGATATTGAGTGCGAAGGCATAGCTGATCGCTGCGATCAGCATCACCCGTCGCGTCGAAAGCGCATGATGCGCATAAGCCCGCGCCGCCAGATCGTAACCGCCATAGATCAGATAACTCAGCAACGCCAGCGCCGCTGCGATCGACAGTTCGCCGGCGCTGTAACCGGCGATAGCTGCGGTCACGGCGGCCCAATCGACCGATCGCGCATAGAGCGCCAGCAGCACGGCCACGGTCGCCAGGAACGCGACGAACGCGATGCGTCCGATCCGTTTCCAGTAGGGGTGACGGGATCTCATGGCGCTTCGGCGAAAGCGGCGGGGAAGAATTCTTCGCCGTTCTCCAGCAGGGGCACGCGATTGCCGTCGCGCCAGACGCCGTCGCGGCGGACGGGCTGCGTCATAGTTCGATACCCGCGAATAACGGCGCATGGTCGGACAGATGCGACCACGGTCGCGAGGACAGCACGCGCGGCGCCATGGCGCGGGCGTTGCGCAGGTAGATGCGATCCACCGGCAGCAAAGGCCATCGCGCAGGAAAGGTGCGTGCGACGCGGCCGTGCGCCCGCTCGAAGGCCTCGTGCAAGCCGCAACGCAGCATCAGCGCATGGCCGCGCACGCGCCAGTCGTTGAAGTCGCCGGCGACGATCAGCGGGGCGTCTGCCGGAATCTCTTCGTCCAAGATTCCGCATAGCAGGCCGAGTTGGCGCCGGCGATGGCTTTCGCGCAGGCCCAGATGCACGCAGATCGTATGCAGCGCCGTTTTCGGCGACGGGATTTCGACCACGCAATGCAGCAAGCCGCGCTCTTCGTGGCCGTGGAGCGACACGTCGCGGTTCTCGTGCGACAGGATCGGGAATTTGGACAGCACCGCATTGCCGTGGTGGCCGTGCGGATACGCGGCATTGCGGCCGTAGGCATACTGCTCCCACAGCGTGTCGGCCAGGAATTCGTATTGCGATCCTTGCGGCCAGTCCGAATGGCGTCGCGCGTGACCGGCATGCTCGCCGAGCACTTCCTGCAGGAATACCAGGTCCGCAGAAACCTCGCGGATGGCCTCGCGCAGTTGCGGCAGGATGAACCGGCGTTTGAACAGATTGAAGCCCATGTGGGCGTTCACGGTCAGCACGTTGAGCGCGGGCATGCGCGGGCCTTTGCCGGGATCCGTCGCGTATTGTCGGCAGACGGGCGTGATGGCCGCGCCACGCTGCTTGTAGCAGCGACTTCTGTAGGAGCGGCTCTTGTGGGAGCGGCTTCAGCCGCGAGCTCTTAAGGCTGCACTAAAGATCAAGAGCTCGCGGCTGAAGCCGCTCCCACGAAAGCCGCTCCCACGAAGAAAAATCGGCAGGCGGAGCCTATCGATCACATCACGTTGGGCTCGCTGAACGCCTCGATCTCGCCCGCGAAAGCCTCGATCGGCACGCAGCTGCAGAACACGTTCTTGTCGCCGTAGACGTTGTCCACGCGCGCCACCGGCGGCCAGTACTTCTGCTGCTTGAGCACAGGCAGCGGGAACGCGGCCAGCTCGCGCGGGTAGGCGTGGTTCCACTCGCTGCCGGCGACCATGACGGCGGTGTGCGGCGCGTGCTTGAGCGGGTTGTCCTCGCGGTCGAGCTTGCCTTCCTCGATGGCGCGGATCTCGTCGCGGATCTGGATCATCGCGTCGATGAAGCGGTCCAGCTCGTGCAGCGATTCGCTCTCGGTCGGTTCGACCATCAGCGTGCCGGCGACGGGGAAGCTCAGCGTCGGCGCGTGGAAGCCGAAATCGATCAGGCGCTTGGCCACATCTTCGGCGCTGATGCCGGTGGCGTCCTTGAGCGGACGCAGGTCGAGGATGCACTCGTGCGCGACCAAGCCATTGCGGCCGGTGTACAGCGTGTCGAAATGCGGTTCCAGGCGCTTGGCGATGTAGTTGGCGTTGAGCAAAGCCACTTGCGTCGCTTTGCGCAGGCCGGCATTGCCCATCATCGTGACGTACATCCAGGAGATCGGCAGGATCGAGGCCGAGCCGTAGCTGGCCGCGCTGACCATGCCGACTTCGCCGTCGCCGCCGAGCGTGCGCGGCAGGAACGGCGCCAGGTGCGACTTCACCGCGCACGGACCGACACCGGGGCCGCCGCCGCCGTGCGGAATGCAGAACGTCTTGTGCAGGTTGAGGTGCGATACGTCCGAACCCCATTTGCCGGGCTTGGCGACGCCGACCAACGCGTTCATGTTGGCGCCGTCGGTGTACACCTGACCGCCGTGCGCGTGCACGATCTCGCAGATCTCGACGATGTCTTCCTCGAACACGCCATGCGTGGACGGGTAGGTGATCATCAGCGCGGCGAGACGGCTGGCGTATTTCTCGGCGGCGCGGCGGATGTCTTCGACATCGACATTGCCGTTGGCGTCGCACTTGGTCACCACCACGTTCATGCCGCACATCTGCGCCGAAGCCGGGTTGGTGCCGTGCGCGGATTCCGGGATCAGGCAGATGTCGCGATGGCCTTCGTTGCGCGAGCGGTGATAGGCGCGGATCGCCAGCAGGCCGGCGAACTCGCCCTGCGCGCCGGAATTGGGCTGCAGGCTGACCGCGTCGTAGCCGGTGCACTCGACCAGCATCGCTTCGAGTTCTTCGACCAGCTGCTTGTAGCCGGCGGTCTGCGAAAGCGGCGCCAGCGGATGCATATTGCCGAATTCGGGCCAGGTGACCGGAATCATTTCGGCGGTGGCGTTGAGCTTCATGGTGCAGGAGCCGAGCGGGATCATGGTGCGATCCATCGCCAGGTCCTTGTCGGCCAGGGAGCGCATGTAGCGCAGCAGTTCGTGTTCGCTGTGATGGGTGTTGAATACCGGATGCTTCAGGAAATCGCTTTTGCGCAGCAGGCCGGCGGGCAGGGCGTCGGCGGTGGCGGCGTCGAGCGCATCGATATCTTGCTCGGAAACGGCTGCGCCGAACAGCGCGGCCATGGCGGCCACGTCCGCGCGGGTGGTGGTTTCGTCCAGGCTGACGCCGAGGCTGCGGTCGTCGATCTTGCGCAGGTTGAGCCCTGCTTTTTCCGCTTTGGCATGGATCGCAGCGGCGTCGATGTCGATCGCATGCAAAGTATCGAAGAAATCCGGGCCGACGGCGACGCCGGCCTTGCGCAGCGCTTCGGCCAGGATCGCGGCCAGGCGGTGCGTGCGGCGGGCGATGCGGGTCAGGCCTTCGGGGCCGTGGTAGACGGCGTACATGCTGGCCATCACTGCGAGCAGCACCTGCGCGGTGCAGATGTTGGACGTGGCCTTTTCGCGGCGGATGTGCTGCTCGCGGGTTTGCAGCGTCAATCGATAGGCGGGTTTGCCTTCGGCGTCGATCGATACGCCGATCAGGCGGCCGGGCATCGAGCGCTTGAACGCATCGCGGCAGGCCATGAACGCGGCGTGCGGGCCGCCGAAACCGAACGGCACGCCGAAGCGTTGCGTATTGCCGACCACGATGTCCGCGCCCCATTCGCCGGGCGCGGCGATCAGCGTCAGCGCCAGCAAGTCGGTGGCCACGGCGACCAGCGCGCCGCGCGCGTGCACGGCATCGGCCAGCGCCTTGTGATCGTGGATCTGGCCGTAGGTGTCGGGGTATTGCAGCAGCACGCCGAAGCTGTCGACGTTGGCCGCTTCGCTGTCGTCGCCGACATGCAGTTCGATGTCCAAGCCGCCGGCGCGCGTGCGCAGCACTTCCAGCGTTTGCGGGTGCACGTTCTTCGATACGAAGAACACGTTGGATTTCGATTTGGCCGAACGCTTGGCCAGCGTCATCGCTTCGGCCGCCGCGGTGCCTTCATCCAGCAACGACGCGTTGGCGATCTCCATGCCGGTGAGGTCGGCGCACATGGTCTGGAAGTTGATCAGCGCTTCCATGCGGCCCTGCGAAATCTCGGCCTGATACGGCGTATAGGCCGTGTACCACGCCGGGTTCTCCAGGATGTTGCGCAGGATCACGTTCGGCGTGTGGGTGCCGTAATAGCCCTGGCCGATGAAGCTGCGGAAGACCTGGTTCTTGTCGGCGATCGCGCGGATCTTGGCGAGCGCCTCGACCTCGGTGACCGGGTCGGGCAGGGCCAGCGGCGACGGAGACTTGATCTTCGCGGGGACGATGGCGTCGGTCATCGCGTCCAGTGACGCATGGCCGACTACGCGCAGCATTTGCGCGATCTCGCCGTCGTTGGGGCCGATGTGGCGTTCGATGAACGCGGAATGGTGTTCGAGCTCGCGCAGGCTGGGCGTGGCGTTATGGGGCATGACGGGCGTCCGGTGGTGACGTGCAAGCTGCACGTAGGGCGCCCCTCTGTCCTTTTGCCTGAGAGTTTCAAAACGCTTTCCCAACCGCAGGCAGGGGGAGGGTCCGCGTTTCTTGCCCCTTCGGCGCCGGATTCAACCGGTCTCTCCAGAGTGTGTGGCACGCGGCGGTCTGGGGCCTGAGCGATTACGGGCGTTGCGCCTTCGGCAGCGGCCCGGGCCTATCGAGGCCGGCCGCTTCTCCCGCTGCGTGCTGCGGGAAGGATTATAACCCGCCGTAGCCCGGGTGGCGGCCGCAGGCCGGTACCCGGGACTCCGCGGGCCCCGGGTATCGCTTCGCTCCACCCGGGCTACAGTGTTCTTCCCCCTGAAGGAGCATGCCATGCCCTCACGTCCGCCATTCGCCGTCCGCCAGATCGACCACATCGTGTTGCGCGTGCGCGACGCGGCCGCCATGCAGTCCTTCTACTGCGACGTGCTCGGCTGCACCGTCGAGCGCCATCAGCAGGAGATCGGATTGTTGCAACTGCGCGCGGGCGGTTCGCTGATCGACTTGGTCCCGGTCGACGGCAAACTCGGCCGCATGGGCGGGGCGGCGCCGGGCGCCGAGGGCCGCAATCTGGATCATCTGTGCCTGCGCGTGAACCCCTTCGATCGCGACGCGATCGTCGCGCACCTGCAGGCCAACGGCGTACGCGTCGGCGATTTCGGTTCGCGCTACGGCGCCGAAGGGGAAGGGCCGTCGCAGTACCTGTTCGATCCGGAAGACAACATGGTCGAACTGAAAGGTCCGCCTGCCTCGTAGAGCGGGGCTTGCTCCGCTGCTTATGCTTTGTAGAGCGGGGCTTGCTCCGCTGCTGTTGCTTTAAGCCGCCATCCCAGCGAACGCTGGGCCCATGTTGCTCTTGCCCTTAAGCCGTCGTCCCCGCGAAGGCGGGGATCCAGTGACTTGGCTCTTCGCTCTTGCTCTTGGCCAAGCCGACGTGGCCGGCGCCTGACGCAGCGACTCGCGCTATGGAAGGTTTCTGCGCTGGCCCAAAGAAAGTAACCAAAGAAGGGACTCGAAGCTTAAGCGATTCGACGCCCCCGAAAGAAAATAACCCGGCCGTGTTATTAGCGGACGGAATCCCGGCCTGAAAGGCCGGCAGATCGCGAGAACCCAACAGCAAAGAGCAGCGGAGCAAGCTCCGCTCTACAGAGCGACAGCAATGTTGCCGGATTCTGGCGTTCGCCGGGATAACGGGCTTGAAGGCAAGAGCAGCGGAGCAAGCCCCGCTCTACAAAGCCGGAGCAAAGCCACTGGATCATCGCCTGCGCGAGACAAGCAGAGTGCTTTCAATGCTCGCCACGCTCGGCAGTCAGAGCCAAAGCCATGCCAAAGCCAGAGCCGATGCCATGCACATCCGACTATCGGCATGGCGGGTTCGGGCTTATGCTTGCGTGGTGAACGATACGAAGTCCTCGCAGGAAAACGAGACCGCTCCGAAGATTTCCTTGCGCAGCCTGGCGCTGCTGCTCGGCGGCTTGGCGATGTTCGGGCCGTTCTCGATCGATACGATCTTCCCGGCGTTCGAGCACATGGGCCGGCAACTCGGCGCCGACAAGGTGGCGATGCAGCAGACGATCAGCGTCTACCTGCTCGCTTATGCGCTGATGAGCGTGGTGCACGGCCCGCTGTCCGATGCGATCGGCCGGCGCAAAGTGATCATCGGCGGTCTGATCGTCTTCACGCTCGCTTCCGCAGGCTGCGCCTTGTCGCGCGATCTGCCGACTTTGCTCGCGTTCCGTGCGTTGCAGGGCCTGTCGGCGGGCGTCGGCCTGATCGTGGGCCGCGCGCTGATCCGCGATGTGTTGCAAGGCCACGATGCGCAGCGCCTGATGAGCCAGGTGTCGATGATCTTCGGCGTGGCGCCGGCGATCGCGCCGATCATCGGCGGCTGGATCTTGGGCTGGGGACACTGGTCGGCGATCTTCTGGTTCCTGGTCGGCTTCTCGCTGCTGCTGCTGGCCGCGGTATGGATCGCGTTGCCGGAGACGCATCCGCCGCAAGCGCGCTTGTCGTTGGCGCCCAAGCGGCTGCTGCGCGACTACTGGGCGATCTTCGTCAATCCGCGTTTCCAACGGCTGGCGGCGTCGGGCACGTTCAATTTCGGCGCGCTGTTCCTGTACATCTCGTCCGCGCCAGCGTTCGTGCTCGATCTGCTGCGGCTCAACGAACGCCAGTTCGCCTGGTTCTTCGTGCCGATGATCGGCGGCATGATGCTCGGGGCGTACACGTCCGGGCGCACGGCCGGCAAGATCAGCGGCGCGCGTCTGGCCAATATCGGCTTCGTCTGCTGCGGCATCGGTGCGGTCGTCAACGTGGCCTACAACGCGCTGGTACCGACCATTTCGATCCCGTGGGCGGTGCTGCCGATGATGATCGGTTCGTTCGGCATCGCGTTGGTGTTTCCGATCCTGACCCTGGCCGTGCTCGACATGTATCCGCGCCAGCGCGGCTCGGCGTCGTCGCTGCAGGCATTCACCAGTTTGGTGATGAATGCCATCGTGGCCGGCGTGCTGTCGCCGCTGCTGAGCCATAAGGGACTGCATCTGGCCCTAGGCGCGGCCGCGTTCTCGCTGCTCGGATGGTTGTTCTGGCGATGGGAGACGCGATCGGGACAGGGCGTGCCCGAATCTCCGCCGGAAGCGGCGGTGGTGCTGGAACCCACCGAGCGGTTCTAAGCGGATTCGTTCCGCGCCCGCCGATTGCGCCACTGGTTCAACCAGTGGAATGGCAGGCCGAACAACACCAACGCGGCACCCCACAACAAGGCTTCGGTGCCGGTGCCGATCAACGCATACACGCTGTAGAGCAGGGCGAGTGCGGCTACGATCCGGCCCGTGCCGTCGTTGCGGCGCAGCCATGCCGCGCTGCTGACGACGTAGGGCAACAGGCAGGCCGCCGTCGACAGCAATATCGAAAACGTGAACAGGTGCACGAGCGAGCGCGTGTAATTCGAAATCACCAGCGCGCTGGCCAGCGCACTGCTGACGACGACGCCGAAGGCCGGCGTGCCGCCCTTGTCCAGGCGTGCGAATCGCGCTGGAAGCAGTCCGTCGCGCGCCGCTGCGAGCGGCACCTGCGCCGACAACAGCACCCAGCCGTTCAATGCGCCGAAGCACGACACCATCGCCACGGCGGCCACGCCGATCGCCGCGCCCGGACCCCACAGTGCGCGCGCGGCCTCGGCCATCGGCGCGGCGGAATCCTTCAGCCGGTCGGCGGGCAGCAGGCCCAGCACCGCCGTGCAGGTGAGGATGGTGGCGATGCCGGCGAGCAGCGTGCCGATCACGGTGGCGCGCGGAATGGTGCGCTTGGCATCGGCGATGGAGCCGGCCGGCACCGTGGCCGCTTCCAGGCCCAGGAACGCCCACAGCGTCAACGCCACCGTGGCCTGGATCGCATGCGGCAACGACTCGCCTTCGCGCGTTTCCGGCAGGCGCAGATTGTGCGCATCCATGAACCAGATCGCGATGCCGCCGAACAGCAGCAGCGGCACCACTTTCAGCAGCGTGGTGAGCACCTGGGTGAAGCCGGCTTCGCGCACGCCGACCAGATTGATCGCGGTGCAGATCCAAAGCGCGGACAGCGCGCAGATCGCGCCGCGCAACGGGGTGGACACCAGATCCGGGAAAATCGCGCCGATGCTGCCGGCGAAACCCACCGCGATCGCGGCATTCGCGCACCAGATAGAAATCCAGTAGCTCCACGCGATCAGGAACCCGGGCGTCTCGCCGAACGCATTGCGCGCGAACGCATACGGCCCGCCGGTTTGCGGCCAGTGCGTCGCCAGCCGGGCGAAGGTCAAGGCCAGCAGTAACGCGCCACCCAGGGTGATGCCCCAACCGATCAGGCTGACCGCGCCGTACGGCGCCAACGATGCCGGCAGCAGGAATACGCCCGAACCGATCATGTTGCCCACGACCAGTGCGATCGCTGCGAGCAGCCCCAGCGGCTTGGCCGGATTCATTCGGCCTGCGCTTGCCGATAGGCGTCGCGCAGCAATTCCTGGAAGTGATGCACCGCGTTCTCGCGCAGCGGGTTCAGGCGTCCGGGCACATACGAGCCGGATGCGAGGCCGCGCTGCACGTCTTCGCAGATGCCCAGGTCCTCATGCTGCACTTCGTCGCTGAAGCCGAGATCGGCTTCGCGTCTGGCGCGCGCCTCGCTGGAATCGTCCAACGGATAATAGAAATCGAATTCGATGCGGCAACGATCCACGCCCTTGGGCACCACGCGATTGGTCTGCAATCGGCCGGGCAGGATATTGAGCGTGGTGTTGGGCCACAGCCAGTAGTACAGCGCATCGCCGCTGCCGTACAAACCTTCGCCGCTCTCCAGCGGGCTCCATTGCAGCGAGTGCCAGTGCGCCGTCTCGGTGACGTAACTGCGGTAATCGAGCATCCGGTTCAGCGCCGGATGCACGTGCGGCACGTGGTAGCCCTCGAGATAGTTGTCGATGTACACCTTCCAATTGCAGGCCACGTCGTAACCGGCGCGCTGGTGATGGCCGTAATCGGCCAATCCGCGTTCGGCGCCGATCCGCGCGTCGATGCCGGCGACCAGGTCGTCGAACGGCAGCGGATCTTCGCCGGTGCAGGCGAACACCAGCCCTTGCCACACGCGCGTGGGCAACTGCGGCAGACGGATCTGCGTCACGTCGAAGTCTTCGGCCGTGCGCATCTCGGGCGCGGATTTGAGGACGCCGTCCAGGCCGTAAGTCCAGCCGTGGTAACGGCAACGCAGCGACTTGGCCGCCAGTCCGTCGCACTGCGCGATCGGGCCGGCGCGATGGCGACAGACATTGTGCATCACGCGGATCTCGCCGTCGGCGCCGCGCACGGCGATCACCGGCAGTCCGGCCAGATCGGCCACCACATGATCGCCGGCCTCGCGCAGCTGGCAGACGTGCGCGACCACCTGCCAGCCGCGATCGAAAATCGCGCTGCGGTCGATGGCGGCCATCGCCGTATCGGCGTAGAAACGCGCGGGCAGGGCGGTCGCCCGCTGCAGCGGCTGCGGAGCGAGATCGGCGAGCATATCGGCGGCGACAAGGCGTTCCATGGCCGGAAGTATGCCGCTTGCGGGGCGATTTCGGGAAAAACGAAGGCCGGCTTGCGCCGGCCTTGCGTATCGCTCGAACTGCTCGCCTAGGGCGGAGCAGGCCGAACGCGGTTATTGCACCCGCGCCGTGCTGCCCACCCTGACGGAAACCGTCTTGGGCGCGCTGAAAGTGCCGTCGGCGTGCTTGACGGTGACGGTGTAATCGCCGAGCGGAATGCGGCGCACCTGATACTTGCCGTCTTCCTTGAGTTCCATCTCGCGGTGGAAGCCGTTGTCCGGGCCCTGGATGATCACGGTGTCCCCGGCCTTGCCTTCGCCGATGAGGTTGCCGGAACTGGATTGCGCGATAGCGCCGGTGGAAAACGCGAGGCCGAAAACCACGATGGCCGCGAGGCGATTGAATCCCTTGCGGAAAGCTCCCCTGTGCATAACGTTTGTCTCTGGTCGGTGGGCGGAAAAACGTCTTGACAACTCGACGAGTCTAGGCGGCTCGGAAAAGCCGCCGACCGTGCTGAAAGTCATTGTCGAAAGCGCCGTCAGTGCTCGCAACCCACCGAAGTGAGGCGCATGGGCCTCATTCGGCACTTTAGCGCGGCATTTCAGCCTTGCTTGGGCGTGGCCGCTCCGGCCGCCGGTGCGGCTTGCGGAGGCGTCGGGACCTGCCAGCCGCACTGTTGTCCTTCGTTTTGCCGCTTGAGCCAGCCCTGCAGCGGCGCGAAGTATTCCAGCATCGGCGTGGCGTCCATCTTCTGGCCGCCGGTGAGTTCCTGCAGCGTCTGCTGCCACGGCTGGCCCGCGCCCTTGCCGAGCATGGCCCAGAATTTTTCGCCGGCGGCCTTGTTGCCGTAGAAACTGCATTCGTTGAGCGGGCCTTTGTAACCGGAGGCGTCGCACAGCGCTTTGTAGAACTGGAACTGCAGCACGTGCGACAGGAAGTAGCGCGTGTAGGGCGTGTTGCCGGGCACGTGGTATTTGGCGCCCGGATCGAAGAACTCCTCGCCGCGCGGCGTAGCGGGCGCGACGCCCTGGTACTTCGCCTTCAGATCCCACCAGGCCTTGTTGTACTGGTCCGGCTTGATCGACCCGTCGAACACGCCCCAGCGCCAGCGGTCGATCATCAGGCCGAACGGCAGGAAGGCGACCTTCGCCAAAGCCATCCGCATCTGCGAATTGATCAGCGCTTCGTTGCTCTGCTGCTGCGCGCCGACCAGGCCGATGGAGTTCAGGTATTTGGGCGTCATCGCCAACACGATGGTGTCGCCGATCGCTTCGTGGAAGCCGTCGTTGGCGCCGCCCTGGAACAACGGCGGCAGCTTGTTGTAGGCCATGTAGTAATAGACGTGGCCGAGCTCGTGATAGATGGTGGTGAAATCCTCTTCGTTCGGCTTGGTGCACATCTTGGTGCGCACGTCGCCGGCCATGTTCATGTCCCAGGCGCTGGCGTGGCAGACCACGTCGCGGTCGCGCGGCTTGACGAACTGGGTCTTCTGCCAATAGCTCTCGGGCAGCTTGGGCATGCCCAGCGATGCGTAGAAATCCTGCGCGCGCTCGGTCATCTGCTTGGCGACATCCAGTTGCGCGGCGTGTTCGAGTTCCACCTGTTGTTCGGGCTCGGGTTCGCCGGCGAACTGGCGCTGGCGCTCGCGGTAATCCTCCTGGTACATCGACTCCAGCGCGCCGTTGATGTCGAGGTTGCCGGCCTGGGCTTCGCTGTACGGCGCCAGCACGTCCCACAAATTGCCCCAATCCTGCTGCCAGAGATTGCCCATCAGATGCGCGGGCAGCAGGCCGCCGGCCACTTCGCCCTTGCCGGCGCCGTACTTGGCGTTGAGTTTGGTGCGCGCGTAGCAGTGCAGTTGTTCGTACAGCGGCTTGACCTGGCCCCATAGCCGGTCGGTTTCCGCGGCGATCTCGGCCGGCGGCATGTCGTAGCCGGAACGCCACATTTCGCCGGCGTCGGCGAAGCCCAGATCGCGCGCGCCCTGGTTGGCCAGTTCGGCGAAGCGGGTGTAGTCCTTGCGCATCGGCACCGAAATCGTGTGCCAGCCTTGCCATGCGTCGAGTTGCGCGTCGTAATCGCGGCTTTTGCGCAGCACGTCCTCGAGTTCGCCGATCTGGCGGCAACGCTTTTCGCCGCCTTCCTCCTTGCAGTACGTGCCCGCGCCGTACATGCCTTCCAGTTTGGTCGCGATCTGGGTGAGTTCTTCGAGCTTGGCCGGATCGCGCGGCGGCGGCAGCGACGTCGACAATTTGAGCAGCCGGATCGCGCGCGCCGTGTCGGGCGACATCTTCTGGCCTTCGAACTTCTTCGCCTGCTCTATCCAACTATTGAGCTGGCTGAGCCAGCGTTCGTTGGCCTTCGAGGCGAGCAGTTGGCTGTCGTCGTTGATGTAGGTGTTGGACAGCCACTGCGCGGCGCTCAACTCCGGGTACATCTTCCGGTATTCGTCGTTGACCCGCGCGATGAACTGGTCGGCGGTCTCTCCCTCGGGTTGGGCCTGCGTCGCAGCGGCGGGTTGTTCGGCCGGCGTCGGCGATTTCTTGCAGGCGGCGAGGGAGAACAGGCCCGCGGCGACGGCGAGCGCGAGCAGGACATGGCGATGGGTCACGGGCGGATCCTCGTGCATGGCTTGGAATGGCGGAACCGGCAGGCTAGTGCGGCTCGGACGGAGCCGCAAGTCTTCCTCCAGCTTTTTCAGGAGCGGCTCTATGGGGGCGGCTTTTGTGGAGCTTTTGTGGGAGCGGCTTCAGCCGCGAGCTCTTGCTCTTGTGGGAAAGGCTTCAGGCCGACAGGCTTTGTCGCTGAGGAAAAAGTCAAAATCAAGAGCTCGCGGCTGAAGCCGCTCCCACGAAAGCCTCAAAAGCCTCAAAAGCCTCAAAAGCTGCAGCCATCAAAAAACTCGCTGAACTCGGATGTCAGGTCGGAAAGACCAAATTCCGATCCGCATCGGCCAATCCGCGCGCGATCAGCCAGGCCCACGCCGTTTCGGCGTCCTGTTGCACATAAGCGCGCGCGCTGCCGAGACGGAAGGTGTAGCCCCACGCGTCCATGTCGGCCAGCACGCGCGTACCGCCGACACCTGGCAGGGCATCGCCGAGCAGCGATTGCAGCACGCAAACCGCGTCCTCTTCTTCGATCGAATCGGTGGCGTCGGTATGCACCTGCGCGCGGCGTTCGGGCGGCAGCACGATCAAATGCGCGGCTTCGTGCAGCAACGAGTGCACGGGCGTGTCGTCGCGCGCGTACACCGTGTGTCCGATCAAACCCGCTTCGGGTTCGCCCCAGAAGCTGCCGGGGATCGGTAAGCCGTCGTCGACGCGCGCGAGCTTGACGCTGAAGCGTGCGAGCAAAGCGGCGGCATCTTCGAATGAGATGTCGCGCAACAGCAGAACATCGGTTTGGCTTTTTGTAGGAGCGGCTTTAGCCGCGAGCTCTTGAGGATTCATGGCGATGAAGAGAGCTCGCGGCTAAAGCCGCTTCTACAAAAAAGCGGCCCCACGAAATCGGGGATCAGGCCGCGGTAGCGCGGCCGTCGGGCAGGGCGACCGAGATGTCGAGCACGTCGTGCTCGCCCTCCTTGACCAAGTCGACCTTCACCGCTTCCACGTCGACGTTGACGTATTTGCGGATCACTTCCAGCAGCTCGCGGCGCAGCAGCGGCAAATAATCGGGCCCGCCGTGCGAAGTGCGTTCCTGCGCGATGATGATCCGCAGGCGGTCCTTGGCGATCGAAGCGGTGTTCTTCTTGGCCTTGAGGAAATCGAAGAGTCCCATGCCTCAACCCCCGAAGAGCTTGCTGAAGAAGCCCTTCTTCTCGAACTGGGTGAAGCGCATGGGCCTGGATTCGCCCATCAACCGTGCGACGGCGTCGTCGTAGGCCTGGCCGGCCGGCGACTCCATGTCGAGGATCACCGGTTCGCCCTTGTTGGAAGCGTTGAGCACATCGGGCGATTCGGGAATCACGCCGATGGTCTTCAGGCCCAGCACTTCCTCGACATCGCCGATCGACAGCATCTCGCCGCCTTCCACGCGCTGCGGGCTGTAGCGGGTCAACAGCAGGTGTTCCTTGACGCGCTCGCCGTTCTCGGCGCGGCGGGTCTTGCTGGCCAACAGGCCCAGGATGCGGTCCGAATCGCGCACCGAAGACACTTCCGGATTCACGACGACCACGGCCTGGTCGGCGAAATACATCGCCAGGAAGGCGCCTTTCTCGATGCCGGCCGGCGAATCGCAAACGATGTAGTCGAAGCCGTCTTCGGCCAGATCGTCGAGGACCTTTTGCACGCCTTCCTTGGTCAGCGCGTCCTTGTCGCGGGTCTGCGATGCGGCCAGCACGTGCAGGGTATCGAAGCGCTTGTCCTTGATCAGCGCCTGCTTGAGCGAGGCCTCGCCCTGGATCACGTTGACGAAGTCGTACACCACGCGCCGTTCGCAGCCCATGATCAGGTCCAGGTTGCGCAGGCCAACGTCGAAGTCGATCACGGCCACTTTCTTGCCGTGACGCGCCAGGCCGCAAGCCAAGCTCGCGCTGGTGGTGGTCTTGCCTACGCCGCCCTTGCCTGAGGTGACTACGATGATTTCGGCCAAAACACTTCTCCTTTGATGCGCCTAATCAAGCGCGGCGATGTTGAGTTGCTCGTTTTCTAGCCAGATCTGCACCGCCTTGCCGCGCAGTTCCTTGGGGATTTCTTCGAGCACTTTGTAGTGGCCAGCGACCGCGACCAATTCCGCGTGGAATTCGCGGCAGAAGATGCGCGCCTTCTCGTTGCCTTGCGCGCCGGCCAGCGCGCGGCCGCGCAATGCGCCGTAGATATGCACCGAGCCGTCGGCCAATACTTCGGCGCCGGCGCCGACCGAGGTGAGCACGGTCAGGTCGCGGTTGTCGGCGTAGATCTGCTGGCCCGAACGCACCGGTGCGGTCTGGATCATGCCGGGTTGCCCGCCGTGCGGTGACGGTGCCGCGGGTTTTGCGGCAGGGGCATCGGCGGCGGCGCTGTCGCGGCGCGCGGCCGGCGCCGTCGGTTGTTCTGTCGGCGCAGCGCCTGCCGTTTCGTATTGCGCGCGGAACTTGGACAGCAGCGGCAGGCCGAGTTCGACGGCGAGTTTTTCGTTGTCGCTGCTGCCGTAGGCCAGCGCCACCGGGATCACGCCGGCATCGCGCAGCGCATCGAGCAGCGCGCGCGCGGTGGCCACGTCGGGCGTCTGCGCCAGGCCGCCGAAATCGACGATCACCGCGGCGCGTTCGAACAGTTTCGGCGCGCGCTGCACGCGTTCGCGCATCTCCTGCGCCAGCTGCGCCACGTCCAGCGTGCGCACGCGCAGGTTGGCGATGCCGACTTGGCCGATCTTGAGTTCGCCGGCTTGGGCGTAATCGATTTGCGCGGACGCCATGTCAGGTGCCCGTCGGACGCTGTTCGGCGTGCGCGACGCGGCGGGCCTGGCCGGCCCAGGGCAACTCCGGCAGCGCGTCGCCGTAGGTGTCGCGCACCCAGGCGTAGCTGCAGAGTTCCTTCATCAGCATGCTGGCGCGTACGCCTACATCGGGCATCACGTTCTGGCCCACTTCGCGGAAGCCGAAGCTGCCGTGGAAGAGCAGGGCCGGATCGGCGCCGTGGTCCAGGAAGACTTCGCAGGCCAATTGCGGGCAGCGCAGTTCGGCGTAGCTCTGCACGTCGGCGTAAAGCGCGCGGCCGACGCCGCCGCCGCGACGGCGGCTGGCCACCACGATGCGGTCGATGTAGAAGAAGCGCGGGAAGCGCTCGCGGAACCACGCGAAATTGCTGCTCTCGTGTCCGGCCTCGGATCCGAAACCGACCAGGAAACCCGACAGATTGCCGTCGCGTTCGGCGACGCGGAAATATTCGGCGGAGTCGTAGAACTGCCGCAGCTTGGCCGCATCGAGCGGCAGGATGGCGGGGCCGGCGGCATTGTTGAGGGCAAGGACGGAATCCAGCTCGTGCTCTCGCACGTCGCGGACGACAATCGACATTCCTGACTCCGTTGTTCTTGTTCGTACAGCGATTGCGGCCATCGGCGCGGCCTTCGGCGGATTATCGCATGGGCGGCCCCGCCCGGGGCATGTCCGGGCCGCTAGGACATGACTTTCGGTGCGTACGGGTGGCGCCCCATTGGGCCTAAGATGGGCCATGCTCGGTCAACTCAGCCACACTCGCCTATTGCGCTACGCCGGCCTCTTTACCTGGGCCGTGGTCGGGCTGTGGCTGTTCAGCGTGGTGTTGGACCCCAGCTACTCCGAGGCGATGAGCCGGGCCGAATACAGCGCGTTCAAGCTGCGTTTGATGCGCTGGCTGGCCGTTTACGCCGCCTTCGGCGTCTTGTACTGGTGGGTATCGCGATCCCTGGGCCAGCGCCGCTCGAGTTGGATCGACCATGCGCTGATGCTGGCGTTGACGTTGTGCGCCATCGGCGTGAGTTTCCTGTCCCAGACCGGTACCGGCAGCATCCTGCTGATGGTGGTGGCGGTACAGCTGCCGTGGCTGTCGTCGATGCGGTTCGCGTTGTTCTGCCTGATCGCCGGCAACGCGGCCATGTATCCGGTGTTCGTCTACCTGATCGGCATGCCGCCGCTGGTGGCGTTGCTGCAGGCGCTGGCCTACGTGGGTTTCGCTGCGTTCGTGTTCATCACCAGCCTCGTGGCCCGGCAGCAGGCCGAGGCCCGCGACGAGCAGCGCCGGCTCAACTCCGAATTGCGCGCGACGCGCACCCTGCTGGCCGAAAGCGCCCGAGTCAACGAGCGCACCCGCATCTCGCGCGAGCTGCACGACCTGCTGGGCCACCATCTCACCGCGCTCAGCCTGAACCTGGAAGTGGCCAGCCACCTGTCCGAAGGCAAGGCCCAGGAACACGTGCGCCAGGCGCACACCCTGGCGCGGTTGTTGCTTACCGACGTCCGCGAGGCGGTGAGCCAGTTGCGCGAGGGCGGCGCCATCGACGTCGGCGCCGCGCTGCGGCCGCTGGCCGAGAACGTGCCGGCGCTGGATATCGAGATGCAGATCGAAGAGCCCTTGACCATGGACGACCCGGAGCGCGCGCACGTGCTGCTGCGCTGCACCCAGGAGATCATCACCAACACCGTGCGCCACGCCAATGCCGGCAAATTGTGGATCGGCGTGCGCCGCGAAGCGGGCCAGATCTCGATCGAAGCCCGCGACGACGGCGACGGCGTAGAAACCATCCTGCCCGGCAACGGGCTGCGCGGCATGCGCGAGCGCCTCCAGCAATATCAAGGCACCCTGCAGGTCGAATCCCATCCGGGGCAGGGCTTCCGCCTGCGCGTCTGCCTGCCCGCCGCTACCGTCCAGAGCATCGCCGAACAAGGAGTTCCCGCATGATCCGTGTCTGCCTGGTCGACGACCAGACCCTGGTGCGCCAGGGCATCCGCTCGCTGCTGGCGCTCGCCGACGGCATCGAAGTCGTGGCCGAAGCGGCCGACGGCAAGCAGGCGGTCGAGCTGATTCCGCAGATCCACCCCGATGTGGTGCTGAT
Source organism: uncultured Lysobacteraceae bacterium (assembly GCA_902825775.1). GTDB lineage: Bacteria > Pseudomonadota > Gammaproteobacteria > Xanthomonadales > Xanthomonadaceae > Luteimonas_C. The sequence continues at coordinate 259,669 of CADECF010000001.1, forward strand.
GGATATGCGCATGCCGACCATGTCCGGCCTGGAGGCGCTGCAAGCCCTGTCGCGGGCCAATGCCCTGCCGCCGACCATCATCCTCACCACTTTCGACGACGATCAACTGGTGCTGGCGGGCCTCAAAGCCGGCGCCAAGGGCTATCTGCTCAAGGACGTATCGCTGGAGCAGTTGGTCGGGGCCATCCAGACCGTGGCCGAGGGCGGCTCGCTGGTGCAGCCGGCCGTCACCCAGCGCCTGCTGTCGGGCCTGGAGCACATGCGCAACGAATTCGTCAGCCTGGACCGGCCCGATCCGCTGACCGATCGCGAGACCGAGATCCTGCGCCTGATGGCCAGCGGCTTCTCCAATAAGGAAATCGCCAATTCGCTGGGCGTTGCCGAAGGCACCATCAAAAACCACGTCTCGAACATCTTGTCCAAGCTGGGCGTGCGCGATCGCACCCGGGCTGTGCTCAAGGCTTTCGAGTTGCAGCTGGTCTAGAGGCGGGCGGCAGCTCGCATTGCCTTCTCCCATCGGGAGAAGGTGCCCGAAGGGCGGATGAGGGTGCGGCGTGTAGTTGTGCATCGCGCTCGCGCCGAACCCTCATCCGGCGCTGGCGCGCCACCTTCTCCCGCAGGGAGAAGGAAAGAGCATGCATTCCGCCGCTCTGCGTTAAATTTTCGAAAAGGTCAAGGGGCCAATCGCGCCGCACATGCCGCTGCCTGCGGGCAGATCGCTCCGGCTGTGTCAAAGTCGCTCGCCCGATCGCGGGTCTGTTTGTTACGATGCGAAATTCGCGACCTGACCCGCGCCTGGCCTCGGCCAGCCCTGGAGAACCCTGAATGACCCGTGTTATCGAGTTACTGATTTCGCTGGCGATCGTGACCGTGCTGTTCCTGGTCGTCGGTCTGCTGTTGCCGTCTTCGCGTCATCTGGTCGAGAGGACCGAAACCAACCGCAAACTGACGATCGTGTTCGACACGCTCAACAGCCTGCGTCGTTTCGACGATTGGAACCCGCTAGTGCTGCGCGATCCGCGCATGCAGCTCAAGCTGTCCGGTCCGCCGTCGGGCGTCGGTGCGCGGCTGGATTATTCCTCGCAGGAAAAGGGCCTGGGCGAAGGCAGCTGGACGATCACCGAGAGCGTGCCGAAGCGTCTGGTTTCCTACGCGGTCGAGAATCCCGAGCGCGGCCACAACAAGCGCTTCACGTTCAAGCTCGAACCGACCGGCCGCAACAACCGCAACGTCGAAATCACTCAGATCTACGATGTGGATTATGGGTTCAACATCCTGGGCCGCTATTCCGGCATGTACGTCAGCCGCTACGTCGGCGACGACATGAAGATGGGCCTGGGCCGCTTGACCAATGCGCTGGCCACGGTGCCCAACGTCGATTACGCAGTGTCCGGCAGCAAGCTGGCCAACCTCAGCGTGGCCGAGTTGCCGGCTGAAGACATCCTGTTCGTCACTTCCGGCGGCATCGAGCGCGGCAACGAGCCGATCCAGGCGTCGATGAACGCGAACATGGAGTGGATCAAGCGCACCATGGCCGCCAACGGCCTGCAGCCGGCCGGCCCGATGCGCATCATCACCAACGAACTGGGCCGCACCACGTACAACTTCGACGTCGCTCAGCCGGTTCGCAAGGGCGGCCCGGCGCCGTCGGCCGATGCCGCCAAGCCTGCCGCCGAAGCAGGCGAAGAGGCTGCCGCAGCCGCAGCCCCGACGCCTGCCGCCGAGCCGGTAGACGCCAGCGGTCAGCCCGAATTGAAGCTGACCATGCAGGGCCCGGTGAAGTACGTGCGCACCCAGCCCGGCCGTTACGCGCATGCCACCTACACCGGCTTCATGCCCGAGCTCGAGAACGTGCGCAATGCGTTGCGCGCCTGGGCGCTGACCCAGGGCTACGAAGTCACCGATCGCGCCTTCGAGGTCTACAAGAGCGGCGTGACCGATTCCTTCGGCGAAAACGGACAGTTCGACGTTTACTGGAAAATCAAGTAATCGTCGTTACCCGCCGCAACACCCGCACGCGCCGCGCTCATCCCGCGGCGCGTTGCGTTTGGACCCTGCGAATCGGAGCGCGCTATGCCGATGACCGATCCTAATCACCGCCAGCGACGTTCTTGGCTTGCCGCCAACGGCGCGCTCTTCGCGGCCGCAGCGGTCGCTTTGTCCGCGTATGCCGCCCATGCCGCGCAGGGGCCGACGCAGACGCGGCTGCAGACGGCGGCGTTGTTCGCCTTCGGCCACGGCGTGGCTTTGGCTGCGTTGGCCCCGCAATCGGCGCGCCCGCTCGCCCGTTTCGCATTGGCGATGCTGTGCGTGGGCGTACTGCTGTTCTCCGGCAGCCTCGCATCGAATGCGTTGGCGCAATGGCAGACCACGCTGGCGCCGTTGGGCGGCTGCCTGCTGATCGCGGGCTGGCTGTTGTATGCCGTCGACGCGTTGAGGCGCTGAGATGGCCCGTCATTCGCGCGGATTCGATACCGAGGCGGCGTTCGAGCACCTGACCCGGCGCGACCGCAAGCTCGGCGCCTGGATGAAACGGCTCGGCCCGATCCAAGCCGATCCGCGCTGGCGCAAGCGTTTCGATCCCGTCGACGCATTGGCGCGCGCGATCCTCTATCAGCAGTTGAGCGGCAAAGCGGCCGCGACGATCGTATCGCGCGTCGAGGCGGCGATCGGCAGCGACCGTTTCCATTGCGACACGCTCGGGCGCATCGACGACCCGGCCATGCGCGCCTGCGGCGTATCCGGCAACAAGACGCTGGCCTTGCGCGATCTGGCTCTGCGCGAGTCGCGCGGCGAAATTCCCGATCTCAAGCGCATGTCGACGATGCACGGCGACGACATCGTCGCCGCGCTGGTGCCGATCCGCGGCATCGGCCGCTGGACGGTGGAGATGATGCTGATGTTCCGCCTCGGCCGCCCGGACGTGCTGCCGGTCGACGATCTGGGCATCCGCAAGGGCGCGCAACGGGTCGACAAGCTCGACGAGATGCCCACGCCCAAAGAATTGATCGAGCGCGGCGAACGCTGGGGCCCGTACCGGACTTACGCCAGCATGTACTTGTGGCGGATCGCCGACGCCGCGATCAAGGCCAAAACGCCGACCAAGCGTTCGCAGGACTGATTCTTTTTTGTAGCGACGGCTTTTTTGTAGGAGCGGGTCTTGTAGGAGCGGCTTCAGCCGCGAGCTCTTTCGTGCGATTCGCCGCGAGCTTTCTTTCTCTTGTCTGTCATCCCGAGCGTAGCGAGGGATCTGCTATGTCGGTGAAGCAGATCCCTCGCTACGCTCGGGATGACAGTTGGGAAATTGTCGCTTACTGCGCATCCGCGCGGTAGCGGGTGTCGTACCAGGCCATGCGCCAAGTCGTAGGTTCTTCGATGTAGTCGTAAGCGCTCCACGCGCCGCGCGGCGGTTCGCCGCCGCCGCCATCCGATGCGGCGTAGTCGTAGCGCGTACCTTCGCGCGTCATCGGTGCGGCGGCTTGGCCGGCGATGAGGAAGTTCGGGCAGCCATAGCGGACCGTGGTCGGTACCCAGATACCGGTCTTGGGGACCAGACCGTCGCTATCGACCGTGAGCGTTTCTTCGGGTGTCGCCGGAGATTCGCTTTCTTGCGGCGCCGCATCCGCCATCAGCGTCTGATAGGACCATCGTGCGGACAACGTGAGGCTGATGCGGCTGGCCATGGGCCCGAGCCCGGCGGCGACCTCGGCGAGCGAAGCGCCGATTTCATCGGACGCAAAACGCAGCGAAAAATGGCGCTCGTCGCGTGGGTCTGTCGGCTCGAGCCCGTCGCTCATCGCCAGCGCTATCGACGCATAAGCCGCCGCTGTGTAGCCGGCCTCCAACAAGGCCACGCCGCGTTCGAAGGCCGCACGTTGTTCGCGCAGGGCCGTGGTCCACTCCGTCAGCGTGAACGCGCCTAGGCGGTCGTGCGCCTGCGGCCACTGTTCGAACGCGTCGCAGAGCCGGCCGAACAGCGCCGCCGCTTCAGCGAGATAAGGTTTCGACGTGTATAGCCGCAGCAGGGCGCAAGCCGCGGAAAAAGCCGCCGCATCGGCCTGCCGCTCGTTGCCGCTGAGCTCGGTGACGAGCGGCGCGTCTTCGTATTCGATCTCGGGTTCGTCGCTCATCCCGCCAGCCCCGATACCGCTGCGATCAGCACGAAAAACGCCGCGATCACCGCTAGTGCGAGAGCCAGCCACAGCAGCTTGTGGTAGTAGGCCAACGCGAACGCAGGCGTCATCAGCAACAGCGCCAGGATCGTACCGATGGCGACATACGCATAGCCCATGCCCTGTCCGGCGAGGTCGCTTTTGATTCCGGTCAGCCACAGCTTCAGCAGGCTCAACACCAGCAACAGCGCCTCGATGCCCACCACGATCATGATCGCCTGTCTCATCATTCCTCCATGCGCTCGAGGCGCAAGCCGTCAGCGGGGAAACACCGGTTTGCCTTGGATCGGATCGGGCAGGCCCATCAGCGCGTCGTGGCAGCGATCGCAGACCAGGCCGTGTTCCTGGCCGTCGTGGGTGCCGCGATGGGTATGGTCGCGGACGGCTTCGGGCAGATCGAAGGATTCACGTATGCGGCGGGTGTCGAGGTAGCCGTCGAAGTAGACCCATTCGCGGCAGTTCTCGGACCAGGCCTGCCCGCGGGACGTCACCGCGATGCCGCTATCGAGCAGGGCGCTTTCGACGGCGGAAAGATGTTCGCAGACCATGGCGTGTTTCCTCAGCGTTATCGCGGCCCGAATGCGGGCTGTTCCGTTCGTGCACATTGCGAGCAGCAAGACGCAAAACCGCGGGAAATCTGGCTAGGGAAGCGTTTCTCGGCAGGCTACGCCAAGGTTCAGCGCGACGGCAAGTGGCGCGGCACGCGCGCTTGGAGCAGGCGCACCAGCGCCGGATCCATGTAGGCGAATTCGTCCGGAATATCGAGGCAGATCACGCGCTTGCCATCCAGCTGGGCCTTGAACTTCGCCGATAGTTTCGAGCGATGCGCGCGCTCCATGACGAAGATCGTCTGCGCCCATTGCAGCAGCTCCGGCGTGACTGGGTTTTCCGCGTCGTGGTTGAGCCCGGCCGACGAAGTCTCGATGCCGGGCCAATCGGCGAAGACCTGTTCGGCGGTAGGGCTGCGCAGACGGTTTTGGCTGCAGATGAAAAGGATATTGCGCAACGAAATAGACCTTCCGGCTAACGCGTAAGTAGGCCGCTTGCCGGCTCGAATGAATGGTTAGAAGCGAAGATGCCCGCTATCGTAGTCGAAGCGATAAATCTTGCCATCGAAGTCGACGACCTCAACAAACGCTGGATACAGCCTGAAACCTTCAGTGAAGGCGTCAGAGCCGGAAGCCGCCCACACGATTTCCCCGGATTCCGAGAAGCGGGACACTTCAAGCTCGCCATGGGAAATCAATGCATCTGACTCCTGGCTGTAGTGGACGCCAAAGCACGCAGCCTGGTCCGCGGTCATGGCCCAGTTGTATTTGAATGGGTCCAGGCTGAAACAAACAATAAAAGGACCGACGGCTAGGTAGCAACGATCGTCTCGACGAAGAAGCGAGTTAACGTGGACTCCGGTGGTGCCTCCGCCGGCGCCGAACACCGCGATAGGTTCGTCTTCAATCAGCACGCCATGCACGGAAGTGGCGCGATAACCGCCCGAGAAGTCAAATTCGAACGGATATTGCCTAACGTTATCCGGCGAGCCGAAAGCATATGCCGGTTCGTTTACGACTTTGATTGTTTTCATCGAGCGACCATTTCAGTCAAGCTCGCAATACCAGTGCCACGGCTCGTATACGATGCCGTGCGGATTGCCGCGCGGATAGCTCATCGCGAAACCATGGCCGCCTGCGTTGGCGATCAGCCAGTCGAACGCGGCGGTGCGCTCGAACGATTCCTCGGCCGGCGGCTCGTCGGGCGCGCCGATGTCGATCGCGCGGCCGGAGTGGTGCTCGGAATAGCCGGGCGCGGCGTTGACGGTGAGGATGTCGTCCACCGTCTGGCCGCGCGCAAGCTTGCGCTCGAAAATGCCGAGTTGGTAATCGTGGCTGCGATAGCCGGAGATCGCTTCCAACACGATGCCGTCGCGATAAGCCGCTTCGCGCATCGCGTTCCAGTTGCGCGCGGCTTGCGGATGCAGCCACAACGGCCTGCGATAGCGATCGAAGCCGGCCAGCGCCAGCCGATCGGGTTCGGCGACCAGCGGCAGGCCGGTGCGCTCGCCGTAGCCGTCGTCCAGTCCCAGCGATTCCAGACGATCGACCAATCGCGCGAGCGGCAGTTCGCCGATCACGTCCAAGCCGGGGCGTCGATGTTCGGCGGCGCTCTGCAAAGCATCGAGGGCTTCATCGATGCCGGGTTCGCGCATCAGCCGCTGCACCAGCGGCAACAGGCCCTCGGGCAGGTCGGCGGCCAGATAACGGCCGTCGCGTTTGCGCCGCAATACATGGCGCGCGCGGGCGATCGCGCGCGCATCGCGGTTGGCGCGCGCGCGCAGCAGGCCGGCCGGCCATATCTCGATGTCGGCGGTATTGATCAGCAGATGGATAGTCGCGCGCATGCGCGCAGATTAGCGGGTGCGAGCGCGGGGTGCCACGTTCTGCCGGCGGCTTCAGCCGCGTCGCAGCGCGCGCATGCCCCACAAAGCCAGCGCGCCGGCGGCGACGGCCAGCACCCACGAGGCCGCGACCGGTATCGAGTACGGTCCGATCTGTACCGGGAAACCGGCCGACGCGCGTACCAGTTGCACCAGCGCGACCAGCGTGAATATCGCGATTGAAACCATCAGATAACCGCGTAGCGAACTATTCATGGCGCCTCCGATCGTTGGCCTGGGGTCAATGTGCTTTTCGCCGCAATGCATCCAGCAAAGCCTGCGGCTGCTGCAGGCTCAACAGCAGTTTCCGGCCGGATTTTTCCGGCAGCACCAGCACCCGCGTGCGGTCGGTCAGCATCACGAACGCCTTATCGCGGTTGCGCAGCCGGAAGTGGCCGGCTTCGTAGCCGGGTAGGCCGGTGCCCATCACTTTGAGCATGGGTTTGAGTTCGGTCCGCTCGCGCAGATCTACGATGCGCGCATTGTCCACGTCGATTTCGCCGATCGCGACGCGCCGGCTGTTGAAGCCCGCGGCGATGCTGAGCGTGCCGTTTTCCAGGCTGACGCTCCGGCGGCGCAGCACGAATGCGATCGAACCTACGGCAACGAGCACGACCGGGAAGAGCCACGCCACCTTGTAGTCGCCGCGAAACACGACGACCAGCATGCCGACCGTGGCCGCGGCGAGCGCGAAACCCGGCAGTAGCCAGGCCCGCGGGCTTACCTCATGGATAGCGAACTGCTGGCTCATGCGGTCACTGCAGCGACGCTGCCACGCCGACGACGAGCATGCCGGCCGAAAAGAGAACGAGCGCAGCGACGATGCGCGCGGAACGTTCCGGGAAACGGCGTTCGAGCAGATGGACGATGTGCAGCATCGAAGTCTCCTTGCCGGGATGCGGTTCAGGCTTCTTTCTTGAATACCAGTACCGCTGGGATGAGGGTGTTCGCCATGATGACGTTGACCAGCTCCCAGCCTTGCGCGCCATGCCGGTTGAGCTCTTCCTGCAGCTTGTCGCGCTTGATCGAGCCGGTCCAGGTGATGCTGGTTTTGACTTCCACGGTCAGATAGGTCCAGCGCTTGCTCATGATTCGTTCTCCTTGCCTTTTTCGCGCTCGGCCTTCGGCAGCCGTCCGGCCTTGCGCAGCGCATCGCGGAGCACGTACTCGATCTGCGCGTTCAAGCTGCGCAACTCGTCGTCGGCCCAGCGCTGCGCCGCGGCCAGCACGTCGGCGTTGATGCGCAGCGGATAAGCTTTTTTATCGGCCACGTCGCGCTCAGTACAACGAGCCGGTGTTCACGATCGGCTGGGTCGGGCGGTCGGAACAGAGCACGACCAGCAGGTTGCTGACCATCGCCGCGCGACGCTCTTCGTCGAGTTCCACAACGCCCTTTTCCTTGAGTTGCTCGAGCGCCATTTCGACCATGCTGACCGCGCCGAACACGATGCGCGTACGGGCGGCGACCACCGCATTAGCCTGCTGGCGCTGCAGCATGGCCTGGGCGATTTCCGGCGCATACGCCAGGTGGCTGATGCGCGCGTCGATCACGGTCACGCCGGCATCGGCAAGGCGCTCGTCGAGCTGGTCCTTGAGGTGCTGCGAGATTTCCGCCGGATGGCTGCGCAGCGCGATCTGGCCGTCCTCGTGCTGGTCGTAGGGATAGCTGGTGGCCATCGCGCGCAGCGCGGATTCGGATTGGATATGCACGAAACCTTCGTAGTCGTCGACGTTGTAGACGGCCTCGGCCGAATCCACCACTTGCCATACGATCACCGCCGCGATCTCGATCGGGCTGCCGTCGAGTTCGTTGACCTTGAGCTTGCCGCTTTCGAAATTGCGCACACGCTGGCTGACCTTCTTCTTGGCGTAGAAGGGGTTGTTCCAGCGCAAGCCATTTTCCTTGACCGTGCCGATGTATTTGCCGAACAGGCTGACTACCGCGGCCTGGTTCGGTTCGACCATGTACAGCCCGAGCAGGCAGAACGCCGCGACCACCCCCAGAACGATGCTGGCAACGACGAATAGCGGTTGTCCCGTGGTGACGCCGTGGAACAGCAGCCAGGCGCAGAAGGCCTCGGCGGCGAGCAGGCCCAGCAGGACCGGGATGCCGGTGGCGGAGCGGAGCGGGTTCTCTTTCATGACGCGTCTCTCGGCGATGCGGCCGAATGGCCGTGCAATAGTGATATCAAAATGATATCTAGTTTGCAATAGCCTGCCGACGAGTGGCTTTTCGTGGGAGCGGCTTTAGCCGCGAGCTCTTGATCGTTCCTCGGATCTGGAAAAGCTCGCGGCTGAAGCCGCTCCTACAAAAGCGAGGCCGGATTAGGGCTGGAGGTAGATCAGCGGGGCGGGGGCGAATTCGCCGGTGGCGTACAGGGCACGTCCGTTGCGGGCCCAGTCCACGGCCTCGGGCTGGGGCAGCCAGGGCAGTTCGTCGGTTTGCGGCTTGCGGGCCACGGCAGCGGCCCAGCCCTCGTTGCCGTGGCGCCGGTACAACAGCAGGTCGTGATAGGTCAGCACTGCCAGCGTGTGCTTGTCCGGCGACACGGCGGCCGCAGTGACCTGGCTGCGGCGGCGAGCGAGCGCAGGATTTTCGCGCTGGTCCTCGGCGCTGGCCTGAGGCACGCCGGCCAAGTGGCCGATGCGCCGCGCGGTCTGCAAGCCGTGGGCGGGCTGCAGCGGTAGCACGAACAATTCCGGCGGCTGCCGCTTTTTGCTGATCAACAGGATTTCGCCGCGCGTTGCATCCACCGTCACCGCTTCGACGTCGCGCGCGCCGTCGGGCCAGCGGAACGCGATCGACCAGGCCGGCCGCAGCGTGCCGTCCTCGATGCGGGACGGCTCCTCCACGACATGCAGCTGCAAGGTTTTGCGCAAGCCGCCGTTGTCGCCGGTATCGGCGATCAACAGATAACGCCGGCCGTCGAGATCGAACGCGGCCAGGTCTTCCCAATCGGTCTTGGTCACGCCTTCGACGGCGACGGTCGCGAGCTTGCGTCCGCGCCGGCTGACCGCGAACAGCCGCGCCGGGTTGCCGCCGTCGTCCAGCAGCCATAGCACGTCGGGATGGCGATGCGATGCGGCCAGGCCGCTGACTTCGTCCAGCTGGGAATCCATCAGCAGGCCGGCCAGTTGCGCGAACGGCGGTTTCGGGCGCGTGCAGCCAGGCGCGGCGAGCAGCGCCGCGGCGATCAGGCCGGCCATCAGCGGGACGGCGGTCGGCAGGGGGCGTGGATGTCGCTTCAAGCCCGCAGGATGACATGCGCCGTTGCGGCGCGACAATCCGGTCGGCTGCCCGTCAGCGTTGGCGGCCGCGCAACCGCTAGACTTGCGCTTCTGCCCGCACGGATTTCCCCGAATGCTTTCGATCGGCACGCCATTGTCGCCTTCCGCCACCCGCGTACTGCTGCTCGGCTCGGGCGAGCTGGGCAAGGAAGTCGCGATCGAGCTGCAGCGCTTCGGCGTGGAAGTGATCGCCGTGGATCGTTACGCCGATGCGCCGGCGATGCAGGTCGCGCATCGCAGCCATGTGTTGGACATGCTCGACGGCGCCGCGATCCGTGCGCTGATCGAAAAGGAAAAGCCGCATCTGATCGTGCCGGAAATCGAAGCGATCCATACCGAAACGCTGGTGCAGCTGGAACAAGAATGGCAAAGGCAGGAACTCGCAGCGCAGGGCAGCACCCCGCGGGTGATCCCGACCGCGCGCGCGGCGCGACTGACCATGGATCGCGAAGGTATCCGTCGGTTGGCCGCCGAGACTTTGCAATTGCCGACATCGCCGTACCGTTTCGTCGATACGCGCGAGGAATACCACGCTGCGGTGGCCGCGCTCGGGCTGCCTTGCGTGGTGAAACCGGTGATGTCGTCGTCGGGCAAGGGCCAGAGCCTGGTGCGCACGCAGGACGAGGTCGACGCCGCCTGGGATTACGCGCAGAAGGGCGGCCGCGCCGGCGCCGGGCGTGCCATCGTCGAGGGCTTCATCGATTTCGATTACGAGATCACGTTGCTGACCGTGCGCCACCGCGGCGGCACCGTATTTTGCGAGCCGATCGGGCATCTGCAGCGCGACGGCGACTACCGCGAAAGTTGGCAACCGCAGCCGATGTCGACGCGTGCGTTGGCATTGGCGCAGGGCATCGCACGCGACCTGAGCGACGAGTTGGGCGGTTGGGGCGTGTTCGGCATGGAATTTTTCGTCAAAGGCGACGAGGTCTGGTTCAGCGAGGTGTCGCCGCGCCCGCACGACACAGGCCTGGTTACCCTGATATCGCAGGACCTGAGCGAGTTCGCGCTGCATGCGCGCGCGATCCTGGGCCTGCCGATCCCTTACATCCGCCAGGCCGGCCCTTCGGCGTCTTGCGCGGTGTTGGCGCAGGGCTATGGCGTGCCGGAATTCGGCGGGCTGGAAGCGGCGCTGCATGTGCCCGACACGGCGTTGCGCCTGTTCGGCAAGCCGCGCGTGGAAGGCCAGCGCCGCGTCGGCGTCACGTTGGCGCGCGGCGAAAACGTCGAAGATGCGCGCGCCGTCGCACGCGATGCCGCGGCGGCGCTTACCATAACGCTGCACGACGCCTGATACGTTACCGCGCAGGCCGAGACTTCGACCGACAGGATCCTTTGCATGAATGGCACCGATGGTTACGCCGTGTTTTTTTTCCCGCAGGCGTTGGAAGCGCTGGGCGAAGCGATCAAGCCCTATCTGATGCCGGGACCGGAGCCGTGGGTGCTGTGCAACGAGATCGATACTGGCGGTGCGCTGATCGAAATGACGCTGCAGGGGCAGAACAAGGACGGCAAGCCGGTGCAGATCGAGCTGATGGTGCCCAGCGGCATGGTGCGGATGATCGTATCGGCGCATAGCGACGGCGTTTTCGGCTTCGGGCCGCAGGGATTCGGCAAGCCGGCGGCGGCGGCCGCTTCTTCATCCTCGGAAGAGAAACCGAATGCGGACGAAAAGCCCAAAGCCTGAGCTTTAAAGCCGTCATCCCGCGTAAAAGTCATCATCCCGCGTAGGGGAAGTTCGGCGCTTCGCTCTTGAGCCGTCATCCCCGCGAAGGCGGGGATCCAGCGACTTTGCTTTGCTCTTTGTAGAGCGGGGCTTGCCCCGCTGCTCTTGCTCTTGGAGCTGTCATTGCCGCGAACGCCGTTATCCAGGCCCGATGTGGCCGGTGAATGGCAGTGCGACTCGCGCCATGGAAAAAAGCTTTCGGGCTGCGCCCGAGTCCCTTTCTTTTGCTGACCCACTGCGTGCGCAGGAGCGCACGCGAACAGCGAAGCTGGCCCCGAAGGGGTGAGCGCCATGGATGGCGCGAATCAAAGAAAGTAACCAAAGAAAAGGGTCTTCTCCGACAGAGCTAACGCGTGAGCGTGCCGCGGCGCAGGGATTTTCCGACTCGCCATCCTGGCTCGGTCGGAAAACGGCGCACATCCTGTGCGCCGCCCTCCGGGTCTTCTTTCCATCGTGGCTTCTGACATTTCGATTCAAGATCAAGAGCCAGGACCTGTCAACGCATCAGATCCACCCACACCAAATGATGATCGCTGCCGTCGGCGATCGCCGCATCGGCATCGCCTTGCGCGGGCCAGAACACGCCGCTGCCGCGTACGCTCATGCCTACCGATGGCAGGACGTAATCCAACCGCAGCGTGCCTACTTTGGGGCCGAAATCGCCGGTGGCGTGCGCCGGCGAGCCGCGGTGCGAAATGCCGGACTGCGCATAGGTCGCGGCCGAATCGACCGCGCCCACGCTGCGCGGCGTGGCGTAACGCAATACGCGCGGATGTTCGAGCAATTCGACGATCGCATCGTGCCTGCCATCGCCATCGGCCGGATCGTTGTTGAGATCGCCCGCGATCGCGAAACGCGCATCCGCGGCCAGGCCGCCGCAGCGCCCCTGGTCGTCGCACAGCCACGGCTTGTCGCCGGGCGATACGTATTCGCGCCACAGCCGTATTTCATCGGCATTGCGTGCGCCGTTGCGGTCCTCGGGTCCGTCGAATACCGGCGGCGTCGGGTGCGACACCAGAAAATGCACCGTGCCCAGCGGCGTGCGCACCGGCACGTCCCAATGCGATTTGGACGACAGGCGCAATTGCTTCCACACCGCATCGGAATAGTGAAAGCCGCGCGAAGCCGGATCGCTCGGGCGCGAGGCATCCGGCATCGCGTTCCATTTGAGCTGCTGGAAAGTGCGCACCGCTACGCTGTCGATCGGATAACGCGACAGCACCAGCATGCCGTATTGCCCCGGATGCAGGCCGAAGCCCCAGGCATCGTTGCCGCGTTCGCGGCCATTGCCGCCGGCGCTGCCGTTGCCGTCCAGATCCAATCCGCTGGGCACGCCGGTATTGACCGGCGCCAGATAACGGTAGGGATAGCGCAGCGATTCGCCGCCGCCTTGTTGCGCGACCTGCAGATAGCGTTGCTGGAACAGGTCCGCGGCGCGCTCGGCCTGGTCGTAGTCGAATTCGTTCAACAGCACCAGGTCGGGACGCACGCGCTGCAACACGGCAGCGATCTTGCGCGCACCGGGATCGCCGGCTTCCAAACGCCGGATCAGGCCGCCGGCTTCGTCGCTGTACAGCGACGTGTTGTAAGTGGCGACCCGCAAGGCCGCAGATGGATCAGCGGCCATCGCCGCCGGATCGCCGTGAACGACCACGCGCACGCAGCCCGCACAAGCCAGCACTGCGAAACAGATCGTCGCGAGCAGCCTCATGCATCGTCTCCGCGCTCCATGCGCCGCCAGTCGCGGCCGGTGAAAGCTTCCAACGGTTGGAAGCGGCGTTTGTAATCCATCTTGCGGTGGCCTTCGATCCAGTAGCCCAGGTACAGGTATTCCAGCCCTTCGCGTCGCGCCCACTCGATCTGATGCAGCACCGCCAGCGTGCCGAGCCCGCGTGCGGTCTGTTCGGGATCGTAGAAGGTGTACACGGCCGACAGCGCATGATCGGCCCGATCCGTGACAGCCACCGCCAACAACCGGCCGTGAGCGCGGAATTCGAGGAAACGGCCGCTGGCCCAGGCGCCGACCAGGAATTGGTCGTACTCGCTGGCGCCGTGATCGTCCATGCCGCCGCCGGGATGGCGTGCGGCGAGATAGCGCTGATACAACGCCAACTGTTCCTCGGTGCGGACGGTGGCTACGACACGCATCTCGACATCGGCGTTGCGGCGGAGGCAACGGCGCTGGCTGCGATTGGGCACGAATTCATTCACCGGCACGCGCACCGCCACGCAGGCATGGCAAGAGCCGCAGTGCGGGCGGTAGACGATGTCGCCGGAACGGCGGAACCCCCAGCTCAGCGCCAGCGGATAGAGCTGCGCCAGCCGCGGATCGCGCGGATCCAGCACCAGATCGCGCGCCATGCGATCGGGCCAGTAGCCGCAAGGGTGCGCGCCGGTATCGAACAGACGCAGGCCTTCGGTGTCGTGTTGCGGATCGGTGCCCATGCCTTATCCCGCCACACCCGGCAACAGCCGCCAGAACATCCCGCCCGCCAATGCACCCGCCGCTGCGCCTGCGATCAGATCGCGCGGCACATGCCGCGCGAGCGCCAGCCGCGACCAGGCCACCGCGGCTGCGAACAGCAATCCGCCTGCGCAAGCCTGCCAAGACAGACTCGCCAGCAGCACCGCAGCGAATACCGCGAACGCCACGTGCAACGACAGCTTCCACCATCGCACCGACAGCATCGCCAGTACGATCAGCAGTGCCGACAGCGCCAAACCCAACGCGAATTCGCGCTGGCCGCCCATCCAGGCGGCCAAGGTGGCGATCGCGAACGCCGCCGACAGAAAACGGTTCAGCGAGCGGCGTTCGGTGCGGGTGCTGGCATCGATGTGCACCCAGCGCTGGCGCCGCACCTGCCACCACGAATAGGCCATCACCATTACGCCCAGCCCACCCAGAACGAAAGCCAGGCGAGACAGGCCTTGCCTGTCCGTGCCGCCGTCCGCGGCCAGCAGCAATCCGGCCATCGGCAGCACCAGCAGCGGATGACCCAGGATCGACAGCGTGCGGGCGAGAACATTCTGCATGCGGCAAGGATACCGCTCCGGTTCGCAATCGCCGCGACTGTCCGCCTGCTGAATGCGGCCGCGGGCTTGTCATCCTCGCGCCGACCGGGGCGTTGACCGATGCAGTGGCGGCACCGTCGCCGCCCGAATGGAGACATCGATGAACCGCAAGATCCTGTATGCCGCCGCTGTCCTGGCGCTGGCCGCGGTCGGAACCGCCGTCGCGCAGCAGCAGGCGGAGGCCCCCGCACCGGGTTCGCACCACGAAGGACGCATGAAACTGGACGCCAACGGCGACGGCGCGATCGACCGCAGCGAGGCGGCCAAGTCGGAAAAATTCGCCGCCCGTTTCGACGAATTGGACAAGAACAAGGACGGCAGATTGACCGCCGACGAGCGTCCGCAATGGCGCGGCGGCCATCGTGGCCACCGTGGCGGCGAGCGCATGATGCAGGCCGATACGGACAAGGACGGCCGCATCAGCAAGGCCGAAGCGGCGGTCAACCCGAAGCTCGCCGAGCGCTTCTCGGATATGGATGCCAATAAGGATGGTTATGTCGACCGCAGCGATCGCGAGCTGCGCGCGCGCAAGCATCGCGAGGAATGGTTCTCGTCCGCGGACGTCAACAAGGACGGCAACCTGAGCAAGGCCGAGATGGACGCGTCGGCGCACAAGCGCGATGCCGAGCACCAGCAGAAGCGCGAAGCCCGCAGCGCCGAACGTTTCCAGAAGATGGACAAGAACGGCGATGGCGTGATCAGCCGCGTCGAAATGCAGGATGCGTCGCAGGCGCATCGCTGATCCGGGTTCGCCGGAATTTCGTGGGATAGCCCGGCTCGATGGCCGGGCTTTTTTTGCCCGCTTTGTAGGAGCGGCTTTGTGAGCGGGATTTTGTGGGAGCGGCTTTTGTGGGAGCGGCTTTTGTGGGAGCGGCTTCAGCCGCGAGCTCTTTCTTCCAGCCACTGCGACCCAGAAAAGCTCGCGGCTGAAGCCGCTCCCACAAAAGCCGCTCCCACAAAAGCCGGCTCCGTCGCCGAATACCCGCTTCCGTCGCCCGGGCAGCGACGCGGCAGTTAGGGCCGGCTATTCTCCGCGGCACACCCAGCACCCCGGTATCGCCGTGATCCGCAGTCTCTTCTTCGTCCTCCGCATCGCTACCGCATGGTTCCTGGGGTTCTTCCTGGCGACCCTGCTGCTGACCGGCTTGTTCGGCGTCATGAACGACGGGCCGCCCTGGCCGTTCGTACTGCTGTTCTGCGCGACCATGGCCTTGGTCGTAACCAGCGCGTTTTCGCATCTGCGGCGTGTGCGATTGATCGCGGGACATGTCGATGCGGCCACGCTCGCCAATCGCCAGCGGCGCCAGGTGGAGATTCCGTTCGAAGCGGGCGAAGCCTTCGATCTGGTCGACGCGGCGATCCGCGAATTGCCGCGCACCGAGGAAATCGAAAGCGCGCGCGACAGCCTGCAGGTCCGCGCCAAGGTGCAGCGCATCGATCCCTACAGCAACAAGTCGCCCAGCCGCTACAACCCGCTGAGCTGGCTGGGCAACAAACGCAACCAAATCCTGGCCACGGTGACGCCGGGCGAGGGCACCGGCAGCCTGACCTTGATTTGCGAGCCGGAAAGCGCAGCCTGGACAGATTGGTTCAAGGTCGACGACGGCACCAATCTGGAGAACGCCGAAGCGATCACGCGCGCCATCACGCGCCGCGTCGCCGAACGCCGCCGCAGCGAACAGGCCAAGGCCGCGCAGACGGTCACCGAAAAGGAACTCACGGTCGCCAAATTGAGCCTGCTGCATGCGCAGGTCGAGCCGCATTTCCTCTACAACACCCTGGCCAGCGCGCAATACCTGACCCGCAGCGATCCGCAGCGCGCCGACGAGATGCTCGGCAACCTGATCACCTATCTGCGCCATTCGTTGCCGCGCACCGAGGATGCGCTGTCCACCCTCGGCGAAGAGCTGGAACGCGCCCGCGCTTATCTCGAAATACTCCAGATCCGCATGGGCGCGCGCTTGCAACTGCAGATCGACGTGCCCGAGGCGCTGCAGTCGATGCCGTTTCCGACGATGATGCTGCAGACGCTGGTGGAGAATGCGATCAAGCACGGGCTGGAGCCCAAGCCCGGCGGCGGCACCGTCTGGATTCTGGCGCGAAGCGGCGATCAAGGCGTGGCAGTGACCGTTGCCGACGACGGACAGGGCTTCAACGCCGGCAGCGCCGGTACCGGCATCGGCCTGAAGAACGTGCGCGAACGCCTGCGTTTGGCGTACGGTGCGACGGCCAGCTTCGCCATCGTCGCCAACTTCCCCAGCGGTGTGGCCGCGACCATCATCGTGCCCACCGCAACGGGCGAGGATGCCGACCATGCTTAAGTGCGTGATCGCCGAAGACGAAACCCTGTTGCGCCAGGCGTTGATCGCGATGCTGCGCGAGGTGTGGCCGCAGTTGCAGATCGTCGCCGAATGCGAAGATGGCGGCGAGGCTTTGGAAGCGATCGCAGAGCATCAGCCCGATGTCGCCTTCCTGGATATCCGGATGCCCGGTCTGACCGGCCTGGAAGTCGCCACCGCGATGGCCGACGCCAGCCCGAAGACGCAGGTGGTGTTCGTCACCGCTTACGACCAATACGCGGTCGACGCTTTCGAAACCGGTGCGGTCGACTATCTGCTCAAACCGATCTCGCGCGAACGGCTGGAGGCCACCGTGCAGCGCCTGCAAGCGCGCGCCGCCGCCGGCCACCCCGATGCCGGCGTGCTCGCCGCGCTGATCAAGCAGTTGGGCGTCGCGCCGCGTACGGTCGGCGAGCCGCTGGTGTGGATCACGGCCAGCGCAGGCAAGGAAACGCGGCTGATCATGGTCGACGACGTCGCCTATTTCCGCGCCGACCATAAGTACACGGTGGTGATGACGGCCGAAGGCGAATCGTTGCTGCGCAAACCGATCCGCGAGCTGCTCGAGGTGCTCGACCCGGCCACGTTCAAGCAGATCCACCGTTCCACCATCGTCAATCTGAAGGCGATCGCATCGATCGCGCGCGACGACACCGGCAAAGGCATCGTCAAGCTGAAGCAACGGCCTGAAACGCTGACCGTGAGCCAGCCTTTCATGACGCTGTTCCGCAACATGTGAGGGAAGCCATGCGCGGATTATCGAAAGGCGACATTGCGCGTATCGTTGCAGCGGCGTTTTCGATCGCGATGGCGCTGCTGGGCTGCGACGGACCGCAGACGCAGGTGATCACGATGTCGTCCGATAGTCCAGCCGGCTCCAATTCGACGCGGGCGACGATCACCGATGGCCTGGCCACGTTCCAATGCATCGAGAGCATCGCCGATGCCTGCCAGTATGTGCTGTTCGTGAGCGAGTGCGCCGATCAGGGAGCGCAATCCGGCAAGCGCGTTTGCGCTGCCAGGATACTTCAGGAATTCGCGCTCAAAGCCGGCACATCGAAGCGGATCGCGGCTTTGCCGGAGGATTTCGAATTCTGCGTCGGTCACGGCATCAGGCCGGCGATTCCGGCTTGCCTGAAATAACGAAACCCCGCGTTTTGTAGAGTCGAGCTTGCTCGACTGCTTTTGATCTTGGCGGAAGAGCAGTCGAGCAAGCTCGACTCTACAAGACCAAGCGGCCCGACATGATCAGCCCGCCGATCAGCCCGCCCAGGCCGCCCGCCGTGCCGAAGAAAACGCCGATCCAGCATTTGATTTTTTCCTTGCGGCGTTCGCGGGCGGCGGCCGCCGGATCGCGCGCGGCTTCCATCGCGTGGCGACGCGCCAGCACCCGCGGCTGCACCACCAGGCTCTGGTAGAAGATCGTGGCCATGAATACCGCGGTGGCCAGCACGGCCGGGAGCCAGCCGGTCGTTGTCCGGGCGATCACCAGCAACGCCGCCACGAAACCGATCGAAGCCAAGGCATTGATCACCGCGCTGCGGATCAATCCATGGCGTTCGCGTTCGTCGATCGCACCGCGCAACTGGCTGCGCAGCCCGAGATAGATGGCGGTGAAGGAGGCGACGACGGCGAAGCCGATGCTGCCTGCGGCGCCGAGCAGGATTTTTCCGAACGTCTTAGCGCCGACAGCGGCACCCGCGCTTAGGATGCCGGCCGCGGCAGCCGGCGGGCTCGCCACCGTCAGCGCGGTCGCAATCATCGTGGTGAATGCCACGCCCGGCGCCGAGCTGCGCGCGAACTCGCCGAAGCGTTTGAGCAGATCCTCGCGCAATTCTTGCCGCGCACGCGACAGGCGCTTGCGCACGGCCGCGTCCGACAGGCCCAGCAACGCGGCGACCTGCTGCGAACTCTGGCCTTCCCGGTAGTACAGCAGCAGCGTTTCGCGGCTGTCTTCGGGCAATGCCGAAATCAGTTCGGCGGCGGCGCGCTCGCGTTCGTCCTCGATGATCTTCTGCACCGGCGTCGGCGACGGATCGGCGGCCAGCAAGATAGCGATCTCGGCGGTTTCGCCGTCGAGCGGGCGATGCCGGCTGGCGCGCAGATGGTCGCGCGCCAGATTGCGCGCGATCTGGCGAAGCCAGGGCAGGAAGCTGGCCGGATTCTGCAGCCGCTTGAGGTGCTGCCAGGCCGATAGGAAGGCTTCCTGGGCGATGTCCTCGCTGGCCGGCACGTCGTGCGTGATCGCCAGCGCCACGGCGGTGACCGTGTTCTGGCACGCGGCGACGATGCGCCCGTACGCATCGCGGTCGCCGCGCGCGGCGGCGGGGAGTTCGTGGCGGATCAGCAGGTCGAAGGCTTCGGCGTTCATGGGGTGCGGCTCGCAGGGTCTAGATACCAGGACGCCGGCGGGTGGGCAATGTGACTGGCCTTTGTTCGCAGAAGTGACTTTTGTGGGAGCGGCCTTGTGGGAGCGGCTTCAGCCGCGAGCTTTTTAGCCGTCATCCCGAGCGTAGCGAGGGATATGCTTGGTCGACATAGCATATCCCTCGCTACGCTCGGGATGACAGCCAAAAAACGAAAGCTCGCGGCTGAAGCCGCCCCTACAAAAAAGCGGCCGCTACCAGCATCAAGCCGAAACGTGCTTGAGCGTGCGCACGATCCGCCATTGCCCGTCGACCAACTCGACCTGCAGCGTCTTATAGGTCGCACGCAGACGATGCCGATAAGCGCTGTACCGCACCTGCACAGTGCCGTCATCGGCGGTGCGGAAACCGGTGATGTCCACCAGCACCGCCGGCCCGCGCGAAGCGCGCGAATAGCTGCCGCTGCCTTCGGCGGCCACGCGCACGCAACTCGATCCGGGCGCTACCGCCAAATTCGGACGGATGAGTTTTTCCACCAGCGGCAGCGGCGCATCCTTGCCGTCGATGCTCAGGCACGCGACCTTGGCGTCGCCGGCGACGATTTCCTTTTCGAAGATGAGCTGCGCCAAAGCTTGAGGCACGGGTGCGGCGCCGGGCTGGGCCGGTATCGCGTCCGGTGCGCTCTTGCGGCCGAGATTCTGGAACATCATCAGGCCCAGGATGGCGGCGATCACCAGCAAAATACCGACCTTCAACTTGAAGACGCGGTTCTGCGGCGCGCGGATGGTCCTGGCCGGCGCCACTTCGATGAACGTCGGCGCGGCCGGACCTTCCGAAGCGCGCGTGCTGTCGATCAAGCCATGTTCGCGCAGGATCGCGCGCGCGCGCGGCTGATCCTCGGACTTGACGATCCACACCGCCGGCTGCGGACCTTCGTTGCCGCCTTCGCGATAGCTGAAATTACGGCGCACCGAACCTTTGTACGAACGGCCGTTGGTGATCCGTACCTCGATGCCGTCGTCTTCCAGCATCTTGGCGACCGTTTCCACGTTCTCGAGCCGCGCGCTGGTGAATACCTGTCTCATCGCATCATTCCTTGGCCGGCACTTGCGAGGCCGCCTCGGCATCCTTCACCACCCGGATCAAACCTTCCTGCGCAGTGCTGGCGACGAGCCGGCCCTGCCGGTCGTAGATCGAGCCGCGCGCCAAGCCGCGCGAGTCCTGCGCGCTGGGGCTGTCGATCGAATACAACAGCCAGTCGTCGGCGCGGAACGGGCGGTGGAACCACAGCGCGTGGTCGAGCGAAGCCATCTGCACATTCGGCTGGTAGTAGCTGATGCCATGCGGAAACGTCGCGGTGCCCAGCAGGTGGAAATCCGACGCGTACGCCAGCAAGGCGCGGTGCAACTCCGGCGCGTCGCCGACTTTTTCCGACAGCCGGAACCAGACTTGCTGGAACGGCGGCCGCTTGGGCGGATTGAGTTCGTCGCGCGGATACACATGGCGGAACTCGAACGGCCCCATCCGGCTAAGCCAGCGCTGCACCTTGGTCGGCAGCTTGGCCAGCACTTCCGGCGGCACGGCGTGGGCCGGTTCGATGTCTTCCGGCTTGGGGACTTCGGGCATCGACAACTGATGCTCGGCGCCGGGTTCGCTTTCCTGGAACGAGGCCGCGCAGAAAAAGATCACCTTGCCGTGCTGGATCGCGCTGACGCGGCGCACCGAAAAACTGCCGCCGTCGCGGGTGCGGTCGACGTCGTAGACGATCGGATGTTCGATGTCGCCGGCGCGCAAGAAATAAGCGTGCAGCGAATGCGCCTCGCGCGGCTGGGTCATGGTCGCCTGCGCCGCCGACAGCGCCTGGCCTAGCACCTGTCCGCCGAATACGTATTTAGTGCCGATATCGCGGCTTTGGCCGCGGAAGAGGTTGTCCTCCAGCCGCTCCAGCGACAGCAGTTCGATCAGTTCGGAGACGGCGGAAGTCATGTTCGGGCGGCCGATGGCGATGCCGCAATTATAAGGGAGGGCAATGGAGCCTCTGCTCTGTAGAGCGGAGCTTGCTCCGCTGCTCTGCTTTGGCCTTTGTAGGAGCGGCTTCAGCCGCGAGCCCTTGATCTTCTAAGCGTGGAGGAGAGCTCGCGGCTGAAGCCGCTCCTACAAAAGCTTAAGGGCAGCGGAGCAAGCCCCGCTCTACAAAGCGGTGAGCCGTTGCAGCGGGACGGCCTGGAGCACTTGCGGCCATGGAAACAGCGGTCCCGGATCGCGCTTGCGGCGCACCTTGCGCGCCGGATCGTCGCTGGCTTCAACCTCGGTGGTGTCCAGCTCTTCATGGCCTGCGATAAGCCGCAAGCCGGGGATGTCCTTCAGCAGGCCGTTCAGAAGTTCGATCAAGGCATGGATCTGCGCCGACGTATAGACCTCTTCCATCGCCTGATGGCGCGAATCCAGCCAATGCGGATAACGCCCGGTGTTGACCAGTTCGATGCCGATCGAGCGCGGGTTGTAGCCGCGGGTGTGGTGGGCGATCCGGTCCGGCGCGACGTAGCGGTGCACCGCGCCGTCGCGATCGATATAGAAGTGCCCGCTGTTGCCGGTGCCGTCCTCCGCATCCGGCGCCGGATACAGCACGCGTTCGCCGTATTCGCGCGCCATAGCCAGGTCCGGCAGCTCGGTGCAATGGATCACCACCAGGTCGATCCGGGTCAGCGGACGCGCTTCGAGGCGGTTTTCGTAGGGCAGCGGATCGATCAGCACGGCGGCGCCTGGGGCGGAACGGGCAGGCGCGATGCTAGCATTCGCACATGGCCACGCTGTCCCCCGATTCCGAGCTGTACCGGCTGATGACGCAGTTTCCGCGCGGCGGCAGGGTCCGCTGGATCGGCCTGCGCCCGGCGCGCGATGTGGATATGCTGCCGGTGGAATCGGTCGAGGCCGTGGCCGGAAAGGGCTTGGACGGCGATCGTTACATGTCCAACAACGGCAGCGGCAAGCGCGGCATCACCCTGATCCAGGCCGAGCACCTGCCCGCGATCGCGTCCTTGAGCGGCCACGATGCCGTGCCGCCGGCGCTGCTGCGGCGCAATCTGGTGGTGTCGGGGATTCCGCTGATCGCCTTCAAAGGCCGGCGCTTCCGTATCGGCGAGGTGCTGCTGGAAGGCACCGACAGTTGCGATCCATGCTCGCGCATGGAGGCCGCGCTCGGCCCGGGCGGCTACAACGCGATGCGCGGCCACGGCGGCCTGTGCGCGCGCATTCTCGAAGGCGGCACGTTGCACGTGGGCGATGAGGTTGTGGCGGTACCGGATTAGCGTGCGCCGCCTGCGTCGGCCATCGCCGCGCATCCACTCTTCCGTGCGCGCCGCGCACATCATCGGCAGTATTTTTTGAACATGCGCGGACACTGCATCCTCTCCCACGGTTTCGAAAGCGGACCCGATGCGACCAAAGTCGCCGCTTTGGCCGAATCCGCCGAACGCCTGGGCTGGACGCACGAACGCCCCGACTACACCGACCTCGATGCCAAACGCGAGATCACCGAACTCGGCGACGTGCCCGCACGTCTGCAGCGCCTGCTCGCGCTGGCGCAAACGGCCGCCGCGCGCGGTCCGCTGGTGCTGGCCGGTTCCAGTCTGGGCGCGTACATCTCGGGACTGGTGTCGTTGCAGGTGCCGGTCGCGGGTTTGTTCTTGATGGCGCCGCCGATCCGCATGGGCGAGGCGCCCGAACTCGACGCCGCTCTGGTGCCGACCAGCATCCTGCACGGCTGGAACGACGAACTGATCCCGGCGCAGCAAGTAGTCGACTGGGCGCACCCGCGTCGCGCGCGTTTGTTGCTGGTCGACGATACGCACCGGCTGTCCGCGCATGTCGCCGCGTCTGCGGATGCGTTCGCTCACCTGCTGCGGTCGTTGTAAACATGAAATTCTTCGCGAGCTGCGCCAAGGGCCTCGAATATCTGTTGGCCGACGAGTTGGTCGCGCTGGGCGCGGCTAAAGCGACCGCCGCGGTGGCGGGCGTCAACGTCGAAGGCGAATTGGCCGACGCGCAACGCGCCGTCCTGTGGTCGCGACTGGCCAGCCGCGTGTTGTGGCCGCTGGCCGATTTCGAATGCCCAGACGAGCATGCCTTGTACGCAGGGGTTGCCGGATTGGATTGGTCGCGGCACCTGTCGCACGAGATGACGCTAGCCGTCGACGCGCACGTGTCCGGCACCGCTATCACACATGCTCGCTATGCGGCGCAGCGCACCAAGGACGCGGTGGTCGACACGCTGCGCACCGCCAGCGGCGCGCGGCCGTCGGTGGACGTGGAATCGCCGGATCTGCGCTTGAATCTGGTGGTGCGCAAGGGCAGGGCGATCCTGTCGGTAGACCTCGGCGGCGGCCCGCTGCATCGGCGCGGCTGGCGCCAGGCGCAGGGCGAGGCGCCATTGAAGGAAACGCTGGCCGCCGCGGTGCTGATGCGCGGCGGTTGGCCGCGCATCCATGCCGAAGGCGGCGCTTTGCTCGATCCGATGTGCGGCAGCGGCACGCTGCTGATCGAGGGTGCGTTGATGGCGGCGGATGTCGCGCCGGGATTGTTGCGTTACAGCGATGCCGCGCCGAGCCGTTGGCTGGGCTTCGACGTCGCGGCATGGCAAGTCCTGCTCGACGAAGCGAAACGACGTGAGATAGCAGGCCGTTCTGCGCTGCGTCCGGCATTCTTCGGCAGCGATTCGGATCCGCATGCGATCCGGTCGGCGGAGCAGAATGCATGGATGGCGGGGGTTTCGGATTTCGTCCGTTGGCAAGTGCTTCCGGTTGAACAATTGCAGGCTCTTGATCTGAGCCGTCATCCCCGCGAAGGCGGGACAAGCGCGAAGCGCGCAGAACGTCCGAAGGACGGCCCCGAAGGGGTGAGCGCAGCGAATAATCCAGCGACTTTGGCTCTTCAGGAAAAGGTGGAAGCAAAGTCACTGGGTTCCCGCCTTCGCGGGAATGACGGCTTAAAAGCGGAAGAGCAGACGAATCGCGGACTGGCCGTCTGCAATCCCCCTTACGACGCCCGCCTAGCCGCCGACGCCGCGCTGTATCGCCAACTCGGCGACGCGCTGAAACGCGCCGTACCCGCTTGGCGCGCCAGCCTGCTCTGCGGCGACGCCGAATTGGCGCATGCCACCGGCCTGCGTGCGCAGAAAAAATACCAGGTGTTCAACGGCGCGCTGGAATGCGCGCTGATCGTCTGCGATCCGATTGCCGTCCCGGCCCGCGAAACGGCCGCGCCGCGCGAACTGTCGGAAGGCGCGCAGATGGCCGCCAACCGCCTGCGCAAGAACCTCAGGAATTCCAAGTCCTGGCGCGAGCGCGAGGGCGTGAGCTGCTTCCGCATTTACGACGCCGATCTGCCGGAATACTCCGCCGCCATCGACGTCTATACCGAAGCCGACGATCCGGACCGGCGCTGGCTGCACGTGCAGGAATACGCCGCGCCAGCCGAAATTCCGGATGCGGACGTGCGGCGCCGGTTGCGCGAACTGCTGACCGCGACCCAGGAAGTTTTCGCGCTGCCGCGCGAACGCATCGCGCTGAAAACGCGCGAACGCGGCAAGGGCGGCAGCAAATACGGCCGCATGGACCAGCGCGGCGAGTGGGTCGCGGTGCGGGAAGGCGCGGCGCGGCTGCGCGTGAACCTGTTCGATTATCTCGACACGGGACTTTTCCTCGATCACCGGCCGCTGCGCGTGCGCATCGCCGAAGAAGCCGAAGACGTCCGTTTCCTCAATCTTTTCGGCTATACCGGCGCGGCGACGGTGCATGCGGCGGTCGGGCGCGCGCGGCAGACCACCACCGTCGATTTGTCGGCGACTTATCTGCAGTGGTGCTCCGACAATTTGCGCGAGAACGGATTCGGCGGCGCATCGCACCGGCTCGTGCAGGCCGATGCGATCGCCTGGCTCGACGCCGACCGCGGCCAGTACGACCTGATCTTCTGCGATCCGCCGACCTTCTCCAATTCCGCGCGTGCCGAAGACTTCGACGTGCAACGCGAACACGTGCGGCTGCTACGCGCCGCGGTGGCGCGGCTGGCGCCCGGCGGGATATTGTATTTCTCGAACAATTCGCGGCGCTTCCGGCTCGATACGCAGGCCGTCGCGGCCTTCGCGCAATGCGCGGACATCACCGCACAAACGATTCCGCCGGATTTCTCCCGCAATCCGCGCATCCACCAGGCCTGGCGCCTGACCGCTTTGTAGAGTCGAGCTTGCTCGACTGCTCTTGCATCACGATCAAAAGCAGTCGAGCAAGCTCGACTCCACGGAATCAGCGAGAGACAGGCCTTACGGTCGGCGCCGAATCCAACAACGCATTGGCCGAGCCCGAATCGCGTCCGAATACGCTTTCGAACGTGTTCTCGTCGATACGGCGGATGCTGCCGATACGGCAGGGGATTTCCAGGCCGTCGCGCACGCCGCTGACCGGGACCACCGCATCGCCGAGGTCGCCGCAGATGCGTCCATCGGACGAGGTGACCGGATCGCTGCCCACGCCCCGGCGGAAGCCGCGTCCGGAGCCCAGCGGCGTCGCCTGCAGCCCATCCCGGAACGTCAGATACGGGCGGCGGTTCAGATCGCGGCAGCTGTTCTTGAGCTGGATATCGTAATAGCGCTTGCCCAGACTTTTGACCACCAGACGGCGGTCGTCGACCACGCCCCAATCGAGCACCTGGCGTGCGACGAGGCATTCGCCGGTCGGACGGATCGGCCCGGATTTCACAGCGGGATCCGATGCGCTGGTAGCACCGGCCACCAGTGCCAGTGCGGAAGCTAACAAGGCGAGGAGGGGCGTTTTCATGACGATCACCGATCGCGGCCGGGCACAGCGTCACGATCCGCCCGCAGCGCTTAACGAAGCCGGAATACGGCAGGCGTCATGATGGGGGTATGAGCACCCCCTTAAGTGATGTCTTGCCGCCGTGGATGTTGATGCTGCGCCAGTGGCTGAAACATCCGCGCCGCACTGCGGCCATAGCACCATCGGGTCCGGAACTGGCCACCGCCATGGTGGCCGAACTGCCGCCCGGCGCGCGCCGTGTGATCGAACTCGGCGGCGGCACCGGCGCCTTGACCAAAGCCCTGCTGGCCCACGGCATCTCCGCCGAGGATCTGCTGGTGGTGGAATTGAACGAGGCCATGCATAGGCGGTTGCAGCGGCGTTTCCCGCAGGCGCGCAGCGTTCACGGAGATGCGCGCCAGCTGCGCGAGATCGCCGAGGCGCAGGGTTTCGTCGGAGACGGCACGGCCGACGCGATCGTCTCCGGCCTGGGCGTGCTGTCCATGGACCGCAAGCTGCAACGCGACATCTACGCCGCCGCTTTCGATTGCCTGCGCGGCGATGGCCGCCTGATCCAGTTCACGTACGGCCCGCAGCCGCCGTTGGCCGACGAGGTGGCGAACGAGCTGGGCCTCGCCGCGACGCGCGGCGCCTTCGTGCTGCGCAACGTGCCGCCGGCCACGGTCTACGTCTATCGGCGCAAGGGCGCCCGCACCGTGTAACCCTGCGTTCCATCGGCGGTGCTGTTGGGCCGCGGCATGCGGCCGCATCTGAGGGAGAATCCCGAAGGAGGGCCCGTCACATGAACACTACTGTCACCCCTGAATACGCCCGGGTCGCCCGCATCGTGCGCGGCCAGGCGGCTTCCGATGGCGCCGGCGTCAAGCTGACCCGCGTGATCGGCGGCAACGTCCTGCCCGACCTGGATCCGTTCCTGCTACTGGACGAGTTCGGCACCGATCGCGCCGAGGATTACCTCGCCGGTTTTCCGGAACATCCGCATCGCGGCTTCGAAACCGTCACCTACATGCTCGACGGCCGCATGCGCCATCGCGACAACCACGGCAACGAAGGCCTGCTGGTGCCAGGCAGCGTGCAGTGGATGACAGCCGGCCGCGGCCTGGTGCATTCGGAAATGCCCGAACAGCAGGAAGGCCGCATGCGCGGCTTCCAGCTATGGGTGAATCTGCCAGCGAAGGACAAGATGACGCAGCCGCGCTATCAGGAATTCGCGCCTGCGCAGATCCCGGTCGCGCATCCGGCCGAGGGCGTGACGGTCAAGGTGATCGCCGGCGCGGTGGGCGAGGTGCGTGGTCCTATCGATCAGCCCGCCACGTCGCCGCTATATCTGGACATCGCGCTCGCTGCGAAGTCGGCCTGGGAATACGCGCTGCCGGCGGGCCACAACGCATTCGCTTATGTGTTCGAAGGCCGCGCGGCACTCGGCGACGGCGAAGAAACGCGGGAGCTGGGCACGCACGAACTCGGCCTGATCGGCGGCGGCGACACGCTCAAGCTGAAGGCCGGCGCCGACGGCGCACGTTTGATCCTAGTCGCCGGCAGGCCGCTGCGCGAACCGGTCGCGCGGCATGGACCGTTCGTGATGAATACGCGGCAGGAGTTGATGCAGGCCTTCGTCGATTTCCAGGAAGGCCGTTTCTAGCCGACTGATTTGTAGAGTCGAGCTTGCTCGACTGCTTTTATCTTTTCTGTCGTCGTGCGAAGAGCAGTCGAGCAAGCTCGACTCTACAAAAAAAGAAAGGCCGCGTCGGTGGACGCGGCCTTTCTATGGCCTCTGCGGACTTCAGCGCCCGTCGCCGACGATAACCGGCCTGTCGTTGCCGAGCCATTTGTAGATCACGCCGCCGAGCAGGCCGCCCAGGATCGGCGCCAGCCAGAACAGCCATAACTGGCCCAAGGCGCCGCTGCCGGCGAACAAGGCCACGCCGGTCGAGCGCGCCGGATTCACCGAGGTGTTGGTGACCGGAATGCTGATCAAATGGATCAGCGTGAGCGCCAGGCCGATCGCGATCGGCGCGAAGCCGGCCGGCGCGCGCGCATGCGTCGCGCCCATGATCACCACCAGGAACATCGCGGTCAGCACCACTTCGCACAAGAACGCCGCCGCCACCGTATAGCCGCCCGGCGACAGCGCGCCGTAGCCGTTGCTGGCGAAAGCGCCCGCGGCGTTGCCGTCGATCGCGAACGTGCCCGAACCGCTGGCGATCTGGAACAGGATCCAGCCGGCGAAGATCGCGCCGAGCACCTGCGCCACGACGTACGGCAGCAGGTCTTTCAGCGGAAAACGTCCGCCGGCCCACAAACCGAAACTCACCGCCGGATTGAAATGGCCGCCGGAAATATGGCCGAACGCGTAGGCGCCGGTCAGCACCGTCAAACCGAACGCGAGCGATACGCCGAGCAGGCCGATGCCGAGCGGATTGCCGTCGCCGCCGAAATTCGCCGCCAACACTGCGCTGCCGCAACCGCCCAATACCAGCCAGAACGTGCCGAGGAACTCGGCGCCGAGTCGTTTCAACATAAGCTCCCTCCGATCGTCGACCGGCTCCCCCGGTCAGGGGCAACGCTAGGCCACGCCGGTTAAAGCCATGTGAGCGCGCGGCCGCTGCCGGCCGCGCGCCGGATCACTTGCTGCTGAGTCTGTTCGCGTCGAAACGTATGGACTGCACGGTTCCGATCAGCTGATTCAGTTCGGCGTCGGAACCGGCCTGCAGCCAGATATGCACGCTGCGGCCATCGCCGAGCTGGAACATGGTTTCGCGTACTTGCACGCCCGGCTGGATCGCCAGTTCGCCGCGGTACCAGTTGACGCTCAGATCGTCGATCGTGCCGGGCCCCAGCCGATTGGAGCGCTTGAGCTCATAAGGCGCCTCCGGCGTGATCGAAACGCCGAATGCTTCGCTGCCGTCCTCTCGAATCGCCCGGCACAGCAACGTATCGCCGCGGGCGCGCTGGTCCCAGTTGAGTTGCGCATTGGGCAGCCTCGGGCATTCGGCTGCGCTTTGGGCATGGGCAACAGCCGTCAGCCCCAACAGTAAAGGGAGTGAAAACAGGCGTTTCATGGTGTTCCCCCGGTTTGCGGTACCCCTCCGCAACCCGACCATAAACAACCTTGGCCCCATCCGCAAATAAAAGAACCCGCAAAAAAAGGGGTCGGCGGCCAGTCTCACCGCTCCGGGAGAGGGATGAATTCGCTGTCGTCGCCGGGGATCTTGCCGAAACGGCCGTCCAGCCAGTCCTGTTTGGCCTGTTCGATGCGCTCGCGCGACGATGATACGAAGTTCCACCAGACGTGACGATGGGCATCGAGCGGTTCGCCGCCCAGCAGCATGGCTTTGAGCGGCGTTTTCGCGCGCAGGGTGGGCCGGGTGCCGCGGTCGAGCAGCACCAGATGCTGCTTGGGAATATCGGCGCCATCGAGTTGCGCTTCGCCGTCGAGCACGTACAACGCGCGCTCGATAGGGCTATCGTCGATCTTCACTTCCGCATCCGGTTGCAGGTCGACGGCGATGTTGAAGGTATCGGCGAATACCCGCACCGGCGATTCCATGCCGAAGCCGCGGCCGGCGATGACGCGCAGCAGGCTGCCGTCGCGCTCAAGTTGCGGCAGGGTGGCGCCGGGATGGTGGTGGAATTCCGGCGCGACTTCTTCGTCGGGCTTGGGCAACGCGACCCAGGTCTGCATGCCGTGCGCTTCGCTGCCGGATTCGCGCAGGCGCTGCGGCGTGCGTTCGGAATGGGCGATGCCGCGGCCGGCGGTCATCCAGTTGACGTCGCCGGGGCTGATGTCCTGCAAAGAGCCCAGCGTGTCGCGGTGGGTGATGGTGCCGGCCCACAAAAAAGTGACGGTAGCCAGACCGATATGCGGATGCGGCCGCACGTCGATACCGCGCCCGGGCTCGAACACGGCCGGACCCATCTGGTCGACGAAGACGAACGGCCCGACCGAGCGCGCCTGCACGCTGGGCACGGCGCGGCGCACCTGGAAGCCGCCCAGGTCGTGGACGCGCGGGGCGATGAGGGTAGTCATGGCGGTCTCCGCTTGGATCTGTCCACAGCATGGCACCGCCGCAGGCCCGCTTCCAGGCACGCCGCGCGAACGATCCATTCCGGTATTCGCCCTTCTCTGTAGAGCGGAGCTTGCTCCGCTGCTCTTGCTTCAAGTTGCCATCCCCGCGAAGGCGGGGATCCAGCGACTTCGCTCTGGCTCTGTAGAGCGTAGCTTGCTCCGCTGCTTTTGACCTTATGCCGTCATCCCAGCGAACGCTGGGACCCATTTTGCTCGTGACTTTGAGCCGTCATCCCGGCGAAGGCCGGGATCCAGGCCGACGCTGCTGCGAATGACGACGCGACGCAAGACATGGAAAAAGGCTGTCGGATCCTCTCCGGCTCTGTAGAGCGGAGCTTGCTCCGCTGTTCTTGCTTTCAAGCAGTCATCCAGCGAAAGCTGGGCCCATATTGCTCTTGCCCTTCAAACCGTCATTGCGGCGAACGCCGGGGCCCACGCCGACGTGGCCGGTGAGTTTCGACGCGACTCGCGCCATGGAGAAAAGCTTCGGGCAGCGCCCGAGTCACTTTCTTTTGCTGACCCAAAAGAAAAGCCTGCCCTGAGCTTGTCGAAGGGTAACTAAAGAAAAGGGTCTTCCTCGACGAAGCTAACGTGTGAGCATGCTGTGGCGTGGGGATTTTCCGACTCGCCTTTTGCCTACGGCAAAAGTCCAGCCCGCGCTTGTGGCGCGCGCGTTCGCCGGTGCGCGAGCCATGGCTCGCAAGCACGCACCGGCTCACCCATGGCTCGGTCGGAAAACGGCGCACATCCTGTGCGCCGCCCTCCGGGTCTTCTCTCGGACGCGGGTTTGCTGATTGCGATTCAAGATCAAAAACCAAAAACCCAAAAAACAAAAAACTGCTTCTTGGCAAAGTTAGCCGAAGGCTTACGGCGCCGAATCAAGCTTCAGCTGCGCTTCCGGATTCGCCCCGCGCGCTAGCGACACCAGGGCGAGCTTATGCCCGCCCACCGGCTTGCTGGCCTTGTCCGCAAAACCGGTATGCAAGCCGAACGATTCCGCGCCGGCGCCGGTGGCGGTCCATTCGAAGGTCACTTCGGCATCGCCCGCCCATACGCATTGGCGCTCCGGCGGGCAACGCGAATCGGATTTCACGCCTACGTACTTGAGCTGGCCGCGTCCGTCGAGCGACACGCTCTCGCCGGGCTTCATCGCGAACGTCTGTGCCGCCGAGATGCTGCGGGCGCCGCTATTTTCGCCGGCTGCAGTAGTCGACGAGCAGCCCAGCGTAGCGAGGGCGAGGGCGGCGGAAATCATCAGTGCAGAGCAACGACCGGTCATCGGCAACTCCTGCCATGGAGACGAGCCGCGAGCCTATCCCGGGCCGCCCGAGCGCACCGTGAATCCCCCGTGGCAGGGCTTAACTCCGGGTTTCGTCGCGCCGCGAAGCCAGCCGATCGGCCAGCCGGGTCGGTTCCGGCAACCGGTAGCGGGTCACGAAGCGCATGGTCAGGTCGGCTGCGGACGCCATCGCCACGTGCTGGCCCGGCGACACGATCAGCGGATTGCAATTGGGCTTGCTGCGCAGCAACCAGCCGATCTGTTCTCCTTTGTGGCGCAGCGCGACGTAGGCGCCGCGCATCTGATGCGGCACCGTCGTGGCCGCACCCACCAGGATCTTCTTGGCCACGCCGATGCTGGGCAGGCCGGTGATCACGCCGAAATGCGCGGCGATGCCGAACCGGCGCGGATGGGCGATGCCGTGGCCGTCGACGAATACCAAATCGGGCGTCGTGCCGAGCAACTCCAGCGCTTTCAACAGCGCCGGCAGTTCGCGGAACGACAGCAGGCCGGGTACGTAAGGCATCACCGTTTCGATGCGGGCGACTTCGGTCTGCAACGGCTGCAGCGTTTCGGCATCGAGCAGCACGGCGGCGGCGCGGGTGATCGCGCCGTCTTCCTCGAAGCCGACATCGAAGCCGGCGATGGTGCGCAGCTGTTTCGGGAAGCCGTCGCGCAAAACCACGCGTTGCGCCAGTTCGCTCTGCATCGCGCGCGCATGCGCGACGCTGCCATCCCAGTCGGCGAAGGCCGGATGCGTGGCCACTACGCGGCTTTCAACGTGGTCAGCAGCCCGCGCGCGGCGTGGAAACGGGTCGCCGCATCGGGAAGTTCCAATTTGATCCGCAACTTGTCCGGACCGTCCATCTGGTAGGCCTTGGGCTGCCCCTGGATCAGCCGGATCACCGCCATCGGGTCGATATTGGGTTTGGATTCGAAATGCACGCGGCCGCCTTTCTCGCCCAGGTCGAGTTTGCGCAGGCCGAGCTGGGTGGCCTGCAGTTTGAGCTCGGCGATCGCGAACAGGTATTTCGCCGCATCCGGGAGGAGGCCGAAGCGATCGATCATCTCCACCTGCAATTCGCGCAGCGACTCGGTGTCGCGCGCCGAGCTGATCCGCTTGTAGAGCGTGAGCCGCGCGTGCACATCGGGCAGGTAATCGTCCGGGATCAGCGCCGGCACATGCAGTTCGACATCGGCTCCGTGGCGTTCGACGCCGTCGACGTCCGGCAGTTTGCCTTGCTTGATCGAACGCACCGCGCGTTCCAACAGTTCGGTGTATAGGCTGAAGCCGACTTCGGCCATCTGCCCGCTCTGGTCTTCGCCGAGCAGTTCGCCGGCGCCGCGGATTTCCAGGTCGTGGGTGGCCAAGGTGAAGCCTGCGCCGAGTTCGTCCATCGCCGCGATCGCATCCAGGCGCTTGCGCGCGTCTGAAGTGATCGAACGCTGGTCCGGAATCACCAGATACGCATAAGCGCGGTGGTGCGAACGGCCGACGCGGCCGCGCAGCTGGTGCAACTGCGCCAGGCCGAATTTGTCGGCGCGGTTGATGACGATGGTGTTGGCGTTGGGGATATCGATGCCCGATTCGATGATGGTCGAACATAGCAGCACGTTGAAGCGCTGTTTGTGAAAATCCAGCATCACCTTTTCCAATTCCCGCTCCGGCATCTGGCCGTGGGCGATGCCGATGCGCGCTTCCGGCACCAGTTCCTGCAGTTCGCGCTGCATGCGGCCGATGCTTTCGACGTCGTTGTGCAGGAAGTACACCTGGCCGCCGCGCGCGAGCTCGCGCTGGAAGGCCTCGCGCAACTGCGCGTCGTCCCAGGGCACGACGAAGGTCTGCACCGCCAGGCGGTGCGCAGGCGGCGTGGCGATGATGGCCAGGTCGCGCAAACCCGCCATGGCCATGTTCAGCGTGCGCGGAATCGGCGTCGCGGTCAGCGTGAGCAGATGCACGTTGGCGCGCAGCGCTTTCAGCGCTTCTTTCTGGCGCACGCCGAAGCGCTGTTCTTCGTCGACGATCACCAGGCCCAGATCGTTGAATTTGACGTCCGGCTGCAGCAGCCGGTGGGTGCCGACGATCACGTCGATCTTGCCTTCGGCTAGTTTTTCGAGTTCCGCCTTGATTTCCTTGGCCGATTTGAAACGCGACAACACCTCGACCCGGATCGGCCAATCGGCGAAGCGGTCGGCGAAGTTGCGGTAGTGCTGTTCGGCCAGCAGCGTGGTCGGCACCAGCACGGCGACCTGTTTGCCCGCCGCTGCGGCGACGAAAGCCGCGCGTACCGCGACCTCGGTTTTGCCGAAACCGACGTCGCCGCAGACCACGCGGTCCATCGGCTGCGAAGAAGACAGGTCGCGGATCACGGCTTCGATCGCGGCATGCTGGTCCGGCGTTTCCTCGAACGGGAAAGTCGCCGCGAACGGTTCGTACATCGAACGGTCCAACTGCAGCGCCAGGCCGGCGCGCGCCTGGCGTTTGGCCTGGATTTCCAGCAGTTCGGCGGCCACATCGCGTACTTTTTCCGCAGCTCGCTTCTTGGCCTTGGCCCAGGCTTCGCCGCCGAGCGAATGCAGCGGCGCGGTTTCGGCGGACGCGCCGGAATAACGGCTGACCAGGTGCAGTTGCGCGACCGGCACGTACAGCCGGTCGCCCTTGGCGTATTCGATGTCGAGATATTCGCCGGCCAGTCCGCCGGCTTCCAGCGTGACCAGGCCGCGGTAGCGGCCCACGCCGTGGTCCTCGTGCACGATCGGCGCGCCTTCGGACAGTTCGCCGAGGTCGCGGATGATCGCTTCGGGTTCGCGGCCGGCGCGCTTGCGCCGGCGCGGCTGCGCAGCGCGTTCGGGGAACAGCTGACGCTCGGTGAGGATGGCGATGCGCGGGTCGTCGAGGGCGAAGCCGTTGTCGAGCGGCGCTACTGCGATCGCGAAACGTGTAAGCCCCTCTCCCCCCGGGAGAGGGGTTGGGGTGAGGGTTCGGGGAGGCGTCGCAAGTTTGGACACTTGCGGTTTCTCCGAACCCTCATCCGGCGCTTCGCGCCGCCTTCTCCCGGTGGGAGAAGGAAGAGCAAAGGCCTGGAAATCGGGCAGCACCTCTGGCGATAAGCCAGCGGCCTGCAGTACTTCGAGCAATGCTTCGCGTCGTCCGGCCGTATCCGCAGCGATCAGCACGCGCCCGGGATACGTCGTCAAAAATGTCTTGAGCGAATCCGCCGGCTCCGCATCGCGGATCGCGATCGGCATGTCGGGCGCAAGCTGGTCGCCCAACGGCAGCGACTGTTCGCGGCGCGCGTGCTCCGGGCCGCAGACTTCGACGCACTCGAAACGGTTCAGCCGTTCGCGCAGCGAATCGGGCGGTAAATACAGCTCGTCTGGCGCCAGCAGCGGGCGTTCGATGTCATGACGTCGCTGCTCGTAACGTTCGCCGGTCTGCCGCCAGAAATGTTCCGCGGCTTCGCTGCTGCCGTCGACGATCAACGGCAGCGTGCCCGCGCCGAGATAATCGAACAACGTCGCCGTCTTGTCGAAGAACAGCGGCAGGTAATACTCGATGCCGGCAGGCGCCAATCCGGCTTTCAGGTCCTGGTACAGCGCGCTGCGGCGCGTGTCGATGTCGAAGCGCTCGCGCAACGCCGCCATCGCGCGCTGCGCGCCCTCTTCGTCGAGCGGTATCTCGCGGCCGGGCAGCAATTGCACGGCGTCGGTGCGGTCCAGCGAGCGTTGCGATTCGGGATCGAAGGCGCGGATCGAATCGATGGCATCGTCGAACAGCTCCACACGATAGGGTTCGTCGGCGCCCATCGGGTAGACGTCGAGCAAGCCGCCGCGCACGGCGAAATCGCCGGGATCGAGCACCTGAGGCACGTTGCGGTAGCCGGCGGATTCCAGCCGCCGCTTCTCGCTGTCCAGGTCGAGTTTCTGGCCGACGCGCACGTCGAACGTATTGCCGACCACATAGCGCAGCGGCGGCAGGCGCTGCATCAGCGTTTGCACCGGCACCACCACGATGCCGCGCTTGAGCGTGGGCAGGCGGTGCAGCGCGGCCAGGCGCTGGGAGACGATGTCCGGATGCGGGCCGAACTGGTCGTAGGGCAGGGTTTCCCAATCCGGGAACGGAATCACCGGCAGCGTCGCGTTTTCGCCCAGCAGCGTGCGCAGGTCGGACTCGAGCTGGTGCGCGTTGTGGTTGTCGCGCGCGATCGCCAGCAGCGGGCCCTCATGCGCATCCGCGGCGCGCGCGACGGCCCAGGCCAGCGCGGATGCCGACGCAGGCGCACGCCACCAGGCGCGCTGCTGGCCGGCTTTGGGGAGAGGCGGAACGGGAAAAACGGCGTTTTTGATAGGGTCGCTCATCGGTCGCGCAAAACAACGGCAGCGCCGGACGCGGTTTGCGCCCAGCGCGGGAGGCCCAAGTTTAGCGCGTGTTCGCCTGCCGGCCCGGCGTAAGCGGACCAGCAGGCCTGAAACTCATTCCGAGGTGACCGGATCGATCACGGTGCGCACTTCGGAGACGCTATTGGCGGGAAAGCCGCCTTGGCGGGCGTGTTCGCGGATCGTTTCCGCATCGGGAGCGATATACACGCAATAGATCTTGTCGCCGGTGACATAGCTGTGCAGCCACTGGATCCGCGGCCCCATGTCCTGCAGGACGCTGCAGGATTTCTGGGAAATCGCCTTGAGTTCGGTTGCCGACAATTTGCCGGCGCCGGGAATTTCGCGTTCGATGACGTATCTGGGCATGCTGTGAAAAACCTCGTGAAGATCGCGGCCGTGCCTGATGCACGCCCCCGCGGCGGAATGCCGTCGCCTTTGTCAGTAACGGTGCGGTCGCGCGCTAGCGGACACGCGACGTCGTTCCATCGCCCAAGGGCAGCGCGAAGCGAAATAGCGATAGTGGTGCGGCGCTTACTTTGGTAAGCGGACGCGCGTTCAGTGCAGATCGAGCACTACCCGCACCAAACCGGGCGAATTCGCCGATTCGCGGTGGAATCCCAGCGATTGCGCCAGCTGCAGCATCGGATGGTTGTGTTCCAGCACGTCGCCGTACAGGCGTTCGAGTTTCTTGCCTTTGGACCAGCGCACCAGGCGCCGCATCAACTGCCGGCCCAGGCCCATGCCGTTGATGTAGTGGCTTACCAGGATCGCGAATTCAGCTTCGCGCGTGCCGGGCGCGATCGCAGCACGGGCCACGGCGCCCACCAGCGCCTCGCCGGGCGCCAGCGGCTCGGCTACGACCAGGGCGAATTCCGTGCGGGGGTCGGGATGGGTCAACTTCGTCGCCTGTTCCTCGCTGAGTTCCTTCATCGCGAACAGGAAACGCTGGCGGATCTCATCCGGCTGCAGCAAAGGAAAGGCGGCGCGCAGCGGGCCGGCATCGTCCGGCCGGATGGGGCGGATCAGCACTTCACGGCCGTTGGGCAGATGCAATTGCTCATGCCACGGCGGCAGGCGGTTGCGGGGGCTCATTCCCGAATGCTGGCATGGTGAAAGTGAAGCTATGCTCTACGGCATGAAGACCGCCGCCGTACGCCGCCTCGTTTCCGCCTGGCCGGGCGTCGCGGAAGAGGTCAAATGGACCAAAATCCTCGTGTTTTCGGTGGCCGGCAAGATGTTCTGCGCCATGCACGACGGCGCCGACGCGCGGGATCTGGCCTTCAAGGTGGAAACAGCGCGGTTTCTGGAGTTCACCGACTGCCCGGGCATCGTCCCGGCACCGTTCCTGGCCCGCTGGCACTGGATCAGCCTGACCGATGCGCAGGCCCTGCCGGACGCCGAAATCAAGGCCCTGATCCGCCGCAGCTACGAATTGGTGCGCGGCAAGTTGAGCCGCAAACTGCAGCGTGAACTCGCCGACTAGCGGCGAGGCGGGGCGCAACGGACGCTTTGCTAGACTTCCGCCCTCCCAGCAAGAGTTTCTCCCATGGCCGGCAGCGGCGATTCCACCCGCGCGATCCTGTTCGCGCTAGGCGCCAATTTCGCCATCGCCTGCGCCAAGGGCGTGGCGGCCTTCTTCACCGGCTCCAGCGCGATGCTGGCCGAAACCGTGCACTCGCTGGCCGATTGCGGCAATCAGCTGCTGTTGCTGCTGGGCATGCGCCAGGCCAAACGGCCGCCGTCGCCGGATTACCCGCTGGGCTACGGCAAGGCGATCTATTTCTGGTCGTTCCTGGTGGCGGTGATGCTGTTCACCGTCGGCGGCATGTTCTCGTTGTACGAGGGCATCCACAAACTGCAACAACCCGAAGAATTGAGGCAGTGGTGGTGGGCGGCCGGCGTGCTGGTGTTCGGCATCGCAGCCGAGTCGGTGTCGATGCGCGCCTGCCTGGTCGAAGTCAACAAGGCTCGCGGCGATCGCAGCCTGTGGCAGTGGTTCCGCGAGAGCCGCCAGGCGGAGTTGGTGGTGATCTTCGGCGAGGACTTGGCCGCATTGCTGGGCCTGGTGTTCGCATTGGCCGCGGTGATGACGGCCGTCGTTACCGGCAATCCGGTGTGGGATGCGGTGGGCACGATCGCCATCGGCGTGCTGCTGATCGTGGTCGCGGTGTTCGTGGCGGTCGAGGTCAAAGCGATGCTGATCGGCCAGAGCGTGGATCCGGCACGGCAGGCGCAGATGCGCAAATTCTTGGAGGATCGGCCGGAAGTGGGCCACGTCATCAGTCTGATCACGCTGCAACTGGGCAACGAGGCCATGGTGTCGGTGCAGGCCGAGATGAACGAGGAGCAGAGCGTCCGCGCCTTGGCCGAGCAGATCAACGTAGTGGAGCGCGCCTTCAAGGCGGAATTTCCGGAAGTGCGCTGGAGCTTCTTCGAGCCCGACGTCAAAGCCGGCATTTGATTTGTAGAGCGGGGCTTGCTCCGCTGCTCTTTGCTACGCTCGGGGTTCCGTCCGCTCAAAACGCGGCCGGTCCCGTGTTTTGGCCCTTGCTCGTCCCTCGGAATTCCACTCGTTCCGACGCAACCGACCCGGACGCCTCTTTGAGCGAAAAATCCGCAAAAGCCACGTCACCGCAGACGCTGCGAATCAAAATCTAATACCTGCGTAAGAAGGTCAACCACGACGAAAACCAGGGCCCCTCGAACCTCTCAGACGCAACGAATCACATAAGCTTCGGGCCCTTTCTTTGGTTACTTTCTTTGGGCCAACAAAGAAAGTGACCCGCGCGCAGCGCGGAAGCTTTTTTCCATGGCGCGAGTCGCACGTCGTTCACCGGCCACGTCGACCTGGATCCTGGCATGCGCCGGGATGACGGCTTAAGGGCAAGAGCAGCGGAGCAAGCCCCGCTCTACAAAGCCGGAGCGAAGTCGCTGGGTCCCCGCCTTCGCGGGGATGGCGGCTTCAAAGCAAGCGCAACATGGGTCCCAGCTTTCGCTGGGATGACGGTTTAAGGGCATCAACAGCGGAGCAAGCCCCGCTCTACAAAGCGGTGCGAAGCCATTCCAACTGCGCCGACCCGCCGCCGTCGTCGAGCACTTTGTGCAGCACGCCCAGCGCCGATTCGAGCGCCGCATCCAGTTTCCACGGCGCATTGAGCAGCAGCAGACCGCTGCCGTTCATTCGCAACGGTGAATCGTCCGCGCGCACCAATAGTTCGGCCACCAACGCGGATTTCGCCGGCAGGTTCGTCGCTTTCCGGTAGAAAGGCTGCAGATGGCGGCGCAGCTTGATCGGATACCACAGCGCGAACACGCCCTCCGGCCAACGCTGCAGACCTTCGCGCAGCGCGGCGACGGCGGCGTCGAATTCGTTGAGCTGCGCCTCGTAAGGCGGATCGATCAGCACCAGGCCGCGGCCGATTTTCTGCGCGCCGCTTTTCGGCGGCAGGAAGGCTTTCATGGCCGCGTAGCCGTCGCTTTCGTGCGCGGCGACGCGGGCGTCGCCGGCGAAATTGGATTTCAACGCGGCCGCTTCGATCGGCTGCAGTTCGCAGCAGACGATGCGGTCCTGTTCCCGCAGCGCATGGGCGAGCAGCCACGGCGATCCGGGATAGGCATCGGGGCCGTGCGCGCTGCGGCAGGCCTTGATCGCCTTCAGATAGCGCGCGACGGCGGGGTCGCGCGCCTGCGCCGCGAGCAGGCGGCCGATACCTTGTTCGGCCTCGCCGGTGCGCTGCGCGGAACCGGACTTGAGCCGGTACAGGCCGCGTCCGGCGTGCGTATCGAGCGCGAACACCGGCGCCGGTTTGGCGGTCAAGGCATCGCAAATCGCCAGCAAGGCGACGTGCTTGAGCACGTCGGCATGGTTGCCGGCGTGGAAGGCGTGGCGATAGTTCATGCCGGCAGCATACAGCCGCTATGCTGCCGGCATGGCCCAAGCCCCTTCCCCGACGATCCTCCTGGCCGAAGACGAAACCGCCATCGCCGATGCGGTGGTGTATGCGCTGCGCAGCGAAGGTTTCGCGGTGGAGCACTGCCTGCTGGGCGGCGACGTGCTGCCGCGCGTGCGTGCCGGTGGCGTCGACCTGCTGCTGCTCGACGTGGGCCTGCCCGACATCAGCGGCTTCGACGTATGCCGCCGGTTGCGCGATTTCAGCGATATGCCGGTTATTTTCCTCACCGCCCGCAACGACGAGATCGACCGCGTGCTCGGCCTGGAACTCGGCGCCGACGACTACGTCGCCAAACCTTTTTCGCCGCGCGAGCTCGCCGCGCGGGTCCGCGCCAGGTTGCGCCGGCATACGGCGTCCGATGCGGGTTGGCGCAAGCACGGCGCCTTCGAAATCGACGGCGAAGGCCATCGCATCCGCTATGCCGGACGCGCGCTCGAACTGACTCGCTACGAGTACGCGCTGCTGGCCGAACTGCTGCGCCGGCCGGGCGCGATCCTGAGCCGCGCGCAATTGCTCGACCGCGCCTGGGACGGCGACAGCGACAGCGCCGACCGCACCGTCGACACCCACGTCAAGACGTTGCGCGCCAAGCTGCGCGAAGCCGGCGCCGAGCCCGACCCGATCCGCACCCATCGCGGCGTCGGCTATTCGATCGAGTGTTGAGATGAGGCTGGGGCTGCGGCTGTTCCTGGGTTTCTTCCTGATCGTCGGCGTGGCCGCGTTCTTCGTGATGCGCGTTTTCGTCGACGAGGTGAAGCCGGGCGTGCGCCAGGCGATGGAAGCCAATCTCGCCGACACCGCCAATGTGCTCGCGGCGCTGGCCACGGAGGACATGAAGAACGGGCGCATCGCCGATGGCGCGTTCGCGCGCGACATCGCCGCGGCGGGACGCAGGCGATTGGATGCCGATATCTGGGGCACGCGCAAGGAGCGGCTGGAAGGCCGCATCCTGATCGCCGATGCGCGCGGCACGGTCGTCTACGATTCGCGCAATGAGGCGGTGGGGCAGGATTATTCGCGCTGGAACGACGTCTATCGCACTTTGCGCGGCGAATACGGGGCGCGTTCCAGCGGCGAGACGCCGGGCGATCGCAAGAACACGGTGATGCACGTGGCGGCGCCGATCATGGACGGCGACAAGATCATCGGCGTGCTGACCGTGGCCAAGGCGAACCGGACGATGGAGCCGGTGATCGAGCGCAGCCAACGCAACATCCTGCGCAAGGGCGGATGGCTGCTGGGGCTATCGGCGCTGATCGGTCTCGTGATGACCTGGTGGCTGGTGCGCGGCATCGGCCGTTTGAACCGGTACGCGCAAGCGGTGAGCAGCGGCGAGCGCGTGCCGCCGCCGCCGCCGCGCCGGGACGAGATCGGCGACCTGGGCAGGGCCTTGGAAACGATGCGGCGCGAACTGGAAGGCAAGCAATACGTCGAACAATACGTGCAGACCCTGACTCACGAGATGAAGAGTCCGCTAGCGGCCATTCGCGGCGCGGCGGAACTGCTGCAGGAGCCCTTGCCGGAGGACGAACGCGCGCGCTTCGCCGCGCACGTGCAGGGCCAGAGCGAACGGCTGAACGAGATGATCGAAAAGCTGCTCGCGCTGGCCGCGGTGGAGCATCGCCGCGAGCTGCGCCAGAGCGAGCGCATCGATGCGGCCGATCTCGTCGCCGAAACCGTCGAGGAACTGCGCCCGCGCTTGTTGCAGGCCGGCATCGAAGTCGCCGAAACCGCGTCGCAAAAGCCGCTGGTGGTCGAAGGCGATCGCTTCCTGCTGCGGCAGGCATTGCGGAATCTTCTCGACAATGCGATCGACTTCTCCCCGTCGGGTTCGCGCATCGACGTGGCGTGCGCGCTCGAAGGTGCGGAAGCGGCGATCCGGGTCGGCGACCGCGGACCCGGCGTGCCGGAGTTCGCCCGCGAACGGATCTTCGAGCGCTTTTACTCGCTGCCGCGCCCACAAGGCGGCCGCAGCACGGGGCTGGGCCTCACGTTCGTGCGCGAAGTGGCCGGGCTCCACGCCGGTGCCGTTCGCCTGTCGCCGCGCGAAGGCGGCGGCACCTGGGCGGAGCTGCGGTTGCCTGCCTCTCTCTAAAGAGCTTTCTTCTTGTGGAAGCGGCTTAGGCCGCGAGCCCTTGATCTTGTGGAAGGGGCTTCAGCCCCGACAGGCTTTTGCTTCACGACAGCGAAGATCAAAGCTCGCGGCTGAAGCCCCCCCCACAGGAAAACTTCACACTGGCTTCAAACTCGCCCCGTCGTGGCCTCATGCCGTCCCGGCACGCTGGCGCCGTCCAATGTCGAGGCTGCGCCATGAAGAACATGCGTCTGCTCTACCGGTTCCTGACGGTCGCCGTGCTGGCGATATTGCTGCTGATACCGTTGACGATGATCCGCGGCGTCATTCAGGAACGCCAGATGTATCGAGGCCAGGCGATCGCGCGCGTCACGCAGAGCGTTGCGGGCGAACAGGGCATCGTCGGACCCCTGCGGGTAGTGCCTTGGTCCGAAACGCGCGAGGTCGACACCCTCGATGCGCTCAACCGGCCCCAGAAAAAAGTGGAGACGACCACCGGCTACGTGTTGCAGATGCCTAAATCGTTGGTGATGGATGGGCAGATCTCGCCCGAGACCCGAAAAATCGGGTTGCACGAAGTGAGGACATATCGTTGGCGCGGCTGGATACGCGCGATCTTCAACGCACCTCTGCCGCAGGATAACGGCAGTCGGCGCTATGGCAAGCCCTATCTGATACTCGCCATCCGCGATGTGCGGGGTTTTGCCGGTACCCCCACGCTGAAGGTCGATGGCCAGCCGCTGGACTTCGCGCCCGGGACGATCGATGTAGCTCGTCAACTCGGTGGCGTGCACGCGCGGTTGCCGGATCCGGTGCCGGGCACGTCTTTTGCGCGCGACGTGCGCATCGAATTGGCTCTGGCCGGGACCGAGTCGCTGGCGGTCGTGCCGGTCGCCGACAGCAACCACATTGCGTTGCGATCGCCGTGGCCGCACCCGCTGTTTGGCGGACGTTTCCTTCCGGAGGCGCCGAAGATCGGAACGGACGGATTCAGCGCCCATTGGGACATTCCGTCGCTGGCCAGCGATGCGCAAAGCCAGCTGAAAGCGGGCGTCGGAATTGGCGGCGACAAGCCGTTGGACAGTTTGCAAGTGAACTTGGTCGACCCGGTCAACATCTACACGCAAGCCGATCGCGCCAGCAAGTACGGCATTCTTTTCATCGTGCTGACTTTCGTCGGTTTCGCGATGTTCGAACTGATCAAGCGGCTGCAGATCCATCCTCTGCAATACCTGCTGGTCGGATTGGCGCTTGCGATCTTCTTCCTGCTTTTGCTGGGACTTTCGGAACATATTCCGTTCTGGCAGGCATATGTGGCTTCTGCGGTCGCGTGCATAGGGCTGCAGGCCGTATACCTCAGCCATGTGCTGCGCAGCCGCCTGCGCGGGCTAGGCTTCGCGGCGATGCTGACGATGCTGTATGGCGTGCTGTACGGCCTATTGGCGTCGGAAGACAACGCGCTACTGATGGGCTCGCTGCTGCTGTTCGGCATCCTGGCCGCGATCATGTGGGTGACGCGCAAGGTCGACTGGTACGAGTTGGGATCGTCATTGCGCTGATGCGCCGACCGGCTGATCGAAGAATTTAGAAGAGGGCGATGGCGTGGGTTAGAGTTGTCGGCATGGAAGCCGCCCCCGCCATCGCCTGTTTTCGCGGCGCCGCCATCGCGCCTTATCTGGAAGACGTGGCCAGGCTGCGCATCGCGGTGTTCCGCGATTGGCCTTATCTGTACGAAGGCGATATCGCTTACGAGCGCGACTATCTGGCGGCCTACGCGGCATCGGCCGACAGCATTTTCGTGCTGATCCTCGATGGCGACGAACCGGTCGGCGCCTCCACCGGTCTGCCCTTGGCCGACGACACTGCCGAGTTCCACCTGCCTTTCGTCGGACGCGGCATGCCCGTCGACGAAGTCTTCTATTGCGGCGAGTCGGTACTACTGCCGCGATATCGCGGACGCGGCCTCGGCCATGCCTTTTTCGAGCAGCGCGAGGCGCATGCCCGGTCGCTGGGCCGCTTCGCCTGGACGGCCTTCTGCGCAGTCGATCGCGACCCGGACGATCCGCGCCGTCCCGCCGATCATCGCGACAACGACGTATTCTGGGCCAAGCGCGGCTACGAACGGCAAGCGGGCAT
The DNA here is from genome assembly GCA_902825775.1 of uncultured Lysobacteraceae bacterium. Classification (GTDB taxonomy): domain Bacteria; phylum Pseudomonadota; class Gammaproteobacteria; order Xanthomonadales; family Xanthomonadaceae; genus Luteimonas_C. The sequence goes on from CADECF010000001.1 coordinate 303,784, forward strand.
GACGATGAAATTCAACTGGCAGGAAAGCGGTAGGGGCGATGTCGAGCATGCGCTGACGTTCTGGCTGCGTCCGTTGGAGCGCGCGGCCGCATGAAGATCGCCGTCGCCAAATATCCGATCGGCGCACCGCGCGATTTCGCCGAGTTCGCCGACAAGCAGCGCCGTTTGCTGCAACAAGCAGCAGGCGAGGGCGCGCAGGTCGCCGTGCTGCCCGAATTCCTGTCGCTGGAGCTCGGCGCGACCCTGAGCGAAGAAGTACGCAGCGATCTGCAGGCCTCGCTGGCCGGCATACAGCGCCATCACGACGAATGGCTGGCCTTGTTCGGCGGTTTGGCGCGCGATACCGGCATGCGTATCGTCGCCGGCACTTTTTTACTCGCCGATGGCGCCGGACGTTACCGCAATCGCGCTTATTTCTTCGCGCCCGACGGCCGCCATGCCTGGCAGGAGAAGCTGCAGATGACCGGCTTCGAGAAGAAAGCGGGGACGATCGACGGCGGCGATGCCTTGAAGGTCTTCGACACCGATGGCATCCGGGTGGGCATCTCGGTTTGCTACGACATCGAATTCCCGCTGCCGGTGCGGGCGCAGTGCGAAGCAGGTACCCGGCTGTTGATCGTGCCGAGCTGCACGGACGCGGGAGCGGGCGCGACCCGCGTCCGCGTGGGCTGCCTGGCGCGCGCACTGGAGAATCGCTGTTATGTGGCGCAGTCGGTGACCGCGGGCGAGGCGCCGTGGAGTCCGGCGTTGGATTTCAACACCGGGGAGGCGACGATCTACGCGCCGATGGACGTGGGTTTGCCTGCGGATGGGATCGTGTCGCAGACGCAAGGCGATCAGGTGTGGGCGATCGCCGATCTGGATTTCGAGGCGCTCGATGCGAGTCGCGAGCGGGCGCAAGTCGCCAATGATCGCGATTGGCCGGGGCAGATGAAGCCGGGCATCACGATGGCAAAAGTCGAGCGGCTGTAGATCGGCTTTGTGGGAGCGGCTTTAGCCGCGATCTTTTGATGTTAGCTAGTCCACACCCAGAAGAGCTCGCGGCTAAAGCCGCTCCTACAAAAGAAACTCAGCCGAACAACGATACGCCGGGTACGAGCCACAACGAGAGCCCCGCCAGCGCGGTGCCGATGCCGGTCGCGGCCAGCACATCGCTGGGGTAATGCAGGCCCAGCACGACGCGCGAAACGGCGACGCTGGCGGTGAACGGAATCAACAGCCACGCCAGCACCGGATAGTGCGCCAGCGCCACCAGCGTGAAGGCGACGGCATGCAGCGTGTGGCCGGACGGGAAACTGAATTCGTCCAGCGGCGCCACCCAGGCGCGGATGCGCACATCCGAGGCATACGGACGCGGACGTTTGGTCCAGTGCTTGAGCAGTTTGTACAGGGTCAGCGCGATCGCGCCCGTCGCTGCCAGATGCGCGGAGGCCTTCAGGCCGTCGTAGCCGTCGAACAAGATCAGCGCGCCCATCAGCGCGTACCAGAACACGCCGTCGCCGAGACGGCTGATCGCCGCGAAATAGGCGCGCATGCCGTGGCGATCGCCCCAATGATTGGCGCGCAGGCACCAGCCCGCTTCCCAGCGCGATCCCATGCGCCGACCGCGCATCGCTAGCGAATTACGTCGAGGCAGCGGGTGCATAAGCCCTCCTGGTGTCTGCGAGCTGCATGAGTACGTCGTCGAAGTCGGCCGCGACCTGTTCCGGACGCAACGCCGCAACGGCCTGCCGCGCAGCTGCGCCCATGGCGCGGCGCTTGCCGGGATCGTTGGCGATCTCCACGCAGGCCTGGACGAAGCCGCTGTCGTCGCCGTCGCGGATCGCCGCGCCGTGCGCGCCATCGCGCAGATATTCGCGCGCGGCGCCGTAATCGAAAGCCACCGTCGGCAAACCGCTGGCCATCGCTTCCAGCGTGACGTTGCCGAAGGTCTCGCTGAGGCTGGGGAATACGAACAGGTCGCCGCTGGCGAAATGCCGCGCCACTTCCGGACCGCGCTGCACGCCGCAGAACACGAAATCGGGATGTTCCTGCGCCAGTTTTTCGCGCGAAGGGCCGTCGCCGACCCAGACGAAGCGCGCGTTTGGTTGCGATTTCTGCAGTTCGCGGAAGGCGCGCACGGCCAGATCCAGATTCTTCTCCGGCGCGATGCGGCCCAGGTAGATCACGGTCAGGTCGTCGGGGCCTGCGCCCCAACTCGCGCGCAGCGCATCGTCGCGCTTGGCCGGGTCGAACATCATCGTGTCCACCGCACGCGGCAGGCGCACCACGTTGTCGAAACGCTGCGATCGCAGAAATTCGGCGAGTTCGCGCGTAGGCACCAGCGTCGCGGCGCCCTTGTTGTGGAATGCGCGCATCCAGCGCAGTGCGGTCTGCTGCAGGAAGGCGGCGCCGTAGTTGCGCATGTATTCGTCGAATCGGGTGTGGAAGCCTGTGGCGGCGGGGATCCTGAGGCGCCTCGCCGCCCGCAGCGCCGACCAGCCGAGCGGTCCCTCCGTGGCCACATAAATGGCATCGGGCGTCGCCTCGCGCCACGCGGCGGTGAGCTTGCGCGTGGCCGGCAGTCCGAAACGCAGACCCGGATAGCGCGGCAACGGCGCGCCGCGCACCAGCAATTCGTGTTCGAGCGCTGTGCCGTCGGAGGTTTGCCGCGGCCGGACCACGGCTACCTCGTGGCCACGCGCGCGCAGGCCATTTTCCAGCCCTTGCACGGTCAAGGCGACGCCGTTGACCTCGGGCGGATACGTCTCGGTGACGATGGCGTAGCGCATACAGGGCTTCCCGTTTTGGGAAGACTGAAGGGCCCGCATGAAACGGCAATGTCAGCGCGGTGACTTGGAAATGACAGCGTTAAGCCTGCGAAAGCAGGGTTAAATGGCTTTTTATGGCTTTGGCCGCGTCCCGAGCGAAGCGAGGGATCTGTTTTGCTCTGTGAATCTTCAAGAAAGCAGATCCCTCGCTTCGCTCGGGACGCGGCCAAAGCCGTTCCTACAAAAGCTATCGGCTCAGATCAGGAAGGGCTTGAAGACGACGCCCAATCCGGCCTGGCCCTCGACTTCGCCCAGCAGGTCGGCGCGCAGCAGCGGCCGCGCGTCGATCCAGGCCCGCGACAGCACCAGGTCCAGGCGATCGCCGTCGGCGGCGAGTTCCAGTTTCGGGATCGGGTCCGCTTCGTGCGCACGATGCAGCGATACCGCCAGCCGCAACAGCGCAGCCTTGCGTTTGGCGCTGAGCAACAGGCGGTCGGGCAGGGCCTCGAAGGCGTTCTTGGGTACGCCGCGACGGTGCGTGCGTACCAGCGCCGCGAGCACCTGCTGCTCCTGGCGCGAGAAGCCGGCGATGTCGGAATTCTCCAGCACGTACGCGCCATGCACTTGGTACTGGCTGTGCGCGATGGCCAAGCCGATCTCGTGCAGCCGCGCCGCCCAACCGAGCATGCGCGCATCGTCCGCGTCCAGCGACCAAGCCGGCGCGACTTGTTCGAACAGGGCCAGCGCAGTGCTTTCAACGCGCCCGGCTTGCTGCGCGTCGATGCCATAGCGTTGCATCAGCGCCGCCACCGACGCATCGCGCGGATCGTCCGCGCCGCCTCGGCCCAGCATGTCGTACAGCACGCCTTCGCGCAGCGCCGCCTTGCTCACCGCCATGCGTTGCAGGCCGAGCACTTCGAAGGCCGCTTCCAGGATCAGCAGGCCGCCGGCGATGATCGGCCGGCGTTCGTCGGACAGGCCGGGCAGGTCGATGTCCTCGATCCGTTCGGCCTGCAGCAACCGGTCGCGCACGACAGGCAGCGCCTCGGCGGTCACCGCGCCTTTGGTGAGTTTCATCGCGGCGCAAATGTCGCCGATCGCCTTGTTGGTGCCGGACGAGCCCAGTGCCTCGTGCCAGCCCAGGGTGCGATAGGCCACGGTGAATTGCTGGAATTCGGCGGAGACTTCGGTCAGCGCTTCGCGCCAGCGCTTCTTGGACAGCTTGCCGTTGCCGAAGAAGCGCCGCGTGCTCGCCACGCAGCCGACCTGCAGGCTTTCGCGTTCGATCGCGTCGAAGCCGCTGCCGATGATGCATTCGGTGGACCCGCCGCCGATGTCGATCACCAGCCGCAACTGTTCCGGCTTGGGCGGTTGCGCATGGGCGACGCCGAGATAGACCAGGCGCGCTTCCTCGCGGCCGGAGACCACTTCGATGGCGTGGCCGAGCGCGGTTTCCGCGGGTACCAGGAAGGTCTGCGGCGCCGACAGCTGGCGCACGGTATTGGTGGCCACGGCGCGCACGCGCTGCGGCGGGATGTCGCGGATGCGCTGGCCGAAGCGGGCCAGGCATTGCAGCGAGCGCTGCCGTACATCGGCATTCAGTCCGCCTTTGCCGTCCAGGCCTTCGGCCAGCCGCACCATCTCGCGCAGCCGGTCGACGATGCGCAACTGGCCGAGCGTGTAGCGCGCGACCACCATGTGGAAGCTGTTGGAACCCAGGTCGATCGCCGCGAGCTGATCGCCGTCCTGCAGCGGCGTTTCCAGTGCGGATGCGAGCGCGATGCTCGCGCTCATCCGCAAATCCTGTTGAGCAGCGCGGTCTGCGCGGAATGCGGAGGCGCGCCGTCCTGCGGTTCGAGTTTGCGATAACTGCCGTCGGCCTGCAGTTCCCAGGCGTTGAGGTTGTCGGCCAGGTAATTGTCGAGCGCTTCGTCGTAGACGCGCTGGGCCAGTTCCGGATCGAGCACCGGGAAAGCGGTTTCCACGCGCCGCAGCAGGTTGCGTTCCAGCCAATCGGCGCTGGTGCAGAACAGGTCGGGTTCGCCGACGTTGCCGAACCAATACACGCGGCTGTGCTCGAGGAAGCGGCCGACGATGGAACGTACGCGGATGTTGTCGGACACGCCGGGCACGCCCGGCCGCAACGTGCACGCGCCGCGCACGATCAGGTCGATCTGCACGCCGGCCTGCGAGGCCGTGTACAGCGCGCGAATCACTTGCGGTTCGTTGAGCGCGTTCATTTTGGCGATGATACGGCCGGGTTTGCCGTTGCGCGCGTGCTGGGTTTCCCGCTCGATCCGTTCGAGCACCCCCGCATGCAGCGTGAACGGCGATTGCAGCAAGCGTTTGAGCTTGATCGCCGGTGCCAACCCCGAGATCTGCTGGAAGATCTGGTGCACGTCGCTGCCGATATCCGGGTCCGCGGTGATCAGGCTGATGTCGGTGTAGGCGCGCGCGGTACCGCTGTGGTAGTTGCCGGTGCCCATGTGCACGTAGCGGCGCAGTTTGCGGCCTTCGCGGCGCACGATCAAAAGCATCTTGGCATGGGTCTTGTAGCCGACCACGCCGTACACGACCTGCACGCCGGCTTCCTGCAGCCTGTCGGCGAAGGCGAGATTGGCTTCCTCGTCGAAGCGCGCGCGCAGCTCGACCACCACGGTCACGTCTTTGCCGTTGCGCGCGGCCTGCACCAGATGTTCGACGATCTGGGATTCGCGGCCGGTGCGGTACAGGGTTTGCTTGATGGCCAGCACGCCGGGATCGCTGGCGGCCTGCTTGACCAGCTCGAGCACCGGCACGAACGAGTCGTACGGGTGGTGCAGCATCACATCGCTTGCGGACACGCGTTCGAAGATGGATTCGCTGCTGGACATCAGCCGCGGCTGGAAAGGCGCGAACTTCAGATCCGCGCGTTGCACCAGGTCGTAGATCTGGATCACGCGGTTGAGGTTGACCGGGCCGTTGATGCGATAGACCGCGTTCTCCGGCAGATCGAAGTTCTCCAGCAGCATGCGCACGATCGGGGCGGGGCAGTCTTCTGCGATTTCCAGCCGCATCGCGCGCAGATAGCCGCGGCCGACCAGTTCGTCGCGCAGCGCCAGCGCCAAATTCTCGACTTCGTCCTCGTCCAGGATCAGCTCGGAATTGCGGGTCACTCGGAACTGGTAGGCGCCCTTGACGTCCATGCCGGGGAACAATTCCTCGACGAAGGCCGACAGCACCGACGACAGCAGCACGAAATCGTTGTCGCCGCCGGACACTTCCTGCGGCAGCTGGATGATGCGCGACAGCGAGCGCGGCGCACGCACGATCGCCAGATGGCCGGCGCGACCGAACGCATCCTTGCCTTCCAGCACCACGACGATGTTCAGCGATTTGTTGAGGATCTTCGGGAACGGGTGCGCGGGGTCGAGCCCCAGCGGCGACAGCACCGGCATGATCTCGTCGCGGAAATAAGCGCGCAGCCAGCGCGCCTGCTTGGCATCCCACGTATTGCGGCCGAGCACGCGGATGCCGGCTTCGTTGAGCGCCGGGCGCAGCGCCTCGTTCCAGCAACGGTATTGCGCATCGACCAGCGACGCGGCGCGGTCGTGGATCTGCTTGAGCACGGTCGCCGGCGCCAGGCCGTCCTGCGCAGGCACGATGCCGAAATCCTGGGCATGGCGGACGGTAGCGGCGCGGATCTCGAAGAATTCGTCGAGGTTGGTGCAGGAGATGCACAGGTAGCGCAGCCGTTCCAGCAGCGGCACCTGCGCGTCCTGCGCCTGCGCGAGCACGCGAAAATTGAAGTCGAGCTGGGATAGCTCGCGGTTGAAGTACAGCGCCGGGTCGCGCAAGGCTTCCTGGTCGGTGTGTGGGGGCTGCAGATCGACTTGTGCGTTCATTTTCCGGCCGCGAATAGGGGGGCGGCGTGGTCGCGCGGATGCACGCGCTCGGCGCCGAAATGACAGGAGAAAGTGCTGCCGCGCCCGACTTCGCTCTGGATCTCGAGCCGGGCCTGGTGCAGATTGAGCACGTGCTTGACGATCGACAGCCCCAGCCCGGTGCCGCCGCTTTCGCGGGTGCGGCTGGTGGAGACGCGATAGAAACGTTCGGTGATGCGCGGCAGATGCGCGGCGGGAATGCCGTAGCCGCTGTCGCTGACGCGCAGCACCGCGCCGTCGCCGTCGCGCTCGAAGCGGATGCCGATGCTGCCGCCGGCCGGCGTGTAGCGCACGGCATTGCTCACCAGGTTGGAGAAGGCGCTGTGCAGTTCCTTGGTCGAGCCCCACAGGTCCAACTGGGTATCGTCCTCGACCGCGATCTGGTGGCGGTGCTGGCTGAGCGCTTCGGCCTCGCGTTTGAGGGTGGTCATCATCGGCGACATCGCCACGCTTTCGTCGGGAAGCCGATCCTGCGCCTCCAAACGTGACAATGTCAGCAGATCCTCGACCAGCTGGGTCATGCGCTGCGACTGGCGCTGCATTTCGGTCAGCATCGGCGCCCATTCCGGCTTCTCGGCCGGGTCGAGCATTTCCAGATAGCCGTGGATCACGGTCAGCGGCGTGCGCAGCTCGTGCGAGACGTTGGCGACGAAGTCGCGGCGTACTTGTTCCAGCCGCATCAGCTTGCTGACGTCGCGCGCCACCAGCAGCCACAACTCTTCCGAGTAGGGGATCAGGCGCATGTTGATGCGGGTTTCCGCGCTGACCGGCGACGGCGCATCCATCAGCGGTTCGGCATTGCGGCCCTGCGCCAGCCAGCGCGACATCGGCAGGCTGTGCAGGCGATCGCCGATCGGCGCGCCGATGTCGCGAGGGTATTCCAAGCCCAGCAGCGTGGTCGCGGCCTCGTTGAACCACTGCACGCGCTGGCTATTGCGTTCCACCACCACGACCGCGTCCGGCAGCGCGGCGGCGGCGGCGCGATAGGCGCGCAGCATGTCCACCAGGCGCCGTTTGCGGCCGCGCATTTCGTCCTGGCCGCGGTACAGCAGGCGGTCGAGTTCGTTCCAGATGCCTTCGCCCTGCGGCGGCGACAGGCGTTGGCGCGCGGTCAGCCGCGTCAGTACGCCGCGCAGCCGCCAGTAGTGCCAAATCACGATTCCCAGTGCGGTGATGGCGAGCACCGGCCAGACTTGCCCGATCAGCAGACCGACGACGACGGCCGCCGCCAACAGCGCCGCGAGGGCGCCGAGGGTCCTGAGCCAGGCGTTTTGGGCGCGGGGTGGCATAGGCGGGATTGTGGCAGAGGTCGGGAAAGGAGGCGGGAGCGGCGGCCGTCTCCCGGCGTTCAGAGCGATGCCGAGAATCGATAACCGGCGCCGCGCACGGTTTGCACCATGCCGTCCAAGTGGTGCGGTTCGAGCGTCTTGCGCAGGCGGCGGATATGCACGTCGACGGTGCGCTCTTCGACATAGACGCTGCCGCCCCAGACATGGTCGAGCAGTTGCGAGCGCGTATAGACGCGCTCGGGGTGGGTCATGAAGAAATGCAGCAGCCTGTATTCGGTCGGACCGATCGGTACGGGCGACGGCGCGCCGCCGTTTTCGGCGAAGACGCGGTGGGCGGCGCCGTCGATGCGCAATGCGCCGATCGCCACGCTCCCGTCTTCGTCGTCCTCGCGCGAGCGGCGCATGACCGCACGGATGCGCGCCAGCAATTCGCGCGCGGAGAAAGGTTTCACCACGTAGTCGTCGACGCCGGCTTCGAGCCCGCCGACGCGGTCGTTCTCTTCGCCGCGCGCGGTCAGCATGATGATCGGGATTTCGCGGGTCAGCGGATCCTTGCGCCAGCGCCGCGCCAGTTCCAGGCCGCTGGTGCCGGGCAGCATCCAGTCGAGCAGGATCAGGTCCGGCACATGGTCGGCGATGGCCGACTGCGCCTCGCGGGCGTCGCCGGCATGGATCGGATCGAACTCGCCCTTGCGCAAAGCGAAGGCCACCATGTCGCGGATGGCCGGTTCGTCGTCGACGATCAGGATTTTCTTCTGCATGCAGTCTGGGCGCGCCACAAAGCGCGTCTCGGCGGGGACCGGGCCAGTAGACTACGGTTTTATGACGGTCTCGTGACCGTGACTCATTCAGCCCACGGCGAGCTGCGCAAGTGGGTGGTGGGGGCGTCGATCGGATCGGTCTGCTGAAGCCGGGATCCGCGATCCAGTACTTCGTCCTTGACCCCCTGCCGCCGCAGCTCCAGTACGGTCGGCGTGATGGCGGCGATGCGGGCGTCAATCCGCGCCCGGGCGTAATAATCGAGCTGCGGCCGTTTTTTCAGCGTATTGAGCTGGATCAGGGCCTGCTCGGGCCGGCCGTTCAGATAGGCGGCCTCCGCATAGGCCTCGCCGGCGCGGACCGGGTCGCCGGCGATCTCGCTGGCGCGGGCGAAGGTTTGCTGGAACAGGGGGTCGTCCGCGGAGCTGGCCAACAGAGGCCGCAGCACGGCCTGCGCGCGTTTGCCGGTGGCGGGCGTGTTGCGCTCGCCCAGCACCTTGGCATAGGTCAGTGCGACCGCGCGGTTGTTGGGCATGGCGTCGATCAGTTTTTCGAAGCGCGCCTCGGCCGCGGCCGGGTTTCCGCTGTGGGCCTCGGCTTCGGCCATCGCCAGGGTCAGCCAGAGATCGCTCGGATGCTTCTGCAGCAGCGGTGCCAGATCGGTCGCTGCCGCTTTGCCTTGGCCGGCCTCGAGCTTGGCCACGGCCAGACCATATTGTTGGGCGTCATTGAGTCCGCTGCCCTGGCCGCGGGCGATACGGTCGTATTCGGCGATGGCCGCCGCCGGCGTGTTGGCGCTGAGCACGCGCAGGCGCTCGCGCGCCCAATCGAACTGGCCGGTGGCGCCGCGCGCCTGCGCCGTCGGCAGGCGCAGGCTACCGGGCAGCAGCGGGTTGCTGCTGAGCGTGCCGGCATCGGCCGTGGTGTCGGCGGCGTACTTGGGCAGCTTGGCTGCACGCTCGCGCGCTTCGCTGATGCGCAACGAGGTGACGGGGTGGGTCAACAGGTAATCCGGCGCTCGATCGCGGTCGCCGCCCTGGTTGCCGCGGCTGGCGGCCTGCATGCGCTCGAAGAACGAGGCCATGCCTTCCGGATCGTAGCCGCTGCGCGACAACGTGCGGATGCCGATGCGGTCGGCCTCGGCCTCGTTGCTGCGCGTGTAGTCGATCTGACGCTGCGCGATCAGACCCTGCGCCGACATCAGCGCGGCCATCGACGCATCGTCGGCGGAATTGCCGCCGCTGGCCTGCGCCACCGCGATCGCACCCAGCATCGCCAGCAGGATCGGCACGCTGTCGCGCTTGGCGCGTTCCACCGCGCGCAGCACGTGCGATTGGGTGACGTGGGCGATTTCGTGCGACAGCACGCCGGCCACTTCGTCCTCGCTGCGCGCTGTCAGCACCAGTCCGGCATTGACGCCGATATACCCGCCGAGCGTGGCGAACGCATTGATCTGCCGGTCGCGCATCATGAAAAACGTGAAGGGCTGGCGCGGTTGCTCGCTGGCGACGGCCAGGCGATTGCCCATCGACTTGAGCCAGCTGTCGATCAGCGGATCTTCCAGCACATAGCCATAGTGGCGCAGTTGGCTGAGCGTCATCGCGCCGTATTCTTCCTGCTGAGCCGGGCTGATCACCTCGCCGGCGGACGAACCGATGTCGGGCAGCCGCGATTCCTGCGCAGGCGCGACTGGCGCGAGGCCGCAGGCCAGCAAGAAGGTGAACGCAGCGGCCAGAGGCAGGATCGGTCGCACAGGAACTCCACGGTGGCGCAACACAGTGTGCAGCAGGATGCCGGTCGCCGGCGCTGGCGGCGTGAATCGGGCGTTAATTCCCCGCGCCCAGGGGCGCGGGGCTGGAAAATCCCCGATATGCGACCCATATTGACCGCAGACCCGCCGACAAGTTGCACCGGAGTTCCGTCTTGAGCCAGCAACCCGAAATCACCGTCTACACCTCCGCTATTTGCGCCTACTGCGTCGCAGCCAAGAATTTCCTAAAGAGCAGGGGCTTGAGCTGGAACGAGGTGCGCATCGACACCGATCCGGCCCAGCGCGAGAAAATGATGTCGCTCACCCGGCGCAGCACTGTGCCGCAGATATTCATCGGCCAGACCCATGTCGGCGGCTACGACGACATGATGGCCTTGCATCGCGCCGGCAAGCTGGAACCCTTGCTCGGCGGAGCGTCCGAATGAGCGCGGACGAGCAGGGCGAAAAGGATCGCGTCGCCCGGAGCGAGAGCGACCGAATAGTCGAGTTCACCGCTTTTCGCAAACGCATGAACGAACGCATCCTGGCCGAACCCAACCAGGTCGTGCGGCGATTCTTCGCGCTCGATACGCAGACCTACCAGGCCGGCGCGCTGGACGTGAAAACCAAGGAGCTGCTGGGCCTGGTGGCGTCGCTGGTGCTGCGTTGCGACGACTGCATCAGCTATCACGTGGCGCAATGCCGGGAAGCCGGCGTGAACCGCGACGAGATGTTCGAGGCGTTCTCGGTGGGCCTGGTGGTCGGCGGCAGCATCGTCATTCCGCACCTGCGCCGTGCGGTCGACTTCCTGGACCGGCTCGAGAGCGGCGGCGACGCGCCGCCGCCTCACGGCCACGGCGAAGCTTAGGTAACCCGTACGGCCGGGCTGGCCATCGGCGTCAGTTGACGCTGCCTTGCCTGTAGATCGAATCCACGAGGGTCGCGGCGCGCAAGTTGCCGAACAGCAACTCGTCCGCGCCCGCGCTGCGCAACGTGCGCGCGAGGCCGGGATCGCTGTTCGGCGACATGGCGATCACCCGCGCGCGGGGCAGGCGGTGGCGTATTTCGCGCACCGCGCGCGCGGCGTCTTGATCGAAATTGACCACCACCACGTGCGGCGGGCGCCGCGAGGCCATGCGCAATCCTGCGGCGATGTCGTGCGTGTTCATAATTACATCGATGCTGGCATAGCGCTGTAGCATGTTGTTCACGCCTTCGCGGCGGAACGAGGATTCTTCGAGGATGAGGACGCGGATCGGCCGATCTACGGCGAGGGTGGACATAGCGAATCCATTTGCATCAGGGGAGTTCGCAGAATCGCGCCCGGTGCCTGCCGTCGATACCGCTAAAGCGCATGGCGCGGGGCATCACCCCCGATACCCGCCGGCCTGCCGATAGTGAGTTAGGCGCCCAGGCCCGCCGCGGCCGTCCGGACTGCAGGAACAGGCCGCTTCGGGCATAATGCGCGGCTCCCTTTCCCTCGCCGCCGCGCGATCTGCGCGTGGCCGGCCCCGTGCCCTGGAACCCTTCGAAATGACCCCGACGAACGCGTCCAACCAGACCATCACGGTCATCCGCGGCGATGGCATCGGCCCCGAGATCATGGACGCCGCCCTCTACGTCCTCGACGCGATGAAGGTCGGCCTGCAATACGAAGAAGCCGACGCCGGCATGGTGGCGCTGGAGAAGCACGGCGAGCTGCTGCCGGCGGCGACGATGGATTCGATCCGCCGCAACCGCATCGCGCTGAAGAGCCCGTTGACCACGCCGGTCGGCGAGGGTTTCAGCTCGATCAATGTCGAATTGCGCAAGCGCTTCGATCTGTACGCCAACGTGCGTCCGGCCAAATCGTTTCCGAACACCAAGTCGCGTTTTCCGGAAGACGTCGACCTGATCACCGTGCGCGAGAACACCGAAGGCGCCTACATCGGCGAAGGCCAGATGACGTCCGAGGACGGCCAGATCGCCACGCTCACGCAGAAGGTCACCCGCAAAGGCTCCGAGCGCATCGTGCGCTACGCCTTCGACCTGGCGCGCAGCACCGGCCGCAAGAAGGTCACGGTGGTGCACAAGGCGAACATCCTCAAGTCGACTTCGGGCCTGTTCCTGAAGGTCGCGCGCGAGGTGGCGGCGCAGTATCCCGAGATCGAATGCAACGAGATGATCGTCGACAACACCTGCATGCAGCTGGTGATGCGGCCGGAGCAGTTCGACATCATCGTCACCACCAACTTGTTCGGCGACATCATCTCCGACCTGTGCGCCGGCCTCGTCGGCGGCCTCGGATTGGCGCCGGGCGCGAACATCGGCGCCGACGCGGCGATCTTCGAAGCCGTGCACGGCTCCGCGCCGGACATCGCCGGCAAGGGCATCGCCAACCCGTGCGCATTGCTGTTGGCGGTCGGGCAGATGCTCGACCATCTGGGCAAGCCGGACGACGCCACGCGCCTGCGCGCGGCCATCGTCGCCACGCTGGAAGCCAAGGACTCGCTGACGCCGGATCTGGGCGGGCAGTGCAATACGATGTCGTTCGCCCAGGCCATCGCCAGCCGCGTCTGATCGGTTTTTTGCAGGGTCGAGCTTGCTCGACTGCTTTTTCTTTCGTGCAACAAGCGCAGCCGAGCAAGCTCGACTCCACAGAAGTCGGGTCAGAGGCAGGCCTGGGCGCGAGCGCTGATTACCAGCACCGCTTCCTGTTGGAAGCGTCGCTTGTATTCCGCTGAAATCTCGGCGATGCGCGTGCGGCCTTCGGGATCGTCGTCATGCACGATCTCGACCATGCGCGACTCTTCGCGCTCGACCTGGCCGCTGGCCCCGCGCCACTGGCCCTGCGTACGGTAGACGGTCAAGCCGTCGGGAAAACGCGGCGTCACCATATCGGCCAGGAAAGCCTGCCACTGTGTCTCGTCCACCGGGCCCGACGGACTGTTCATGCCGAACAGCAGGCGGTCCGCGCGCTTCTCGCTGCACGAGGTGCCGGACTGCCGGATCGGTTGCAGCGCAGCGCTCGCACAGCCGGCGAGCGCTCCGAGCAAAGCCAGGGAAGACAGGCATCGCATACTCATATCGGCAGGCCCCTTTCTTCAGGATCAGCAGGCGTAATCGTGCGGAGCATTGTGCGCACTGCCGAGTCTTCGTGCGGCGCGGACGCGACGGCGTGCGTCAATCGCCGGCCGTGTTCTGGCCCATGCGTCGGTTGAACTGCAGGGCGACGAAAACCGCCAGCGCGCAGCCGACGGGATGCGCGATTTCCGTAATCGCGCGCTGTATGGCATTGCCGGCGCCGGGCAGCAGCCACAGCGTCAGCAAGTAGGTGATAAGGCCTACCAACAGGCCCAGCAGCACATGCGCTTTCCAGCCGCGTTCGTTTTTGGCCAGCCACAGGATCGCGGCGCCCAACAGGGCGTATTCCGCGCCTTTGATGCCGGCGGCCAACCAGGGCACTGCGCTGGCGGTCGCTTCGCTACCGAGGACTTCGAGCGTGGCTTTATGCAGCGATCGCGCCAGCAGGAAGGCGATCGGTGCGCCGATCAGGCCGGCCAATCCCGCCAGGCCGCCGGCGCCGCGGGCGACCGCCTGGCCTGCCGCCAGCACGGCGCACACCAGAGACGACCACGACACTTTCTGCACCGTATCGGCCGCGATCCGTACAGGCTCGGGCAACTGGCCCTGGAAGAGCTGGACGGCGAGCAGCATGCCTTCGATCAACAGGCCAAGGATGACGCCCAACCATGCACCTCGCAGGAGGCGGGTGACCAGCTCGGGTTCGGGCGTTGCGACGGTTTGGGTAGAGGCAGGTGTGGACATGGGCATTCTCGCGGGGGGCTCAGAGGCTAGCGGTGGGGGGCGGGCGCAAGACACCCTCTAAAGTGAGGGGGCGCCAACGGCATACGCCGGCAATAAACACGGATAACTTTCGCCGAGACGGCCATCGATCCCGCTCAGCCTGGCAAATCCGCGCCCCAGGCGCTGGACAGCGGGCTTGCTGCGCTGCACAATTAAAAAATCTCTTTATGCGGATGAAAGGATGAAAGCCATCCCCAGCGCCACCGCGCTGACCCCCTTGCTGCTGTTTCTGGCGCTGTTCTTCGGCGCCGGGCTCTACTACACCGCGCACGGCGAGGCGATGGGCTTCTATCAGCTGCGCGCACCGGTGGCGATCCTGCCTGCGCTCGCACTGGCGCTGTGGATCGCGCACCGCCGCGGCGTCAAAGCCATGGACACGATGCTCGGCGGCATCGGCGATCCCAACATCGTGCAGATGTGCCTGATCTTCCTGCTGGCGGGCGCCTTCGCCTATGTCACCAAGCTGATCGGCGCGGTCGATGCGGTCGTCTCGCTGGGCATCGGCGCATTGCCGCCGGCGTTGATCCTGCCGGGCTTGTTCGTAGTCGCGGGCTTCCTGTCGCTAGCGATCGGCACTTCGATGGGCACCATCGCGGCGATCGCGCCGATCGCGCTGGGCGTATCCGAGGCGTCGGGTTTGGATCGGGCGTTGGTGATCGGCGCGGTGCTCGGCGGCGCGACGTTCGGCGACAACCTCTCGGTGATCTCCGATACGGCGATCGCGGCCGCGCGCACGCAAGGCTGCAGCATGCGCGACAAGTTCCGCGAGAACGTCAAGATCGCGCTGCCTGCCGCTTTGTCGACGATCGTGGTGCTGGCCTTCGTCGGCGAAGCCTCGCCGGTCGAAACCTACGACAAGGTCTCGCCGTGGCTGGTGCTGCCTTACGTGCTGGTGCTGGCGTTGGCGGTGATCGGCTGGGATGTGCTGGTAGTGCTGACGATCGGCCTCGTTGTGGCCGGCGTGTTCGGCTTCGCGATGGCCGCGGACTTCGACACCGTCGCGTATGCCGAAGCGATCTACGACGGCTTCGAAAGCGTATTCGAGATCATGCTGCTGGCATTGCTGATCGGCGGCCTGGGTGCGCTGACCAAAGCCAGCGGCGGCTTGGACTGGATCGCCAAACAGATCGCGCGCATCGCCCGCGGCAATACCGGCCGCCGCACCGGCGAATGGAGCATCGCCGCGCTGTCCTCGGCCACCGATGTGTTCACCGCCAACAACACCGTGGCGCTGCTGATCAGCGGCGGCCTGGCGCGCGACATCGCCGAGCGTCATGGCGTGCCGGCGGCGCGTTCGGCGAGCTTGCTCGACATCTTCGCTTGCGCCGTGCAGAGCCTGTTGCCGTATGGCGCGCAGATATTGTTGGCGGCGTCGCTGGCGCATCTGTCGCCGATGGCGCTGATCGGCAAGGCGCACTACTGCTGGTTGCTGATCGCGATCACTATCGTGTTCATGCTGTGGCCGGTGCGGCGCGCGCGCGTCGCGTCCTCATTTCCATCGCCGTAGCCCGGGTAAGCGAAGCGCACCCGGGGATTTCGCCGCGACGTGATTCCCGCGTAAGCGCACCGCGCCGGGGATTCCACAGCGACGTAATCCCCGGGTGCGCTTCGCTTACCCGGGCTACGAAAAAGGGCGCCAAAGCGCCCTTTTTTGTGTGCTTGCAGATCAAATCAGCGCGATTGCAGCTTCGACAGCAGCCGCAGGAATTCGATGTACAGCCACACCAGCGTGACCATCAGGCCGAACGCGCCGTACCACTCCATGTACTTGGGCGCGCCTTGCTCGACGCCGTTTTCGATGAAGTCGAAATCCAGCACCAGGTTCAGCGCCGCGATCACCACCACGAACAGGCTGAAGGCGATGCCGACAAGACCGTTCTCATGGATCATCGGGATATTGATGCCGAAGAAGCCCAACACGATCGTCGCCAGATAGACCAGGAAGATGCCGCCCGTCGCCGCGACCACGCCCAGCTTGAAATTCTCGGTGGCCTTGATCAGGCCCGAGCGGTAGGCGAACAGCAACGCGAACAGCGTGCCGAAGGTCAGCAGCACCGCCTGGAACACGATGCCGGGGAAACGCAGCTCGAACATCGCCGAGATCGCGCCCAGGAAGAAGCCCTCCACCAGCGCATACATCGGCGCGGTGATCGGCGCCCAGGTCTTCTTGAAAGTGGTGATCAGCGCCAGGATCAGGCCGCCGATCGCGCCGCCCCAGACATACGGGCCGGCGTTGACGATGCCGGCTTCGCTGCTGACCTGGTTCCAAGCGAAGGCCGCGGTGAGCACGCACAACAGCAACAGCACGCCGGTCTTGTTGACCGTGCCGTTCAGGGTCATCGCGCCGCCGTCGCGGGACACGACGGTACCGCTGCCGAGGTCGAGGAAGGTCGATTCTTTGAGTGCCGGATTGCCGCTGCGGATCATGGGAACCCCTGTTTTCGGTAAAGGCGGCCGGCTTGGCCGCGTCGGTTCGGAGCATACACGCAGAGCAAGTCCGGATGCGCCGCGTTTGACATAGGTGGGGCCGGTTCCGAGAATAGCCAAGCCCGCAGCGCTGCGCGTTGCGGGCGCAAGAACCGACCGACCACCGGCGGGGTATAGCGCAGTCTGGTAGCGCGCCTGCTTTGGGAGCAGGATGTCGGGGGTTCGAATCCCTCTACCCCGACCACCGGCCCACAAGCCCACAGGTCACTCCGTAATGCGACAATCCGGCCCCGAGCGCCCGTAGCTCAACCGGATAGAGCACCGGCCTTCTAAGCCGGCGGTTACAGGTTCGAGTCCTGTCGGGCGCGCCAAATACCGCCGTTCGCTGCCATGTAGCGGATGTGCCGCGCGAGGAAGTGGCATGGCCAAGCTCGTGTTCGGAATGAACCAGTCCCTGGACGGCTACGTCGACCATATGGCGTTCGCGCCAAGCCCTACGCTCTTCCGCCACTTCATCGAGGAAGCCCAGGCGCAGGCGGGCAGTGTCTACGGTCGCCAGATGTACGAGATCATGCGTTACTGGGACGATGATCGGCCCGAATGGG
Source organism: uncultured Lysobacteraceae bacterium (assembly GCA_902825775.1). Taxonomy (GTDB): domain Bacteria; phylum Pseudomonadota; class Gammaproteobacteria; order Xanthomonadales; family Xanthomonadaceae; genus Luteimonas_C. The sequence goes on from CADECF010000001.1 coordinate 321,133, forward strand.
ATGCGGCGGAACATGCCTTCGCGGCGGCGTGGCGGAAGCAGCCGAAATGGGTTGTTTCGCGCTCGTTGAAATCGGTCGGCCCCAACGCCACGCTGGTTGAGGATGATCTTGAGGGCGCGATCCTCAAGCTGAAGGCCGAGCGCGATGGGGAGATCGAAGTCGCTGGCCCGGACCTGGCGCAAAGCCTCACCGAATTCGGCCTGATCGACGAGTATCGGATCTACCTGCACCCCGTCGTGCTGGGTCACGGCAAGCCCTATTTCGCCGGAGCCCGGCCGCCGCTCCGCCTTATCGCTAATGATCGGATTGGCGAAGATGTGATCAGGTTGTCCTACGTTCCTGCTTGATCTCCGATTCGACGGCTTAAGAAACCAACCAAGCGGCTATCGCGATGCCCAGTATCCCAAGGGCAATGAGGAAGGCGTACTCGGCGGTTATTCGCCGCCACGTGCGAGGCGTCTCTGCAGAGGCGTTTTCAGCGCCGGGCCAAAGCTTGTATTTGTCCCAGAGGCGAATGGATACGGCCATCAGATAACAGCAGGCGAGCGTCACGATGGCGCCGATGCTTGCGGTTGTCCTGACGCGCTCCGATACGAGAAATGAAGCGGCGAGGGCGACTAGGGCGCATGCGATACACATCGCCTCGATGAGCAGAGCGTCCCGTCGGCTGAGGCGCGGCCCCCCGAACCAAAGTCGGTCGTTTAAAAGCCTTACCCATCTGGGAATTTCGATGAATTCGTCGGTGGACTTGTTCACGGCATAAAACTCCCGCTCCAGTTGATCGGCGTCGATTTGGAATGCGGTGGCCAAAGCCCGGAGCGAGGCATAGCTGACGCGATGTCCCACTTCCAAGCGCTGCACCGTCCTCAAACTCAGGCCGCTCATTTCGGCGACCCGTTCTTGGGAAAGGAGTTTCCGCTCTCTCCACGTTCTAAAGGACATCTCGGTCTCCAGCCGCCGTTCGCGACAAAGTAGCCGGGGCGCGGCCTGTCGGTGACGCCAATCGCCCGCCATATTGCCGCCAGCGCTGCCTTTCTTGGAGGGGACGCGCTGCCGGTTCGGGGTGTCGGCGGGGTGGGGCGCCAAGGTATTGCGCACGGCGCCTGAGCGGCCGGGTCGGCCCGCTTAATATTTGGCGATCGCCTGGGCTACAATGCGCGGCCTACGGTGGATGTAGCTCAGCTGGTTAGAGCACCGGATTGTGATTCCGGGGGTCGCGGGTTCAAATCCCGTCTTCCACCCCATCTCTCGGGCGAGCAGGTTTGCAGCAGCCCGCCCTCTCCCTTAGCCCTCTCCCGCAAGCGGGAGAGGGGATGTGATTGTCGCGCTGCGCGCGACTGCGTTATCATTTTAAAGCGGGGCCGTTAGCTCAGTTGGTAGAGCAGTTGACTCTTAATCAATAGGTCCAAGGTTCGAATCCTTGACGGCCCACCAATCTCAAAAAGCGCCTGGCGACCCCAGGCGCTTTTTTGTTGCCGGGGCGGGGATCGCCTAAGATGCCGCCGAGCCAGCCGGGCTGCCCCGGCCGGCCGTTGCGAAAGTGGCGGAATTGGTAGACGCCCTGGTTTTAGGTACCAGTGCCGCAAGGCGTGCGGGTTCGAGTCCCGCCTTTCGCACCACCTCCGGGCCGCCGGCAGGCCCCTGGCCCCATAAAAAGTGGCGGCAAGCCGCATCTTCGGCCAAAATAATCCGTTCGATTGGACCGGATTGGGGCGCCATGGCCAGAAGCCGGCGCAGGCCCGGTCCAAACCCCCAACATCGCGTCACGGGTCAGAGCCCCGTGGCGGCAGGAGCGCACATGCAGGTCTCGGTCGAAACCATTGGCAACCACGAACGTCGCATCACCTTCCGCCTGCCGGCGGACAGCGTCGATAACCAGGTCGGCGGCCGCCTGCGCGAAATCGCACGCAGCGCGCGGATCAAGGGTTTCCGCCCCGGCAAGGTGCCGGCCAAGGTGATCGAGCAGCGCTACGGCCAGCAGGTCCGCGCCGAAGTGCTGGACGACCTGCTGCGCAGCGGCTTCGACAACGCCGTGCGCAACGAGTCGTTCCGCATCGCCGGCAACCCGCAGATCGTGCCCAACAACGAAGCTGCCGAGGGCGAGCTGGAATACGTGGCCACGTTCGAGGTGGTGCCCGACTTCGGCGAGATCGACGTCGCCAAGCTGGAAGTGGTCCGTCACACCTCCGAGGTCGAGGACGCCGATATCGATCGCATGATCGAGAACCTGCGCCTGCAGCGCCGCGAGTGGCTCCCGGTCGACCGTCCCGCGAAGGAAGGCGACCTGGTCGAGCTGGAGATGTGGTCCGAAGCCGACGGCGTGCGCCTGCCCGCCGAGGGCGTCGAGAAGGGCAGTACCGTGCTCGGCTCGGGGATGATGTTCGGCGGCCTGGAATCGGCGCTGCCGGGCCTGAGCAAGGGCGAGCAGAAGACCGCTGACGTCGACTTCCCGGCCGATTGGCCGGTGCCGCCGCTGGCCGGCAAGACCGCGCAGATGCACGTGACCGTGCTGAACGTGTCCGAAGCCAAGCTGCCGGAAGTGGATCAGGCCTTTATCCGCAGCTTCGGCGTGAAGAGCGGCGAGATGGACCGGTTCCGTTCCGACATCCGCAGCAACCTCGAGCGCGAGCTGAAGGGCGCGCTGATGAACCGCCTGCGCCGCGAAGTGGGCGAGCAACTGGTCGCCGCCTACGCGCATGTCGAAATGCCGCCGCGGTTGGTCGAGAACGAGGCCCGCGCCATGGCCGCCAGCGCAGCCCAGCAGGCGGCGCAACAGGGCCAGCGCATCGATCAGGCCTCCGGCCCGTACATGGAAGCCGCACGCAAGCGCGTGCTGGTCGGCTTGCTGGTGGGCGAGATCGCGCGCCGCAACGAGTTGCGCCTGGAGCCGCGTCGCGTCAACGAGACGCTGCGCCTGATCGCCTCCACGTACGAGGAACCGGAACAGGTGATCGAGCTGTACCGCAACGACGCGCAGCTGATGAACGGGCTGCAGACGCGGGTGATGGAGGAGCAGGTGATCGACTGGATCGCCGAACGCGCCCACCATACCGAGCAGGCGCTGTCGTTCAGCGACGCGATTCGGCAGTAAGCCCCTCGAAAACATCAACACCTGTCATCCCGAGCGCAGCGAGGGATCTGCTCCGAGCCAAGCAGATCCCTCGCTACGCTCGGGATGACGTTTTTGGGGTGTCGTTTTTGGGACAGTCGTTTCGGCTGTCCGCAGCCGCAGGGCCAGTGCCGACCTCCGCCACTTGCGCTCGGGCCGCTCCGGCCCCAACTTGAGCGCATCTTCCTGTTCTTTCGCCTGGGTGCGACGCAATGGACAATCGAATCAAAGCCCTGAACCTGGTGCCGATGGTGGTCGAACAGACCAGCCGCGGCGAGCGCGCCTACGACATCTATTCGCGCCTGCTGAAGGAACGCGTGATCTTCCTGGTCGGCGGCATCGACGACCATATGGCCAATGTGATCGTCGCCCAGCTGCTGTTCCTGGAAGCCGACAATCCCGAGAAGGAAATCAGCCTGTACATCAACTCGCCGGGCGGCATCGTCACCGCCGGCATGGCGATCTACGACACCATGCAGTTCATCAAGCCCGACGTCAGCACGATGTGCATCGGCCAGGCCGCCAGCATGGCCGCCACGCTGCTCGCCGCCGGCACCAAGGGCAAGCGTTACGCGCTGCCCAATTCGAGAGTGATGATCCACCAGCCGCTGGGCGGCTTCCAGGGCCAGGCGACCGACATCGACATCCATGCGCGCGAAATCCTGAGCATGCGCCAGCGCCTCAACGAGATCCTGGCCAAGCACACCGGCCAGGCGCTGGAGACCATCGCCCACGACACCGAGCGCGACAACTTCAAGAGCGCCGAAGCAGCGCGCGAGTACGGACTGATCGACCAGGTGCTGGAGCGCCGCGCCGAAGAGACCATCCAGCCCGCATGATCATTTTGAGCCCTTCTCCCACCGGGAGATGGGTTGGGGTGAGGGTACGGCGAAGCGATAAGTGTCCGAACAGCATCGCAATCATCGAGACCTCCACTTCGCCGTACTCTCATCCGCCCTTCGGGCACCTTCTCCCGGAGGGAGAAGGAAAAGAAAACAAGAGCAACGAATGACCGACACGAACGACCGCACCACCGCTTTGAACCTGGTCCCGATGGTGGTCGAACAGACCAGCCGCGGCGAGCGCAGCTACGACATCTATTCGCGGCTGTTGAAGGAGCGGGTGATCTTCCTCGTCGGCGAAATCGACGATTACGTGGCCAATGTCGTGATCGCGCAGATGCTGTTCCTGGAATCGGAGAATCCGGAAAAAGACATCAGCCTGTACATCAACTCGCCCGGCGGCGTGGTCACCGCGGGCCTGGCGATGTACGACACCATGCAGTACATCCGGCCCGACGTGAGCACGATCTGCATCGGCCAAGCCTCCAGCGCCGGTTCGCTGCTGCTGATGGCCGGGGCCAAGGGCAAGCGCTACGCGCTGCCCAACTCGCGGGTGATGATCCACCAGCCCTCGGGCGGCATGCGCGGCCAGGCGACGGACATCGAAATCCACGCGCGCGAGATCCTGTACCTGCGCCAGCGCCTGAATCAAATCTACGCCGACCACACCGGCCAGCCGCTGGAGCAGATCGAGCGCGACATGGAGCGCGACCGGTTCATGAGCTCGGCCCAGGCCCAGGAATACGGCCTGATCGACCATGTGCTGGACCGCCGCAGCGACGACTCGATCCAGGCCGCCTGAGACGCGTTCCGGGCCGTCCGCGGCCCGCGCCGGGCTTCACTTTCCGCCGGATGGGCGCAAGCCGCCCGTCCGGTGCTATTCTCGGACCGTATAAGTTATGAATGATTGGGCGATAGGGGCATGACCGAAGACCGTCAAAGCCGTACCGGCGACAGCAACAAGATCCTGTACTGCTCCTTCTGCGGCAAGAGCCAGCACGAGGTCCGCAAGCTCATTGCGGGCCCGAGCGTGTTCATCTGCGACGAGTGCGTGGAGCTGTGCAACGACATCATCCGCGAGGAGCTCGAGGAGAAGTCGCAGTCGGCGCGCAGCTCGCTGCCCAAGCCGCGCGAGATCCTGGACGTGCTCGACCAGTACGTGATCGGCCAGCAGCGCGCCAAGAAAACCCTCGCGGTCGCCGTGTACAACCACTACAAGCGCATCGAGAGCCGGCAGAAGGCCGACGACGTCGAACTGGCCAAGTCCAACATCCTGCTGGTCGGTCCGACCGGCTCGGGCAAGACGCTGCTGGCCGAGACTTTGGCGCGGCTGCTCAACGTGCCGTTCACGATCGCCGACGCGACCACGCTGACCGAAGCCGGTTACGTGGGCGAGGACGTCGAGAACATCATCCAGAAGCTGCTGCAGAAGTGCGACTACGAAGTCGAGAAGGCGCAGCAGGGCATCGTCTACATCGACGAAATCGACAAGATCTCGCGCAAGAGCGAAAACCCGTCGATCACCCGCGACGTGTCCGGCGAAGGCGTGCAGCAGGCGCTGTTGAAGCTGATCGAAGGCACCATCGCCAGCGTGCCGCCGCAGGGCGGGCGCAAGCATCCGCAGCAGGAATTCCTGCAGGTCGACACGCGCAACATCCTGTTCATCGTCGGCGGCGCGTTCGCCGGGCTGGACAAGATCATCCAGCAGCGCAGCACCGAGGCCGGCGGCATCGGCTTCGGCGCCAAGGTGAAGAGCTCCGAGCGCAAGACCGAGACCGGCAAGGTGCTGGCCAACGTCGAGCCGGAAGATTTGATCAAGTTCGGCCTGATCCCCGAATTCGTCGGCCGCCTGCCGGTGGTCGCCACGCTCGAGGAATTGGACGAAGCGGCGCTGGTGAAGATCCTCACCGAGCCGAAGAACGCGATCAGCAAGCAGTTCAAGCGCCTGTTCGAGATGGAAGGCGTGGAACTCGAGTTCCGCCCGGACGCGCTGCTGGCGATCGCCAAGAAGGCGCTCAAGCGCAAGACCGGCGCGCGCGGCCTGCGCACGATCGTCGAATCGGTGTTGCTGGACACGATGTACGAATTGCCTTCGCTGGAAAACGTCAGCAAGGTGGTCGTGGACGAGTCGGTGATCGAGCACAAGTCCGAGCCTTACCTCATCTACGAAAGCGCCCCGGCGCAGCCGAAGGTCGCTTCGGCCGAGTGATTGAGCCCCTCTCCCACCGGGAGAGGGGTTGGGGTGAGGGTCCGGCGAAGCGAGAATTTCGAAGTTTGCGATAGAACGCATCGGCTGATGCTCGATGCTGCATCGGGTCGTATTTCGCTTCGCCGAACCCTCATCCGCCCTTCGGGCACCTTCTCCCGCAGGGAGAAGGGGTAAAGCTGGCCGTCCAGCGCAACACTAGGTTGCGAATATTCCGCAAGCGCCTGATCCGTAAGGCTTCCAGCGTTACATGTCCGTTTCGGGCAACCGATGGTGCTTGCATCCCTCCGGCGCCAACCCCATAAATCGACCCATGGCGGCCAGGCTGGCCGCGAACGTATTCATCTGGAGTCCGCATGTCCGACCGTACCGAACACGAAACCCTGCAACTGCCGGTGTTGCCGCTGCGCGATGTGGTCGTGTTCCCGCATATGGTGATCCCGCTCTTCGTCGGCCGCGACAAGTCGATCCATGCGCTCGACCAGGCGATGGAGTCGGACAAACGCATCCTGCTGGTGGCGCAGAAGTCGGCCGAAACCGACGACCCGGCAGCCGAGGATCTGTATCCGATCGGCACGCTGGCGCAGGTGCTGCAATTGCTCAAACTGCCCGACGGCACGATCAAAGTGCTGGTCGAAGGCGTGGCGCGCGCACGCGTGGACAAAGTCGTCTCGCGCGACGGCTCGCTCAGCGGCAGCGGCGTGGTGATCGAATCCACCGATAGCCGCGAAGGCCGCGAGGTCGAAGCGGTAGGGCGATCGCTGATGTCGCTGTTCGAGCAATACGTCAAGACCAATCGCAAGTTGCCGCCGGAACTGCTGCAGACGCTGTCGGGCATCGACGAGCCCGGCCGCCTGGCCGACACCATCGCCGCGCACCTGGGCGTGCGCCTGTCCGACAAGCAGAAGCTGCTGGAGACGATCGAGATCGGCGAGCGGCTGGAGCTGCTGGTCGGCTTCGTCGACGGCGAGATCGACGTGCAGCAGATGGAGAAGCGCATCCGCGGCCGGGTCAAGTCGCAGATGGAGAAATCGCAGCGCGAGTACTACCTCAACGAACAGATGAAGGCGATCCAGAAGGAGCTCGGCGAGATCGAAGACGCGCCGAACGATCTGGACGAATTGGCGCGCAAGATCGCCGAAGCCGGCATGTCCAAGCCGATCGAGACCAAGGCCAAGAACGAGCTCAACAAGCTCAAGCAGATGTCGCCGATGTCGGCCGAAGCCGCGGTGGTGCGCAACTACCTCGACTGGCTGCTGGGCGTGCCGTGGAAGAAGCGCAGCAAGATCCGCAAGGACCTCAAAGCCGCGCAGGACGTGCTCGACGCCGACCATTACGGCCTGGAGAAGGTCAAGGAACGCATCCTCGAATACCTGGCCGTGCAGACGCGCGTGAAGCAGATGAAGGGCGCGATCCTGTGCCTGGTCGGCCCGCCCGGCGTCGGCAAGACCTCGCTCGGCCAGTCGATCGCCAAGGCCACCAACCGCAAGTTCGTGCGCATGTCGCTCGGCGGCGTGCGCGACGAGGCCGAGATCCGCGGCCATCGCCGCACCTATGTCGGTTCGATGCCGGGCCGCATCGTGCAGAACCTCAACAAGGCCGGCAGCAAAAACCCGTTGTTCATGCTGGACGAGATCGACAAGATGTCGATGGACTTCCGCGGCGACCCGTCGTCGGCATTGCTGGAAGTGCTCGATCCCGAACAGAACCACGCCTTCAACGACCATTACCTCGAGGTCGATCTCGACCTGAGCGAAGTGATGTTCGTCGCCACCTCCAATTCGCTCAACATCCCCGGCCCGCTCCTGGACCGCATGGAAGTGATCCGCCTTCCCGGCTATACCGAGGAAGAGAAGATCAACATCGCCATGCGCTACCTGGTGCCCAAGCAGCTCAAGGCGAACGGCTTGAAGGACAGCGAGCTGAAGATCGCCGAGAGCGCGATCAAGGACATCGTGCGCTACTACACCCGCGAGTCCGGCGTGCGCAACCTGGAGCGCGAGATCGCCAAGATCAGCCGTAAGGTGGTCAAGGAGATCGCGCTGGCCGGCCCCAAGGCCAAGGCAGGCAAGGCAGGCAAGGCGCTGAGCGTGACCAGCAAGAACCTGGACAAGTACCTGGGCGTGCAGCGCTACGATTTCGGCCGCGCCGAGCAGGAAAACGAGATCGGCCTGGTCACCGGCCTGGCTTGGACCGAAGCCGGCGGCGATCTGCTGCAGATCGAATCCACGCTGGTGCCGGGCAAGGGCCAGCTGATCCTCACCGGCCAGCTGGGCGACGTGATGAAGGAGTCCGCGTCGGCCGCATTGTCGGTAGTGCGCGCGCGCACCGAACGCCTCGGCATCGAGCTGGATTTCCTGCAGAAGCTCGACGTGCACGTGCACGTGCCCGATGGCGCGACGCCGAAGGACGGGCCGAGCGCGGGCGCCGCGATGGCCACTTCGTTGGTGTCGATGCTGACCAAGATCCCGGTGCGCGCCGACGTTGCGATGACAGGCGAGATCACCTTGCGCGGTCGCGTCACCGCGATCGGCGGACTCAAGGAAAAACTGCTCGCCGCATTGCGCGGCGGCATCCGCACCGTGATCATTCCCGACGAGAACCGCAAGGATCTCGCCGACATTCCCAAGACCGTCACCCAACACATCAAGATCGTGCCGGTGAAATGGATCGACGAAGTGCTCGATCTCGCGCTCGAACGTCCGCTCACGCCGAACGTCGCGGCGAAAGGAATCGAAGAGGTCGTCCGCGACAGCGACCCGGCGACCAAACAGCAGGATGTCAAGCACTGAAGCGGGATCGCGAATCGCGGAAAACCGCTAAAAACCGCGCCATTTTCGGCTTTTCGTGTTGCACGGCCAAAATGGCGCTGGTATAACGACGGCAACCGCGAGCCGCGCATTCCTGCGGCATCGAGGCACGTCCGACCGGGCGCATCTGCGGAACCCGCAGCGGGGGACCCGGTCATCTCATCCAGCGGTGCTATCCGCATAGGGAGTCCAAGAATGAATAAAAGCGAATTGGTCGACGCCGTGTCCAGCGATTCCGATCTGTCCAAGGCCGACGCCGGCCGTGCCGTCGACGCCGTCATCGGCGCGATCACCAAGGCGTTGAAGAGCGGCCAGGACGTCACGCTGGTCGGCTTCGGCACGTTCACCGTGCGGACGCGCGGAGCGCGTACCGGCCGCAATCCCCGCACCAACGAGACCATCAATATCCCGGCCTCGAAAAATCCTGCGTTCAAGGCTGGCAAGGCCCTGAAGGATGCCGTAAACTAGTCGGCTCGCGGCGGGGGCTTTGGCGCCCGTCAGGAGCACTAGGGTGCTTAGCTCAGCGGTAGAGCGTCTCCTTTACACGGAGAGGGTCGGGGGTTCGAAACCCTCAGCACCCACCAAATAAGGTGGTTCTCTACCGAGGAAATACCGGATTTTCCGGGTTTCCTAGAGCGGCGAGCAAGGTTTTACGAACAGCGGAGTGGTAGTTCAGTCGGTTAGAATGCTGGCCTGTCACGCCGGAGGTCGCGGGTTCGAGTCCCGTCCACTCCGCCAGTACACCCGAAGGCGCCCGCAAGGGCGCTTTCGCTTTTTTGCGGCCCCGTTCGCCTGTTTATTTGGCCGCGTTCGGCTCTCGGGCCGCCTTGCCGCACGCAGAAGCGCGTTAAACTGCGCGGCTACGTAACGGCCCGAAATCGCCCATGCTGCAGAGCCTCAGAGACAAATCGTCGAGCTGGATCGCCAAAGTCATCCTGGCGCTGCTGCTCATTCCGTTCGCCTTCTTCGGCGTCGAGCAATACCTGTCGCAGCGCGTCGACACTTTCGCCGCGCGCGTGTCGACGCCGCCCACTTGGTGGGCGACCGCCCCGACCTGGTGGCCGGCCAAGATGCTGTGGAAGCATCAGGAAATCGGCGTCGACGAGTTCCGCGCGCAGTTCGAGCGCGAGCGCGGACAACGTCGCTTGGCCGAAGGCGAAGCCTTCGACGCACGCGCTTTCGAAAGCGCGGAAAACAAGCGCGCCGTACTCGACAAGATGATCGACGAGCGGGTGATGCGGATTGCGGCCGAACGCGCCGGCATCGTGATCGGCGACGCGCAAGTGCGCGAGACGATCCAATCGCTTCCGGATTTCCAGGTCGACGGCAAGTTCGATCCGCAGCGTTACCAGTTGGGCCTGCAGTCGCTCAACCCGCCCAAGACCCCGCGCCAATTCGATCAACTGGTGCGCGAGAGCCTGCAGCAGTCGCAAGTGCCCAGCCGTCTGGCCGAATCGGCTTTCGTCACTTCCGGCGAGCTGGATCGCCTGCTGGTGCTGTTGGGCGAGAAGCGCGATGTGAGTTTCGCGCTGATGCCGGCGCCAGCGCCGGACACCGGTGCGGTCAGCGGCGCGGACATCCTCAAGTGGTACCGCGACCACGGCAGCCAATACCGCGCGCCCGAATCGGTCGCGATCGAATACGTCGAACTCAACGCTGCGACATTGCCTCCGCTGCAAGCCGACGAGGCGCAATTGCGCGCCCGTTACGAGCAGGAGAAGACGCGTTTCGTCGCCGCCGAACAACGCCAGGCTTCGCATATCCTCGTTAGCGTGGCACCCAATGCCGACGCTGCCGCGCAAAAGGCGGCTGAGCAGAAAGCCGCCGTGCTGGCGACGCAGGCCAAGACGCCGGGCGTCGATTTCGCCGCGCTGGCCCGCGCCAATTCCGACGATCCCGGCTCCAAAGAAGCCGGCGGCGATCTGGGCCTGGTCGAGAAAGGCGTGATGGGCGACCAGGCGTTCGACGATGCGTTGTTCTCGATGCAGCCCAATCAGGTCAGCGGACCGGTGAAGAGCGCATTCGGTTACCACATCATCAAGTTGGGCGAGATCAAGACCGGGCAGCAGGTGCCGTTCGAGCAGGTGCGCGACGAACTCGCGCGCGAGCAGGCCGAAGCCGATCGCGAAAAGCAGTTCAACGATATGGCCGGGCGCATGGTCGATCTGGTCAACAAGAACCCCACGGCGCTGGAACCGGCCGCGCGCGAGATGAAGCTGCCGGTGCAGAAGCTGGGTCCGTTCCCGCGCGGCGCCGGCGCGAGCGGCGTGGCAGCCAATCCGCTGCTGCAGCGCGCCGCGTTCTCGGAGATCCTGGTGCAGGACGGTACGGTCAGCGATCCGATCGAGATCGCGACCAATCACAACATCTGGATCCGCGTCACGCAGCACCTGCCCGAGCGCGCGCAGCCGCTGGCCGAAGTACGCGATAGCGTGATCGCGGCCATCCGCGCGGACCGCACGCGCAAGGTTTCCGCGGCCGCCGCGGATGCGGTGCTGGCGCGCGTGAACAAGGGCGAGACGTTGGAAGCCGTCGCTGCCGCGCAGGGCTTGCAGGCTAATGCGTTGCAGGCGATCCCGCGCAGCGCGCCGGTGCCGACGCAGGAAGCCAATGCGGCGATCTTCGCCGCGCCGCGTCCCGCTCCGGGCAAAGTGTCGGCGGGTAAGGTCGATTTGCCTGACGGCAGCCATGTGGTGTTCGCCGTCACCAAGGTCGAAGCGGGCGATCCGAAAGAGCTGCCGCAGGAACAGCGCAAGCAGATGCGCGATCAGATCGCGCAGATGAAAGGCATCGATGCCGCACAAGGTTACGTCACTGCGATGCGCAAGCAGATGAAGGTGGAAGTGGCGGAAGACCGGTTGTAATCGCCGTAGCGGCGCATCGTCGTCGCTCGGCTTTCATCAGCCGTCATCCCAGCGCAAGCTGGGACCCATTTTGATCTTTAAGGCTGTCATCCCGGCGCACGCCGGGATCCAGCGCCTTTGCCCTTGCTCTGTAGAGCGGAGCTTGCTCCGCTAGTTCTATCGACGGATATCGATCTGGTATTGCATGGGCCTGGGCCCCGGCATGCGCCGGGATGACGGCTTCAAGGCAAGGACAACAAGCATCCTGCCGTTCGCTGGGATGACGGCATCAAGCAAACGCAGCGGAGCAAGCTCCGCTCTACAAAAGTAGCGCTCAGTGCTCGTCGCCCACGCCGGTCATGCCGAGGATGTTGTAGCCGGCATCGACGTAAGTGATCTCGCCGGTCACGCCCGCCGCCAGATCCGAGCACAGGAACGCGGCGACGTTGCCGACGTCCTCGATCGTCACGCTGCGCCGCATCGGCGCATAACTCTCGACGTGGCCGAGCATCTTGCGGAAATTGGCGATGCCGGCCGCGGCCAGCGTCTTGATCGGGCCGGCCGAGATCGCATTGACGCGAGTGCCTTCAAGGCCAAGATTCAAAGCCAGATAGCGCACGCTGGCTTCCAGCGCCGCCTTGGCCACGCCCATCACGTTGTAGTTGGCCAGCGCGCGCTCGGCGCCGAGGTAGGTGAGGGTCAGGATGCTGCCGTTGCGGCCGCTCATCATCGGCCGCGCGGCTTTGGCCAGCGCCGACAGCGAATACGCCGAGATGTCGTGCGCGATGCGGAAATTCTCCCGCGTCAGCCCATCGAGATAGCCGCCCTCGATCGCCTCGCGCGGCGCGAAGCCGATCGAATGCACCAGGATGTCCAAGCCGTCCCAATGCTTGCCGAGCTCCGCGAAGCAGGCCTCGATCTGCGCGTCTTCGGCCACGTCGAGCGGGATCACGATGTTGGAGCCGTATTCGGCGGCCGCGTCCTCGACCCGCGATTTCAGCTTGTCGCTCTGGTAGGTGAACGCGAGTTCTGCGCCTTCGCGGCGCATCGCTTCGGCGATGCCGTTGGCGATCGATCGCTGGCTGGCGATGCCGGTGATCAGCGCGCGCTTGCCTTGCAGGAAGCCCATGGGAAGCCTTGTCGGTTGCGGAGCAGGCGCCAAGTTTGCCGCCGCCGGGTCGCCGAGTCGAGTTTTGGCGGCCCGCAAGGTCGGTCGAGCCCTCATCGAGCGGCTTCTGTGGGAGCGGCTTCAGCCGCCAGATTTTGGGGATGAGGGCGATCTTGAAGAGCTCGCGGCTGAAGCCGCTCCCACAGAAGCCGCTCCACAAAGCCGGCTATTCGTCGAGCTTCAGCACCATGCCCGGCTTGATGACGCTCTTGGCGCCCAGCCCGTTGCGCTGCTGCAATTGCGCCGTATCCAACTTGTACTTGCGCGCGATCACCGACAGCGATTCGCCGCGTTTCACGGTATGGGTGCGCGCCGCCGCAGCTTCGCCCGCGCCGGCGAGCAGCGTCGGCATTGCCGCGGCGCCGGCGTCGGCGAGGGTGGCCATATCGGCGATGGCCGGCATCTCGACGCTTGCCGCGGGCGCCAGCACCTGCAGTTTGCGGTCGTTGCCGGCCACGCGTCCGGCGGGGAAAGCGGGATTCATGCGCTTGAGTGCGGCCGCATCGAAACCGCGTTGCCTGGCCCATTCGCCGAGGCTGTCGGCATCGGCCGGCAAAGGCTGCGCGACCAGCACGGGCACCGGACGATCGATCGCACGCAACCAATCGGCGCGGTCGTCGGCCTGTTCCATCAGGCAAGACAAGGCATGCAGCTTGCGCACGTAAGCGTAGGTGATGCCCGACAGCCCGACCAGTTCCGCCGGCCGCGCATTGCGCGCGTTCTGGCCGCTGCGGCGCAGCGACTGCAGCAGGCGGTATTCGCCTGCGTTGTAAGCCATCACCGCCAGCCGCCAATCGCCGGCGAACATGCCGTGCAGCGTCTTGAGATAGCGCACCGCAGCGCGCGTCGAATCCACCGGCGACAGGCGGCCGTCGTAACCGGCGCGCATCGGCACTTTGTGGTTGCGCGCGGTGATGGCGATGAACTGCCACAGCCCGGCCGGCCCGCCGGCGCTGCGCGCGGCGGGCTGGTAGCCGCTTTCCACGAACGGGATCAATGCGAACTCGGTCGGCAGATCGGCTTCGATCAGCGCGTCCACCACATAACCGAACAAAGGCAGCACATCGCTGTCCGGATTGGTCAGCTTTTTCGGCGCGCCGGCGAAGTGCTGGCGCCAGCGCGCGCTGACCGCGTCGACGTTGCAGCTGGGGTCGGCCAGGTGCTCGCGAAAACGCTTGTAGATGTCGGCACCGCTGCGGGTGGCCGCCGTGCCGTCGGTGGCTACGGCCGGCAACGCCAGCGGCGTATCGGCCGATTGCGCCTTCGCCGGCAAGGCCGGCGACAACGCGACGGCAAGCAGCGCCAATGCGGGCAGCCAAGGCCGGATCATGCGCGGAAGCCGTCCTTCCAACGGCGCAATTCGGCGAAGGTTTCCACGCGGTCCGCCGGTTCGCGGCCGATGTGCGCGGCGACCGAAGTTTTCACGGCGTCTTCGTCCACGCGCAGGAATGGATTGGCGGCGCGTTCCTGCGCCATCGTGCTCGGCAGCGTGGGGCGGCCGTCGGCGCGCAGGACAGCCGCTTCGGCGCTGCGTGCGGCCAGGGTCGCGTTGCCGGGTTCGACGGTTTGTGCGAAGCGGGCGTTGGCGAGGGTGTATTCATGGCCGCAGCAAACACGGATGTCGCCGGGCAGGGCGGCCAGCCGGTCCAGCGAGGCGAGCATCTGGGCCGGCGTGCCCTCGAACATCCGCCCGCAGCCGAGACTGAACAACGTATCGCCGCAGAACACCGCACCGCCGTCGCCGGGGAAATGAAAAGCCACGTGGCTGCGCGTATGCCCCGGCACGGCGAGCACTTCGAAGCTTCGTCCCAGCAGATCCCCGCGCTCGCCATCGTCCACACGGCGCGTGGCGGTGGCGATGCGCTCATCGTCCGGAGCGAGCACCGGCAACGATGGCCAGCGCCGCAGCAGGGCCGGCACGCCGCCGATGTGGTCGTCGTGATGGTGGGTCAGCAGGATCGCCGCCGGCGTCAGGCCCTGGTCGGCCGCGGCCAGCACCGGACCGGCTTCGCCGGGGTCGACGAGCAGCGCCCGGCCGTCGTCGCCCAGCCAGGCCCAGATGTAGTTGTCGCTGAACGCGGGCAGAGCCTGCAAACGCATCGGGTGACGCTCCGGAAGCTTTCCCGCAGAATTCGGACCATGCCCGCCCGCTCCGCCAGCCGTCAACCCGACGGCGTCACATCTTGGTTCAAAACCCCACAGGGCCAAGCCGTGCTGCGCAGCGAGGACGAAGCCGTGCGCCAGGCCATGCGCGAACGTCCCGGCCTACCGAGCCTGTGGCTGACGCAGCAGCATTCCCACATCGACGTAGAAGGCGGGCTTTGCGTGCGTTTGGCGCAAGATAACGGCTTTTTCGCCGGAGATGTCTTCTGCGACACGGATCTGCCGCTGGCTAGCGAGGCGATAGGTACGGTGATCCTGCAGCATGTCGGCGAGACCTATCCGGATTGGGCGGACCTGTTGGAGGAGTGCGCCCGGGTATTGATTCCGGGCGGACGCCTGTGGGTCTTCGCCCTGAATCCGTTGGGCCTGTACCGCGCCCGCTGGTCCGGCAACGGCCTGCGCAGTTGCGAGCCGGTCACCTGGCGCCGGCGGATGCGTGCCCATGGCTTGCAGCCCGAACCGGTCTCGATGGGTCTAGGGCCGCGCTGGCGGGTGCAGGCCTTACCCGATCCGCAGACCGGCGCCGGTAGCCGCGCCGCCTATCTGCTGCGTGCGGAGAAGCAGGTGATCCCGCTGACCCGGATGCGCCAACCCGCCTTGCGCTGGCAACCGAGCCTGCCTACCGTCTGACCGAGACCGTCCAACCGAATGAAGTCCATCGAAATCCACACCGACGGCGCCTGCCTCGGCAATCCGGGTCCGGGCGGCTGGGCCGCCTTGCTGCGCTACGGCAGCCGCGAGCGCGAACTGGTCGGCGGCGAAGCGCTGACCACCAACAACCGCATGGAGCTGATGGCCGCGATCGCCGGCCTCGAAGCGTTGACCGAACCGTGCAAAGTCGCGCTGCATACCGATTCGCGCTATGTGCAGCAAGGCATCGGCGAATGGATGCCGAATTGGGTCAAGCGCGGCTGGAAAACCGCCGGCGGCGATCCGGTGAAGAACCGCGATCTTTGGGAACGCCTGCACGCGGCCACGCTGCGGCACAAGATCGACTGGCGTTGGGTCAAGGGCCATGCCGGCGATCCGGACAACGAACGCGTCGATGAATTGGCGCGCGCGGAGGCTATCGTGTTCAAGCAACGGCAGTCCACGCAGCAGTCATAGGCGAGCCGCGGGTTTTCGTGGGAGCGGCTTCAGCCGCGAGCTCTTCTGGTGCTGGGAAAGAGCTCGCGGCTGAAGCCGCTCCCACGAAAGCGGCGCCTCGCTACAATGCCCGCATGCGCCAAATCGTCCTCGACACCGAAACCACCGGGCTCTCTTGGGAAAAAGGCAACCGCGTGGTCGAGATCGGCTGCGTGGAGCTGTTCGAACGCCGCCCCACCGGACGCACCTTCCACTGCTATCTCAATCCCGAATGCGAATTCGAGCCGGGGGCGCAGGAAGTCACCGGGTTGACGCTCGAATTCCTGGCCGACAAGCCGAAATTCGCCGATGTGGCCGAGGAGTTCCTCGCCTTCATCGAAGGCGCCGAGCTGGTGATCCACAACGCGGCTTTCGACGTCGGCTTCCTCGATTCGGAACTGTCGCGGCTGGGCCCGCAATACGGTCGCATGCGCGAGCGCGCCAGCGTGGAAGATTCTCTGGAGCTGGCGCGGCAACGTTTCCCGGGCCAGCGCAATTCGCTGGACGCGCTGTGCAAGCGTCTCGGTGTGGACAATTCGCACCGCCAGTTGCACGGCGCGCTGCTCGATGCGCAGCTGTTGATGGAAGCCTATCTGGCGCTCACTTCCGGGCAGAGCGAGATCGGCTTCGACAGCCTGACCGAGACCGTGTCGCAAGTGGTGATCGACCGCCGCATCGCGCCGGAATTGATGGGTTCGCGTCCGCGCGTGCACGTGGACGAAGCGGACCTGGCCGCGCATGAGGCGCGCCTGGCTGCGATCCGTGCCAGGGCCGGCGCCTGCGTCTGGGACGCCTAGCGAATCGCTCTTTGTGGGAGCGGCTTCAGCCGCGAGCTCTTGATTTTCGGGATGCGCAGCCGCGGCGATGAAAAGCTCGCGGCTGAAGCCGCCCCCACAAAATCTAAAGAGCGAAAGCGGTTAGTGGCGACGGACCAGGATTACCGTCACGTTGTCCGAACCACCGCCGTCCAATGCGGCCGCGACCAGGCCATCCACGCATTCCTGCGCGCTGCATTCGCCGTGCGACAGGATCCGAGCGATGCCGCGATCGTCCACTTCCTCGGTCAATCCGTCGCTGCACAGCAGTAGCTGCATGCCCGGACGCAGCTCGCCGGTCATCGTTTCCACGTTGAGCTGGACCGGATCGGTGACGCCCAGCGCCTGGGTCACCACATTGCGGTGCGGATGGTTGCGCGCCTGCTCGTTGGTGATGGCGCCTTGCGCGATCAGTTCCTGCACATAACTGTGGTCCTGCGACAGCTGCGCCAGCTGGCCGTCGCGCCACAGGTAGACCCGGCTGTCGCCGACCCAAGCCACTTCGAAGCGGTTGCCCGCGACGCGTGCGGCGACGACCGTGGTGCCCATCGGCAAGGCTTCGTTGCGGCGCTTGGAGGCGCGGATGATTTCCTCGTCGGCGATGCGGATGGCCTGCGCCAGGGGCGTGCCCTCCCGCACCTCGCGGACGATGGTTTCGCGGGCCAGCGCGCTGGCGACTTCGCCGTACTGGTGCCCACCCATGCCGTCGGCCACCAGCCAAAGGCCGAGTTCGCTATCGCCGTAGTAGGTGTCTTCGTTCAGCTCGCGCCGCAGGCCCACGTGGGTCAGGTGTCCAAACTCGATCATGAGTCGATCATGCCGTGATGTGGGGGCTCTTGCAGACGGATAACGGAATCATCGCGTCAGGGAGGACGCGAGGCAAGGTAAGTCGAACCCCAGGTGTTGCAACGCCGGCTTAAGAGGGCGTCGGTTCGGTATCGATGGTAGGGATGAGGCGGCTTGCTTCGTCTAGAGCGGGCTTTCATTGCCTACCGATCTGCCGACCCGGGCCCTCATCAAGTCCCACCCTCTCCGCCAGACATAAAAAAACGCCCTTTTGGGGCGTTTTTTTATGTCTGGCGGAGAGGGTGGGATTCGAACCCACGGTACGCTATAAACGTACGCCTGATTTCGAGTCAGGTACATTCGACCACTCTGCCACCTCTCCGGTGGCCCGGCAGCGGGCGTAACGCGGCCGGGGGCGCAATGATACGGGCCGCGGGCTGGCCGGACAAGGCGGGGCGTAAACTGTCGGCCTCCCACACGAACGGTTCCCATGTCCGAAATCCTCGTTCCCGTCTCCTTCGGCGAGTTGCTCGACAAGATCGCTATTCTGCAGATCAAGTCCGAGCGCATGACCGACCCGGCCAAACTGGCCAATGTGCGCAACGAGCTGTCCGCGCTGGAAAACACCTGGATGGCGCACCCGGCTGCTGTAAAGGATCCCGGATCGCAGTCCGGGACAGGCATCGCCAAGCTTCGCGCCGACCTCAAAGCCGTGAACGAGCGCCTGTGGGTGATCGAGGACGACATCCGCATCAAGGAGAAGGCGCAGGCCTTCGACGACGAATTCGTCAGGCTCGCCCGCAGCGTCTACTTCGAGAACGACGAACGCGCCCGGATCAAGAAGGACATCAATCTGGCGCTGGGTTCGAGCTACGTCGAAGAAAAGTCGTACCAGGACTACAAGAGCGGCGCGGCGCCCTAAGCGCCGGTCCATGCCGCCGCGATGGCCGGGCCCCAGGCGCGCATCGTCAGGAAATAGGTCAGCACGGCCAAGGCCAGCGTCGCTGTCAGTTGCAGCAGCGCCGTTGCGGCGAGCAGGGCGGCCCCCGCGTCGGAACGCTTGGCGCGGACGACTATTTCGGCCAGCGCCAGATTCGGTACGAAGAAGAAGTACAGCATCACCAGATCGAACGGGCCATCGAAGGTCGCGGTATGGCCGACGCCGCCGGCGAGCACGCGCCAGGCGGTGTATTCGATGCGGTACAGCCACGAGGCGATGGCCAGCGCGAACAAACGGATCGCCCACGCGCGGTGCGCTTCGAAGCGGCGGGCACGCGCGTGCCGCGCCGTGTGGAACGCGGCCAATGCCAGCAGCGCGCCGTAGAGCGCGAAGGCGATGTTCATCGGCATGCCGCCGATCGTTCCCTTGAGCAGGATGTAAACCAGCCCGCCCAACCCGGCGAGCACGGCCGAGGAGGCGTACAGCCTCCCCGTCCAGCGATGCAGTTTCGGCACGCGTCTGCGCACCGCGCCGATCAACTGCACCGGGCCCAGGAACAACAGGATGCTGCCGGCCAGGAAATGCAGGCCGATGCCGATATTGGCCATCGGCGCACTCCGGTCGAACAAGCGCGGCGGCTCTGCGCGATGGTTCCAATGCTCGGCCGCGCCGCCCAGCCACGCGCCGCCGTAGAAAGACAAGATGTAGGCGCCGAACACGATCGCGCTGAGCCAGACCATCGCGACCAGCGCTGCGCCCGTCCAGCGCACCGTACCGGCCCAGAATTGCGCTGTCGCCCGTGGCGAAGCGAAATCCGCCGCAATCTCGTTCATCGCTTGTCCTTCCGCTACGAAACCGGAGGAAGTTAGAGAGAGATGGACGTCGCAAAAACCCGCTTGAGGCGGGGCTGGACCCTGCCGACGGACAGGGCGCGCGTACCGCAGCGGATCAGCCGTTCTTGGACTCGATGTATTCGTCCATCCGGCTCAACAGCCGCCACCATTCCGAACCGTCGTCGCGATAAGTGCGGATCGCGCCCGCGCGCACCAGGATCTTGCGCAGCTCGTCGTCGCCGAAGCCGCCCAGATGCTTCTGCAGCGTTTCGAACGAGCGATCGGTGTAGCCCTTGTGGCTCAGGAAGTGGCGCGCGGTTTCCTCGGCCATGTATTCGGTCTTCTGCTGCTCGTGCGAGAGCGCCAACTGCTGCCGATGCTGTTGCCGGTTGAGCAGGTAGGTGATGCCGCCGCCGACGGCGGCGCCGAACAGCGAGGCCAATGCTCCAGCGATAGTCGGGTCCATGTCCGGTTCCTTATGAAGACTGGCGATAGCGTTCGAAAGCGGCGATGGCATCCTCGACGGTCACCAGATCCATCACGCCTTCATGTTCGATCTTGGCGCCCCATTTGACGTCCGACGCCGGTTTGCCGAGATATTTGCGCGCAGCGTCGTCGTAGCGGTCCACGCAATAACGCAGATCCGAATAAGGTCCGCTGCGTTTCGGGTTGCTGGCCGCGTGCAGGCCGAGCACCTTGCTGCCCATCGCATTGGCGATGTGCGTCGGCCCGGAATCGGGGGTCATGACGAGGTCGGCGCGTTCCAGCAATGCCGGCAGCTGCTTCAGCGTGT
Organism: uncultured Lysobacteraceae bacterium; assembly: GCA_902825775.1. GTDB lineage: Bacteria > Pseudomonadota > Gammaproteobacteria > Xanthomonadales > Xanthomonadaceae > Luteimonas_C. The sequence continues at coordinate 341,566 of CADECF010000001.1, forward strand.
CCTTGCCGACCAGATCCAGCGCCGGCGCCCGCATCGCGGCAAGGATGGCGTCGGCGGTGTCGCGCTCCAATGCGCTGCGTCCGCCGCACAACACGATCCGCCAGCCTTGAGCGGCGGCATGGTCGGCGACGGCGGCGTAGCGGTCCGCGCGCCAGTTGCGCAATGCGTGGCTGGAGCAGGGCGAGATCAGCAAGGCCGGCCGACCGTCGTCGGGCCATTGCGCTTGCGCCCAGGTGCGCGCCTCGGCGGGTACGGGCAGGTCCCAGACGACCTCTGTCTGCTTCAGCCCGAGCGGCTCGCAGAAACTGCCGATCGCATCGAGCACGTGGATGCCGGTCCGGTCCGCGATGCGTTCGTTGACGAACAGGCCGTGCAGATCCTTCGAGCGCGAACGGTCGTAACCGATCCGGCGCCGCGCCGGCACGAATGCCGACAACAGATTGGCGCGCGCGGCTACCTGCATCTGCAGCAACGCGTCGAATCGACGTCCGGCGAAACGTTTGCGCAATGCGCGCATGCCTTTCAAGCCGTCGGCCTTGTCGTAGACCGCGAACTCGACGCCCGCCAATCCTTCCAGCAATTTGAATTCGCCTTTGCCGATGACCCAGGTCAGATCGACCTCGGGCCAAGCCCTGCGCAGGGTCCGCACCAGCGGCACCACATGAGTCGCATCGCCCAGGGCGGACAGGCGCAGCAGGCAGATCGATCGTGGTTGGGAAGGCGTTATAGGCACGGGGATTGCTAGACTCGCTGAATGACCGGGTTCGATGCCACCGAAGGCCTGACGCCGTTCCGCGACGAACGCGGACAAGGCTATGGCGCGATTCTGTTCGACGGCACGCGTGCGCGGCAAGCCGATCCCGACTGGTTCTCGCCCTCGCACTGGGGCGAGAAGGCCCGTCCGGTGGGCAGCGGCGGGCGCGGCGGCGCCTGGTTCATCGATATGCCGGTCGGCGCAGTCGTGATGCGGCAGTATCTGCGCGGCGGCTGGATGGCGGCTTTCAGCCGCGATCGCCATCTGTGGCGCGGCAGTCGGCATGTGCGCAGCTTCGCCGAGTTCCGCTTGCTGCGCGACCTGGTGCGGCGCGGTTTGCCTGTGCCGCGGCCGATCGCCGCGCAATATGTGCGCGAAGGCTGGCAATATCGCGCCGCGATCCTGCTCGAGCGCATCGAAGGCGCACGCTCGCTCGCCGAACGCGCCGCTACCGCGGGCCACGACGCGCCGTGGGAAGAGACCGGCCGGCTGATCGCGCGCTTCCACCGCGCCGGGTTGGACCACGCCGATCTCAACGCCAGCAACATCTTGTTCGACAGCCGCGGCAACGGCTGGGTCATCGATTTGGACCGCAGCCAGTTGCGCATTCCCGCCACGCGCTGGCGCGAAGCCAACCTGTCGCGCCTGCGCCGCTCGCTGATGAAGCTGCGTGGATCCCGCTCCGAAGCCGATGTCGACGCGGATTTCGCGCGCCTGCGCGGAGCCTATGCCAATACCTGGAACCGGGGTTATTGATGGTCTGGTCTTTACGTTTTCACGGCGTGGGCAATGCATCGGCGGTCGAGCTGGGGTCGCCGATGGCCACCCTCGAGCGCGACGGCGCGCCATGGCTGACCATCGACTGCGGCGGCGAAGGTCTCACGGCCTATCAGGCGCATTACGGACAAATGCCGCATGCGCTGTTCGTGACCCACACGCATCTGGACCACATCGCCGGCTTCGAGCGATTGTTCGTGGCCAATTATTTCGACGAAGCGCGTCGCGGCCGCGTGCGCCTGTACGTGCCCGCGAGCGTGGTGCCATTGTTGCACCAGCGCGTCGGCGACTATCCCAATGCACTAGCCGAGGGCGGCGCGAATTTCTGGGATGCGTTCCAGGTGATCCCGGTCGGCGCTGCGTTCTGGCACGACGGCGTGCGCCTGGAAGTGTTCCCGACCCGCCACCACTGGCCAGAAACCGCCTTCGGCCTGCGCCTGCGCGGCAGCGTGGTGTGGACCGGCGATACCCGGCCGATCCCGGAAACGCTGGCCAAATTCGCCGACGCCGGCGAACAGGTCGCGCACGACTGCGCGCTGCACGGCAATCCCTCGCACAGCGGCATCGACGATCTGGAGCGCGAATATCCGCGCGAGTTGCTGGACCGCTGCGTGCTCTATCATTACGCCAGCCGCGGCGACGGCGAGGCGCTGGCCGCGCGCGGCTACCGGGTCGCCCATCCGGGCGAAACGTTGGCGCTGAGCGAACCGGCGATGCCGAGGTTGGAAACGCAGTGAACGCGGTGTTGCGCAATCCGATGTTGCCGGTCGACGCTTTGCGCCGGCCGTTGCGCGATTTGCGCCTGTCGGTGATCGAGGCCTGCAACTTCCGTTGCCCTTACTGCATGCCGGCGGATCGGATCGCCGAAGACCACGGTCTGGATGCGGCATCGCGATTGTCGTTCGACGAAATCGAAACGCTGGTGCGCGGCTTCGTGCGCCTGGGCGTCAGCAAGCTGCGATTGACCGGCGGCGAACCGCTGCTGCGCAAGCGTCTGCCGGAATTGATCGCGCGCCTGGCCAGGATCGAAGGCATCGATGATCTGGCCCTGACCACGAACGGTTCCTTGTTGGCCAAACAAGCATCGGCGTTGCGCGAGGCGGGCCTGCGCCGGCTGACCGTCAGCCTGGACGGGTTGGATGCGGACGTGTTCCGCACCTTGTCCGGTGGGCGCGGCGAGGTCGACGACGTGCTGGCCGGCATCGCCGCGGCGGAGAAGGCGGGATTCGCGCCGATCAAGCTCAACTGCGTCGTGCAGCGCGGCGTCAACGACGACCAAGTGCTGCCGCTGGTCGAACGCTTCCGCGGCAGCGGCCACATCGTCCGCTTCATCGAATACATGGACGTGGGTACGTGCAACGGCTGGGACCGGCAACGGGTGGTCCCGTCCGCGGAACTGCGCGACCGCATCCATGCGCGCTGGCCGTTGCGGCCGCTGGATCCGAATTATCGCGGCGAAGTGGCGTCGCGTTACGCCTTCGGCGACGGGCGCGGCGAAGTCGGTTTCGTCAGTTCGGTCAGCGCGCCGTTCTGCGGCGACTGCCACCGCGCGCGGGTTTCCGCCGACGGCAAGCTGTACACCTGCCTGTTCGCGGGCGAGGGCAGGGGCCTGCGGCCGATGCTGCAGCAGGGCGAAATCGCGTTCTCCGAACATGTCGCGGAGATATGGTCGCGGCGTGCGGATCGCTACAGCGAGTTGCGCGGCGCGGCGGGTGCTTCGCGCAAGCACGTCGAGATGTATTTGATCGGCGGTTGATGGCAATGTCGCCCGAAATGCTCGATGCGGAAGGTTTTCTGATCGTCCGATCCGATTTGCCATCCAGCGAAATGGCGCGCATCCGGGTGTCGGCCGACAGCCTCGATGTCTACGGAGCCGGTACCCGCAATCTTCTGCTCCTGGAGTGGTGTCGCGATATCGTCCACGCTCTCCGCGACAACCTGAGTCGGAGCGGGTTTATCGCGCCCGATGCGATGGCCGTCCAATGCACCTTGTTCAGCAAGACGCCGTCGCTCAACTGGAAGGTCGCGCTGCATCAAGATCTCGCTGTCCCGGTTGCGGCCAAGGTCGAACATCCGGCTTTGTCCGGCTGGTCCGAGAAAGAAGGCGTGGCGTTCGTGCAGCCGCCGGCCGCTTCGTTACAGGGCATGCTGGCGGTACGTCTTCACCTGGACCGCTGCATGAGCGACGATGGACCGCTTCATGTCGTGCCGCGGTCTCATCGCCACGGTCGTCTGGATCGGGCGAAGATGCGTGCCTTGGATAGGGAAAATGGCCGTGTAGCGTGCGTCGCGGACGCGGGCGATTTGCTTCTGATGCGGCCACTGCTTTTGCATGCGTCTTCCAAAGCGCAGCAGCCGACCGGTTCGCGCCGGGTGATGCATTTTCTATTCGGGCCCGCCGAACCGGGTTTCGGATTGCAATGGAGTATCGCGATTTGAAGAAGAAAACGAAGCTTACGCATATCGATCGCGATGGACTGCCGGCCATGGTCGACGTATCCGCCAAAGCCGTCACCGCGCGTTCGGCGACGGCGGAATGCCGAGTGCGATTTCCCGCCGCGGTCGCCGCGCAGCTGCGCAAAAGCCGGCTGAAGAGCGCCAAAGGCGGCATCGTCGAAACCGCGATCGTCGCCGGCACGATGGCGGCCAAACGTACGCATGAATTGATCCCGTTCTGCCATCCGCTGCCGATCGACGGCTGCCGGATCGGCATCGGCTGGCACGGCGAGCGCGAGCTGCGCATCGAATGCACGGTCAAGACCGCGCACCGCACCGGCGTCGAGATGGAAGCGCTGACCGGCGCCACGATCGCTGCGCTGACCGTCTACGACATGTGCAAGGCCTTGTCGCATGCGATCGTGCTCGGTCCGGCCAAGCTGCGGGGCAAAAGCGGCGGCAAGCGCGATTTCGGAGCGAAGGACTGATGGCGCGCGTCACTGTGCTCTATTTCGCCAGCCTGCGCGATGCGGCCGGAGTCTCGATCGAGAGTGTCGAGTCCGACGCAGCCGATCTTGGCGCGCTATATGAATCTTTGCGCGTTCGGCATGGGTTCCCGTTGCCGATCGGCCGTCTGCGCGTGGCCGCGGATGGCGCTTTTGCGCAATGGAGCGACAGGCTGCGCGAAGGTAGCGAGGTTGCGTTCATTCCGCCGGTGAGCGGCGGCTGATTCTCACCGTCATCCCAGCGAAAGCTGGGACCCATGTTGCTTTTGTTTTTTGCGGGTGCGGCCACAAGATCAAAATGGGTCCCAGCTTTCGCTGGGATGACGGTTCCTTGGAATTCCCTGGTCCATGAAAAGATTCAATTTGTCCGATAAGCCCTTCGACATCGCTCCCTCGCGCGATGCGCTGCTCAACGCCCACGCCGGCGCCTTCGCCAGCTTCGAAGGCTGGGTTCGCGACCACAACGACGGCCGGGCGGTGAACGGCTTGCGCTACGAAGCCTATGTCGCACTTGCGGAGGCGGAAGGCGAACGGGTGCTCGACGAGGCGCTCGAGAAATTCGATATCGTCGATGCCCGCTGCATCCACCGCATCGGCGACCTGGCCATCGGCGAACTCGCGGTCTGGGTCGGCGTATCGGCCGCGCATCGCGATGCGGCTTTCGCCGCCTCCCGCTACATCATCGACGAGGTGAAATCGCGCGTGCCGATCTGGAAGCATGAGCGCTACGCCGAAGGCGAAGCCGGCTGGCTGCATCCCGAATAATTTTGTGGGAGCGGCTTCAGCCGCGAGCTTTTTGCAGACATCGAAAAGCAGGATCAAAAGATCGCGGCTGAAGCCGCTCCCACAAGGGCCGCTCCCGCAAGGGCCGCTCCCGCAAGGGCGACAAGAATCGAGGGGCTGAATGGAGGCGACCCCGCCGGCTGACCTCGGCACCCGCGTCGATCGATACCGTTGCTGCCTTCCGGCCCTGGCGGGGTTTTCGACCTAGCGTCGCGAGGGGCCGGCGGGGCCACCATAGACGTGTACCTGCAGTACAGTTCATCGCGCCGATCCGGCGACCAGTTTCCGGGCCCAAGGCTCTCGCGGATCGGTCTATCGGATGCCCGGCTACCCTTCGGTGAAAGGCGGCCTGTAACGCGTGGCGCCGTAATAATAACATGCCCGCCCTTATCGCCGTATCTAGCGTGTAGGGTCGCGCGTTCTGCGCGGGGCCGAAGCCGGCGGGAACCGGCGTGTTATAAGCAGCGCAATGGGAGGAGCGATGCCGGTTTTCGAATACTGCGGCAAGAGCGTGCAATTCCTGGGTAATTACAGGCGCGCTTACGATTGCATCAACGAAGGCCGATTCTATGAGCAGCCTTTCCTGGAGTATGTCCGCAGTCTCGGGCTTGGCGGCACATATCTCGACATCGGGACCAACATAGGCAATCACGCCATGTATTTTTCGCTGTTTTGCAAGGCGGAAAGGGTCATCGGTTTCGAGCCAATGACCGCATGGCGCGAGCGGGCGCTGCGTAACCTGGCCGCGAATGGCTGCGACGTGGAGGTGAAGCCTTTCGGCCTGCTGGACAGGTCGACGGAACTGGTCTTCAATCCCTACGGAACCGAGTACGTACTCCAGTGCACGACGCTGGACCAAGCACTGCCGGATGCGTCGGGAGTGACCTTCGTGAAGATGGATATCGAGGGTTCCGAACCGAAGGCGATGCTAGGCGGGCGCGATCTCTTCGCGCGCAACAAGCCTTTGCTCTTCGCCGAAGTGCTGGAAGGGATGGAGGAGATTACCGCCGCCGCCGAGGCCATCGGTTACCGCTACACCGGTTTCCAGTTCCCCCGTTCGCATCTTTACGAGTTCAAGCCGGCCTGAAGCATAGGTCGGGACGAAACGGCCGGCCGCTTCTATGGAGGGCGAAAAATGGCGGAGAGAGGGGGACACGGTAGACCCACCCCTAACGCCTTGAAATCGCTAGCAAGACACCGACCGGATTGGGTCCTGGAGGGTGTCCCGGCAGTTTAGCAGCAACAGCGGCGACCAGAGTGCGTATCACTCTGTGAGAGGTGAGGCATGCAAGGTGCCGAGATGTCGCCATCTCTTGTCATCGAGTGGTAAAAAATGCTACACAGAAGCGCTCATAATACGCAAGAACATGTATGATCCGAGCAGAAGAACTACCACTGTTGCCGGCTTTCATCAGGCGCATTCATCATTTGTTGGAAGCAGCTGAGGGGCGGCGGATTACGCAGGAGGAGATGGCTCGCCGATTGGGGGTCTCTTCCCGAACTTACGTCGAGTATCTCCGCGGAACGCACGCGCCACTAGGCATGCGAGCGCTTCTGGACATGCTTGCATTACTTAAAAATGACGAGCTCGTGCGTGTTGTGGGCGAGTGGAGATCAAACTCAATGAAGGTAGACGATGGTAGCGCGTAAGCCGAAGGCCAAAGTAGATGACGCAACCGTGCCCTCTGAGCCGAAGGTTGTTCATCCCAAAAACCCGTTGAATGAACTTACATCGACGGAGTGGCTCCCCGAGACAGTGTCGGTCTGGAACCAGCGTGGACTAGGTGCAAATCACCCAGATGCCGCGATTGAGCGGGAACATCCCGCGCCGTTTTCTTATACCGACGTCAGCCGTCTCATTCGCTTTTTCACTAAGCGCGAGGGGGTCGTGCTCGACCCTTTCGTGGGCGTCGGGTCGACCTTGAAAGCCTGCGCAGTAGAAGGGCGGCGCGGCATCGGCTTCGAGCTCAACCCCAAGTATGTGGCGTTGACGAAGAAGCGGTTGAAGAAGGAAGCGTCAAACGCAGAGGCAGTGGATTGGCAAGAAGTGCGCAAAGGGGATGCGCGCAAGCTTGTGCAGGCGCTTGATGAGAACACGCTCGACTTCGTAATCACCAGTCCACCCTACTGGAACATCTTGCACAAGGAAGACCATAAGGCCAAACAGGAGCGTATCGACAACCAACTCGATACGCGATACAGCAACGACAAGGCCGATCTAGGGAACATCGACGACTACGAAGCCTTCCTCGAAGCGCTTGGCGGCATTTTAGGTGCCTGCGTGAAACCTCTGCGTCCTAAGAAATACATGGCCGTGATCGTGAGCGACTTTCGCGACAAGTCGAACTACATCATGTTTCACGCCGACCTGGCGCGCGTCCTTCGCCCCTATGGTCTAGAAATGCGGGGGCTCACCGTGCTGTATCAGCGGCACAAACGGATCTTTCCCTACGGCTATCCCTACGCCTTCGTGCCCAATATCCACAATCAATTTATTCTGCTGCTGCAAAACACGAAGAAATGAGCATGAGCGAGACACTGCCGCTGGACGAAATTGTGCAGGGCGACTGCATTGAGGTCATGCGGAGCATGCCGGCGTCCTGCGTCGATCTCATCGTTGCCGACCCGCCCTACAATCTGAATAAGGATTTTGGCGCGTGGAAGGAAAGGGATCGAAAAGAGGGGTGGCTTCCGTGGTCAAGGGAGTGGATTAACGAAGGCATTCGTGTCCTCCGTCCTGGCGGAAGCTTCTTCATATATGGCATCCATCATCATTTATGTTGGTTGCAGTGCCACCTCTATGAGTCGGGGATGGATTACCGCCGACAGATCATCTGGTTCTACGAGAACGGCTTCTCTGGCTACAAACGCAACCTCGCGGCACACTACGAACCGCTTCTCTGGTTCAGCAAGCCAGGTGCTGACTACACATTCCACCCAATTAGGGAACCTTACAAGAGCGCCGAGCGACTCAAGCACAAGATCACAAAGGGCGGCAAGACGTGGGAGCCGCATCCTGACGGGCGCCTCGCCGGCGATGTGTGGAAATTTCCAGTTCTCGCCGGTAGGCGATTCGCCGCAGAGCGTGTCAATCATCCTACGCAGAAGCCGCTCAGCATCTCTCGAAGGATTGTCAGGCACTTCTCAAACGCAGGCGACGTGGTGCTCGTGCCGTTTGCCGGAAGCGGCTCCGAATGCGTCGCTGCGAAGCAACTCGAGCGGCACTTCATAGGCACCGAACTCAACCCTGACTACATTGCCATTGCTCGGCAACGTCTTGATGTGGCGCTAAACGATTTACTTAGCGGGCTCGATGGATGATCGCCTCTCGGCCGATAAGCGAAGTGGGCGTCCCGCGATGACCTCAAGAACACTTTTCCGATATGCCCGATTGTTCCGGTCTACATAGAGCTGCGATGCGGGCGGTAGAGGTCTACGAAGCCAGATCGCTAAGTGCAGTGCGAGTGTCGTGAGCGTCCCGATCCTCATGTTCAGAACCTTGGCGATGTCGGCCAGAACGTCCCAATAGCCTGATCGCACATTGGGTAGCGCATCCTTGACGATAAGCAGCGTCATCTCCTCAAGCGCCCAACCATAACGGGAGTGCAGAACGGCGGCGCTATCGAGCACATCGCGCGGCGACTCGATTGCCGAAAGCTGCCCGAACTCTACCTCTACCAAGCCCTTTGCTGCACCAGGCCGTCCGAGCACGAGATCCATACGCATATGGTTGTTTCCTCTCCGCCGCATCGCGGCACCTTGTCCTGCTGCGATCAGTAGGTTTCGGGTATGAAGCACAGGAAATCGGTCTCCAATCATGTGCATAGCCAGCTCCATGGCGCGCTCGGAGAGCGCTAATAGTGCATCGCTCTCTTCGGCGAGGACGCCTTGCTTGGGCGTGTGGAAAAGTGCTTCAACAGTTCGGTTGAAACGAGCGATTTCACCAGGGGGCAATTTCACATAAGCAGGATCGTCCTGCTGCCAAGCAACGCGCGCGCCCTTATCGGGGCGTAGGTAAATCGCGCCGACGGGACACCGACTTGCACAGACTCCGCAGCCAATACACTTTGATGGATCGACCTCCGGTGATCCGCTGCCGGGGTCAATCCATATCGCATCCGCTGCGCACGTAGCAGTCGACGTATCAGCAGGAAATTCAGGAAGAGAGGTGCTGGCGATCTCGTATTCTGAGAATGAGACACAGGGGCTGGTGGGGCAACTCAGACAGGCTGCTTCTGCCCGGTCCCCATTGCCGAATTGCACAATCGCGGGTTGAGCTTCGCTATACGCAAGGGCAATGGGCGCGTATCCATCTGCAAACCCATAAACGCTGGTGGCGCTAGATGCGGATTTAAGCAGTCTGGACATCAAGCACTCCCCTGAGCTCGAACATTGCTGCCAGATCCAGTGGCGCCTGTGCCATCACTCGCGCTAAGGCAAGGCGAAGTAAGCTTGTAAAATCGATCACGCCAATGTTGATCCGGTAGGTAGCAAAAATATCGCCCACGAGTTCGTGCACTTCGGAGCGATCATTTGGCGAGTTATAGCCGACAACGAGCGTTGTCGTGGCGTGCGTTGTTGCGTGTGGGACACCTTCTCGCGCTAGGAGGATGATCTTGTTCTCCAAGGCTTGTCGCACACCCTTGACCGAAATTTCGATCTCCTCGCCGGGCGACTTGATCTCGACTGGAATTGAGTGCACGGCGTGAACGATGAGGGCATCTTCGCGCGCATTGTTAACGCCCATCCGATTGACCTCGCAGTTGAAGCCAACAATTGTAAGAAGGTCCGCGACGAGGGGATAGAAAGTTCCCTTCTGATCTCGGCCATGTGCCAGATGCAAGCGCTGCATGGCCTCCTCGATCTGCCCCCCCCGCGGCACCCAACGCATTGCGTAGTTCTGCTTCCACGGCGGCAGTCCGGACGTTGGCCAAGACGGTGCCAGTGGTTGGTTGAACGAATAGACGTGTCAAGCGCGAAACTTTTGGGGATGCTTCGCCAATTCTTCGAGCAGTCGCTGGAACGCGCTTCGGACGCGCGTGATATGCAATGAACTCCGGTGCGTAGGTCTCAACCGTCGCAACGGACAACTGCTGGAAAGGCGAAAAATGGATGGGCCTGTCGAACCCGCCGTCTCGAAGCAACTGCTCTGCTGCGTGAACAGTGGCCAATTCATCCCCTAGATCGAAACCGCCTCGTTCGAGCATACGTAGGTGTGTCGCTCGGATCATCGCGGGCCGCAGCTCCGTTGGCAGGTGTTCGAAATGGATTGCGCGAAAATCTAATACTTGCTCCAAGCGGGCAGCTTCCCTGCGGCCAAACTCGGTGATGCGAAGCTGGCCGCGCGAGGCACGCTCCGTCCATCCGGCCCACGGCGGAACCGCCATAGGGATGCGCACGTAGTTCCCCATGGTTGGGTTTCGCTTGATGCTGCGCTGTGCCGCTATTTCATCAAGCTGCCTGTCAAGGGCCCCGGAGACTCGTCGCATGCGTTCAATGTCAGTAGCTAAGGCTACGATCAGCTCGGCACTAGAGTCGTCCTCAATGCACATCGGGCCGGCGATTAGCTCGTCGCGCGAGAGGACATCGAGGCGAGCTAACGCCTTCAAGATCGTCGAGAAAGGGCGAACCACCTGCCCGCCTCGCACATTTGAACCCGGATTTGGAAAGGCCATGGCGAGGAAGGACTCGCGCGTGAGAGCCCGTGGATCAGCGGCGGACGCAAGGTGGTTTCCAAGGTGAGTGAAACGAAACCTCAGGGCCTGGTCGCCTGACGCCATCCAGCCTAGGGTTCGGTAGAGCTCCGAATACATCTTGGCTTGGTTGTAGATCGGATCCCGGCTCCTGTCTGCACGCGTTGAGCGCAGCAATGCCTGTGCCCCGATCGCTCCTTGGGACGACACGGTATTGGTATCCACCATGGCCCTGCCCATATCGTCCAGCCCAAACTCAGGTAGATCGACCAAGCCCGGATGGATCGCCCGAAAGGTTCTGATGAACTGATCAATGTCAGAACCGGGATTGGGTATGCGGAGCACGGCGCCGTCCTGTCGGGTTGCGCCCCATCTTCTCAAGCAACGATTCTGTCCTGCAAGCGGTGCTAGGCGGATAGTTGCGCTCTTGATCCTGATGCGCGTCTGTTAGTAGGAGCCCAGGCGGTGCGAAGTGCGGCAAGCTACACTTTAAGAAGGCAAGTGGGTGCCACGGCGGCGGCGTCGAGTGATTGGTGAGTGCAGGAGGGAGCTATGACGAGACAGCCTGGTGGGGATAGTGAGCGCGCGGGCTCTATGGGAGGTAGCAGAACCGCAATTACCGTCGCCATCATCGGTGTGCTCGGCGCCGTTCTCGCCGCACTAATCACTGGCTACATGCAGCGTCCCCAGGCTCAGCCGAAAGAACACCGGACAGCCGCACGTCCTGCGGCTGTGGTCGCAGAAGCGCCAAGCGCAGTGCAATTGATTGCTGCTCATGTGGGCAAGGCCGGGCCGCTTGGCCCGGTCCACGCCAAGACCACCCGGTTTGCACCCACGGATACCATTGCGATTACCTTGCGCATCAACGCCGCGCAGAGTGTCGCCAACTTCCCAGTGCGCGTCGATGCCAAGGTCTTTGGCGGCATCAACATGTATCAAGCCCGCGTTTCGGCCGATGTTTCCCAGCCCGGGCCCAAGCAGATCACCCTACGCTTCCCCCCGAGCGAGCACTACGCTAACCCCTTGTTCCTCTCGGTCGAGATCGAGGGCATGACGGTGTATAACCAGGAACTATCGATTGAGGAATACGACGCTCACTAGGGTAGGGGCGGTGCCGGCCCTTGTTGAATGCTCGCGGACGTCGGCTGTAGCAAAGAACGCAGTGCCTGGCCTAGGGTCGACCCTGCCGGGATTGCCACGAGGAGCGAAGCCGAAGCGACCATTAGCGCTAGCACGGTGAGAGCAAACATCCACCGTTGCGCCCGAATACTCTCACGCACGCTGAGAATCGAGGAGAGCTGCGCAAACTGATCGCGTAAGGCCGTCTCTTCTTCGCCGAGCTGAACTGAGAGGCGCCGCACGCCTGCTTGGATTGTTTCGGGAAGTGTGCTGGGCTTCTCACCTTCGCGCCATGGCGGCAACGAAAAAGCCGCGCAGTCATGACGATACCAATGCGCTTGCTTAGACTGCTTGGCGAGTTCGCGAGCGATGACGGGAGCGCCTAGGGTGCGGTCGAAGAACGCACCGATCTCATCGAGCGTGCAAGCGTATTTTATTGACATTTACGAATGATTCATTATTACGTATACGTAAGCTTTAGTTCTTATGTGTAACAACGTAAGAAAACTAATACTATAAGTTTCCAAACACGAGTATGGTTCTAAGTTTCAGAATAACGCTTGTTTTCTGCGTTATTTCAGTTGCCCATGCTTCTATGTCGATTGCCACTTTGGCCGCTAAAAGTGCGCGGATTGATCAATCCATAAGAGAGTGAGATAGACCCTCTTTTCTGCATCTCTTCGTTTGACAGACAAGCCCATCGCCTTATCACAAGTCCTGGCTAGGCAGCAGGAAGTTTGTCAATGAAGCAGGGTGCAGATGGGGCGGCGAACGCAACGAATAGTGTGGAGTTTCCTGCGTCGGGTTGGACGATAAAAGACCTCCGCATTGGAAAAGTGCATGCGGGATCTGTGCACATCCACGACATGAAGGGCGCGCATCAGTTTCGTGAGTTTGTCGAGGCTACTTTCGAGCTCGTCAAGCGTAGGCGCCAGGGGCGTAATGCAACCCGATACCTGGAAGAGCTCAGCAATCCAGAAGCGCCTAGGCTTCTGTCCGAAGAGGCGGGCGACTATCTCGCTGAGATGAAGCGCCGTCGCAAGGCGAGATCGACGCAATACAGCCAGAAGCGCCATTTTCGACTGCTCACACTCGCCGCGGGTGATATTCCGGTCTCTCGCATCAGCTCAGCGCATATCCGTGAGTTTTGGGAAGTTCTGCGCTGGTGGCCCGAAGACGCCGGGTCGTCAAAGAAGTATCAAGGCATGACCGATGCGCAGATCCTCGCATGTGGCAAAGCCAAAAATCGCGAGCCGCGGGCGGACTCGACCATGAATTTGGCAAAAACGCAGATATCGGCCTTTTTCAACGGCTTGGTAAAACGGCGAGTGATCGCCTCGTCTCCGATGGTGAGCTTCCGTGATCCCAGAAGGAGTCTGGTCGATGCACCGAAGCGGCGGCCCTTCATGGCCGAAGAGATCGTCAAGATATTCGATCCAGAAACATTCTTGCCATGGGCAAGAAAGGCGCCACACGCTTGGTGGGCTCCGATGATCGGTCTATACACCGGCGCCAGGGTGGGGGAAGTCGCCCAGCTCAAAGTAGCAGACATCATCCAGGATGCCGGTGTCTGGTGCTTCTCAATCCGGGTAACAGAGGATAGCGATGGAGGGGTAAGCCAAACCCTCAAAGGCGCCTCTGCCGTTCGCTTCATTCCGGTTGCTCAACCGCTGCTGGATGCCGGCTTGCTCGACTTCCTGGAAGACGCGCGGGAGAGTGGGCATGCGAGGCTGTTTCCACAGCTGAAAATGGGCTGCAAGGCTGGAACCCAGGAGCGCAATGGTGTCGGTTATGGTCAAGCGTTGTGCCGTCTGTTCTCGGCCCACTTGAAGCGCAGCATGTCGATGCAAAAGGGGTTGGCGTTCCACTGTTTCAGACACAATCTGGTTACGGAGCTGACCGTCAACAAGGTCGAGCCGCGTGTTATCGCCAGCATCACGGGGCATCTGCCGAAACAGCATGGGAGAGAGGTTATGCAGTATCCAGTGATGGAGGGGCACTACATGCACGTGCCGACAGGGATCATCAGGCCGGAGCAAGTGGCGGCGCTGGCTACATTCACTCCGCCAGTCAGTCTTCCGGTCTATCAGCGGGGGCAGTTTGCCCACTGCTTTGGGAAGAATGCGAAGAAGTATCCGTGAGGTAAGCGTTGCGGCCGCATAAACTCTGAAAGCTTCCTCCACAGCCCCATTGCCCGTGAACGCTCGTTCTCATTGAGACGCGGGGGAGATTCGCCCGGGCCCGGGTGTTGTTCTCATAGGGAGCGACGCCATTCGGGCGGGGTCGATGCGGTGCCCCCTTGGTGAGGCCAGCATCCAGCCTTCAGAGTGGGACTCTCTGCTAATCCAGCCAAGGTTGACGGGCGCGAACGAGTTGACGCCAAATGGTTTCCGCTTAGTGTCGCTGTCCATGGACACACTATCAGACCTCATCCCTCGCATCTCAGAAGATGGCCTGCGCAAATACTTCGACGCAATGGGATATCGATTAATTGCGGGAACCGCTTTTGATGAGCCGTGGACGGTAGTAGGCCCTGATGGGAGGGTTTGGAACAACAAGTGTTACACGCTGGCTTCGCTTTGGGGTGCATGGCTAGAACAAGCCAGCGACATCTTGATCGAGGAGACCAAACTCGATCTCTTCATGGCAGAGTTCGTGGCTGGGGATGAGGATCGCCGGGCAGAATTGATGCTTGAACTCGAACCCTATATCGCGGACAGATCGCCCAACGCATTGGAAACGCTTTTCGAGCCAGTTGTGCTTCTCACTCCGGATCGCTTACCGGAAAGATGGCCAGAGAAGCTCGCGAAGAACTTAGGGGGACGACTCCGGGCGCGGGCGTTTGAGCATACAGTTTTCGAGTATGTCGCTGAGATCGACCCGGGCGCACTGGCTGACTGGGAGGTTTCTGAGGGGTGGCGTTGGGCGAGACGAGGCGATGAACTGACTCGCGTAAAGTAGCGATCACATTCCCTCAAGGAGCTCTTTCGTGAACTACGAAGAGTCCGCTACCGCCTACGCGAACCGGGCGCCTGGCCCAATCACGGCGGCCTTTCGTCGCGTGTCTGCTGAGATCAGCAGGCTGTCCACTTTTGGAATTCTGGATGAGGAGTCTTTGACGAGCTCAATCCTGGGCGGTTTGACGATCGCCTGCCCTTGGATGATCGAGAAGCATGGGTCAGGCACGGATGTCCCGCGGCAGTGCTCGTGGGGTCCATATTCAAAGTCGGGGCATGCTGGAACGCCGCAATCGGAGGCCACAAGTGGTGCGGATTTTGCCCTAGTGCTTTGGGAGAGCGAGCGTTGGGCACGGGTTGCGATCTTCCAGGCCAAGAAGGGTTGCGTTCAATGCGAGGCGGGAGCGACTGAGAACGAACCCAAGAAATGGTCGATCGATGTGCATCGCCTGCCCAAGAAGCCCAAGGATCCGAACAAGAAGCGTCGTCCGTCCCAGTTGGCGGCGCTGATCGAGACAGGGCGATTAGGTTTAAAGGAGCAACTGCGCGCCATTGAGGGTGAGAGCGCAGATGTGCAAGCGGCAGTCCTCGCGCAGCACAGCGAGGGCGCTCATAAACGAGTAAAGGGTCTTGGCTGGATCCATTACCTGGCCTATATCGATTCGGCTCCGCTTTGTGTGCCGATTACGATGATCGACGAGGCCACCGTCGCCAAAGAGTTGGGAGCTATGGGCGGTCCATCCCTTGTCCCAATAGCGGGCGATTTAACTTCAACGCTTTTCGACCTAGTTCGTGCTGGCCTCAGCGACGAAGTGCCCAAGGGGTGGATCCGCCTGGATGCCGAAGGAGTCGAGGCCATCATCGGTGAACTAGTCGAGCTGATGCCGGTTGTCGTCGGCGATGAGCAAAGCGGGAAACCACTAACACCCGTGCCGGATCAAGATGGCATGCAAACGGGTGTAGCGCTGCCGGGTTCCCTCAGTGCTGAGCCGGAGTTCGAAGGCTCGCGTCCAACGAGTGGAATGTAGGCGAAAGCTGCAAGACCTCTCTCAGTTCGCCAGCGGCTCCGGCACCTTGACCCCAAGCGCCTCTTCCGCGCAGACAAGTGAGCAGCCGTCCAAGCCCGCAGGTTCTGAGACGACAATTGCCTTGGCGGGGTCAATGACCCAGTAGTCGGCCGGTGGACAGCTCCGCCCGTCGCAGAAGATGGCGACGACCAGGCGCGGACCCTTGGGCGTTGAGAGGCATGCGGCCATGTTCCGGTCTTGCAAGTCGCCTTCGCCAATCACCAGTTGCTTGGAACCTGAGATCACACGGATCTCGCCATGGGGCGTGATTACGTTGCTGTGGCCCGAGGCGTCATCTTGGACCAGGCCGGAGCCATGGATACGTGCCGGGCCGCACGTCCCTGAGGCTTGGCTGCCTGACACTTCGAGGGTGGGAAGTTGCAGGGCGTTCCCGGCGTTGGCGGAGGCCGACACGGCGAGCAGGGTGAGGAGCAAGGTGCGCATGGGTTGCTCCTCAGGCCTTGGGGATGGGGTCGTGGAACGGGTCGTTCAGTGCACCGTCGAGCTCGGCAACCTGCTTGCGCAGGAGCTCAACCTCGCCCTCGAGCTCGCGGTTGCGCCGAGTCAGATCGACGTTCTCGCCTTGCAGGTGCAGGGCTTGGCCGCGTGAGTGGGAGCGACGGTTGCTGTCGATGATCTGATCGGTCAAGGCGTTGGCGGCGACCAGGTTCTGGGCGCCCATGGACAGCCTGGCATCGGGATTGGTGGAGCCAGGCGCGATGCCCGCCGCTGCGTGGATCTTGCGAGTGCAATGCCGGATCCAGAACACGCAGCCGGCCAGGATCCCGGCCAGCGGGATGGCGAGCAGGAGCCTGCCGGAGACGAATGCCACCACGGTCCAGACGCCAGCGGCCAGCGCGGCCATAACGCCAAACGCCCGCAGGTAGCCCCAGCCCGTGTGCGGGTCAGTCTTGACCTTCCGGGCCAGAAGCACGCCCGCGCCCACGATGGCGCCCAAGAGCAAAACGGCCGGGGCCCCCAGCCGCTGCAGCCCAAAGAACAAGCCGACGACCGCCAACAGGGCGAGCGCGAGATAGCCAAGTGCCTTCATATTTTCCCCAGGTTGCGCCTCTCGGCGGAGTCTTGTATTACAGATTCTGTAATATCACACTGGCTTGGCACTTGGCATCATCTTGGGTCGCACCCGCCCCAAGACGTTCATGCCGAAGTCAGAGGTCAACGCCGTTTTCATGCAGCGCCTTACCCAGGCGCGCAAGGCGTTGGGTTTCAGCCAACGGGAACTTGGGTCCAGGATGGGGCTACCGGACGAGACTGCGGCCACCCGTATCAACCGCTACGAGCGCGGTGGGTCGGAGCCGGATCTACATACGGCGCAAGCGGTTGCGGATGCGCTTGGGGTGCCGCTGAGCTGGTTGGTCTGCACTGACGCAAGACTTGCCGAGATGATCCACGGTTTCGCGCAGTTGAAGCCCAGCGTGCAGAAAGTCTGGCTGGCCGACTTGAAGGCCACGCTCAAACAGCAAGAGAACTTGACCAAGCCGAAGGTGGCACCGGCTGCACCGCGCCAGCGGGCGCCGCGCTTGAAGCGCTGATGGTCAGTGCGCGCGAGGACGCTGCGTAGCTGTCTTCTCACCGTCCAAGTGCTGCGTTGCGAAGTTGGCTTTGGCGGCTCGAATGCCAATCTCGATGTCCACTGTGTGTGGCGAATGACTTGGCGAAGTCGGGATTGATCCTTGCCCGGTCATCTGATGCCCTGCGATCAACGTGTCGGCCAGCATCAGGGCGCGCTGCGCTTGACCATAGGGATCTTTGAAGAATGCCTCTTGGTCGATCAGCATAAAATTCTGAAACAGTCCGCTGGCGATTTGCAGTCTGGGCATGATCGAGGATCCTTGAAGTCTTTGCGTATCCAAGCACAAACTGAATGGGGCGCAAGAGGGCGCGCATTACATTTTCTGTAATTGTGACCAGCTGACCGTTTCGAACTTCGAAAGGAATTGTCTTGTCGGCGCTAGCGGAAGAGCGGCAAGTTCAGGACGCTGGTTGGTCGGATCGGTTTGGTGGCTCGTTAAGAAATCGGCTGGCCTGGGGAGACGGTCATCAAAGATCTAAAAACGGGTGATGCGAAGAGCGCACTTATGGAATTCCATTGACATGGATTTCCGTGCTCAACGCCTATTTACAAGCGGAGTTCAGGCGCTATCCGATGGTGGTCTACCACGGAGAAGCGCATGGCCATCTATCACGCAAACCTGAAAAATTTCAGTCGCGGTAAGGGCGACTCGTCCATCGCTGCGGCGGCCTATCGGGCTGGTCTCGACCTCATGGACACGAAAACGCGCGACTGGCACCGCTACTCCCAGCGGCGCGGTGTGGCCGCCGTCCACATGCTCGCACCCGCCGGCTCACCGAAATGGTGCTCGGATCCGAAGACGTTCTGGGACGCGAACGAACAGTGGGAGACGAGAAAGAACGCCCTCGTCGCGCGGGAACTCGAGGTGTCGCTGCCGCATGAGCTGAGCGACGCGCAGCGAGAGCAGTTGGGGATCGCATTGGGGCAGTTGCTTGTTGATCGCTACCAATGCGTGGTCATGGTGGCCGTCCATTCGCCGGTTGGCGGAAGCGACACGCGCAACCATCACACTCATCTTCTGATGTCCTCCCGCAAGGTCGGACCCGAGGGACCGGGCGATCGCGCCGGCATTGCGTTCGACGCAAGGGGGGGCAAAGGCGCCGAAGAGGTCCGGGCGGTCCGTGAACTGGTAGGAGGCATCATCAACGCGCATCTGGCCCAAGCAGGGCTTACCCAGGCCGTGGACCATCGGAGTCTGAAAGATCAGGCGAGGGCCGCAGCCGCGCGGGGCGACCATCAGGCGGCTATCCGGCTGACCCGGCCGCCGACGAAGCACCTCGGCAAGGTAGCCACCCACGCGAGCCGTGAGGCAAATGAGGCGGACATGGATCAGGCCATGGCCGCAGCAGCCGCGCGTGGCGTGCTGGTGGCCACGCCGGCGCAGCACTCGCACAGTTCGGCCATGGCCGAGCGGATCGCCGCCAGGCGCGCGAACCCGCCCCAGAAGCCCTCGGTCGCTTGGGGCAGGCTGGCGCGACCCGCCAGGGCGGGGCAGCCGAGCTACACCGCGCTGCGCCTTGGTCGACTTGGTCGGATTGCGCGGGCGCAGGGTGGGAATGGGGCAGACGTCCTGAACGCAGAGGCCGAGCTCATCGAGCAGTGGTTGTCAGCCCAAGCCACAGCGGCGGAAGCAGCCTTGGAAAGCGTTCAGGAGATCCCAGGCATTCGCTTGGAGCCTGGGTTCGTCGAGGCCCTGGCGTCGCTTCGGACCAGGCGCGTGGCGGTGTATGGAACGAAGCCTTCTTTCTTCGAGGATACCGAAGCCCTGTCCTGGGCGATCCAAAACTATGCAGCTGAGTTGCGGCGACCCCACGACAAACGAGAACGGTTCGCCAAGGCCATGGCGCGGGTGTCTGAGGTAGAGAACCCCGCCGAACCCGCGTCGAAGGATGAGATCCTTCGGGCGCGCCGGGAACTGTTCAAGGCCAAGGGCGGCGTCTCGCGCCTTGCGTTGATCGAGTGTGAGCGTCGGCTCAACCAGGCGCGCGAATTGATGAAGAACGCACGGGACGGTATAGAGCGGGACTTCCACATCACGAAGGTGGGGCCAATCGAGCCCGATCCCTTTGGCCCTTTCCCGCCGGATGACGGCGTTCAGCGGCAAAGCGAGTCAAACAAGCGCGAGTTGAAGCCTAGGTCATCGATGCGGCCCGGGCACTGAGCTTCGTGGGGTGGGCCGAACCCCAAGAAAACTAGTATCGTGAGTCCTAAGGAAGGGATACGGGGGCGGTATGGCACTGATTGCCTATCGGGGTGGAACACCCTTGGCCGACGAGATCGAGCTCAAAGCACATCTCGCCTCGCTGCTTCGTTTGGAAAACATCGGCGCCTTGCTGGGTGCCGGTGCCTCCGCATCGGCAGGTGGCTCGACCATGAAAGCCATGTGGTCGGAATTCCTTTGGATGTCGCCCGCCGAGGCAGCGTGGCTGGGTGCCAATTCTTTGATCAGTGCCGCAGAGCGCGTGACCGCGTTACCCCGGCCGGCAAATGCACCAATCGTGGTGCCGCCACCACCCCTACCGCCTGGTGTAGCTCCACCCCCTCCGCTGCTGCCGGCGACCCCCAATATCGAGGTTCTGGCGGACAAGCTTGAAATCGCAATCATCGAGTGGGAGAGACAGGGCAATGCCCTCGCTACGCCTGCAAAGGGTGCCCGCGCTGCCTTGCTAAAAGCGGTGCTTCGAGCGGCCAAACTCAAAGACGAGCTCTGGTCGTCGCCGGCAGCTGACATTGCTGGCGACGGTTTGGATGCGCACCGATCACTCCTGCAAAAGCTCACCTCGGCTCGGCAGCCTGGCCAAGCTCCCCCATGGATATTCACAACCAACTACGACTTGGCAATCGAATGGGCAGCTGAGTCGGTCGATATCCAAGTCATCAACGGATTTCTTGGAGTGCACAATCGACGGTTTTCGCCCCAGAGCTTCGATCTTGGTCTGCGCAACATCCAAGCCCGCGGCGAGGCGCGTTTTGGTGCCTACAACATCTATCTGGCCAAGCTGCATGGATCGCTGACTTGGAAAGAGTTCGAGCATGATCTGTTCGAAGTGCCTGCCTCGCAGGCCTGGCCGGACCTAAAGGGGTTCCTTGACGGGGTAAAGCCGGACTTGGGCTACCGAGTGTTGCCCCGCGCCGCAAAGTATCTTCAAACGATCGGGTATGTCTTGGGAGAACTTTTCAGGCGGTTCGCAGAGTTCCTCGCCCGCCCACAGGCAGCGCTGGTGATCGCCGGATACGGAT
Organism: uncultured Lysobacteraceae bacterium; assembly: GCA_902825775.1. Taxonomy (GTDB): domain Bacteria; phylum Pseudomonadota; class Gammaproteobacteria; order Xanthomonadales; family Xanthomonadaceae; genus Luteimonas_C. The sequence goes on from CADECF010000001.1 coordinate 362,492, forward strand.
TTGGTGATGAGCACATCAATCGCCTCATTCGATCTGCGCTACTCAACCCTACGCTTCAAGTTGTCATCTATCTTCCAGAGTTCATGGGTGATCCAACAAGTGTCGCCTTGCCTCCAACGGTGCGTCGACTACTCGCTTTGCAAAACCCTAGGCTGACAATTGTCGGTGGTGGTCCTGATGCCTATTTATCTAAGCTGGTGGAGCACCTGCCGAACCCTGTGATATTCGACGAAAATCTATCGGACTTGGAGCGCAGGCTTAGGCCTCGCCATCCGGACCCTATCGACGACGACGATGGTTTGGGGGACTAATGAGAACCCGGCAAGCCGTCGGATATGTTGTCCTCATCGATGGGGTCGACGTAACGCTGAACCTCTTGGACATCCACCGAGGCCACATGGCCTCGCACGCACAAGGCGTGTCCGTTATTACCGAAGTGGGCAGTCTGCTCGGTATCGAAACAGGCGGGCGCGTCCTAGTGATGAAAGTGATGTCTCTATCGTTCGCGGAGCCTCGGGAGGCCCACCGTTTCGGCACCGCGACGAGCACGCATCAGTCTGAGCCTCTTCGCAATCTCTCCGGACTCGTCGTCGGCCAGCTCCGACGGATCGACGACAAGGTTGAGTTCGTTTCCGACTCTCTTTCGACCCCGTCGTTGGGGTCCGAAGTGTTCCCTCTCAGCCGCCAGGAGCTTGCAGCGGTGCTGGGGAGCGAGAGCGATCTCAGTGCGCCGATCCACTTGGGTGATGACCTGCGAGGTGGCGGCCGACTGATGGTTGGCTTAGAAAGCCTCATATCTCGACATGTTGCGGTGTTGGGCAGTTCGGGCCAGGGAAAAAGCTGCCTGACCGCCGCTGTCCTGCAACAGATTGTGAAGATGCCGACGGCTCGCGTCGTGATCTTCGATGTCAACGGCGAATACGAAGATGCGTTGCCCGAGGCCTATCCGGGTCAAGTCAAGATCACGCGACTTGGTGGCAATACGGAAGATGCATTCCGCATCCCTTACTACGCTTTAGGACGCCTGGGACTGCAACGCCTGCTACTCCCTAGCGACAAGACACAACGCCCAGCGCTGACGTTTGCTCTGGAACATCTGAACAAGGTCAAGTGGTTCAACAACGAAGGCGGCGTGGGACTAGCTGCTGACGCGCAAGCGTCTTTATTCGACGATTGCCGGGCTGATCGAGTTGTTCAGGCCAATCAGATCATTTCTCAGCTTCGAGCCAACCAACCTCCGCCTGGGCAGTCCTGGCCGCCCATGAGAGCGCTGGGCGCTCTCATTGCGGACAGTCATGCCATCGCACCCGGTCGAAATGGACCCGAGCGCAACGCCTTCAACTACGGCAACGTCTCGCCCCTCATCACAAGGGTCATGCGGTTTGTTGAAGATCCAATGTTTCGGGATGTCGTAGATGTGGTCGGCGGCGCAGGTTCTGGCGCGCCGCTGGATTGGCGACGGGAAGCAACATCGCTGGTTGATCGCATCTTTGGTGGGGCCGAAGTGGACTGGAAAGTCCATATCGTTGATCTGCGCCGCGTCTCCCACGATCTGACGCCCTTCGTCTTGGGATCGATCTTGGAGCTCTATTCATATGAGCTGTTTCGCCGCGGCCAAGAGAATAAGATCGAAACGCTACTGGTCTTGGAAGAGGCCCATCACTACCTTCGGCAAATGGGGACTGGGGAGGAGGCGGCAAACAACTCTCTCGCTTACGAGCGTCTTGCGAAGGAAGGGCGCAAGTTTGGCCTAGCGTTGTGGCTCAGCACACAGCGGCCATCCGAGATCTCGCCCACCGTGCTGGCCCAGTGCAACAACTGGATATCGTTCCGCCTGACTTCGGAGAAGGATCTGAACGCGATCCAGGCCGCGAGTGAGTGGGCAGACCGGCGAGACGTGAAGCGCATTGCAGGCCTCGCCAGGCAGAATGCAATCGCGTTTGGTGGAAGCTTTCAGATGGCGACGCTTATTCGAGCCGCGACAGCCGATCCTCGCCCACGCTCGGAAGACGGCCGATTTGATACCTGGAACGATCTGCCCGATCCGGATTTTGACGACGGCTTTGGTGAGTAGGCCGTTTTCTATTTATCTGATTAGAGATGCCTGGCTCTCTGTGCCCATTATCTTTTCCACCAAGGCGTAACCACTTAGGTCGTCATACTTAGAAGGAATTCGCGCTTTCAACCCATGAAGACGGCGATTGGCTGTGTCGGTGATCTGTGCATAGGTTGTTGGAATGACGCAACCTCTCTTGCGATTGTCAGCATCCGTCAGGTCTTGTTTTAGCAGGCCTGGCGCAAGCACATGTCCAACCACAAATGCGCTGATGAACGGGTGTCCAGCGATCCCGCCATCTGCAATGAAGTCTTGAACATACCCTGATGCTTGGAATACCTCGTTCTTGCCGATCGTCGATCGGCCCTTTTTAAGCTCTATAAGTAAGACATCGCGCACAGTGCAAAGATGGTCAGCAGATGAGTCGAAGGCTTCTGTGCCTACTACCGATAAGGTTGAGTCCTTCAATGCAACGATGTCGGGACGCTTTCTGGGGTTCACAAAGCTTGTGTCTTCGATGCGAGACTTAAAAATTCTCTTGGAGACGGTCTGCAAGGTGTTGTTCGATGCAAATTCTGAGCTGTCGAACTCCGGCCCAAACAGCCAACGCGCCTTGGTAACCAATGGATGGAGCGTGTGAAGCTCGTCTGCATTCTCGTCGGCTCCAAGTTTCTCTATGGCTGCAACCACTGAGAGCCGATTGTCGATTTCGTCAAGCACGGTCAGCGCGTCTTGGACCGTCCACTGTTCAAGCATGCGATCGAGGCCGTCAATATCGTGCTCGTCCAGCTGCATTAGGCGATCAAGCAGGCTAGAACCGCTTCTGGCTTGTTGAAGTCGGATAAAGGTTTTCACCGCTTGGTTCAAGGACTCGGCCGGAATACCTGGTTGTTCATGCACCAGCTCTTGGGTAAACCTTGCGACTTCTAGCTTGGCGCCATTGGGGAGCTCGCGGAAAGTCTCACGGTTCCTCATTAGTGCATCTTCGGACTGTTCCTCTATGAAGTCTTCGGATAGCTCATCGAATACAGTCTGTGCATATCGGTTCACGGCATCGAATAGCTGATGGGTTAGGTCTGTCTTCTTGAAGCGCGACCAATCCCCTTCAATCTGAGGCAGCCATGCATCCCCACCTTGGACGACGATTGCATGTCGCTTAGCAAAGCGCGAACGCCCATCAATTACAGCTGTTGGCCCCACACTCCAACTAGGCATTCCAACCAGGCGATTGTTCACCCAGAACGCAATTCCCTGATAGCGAGTGGATCGGCCGGAGCTAGTGGCGTCTACGACATGAGCTTCGACTTTATAGCCCTCTGCTATATCCAATACTTGGGATTTGATCAGGCCCTTGTGTTCCGATAAAGGCACTGAAAGGCCATTCACTTCCACGACGAAGCGAGGGTCGTGAAGAAAGCGCGCAGATAGCACGGTGCGGATGGCATCCGCTTTGGGAAGATGCTTTTGGATCTCAACTATGAGCCTGGTTCCATGCCCAGCCTTACGTGTATGGTCTTCCTTAATGATGTAGAAGGGAGAGGAAGGGCGGTTGCGAGTCCCTATTACAAAAGTTGACAGTTCTCCGCCAGCCCACGTTTCGACTGTGTATTGGTCCGAGAAGCAGAGCAAGCCGTGCCTACCAACACCGTTTCGGCCAAATGCACGTCGAACCCAATCGGCCCTGTCTGAGGGGAATTGGACGGCATCGCCTTGGGACTTTGAGCGGTCATAGCTAAGCTTCATCCACCGGCTGCGGAACTGGTCAGACGTCATACCGTGTCCATCGTCCTCAACCGTTAGTAGGCCCTCAAACTCATCCGGAATGATGACTTTAACTTTGGCGGCACCAGCATCCCACGCATTTGCCACGAGCTCTGCAAGCGCCGTTTCTGGATCGTATCCAATGCGCCCCAATGTTCGGAGCACATAGTCATCCTCGAATAGCGCTTCGTCCGAGTGTCTAGTGCGTGGCTTAGCCATGGTTGGCCCAATTGAATGCAGCTGAATAGATGACATAACTATGCCGCCTGCCGAGGAAGGGGGCAAAGGTGCGACATAGGAGACTCACTGGCTGAGACCAGTCTGATAGGAGAAAACATCAAGCCCTGGAGATGAGAAGCCGTCTGACCTCACGCCGTGGAGCTTCTCGCGAGGCGTGAACTGTCGGCTATATACAGCGTGGTGCTCGTCGTCGAGCTCATGGCCCACGATCTGCGCACGCATCTCCGACGCCACGCCCTTGCCTTGGAGCTCCTGGATGACTGACTTTCGAAGGGAGTGGAAGCCCCGCTTGGCAGCCGGCCACTGGCCGCCGACCTTCTTCAAGTAATTGCCGAAGGCCTTGGTAATCCAGTTGCCGCGACCATTGATCGCGTCGATCTTTCCCTTTGGGAAGAGCTGCGACTCGTTGGCCTTGACCAAGGTCTGCACGTGATCGAGAAAGCCCAACCGGATGAGCTCGGGGTGGATGGGCACCACGCGCTTGCTGGGTTCACTCTTCAAGCTCTGGCCTTCGCCCTCGTCCGTGAAGTTGAAGCAGGGGATGCCGTCGACTTCGATGATGTCGAGAACACGGAGCTGGCCAACCTCCGCGACGCGGGCGCCGGTATACAAGCCAATCAGGCAGGCCCAGCGGGCATGAAAAGAGAGCTTGGCAAAGTTCTCCGGGGCGAAGATCGTTTGGATCTCGTCTGCGGTGAACGCCTTGAAGCCGAACTTCCTGCGCTTGCGCTTCTCGTTGGCGGTATAGGACACATGGCCCGCCGCCGGGTTGTCGCCTGCGGGGTAGTGGCCTGAGGCCATGGCCCAGGCGAAGAAGCCGTGCTTGCCGCCGATATACGACTGCTTGTTGGTCAGGGTGGGCGTTGAGATCTTCTCGTCGCGAAGAAACTGATACCACCTGGCCAAATCAGACCGGGTGAGAGAGTGCAGTTGCTTTGTCTCTCCCACGAAGCGCACCAAGCCGTCGATCGCGGCCGATTTGATGCTCAGGGTCTTCTTGGTCGTGCTCGGGGCCAGCGCCTTGATCCAGGCGTCCCTCGCCTGTTTCATCGAGACGGCTTCTGCGACCTTGGGGGCGGGCGGGGTGGCTGGCTCGGCCGCACGGGCCAGGAAGCCAACCGACCCGATGCGCGCCAGCGCATCCATCGCCAGGGCATGATCCTCAGGCCCGTCGACTTTCAGGCGCCCCGATTGCAAGTCGAGTTCGTAGCGGCTCAGGCCATTGGCCTGCACGCTTGCCAAAATGTCATCAGGCTTTGGTGGTTTGGGCATTCCGTGCCAGCCGAGCTGCTCGAAAATCTGAGCATAGCGGGCGGCCAACCCAAGTGCTTGTTGCTGTGCGAGACGTGCCTCGGTCGTGCACAAGGCGTGCTTGATGACCGAACGCTGTGTCAGTGCTCGCAGTGCTGCGGGCACACGCAGGCGGAAAACGAACCGCCCGGACGGATTGCGGACCAAATAGTGAGGGAGACGCATCGGGAGTGTCCCGATCAGTGTCCCACTAGCGATTCCGAATCTTAGAAAAAAACCGTTGAAAATCAACGGTTTATCTTGTTTGGCGGAGAGAGGGGGATTCGAACCCCCGAAGCGCGGTTTAGACGCTTACACACTTTCCAGGCGTGCTCCTTCAACCACTCGGACACCTCTCCGCTGGAACCTGAAGGAAGCTTCCGGCAACGCTCAGGGGCGCAAATTCTAGCCGTGGCGGGCATTTGGGACAAGCGACGGCTTCCTGTCGCGGTCCGTGCGAACGCGCATGGCAGAATGGGCGCATGTCCTACCTCGTCCTCGCCCGTAAGTGGCGCCCCAAGCGTTTCGCCGAACTGGTCGGGCAGGAGCACGTGGTCCGCGCGCTGAGCAACGCTTTGGATACCGGCCGCGTCCACCACGCCTTCCTGTTCACCGGCACCCGCGGCGTCGGCAAGACCACGATCGCCCGTATTTTCGCCAAATCGCTCAATTGCGAGCGCGGCACGTCGGCCGAGCCCTGCGGCGAGTGCGCCACCTGCCAGGCGATCGACGCCGGCCGTTTCATCGACCTGCTCGAGATCGACGCGGCCTCCAATACCGGCGTCGACGACGTACGCGAAGTGATCGACAACGCGCAGTACATGCCGTCGCGCGGCCGGGTGAAGGTCTATCTGATCGACGAAGTCCACATGCTGTCCAAGTCGGCGTTCAATGCGCTGCTGAAGACGCTGGAAGAGCCGCCGGAGCACGTGAAGTTCCTGCTGGCCACCACCGACCCGCAGAAAATGCCGGTCACCGTGCTGTCGCGCTGCCTGCAGTTCAACCTGAAGCGGTTGGACGAGCAGCAGATCGCTGGCCAGATCACCAAAATCCTCGCCGCCGAGGGCATCGCCGCCGAACCTGGCGCGATCCGGCAACTGGCCAAAGCCGCCGATGGCAGCCTGCGCGATGGCCTGTCGCTGCTCGACCAGGCGATCGCCTACACCGGCGCCAACAGCAGCGACGGCACCCTGGCCGACGCCGCGGTGGCGACCATGCTCGGTACCGTCGACCGCACCCGTGTCGGCGCCTTGCTCGACGCATTGGCCGCCGGCGACGGCGAACGCTTGCTCGCCGAAGTCGGGACGCTGGCGGAATTCTCGCCGGACTGGGCCAGCGTGCTCGATGCGCTGGCCGACGGCCTGCATCGCGTGCAGGTCAAGCAACTGGTGCCCGGCGCCGGCATCGAAGCCGATGCGGTCGATGTCGATGCGCTGGCGGCCGCGTTGCGCCCGGAGCTGGTGCAGCTGTGGTATCAGATGGCGCTCAACGGCCGCCGCGATCTGCCGCTGGCGCCGAGTCCGCGCGCCGGTTTCGAGATGAGCGTGTTGCGGATGTTGGCGTTCCGTCCGGTCGAAGGCAGCGTGGCGGCTCCCGGTGCCGCGCCATCGGCCGGTGCGCCGCGCATGTCCGGCGCTGCGGCGGCGAAGGCCGCGTTGGCCGTCGACGGCGGCAAAGCCCAGCCGATGCGCGCGCCCGTCGAAATTCAGGCGCCGCCGCAGGCGGCCCCCGTCACCGCGCCGCGGCCCGCGGCCCCGATCGCCGAGCCGAAGCATGCGCCCGCATCGCCCGCATCCGCATCCGCATCCGCGTCGGACATCGATGCCGAGCGTTGGCTGGAGCTGGTCGCAACGATCCCGCTGAAAGGGCCTGCGAAGGTATTGGCTTCGCACGCCTCGTTCGTCGCTTATGCCGACAACGTGCTGAAACTGTCGTTGCCCGCCACCGACGAACATCTGCGCGCGCCGCTGCTGGTCCAGCAATTGGCCGATACGCTGGCGCCGCAACTCGGCGGTGCGCCGCAGATCCGTTTCGAAGCCGCCGCCGGCAACGGCGAAACGCTGCACCAGCGCAACGAACGCCAACGCGATGCGCGCCAGGCGGCCGCGGAAGAAACCTTCATGGCCGATCCGGCCGTGCAGCGCCTGATGCAGCATGGCGCCAAAGTGGTACCCGATTCCATCCGACCTTTCGACGAGTGACCGACATGCGTGGAAACATCGCCCAATTGATGCAGCAGGCGCAGAAGATGCAGGAAAACCTGCAGCGCGCCCAGGAAGAACTGGCCAACGTGGAAGTCACCGGCAACGCCGGCGGCGGCATGGTCAGCGTGACCCTCAGCGGCCGCATGGAGTGCCGCAAGGTGCGCATCGACCCGAGCGTGCTGTCCGATCCGGAAATGGCCGAAGACCTGATCGCCGCCGCGTTCAACGACGCGGTCAACAAGGCCAATGCCGAGTCGCAGCAGCGCATGGGCGCGGCGACTGCGGGTATGCCGATACCGCCGGGAATGAAGTTGCCGTTCTGAATGCCGATGGAGCTCCTCACTTTCGGTCACGAACGTTCAGATTGCGTCGAAGTGTCGGTCCACGGTTATAGTTATTCCGACGCCGACGATACATGGGATGCCAACTGGCTCAGCGTGGGGATCCGGGTGAAGTCGGGCGCGTTCCAAGGCCGTTTTCCCGCCAGTTTCCAGACGACCGACCTGCTCGGTCTGGCTTCGGAGCTGACGCGTTTGTACGGTGCTCTGGAAGGTGCCGCAAAATTCAGGACGCTAGAAGACCAGCTCTCCTTGGATTTCAAAGTCGACAATTTGGGGCAAATCCATGTCAGCGGTTTGGCGCGGGATATGGCAGGCATCGGCAATTGCCTGACGTTCGAAATGTCCTTCGATCAAACCTTATTGCAGAACTCGCTAGAGCAATTGGCACGTCTGACGCGCGCCTATCCATATCGAGGTTGACATTGAGTTCGCTGCTCGAACAACTGATCGAAGCCTTCCGCATCCTCCCTGGCGTCGGCCAGAAAACCGCGCAGCGGATGGCCTACCATGTGCTCGAGCGCGAACGCGACGGCGGCAAGCGGCTGGCCGAAACGCTGGCCGCGTCGATCGAACGCATCGGCCATTGCAAACGCTGCCGCGATTTCACCGAAACCGAGGTCTGCGCGACTTGCGCCAGCGCCTCTCGCGATGCGCACCAGCTGTGCGCGGTGGAATCGCCGGCGGACCGGCTGGCGATCGAGCAGGCCACCGGCTATCGCGGCCTGTATTTCATCCTGCAGGGCCGCTTGAGCCCGCTAGACGGCATCGGCCCGCGCGAACTGGGGCTGGATCAGCTGACCGCGCGGATGGCCGAAGGCGAAGTGCAGGAATTGATCATCGCCACCAACCCGACCGTGGAAGGCGAGGCGACCGCGCACTATCTCGCGCAGCTGGCGCGGCAGCACGGAGTGCGGCCCAGCCGCTTGGCGCACGGCGTGCCGCTGGGCGGCGAACTGGAATATGTGGACCGCGGTACCTTGTCGCATGCGTTCGGCAGCCGCAGCGAGATGCCGCAATAGCACCGCTTTTGTAGGAGCGGCTTTCTGTGGGAATGGCTCTTGTGGGAGCGGCTTCAGCCGCGAGCTTTTCGAGAGAATTCGAAAGCAAGATCAAGAGCTCGCGGCTGAAGCCGCTCCCACAAGACAACTTAGGAGACGAACGGATGTCCGACACCATCTTCCACAAGATCATCCGCCGCGAAATACCGGCCGACGTCGTTTACGAAGACGAACATCTCATCGCTTTCCGCGACATCGCGCCGCAGGCGCCGGTGCATGTGCTGTTCGTCCCCAAGACGAACATCGCCACGCTCAACGATGTGGGTACGGAGCAGGCGCAGATCGTCGGCAGGCTGGCCATCGCCGCGGCCGAGTACGCCAAGCGCGAAGGCTTCGATCAGGACGGCTACCGCATCGTGATGAACTGCAATGCGCACGGCGGGCAGACGGTGTTCCAGATCCATCTGCATCTGCTGGCGGGCGCGCCGCTTGGGCGGTTCGGAACGCCTGCCTGACCTCGCCGCTTTTGTAGCGAGCGATTTGTGGGAGCGGCTTTGTGGGAGCGGCTTCAGCCGCGAGCTTTTCGAGAGGAATCGAAAGCAAGATCAAGAGCTCGCGGCTGAAGCCGCTCCCACGAAAGCGCTCTTACAAAAGCCGCTCCCACAAAAGCCGCTCCCACGAAAGCCGCTCAATAGCGGCTATCGCCCCAGCCCCAGCCGACCCAGGGCCACGGCTGCTTGGAATAGGGGTAGCGCGGATCTTGGTAGGGCGCTTCGGGCCACAGATGCACCGAATCGGCGGAAACCCGCGGTCGTTGATAGCCGTAGGCACCGTAGCTGGGCGCCTCGAAACCTTCGATGCGGCCGATCACCGTCAACTCGCGGTTCTTCAGGTAGACCGCCGGGTCGTAAAAACCCGCGCTGCACGCGACAAAGCGGCCGCTGCCGTCGTCGGCCATATGCCGTGGCCGGCCGTAAACCGACAAAGTGCTGCCGATCATTTCGAAGCAGGTGCGATCGCCCACGGGTCGCGTCGCCACGATGCGGCCGCCCCAACGCACCGGCAGTCCCGGACGCCCGGCTTCGCGCGCCTGCGCGGGCGTGATGTCGACGACTTCGCCCTGCAGCGGCGTCGGCACGGTGGTGCAGGCGCAGGCCAGGCCGGCGAATGCGAAAACGGCAAGGAGACGCAGTTTCATCGGTCTTTCCTCGAGTGGCGTCGCGGTCAGGGGCGGTGCGCCCGCAACGCCCGCAACAGGTCGCGGCGTTGCTGGCGATCGTCGGCTACAGCGTAGCGCGATTCGGCGAAGCGCCGGGTGAGCGCGCGCAGCGCCTCGCCGTTCTGCGGACGTTGCCGGGCGACCCGTTCGGCCCAGGCATATGCGGGCTCATGGGGTTCGCGCTGCAAGCCGTAGCGCCCATAACGGTCGCCCAACCGGTGCCAGGCGCGCAGCAACGGATCGCGTTCGCGCTCGCTGTGGGCGATCAGCCAGGCCATCCAACCCAGCGCCAATGCGGCCAACAGCGTGAACATCAGCACCAGATCGCCAGAACTCAGCCGCTGGATGCCGAATGATCGCAGCATCCGTTCCTGGCGCGTCGCGTCGAAACCCAGCACCAGATCGTTCCAGCCGCGTCGCAGCCAATCGCCGGCATCCCACATCGGGCGCAACCCGGCCAGGCCGCCGGCGGCGCGATCGTCCAGCGTGTCGTAGATGCGTTCCGGTGCGACCGCAGCGGTCGGGTCCACCCGTATCCAGCCGCGTCCCTGCAGCCACACTTCCGCCCATGCGTGCGCGTCCATCCGGCGCACGATCCAATAATCGCCGATCGGATTGCGGTAGCCGCCGACATAACCGGTGACCACGCGCGCCGGAATGCCCGCCGCGCGCATCAACACCACGAACGAGGAGCTGAAGTGTTCGCAGAATCCTGCCTTTTGATCGAATAGGAATTCGTCGACCGAATGGCGCCCCAGCAGCGGCGTTTCCAAGGTGTAGGCGAAGTCGGCGCGGATCCAGCGCAGGGCGCGCTGCACGATGGCGTTGTCGTCGCTGCCGGCTTCGTTGCGCCATTGACGCGCCAGCGCCAGCGTGCGCGGGTTGTAGCCGGCGGGCAGGCGCAATGCGGATTGCCGCAAGAGTTGTTTCAATTGCGGTTCGAACGCGATCGGCGGCGCCGAACGCATGCGCCAACGCGTCAGTGCGCTCAGCGGCTGCGGCGCGTAGAGGCCGTAATCGCCCGTCAGGCTCGCGCCATCGGGCGCATCGATCGGCAGCTCCAGCGCGAGCAGTTGCCGGCGGTCGGTGGGCTCCATCTCCAGCTCGTAATCCCAGATCGTCGCGCCACGACGCACGTCCGCACGCGGCAGGCCGCGCATCCAGCGAGGTTGCTTCCAGGTGCGGCCATCGAAATCCCACAGCACCGGCCCGCGCCAATACATCTGCGAGGTCGGCGGTGCGGATCCGAAAAAACGCACGCGCAGCGCCGGCGTATCGTCGGACATGAAATCGACCCATTCGCCGGGGCTCATGCGGTCGGAGAGGCCGGGACGGGCCAGCGCACGTTCCGGCACGCCCCACAACGGCGAACCCACGCGCGGGAATAGCCAAAAGGCAGCCAACGCCAGCGGCAAACCGATTCCGATCAGGCGCCATACCGACAGCATGTCGCGCCAGGTCGGTTCGCCCGTCACCGGCAGGCCGGATTCGGTGTCCGCGAAGCGCTGCAGCGCCAGCAAGGCGAAGGTGACGCCGATCAACGCCAATGCCAGCGACAACGGCCCCTGATCGAGCAGGAAAGTCGCGAACGGTCCGAACAAGGCGAAGCCCACCAGGCTGCGCGCATCGCGCAGTGCGGTGGTTTCCGACGGTTTGATCGCGAGCATCGCGGCGAGCATCGCGCAGCCGGTGTCGCGGCCGATCGAGAACCGCGACATCGTGAGCACCAGCATGATCACCGCCATCGCCAGCAGCAGACGAAGCCAGGCGGGCAAAGGCCGCCGCCAGGAAAGCGTCGCGATGACGACGGTCAGGGCCGCAATGGCCAGTGCGATCGGCAACTGCAATTGCAATAGCAACGGCAGCAGGCAGGCGGCCATCGCCAACAGCGCCCAACGACGGCTGGCGGAATCAAGCGCCATCGAGATGCGGCAGCAGCGCCAAAGCGCGCAGACAGTCGTGGCGATGGCTGGCGCCCTGGCCGGGACCCAGCGGCGGTTGGCCGGGCAGGCGAAGCTGATAGCGGCGATTTTCGCGCTCGGCCTGGTCGATCCAATGCGCGAGGCGGCGGATCCGCTGTTCGTAGGCGAGCGTGGCGAGCGGTTGCCAGTCGAGGATGACTTCGGCGCTGCGCGGCTGTTCGTATTCGCGCACCAGCAGCGTGTCGCGGCGCGCGGACGGCTTCCATGCCACTGCGCGTTGCGGATCGCCGCGCCGGTAATTGCGCAAGTGGTGGACATCGTCGCCGGCCGGATTCAGGCGCGCCGCGCCGCTGTCGCTGAGTTGCGTCGGCAGCGCTGGCCCTTGCATTTCCGGTGCCGGGAATACCAGCAGCGCTTGCTCGGGCCACAACCAGGCCCAGGCGGTCGCCAAACCCAGCGGGCGTTGAGTGGAGATGCGGATGCGGTCGAGGTCCAGCCAGCCGCGGCGCTCGGTGGGCAGCGCAAGCACGGCTTCGTCGTTGCCGCCCAACGACAGCGTCGCCACCGCATCGCCATGGCGCACGCTCAATCCGCGGCGCAGACGCCCATCGCGGGCGCCTGCGCGCAACCGCAGCAGCAGCGGTTCGCCCGCAGCCACCGGTTCGGCCGACAGCGCTTCGATCACCAGACCCGACAACTGCAGATGCGCGGTGATCAGGCTCGCCATCGCCGCGCCGGCCAGCAACAGCGCCAGCAGCAATGCGGGATTGTTGTTGTAGTTCAACGCGCCCAGCCCCATCGCCACGACCAGCAACGCGAAGAACAGGCCGAAGCGAGTGGGCAGCACATAGACGCGTTTGCGGTCGAAAACGACCGGCAGCGCTTCGGGCACGCGCGGGCGCGCCCAGGCCTGCAGGCGCCGCCACAGCCGTTGACGCCGCGTACCGGCCATCGTTTCAGTCCACGGGCACGGCGAGCAGGATCGATTTGGCCAGCACGCTGCCGGTGCCCGCTTCGGCTTCGGCCACCAGCCGATGCGCAGCGATCGCGCCGAACAGCGCCTGCACGTCTTCGGGCAGGACGTGATTGCGGCCGAGCAGCAACGCGTACGCGCGCGCCGCGCGCAGCAGCGCGAGCCCGGCGCGCGGCGACAAACCCACGCGCACTCCCGGATGCTGGCGGCTGCGGGTCAGCAGCGCCTGCACGTATCCGATCAGCGCGTCGCTGGCATGCACTTCTTCGACGGCGCGCCGCAACTGCAGCACGTCTTCGGCGGACAGCACCGGCAAAGATTGCGCGATCAGGTCGCGGCGATCGGCGCCGGTCAGCAGCGCGCGTTCGGCGTCGGCGCTGGGATAGCCCAACGTCAGGCGCAGCAGGAAGCGGTCCAACTGAGAGTCGGGCAGGGGATAAGTGCCGGCCAGATCCACCGGGTTCTGCGTGGCGATCACGAAGAACGGCTGCGGCAGATGATGGGTGCTGCCGTCGACGGTGACCTGATGTTCGGCCATCGCTTCCAGCAATGCGCTCTGGGTGCGCGGCGGGGCGCGGTTGATCTCGTCGGCCAGAACGATGTTGGCGAAGATCGGACCGGGATGGAATTCGAAACGCCGCGCCTGGGCGTCGTACACCGAAACGCCGACGATGTCCGCCGGCAGCAGATCGGAAGTGAACTGGACGCGCTGGAAATCCAGGCCCAGCGTCGCCGCCAGCGCATGCGCCAGCGTGGTCTTGCCCAGGCCGGGCAGGTCCTCGATCAGCAGATGGCCGTCGGACAACAGCGCCACGAACGCCAGCCGCACCTCCTGCGCCTTGCCCAGCACCAGCGAATTGACCTGCGCCTGCGCTCGTTTCAGCGACTCGCGCAGCGCGTCGGTTAGCATGTTCGCTGATTGGGGCAGTGCCGACATGCGCGCCTCTAGGTGGTTTTGGCCAGTGTAGCGGGGCGCGGGCGGATGCGGGAACGCAGCGACGGACAGCGGTCACGGAACGCGCTCATCGCGTTGTGGATAGCCGCGACCGCGATCAAGTGCGCCCTCGCCGTGCGGCTTCCGTTGTTCGTGGACGAGGCGTTCTACTGGCAGGAAGGCCAGGATCTGGCATGGGCCTATTCCGACCTGCCCGGACTCACCGCCTGGCTGGCGCGCTTGGGTGTGGAAGCGTGCGGACAGCATGCGTGGGCGTTGCGTGCGCCGTTTCTGTCGATCGCCGCGGTGCTGCCATGGCTGATATGGAAGATCACCGCACGCGAATTCGGCGAGGCCCGCGCCTGGCAGGCGGCCGGCCTGGCGCTGCTGTTGCCGTTGGCCGGGACGCTGGGCGTGCTGGCGTTGCCGGATGTGCCGATGGCATTGGCGACGCTGCTCTGCCTCGACGCCGGCGCGCGCCTGCTGCGCAGCGTTGACGCGAAGGCGACGCTCGAGCTGGCGGCGGGTTTGGCGATCGGCGCGCTCAGCCATTACCGCTTCATCGCAGTGATCGGCATCGGCGCGATCGCATTGCTCTATCTGCCCGAAGGCCGCCGCGCCCTGCGCGACGTGCGGGTCTGGGTCGCGCTGATGATAGGTGTGCTGGCCTGGTGGCCGCTGCTGGCTTGGAATTTGGAGAACGCGGATGCCGGTTTGCGTTTCCAATTGCTCGACCGCCATCCGTGGAAGCTGCATGCCGACGGCCTTTGGTTCGTGCTGATCCAGACGCTGCTGGTCACGCCTTTGTTGTTCCTCGCGATGGCGATAGCGGCGTGGCGCGGTGCGCGTGATCCGTCGCCGGCGATGCGTTACTTCGCGCTTTGCGGCGCGGGATTGGTGCTCGGGTTCTTCGCGCTCGGTTTTTTCGCCGACAACGAGCGCGTCAGTTTCCATTGGCCGCTGCCAGGTTATCTGGCATTGCTTCCGCTGCTGCCGGCGGCGTTGCAAACCTGGCCGCGCGCCTGGCGTACCGCCGCATGGGGCTTGCTCGGCGTCGGCCTGGCCGCCGGTCTGGCTTATTACGCGGCGGTATCGTCGGCGTCGTTGCGCGCGCGCGCGGCGGCCGAAAAATCGTATCCGTCCAATTTCGCGGGCTGGGACGAAGTCGCCGCCTCAGTCCGCGTCAAACTCGCGACGATGCCGCCCGGCACGCGCGTGGTCGCCGACAACTTCAAACTCGGCGCGGAACTCGGCTTCCAACTCGGCGATGCGCGCATCGCGGTGCTGGATCATCCGCTCAATCGCCGTCACGGCCGCGCGCCGCAGTTGCGGTTGTGGAATCTCGAATACGCCAGGTCGGGCGGATCGAAATCGCCGCCGATCCTGCTCGCGGTCGGCGCATCCGAAGTGCAATACAAGCACCTGCTGGCGCATTACCACCGGCTATGCGAGCAGGTCGGTCCGCTGCCACCGCCGACTGCGGTGAATATCGATCACGGCCGGCAGCGCTTTTTATTGTTCGAATGGGCCGACTCGGCGTCCTCGGGCGCGTGCACGACGCCGGCCATGGCTTGGATCGATGCGCCGGTCAGCGGCGCTAGCACCGGTTCGCGCTTCGACGTCGCAGGTTGGGCATTCAAGGACGGCGTTGGTTTGGATCGCGTCGAGGCGACGATCGATGGCGTTACGGTGGCGCAGGCCGAGTACGGCCTGTCGAACCCGGGCGCCGCGGCGTTCTGGCGCATATCCACCGACCCCAATCACCCGCGCGTCGGGTTCAAGGCGAGCATCGATGCGAGCCGGTTCGCCGACGGGCGCCACTGGTTGGGGTTGCGCCTGCATGGCCGCGACGGCAGCGTCGAAGTCTGGCGCGAGCAGCCGATCGATATCGTTCGCTGACAAACCGTCATCCGCGCGGCGGGCAGCATGTCCGCATGCTCTGTAGAGCGGAGCTTGCTCCGCTGCTGTTGTTTTTTGTAGAGCGGGGCTTGCTCCGCTGCTGTTGTTTTTAAGCCGTCATCCCTGCGCACGCTCTTGATACGTCGAAAAGCGTGCGAATGAATTTGCACCTACGAATGCAGGAGCAGCGGGGCAAGCCCCGCTCTACAAAGAGAAGAGCAGCGGAGCAAGCTCCGTTCTACAGAGCAAGCATCAGGGCACGGCGAAACCGGCCTGGCGCAAGAGGCCGGCCATCGCGATCAGCGGCAGGCCGACCAACGCGGTCGGATCCTGCGATTCGATCGCATCGAACAGGGCGATGCCCAAACCTTCGGATTTGAAGCTGCCCGCGCAATCGAACGGCTGTTCGGCATCGACATAGCGCGAGATCTCGTCGGCCTGCAGCGCGCGGAAACGCACCCGCGTGACATCGAGCGCATGCAGGGCCGTATCGCCGCGCCGCAGGCTCAATCCCGTCAGGAAACGCACGCTGCGCCCGGACATCGCCGCCAACTGCGTGATCGCCGCGTCGCGGCCGCCGGGTTTGCCCAAAGGCCTGCCGTCGAGCTCGGCGACTTGGTCCGAGCCGATCACCCACGCGTCCGGCTCGCGTTGCGCGATGGCGGCAGCCTTGGCCGCGGCCAGCCGGTGCGCGATCTGGGTCGGCACCTCGTCCGGCAGCGGCGTTTCGTCGACCTCGGGCCGTGCCGTTTCGAACGGCAGCCGCAGTCGCGCCAGCAGCTCGCGCCGGTAGGGCGAAGTCGACGCCAGGATCAGCCGCATATCAGTGCAGCGGGGCGCGGGCGCGTTCGATCTGAAGCAGCTGCTGCTCGATGCGGACGCGCGCGGCGTCGATCGATTCGCGCACCGCATCCAGCTCGTCCAGGCTGGCGGCCTCGCCGTGCTGCTGCAGCCACAGCCGCTGCCGCAGCATCTCGCGCAGGGCGTCGCGGACCGGGTCGGCCTCGTCCTCGCCGACGACGGCGGCGATTTCTGAACGGGCGTCGCGCAAACGGGCCTCCAGCGCGTCCGCGGCGTCCAATACGGTGCTGACCGCCTGCTGCCGGCGGCTGCCCTGGCCGCTGCGGCGGCGTACGATGAGGGCCGCGCCGGCGGCTACGGCCGCCGTCACCAGCAGGACTAGGGTCAGAGTCACGGCGGCCCGGCGGACTGAGGATGGGCAAGCAGTCTGCCGCGCCCGCCCGGACAGGGCAAATTCCCTGTCCAAACACGGGCTTGGGTTTGACAGGGCGAGGGCTCGAGCCTAGAATTCCGCGGCTTATGTCCGCCAATTTGCCCGAAGTATTGGACGCTTGGCGCATGGTGGCCGCACGGCGCAGTTTCGAGGGCCGGTTGCCATTGGCGTCGATGGGGCGCTTGCGGGACAGCCTGCTCGATGCCGAAGGCGAGGTCGCCTACGTCATCGAATTCGGTACCGATTCGCTGCAAGTGCCTTATGTCGAGCTGCAGATCGATGCGGCGTTGCCGCTGGAATGCCAGCGCAGCCTGCAGCGGTATCTGGAGCCGGTACGGATCGTGCAGCGGCTCGGACTGATCCGCGACGAGGAAGACGAGGCCGGCTTGCCGCCGGGCTACGAACCCTTGTTGATGGCCGAACATGGCGAGCTGCGGCCTGCGGAACTGATCGAGGACGAACTGATCCTCGCGGTGCCGGTGGTGCCGGTGAACCCGGCTTCGGAAGCGGTCCAGAACGAATGGCCCGCGGACGAAGAAGAAGTGATGCAGGCCAGTCCGTTCGCGGCGCTGGCGGCGCTGAAAGACAAGAAGAGCTGAACTTTTAATATCTGATTTCAACGATTTGTAGCTGGAGCAATACCATGGCTGTGCAGAAATCCCGAGTGTCCCCCGCCCGCCGTGGCCAGCGCCGTTCGCACGACGCGCTGACCGCCAAGCAGCTCGCCACCGATCCGACCAGCGGCGAGACCCATCTGCGCCACCACGTCACCGCCGACGGCTACTACCGCGGCAAGAAGGTGGTCGAGGGCAAGACCAAGATCGTCGAAGAAGATTGATCTTCAGGACGGATCGCGGCTGCGCGTGACTGAGGTCACTGCGCATCGCCTTCTTTCCGGCCAGAATCGGCCGACGACTTGCGGGGACACCAATGAGCGCTACTGATCCGAACGGCCGCGTCTTTGCGCGAATCGCCGGTACGGGCAGCTACCTTCCCGAGAAGGTGCTGACCAACGACGACCTCGCCAAGATGGTCGACACCAGCGACGAGTGGATCGTCTCGCGCAGCGGTATCCGCGAACGCCACATCGCCGCGGACGGCGAGACCACCGGCGATCTGGCCTACCACGCATCGGTGCGCGCGCTCGAAGCTGCTGGCGTGTCCGCCGACGAACTCGACCTGATCGTGCTCGGCACGACCACGCCGGACCTGATCTTCCCGTCGACCGCCTGCCTGCTGCAGCATCGGCTCGGCGCCAACGGCTGCCCGGCTTTCGACGTCAACGCCGCTTGTTCGGGTTTCGTCTACGCGTTGACCGTGGCCGACAAATTCATCAAGTCAGGCGCAGCCAAGACCGTGCTGGTGGTCGGTTCGGAAACCCTGAGCCGCATGGTCGACTGGACCGAACGCAGTTCCTGCGTGCTGTTCGGAGACGGCGCCGGCGCGGTGGTGCTCAAGGCCGATAGCGAAACCGGCATCCTCAGCACTCATCTGCACGCCGACGGCGGCAAGAAGGAATTGCTGTGGAATCCGGTCGGCGTGTCGGTCGGTTTCAAGCCCGAACTGCCCAATGCCGGCGTGCGCATCAACATGGCCGGCAGCGACGTGTTCAAGTACGCCGTCAAGGCATTGGACTCGGTGGTCGAGGAAACGCTCGAAGCCAACGGCATCGACCGCCACGAGCTCGACTGGCTGATCCCGCACCAGGCCAACCTGCGCATCATCGAAGCCACGGCCAAGCGCCTGGACATGCCGATGGACCGGGTGATCGTGACCGTCGACAAGCACGGCAACACCTCGTCCGGATCGGTGCCGTTGGCGCTGGACGAAGCGGTGCGGTCGGGCAAGATCCAGCGCGGCCAACTGGTGCTGCTGGAAGCCTTCGGCGGCGGCTTCACGTGGGGCAGCGCACTGCTGCGCTACTGAGTTCAAGCCCGTGCTGTTTCCCCCTTTGAAAAAGGGGGATTAAGGGGGATTTGCTTTTGATCTTGCCTTTAAGGGCAACAGCAAAAGCAAATCCCCCATCGCCTGTGGCGATTCGCCCCCTTTTTCAAAGGGGGCAACAGCAACGGCTCAGCCTCGCCGCTTGAAATACTGCACCTCGCGCTCGTGCTTTTCCGCCGCCGCGCGCGTCTTGAACGTACCCAGATTGCGCCGCTTGCCGGTGCGCGGATCCTGCTTGCGCGAGTACAGCCGATATTCGCCTGATGCCAGTTTACGGATCATGCTCGCATCCTCCTCGCGCGCATCGCAGCAGGCCTGCGGTAAGCGCGCGGTGACGGCAGCGTGATCGCGGCCGCCGCGCACGATACGCACGGGTACAGACGAGGCCCGCATTTCGCCCTTATCATGCGCACCAGCCCTTCATGGACAGGCGCGTGACCGCCACACATTCCACCGACCCGTCGCTGGCCTTCGTCTTCCCCGGCCAGGGTTCGCAATCGCTGGCGATGCTCGCCGAACTGGCCGAGCTGCATCCTTCAGTGCACGACACTTTTCGCGAGGCGTCCGATGGCGCCGGCGTCGATTTGTGGGCGCTGTCGCAAGGCGGCCCGGAAGAAATGCTCAACCGCACCGAATACACGCAGCCGGCATTGTTGGCCGCGGGCGTAGCGGTGTGGCGGCTGTGGCAGGCGCAGGGCGGGGCGCAGCCGGGCGTGCTTGCGGGGCATAGTCTGGGCGAATACGCCGCGCTGGTCGCCGCCGGTGCGCTGTCGCTGCGCGACGGCGCGCATCTGGTGCGCATCCGCGGCCAACTGATGCAGGAAGCCGCACCGCCCGGCACCGGTGCGATGGCCGCGGTGATCGGCGCCGAAGACGCACTGGTGAAAGAAGTCTGCCAGGAAGCTTCCGGTAGTCAGGTCGTAGTGCCCGCGAACTACAACTCCCCGGGCCAGATCGTGATCGGCGGCGACGCCGAGGCTGTCGATCGCGCGGTAGCGTTGCTCGCCGAACGCGGCGTGCGCAAGGTGGTCAAGCTGGCGGTCAGCGTGCCTTCTCATACGCCGCTGATGCGCGAAGCCGCCAACCGTCTGTCGGAGACGATGGCCGGGCTGTCGTGGCAAGCGCCGACGATTCCCGTCGTGCAGAACGTGGACGCCGAAGCGCGCGACAATGTGCAGTCGATCCGCGACGCGCTGGTGCGACAGCTGTATCTGCCGGTGCGCTGGACCGATTGCGTGCAGGCGCTGGCCGCGCGCGGCGCGACCCGCATCGGCGAATGCGGGCCGGGCAAGGTGCTCGCGGGCCTGATCAAGCGCATCGACAAGTCGCTGGATGCGCGCCCGCTCGGCACGCCGGGCGAATTCGAGGCCGCGTTGGCGGAATGGAAGTAACGCAGCGGCTTTTGTGGGAGCGGCTTTAGCCGCGAGCTTTTCCCAGGTCGCGGGTCAAGATCAAAAGATCGCGGCTAAAGCCGCTCCCACAAAAAAGCATCGCGAAAAGCGCAAGAGGCATGAGGTGGATATGACGAAAGTTCTTGCTGGCGAAATCGCTCTGGTCACCGGCGCCAGCCGAGGCATCGGCGCGGCGATCGCCGACACGCTGGCCGCGCAGGGCGCGACCGTGATCGGCACCGCCACGTCCGAATCCGGCGCACAAGCCATCGGCGCACGCATGCAGGCCGCGGGCGGCCACGGCCGCGTGCTGAACGTGACCGATGCCGCGGCCGTCGATGAATTGATCGATGCGATCGGCAAGGAATTCGGCGCCATCTCGATCCTGGTCAACAACGCCGGCATCACCCGCGACAACCTGCTGATGCGGATGAAGGAAGAAGACTGGCAGGCGATCCTGGACACCAATCTCAGCAGCGTGTTCCGCACCTCGAAAGCGGTGATGCGCGGGATGATGAAGGCGCGCAAGGGCCGCATCATCAATATCGCCTCGGTGATCGGCGCCACCGGCAATGCC
Organism: uncultured Lysobacteraceae bacterium; assembly: GCA_902825775.1. GTDB lineage: Bacteria > Pseudomonadota > Gammaproteobacteria > Xanthomonadales > Xanthomonadaceae > Luteimonas_C. The sequence goes on from CADECF010000001.1 coordinate 383,475, forward strand.
GGCCAGGCCAATTACGCGGCGGCCAAGGCCGGCATCATCGCGTTCAGCAAGTCGCTGGCCAAGGAGATCGGCTCGCGCGGCGTCACAGTGAATGTGGTGGCGCCGGGCTTCATCGCCACCGACATGACCCGCGACCTGCCGGAAGACAGCAAACAGGCGCTGATGGGGCAGATCGCGCTGGGACGCCTCGGCGAGCCGGCCGATATCGCCCAGGCCGTCGCCTTCCTTGCCGGCCCCGCGGCGAGCTACATCACCGGCGAGACCCTGCACGTCAACGGCGGCATGTACATGGCCTGACGCCGGGCATAAAATCCGGCCGTAAATCATTGAATCGACTGGTTGTATCCGCCCGCGCGCGGCACAATCCCCTTTCCACTACACTATCGCCCTGAACAGTCTCCCGGGAGGAGCAAGCACTCATGAGCAGCATCGAAGAACGCGTCAAGAAAATCGTGGTCGAACAGCTCGGCGTCAAGGAAGATGAAGTCACCAACAGCGCTTCGTTCGTCGACGATCTCGGCGCCGACTCGCTCGACACCGTGGAACTGGTGATGGCGCTCGAAGAAGAGTTCGAGTGCGAAATCCCCGACGAAGAAGCCGAGAAGATCACTTCGGTGCAGCAGGCGATCGATTACATCAAGGCCCACGTCAAGGCCTGACGTTAATAAGCTTGATGCTGTCGAGCGAGGCCGGTCGTCGGCCGGACTTCCAATGAAGACCGCCACGCGATTGAAACTTCGATCCGCGGGCGGGTCGTGACAAGCCACGGGGCCGCGTTCGCGGCCCCGTGCGTTTGCGCAGGGGCATGCGCCTGCGTACGGGCAACAGACATAGGATCCAGGAGAGGGTTATGAGTAAGCGTCGCGTCGTCGTCACCGGTCTGGGCATCCTGTCGCCGTTGGGCAACGACCTGAAGTCCAGCTGGGACGGCATCGTCAACGGCCGTTCGGGCATCGGCCCGATCACCCATTTCGACGTCTCCGCGTTCTCGACCCGCATCGCCGGCGAAGTGAAGGATTTCGACGCATCCGCCTGGATCGCGCCGAAGGACATCAAGAAGATGGACCCGTTCGTGCACTACGGCGTGGCCGCTTCGATGATGGCCATCGCCGACGCCGGCCTGGAAGTGACGGAAGCCGATGCCGAGCGCATCGGCGTGGCGATCGGCGCGGGCATCGGCGGCCTGAAGGGCATCGAAGAAACCACGCTGAAATGGGCCGAGGGCGGTCCGCGCAAGATTTCCCCGTTCTATGTGCCCAGCACGATCATCAACATGATCGCCGGGCAGGTGTCGATCATGACCGGCGCGAAAGGGCCCAACATCGCCGCGGTCACGGCCTGCACCACGGCTACGCACAATATCGGCCTGGCGTTCCGCATGATCCAGTACGGCGAGGCCGATGCGATGATCGCCGGCGGCGCCGAATACGCCACCACGCCGACCTCGGTCGGCGGTTTTTGTTCGATGAAGGCGCTGTCCACCCGCAACGACGAGCCGCAGCGCGCGTCGCGCCCGTGGGACAAGGATCGCGACGGCTTCGTGATGGGCGACGGCGCCGGCATCGTGGTGCTGGAAGAATACGAACGCGCCAAGGCGCGCGGCGCACGCATCTATTGCGAGCTGGTCGGCTTCGGCATGAGCGGCGACGCCTTCCATATGACCGCGCCCAGCGAGAACGGCGACGGCGCAGCGCGCTGCATGCGCAATGCGATAAAGGACGCGGGCCTGGATCCGGGCGCGATCGGGTACATCAACGCGCACGGCACCTCGACGCCGGCCGGCGACCTGGCCGAGACGATGGCGGTCAAGGCTGCGCTCGGGGAGCACGCCTACAAGACCATGGTGAGTTCGACCAAGTCGATGACCGGCCACCTGCTCGGCGCCGCAGGCGGCGTGGAAGCGGTGTTCTCGGCGATGGCGCTGCATGCCGGAGTGATCCCGCCGACGATCAACCTGGAGAATCCGTCGGAAGGTTGCGATCTGGACTACGTGCCGAACACGGCGCGCGAGAAGAAGATCGATATCGCGATGTCCAATTCGTTCGGGTTCGGCGGTACCAACGGCACCTTGGTCTTCAAGCGCGTATAGCTTCTCTGTGGGAGCGGCTTCAGCCGCGAGCTCTTCGGTAGCCGCAGCGCCTCACGCAAGAGCTCGCGGCTGAAGCCGCTCCCACAAAAAAGCACATGCTCGTCACTCGCACGCTCCCCCGGGACACCGACCTGCTGGCCCTGCACCGGCAAGCGCCGTCGCGTTATCCGATGCTGTTGGAGTCCGCCGCCAGCGGCACCGTGCACGGCCGCTGGGACTTGCTGCTCGGCACGAACGGCGAATCGCTGGCGCTGCATGCCGACGGCATCGTTCGGCGCGAGGACGGCAACACGGCCGCCGGCGATTTCCTGTCCGCGCTCGATGCGGACTGGCGCGGCGCGCGCATCGCACGCGAAGAGCCGCGATGGCCTTTCCACGGCGGTTGGGCTCTATTCCTGGCTTACGAACTCGCTTCGCAGGTGGAGCCGGTGCTGCGTTTGCCCGCCGCGGCCGGCAAACTGCCGACAGCGCTCGCAATGCGTTGTCCTGCGGCGGTGTTGCGCGATCATGCGACCGGCGATTGCGTCATGGTCGCCGAAGAGGGCCATGCGGCGATGTTGGATGCGATCGCGCAGGATCTCGCGTCGGTGCGGTCCCCAGAGCTAGCTTGGCAGCCGCCGCACGCGCTGATCGAAGACGAACCGGACAGGTACGCGCGCGGCGTCGAACGCATCCTCGAATATCTCGCCGCCGGCGATGTGTTCCAAGTGAACCTGTCGCGCGCATGGCGGGCCGAATTCGAAAACGATGTCGATCCCGCGGCGTTCTACGCGCAACTGCGCAGCGCCAATCCGTCGCCGTTCGCCGGCCTTTTCGCGTGCCAGGGCTGGGCGGTGGCGAGTTCTTCGCCGGAACGCCTGGTCTCGGTGCGGGGCGATCTGGTCGAAACCCGCCCGATCGCCGGCACGCGCGCGCGTTTCGCCGGCGACGACGATGCCGCGCGCATCCGCGAACTCGTCGGCCATCCCAAGGAACGCGCCGAACACGTCATGCTGATCGACCTGGAACGCAACGACCTGGGCCGCGTCTGCGTACCGGGCAGCGTCGAAGTCGACGAATTGATGACAGTGGAAAGCTATGCGCACGTCCACCATATCGTGAGCAACGTGCGCGGCCGGCTGCGCGCCGGGACGACGCCGGGCGAGACGATTCGCGCGGTCTTTCCCGGCGGCACCATCACCGGCTGTCCCAAAGTGCGCTGCATGCAGATCATCGCCGAGCTGGAAGGCGTCGGCCGCGGCGCCTACACCGGCGCGATGGGTTGGCTGAACCGCGATGGCGATCTCGATTTGAACATCCTGATCCGCAGCGCGGAAATAGAAGGCGCAACGATGCGCTTCCGTGCCGGCGCAGGCATCGTCGCCGACTCCGATCCGCAGCGCGAGTTGGAAGAGACGCGCGCCAAAGCGCGCGGTATGTTGCGCGCTTTGGGGGCGTCGTCGTGAATGCACGCATCTTCGTCGGAGACCGTCGCGTCGAAGGCGTCGCCGCCGACGACCGCGGCCTCGCATACGGCGACGGCCTGTTCGAGACGTTGCGCGCCTATCGCGGCGAGGCGCCTTGGTGGGATGCGCATTGGGCGCGTCTCGAGCGCGGCGCGCAGCGATTGCGGCTGCCGCTGCCCGACCAGGATTTCGTCCGTGCTCAAGCCGATGCCGCGCTCGAAGGTGTGGACGCGGGCGTACTCAAGTTGATCGTCACCCGCGGCAGCGGCGGCCGCGGTTACGCGCCCGCGGAAGCGGCCGAACCAGCGTGGATCCTATCCGCGCATCCGTTGCCATCGGCGTTGCGCGACGGATTGGCGTTGCGCTGGTGCGATACGCGTCTGTCGATCCAGCCCGCGCTGGCCGGCATTAAGCATTGCAACCGTCTCGAACAGGTGCTCGCGCGCGCCGAATGGAACGATGCATCCGCCTCCGACCGGGACGCGGACGAGGGCCTGATGCTCGACACCGAAGACAATGTGGTCTGCGCCACGGCCGCGAACGTGTTCGCGCGAATCGACGGCCGCTGGCTCACGCCGCGCATGGACCGCTGCGGCGTGGCCGGCGTCTGCCGGGCCTGGGTCCTGTCCGAATTGAACGCCGATGAATCGCGCCTGTCCCGTCCGCAGCTCGAATCGGCCGAGACGGTTTTCCTCTGCAATGCGGTGCGCGGTATCCTGCCGGTAGCCCGGCTCGGCGAACGTGCCTGGGCGCCCCATCCGCAAGTATCGGTCTTGCGCGGCCATCTGGCCGCCGCGGCGCCGATGTTCGCGACCCACGAATGAAGGATCACAACGCGTGAGCCGCAAGCGCCGCATCGGTATGTTCTTCGTGCTTTCCGCGCTGCTCGCCGGCGCGGCCGCGTACATGCTCTGGCAGCGCTACGCCGGTTTCGCCGACGCGCCGGTCGCCGGCATCGAAGCGGGCGAGACGCTCCTGGTCGAACGCGGCGACAATTTTCCGCAAGTGTTGCGCAAGCTGCGCGCGGCCGGCGTCCGCGATGGCCAGGATGTCGAATGGCAGTTGCTGGCGCGGCAGATCGGTGCGGCCGGCAGGCTTCAAGTGGGCGAATACGCGCTGCAGCCGGGCGCCACGCCGCGCGAACTGCTGGCGGCGATGCGCGACGGCAAGATCGTCAGTTACCGCTTCACCATCGTCGAAGGCTGGAACATCCGCGAACTGCGCGCCGCGCTCGGCAAGGCGACGCCGTTGAAACTGGAAACCACCCAGCTCGACGATGCGGCGCTGATGCAGGCGCTCGGCCACGGCGGCCAGCATCCGGAGGGCCGTTTCCTGCCGGAAACCTATCAGTACAACCGCGGCGACACCGACCTCAAGATCTTGAAGCGCGCATACGATGCGATGGACAAAGCGCTGGACCGGGCCTGGAACGAACGCGCCGCCGACACGCCGCTGAAAGACAAGGACGAAGCGCTGATCCTGGCTTCGATCGTCGAAAAGGAAACCGGCATCGCTTCGGAACGGCCGCAGATCGCCGGCGTATTCGCGCGCCGCCTGAAGCTGGGCATGCTGTTGCAGACCGACCCGACCGTGATCTACGGCATGGGCAGCAATTACGCCGGCAACATCCGCCGCCAGGATCTCACTACGGACACGCCGTACAACACCTACACGCGGGCCGGACTGCCGCCGACGCCGATCGCCATGCCCGGTGCGGATGCGTTGCGTTCGGCGACCAATCCGGCCGACGGCGATGCGTTGTTCTTCGTCGCGGTGGGCGACGGCAGCGGCCGTCATGTATTCACCCGTACGCTGGGCGAACATCAGACGGCGGTGCGCGAGTACCTTCAACGCTATCGCCAACAGCGTCAGACGCCTGCGCCGACGCCGGTTCCCGCGCAATGACGACGCTGCAAACCAAATCGCGGTTCATCACGCTCGAAGGCGGCGAGGGCGCCGGCAAGTCGACGGTGATCACCGCGTTGCGCGACGCGCTGGAAACGGCAGGCGAGAACGTGGTCTGCACCCGCGAGCCGGGCGGCACGCCGCTGGCGGAAGAGATCCGCAGTCTGCTGCTGGATCCGCAGCACGAAGCGGCCGCGCCGCACACCGAGTTGCTGCTGATGTTCGCGGCCCGCGCGCAGCACGTGCGCCAAACGATACTGCCGGCGCTCGAACGCGGCGCGTGGGTGATCAGCGACCGCTTCACCGATTCGAGCTACGCCTACCAGGGCGGCGGACGCGGCTTGGATGCCGCGCTCATCGCCGAACTCGAGCGTCAGGTCGTCGGCATCGTGCCTGCCATGACCCTGCTGCTGGACATCGACGTGCATGAAGGCCGCGTGCGCACCAATACCCGCGACCTGTGGCCCGACCGCATCGAACGCGAGCAGGAGGATTTCTTCGCGCGCGCGCGCGGCGTGTTCCTGTTGCGCGCGCAGGCCGAGCCGGACCGCTTCCGGGTGATCGACGCCGCGCGTCCGCGCGAGCAGGTCGCCGCCGATGCGGTGGCGCATCTGCTGGCTTTGCGGGCGTCGCGATGAGCGCCGCCGGCCGCCGTTTCGCGCCATGGCAGCAGCGGGTTTACGACCAGGCCTGCGAGGCGATCGACGCCGGCCGGCTTGCGCACGGACTGCTGTTCTGCGGCCCGGCGAACCTGGGCAAGCGTGCGGTGGCCGAGCGTTTGGCCCAGCGCCTGTTGTGCGTATCGCGCGGTAACGACGGCGAACCCTGCGGCCAGTGCCGCGGCTGCCAATTGCTGGCGGCCGGCACCCATCCGGATTTCAGCCTCGTCTCTTTCGTATTCAATCGCGAAGGCACCCGCCTGCGCACCGAGATCGTGATCGAACAGATCCGCGACCTGTCGGAAAAGCTCACCCTCACGTCGCAGTACGGCGGCGCGCAGGTCGCGATCATCGATCCGGCCGACGCGATCAACCACGCCGCCTGCAACGCCCTGCTGAAAACGCTCGAAGAACCGGTGCCGGGGCGTTACCTGTGGCTGGTCAGCGCTCATCCCGCGCGGCTGCCGGCGACCATCCGCAGCCGCTGCCAGAAGTTGGAATTCCGGCTGCCGCCGCAGGCCGAGGCGGTGGCCTGGCTGGGTGGGCAGGGGCATGCCGAATCGGCCGCCGCCGAAGCGCTCGAGGCCGCGCGCGGCCATCCCGGCCTGGCCGATGCCTGGCTGCGCGATGGCGTCTTCAAGTTGCGCCGCGAAGTGGCGACCGATCTCGGCCGGCTACGCCGCGGCGAAGCCGCCGCCCTCGAAACCGCGCAACGCTGGACCGCCGACGAACACGCCGGCCTGCGTTTGCGCTTCGCCGCGGACCTGGCCTTGGCCGAGGCCGCAGGCTTGACCGAGACGGCGCGAACGCGCAGTCTGGCCGCGTGGTTCGACGCGGCCAATCGCACCCGCGATTTGTTGCGTACGACAGTGCGGGCCGACCTGGCGGTCGCGGATCTATTGTTGTCCTGGCGTGGGGAAGACGGCAGGGCGGTCGGGGGTGGCAGATGAGTTCGGTACCGGGGGCGGGCGGCGCGCGGCAGGGCATCCTGTCGTTGGCGGTCAAAGACAAAGCGGCGCTGTATCACGCATACATGCCGTACCTGAAACACGGCGGCATCTTCGTGCCCACGCCGAAGCGCTATTTTCTGGGCGACGAAGTCTTCTTGCTGCTGACACTGCCCGAGTCGAGCGAGCGCCTGCCGGTGGCGGGCAAAGTCGTCTGGGTCACCCCGCCGGGCGCGCAAGGCAACCGCACCGCCGGCATCGGTGTGCAGTTCGCCGAAACCTCGGAAGGCGATGCGGTGAAAGGGAAGATCGAAGCGCTGCTGGCCGGCACGCTCAACGCGGACAAGCCCACGCATACGATGTGACCGGCGCGCTGCGCAACGCGCCGCCGGTTATGCCGCACACACTTCGGGCCTTTCGACCAGCCCACCGGTGCGGGTCTTTTTTACCGCTCGATAGATAGCGGTGCTCGGCCGTCATCCTGAATAACGTGGTCCGCCGCATCGTGCGGCGCGCGTCGGCCCTCTGGAACAGGGCGGCCGGCGCGACCTATCAACAGGGGATCCGAATGAACATATCCACGAAGTTCGCTTTGGCCGCGCTTGCCAGCATCGCAGTGACGCCGTTGGCAGCGCATGCGGAGCAGGTCGCTCTCGCAATCACGGGGCAGGTGAAATCGGTGACGGGGAACGCCGCCGTCGTCAACAGCTATGTCCACGTGGGCGATACCGTGACCGGTTATTACGTCTTCGATACCGAAACGGCGGACGGCAATCCTTCGCCGCTGCAAGGCGTGTACCGGCATACCGGCCAGGAACACGGATTGGTGGCGGAGATCAACGGCCTGCAGTTCGGAAGCGACGCCGCGGCGGTCGATTTCACCGTGACTTTGGAGGACAACTTGTGGGGTCCCGGCCGCGGCGACTCCGCGCGCTTGGTGTCGAAAAACAACCTCTTCAGCCCCGGCGTGCCGGCGGCATCGACCGACATGACGATCTCGTTGTTCGAACGCAATTCGACCGCGCTGTCGAGCGATGCGTTGAGCGCGGAAGCCTTGCTTGCGCCGCAGTGGTATACGCCGCAAGCCAGTCCGTACGCCCAGAGCGCCCGGTTGTCCATCTACGGAAGCGATGGCGGCAGCAAGTTCATGGTGGAAGTGGCGATCGCGAATACGCAGCAGATCGAATTGCCCTGATCGATGCTATGCCTCACCGGAAAAGGCGCCGTCAGGCGCCTTTTCTTTAGCCGACGCCGGCACGCCGGCGCGGACCGATGACGGTGCGAAACGCGTGCGTATGCAAGCGGAATCCGTTCCGATTGACGCAAGACAAGCCGGCAAGCTGTCTTTAGGCAGTAGAGGGCAGTGCCCAATGCGGGTCGCTGCTTGCAGCCAGGCTCTCTATCGTGCGCCACGGCCAGACACGGCCGTTACGGAATACGCTCGATGAAACCGATGTACCGCCAGCCCTTGCTGGCCGGCATGGCTTTGCTGTTCGCATTCGCCGCGATCGGCGCCGATCCTGCGCCGAATTCCACCGCCCAGAACGATCCGTTGCAGGTGCTGCGTTGCGGCAAGTTGTTCGACGCTAAGGCGGGTCTATTGCTCGGTCCGCACACGGTTTCCGTGCAAGGCAAGCGGATCGTTTCCATCAAGCCGGGCATCGCAGCCGAGGCGGACCAAAACGCGATCGACCTTAGCGGCCATACCTGCATGCCGGGCTGGATCGACTTGCACACGCATCTCACGGTCCAGGTGGATGCGCGTTCGCACGAAATGCTGCCGCGGGTCAATCCGGCCGACCTTGCGCTGTACGGCACGCGCTTCGCCCGCAAGACACTGCTCGCCGGCTTCACCACCGTGCGCAACCTGGGCGATATCGGCAACGAATCCATCGCGCTGCGCAATGCGATCAACCAGGGAGTGGTCGACGGACCGCGCATCTTCACCGCCGCCAAGGCGATCAGCACCACCGGCGGCCATGCCGACTACAGCAACGGCCTCAATCAGAAGCTGGTCGGCGATGCGGGACCGGCGGAAGGCATCGTCAATTCGCCGGACGACGCCTACAAGGCCGTGCGCCAGCGCTACAAGGACGGCGCCGACCTGATCAAAGTGACGGCTACCGGCGGCGTGCTCTCGTTGGCGAAGAACGGGCAGGGCCCGCAGTTCCGGCAGGCCGAACTCGACGCCGTGGTCGCGGCGGCGCACGACTACGGCATGAAAGTGGCCGCGCATGCGCATGGACTCGAAGGCATCAAGCGCGCGCTGCGCGCGCATGTCGACACGCTCGAACACGGCACCTTCCTCGACGACGAAGCGATCGCGATGATGAAGCGCCAGGGCACGTGGTACGTGCCCACGGCGGCGGCGATCGCCTACATCTCCGAACAAGCCGAAGTCCCCGGGTTCTATCCCGACGTGATACGCACCAAGATCGCCGGCTTGATCGCCCAGCGCAGGCTGTCGCTCGACAAGGCCGAAGCGGCCGGCGTGCGCATCGCGTTCGGCAGCGATGCCGGACCGCTGCCGCACGGCGACAACGCGCGCGAATTCGTCGAACTCGTCGCCGCCGGCCTGAGCCCCGCGCAAGCGTTGCAGGCGGCGACGGTCAACGCCGCCGAAGCGCTGGGCGAAAGCGCCTCGCTCGGCACGATCGAATCGGGCAAGACGGCCGACATCGTCGCAGTGCCGGGCGATCCGGTCGCCGACATCGCCCTGACCCGCAAGCCTTCTTTCGTGATGAAGGACGGCCGGATCTATCTCAAGCCCGATTGAAGCCGCCACCGCAGAACTCGCATTCGCCACGCCGCACGAGGCCGACAGCCGCCTGCGGCGCGGCGCCGCACCGAACGAAGTCACCACAGGGGAAAAGAGAAATATGAAAGTTAACGACACGACCCATCGCCTGCGTTCGCGCGGCTTGCGCCGAACGCCGGTTGCGCTGGCGGTGGCCTTGGCCTTCCAGTGCGGCGCGCTCTTCGCGCAGTCTCAGGAAACGGCGCCGTCACAGGATACGGTCAACCTCGACCGCATCGAAGTGCTCGGCACCAACATCCGCAAGGCCGAGATGGAAGGGCAGGCGCCGGTGCTCAACATCAGCCGCGAGCAAATCGAAAACAGCGGCCTGATCTCGATCGGCGATTTCCTGCAGCAGCTCACCAGCAGCGGCAAGGCGCTGAACACGCAGTTCAACACCAGCGGCAACGCCGGTACGCCGCCCGACGGCGGCGGCATCGGTGCGGGCTCCACCCAGATCGACCTCCGCCACCTGGGCGCGCAGCGCGTGCTCGTGCTCGTCGACGGCAAGCGCTGGGTATACGAATCCTCCGCCTCAGGCGTGGGCGGCGCGGCCGACCTCAACACGATTCCGCTGGCGATCGTGGAACGCATCGAAGTATTGGGCGACGGCGCTTCTGCGGTGTACGGTTCGGATGCGATCGCGGGCGTGGTCAACATCGTCACGCGGCGCGATTTCAAGGGCGCCCAGTTCACCGGTTCGTACGGCCAGTTCGAAGACGGCGATGGCGAAACCTCGCGCGCCGAAATGACGGTCGGCACCGGCAACGACCGCTTCAACGCGATCTTCTCCGCGAGTTTCCAGGAGCAGAAAGCGGTGTCCTCCGGCGATCGCGACATCTCGGACGATTTCCCGGGCGGCATCACCCGCGGCAGCCCGGTCACCCCGCAGGGCCGAGCTGTGTTCCTCTCGCCGCCCGTACCGGGCAACCTGTGCCCGCCGCGCGATCTCAACGGCGACGGCATTCCGGACGCCTTCTTCTGCGACGTGACCACGCCGCCCAACGCACCGCTGGCCGGCAACGGCAGCCCCGCGTTCCCCACGGACTACATTCCTTATACCGACGATCAGAGCTTCAATGCGCAGCCATACAATCTGATCCTGACGCCTAACAAGCGCAAGAGCTTGTTTGCGGCCACCGATTTCACGATCAACGAAGGCCTCAAGTTCTACGCCAAGGCGCTCTACAACCGGCGCGAATCGATCAACCAGGCTGCGCCTAATACGATCGTGATCGGGCAGGAAGCGCCCGGCAACGGCCTCGCCGACCGCATCGGCGTATCGATACTCAATCCATACAACCCGTTCGGCCGCGACCTGATCCCGATCGCTCAGGGCGGCACCATGATCGCCATCGCGCGCCGTCCGGTGGAAGGCGGGCCGCGCATCTTCGAACAGACCGTAGATACTTACTACTTCAACACCGGACTCGAGGGCGAGTTCGAGGCCGGTTCGCATGCGTTCTACTGGGATCTGAACTACGTCAACTCGCAGAACCGCGCAGAACAGGTCTTCCGCAACACCTACAACATGCGCCGCGTGCAGTTGGCGTTGGGCAACCCTGCGACGTGCGCCGCAACGCCCGGCTGCGTGCCGCTGAACATCTTCGGCGGCATGGGGCCCGATGGGAAAGGCACGATCACGCCGCAGATGCTGGCCTGGATCAAGACCACCGTTCACGACAGCAGCGAGCAGAATCTGCAGATCGCTTCGGCCAACGTCAGCGGCGATCTGTTTGACCTGCCGGACGGTCCTCTGTCCTTCGCCGCGGGCTTCGAGCATCGGCGCTACGACGGCTCGTTCACGCCGGATGCGGCGCGCGTGGCCGGCGAAATCCCGGACCAGGCCGCCACGGCCGCCACTGAGGGCGATTACGACGTCAGCGAGTTCTACGGCGAGTTCAACGCGCCGTTGCTGCGCGACAGGCGTTTCGCCAAGGATCTCGACCTGAGCGTGGCGGCCCGCTATTCGGATTACAGCACCTTCGGCGACGTGACCACCACCAAGATCGGCCTGAAGTGGCGCCCCCACGATTCGCTGTTGTTGCGCAGCACCTACTCGGAAGGTTTCCGCGCGCCGTTCATCGGCGAGCTTTACGGCCTGTCGCAGTTCGGCGCGAGCATCACCGATCCTTGCTCCGGTTATGCGACATCCGGCAACGCGCAGCTGATCGCCAACTGCACCGCGCTGGGCATTCCGACCACTTACAAGCAGCTGGGCTTCCAGATATTCACCACCACCGGCGGCAACGACAAGCTGCAGCCGGAGACTTCCGAGAGCCTGACCTTCGGCGCGGTCTACAGCCCCGATTGGATCAAGGGCAGCGCGTTCGCTGATAGCCTGGACATCGAAGCCACCTACTATCGCCACCATGTGAAATCGGCGATCCAGGCGCCCGATGCGCAGGACGTGCTCAACGCCTGCGTGGCAACAGCGAATGCGGCCTCTTCGTCGTGCGCCGGTATCGTACGCAACGCCACCGGCACCATCGCCTCGTTCGACAACCGTCTGGCCAACATCGGCGACATCGAGACCGACGGCGTCGACCTCAATATCGAGTGGGCCTTGGAGACCGACATCGGCCGCTTCGGCGCGAACTGGCAGAACACCTACGTGGACAGCTACGTCGCCACGGATAGTTTCGGCAATCGGTTCAGCCGCACGGTGGGCGTCGAGGAAAACGACAGCGCGATCCCGCGCGTCCAGTCCAAGCTGACCGTGGATTGGAAACGCGGCAACTTCGGCCTGGGCTGGACCGCGCGCTACACCAGCTCGCTCACCGAACGCTGCTCGGACGCGTTCGACAGCAATCCGACGCTGTCGCTCACCGCGATGGGCTTGTGCTCGGAACCGAACTTCGACAATCCGTCGCTGTCGCGCGACAAGCTGGGCGCCACGACCTACCACGATCTGTTCGCGAGCTGGGATTCGCCGTTCGGCGTGCAGGGCCTGCGTTTCGGCTTGAACCTCAACAACGTCTTCGATAAGGACCCGCGCGTTTGCTACAGCTGCGCGCTCAACGGTTACGACCCCAGCACGTACGACGTGCCGGGCCGTTTCTGGAGCCTGCAGGTGTCTTACCGCTTCGAGTAACCGCCGGATCGGCGTTGCAGCGCGGGCCGGATCTTCCGGCCCGCGACTGCAGCGGCCGTGGCAGCTGATAGCAGGCATTTCGATGTCCGTTCAAATCACTTCCATTTACGCGGGCGTGCTGGGCCTCTGGCTGGTCGCGCTCTCCGTCAATGTCGCCGGGCATCGCGCGAAGCTGGGCATCGGTCTGGGTGCAGGCGGCCACGAGCGGATGCGCCGCACGATCCGCATGCACGGCAATGCATCCGAGACGATACCGATCGCGTTGCTGCTGATGGCGTTTTACGAAATCGATGGCGGCCGCGGCTGGATCCTGCATGCCGCCGGCGCCGCCCTCGTCACCGCCCGGATCGCTCATGCCTGCGGCTTGTGGAAATCCGAAGGCCCGCATCCGTTGCGGGTGGCCGGTGCTCAACTGACATGGCTGACGACGTTGGCGCTGGCATGCCTCGATATCGTCGGCGCGCTTTGATGTTTTCCTATCAGCTCGGCTAGACGCGCAAGGCTTCCGAATCCCAGCCCGGCCGCGGCGCGAAACGATCGCCGTACTTGCCCTGCAGCGCCTGCAGCTTGGCCAGCAGCGCATCGGCGCCCGTCTCGCGGATGTACTGGATCGGGCCGCCGCGGAACGGCGCGAAACCGGTGCCGAAGATCACGCCGGCATCGAGCAGATCGCGGTCTTCCACCACGCCATCGTGCAGCGCGGCGACGGCTTCGTTGAGCAGCGGCAATATCAGTCGATCTTCGAGATCGTCCGGCGCTTTGTAATCCTTCGGTATTTCAGGCTTTTTGGCGCGCCCGTTTTCCCAGGCGTACAAACCCTGGCCGTCTTTCTTGCCGCGTTTGCCTTGTTCCGGCGGCGTGGCGAGCGCTGCGGGAATCGTCAGGCCCAGGAAGGGCGCGAGTTCCTGGCCGACGCCGGAAGCGACGTCCAGACCGACCGTGTCGATCAGTTCGATCGGCCCCATCGGCATGCCGAACTTCACGGCCGCTTTGTCGATCGCCGCCCCGGGGACGCCTTCCGAATACACGGTCGCCGCTTCCAGCATGTACGGGAACAGCACGCGGTTCACCAGGAAACCCGGCGTGCCCGCGACCGGCACCGGCAATTTATCGATCGCCTTGCAGAACGCGGCCAGGCGCTTGCCGGTTTCCGGCGCGACCTGGTCGTGATGGATGATTTCCACCAGCGGCATCATCGCCACCGGATTGAAGTAGTGCAGGCCGGCGAATTGCGCCGGGCGCTGGATGTGCTCGCGCAATTCGTCCAAAGGGATCGATGAGGTATTGGTCGTCAGCAGCGCATCGGCTTTCATCCGCGGTTCCAGCGTCGCGTACAGATCGCGCTTGGCCTGGGCCTGTTCGATGATGGCTTCGATCACCAGATCCGCAGCCGGCACGCCGTCGCCGTTCAGATCGGACTTCAATCGCGCGGCGACTTCGGGTCGCTTGGCATCGTCCTTCACTTTCTTGGCGAACAATTCCTGCGCGCGCGTCATCGCGCCATCGATGAAACGTTGTTCGCGGTCCTGCAGCGTCACCTCGAAGCCTTTGTAGGCCGACCATGCGGCGATGTCGCCGCCCATCACGCCTGCACCGACCACATGCACGTTGCGGATGCCCGAGTCTTTGCCGCCCAAGCCCTTCAAACGTTCCTGCAGGAAGAACACGCGGGTCAGATTGCGCGCGGTCGGCGTGCCGGCCAGCTTGACCACGGACTTGCGTTCGGCCGCGAGCCGCGCCTGGATGCCGCCGCTGCTGCGCCGCCAGGTTTCGATCAAGGAATACGGCGCGGGGTAGTGTTCCTTGCGTGCCTTGCGCGCGACCTGTTTGACCAGCATCGGCGCCAGGATCTGCCGCGCCGGCCAGGTATTGGTGATCCAACCGAGGAAGCGCTGCTTGAACGGACGTTGCGTGCCGAGCAACGCGAGTTCGGCGGCGGCATCGACCAGCATCGCCGGATCGACGACCTTGTCGACCAGACCGAGCGCCTTCGCCGCCGACGCCGACAACGTGCGCCCGGTCAGCATCATGTCCATCGCCGCCGGCGCGCCGACCAGCCGCGGCAGGCGCACGCTGCCGCCCCAGCCCGGATAGATGCCCAACTTCACTTCCGGCAGCCCGATCCGCGTGGACGGATCGTTGCTGGCCGCGCGATAACGGCAGGCCAGCGAGATTTCGGTGCCGCCGCCCATGCAGAAGCCGTGGATCGCCGCGACCGTGGGGCAGGGCAGTTCGGCCAAGCGCTGGAACGCCTGCTGGCCGCGGCGGATCGAGTCGCCGATCGTGCCCTTCTCGTCGAATTGCTGGAACTCGCGGATATCGGCCCCGGCGATGAAGCCTTTTTCCTTGGCCGAACGGATCACCAGGCCTTTGGGCGGGTCCAGCGCGATCCGTTCCAGGAAGGCGTCGAGCTCGATCAGCACGTCCTGTGCGAAGGTGTTGACGCTCTCGCCGGCGCGGTCGAACGACAGCACCACCACGCCGTCGGGGCGGGCCTCGGCTTGCCAGTGGCTGAAGCGCAGTCCGTCCAGGCCTTCAATCATGTGGAATCTGCCATTCAGTCGGGTATGGAACCGTTATCATCCAGAGGATGTTCCGATGGCGTCAACATTGACGGGAATGGGGATTCGGGATTTGGGATTCGGAAAAGCGCGCTAAAGCGCCGTTTCGGCCCTCGCGGAGCCCGTCCCGGTGCGCTCTTGATGTGCCCAAGCCCCAGTCCCAAATCCCTAATCACCGGCCACACGGAACTTTCCCCCATGCCAAAGGTCATACCGCCCAGCCACCGAGCCGGGCGAAAGGAGCGCCGGCCCGATGGCCGATAAGGATTCATCGCAGGAATCGCAGGAGTTGTTGGACCACGAGCTGGTCAGGCGCGTGCAGCGCGGCGACAGCGCGGCTTTCGATTTGTTGGTGCGCAAGTACCAGCACCGGATCGCCGCTTTGATCGGGCGCTACATCTCCGACTGGAGCGAGTGTCAGGACGTGGCGCAGG
The DNA here is from genome assembly GCA_902825775.1 of uncultured Lysobacteraceae bacterium. Lineage (GTDB taxonomy): Bacteria > Pseudomonadota > Gammaproteobacteria > Xanthomonadales > Xanthomonadaceae > Luteimonas_C. Next base: position 399,406 of record CADECF010000001.1, read on the forward strand.
AAACCTTCCTGCGTGCGTACCGGGCGATCGCGAACTTCCGTGGCGATGCCCAGTTCTATACCTGGTTGCACCGTATCGCAGTGAACACCGCCAAGAACCATCTCGTTTCGCACAACCGGCGCCCGCCGACCGACGATATCGACGCGGCGGACGCCGAACAGTTCGAATCCGGCATCCGCCTGCGCGACACCGATACGCCCGAGCGCGAACTGATGCGCCAGGAAATTGAACGAACGGTGATGCGCGTGGTCGATGGATTACCGGAAGAGTTGCGGACCGCCATCACCCTGCGCGAGGTGGACGGCCTGAGTTACGAAGAGATCGCGCAGAAGATGGATTGTCCGATCGGTACCGTGCGTTCGCGCATCTTCCGGGCGCGCGAGGCCATCGATACCGAATTGCAACCTCTGCTCGACAACGAACCCCGTGAGCGTGCCCGCACATGACCCAAGACCATCGCAACGGCGACGATAAGATCGAAATCCATTACCGGCTCCAGCTTTCGGCGCTGATGGACGGCGCATTGCCGCCCGATGAGGCCCGGTTCCTGTTGCGCCGCATGCAGCACGACACCGAGCTGGGCGGCTGCTGGGAGCGCTGGCAGATGGCCGGCGAAACCCTGCGCGGCCGCACGGCGGCGCCGTTGCCTGCCGATTTTTCGCAGCGCGTAGCCGCGCTGATCGCCGCAGAACCCGCGCCGGCGCTCAAGCCTGCCGTGCAGTCGCAACGATGGATGCGTTGGGGCGGCGGCGCGTTGGCCGCCTCGGTCGCTTTGCTCGCTTTGTTCATGACCCGGCAGCAGTCGCCGGCCGATGCGGTACCGGACCGGCCCACCCAGATCGTCGCCGCGTCTTCTACGCCGACGCCTGCGCCCGAACCGATTGCACCGCCTGCGCCGTCCACCGCCGATCCGAATGCCGCCGGTGCGCTCGCCGCCACCGCGGTCGCGGTGGCCGAAGTGCCGCGCCGCGCCGCCAGCCGGCGTGCAGCTTCCACGCGTTCGCAGAGCCAGCGCGCGGCGCTGCGCGCATCGCGCAACAACGAAGATCTGCCGATAGCGGTCGCGTCCGCCAGCACTTCGGCGGACGCATCGGGCGTGCATTCGATCGCCGTCAGCAACCCGGCGGCGCCGACCGCCGTCGCGTCCAACGATCCCTTCGCTTCGCAGCCGATCGCGCCTAGCCGGCCGTGGCCGAGTGCGACTTTGCCGCAGTTCTCGTCCGGCACGCTCAGCGTCGATTACGGGACCGCGGGCGCTTACTACCCGTTCCAGCCGCGATTGCCGAATGCCGCGCCCGCGAGCGAAGCGCCGGCCGATGCGGGCGTGCAGGAAACGCCGCAGCGCTGACCCGGGAACGTTTCGCTTCGTTGCCGTTCCAAGTCGTCCTATCCATCAATCCTTGTCGAGGATGAGTCCCCGATGATCCGTTCGTTACGTCCTTTCGCCGCCATGTCCCTGGGCGCCGCCATTGCTACCGCCGTGGTCGTTGCCCTGCCAGACGCCACCGCGCAATCCAACGCAGCCTCGCCCGCAGCCGTAACGCAGACGCCGGCGCCGCAACTGGTCGGCGGGTTGCCCGATTTCACCCAGTTGGTCGAGCAGGTCGGTCCCGCGGTGGTCAACATCGAAGCCGATGTGAAGCCGCGCCGCGCTTCGATGCAGCAGATGCCCGACGACGAAGAGATTCCCGAGATCTTCCGCCGCTTCTTCGGCCCCGGTGGCATGCCGGGCATGCCCAGCCCGGACCCGCGCGGCCGCGGCGGCGTGTCGATGGGCACCGGCTTCATCATTTCCGCCGACGGTTACGTGCTTACCAACCATCACGTGGTCGAAGGTTCGGACGAGGTCAAGGTGAAGTTGTCCGATCGTCGCGAATTCACCGCCAAAGTGGTGGGCAGCGACGAGAAATCCGATGTGGCCTTGCTGAAGATCGCCGGCGGCAACCTGCCGTTCCTGCGCACCGGCAATTCCAACGGGCTCAAGCCCGGCCAGTGGGTGGTGGCGATCGGTTCTCCGTTCGGCCTCGACCATTCGGTCACTGCCGGCGTGGTCAGCGCGGTCGGCCGTTCCAATCCTTATGCGGACCAGCAGTACGTACCCTTCATCCAGACCGACGTCGCGATCAATCGCGGCAACTCGGGCGGCCCTTTGCTCAACACGCGCGGCGAAGTGGTCGGCATCAATTCGCAGATTTTCAGCAATTCCGGCGGCTACATGGGCGTGAGCTTCGCGATCCCGATCGATATCGCGATGAACGCCGTGCAGCAGCTCAAGACCAGCGGCCGGGTCAGCCGCGGCATGCTCGGCGTCAATCTGCAGGAAATCGATAGCGATATAGCGAAGGGAATGGGTTTACCCGACTCGCGCGGCGCCCTCGTTGCTGGCGTGGAGCCAGGCACGGCGGCTGAAAAGGCGGGGATTCTTCCCGGCGACGTGATTATTGGCTTCAACGGTCAGGCCATTAACGATCGTACCCAGTTGCCACCTCTCGTCGGAGCCTTGCCGCCAGGTTCGCGTGCAGAAGTGACACTGCTGCGTGACGGCAAAAAGCGCGAAGTGCCGGTCGTACTTTCGCAGTTGAATGAGGAAGGCATGTCAGCCAGTGGGCTCCCGTCAGCCCCCGGCAAACCTTCTCAAGGATCTGCAGCGTCGGCCAATCCGCTCGGTATCGTGGGTCAGGATCTTGATAGCGACGACAGGAAGCAATTAGGACTACAAGCTGGCGAGGGCGTAGGGGTAGCGCGGGTCGAAGGCCTGGCGGCGCGTGGTGCAGGCTTGCGTCCGGGCGATGTCATCCTGTCGGTCGGCCGTACGAAAGTATCCAACTCGGCTGCGCTCAATCAGCAATTGCGCAGCATTGCTGCTGGTCAGACAGTGATGCTCCTGGTTAGGCGGGGACAAGTTACCCAGTTTCTGGCAATCAAGGCTCGTGAGAATGCGCAGAGCGAAGAAGATTCATAGTTCGACACTCTTCGTTTCGGTTCGTGATGTTATTGCGATAAAAAAGAACGGCCGCCCATTCGGCGGCCGTTCTCTTAAACGCAGTAGCAGTTTAAAATCCGATAAATCGTGTTTCCGAACACGACATGGCATTGCGGACAATCAGCCGCGCTGAAAGATGCGCTTTCATCCACTGGCACTAATCCAAGTTCTTCAGGATCGAATGGCAGGCCATCGTCTGCATGTGGAACTGCATTTTTATTTTTTAAGCCCGCTGCAGGTTTTTGTGGCCCCAACATCGCCAGAACTAGCACTGCTAGGGTAAACAGCAGTCACTAGGCAAATTCCAAAGAATGCTGCAAAGCAGTTTTTAGCCAACTTCATGGATTGCTCCTTTCTTGTGACTCTCCCGAGAATGAAGCTAGCACTGCATAGTCAGGCAGCTGTGTGATTGAGGGCACAATTCATCTGGACCGATTCGCTGGACTTTGGGAATCCGTAGCGTCGCTTTTGCTGCCATCTTCGGCGCCGCCGTCGAATCTGCTGGGTCGTCGACCTGGACGCGAGGAGCCCCAATCCTTTGGTCCACCTGCGGGCCGGCCAGACTCAGTTGCGGCGCGGTCAGTCGACCCAGTTCGTGGCGGTGACGCCGCGGGCGGGTGGCGACGACGAAGGCGACGAGGGTTAAAGCTGTTTCCTCCCCCCTCGCGGGGGAGGATGCCCGAAGGGCAGGAGAGGGGGCGCGAGCGTAGCGAAGCGTGCTTTTCTCTTCCTATCAGATGGCGCGAAGAGCCGAACCCTCTCCCTGGCCTTCGGCCTGTCCCTCTCCCACAAGGGGAGAGGGAAAAGCCGGGGTCGTGCGATAATGGCGCGTTGTCTCAGAAGGGCCGCGATGTCGGCCGTACCCGCGCCCCATGTCAGATTCGATGCGGAATATCCGCAACTTTTCCATCATCGCCCACGTCGACCACGGTAAATCGACGCTGGCAGACCGCATCATCCAACTCTGCGGCGGGCTCCAGGCCCGCGAGATGGAGGCGCAGGTGCTCGACTCGAATCCGATCGAGCGCGAGCGCGGCATCACCATCAAGGCCCAGTCCGTGTCCCTGCCGTACACGGCCAAGGACGGGCAGGTGTACCAGCTGAACTTCATCGATACCCCCGGCCATGTCGACTTCAGCTACGAAGTCAGCCGCTCGCTGGCCGCCTGCGAAGGCGCGCTGCTGGTGGTCGACGCCGCCCAGGGCGTGGAAGCGCAGTCGGTCGCCAACTGCTACACCGCGGTCGAGCAGGGCCTGGAAGTGGTGCCGGTGCTCAACAAGATCGACCTGCCCACCGCCGACGTCGAGCGGGTCAAGAAGGAAATCGAAGCGGTGATCGGCATCGACGCCGAGGACGCGGTGGCGATCAGCGCCAAGACCGGCCTCAACGTCGGCGACGTGCTCGAGGCGATCGTGCAGCGCATCCCGCCGCCCAAGCCGCGCGATACCGACAAGCTGCAGGCGCTGATCATCGATTCCTGGTTCGACAATTACCTGGGCGTGGTCTCGCTGGTGCGGGTGATGCAGGGCGAGATCGTGCCCGGCACCAAGATCCTGGTGATGTCGACCGGGCGTACGCACCTGGTCGACAAGGTCGGCGTGTTCACCCCCAAGCGCAAAGACCTGCCCAAGCTGGGCGCCGGCGAAGTGGGCTGGATCCACGCCAGCATCAAGGACGTGCACGGCGCGCCGGTCGGCGACACGCTGACGCTGGCTTCGGATCCGGCGTCCAAACCGCTGCCTGGTTTCCAAGAGATGCAGCCGCGCGTGTTCGCCGGTCTGTTCCCCGTGGATGCCGAAGACTACCCGGCGCTGCGCGAGGCGCTGGAAAAGCTGCGCCTCAACGACGCGGCGCTGCGTTTCGAACCGGAAAGCTCGGAGGCGATGGGTTTCGGCTTCCGTTGCGGTTTCCTGGGCATGCTGCACATGGAAATCGTGCAGGAGCGGTTGGAGCGCGAATACGACCTCAACCTGATCACCACCGCGCCGACGGTGATTTATGAAGTGCTCAAGACCGACGGCTCGGTGATGCCGCTGGACAACCCGGCCAAGCTGCCGCAGATGAACCTGGTCGAAGAAGTCCGCGAACCGATCATCCGCGCCAACATCCTCACGCCGCCCGATTACGTCGGCAACGTGATCACCCTATGCGAAGAGAAGCGCGGCAGCCAGATCAGCATCCAGTACCTGGGCAGCCAGGTGCAGATCAGCTACGAGCTGCCGATGGCCGAAGTGGTGCTGGATTTCTTCGACCGGCTCAAATCCGTATCGCGCGGATACGCGTCGCTCGATTACCACTTCCTGCGATTCCAGCCCGGGCCCTTCGTCCGCGTGGATACGTTGATCAACGGCGACAAGGTCGACGCATTGAGCATCATCACCCACCGCCAGCACGCCGACCGGCGCGGCCGCGAGCTGACCGAGCGGATGCGCGAGCTGATCCCGCGGCAGATGTTCGATGTGGCGATCCAGGCCGCGATCGGTTCTCAGATCATCGCCCGGACCACGGTCAAGGCGCTGCGCAAGAACGTGCTGGCCAAGTGCTACGGCGGCGACGCCACCCGCAAGAAGAAGCTTCTGGAGAAACAGAAGGAAGGCAAGAAGCGGATGAAACAGGTGGGGCGCGTGGAAATCCCGCAGGAAGCGTTCCTGGCCGTGCTGCAGGTGGACAACAAGTGAATCGGGTTTTCGAGGCCGAAATGCCTCGCAGAATTCGTACGGAATGACGGTTAGCCCTTGATTTTCCTTCTCCCTTCGGGAGAAGGTGCCCGCAGGGCGGATGAGGGTCCGGCGAAGGGGCGAATATCCCCGTTCGCCTCGTTCTTCCGAGTGGGACGGTTTGAGCGCCATCGCTTCGCCGTACCCTCTCCCCAACCCCTCTCCCGGTGGGAGAGGGGCTTTAGCATTAGGAGTTCGCATGCGTTGGTTTGAAATCGGATTGGTGGTGCTGACTTTCGCCACCGGCATCATCTGGTTGCTGGACAAGCTGTTCTTCGCCAAGGCGCGCGCGCGCGAAGGCGGTGCGCTGCTGGAGACCAAAGAGCCGGTACTGGTCGATTATTCGCGGGCTTTCTTTCCGGTGCTGCTGATCGTGCTGTTGCTGCGCAGCTTCATCGCCGAGCCGTTCCGCATCCCGTCCAGTTCGATGATGCCCAGTCTGCTGATCGGCGACTTCATCCTGGTCAACAAGTTCGCCTACGGCCTGCGCCTGCCGATCACCAACAAGAAGTTCTTCGCCACCGGCGAGCCCAAGCGCGGCGACGTGGTCGTGTTCAAGCCGCCGCACCACCCCGAGCAGGACTGGATCAAGCGCGTGATCGGCCTGCCGGGCGATACCGTGGCCTATCGCGACAACACCGTCTACGTGAACGGCAAGCCGTTCGCCTACCGTCCGGTCGGCAGCTATATCGGCAAGGGCCAGGGCAGCGAGATGACCGGCGCCACTCTGCTCACCGAGGAACTGCCCGGGCGCCCGCACCCGGTGCTGGAACGTGAGGACTTGCCGTTTTTCGCCGCCCAGGGCGAGGGACAATGGACGGTGCCGGCCGGGCAGTATTTCGTCATGGGCGACAATCGTGATAATAGCGAGGACAGCCGGTTCTGGGACGTGCACTTCTTGCCTGAGGAGAATCTCCGCGGCAAAGCGTTCCTGATCTGGTTCAACGTGGACCGCAGCGCGGGCGGGGTGGATTTCTCGCGGATCGGTTCCGGTATTCCATAGCGTCATTCAGTAAGAGGGGAGAGCATGAAACGCACGCAAAGCGGCATCACCTTGATCGGGTTCCTGGTCGTGCTGGCCGTGGCGGGCTTCTTCGCCTACGTCGGCATGAAGCTGTTCCCGATGTATCAGGAGTTCTACAGCGTCAAATCGGCGCTGAAGGGGCTGTCCAACGAGCCCGGCATCGCCACGAAGGATCCGGCGAAGATACAGGACCTGTTCTTCCGTCGGCTGTACATCAACTACTCCGACAACGTGAAGCCCGAGAACGTCAAGCTCTCGCGCAGCGACCGCGGTTGGAAGATGGAAGTCAATTACGAAGTGCGCAAGCCGATGATCTACAACATCGATGTGGTCGGTAAGTTCGATGCGGTGCAAGAGTTGACGCGTACCGGTGACGCCGATAGCTGATACCGAGCAGGGTTCCGGCGACGGCGTGTTCGGAAACCATGCATTCAGGGATCCGGGCCTGCTCAAGCAGGCCCTGACCCACCGCAGCGCAGGCGCCCCGCATAACGAGCGCCTGGAATTCCTCGGCGATGCGCTGGTCGGCTTGATCGTGGCCGACGCGCTGTACGCGCGCTGGCCCAAGGCGGACGAAGGCGCGCTGACCCGTGCGCGTTCCGAATTGGTCCGCGAATCCTCCCTGGCCACGATCGCGCGGCGCATGGATCTGGGCGGCGCGCTCATCCTAGGCCCGGGCGAAATGAAGTCCGGCGGCCACCGCCGCGATTCGATCCTGTCCGATGCGCTGGAAGCCCTGGTCGGGGCTATCTACCTCGACGCCGGTTATGAGGCCTGCCGCGAAGCGGTGCTGCCTTGGTTCACCCACGCCATGGACGAACTGCCGGCCGGCAAGGTGGAAAAAGACGCCAAAACCCGCCTGCAGGAATGGTTGCAGGCGCGCCAGCGCTCCTTGCCTGTCTACGAACTGGTGGCCGAGAGCGGCGACGACCATGCCAAGGTGTTCCATGTGCGTTGTCGGTTGAGCGATGCGGAGCTTGCGGCGGAGGGCGAGGGCAGCTCGCGTCGCGCCGCGGAGCAGGCCGCGGCCGAGGCCATCCTGCAAGCCTTGCTCGCGGCTTTGTAGAGCGGGGCTTGCTCCGCTGCTTTGCTCTTGTTCTTCGCAAGAGCGGCTTCAGCCGCGAGCTCTTGATCTTGGTCTTACTGGGTCGAACAGCTCGCGGCTGAAGCCGTTCTTACGAAAAGCAGCGGAGCAAGCCCCGCTCTACAAAACCGAGCGGCGACCTCGGAAATTTGCCCTGGCGCCCCCCGTGGCCGGACAATCCACGCATGGACCCCACTTTCCACCGCGCCGGCAGCGTCGCCGTCATCGGCCGGCCCAACGTCGGCAAATCGACTCTGGTCAATGCCTTGGTCGGCGCCAAAGTCAGCATCACCTCCAAACGGCCGCAAACCACGCGGCACCGGCTATTGGGCATCGCCACTTTTCCGCAGGGCCAGATCGCGCTGGTCGATACGCCGGGCCTGCATCGCGAGCAGGGCAAATCCACCGCATCGGCCATGCACCGCTGGATGAACCGCGCCGCGCGCGGCGCGCTCGAAGGCGTCGATGCCGCCGTGCTGGTGGTCGAAGCCGGGCGTTGGGACGACGAGGACACGCTCGCTTTCGACGCCCTCAAACAAGCCGGCGTGCCGGTGGTGCTGGCGGTGAACCAGGTCGACAAGCTGCGCGACAAGACCGCGCTGCTGCCCTATCTGGCCAAAGTGTCGGACGGGCGCGAATTCGCCAGCGTGCATCCGATCTCGGCGCTCAAGCGCAGCGGCCTGGAAACCTTGGTCGAAACGCTGCTCAAACTGCTTCCCGAAGCGCCGCCGATGTATGGCGAGGATGAGATCACCGACAAAAGCCAGCGTTTCCTGGCCGGCGAAATGGTGCGCGAGCAGCTGATGCGCCAGCTCGGCGCCGAATTGCCGTACGCGACCACGGTCGAGATCGAACGCTTCGTCGAAGATGGCGAGCTGCTGCGCATCGGCGCAGTGATCTGGGTCGAGCGCGACGGCCAGAAGGCGATCGTGATCGGCAAGGGCGGCAGCCGCCTGCGCGAAGTCGGCACGCTGGCGCGTTCGCACATGGAGCAGTTGTTCGGGCGCAAAGTGTTTCTCGAGACTTGGGTACGGGTGCGCGAAGGTTGGTCGGATGACGAAGCCGCGTTGCGTACTTTGGGTTATCACGATTGACGGTGTTTGTGGGAGCGGCTTCAGCCGCGAGCTTTCCCCGCCGATGCCGAGTCGTGGCACAAGAGCTCGCGGCTGAAGCCGCTCCCACAAAACAGCCATGCGCATCGACAACGAAGCCGCCTACGTCCTGCACACGCGTCCCTGGCGCGAAACCAGCCTGCTGGTGGAAGTGCTGGGCGAGAACCACGGCCGCGTTGGCCTAGTCGCGCGCGGCGTGCAGGGGCCCAAGCGGCATCCGTTGCGAGCCGCGTTGCAGCCGCTGCAGCACATCCGCTTCGATGCCGTGCAGCGCGGCGAGTTGGCGCGTTTGAACGGTGCCGAAGCGCTGGACGTCGCGCCGCGCCTGGTCGGCGATCCTGCGCTGGCGGGTTTCTACATCAGCGAACTGGTGCTGCGCCTGGCGCCGCGCAACGATCCGCACGGCGAGTTGTACGAAGCCTATGGTCTGGCGCGGGCACGGTTGTCTTCGGACGATCCGCTGGCCTGGACGCTGCGCCGCTTCGAACGCGATCTGCTCGATGCGCTCGGCTTCGGCTTCTCGTTCGACATCGATGGCGATGGCGAGGCGATCGATCCCGCGGCGCGTTACCGATTGGATCCCGAACACGGTCCGCGGCGCCTGCTCAGCGACCGCGGCCAGCGCGACCGCGACGAAGCCGCGACCGGCCGCGCCTTGCTGTCGCTTGCGCAGGACTGGCAGCCCGCGACCGAAGACCTGGCCAGCCTGCGGCGCGTGATGCGCACCGTGCTGGCGCATCACCTCGGCGGCCGTGGCTTGAAATCGTGGGAGTTGATCGGTCAGCTGTCGCGGAGCAAGCCGCGTGTGGCCGAGAGTTGATGCCCATCCGAGTCCGTTTTTTTGTAGGCGGCCTTTAGCGGCTGTGGCTTTCGTGGGAGCGGCTTCAGCCGCGAGCTCTTGATCCATCGCCGCGCCTCGAAAAGCTCGCGGTTGAAGCCGCTCCCACGAAAGCCGCTCACACGAAAAAGCCCATCCTGCATTCGGCCGCAGAAGCTCAACCCGCCAGCGTCCGCCTCACCGCTTCGGCGAACTCGTCCGCGCATGCGCGATCGTGCATTGCCGCATCGAGCCGTTCGACCGCCGCCTTCAACGATGCCGCGCCAACGAAACCGCAACTGGCCTTGAGCCTGTGCAGCACGGTGCGCGCCGCTTCCGAATCGCCTCGCGCCAAAGCCGTCATCACCACGCTGCGCTGATCGGCCAATTCGGCGAGAAACATGGAGCGCAAGGCAGCGACATGCTCGCGGTTGCCGTTCATGGCCGCGAGTGCGCCATCGTCGTCCCACACCGGTGCCGAGCCATCGGACGGCGTTGCCGCGATCCGGCTCCCGAGCGTGCCCGCGATCGCCTCGCGCAATTCCGCCGCCGCGAAAGGCTTGATCAGCGTGGCCAGAAATCCGGCCTGCAGCAATGCGGCGTGCTCGTCGGGGTCGCGCGAGGCCGTATGCGCCAGCGCCGGCGTGGACAGGCCCTGCTTGCGCAATTGCGACAACAGTTCGACTCCGTCGCCATCGGGCAGGCGCACATCGAACAGCCATAACGCATGCTCGCGGCTCGTCGCCAGGGTCAGGGCGGCGCCGACCGAAGCGGCGGTATCCACCTCGGCCGGAAGCGCGGCGATGACCGCGGCCATGAACGCCCGGCTGGCCGGGTCGTCCTCCACCAGCAACAAACGCGGCTTCATCGCATCAGCATCCTGCATCGTTATGCTCTTCCCATGCCCTTATCGATGTTACGCCTGCTGCCGTGCCTGTTGCTGCTCTGCCTGGGGCCGGTGTCGGCACGGACTTTGACCGCCAGGATCGCCGAAGTGACCACGCCAGTGGCCAGCCTCGAAGGCGTCGCCGTGCGGCTGGATTGGCCGGCGCAGGCCGCACAAGGCCGCCTGACCCTGACCGCTCAGCGCATCGTCGCGCAGGATCTGGGTTATCGCTTTGCCGATGTCGTCTGGCAGTGTCCGTTGCTGCGCGACGGGCAGGGCGGCTGGCGCTGCGATGGCGTGCTGCGGTCGGGCCGCAGCAAACCGATGCGACTGTCGTTGGACTTGGGCGTGGCCACCACGGACGCGGTACTGTCCCAAGACCGATCGCGTTTCGCGCTGCGCCGCCAGGCGGCGACGCCGGACTTGACCACACTCGATCTGAGCCGGGTTCCGGTCGCATGGGCTCAGGCGCTGCTGACCGGCGTCTGGCCGGATGCGCACCTGAAGGCAGGCACGCTCGACGGCCGCCTGACCGTCGAAGCGCCGGAAAACAAGCCGCTTCGCATCCGGGGTCCGCTGTCGCCGAGCGCGGTGGGGCTGGAAACGCCGGATGGCAGCATCGCAGCCGAGGGCCTTTCCGGCCGTTTCGATATCGACTACCGCAAATCCGCGACCGCATCGCAGGCATCGCTCGCCGGCAGTTTGCACGGCGGCGAATTCCTGGCCGGCAATGCCTATGTGGCGCTGCCGGCCTCACCGGTGGCCTTGCGGATCGAGGCGACCCAATCGGGCAATGCGCCTTGGCGATTGCCCCGCATCGAATGGCGCGACGGCGACCGTCTGCAGGCCAGCGGCAGCGCGGCCTTGTCGGCCGATGCGGCGCTGCGCGACCTCGACATGACCGTGACCAGCCGCGACATCGCGCCGCTGCGGCAGGCCTATCTGTCCGGCTGGCTCGGTGTCGTCGGCCTGGGCGAAGTGGATCTGTCCGGCGCGATCGATGCTCGCCTGCAGATGCGCGACGGCGCCTTGCGCAGCGCGGACGTGCGCCTGCACGACGTACATGTGCGCGACGCGCAGCAGCGCTTCGTTTTCGAAGGGCTCGACGGCGACCTGCGCTATTCGTCAGGCGCGCCGGTGAGCAGCGAGTTGCGGTGGCGCAGCGGCCAGTTGCAGGGGTTGGATTTCGGCGCGATGACGCTGCCTTTCGACAGCCGCGACGGCGTGCTGCGCCTGCGCCGGCCGGCGGCGATGCCGATGCTCGGCGGCCGTGTCGAATTGAGCGGCATGGAGCTGCGCCCGCCGGCCGGAGATACCGGCATGCGCATCGAATTCGGCCTGGACATCGACAGCATCGACTTCGGAAAAGTCTCCGCGGCGCTCGGCCTGCCCGCATTTACCGGGCAACTCAGCGGCAATATTCCCAAAGCGCGCTATGCCGACGACCGCATCGATTTCGACGGCGGCCTGAACTTGCATCTGTTCGACGGTAACGTGCAGGTATCGTCGCTGGCGATGGAACGGCCGTTCGGCGTAGCGCCCACGCTATCGGCCGACATCGCCATGCGCGGAATCGACCTGCAGGCGCTGACCGGCGTGTTCGATTTTGGCAGCATCAGCGGCCGTTTGGACGGGCGCATCGCCGATCTGCGTCTGGTCGACTGGAGCGCCACCGCATTCGATGCCGAACTGCATACCGTGCCGCGGCCCGGCCTGCGCCAGCGCATCAGCCAGCGCGCGGTGCAGAACATTTCCAGCGTCGGCGACGCGTCCTTCGTAAGCAGTCTGCAGGGCCGGCTGATCGGCCTGTTCGACGACTTCGGCTACGCCAGCATCGGCATTTCCTGCCGGCTGGAGAACGAGGTCTGCGAGATGGGCGGCCTGCATTCAGCCAACGGCGGATTTACTATCGTCGAAGGCGCGGGCATACCGCGGCTGAACGTGGTCGGCTACAACCGGCAGGTCGATTGGCCCACCCTGGTCGAACGCCTGGCGGCGGTCGGCAAGGGCGACGTGAAGCCGGTGTTCGAATAGTTCGCGATTCCTCATGTTTCGATGTCATCCATCAGGAGAAAGCACATGCGCCGTTGGTTGGGAATGCCGGTAGCCGCCGCGCTCGCGTTGACCGCGTGCGTGACCATCAACGTTTACTTCCCGGCGGCCGAGGCCAAGGAAGCGGCCAAGGAATTCGTCGAGAAGGTCATCGGCGACGAGGTCGATTCGGCTGCGCCGACGCAGGAAGAGAGCAAGCCCGGCGGCGGCATGGCCAGCTTCGATCCGCTGATGCTGATCGGCATCGCCCCGGCCTATGCGCAATCCGCGCCGGACATCAATATCAAGACGCCCGCGATCCAGGCGATCCAGGCGCGGATGAAGTCCCGTTTCGACGGCACGCTGCGCAAGCATTTCGATTCCGGCGCGCTCGGCTTCACCAACGACGGCCTGGTCAGCGTGCGCGATGCGTCCAAGATTCCGCTGGGCGAGCGCGTCGCGGTCAATCAGGCGGTCGCCGACCAGGGGCGCGACGCGAAAGCCGTGTATCGCGAAATCGCAGTGGCCAACAAGCATCCGGAGTGGGAAGCGCAGATCCGCGCGGTGTTCGCCAAGCAATGGGTGGATAGCGCCAAGGGCGGCTGGTGGTACCAGGATGCGGGCGGGGGTTGGAAGCAGAAGTAACTGTTTGCTTTTTCCTCCCCCTTTGCGGGGGAGGATGCCCGAAGAGCCTGCCCCAGACTTGATCTGGGGGCAGGAGAGGGGGCGCGAGCGTAGCGAAGCGTGCTTTTGCTCTTGCTGTCAGATGGCGCGAAAAGCCGGACCCTCTCCCTGGCCCTTCGGGCCTGTCCCTCTCCCGTAAAAGGGAGAGGGAAAAGCATGCATCTGCGACAATAGGCGGCCCTACGCATGCAGCCTTCCGCCACGTGGCCCGTCTCGACCAGACTCCCTTCCCCGCAGACATCCTCGATCTCAGCCACGACGGCCGCGGCGTCGCCCGCCGCGACAACGGCAAGGCCGTATTCGTCGCCGGCGCTTTGCCGGACGAGAAAGTCATGGCCAAGCAGACCGCCCGATCGCGCAGTTTCGACGAAGCGGTGACGCTGGAAGTGCTGCAGGCCTCGCCCGATCGCGTCGCGCCGCGCTGCCCGCATTTCGGCACCTGCGGCGGCTGCGCGCTGCAGCATCTGGAAGAATCCAAGCAGATCCTCGCCAAACAACGCGTGCTGCGGGAGAACTTCGAGCGGATCGGCCACGTCGCACCGGAATCCTGGCTGCCGCCGCTGACCGACGCCGCCTGGGGCTATCGCCGTAAAGGCCGCTTTTCGGTGCGGCGCGTGGAAAAGAAGGACAAGACCCTGGTCGGTTTCCGCGAGAACGATCCGCGCTTCGTCGCCGACCTGTCGATCTGCTACACGGCGATTCCGCAGATCGGCGAGCGCATCGTCGCGCTCGCGGCGCTGGTCGAAAGCCTGGACGGGCGCCGCGATATCCCGCAGATCGAATTCATCGCCGGCGACGACACGATCGCGCTGGTGTTCCGTCACCTGTTGCCGCTGTCCGAAAGCGATCGCAATGCGCTGGCCGCATTCGGCCAGTCGCACGATTTCGCGGTCTTCCTGCAGCCCGGTGGCGTGGATTCGGTGCATGCGCTATGGCCGCAGTCGCCGCCGCTGTCTTTCAGGTTGCCGGCGTGGGATGTGGAACTTAAATTCCGTCCGCTCGACTTCATCCAGGTCAATGCCGGCCTCAATCAGAAGATGATCGCGCTCGCGTTAGGCTTGCTCGATGCGCAGCCCGACGACCGCGTGCTCGATTTGTTCTGCGGCCTGGGCAATTTCACCTTGCCGCTGGCGCGCACCGTGCGCGAAGCGGTGGGCGTGGAAGGCGAGGCCGGACTGGTAGTCCGCGCCCGCGAGAACGCCGCGCACAACGGCCTGGCCAACGCGCAATTCCATGCGGCCGATCTGGCCCAGGACCTGAGCGGCCACGCCTGGATGCGCGCAGGCTTCGACAAACTGCTGCTCGACCCGCCGCGTTCGGGCGCCGATGTCGTGTTGAAGCAACTGCCGTTGAAAGGTTTGAAGCGGATCGTCTATGTGAGCTGCCATCCGGCGTCGTTGGCGCGCGATGCCGGTTACCTGGTCAACGAGCGCGGCTGGAAGCTGCGCAGTGCGGGGGTGATGGATATGTTTCCGCATACGGCGCATGTGGAGTCGATTGCGATGTTCGAGCCGTAACGCGCGTCATTGCTTTAGCCCTCTCCCGCTTGCGGGAGAGGGTTGGGTGAGGGCGCGCGGAATAGCAGATCGCTTCGTCGCGATCTGGAGAGTCCTTAAAGTCACGGGATTCCCGCCTTCGCGCGAATGACGGCTTAAAAGCAAAAAAAGCAGAGGATAGGATGGGCATCGAAATCGAATACAAATTCCTGGTCAAAGACGACAGCTGGCGGCAACATGCCTACAAAGTCGTGCCGATGGCGCAGGGCTATATCAACGACCAAGCTGCGATGGACAGCGGCGCGCAGCGCGCGTCGGTGCGGGTGCGCATCGCCGGCGAAGAGGCGTTCCTGAACCTCAAGTCGCGCGATATGGGGCCCACGCGGCAGGAATTCGATTACCCGATCCCGCTAGGCGACGCCCGCGCGCTGCTGGCCCTGTGCGTGGGAGGCACCATCGAAAAGCGCAGGCATTACGCGAACCACGCCGGGCACGTCTGGGAAATCGACGAATTCCTGGGCGACAACGCCGGCCTGGTGGTGGCCGAGATCGAACTCGCGGCGGCCGGAGAGCGCTTCGAGAGGCCCGCCTGGGCCGGGGCCGACGTCACCGATCTGCCGCGCTATTACAATCTGGCCCTGGCTTCCCATCCCTATTCGCAATGGAGCGAAGCGGAGCGGGCCGTCATCGATATGGTGTAGTTTGCGTTACGCGGCCAGGATGCGGCCCGAACGCGGTACCGAGGAGATTTTGCAATGCTAGTGATCGGCGTCGCCGGCACCGAACTCAACGCGCAGGAACGCGACTGGCTGCAGCACGATGCCTGCGCGGGCGTGATCCTGTTCAAGCGCAACTTCGCGTCGCGGGCGCAGGTGGCCGAATTGTCCGCCGCGATCCGCGAAGCCGCGCCGCGGCCGCAGCTGATCTGCGTGGACCAGGAAGGCGGACGCGTGCAGCGTTTCCGCGAAGGCTACAGCGCGCTGCCGCCGCTGGAGGAGATCGGCTACACGTATGCCGCCGATCCGATCGCCGCGCTCGAACTGGCGCGCGAGCACGCATGGCTGATGGCCAGCGAAGTGCGCGCCAGCGGCGTCGACCTGAGTTTCGCGCCGGTGGTCGACGTCGGCCACGACAATCTCGCCATCGGCAACCGTTCCTTTTCCGAAGATCCGCAGGTGGTCGCCGAATTCACCCGCGCCTACGTGCAGGGCATGCATGCTGCGGGCATGGCGGCCACCCTCAAGCATTTCCCCGGTCACGGCACGGTGCGCGAGGACACGCATTTCGACGACGCCGTCGACAAGCGCTCGCTGGAAGAAATGCGCAAGCGCGACCTGATCCCCTTCGTCGCCGGCATCGAAGCCGGCGCCGATGCGGTGATGATGGCGCACATCGCCTATCCGCAGGTCGCGCCCGAACCGGCCGGCTATTCGTCGCGCTGGATCCAGGACATCCTGCGCCGGGAGATGGGTTTCCGCGGCGTGGTGTTCTCCGACGACATCGGCATGAAAGCGGCGTTCTCGGCCGGCGGCATCAAGGCGCGCGTCGATGCGCATCTGGACGCAGGCTGCGACGTGGTGCTGGTCTGCCATCCCGAACTGGTCGAAGAATCGCTGGCCGCGGTGCAGGGCCGCAAGCTCAACACGATGGCATTGATCGGCCTGATAGGCCACGGCGCGATGGGTTGGGACGGCCTGCTGGCCGAAGCGCAGTACGGCCAGGCGCAATCGCGATTGATGGGTCAAAGCGGAGGCGTGGCATGAGCCCCGTGCGCCTGGGCGACGTGCTGCCCGATGCCGAGCTGATCCACGACCGCGCTACGCTGGAGCAGGCGATCCAGCGATTGGCCGACGAGATCCGCGGCGATTACCAAGACGACACACCGCCGTTGTTCATCACCGTGATGCACGGCGGCATGCCGTTCGCGGCGCAACTGGCCTTCGCGCTCGGCGAGCGCGGCCTGGACCTGGAATTCGATTATCTGCACGCCACGCGTTACCGCGGCAATACCTCGGGCGCGCGCCTGGCCTGGCTGCACCGGCCGGCGACGCCGATGCGCGGCCGCCGCGTGCTGCTGGCCGACGACATCCTCGACGAAGGCCATACGCTGCTGGCGATCAAACGCTGGTGCGAAGACGAAGGCGCGGCCGACGTGCGCACGGCGGTGCTGGCGGTGAAAGTGCACGACCGTTGCGTGGAAGGGATCGAAGCCGAATACGTCGGCGTGGAAGTGCCGGACCGTTACGTATTCGGATACGGCATGGATTTCCAGGAGCAGGGCCGAAATCTTCCGGCGATCTATGCGCTTAAAGCCTGAAAGCCCTCCCCTTCAAGGGGAGGGTTGGGTGGGGATGGGTTTGATCTTGACTTGATCTCCGCCGCAACATCAAACCATCCCCATCCCGGCCTTCCCCTTGAAGGGGAAGGAGACCAGCAAGAGCACCGCGAGATACTGCAATGTCGGATATTTCCCTCGCCATCATCGGCGGCACCGGCGTCTACGCATTGGCCCAGCTCGAAGACGCCGAAGCGCATCAGCCGGTGACGGCGTACGGCGCGCCTTCGGGCCCGATCCGCATCGGCACGTTGGCCGGTAAGCGCGTCGCCTTTCTCGCTCGTCACGGCGAAGGCCATTCTTTGCCGCCGCACAAGATCAATTACCGCGCCAATCTGGCCGCATTGAAAGCGCTCGGCGCGACGCGCGTGTTGGCCATCAATACCGTCGGCGGCATCACCGAGGCGTTCGGTCCGCGCGTGCTGGCTTGTCCGGAACAACTGATCGATTACACCTGGGGCCGGATCTCCACGCTCAGCGAAGAACCCGGTAGCGAAGTGCTGCATGTCGATTTCGGCGATCCGTATACGCCGGCGCTGCGCGAGGTCGTGCTGTCCGCCGCAGGGCGTGCGGGCGTCACTATGGTGGGGCATGGCTGTTACGGCGCGACGCAAGGTCCGCGCCTGGAGACCAAGGCCGAAATCGCGCGCATGAAGCGCGACGGCTGCGATCTGGTCGGCATGACCGGCATGCCCGAAGCCGGCTTGGCGCGCGAGCTGGGCCTGGACTATGCCTGCCTGGCAATCGTCGCCAACTGGGCGGCGGGCGCCGGGCCGGACCCGGACGAGGTCATCACCTTCGACGATGTGCTGGCCAACGTGGCGGCGGCATCCGCTGGGCTGCCGGCCCTGGTCGCGGCCATACTGGCCGGGTGATTGCCAGTACGGCCGGTTGCTTTGCATACTCCGCCCCGTGCGCCTGGCCGCCCCACGCGCCGGCGTACGCACAACGCACCCATCATGAGGTCAGCAAAGCTATGCAGTACGGCACCGTGAAATGGTTCAACGACGCCAAGGGTTTCGGTTTCATCGCACCCGAAGACGGCAGCGCCGATGTGTTCGTGCACTTCTCGGCGATCAACGCGCAGGGCTTCCGCAGCCTGCAGGAAGGCCAACGCGTCAGCTACGAAGTCGTGCAGGGCCCGAAAGGCGCGCAAGCCGCCGGCGTGGCACCGGCGCAGTAAGAAGCGCCAGCATCGATCCATCCTGAGCCCCGCGCATCGTCGCGGGGCTTTTTTCTAGGGCGCGATTCTCAAAAATCACGGATTCTCAGGCACGCATGACCGCACTCCACATCGCGATCGTAGGCTACGGAACCGCCGGCCAGGCCGCCGCCGCGTTGCTGACGCGCGACGGGCACCGAGTGGAAGTGTTCGAACGCGTATCGCGGCCCGGGCCTGTCGGCGCCGGTTTTCTTCTGCAGCCGACCGGATTGCAGGTGCTTTGGGAGATGGGCCTGCTCGATGGCGCGCTCGCGCACGGCGCCCGCATCGAGCGCCTGTACGGCGAAACCCCGCGCGGCCGTGCGGTGATGGACATGCGCTATGCCGGATTGGATTCGCGCCTGTTCGGTCTGGGCCTGCAGCGCCCGACCTTGTTCCGGCTGCTCGCGGACGCCTGGGAAAACGACGGCAACATGCATTGCGGCACCGCCATCGTCGCGGTCGACGACGCCACCCGTCGCATGCGCGACGATAGCGGCCGATGGCACGGGCCCTACGATCTGATCGTGGTGGCCGACGGCTCGGCATCGCAATTGCGCGGGCAGGTCGGCGAATTGCGTTTGGACCGCCCGTTTCCGTGGGGCGCGTTGTGGTGCCTGTTGCCCAGCGAAGATTGGTCTTGGCCCGCCGAATTGCGCCAGCGCTACGTCGCGGCGCGCAAGATGATCGGCATGCTGCCGGTCGGCACGCGGCCGGACGACGCCACGCCGCGGCTGAGTTTCTTCTGGAGCCTGCCGGTAACGGACTTCGAACCTTGGCGCTCGCGAGGGTTGCCCGCATGGCGGGAGGAAATCTCGCGGATCTGGCCCGAGGCGCATCGTTGCCTCGAACACGTCACCGACGCGGCGCAATTGTCGCGCGCCAGTTACCGCGACGCCGCGCTCAAGCGGCTGCATCGCGGCAACATGGTGCTGATCGGCGATGCCGCGCACGCCATGAGCCCGCAGTTGGGGCAGGGCGTCAACATGGCTTTGGTGGATGCGCTCGCCCTGCGCGATGCGTTGCGCGAAGAGAGCGGCGTGGAAGCCGCATTACGCCGTTACGGACGCGTGCGCAGCCGGCATGTCTTCATCTACCACTTCTGGAGCCGATGGCTGACGCCGCTGTTCCAATCGGATCGCGATCTCGTGGCCTCCGCGCGCGACCTCGCTTTCCGGCCGCTGGGCGCATTGCCGGGCGGGCGCGGCCACATGCTGCGCGTGTTGAGCGGTACCCAGCAGGGTTTGTTCCGCAAGTGGCCGCTGCAACCGGCGTTTTTGGCCAGGCTGGAGGCGCTGTCCGCGGATCGCCGCACCGCGACGCGAATTGCGCGAGAATCCTTGCCTGCCGCCTAGTGGAAAAGCCATGTCCGGGTTTGAGACAAAGGTGCCCCAGACGAACGCGTTCCAGACGCACGTGGTCGACAACCAGCCCCCGGAATTCGCGCCCCGCGATCTGTGGGCGACCGATCCCGCATTGCGCGAAGCCGTCGCGCGCGAAGGCGGCGCCGCTTTCGCCGACCGGTTGGCCGTTTACGGCGCATTGGCCGGCGACGAGTTGTACCGGCTCAGCTTCGACGCGCACCGCGACAAGCCGCGGTTGCGCACGCACGACCGCTTCGGCCATCGCATCGATACGGTGGAATTCCATCCCCACTACCACCGCATCCTGCAGGCAGCGCTCGAGCACGGCGTTGCCGGCCTGTCGTGGTCCGAAGAAGTGCCGGGCTCGCATGTTGCGCGCGGGGCGCTGAGCTATCTGCATCACCAAGTCGAACCCGGCACCAGTTGCCCGCTGACGATGACGCATGCCGCCGTGCCCGTGCTGCGCCACGCGCCGGCGTTGCGCGAATGGGCCGACAAGGTGGCCGCATCGCAATACGATCCGCGCGATGTGCCGATCGCGCAGAAAGCCGGCGTCACGCTCGGCATGGGGATGACCGAAAAACAGGGCGGTAGCGATGTTCGCGCCAATGCGACCATCGCGACGCCGCTTTCCGAAGCGGGCGAATACTCGTTGGTGGGGCATAAATGGTTTTTCTCCGCGCCGATGTGCGACGGCTTCCTGGTGCTGGCGCAGGCGCCGGGTGGATTGAGCTGCTTCCTGATGCCGCGGCGGCTGCCGGACGGCGCCAAGAACGCCTTCCAACTGATGCGTTTGAAGGACAAATTGGGCGACTGGTCGAACGCATCGAGCGAAGTCGAGTTCGTCGGGGCGCGGGCCTATCGCATCGGCGACGAAGGCCGCGGCATCGCCACCATTTTGGAAATGGTGATGCTGACCCGGCTCGACTGCATGCTCGGTTCGGCCGCCGAAATGCGCATGGCTTTGGCGCAGGCGTTGCATCACTGCCGTCACCGCAAGGTTTTCGGCAAACTTCTGATCGATCAGCCGTTGATGCGCAACGTCCTCGCCGATTTGGCGATCGAGTCGGAAGCGGCCTTGGCCCTGTCGATGCGCGTCGCGCGCGCCGTCGATGCGGCTCCGCATGATCCTGCCGAGGCCGCGTTCGCCCGGATCGCCACGGCGGTAGGCAAGTACTGGGTATGCAAGCGCGCGCCGGCCTTCGTCAACGAAGCGCAGGAATGCCTGGGCGGGGCAGGGTACGTGGAGGAATCGATACTGCCGCGCTTGTACCGGCAGGCGCCGCTGAACTCGATTTGGGAAGGCAGCGGCAATATCCAGTGCCTGGACGTGCTGCGCGCGCTTTCGCGCGAACCGGAAACGGGCCAAGCGCTGTTGGCCGAACTCGATGGCGCACACGGCCTTCATCGTGCGCTTGACGACACCGCCGCATCGCTACGGGTCTCGTTCGCCGACGCCAAAAACGCAGAAACCGGCGCGCGCCTGCTGGTGGAGCATCTGGCTTTGGCGTTGCAGGCGGCAGTGCTCTTGCGCGCAGGCAGCCCGGCCGCCGATGCGTTCTGCCGCAGCCGGTTGGGCGGCGAGCATGGCCTGGCGCTGGGAACCTTGCCGATGGATGCCGATTTCGCCGCGATCGTCGGTCGGGCGCACGCCGGATGAGGTGCGGCGGTTTCGGCCTGCTTTTGGCCATCTGCCTACCGCATGCTGCGGCTGCCGCCACGCCGGCGATGGCGCCGCTGTCCGTGCGCGCCGACCGCATCCGCGTCGACAAATCCGAACGGCGCATGGAACTTCTGCGCGACGGCAGAGTGATCCGCCGTTATGCGATCCGTCTCGGCGACGATCCGATCGGTCCCAAGCGGCAGCAAGGCGACGAGAAAACGCCCGAGGGCCACTACCGCATCAGCGGCCGCAACCCCGCCAGCCGTTTCCATCTGTCGCTGCGCGTGTCCTATCCCAGCGACGCCGACCGCAAGCAAGCCCGCGCTCGCGGCGCCGATCCGGGCGGGGACATCATGATCCATGGCGGCAATACCGCGCTGTATCCCTTCGATTGGACCGACGGCTGCATCGCCGTCACCGACAAGGAAATCGAGGAAATCTGGAGCCTGGTGCCGACCGGCACGCCGATCCGCATCGATCCTTGAGCCGCTTTGCAGAGCGGGGTTCGCTTCGCTGCTTTTGCTTGTCTCCTTCCCCTTCAAGGGAGAGCTAAAAGCAGCGTCTGCCTTCAGCCGGGTCCGCCCTTTTTCACCGGATGGCCGCCGAATTCGTTACGCATCGCCGACAGCAATTTGTCGGCGAAGGAATCGTCGTCGCGCGAACGCAACCGTTCCAGCAGCGATAGCGTGATCACCGGCGCCGGCACGTCCAGCGCGATGGCCTCGGCGACCGTCCAACGTCCTTCGCCCGAATCGGATACCCATG
Organism: uncultured Lysobacteraceae bacterium; assembly: GCA_902825775.1. Lineage (GTDB taxonomy): Bacteria > Pseudomonadota > Gammaproteobacteria > Xanthomonadales > Xanthomonadaceae > Luteimonas_C. Next base: position 421,568 of record CADECF010000001.1, read on the forward strand.
GCGCGATGCCGTCCATGCCCGGATTCTTGCGCAATGCATCGGCGGTGAGATCCAGCAGCCACGAACGCACCACGCTGCCGGTGCGCCAGATCTCGGCGACCTGGTGCAGGTCGAAACCGAAATCCTGCTTGTGCTGCATGATCGCGAAGCCTTCCGCATAGGCCTGCATCAGGCCGTATTCGATGCCGTTGTGCACCATCTTGGCGAAATGCCCCGCGCCGGAAGCGCCGACGCGCCCCCAGCCTTTGTCGGCGGAGGGCGCCAACGTCGCGAAGATCGGGCGCAGCGATTCGATCGCCGCTTCGTCGCCGCCGATCATCAGGCTGTACCCTTCTTGCAGTCCCCAGACGCCGCCGCTCGTGCCGCAATCGACGTAATGCATGCCGTCGGCGGCGAGCGACTCGGCCCGGCGCATCGAATCCTGGTATCGCGAATTGCCGCCGTCGATCACGATGTCGCCAGGCGCGAGCAGCGGCCGCAACGCGGCGAGCGTGTCGTCGACGATGCCGCCGGCCGGTACCATCAGCCACACCGCACGTGGCGAGGGCAGTGCCGCGATCAGCGATTGCAGCGACTCGGCGGCTAAGACGCCGCGCTCGGCGGCCGCGACACGCGCCGGCTCCATAGCATCGAAGCCATGCACGCGATGGCCGCCGCGGAGCAGCCGCTCGGCCATATTGGCGCCCATGCGGCCGAGGCCGACCATTCCGATGTTCATGACTTTTTCTCCGCGGGGTACGAACAGATTCTCCCACGCCACGCGGACGTCGGCAGCTATATCGCCGGAACGTTCAGTCCGCGTCATGCCGCAGAGGCGCCGGACCCCTGTTCGGGATTACATCCGCGCGCGCGGGAAGAGTTTTGCGCGGAGCTTTTCGCGCGCCGCGACTTTTGCCTTGTCGAACCGGATCTTCAATTTTCGATCGAAGTAGTAGAGCGCCGCCGCGGCAGGCGCCGTGATCAAGAACAGCGTCCACGGGTGATCGCGGGCGATCGAAGCGAAGGCCGGCAGATTCAAAAGCTGCCAGGCGGTTAGCGGCGAAACCAGCAAGAAAGAAAGCAGGAACCAGAACGAGAAGACCAGATACCGGTATATCCAGCGGACGATCGGATGCGGGCTGTCGATGGATTCGGTTGTGAGCTTCCAGGCGGCGATATGCCACTGCGCGAATATGCCGGCGATTCCGGCGGCGAGCGTGTGCGCGAGCAGTGCTTGGAAAAGCATCATCCGTTCGTTGCGCTCCGGAATCCGATCGACGGCCCGGTGCGATAATCGCGGCGGCCGGGGATGCTGTCAATGATGCCTCCAGCGATGCGGCAACGGGCCAGGTGCGTGGGTCTAGTCGAGGAATTGCAATCTGGCCAGTTCGGCGTACAGCCCGCCCTGCGCCAGCAGTTGCGCATGCGTGCCCTCGGCGACGATGCGGCCGCGATCCATCACCACGATGCGGTCGGCTTTGAGCACGGTGGCCAGGCGATGGGCGATGACGAGCGTGGTGCGGCCGGCCATCAGCCGCTCCAGCGCGTGCTGCACGGCACGCTCGCTCTGCGCGTCGAGCGCGGAGGTCGCTTCGTCGAGCAACAGGATCGGCGCATCCTTCAGCAGCGCGCGGGCGATGGCCACGCGCTGTTGCTGGCCGCCTGACAGGCGCGCGCCGCGTTCGCCGAGTTCCTCGTCGTAGCCCTTGGGCAATTCCGACAGGAATTCGTGCGCTTCAGCGGATCGCGCGGCGGCTTCGATGGCGGCGGCGTCCGCTTCCAGGCGGCCGTAGCGGATGTTGTCGCGCGCGCTGGCGGCGAAGATGGTCGGCGCTTGCGGCACCAGCGCGATGTGTTCGCGCAGGTCGGCCGGGTCGAGCCGGCGGATTTCGACGCCGTCGACGAAGATCGCGCCCGACTGCGGATCGTGGAAACGCAGCAACAGCGAGAACACCGTACTTTTGCCGGCGCCGGACGGACCGACCAGGGCGACCGTCTCGCCGGGATTCACCTGCAACGAGAATGCGTCCAGCGCCGGCAGATCGGGGCGCATCGGATAGTGGAATGTCACATCGTCGAAACGCAGTTCGCCGCGCAACGGCTGCGGCAGCGTCTGCGCCGAAGGTGGCGCGACGACGTGCGGGGTTTCCTGCAACAGTTCGTTGATCCGCCCCATACCGCCGGCCGCGCGCTGCAGTTCGTTCCACACTTCGGCCAGCGCGCCCACGGAGCCGCCGCCGATCAGCGCGTACAGCACGAATTGTCCCAGTGTGCCGGTCGTCATCCGGCCCGCGATCACGTCGTGCGCGCCGGACCACAGCACCAGCGTGATCGCGCCGAAGATCAAGGTGATCGCGATCGCCGTCACCCAGGCCTGCGAACGGATGCGCCTGCGCGCCGTGCCCACCGCGATCGCGATCGCGTCGCCGAAGCGCCCGCGTTCGTAAGGCTCGCGCGCATGCGCCTGAACGGTCCGCACGGCCCCTAGTGTCTCGCCGGCCAGCGCGTTGGCATCCGCCACGCGGTCCTGGCTGGCGCGCGACACTTTCTGGATGCGGCGTCCGCCGATCACTATCGGCAGTACCGCCAAAGGAATGCCGACCAAGGCATAGGCCGCAAGACGCGGCTGGGTGACGAACAACATCACCAGCGAACCCACGACGGTCACGCTGCTGCGCAAGGCGACCGACATGCTCGAACCCACCACGCTGCGCAGCAGTTCCGCATCCGCGGTCAATCGCGATATCAGCTCGCCGCTGCGGTTGCGGTCGTGAAACCCCGCATCGAGGCCGATCAAGTGCGCATACAGTTTGTTGCGCAGATCGGCGACGACGCGCTCGCCGAGCAGCGAAACGAAATAGAAGCGCGCCGCGCTCGCCAGGGCGAGGACCAATGCCACGCCGAACAGGAACAGGAAGGCGCGGTCGATGTTGGTGCCGCTGGAGAACCCCTGGTCGATCATCCGGCGTACCGCCAACGGAAGACTCAGCGTCGCCACGGAAGCCACCGCAAGCGCGAACAGCCAAGCGACGAACAGGCCGCGCTGGCGCATGACGAATGGCCAGAGCGCGCGCAGGGTGCCGATGCGCGGTTTGGGTTTGGCTTCTTCCGGAGGGCTCGACATTCTGTTTCCTGAGATTTTCTCTGAGCCGTCATTTCCGCGATGGCGGGAATCCAGCGACTTTGCTCTTGCTGTTTGCGGGAGCGACTTCAGCCGCGAGCTCTTTAAGGGTGGTCTAAGGCAACCGAAGAGCTCGCGGCTGAAGCCGCTCCCACGAAAGCCAAAGCGAATCGTCGCTCGCTATTCCGCGAACCGCACCCGATTACGCGTGGCGTCGCGCAACCGCGTTTTCAAGTCGCCGATCCGGTCCAGCGGCATGGAAAGTACGAAATGGACGCCTTCGGCGTCGAAATTCTCCTCTTTTTTCTCCGCCCCGAAGGCCGCCAGCGCGGAATGCACCTCGGCGCTGTCGGCGAAATCGCAGGAAATCCGCACTTCGCCCATCGCGATCAGCGCCACGCGGTCGGCGCGGCGCAGGCATTCGGCGGCAGCGCCGCCATAGGCGCGCACCAGGCCGCCGGCGCCGAGATTGATGCCGCCGTACCAGCGCGTCACCACGACGACCACCTGATCGAAGCCCTGTCCATCGATCGCGGCCAGGATCGGCCGCCCGGCCGTGCCGGCGGGTTCTCCGTCGTCGCTGGAGCGGTAGGCCTCGCCGATCCGGTAAGCCCAGCAATTATGCGTGGCGTCCCGGTCGCCGTTGGCCGACAACCAGCCGAGTGCGGCATCGGCGGTGGCGACGGGCGCGGCCAGCGCCAGAAAACGGCTGTGCTTGACCTCGATCGCGTGCGAGGCCGGCGCGACCAGCGTATGCAGGTTCACGGAAGGACGGGATCCGGTTTCGTCTGCTGGAAGCGCTGCAGATCTTCGGGCAGCGGCTGATCCGGATAACGCCGCTGGAATTCGTGCAGGCTGTCGTGCGCCTGCTGCAGGTTGCCTTCGGCGATCAATTCGCGCACGCGACGCAGCCAGGCCTCGCGCACTTCCGGCGAATTGGCGTAAGCCGGCGGTTCGTCGCCGGCATCGCTGGCGCTGTCGGCGTCGACGATCGGGATGTCTTCGAACGACTGCGGTTCGCGGCGCAGTTCGGCCGATCCGGCTGCTTGCTGCGCGCGCGACGCTGCCGACTTGGCGCGCTGAGCGGTGTCGGCACTTTCTTGTTCCGCCGTCCGTGCGCGGCTCTGTTCTGCGGAGAGCACGGTCGCTTCCGCAGCCGATAAGTCGGCGCCGGCCGACGCGGCGGCATCGGCCACGGGTGCTGGCGGGGAGGGCGGCGGCGGCGCCGCTGCGGGTGCCATGGCAGGCACCGCCGTCGCGCGGCCTTCGTCGACGATGACCGGCGGCTCTTCCGGCGCTGGAACCGCTTCGCGTCGGGGCGCCGCATTTTTCGCAGCGTCTCTGCTTTCTTTCACGGCAGCGGCCGCTTGCTCGGTTTTTTCGGACAACGCCTCTGCGGAAGGGAAGGCCTCGTATTCCGGTGCAGGCGCAGGGCCTTTGACCGTCATCGCGGCGGCATCGGCAGCGACTTCGCGCATTTGCGGCGGCTCCGGCAATGGCCGCAACCGCCAAGCGATACCGACCGCCAGCGCCAACGAAGCCGCCACGCCCAGCGCCACCGGCCAGCGGCGCGCATTGCCCGGTTTGGGACGCGGACGCGACGCGACCGCATCGTGCGCGGCGGCCAGGATGCGGGCATCGACCGACGACGGCGGCCCGGCGCTGGGACCGAGCCGCGCCAGGCGCTGCGCCAGATCGCGCTCTTCCGGCGTCAACGGTTCGCGGTCGGCGGGATGTCGGGGATCGATGCTCATTCCTGCAATCTCGTGCGTAACTTGTCCATCGCATAGCGCAATCGCGATTTGACGGTCTCCCGGCCGACGCCGGTGATGTTGCCGATTTCCTCCAAAGTCAATTCCTGCTCCAGTCGCAGCGCCACCACTTCGCGCTGCTCGTCGGGCAGTTCGTCCAGCGCCAATTGCAGCCTGCGGCGTTGCTCGAATTCGGACAGCGTGCGCTCGGGCGTGTGAGGGTCGGGCACGCGTGCGGCGCGTTCGTCGGCGTCGTCCGGCGCGGCGGGACGGTGTTTTTGCGCGCGCCAGTGATCGTTCATGCGGTTGTGGGCGATGCGGAACAGCCAGGTCGAGAAGGCCGCATCGGGCTGCCAATGCTGGCGCGAGGAAATCACCCGTTGCCAGACGTCCTGGAATATTTCGTCCGCCAGGGCCGAATCGCGGGCCTGGCGCAGCAGAAACCTGTACAGGCGCCCGCGATGCCGCGCATACAGCCGCTCGAACGCGGCGACGTCGCCTGCCGCATAAGCGAGCATCAGCGCGTCGTCGCCGGGTTCCGTGGCAGCATCCATGATGCGCAGGGTAAGCGCAGAGGCCGTCGCCGGGAAGCCGGCGCCCGGCATGGCCCACCCCGCGGCGGCGGGCGTCAGGCAATACATATAGTCAGGAACGGCTCCCAAAGAGAGATGGGGTTGGCCGTTTGCTTGCCACCGCACGCGTTATCCTGGTTGCATGGCAGGGGGCCTGACATCGCAGCGGGTCGAAGGGATGGCTGACGAGGGGCTGCTGGCACAACTAGGCATGCCCACATCGGGCTTGGCGGGCATGCTTGTGGAAACCCTGCCGACCGGCTCGCAGTTGGTGGTGCGCTGGCGCGATGCCAGCGGGCGCGAGGGCAATGCCGCCACCGCCGGCACCACGCGCCTGATGGAACGCTCGGCGCGGCTGCTGGCCGGCGAGGCGGTCAAGGCCGGCAGCGACGAAATCCTGGAAACCTGGACCGCCGACGACGAGACCCGCATCGCCATCGCCGCGGCCTTGGCCGAAACCCTGCCCACGGCGTCGCAACAGGCCTGGCTGGCCCTGGCCCGGCGCACCGTGTCGGCCACGCTGGCCACGATCCGTGCGCAGGCGCGGATCGAATCGCTGCAGAAATCCGAACGCCTGCAGCAAGCGCTGTACGAGATCGCTGATCTGGCCGGTTCGGGCCTGGAGATGCGCGACATGCTGCGCCGCATCCACGCCGTGGTCGGCGGCCTGATGTATGCGCGCAATTTCTACATCGTGCTCTACGACGACGTCGCCAGCACGTTGCGCTTCCTGTACTTCGCCGACCAGATCGATGCGTTCACGTCCGAACCCGACCGCGCGATTCCGCTCGACGACATGCCCAGCAGCCTGACCGTCGGTCTGCTGCTGCACGGCGAGCCGCTGCGCGGACCGTCGGAAGAGATCCGCAATACGCTGGGCATACCGCGCGATCCCGAACACGGCCCGGACAGCGAGGACTGGCTGGGCGTGCTGATGCGCCGCGAAGGCCGGGTGAGCGGCGCCATCGTGGTGCAGAGCTACGACCATCCGGTCAGCTACAGCGACGAAGACCGGGTGCTGCTGGAATTCGTCGCCCAGCACATCCAGACCGCGCTGGATCGCAAATACGCGCAGGTCGAGCTGGAACGCCGTGTCGACGAACGCACGCACGAATTGCAGCGCGCCAACGAGGAACTGCAGGCGGAGATCGTCGAGCGCCAGCGCGGCGAAGAGCTGCAGCGCGCGTTGTTCCGCATCGCCGAACTCACCGCCACCTCCGACAGCCTGGAGCGTTTCTACGCCCAGGCGCATGCGGTGGTCGACGAATTGCTGTACGCGCGCAACTTCTACATCGCGATGGTGTCGCCGGACGGCCAGCACCTGGAGTTCCCGTATTCCGTCGACGAGCGCCAAAGCAAGCGCAAGACCCGGCGGTTGTCGTCCGGGCTCACCGAGTACGTACTGTCCACCGGACACCCTTTGCTGGCGCACCGCAGCGATATCGTCGCGTTGGAAGCGCAAGGAAAAGTGCGCAGTTTCGGCGAACAGGCCTATTGCTGGCTCGGCGTGCCCTTGTTCCGCGGCGACACCGTGGCCGGCGTGATTACGGTGCAGAGCTACCAGGAAGGCATAGGCTTCACGCTGCGCGACCAGGAACTGCTGACCTTCGTCGCCCATCAGATCGGCAGCGGCCTGGTGCGCAAGCTGGCGCAGGACAATTTGAAGGCCGCGCACTTGGAGCTGGAGCAGCGCGTCGAAGAACGCACCCGCGAACTCGAAGAAAGCAATCACAAACTGCTCGCGCAGATCGGCGAGCGGTTGCGCGCGGAGCGGCGCCTTACCCACCAGGCACTGCACGATGCGTTGACCGGGTTGCCGAACCGCGCGCACCTGCTGGATCGCATGAACGAGGCGATCGCGCGCGCCATCGACGACCCCGCCTTCAAGTTCGCTGTGCTGTTCCTGGACCTGGACCGCTTCAAGCTGGTCAACGACAGCGTCGGCCATGCTTCCGGCGACGAGATGCTGGTGGAAGCGGGCAGCCGCATCGTCTCCGCGGTGCGGCCGGACGATGTGGTCGCGCGGTTGGGCGGCGACGAATTCGCGGTGTTGGTCGAGGGCGTCGACAGCGCCGCCGCCGCGGAGAACCTGGCGGCGCGCATCCTGCGCGCGCTCGGCGCGCCGGTGTGGATCGCCGGCCGCGAACTGTTCCCCGCGGCGAGCCTGGGCATCGCCATGTGGCAACCGCGATATCGCAGCGGCGAGGAACTGCTGCGCGACGCCGATGCGGCGATGTACCGCGCCAAGGCGCAGGGCCGCGGCCGCAGCGCGGTGTTCGACGAACACATGCGCGAGCATGCGATGCGCCTGCTGGATCTGGAGGCGGATCTGCGCCGCGCCATCAACCGGGACGATTTCGAGCCCTGGTACCAGCCGATCGTGCGCCTGACCGACGGCGGCGTGATCGGCCACGAGGCGCTGCTGCGCTGGAACCACGAACAGCGCGGCGTGCTGGTGCCCGGCGACTTCATGGGCCTGGGCGAGGACAGCGGCCTGATCGAACAGGTCGACTGGATGCTGTACCAGCAGGTCGCGATGGAGCTCTCCAACGGCGGCGAAGGCTACGTGTCGGTCAACGTATCGCCGCGCCATTTCCGCTCGCCGGATTTCGCCGATCGTTTGTTGCGCATGCTCGATGTCTGCGGCGCCGATTCGCACCGGTTACGCATCGAAATCACCGAAGTCGCGCTGCTGGACGACGCGCCGCGCGCGCTGCGCATGCTGCGCACGCTGCGCGACCACGGCGTGCTGGCGCAGCTGGACGATTTCGGCACCGGCTTCTCTGCCTTGTCCTACCTGCACAATTTCCCGATCGCCACGCTCAAGATCGACCGCAGCTTCGTGGCCGGCCTGCATGGCGAATCCAGCCCGGAGAGCATGGCGGTGACGCGCGCGATCCTGGCGCTGGCCAGCGCGTTGGGCATCGAGACCATCGGCGAGGGCATCGAGACCGAAGAGCAGCGCATCGCATTGCGCGACCTGGGTTGCGAATACGGGCAGGGTTATCTGTTCGGGCATCCCGTGCCCGCACCGCAACGCGGTCAGCTTTAGCTGTTCCTCCCCCTTTTTCAAAGGGGGAGAAAGCAAGGGCAGAGAAAGGGCGCGGGCAATAACGCTACCCGCGCCCTGCTACTCAAAACCTGAAATCCAGCCTGGCGTAATAGCTACCGCCATTCATGCCGAACGGCATAGTCTCCCAGCCGTAGGTGAAGCCGGCCTGCGGGAACGGGAAGCCCACGTCCGGATCCCACTTGTCGGGATAGACGTCGAAGATGTTGTTGCCGCCGACGGTCAGCTTGATCTTGTCGCTGAACTTGTAGGCCACCGCCAGGTCGGCCAACCACTTTCCGTCGCCTTCGTACGGGCCGAAGCCCAAGCCGGCCACCTCGCCGAAATAGTTCTCGCGCACGGTGACTTCCCACTTGTCGTCGCTCCAGATGCCCTGCAGCACGTGGTGCTCGCGCGGCTGGCCTTGTTCGATCAGGGTTTCCTGGACGATGCCGAAGATCGACGACTCCGGGATGATCGGCGATTCGGAATGGACATCCGTCACCTCGGTCTTGTTGAAGTGCAGCAAGGCGGTCAGGTTGAGGTTGCTGCCGCTGGCGAACTTGTGTTGCGCGTTCGCCACGATGTCCAGGCCGGTCGTGCTCGTATCGATCGCATTGGTGAAGAACTGCACCACGCCGGCGCGGAACGGCGCCAAAGCGGCGGCGATCGGGCAGTTGCTGTTGGTCGGCGTACAGGGCAAGCCGTCGGTGCCGATGGTTTCCGGCGTAATGCCTTCCGAATACACCAGGCGGTCTTCGATATCGATGCGGAAGATGTCGGCGGTGATCGAGAAGTTCTCGATCGGCTTGAAGACGATGCCGAACGACTTGCTCAGCGAAGTTTCCTCTTTCAATGCCGGAATGCCGAGCGCATGGGCGACATCGCTGTCGTTGCGTGCGGTCAGCACTTCGGTGAGCACGCCGTTGTTGAGGTTGGTCGAGACCTGGCTGAAGAACTCCTGCTGCACGCCCGGCGCGCGGAAACCGCTGGCGATGGTGCCGCGGAAGGCGAACACTTCGCTGGCGTCGTAGCGCAGCGACAGCTTGCCCTTGGTCGTATTGCCGAAATCGGAATAATCCTCGAAGCGCACCGCGGCGCCGACCAGCAGTTTTTCGGTGAGATTGGTTTCGGCGTCGAAGTAGACCGCCATGCTGTGGCGGCCGTCGTCGACTTCGGTCGCGGGCGTGAACCCCGGGAAACCCTGCGTGCCGGACGGCGCCGGATCGCCGGTCTGGCCGAAGATCGGAATGCTCGGATCGTTGGTGCGGCCGTAGGTGTAGGACACCGGATCGCCGGCTTCCATGATGTAGCGGTCCTCGCGCCATTCGAAACCGGCAGCGAGATAGAGCCGATTGTCGCCGAAGCCATCGACATCGCCGCTGAAGTCCAGATTGAAGGTGGTCTGTTCGAATCGCAGCGTGCCGGTATCGGCCTCGGTAGGCGTTTCGCCGTAGATGCCGCCGCCGGGGGCGGGCTCGTACCACCAGCTCACATTGGCCGTGTTGTGTTCCTCGAAGCTGAACTTGTTGCGGCCGTGGTTGATCGAGACGTCCCACTCCCAATTCTCGCCGAGATGGGCGCGATAACCGACCGCGAGCGCGGCGTCTTCGACCGTGGTGACGATCTGGGGCAGGAAGCCGTCCGGATAGATATCCGGAATCGTACGGTTATCGTGCGGGCCGCGATAGAAGCCGAAAGATTCGCCCTCGCGCTTCGACAGGCCGCCGAACCAGTACAGCGCGCCTGCGCCGAGCGGCAATTCGCCGTTCATCCACAGATACGCGTCTTTGGCATCGGCGTCGCCGAGATGCAGTTTGACGTCGCGGCGGCCGGCATCGAACTCGGCCTGGTCGTACCAGCCCAGTGCGTTGGTGGTCGCTTTGCCGGCGCGATTGGTTTCGCCGCGATCGCGGTATTCGCCGGTGAGGTTGATGAAGCCGCCGTCGCCGAGCTCGAAGCCGGTATTGACCGAGCCGTGCAGCACGCGCCCGTCGCCCTCGTAGGTTTCTCCGGCCATCAGCGACACGTCGGTGTGGTCTGTCTGGGTCTTGAGGATGATGTTGATCACGCCGGCGATCGCATCCGAACCGTATTGCGCGGCGGCGCCGTCGCGCAGTACTTCGATGCGCTCGATCGCCGATACCGGTATCGCATTGATGTCGGTGCCGGCCGAACCGCGCGCGATGGTCTGCTGCACGTTGACCAGGGCCTGCTGGTGGCGGCGCTTGCCGTTGACCAGCACCAGCACCTGGTCGGGTCCGAGCGCGCGCAGCGTGGCCGGGCGCAGGATGTCGGTGCCGTCGCTGACCGTGGTGCGCGAGAAGTTGAAGCTGGGTTCCAGCAACTGCAGCGCCTGGCCCACTTCCATCGCACCGGTGTTGGCCAGTTCTTCCTGGCCGATGATGTCCACGGGCGCGGCGGTTTCTTCGGCGGTGCGACCGAGCACGCGCGAGCCGGTCACCCTTACCGCATCGAGCTGGGTCGGTTTGTCGGCCGCCGTTTCGGCGGCCTCCTGCGCGAACGCCGGCAGGGACAGGGAGAGCGCTGCCGCCAGCGCGCTGATCGGCAGGGCAATGAACGCGGAAGAAGAAGTGTTGCGGGAACTGGGCATCGGCGATTCCTCATGTCATCCAATAGAAAAAGCGCGACCCATGCCCGCATCCAATGCATCGGGCCGCACCGCCATTTCACAGATCCCCTTCACCGATTTGTAACACTCCGTTCCGCGCATGGAAATGCGCTTGCAAAGATGCAAACGTTTACATGGGCATTTGGCCGTCTCCCGAACGTCGAAATGTGAAACGTGCAACACTTTCGGCCCCACGTTCAGGCGGACCTCCATGGGCGCGAAGGAATTCGAAGTATCGAAGGCCCAAGGAGCGCACCGCGCCCTGGCGTCGATGGCAGGCGACTGGGAAGGCACGTTCAAGCTCTGGTTCGAGCCCGGCGATCCGGTCTGCCAGTCGAAACAGACCGGAAGCATTCGCGCGGTGCTCGGCGGCCGGTTCCTGCTCCACGAGTACGAGACCGAGATGAACGGAGAACCCATCTCCGGCATCGCGCTCTACGGTTGCCATCTGGACGGCGAAGCCTGGGAAGCGGCCTGGGGCGAGAGTTTCGGCACCGGCACGCAACTGATGTTTTCGACCGGACCGTCTGCGGGCGGCTTCAACGTGCTCGGCAGTTACGGCGATGGCCAGGGCGGACCGGATTGGGGCTGGCGCACCGAAATCGAACAGCCGGATGCCGACACGCTGGTGATCGTGATGACCAACATCGCGCCCAACGGCGAAGAGGCCAAGGCCGTCGAGACGCGTTACACCCGCAAGCGCTGACGCTTTTTTGTAGAGTCGAGCTTGCTCGACTGCTCTTGTTCCAAGGACACGGCAAAAGCAGTCGAGCAAGCTCGACTCTACAAAGGCGGGTTATTGCTTGATGACGAGCAAGCGCAACTCGGTCATATCCTCGATCGCATAACGCACGCCCTCGCGGCCCAGGCCCGATTGCTTGACCGCGCCATAAGGCATGTTGTCGACGCGGAAGCTGGGCACGTCTCCGACGATCACGCCGCCCACTTCCAGCGCATCCCACGCACGCATGGCATGCGCGAGGCGGCCGGTGAACACGCCGGCCTGCAGGCCGAAATCGCTGTCGTTGACGCGTTTCACCGCATCCTCGAAATGATCGAAAGCTTCGATGCATGCGACCGGGCCGAATGCTTCCTTGCGGTACAGGTCGCTGGTGCGGGGCACGTTCTCCAACAGCGCGGCGGGCAGCATATTGCCGCTGCGTTTACCGGCGACCAGGCTAGCGGCGCCGCCTTTCACGGCCGCGGCCATCCATTTCTCGACGCGTTTGGCGGCGTCTTCGTCGATCATCGGCCCGATGAAGACCTTTTCGTCGCGCGGATCGCCCATCTTCAGCTTGGCGACCGCGGCCGCCAGCTTTTTCTTCAGCTTGTCGTAGATCGCCGCATGCGCATAGATGCGCTGCACGCTGATGCAGCTCTGGCCGGACTGGTAGTAGGCGCCGAAGACCAGGCGTTCGACGACCTTGTCCAGATCCATGCCGGGGTCGTCGTCGACGATGCATGCGGCGTTGCCGCCCAGCTCAAGGGTCACTTTCTTGCGGCCTGCGCGCGCTTTCAAGTCCCAGCCGACCAGTCCGCCGGTGAAGCTGAGCAGGGCGATGCGTTCGTCCTCGACCAGCAGGCCGGCATCCTCGTTGGAGCAGGGCAGGATCGAAAAAGCGCCTTTGGGCAGGTCGGTCTCTTCCAGCACTTCGCCGATGATCAGGGCGCCGATCGGCGTTTTCGCCGCAGGCTTGAGCACGAACGGGCAGCCCGCGGCGATCGCCGGCGCCACTTTGTGCGCGACCAGATTCAGCGGGAAATTGAAAGGCGTGATGAAGGCGCAGGCGCCGACCGGCACGCGCTTGACCATGCCGCGGTAACCGCGGGTGCGCTCGCTGATCTCCAGGTCGAGAACTTCGCCGCCGACGCGGGTCGCTTCGCCGGCGGCGATGCGGAAGGTGTCGATCAGCCGGGTCACTTCGCCGCGCGAATCCCGGATCGGCTTGCCGGCTTCGATGCACAGGGCCAAAGCGAGTTCTTCCTGGCGCTCGGTGAAGCGCCGGACGCAATGCTCCAGCACGTCGCGGCGCTTGTCCGGCGGGAATGCCGCCATGGCCGGACGCGCCCGGTGCGCGGCGACGATGGCCTTGCGCACCGCAGTGGCGTCGGCGAAGGCCACGCGGGTGGCGCGCTTGCCGGAGTACTTGTCCAGCACTTCCAGGTCTTTGTTGGCGGCGACGGCGTGGTTGGCGAGGTAGTACGGGTAGGACTTTTTCAGCATCGTGTTCTCCTTGCGCCAAGCATCTCCGACCGGAGGTTAATGCCGCATGCAGACTTCGCCCATTCTGTGAAGCGGCTTCGGCCGCGAGCTTTTTCGGCTGTCATCCCGAGCGAAGCGAGGGATCTGCTTCATGCGCGAGCCGTGATAGCACGTCCCTCGATAATGAGCGGGATGACGTGAAGATCAAGCGCTCGCGGCTTAAGCCGCTCCCATAAAAAAGCGTCATCGCTAGGGCTTTTCTACCCGCAGACGCAGACGACCGTCGGACAGGCGCGCATCGAGCGCGTCGCCGACCGCCGCATCGCCGACGCTGCGTACGATGCGGCCATCGTCGTGCTGCAGGATCGCGTAGCCGCGCGCCACCGTGGCCAGCGGGCTTATCGCTTCCAGCGAACGCGCCAGCGCCCGCAGATGCAGCGCGCGCTGCTGCAGGCGGCGCGCGATGCCCGCCTGCGGGCGCAGTGCGAGCGCAGCCAGGCGCGCTTGCAGGATGGCCAGCCGGCGCTTGGGATCCGCGGCGCGCAAGACGGTGTCGATGCGGCGCAAATGCGCCCACCGTTGCTCCGACTGCGAACGCCAGACCGACTCCAAGCGCCGCCGCGCGTCGGCTTCGCGCCTTCGCAATAATTGCAGCCGTGCCTGCGGGCGCAGTGCGTTCAAGCGCAGCGCCGCGCGGTCCGCGCGTTGCGCATCCTGGCGCAGGCGGTGCCGGCCGAGATGGGCCACCCGCGCCTGCAATGCGCGCAGGCGCGCACGCAGGTCGCGCTGGTCCGGCGCCAGCAGTTCGGCGGCTACCGACGGCGTCGGTGCGCGCAGATCGGCGGCGAAATCGGCGAGGGTGAAATCGGTCTCGTGACCGACCGCGGACACGATCGGCACCGGCGATGCGGCGATCGCGCGCGCCAGGGCTTCATCGTTGAACGCCCACAAGTCCTCCAGCGAACCGCCGCCGCGGGTCAGCAGCAAGGCGTCGTAACGATCCGATCCGGCAGCGCGCTTGAGCATGGCCACGATCTGCGCAGCCGCGCCTGCGCCTTGCACCGGCACCGGGAGGATGTCGACATCGGCCAATGGAAAACGCCGCGCCAATACGCTCAACACATCACGCACCGCCGCGCCCGACGGCGAGGTGATCACGCCCAGCCGACGCACATAAGCGGGCAGGGCGCGCTTGCGGCCTTCGTCGAACAGGCCTTCGGCGGTCAGGCGCGCCTTCAGTTCCTCGTAAGCGCGCCGCAGCGCGCCTTCGCCGGCCTCTTCCATATGGTCGAGCACCAGCTGATAGTCGCCGCGCGCCTCGTACAGCGTGAGCCGTCCGCGCGCGAGCACGCGCAGGCCTTCTCGCGGCTGGAACGGCAGCCACTGGCTTTTCGGCTTGAACATCGCGCAACGCACCTGCGCGCGCGCGTCCTTCAGGTTGAAATACAGATGTCCGGACGCCGGCCGCGACACGTTACCCAGCTCGCCTTCCACCCAGATCAGCGGGAAGGCGCTTTCCAGCAGGTCGCGGGCCAGCGTGTTGAGCTGGGTGGGCGTGAGGATTTCGCCGGTGGGGGCTGCGGCATTCATTCGGTCAGGATAAACGCTGCGCGCCCGGCGGCGGGTAAAATGGCGCCATGTCCGCCGCCCAGCCCTTACCCTGCCACCGCCAACCCGCGCCGCCGTCCGGCCCGGCGCCGCGCCGCGCGACGCGCCAGGTGCGCATCGGCAACGTCGCCGTCGGCGGCGACGCGCCGGTGGTGGTGCAGTCGATGACCAATACCGATACCGCCGACGTGGCCTCGACGGTCAAGCAGGTCGCCGAATTGTGGCGCGCCGGCTCGGAACTGGTGCGGGTGACCGTCAACAATCCGGAATCGGCCGCGGCCGTGCCGCGGATCGTCGAGAAGCTGGCGATGATGGGCATCGAAGTGCCGATCATCGGCGACTTCCATTACAACGGCCATCAACTGCTCGCCCAAGAACCGGCGTGCGCGGAAGCGCTGGCCAAATACCGGATCAATCCCGGCAATGTCGGTTTCGGCAAGAAGCGCGACACGCAGTTCGCGCAGTTGATCGAATTCGCGATCCAATACGGCAAGCCGGTGCGGATCGGCGCCAACTGGGGCTCGCTCGACCAGGCCCTGGCCACCCGGTTGATGGACGAAAACCATCTGCGCGCCGAGCCTTGGGACGCATCGCGCGTTCTGCGCGAGGCGTTGATCCGTTCGGCGCTGGATTCGGCGGTGCGTGCGGTCGAGATCGGCTTGCCGGCCGAACGCATCGTGCTGAGCTGCAAAGTCAGCGGCGTGCAGGAGCTGATCGCGGTGTATCGCGACTTGGCGCAGCGTTCGGATTTCGCATTGCATCTGGGCCTGACCGAGGCCGGCATCGGCAGCAAAGGCATTGTCGCCTCGAGCGCCGCATTGTCCGTGCTGCTGCAGGAAGGCATCGGCGACACCATCCGCATTTCGCTGACGCCCGATCCGGGCGCGTCGCGCACGCAGGAAGTCATCGTCGCGCAGGAACTGCTGCAGACGATGGGCTTGCGCGCGTTCACGCCGATGGTGACCGCGTGCCCGGGCTGCGGCCGCACCACCTCGGAATTCTTCCAGGAGCTGGCCAAGGTCGTACAGGAGCATGTGCGCGCCAAAATGCCGGAGTGGAAGATCAGCCATCCCGGTGCCGAAAACCTGACGCTCGCGGTAATGGGCTGCGTGGTCAACGGGCCGGGCGAATCGCGACATGCCGATATCGGCATCTCGTTGCCCGGCACCGGCGAAGCGCCGGCCGCGCCGGTGTTCATCGACGGCGAGAAGAGCGTGACTCTGCGCGGCGAGAACATCGCGCAGGAATTCGTCGCGCTGATCGATGGCTACGTCGAGCGCCGCTACGGCCGTGACGCAACGGCTGCCTGAACCAGGCGCCGCGCTGGAACAGGAGGCGCGCTTCAGCGCCGCTTTCCTGCGCCGTCATGGATGGCGTTTGCTGTTCCTGTTCGCGGCGTTGTTGCTGCCGCTGTGGGGCTTCATCGAAATCGCCGACGAAGTGCACGAGGCCGAAACCTTCGCCTTCGACGAACCGATCCTGCTGTTCGCGCACGACATGGCGCGTGCGGGCTTCGACCGGATCTTCCTGTTCTTCTCGGCGATCGGCTACCAATACGGCGTCGTGCCTTTCGATGTGCTGCTGGTGCTGGGCCTGGCGATCAGGCGTCGTTTTCGCGAAGGCTTGTTCGCCATGGTCGCGCTCGGCGGCTCGGCGCTGCTCAATCTGGCGACCAAGCAATTCTTCGCGCGCGAGCGTCCGAGCTTGTGGGAATCGATCGCGCCGGAAAACACCTTCAGTTTCCCGAGCGGCCATGCGATGGGCTCTACAACGCTGGCCTGCGTGCTGATCCTGCTCGCCTGGCGCACGCCGTGGCGTTGGCCGATGGTCGCGGCGATGTTGTTATTCGTGGCGATGGTGGGCTTGTCGCGCGTCTATCTGGGCGTGCATTACCCGTCCGACATCCTGGCGGGCTGGCTAGCGGCCACCGCCTGGGCGATCGGTTGTTATACGGTGGTGTTCAACGGACACCTGCGGCCGTGGCGAAAAACGTAGGGCGGAACCCGCGCAGCGAATTCCGCCACTGGATCCAGCGGGGCGGCGACATGGCGGAATCACCGTCGGTGGTTCCGCCCTACGTTCATCGTGCTTTAGGCAAATAATCCTTCGGCAGCGGCATATCCGGCGTTTCCGCTTCCCAGAACACCGATACGATCCACCACCGGCTACCGTCGTTCATCAGCTGAATGCTGTTGATGCCGCGCAGATGCACGCTGGCGTCTTTCTCCATCACGCCCTCGTAGGTGCTGAAGACATGGGCGATGTGGCCGAACTTTTCCACGCGGCGCGCCAGTTCGCGCTCGGTGAAGCCTTTTTCGGTGATCAGCGGGCCGGATGAAGCGACGAAGTCGTTCACTTCCAGCAGGCGCATGCCGACTTCGCCGTTCGGCCGCGCGCCGGTCGGCATCAAACGTCCGCCGGGGATGAACAGCGAACGCATCCGGTTCCAGTCGCGCGCCTTCCCGGCGGGGCCGGAAATCACGTCGTACAGCGCGGCGACGATCGCATCGATGCTGTCCACGTCTTTAGGCGCGGCCGCAGGCACCGTGACGGTTACCGGCTGTTTGGTCGTGGGCGGCGGCGTTTGCGCGAGGACGGGTGCGGCGAAGGCGAGCAGGGCTAGCAGCAGATATTTGCGCATGGATTCACCGATACAGGGAGAGGCCGATTGGCCACAGCCTTATGGTTAACATCCTGAGGGCCGTTCGAAAAGTGCAGGAAGAGGGCTTTTTCCTTCTCCCATCGGGAGAAGGTGCCCGAAGGGCGGATGAGGGTGCGGTGTGTGGTTGCGGCACCGTACTCGCGCCGTACCCTCATCCGGCGCTGTCGCGCCACCTTCTCCCGATGGGAGAAGGGAGAGCTGGCATTGTCGTTGTCGCTACTCGCCGGGCTTTGCCGCTTCCACCGGCGCGCTAGTCGCCGCGCGCCGCGCCAACTGAGCCTCGCGATGAGCGATGTAGGCGTTGGCGGCGAAGATGACGGCGGCGCCGATCGCGGTCCAATGCGAGATGCCTTCGTCGAACAGCAACCATCCCGCCGTAGCGACGATCGGCAGCTGCATGAAGCTGATCGGCGTCAGCGCCGACACGTCGCCCAATTTGAGCGCGCGCGTCCACAGCAATTGCCCGCCGGTGCCGAGCACGCCTGCGCCAATGGCCCATAGCCAGGCGATGCCTTGCGGCCATTGCCAGACGAACAGTGCCGGAACCAGCGATATCGGCACCCAGAACAGATAGGTGTACAGCACGATCGTATCGGCCGAATCGACCCGGGACAGCTGCTTGATCTGGATCGCGACGATGCCGCTGAGCACGGCCGCGGACAAGGCCACCAATGTTCCCAGCGTGAAGCTGGCGCTGCCCGGCTGGACGATGATCAACACGCCGATGAAGCCGATGATCACCGCGCTCCAGCGGCGCAAGCGCACCTGCTCGTGCAGGAAAATGGCGGCGGCGATAGTCACGAACAGCGGCGTCGAATACGACAGCGATATCGCCTGCGCCAGCGGCAGATGGCCGATCGCCCAGAAGCCGCAGAGCATCGACACCACGCCGATCGCGCTGCGCAGTAGATAACGCGGTAGTTGCTGGGTCTTGAGCACGCCGGGCCAGCTGTGGCGTAGCAGCGGCAGAAGCGCCAGCAGGCCGAAAAAGTTGCGGAAGAAGGCGATTTCGTAAGTCGGCAGCGTCGCCGAAGCCAAGCGGATGACGATTGCCATCAGTGCGAAGAAGAACGTGCTGCCGAGCATCAGCAGGGCGGCACGGGCGTGGGTAGTGAGGGGGCGGGCGGTCATTTAAATCGGGGAGTTAATAGCCGTCAATCTCGCGAAGATGCTTCTACACCGCCATCCCAGCGAAAGCTGGGGTCCAATTTGATCTTGTTTTCACGGGCGGCCGAAAGCAAAAAATGGGTCCCAGCTTTCGCTGGGATGACGGGACGGAGGTTGCGCAAGATAGTCACCACTTCGCGCCGACTACCCGCGGCTCCGGCTCCAATGCGACGCCGAAACGTTTCTGCACAGACTCCGCAACCCGCTGCGCCAGATCCAGCAATTGCATACCGCTGGCGTTGCCATGATTGACCAGCACCAGCGCATGCTTGTCGGAGATGCCCGCATCCCCGTCGCGATGGCCCTTCCACCCGCAAGCATCGATCAGCCACGCCGCCGATAGCTTGCGCGTGGCATCGCTGTCGCCGCGGAACATGGGCAGCGCTGCGTGCTCGGCTTGCAAGGTTTCGGCTTGCGCGCGCGGCACGATCGGATTCTTGAAGAAGCTGCCGGCATTGCCGATGACGGCCGGATCGGGCAATTTGCGCCGGCGCAGGCGGATCACCGCTTCGGCCACCTGCGCGGCGTCGGGAACGCCATCCACGCCCATCGCGGCCAGTTCGTCGCGGACGCCGGCGTACTCCACGTGCGGCGCGGCATTGCGCGATAGCGAGAATTCGACGGCAGTGACGACATAACGGTCGGGTTCGCGCTTGAACAGACTGTCGCGATAGGCGAAACGGCAGTCTTCGCGATCTAGACGCGATAGGCCGACGCCGTGTTCGAAAGCCTCGACGGCGTGGATCCGGTCGCAGACTTCCACGCCGTAAGCGCCGATGTTCTGGATCGGCGCGGCGCCGACCGTGCCCGGAATCAGCGCGAGATTCTCCAGCCCGCGATAGCCCTGCTTCAACGTCGACATCACCAACGCATGCCACTCCACGCCGGCATCGGCGCGGATCACGACGTTGTCGCCATCGTCCGAAACGACGATCACCTGCCTGGCGGTCAGCGCGATCACGGTGCCCGCAGGGTCGCCGGCGAACAGCAGATTGCTGCCGCCGCCCAGCACCATCGGCGCGCCATCGCCGAATTCGGCCGCGGCGATATCGGGCAGGGCGTTTGCATCCGCGATTTCGATCAGGCGCGCGGCCCGCGCATCGACGCCGAAGGTATTGCGTGTGCGCAGCGAAGCGTCGCGCAATACCCGGTACGCAGCACTCATAGGCGCTGCACGCTGCCCGTGCTCGGCGCTTCCTTGCGGCGGCGGATCGCGTCGACGCATTCGCCGATCAGGGCCGGGCCGCGATAGATCAGACCGGTGTAGATCTGCACCAGGCTCGCTCCCGCGGCGGTTTTGGTCACCGCGTCGGGCGCCGACAGGATGCCGCCGACGCCGATCAGCGGAATCGATTCCGGCAGCCGCGTCCGCATCCGGCGCAGCGCCGACGTCGATTTGCCCAACAGCGGCGCGCCGGACAGGCCGCCGGTTTCTTGCGCATGCCGATGCCCTTGCACAGGGAAACGCGACACGGTGGTGTTGGTGGCGATCACGCCATCCACCTGCAGGTCGGCGAGCACGCGGCTGGCGGCGTCGATATCCTCGTCGGACAAATCCGGCGACACCTTGACCAGCAGCGGCACGCGCTTGCCGTGCTGCGCGGCCAAAGCTTCCTGCGCGTCGCGCAAAGTGCCGATCAGGCGGCGCAGGGATTGCTCCTCCTGCAGCTCGCGCAGCCCGGCGGTATTGGGCGAGGAAATGTTGACGGTCACGTAATCCGCGAGCGGATACACGCGTTCCAGGCAGATCAGATAGTCGCGTTCGGCCGAATCGTTGGACGTGTCCTTGTTCTTGCCGATGTTGATGCCCAGGATGCCGTCCTTGCGCCTGGACTTCTCGACGTTGCGCACCAGCGCATCGACGCCGTCGTTATTGAAGCCGAGCCTGTTGATGATGGCCTGATGCTCGGGCAGGCGGAACATGCGCGGCTTCGGGTTGCCCGGTTGCGGACGCGGCGTCACCGTGCCGACTTCGACGAAGCCGAAACCCAGCGCCATCAACGCATCGATATGCGCGCCGTTCTTGTCCAGTCCTGCGGCAAGTCCGACCGGATTCGGAAAGGTGAGCCCGAATGCCTTGGTGGGAAAGGGTTGCGGACGCCGCGCCAGCAGCGGATTCGCACCGCTGCGGTAAGCCGCCTCGATCGCGCGCAGGCCGATGCCGTGCGCGAGTTCCGGATCCAGGCCGAACAGAAAGGGGCGGGCGAGGGAATACATCGTCAGTGCTGGAGCCCGAGCCACATGAGGCCGCCGAAGAACACGACGAAGATCATGATCGCCAGCAGGCCGATGAGCAGCGACGTATAGCCCAGCACCAAGCCGGCGACCGCCATGCCGTCGCCCTGCAGCCGTTCGGGCTCGCGCCGAATTTCGCCGCGGGCCAGATGTCCGGTGATGATCGCCACGATGCCGCCGATTGCCGGCAGCAGCGTCCAGCCGAGAAAGCCGAAGATCATGCTGACGATGGCCAGCGTGCTGGTCTGGCGGAAACTGGCGTTCATCGGCTCCCCCTTATCGCGATCAAAGATCGAATTTGATGCCCTGCGCCAACGGCAACGCGTCGGAGTAGTTGATGGTATTCGTCTGCCGGCGCATATACGCCTTCCACGCATCCGAACCGGATTCGCGGCCGCCGCCGGTTTCCTTCTCGCCGCCGAACGCGCCGCCGATCTCGGCGCCGCTGGTGCCGATGTTGACGTTGGCGATGCCGCAATCCGAGCCGGACGCGGCCAGGAACGCTTCGGCCGCTTTCAGATTGGTGGTGAAGATCGACGAGGACAGCCCCTGCGGCACCGCGTTCTGCAGTTCCAGGGCTTCGTCCAGCTTGGAGAATTTCATCACATACAGGATCGGCGCGAAGGTTTCGGTCTGCACGACTTCGGCTTCGTTCTCGAGCCCGGTGATCAGCGTGGGCAGCACGAAATTGCCCTTTCGGTCGTCGAGGGCCTTGCCGCCGCTTTCGACCGTGCCGCCGGAGGCTTTCGCCTTCTCGACCGCGGCCAGGAAGCCTTTCACCGCATCCTGGCTATTGAGCGGGCCCATCAGATTGGCCGGGTCGGTGGGATCGCCGATCTTCTTCTCGACCTGCGCGTAGGCGGTCCTGAGCTTGCCCAGCACGTCGTCGTAGATATTGTCCTGCACGAACAGGCGGCGCGTGGTGGTGCAGCGCTGGCCGGCGGTGCCGACCGCACCGAATACGATCGCCGGGATCGCCAGCTTCAGGTCCGCGGTCTCGTCGACGATGATCGCGTTGTTGCCGCCGAGTTCCAGCAGGCTGCGGCCCATGCGCTGGGCCACGCGCTCGCCGACGTTGCGGCCGACCTTGGTCGAGCCGGTGAAGCTGATCAGCGGGATGCGCTTGTCGTCGACGAAGCTCTGCGCAAGTTCGGTGCCGGCGTCGTTGAACATGTAGAACAGGTCCGGGAAGCCGCCTTTTTTCAGCGCCGCGTTGCAGATCTTCATCGAAGCGATCGCCGACAGCGGGGTTTTGGGCGACGGCTTCCAGATGCTGATGTTGCCGCACACCGCGGCGACGAAACTGTTCCAGGCCCAGACCGCGACCGGGAAATTGAAGGCCGAGATGATGCCGACCAGGCCGAGCGGATGCCATTGCTCGTACATGCGGTGGCCGGGGCGCTCGCTGTGCATGGTCAGGCCGTAGAGCTGGCGCGACAGGCCGACGGAGAATTCGCCGATGTCGATCATTTCCTGCACTTCGCCATCGCCTTCGGGCTTGCTCTTGCCCATTTCCAGCGCGACCAGCGAGCCCAGCGCATCCTTGTGCGCGCGCAACGCTTCGGCGCACAGGCGCACCGCTTCGCCGCGCCGCGGCGCCGGCGTCGTGCGCCAGACCTTGAAGGCGGCCTGGGCGCGCTCGATCAGGGTGTCGTAATCGGCTTGCGAGGAGGCCTGCACCCGTGCCAGCACGCTGCCGTCCGTCGGGTTGACCGGTTCCAGCACGCCGGCATCGGCGGTCTTGGACCACTCGCTGTTGCCGAGATAGGTGCCTGATTCGTTGTCGGTCAAGCCGAGCGCGGTGAGAACGGGGTGGGTCATGGAAAACTCCGAAAGCGAGAAACGAGTCAAGAGGAACGAGGAGAGAGCGATCGGCGGAAACGATGTATATCCACTCGTTCCTCGTTACTCTCCTCTCGTTCCTGAGCGTTGGCGGCCCCGATACGATTCGAACGTACGACCTTCCCCTTAGGAGGGGGACGCTCTATCCAGCTGAGCTACGGGGCCATAAGCGGGAAATTATCCCAGATGCCCCCTCTTTCCGCAGCTATTCTTCGCATATGCCCCGATTCCCAGCCTTTTGCGCATGCCTCGCCGCTGTCATGGCGCCCGCGCAGGCCGCCGAGCGCGAGCGGCCGCGCACCCTGGACACCGTGGTCGTCACCGCCACCCGCGGCGAGGACGATGCCCTGGACGTGCCCGCCGCGATCGACCGCATCGATGCCGATGCGATCCGCCGCGCGCAACCGCGGGTGGATCTTTCCGAATCGCTGCAGCGCGTGCCCGGCGTGTTGGCGCGCGATCGCCAGAACCAGGCGCAGGACTTGCAGATCTCGATCCGAGGCTTCGGCACGCGCGCCAGCTTCGGCGTTCGCGGCGTGCGCCTGTACACCGACGGCATTCCGGCGACGATGCCGGATGGGCAGGGCCAAGTGTCGCATTTCGCATTGGAAGCGGCCGAACGGATCGAGGTGCTGCGCGGGCCGTTCTCGGCGCTGTACGGCAATTCATCGGGCGGCGTGATCCAACTGTTCAGCGCGCCGCCGCCGCCGCAACTCGAATGGGCCGCAGGCGTAGTCGGCGGTAGCGATGGCCTTCGTCGCGGTTCGGTATCGTGGCGCGGTCCCTGGCAAGGCGGGCAGGGCGGTTACCGGCTCGATGCCGGCGCTCTGACCGACGAGGGCTACCGCGACCACAGCCGCGCGCGGCGCGATTCGGCGCAATTGGCGTTGGTGGGCGTATTCGGCGCGGATGGCGAATTCCGGGTGATCGCCAACGCATTGGACCTGGAGGCCGACGATCCACAAGGCCTCACGCGCGAACAGGCCGATATCGATCCCCGCGCGGCCAGCGAGGGCGCGCTGCGTTTCGACACGCGCAAAACCGTGCGCCAGCAGCAGTTGGGCGCGCGCATCGAGCACGGCGTCGGCGCCGGACGGCTCGGCTTCACCGCTTACGGCGGCGGCCGCGATACGGTGCAGTTCCTGTCGGTACCGCCGGCATCGCAGATCAATCCGCTCAGCAGCGGCGGAGTGATCGATCTGGATCGCAGCTACGAAGGCGCCGACGCGCGCTGGCAATGGCAGGGACGACTGGCGTCGCGACCGTTCGCGGCCACCATCGGCGCCGAATACCAATCTTCGGACGAGCACCGTCTCGGCTACGAAAATTTCGTCGGTACGCAGTTGGGCGTACGCGGCGCGTTGCGGCGCGACGAACGCGATCGCGTCGCGGCGTACGACCAATATCTGCAGGCCGACTGGGCCATCGCTCCGCGCTGGCGCCTGGATCTGGGCGTACGCCGCAGCCGTGTCGCGTTTCGGTCGCGCGATGCGTACATCGCTTCGAACAATCCGGACGACAGCGGCCGCATCGAGTATGCGCGGACCACGCCGGTGGCCGGCTTACTGTTCCATGCCACCGATTGGCTCAGCGTTTACGCCAACGCCGGCAAAGGTTTCGAAACGCCCACCTTCAACGAGTTGTCCTATCGCAGCGACGGGCTCAGCGGGCTCAACGCGGCTTTGCTGGCGGCGCGCAGCGACAACATCGAAGCCGGCTTGCGCGCGCGGCGCGGCGATGGCCGTTTCGGTTTCGCGTTGTTCCGCAGCGATACCGAAGACGAGCTGGTGGTCGCCGCGAACCAGGGCGGACGCAGCACTTTCGCCAATGCGGCCAGTTCGCGGCGGCAGGGCGCAGAGCTGTCATGGTCGGGCGCATGGTCGCCGCGTTGGCGTTACGGGTTGACCTACACCTGGCTCGATGCCCGCTATCGCGATGCGTTCGCCGTTTGCGGTGCAGCGCCGTGCGCCACGCCGGACAGCCTGGTCGCCGCGGGCAACCGCATCCCGGGCCTGCCGCGCCACGCCGGTTGGGCCGAACTGCGCTGGCTGGCCGCCGACAATTACGATTTCTCGCTCGAAGCGCGTGGCATCGGCCGGGTATACGCCGATGACGCCAACACCGCGCCGGCATCGGGTTACGTGAGTTTCGATCTGAGCGCGCAGCGGCGCTGGCGAATCGGCGGATTCGAACTCGTCGGCTTCGCCCGCATCGACAATCTGTTCGACATCGACGCCATCGGTTCGGTGATCGTCAACGAAAGCAATGGTCGCTATTACGAGCCGGCGCCAGGTCGGCGCTGGCTGCTGGGACTGGACATCAAGGCCGGACGGCATTGACGGAAAGGCCGCTGTGGATCCACATACTTACCCAAGATCCAGCGCCTTTACCGTAGTTCTGTAGAGCGGAGCTTGCTCCGCTGCTCTTGCCCTTAAGCCGTCATCCCAGCGAAAGCTGGGACCCATGTTGCTCTTGCTTTGAAGCCGTCATCCCCGCGAAGGCGGGACTGCGGAGGCAGGATGCCGGAGCGAACAT
>CADECF010000002.1 GCA_902825775.1 uncultured Lysobacteraceae bacterium
GCCGGCGAAACTGTTCGAGCCGCTGGCCGTGTTGCCGTTGCCGACTGCGGTGGCGTTTTCGCCATCGACGACGTTATCGCCGCCGAACGCATTGCCATTCGTGGAAGCGACGACGTTATTGCGACCGAAGGCATTGCTGCCTTCGCCGCTGGCGTCGTTGAAGTTGCCGACCGCGCTGCTGTCCGTGCCGCTGGCGGTGTTGACGAAACCGACCGCAGTGGCGCCGTCGCCGCTGGCGACGCTTTGCGCACCGACTGCGGTGCTGCCTTCGCCGCTGGCGACCGCGCCCGGACCGGCGGCGGTGCTATCCGCACCGCTCGCGACGGCGTCGTCGCTGCCGTCGTTCGCGCCGTTGGCCTGGAAATAGCGCGTGGCATCGACGAACTGCGCCGCGAGCGCATCGAGCTGCGACTTGTTCACCGCATCGGTGGCGCCTACGCCGGCGCCGACGTTGACGATGCGGCGCGTCGCCGGACCGCTGCTGCCGTCGCCGCTACCGACCGAAACCGTGTTCGCCTGCGTCGCCAGCGAGCCGGCGCCGAGCGCCACGCTGCTGCTGGCGCCGGCGCGCGCACCGGCGCCGACCGCGACGCCATTCGTGGCGCTGGCGGAAGCCGAAGATCCATAGCCGATCGCGACGCTGCCTGCGCCCGCTGCGGCGGCGTCGCGGCCGAGCGCAGTGGTGTTGGCGCCGATCGCGCGCGTGCCGGAACCGTAAGCCGTGGCGCCCGTGGCGGTCGCCTGGCTCTGGTTGCCGATCGCGGTAGCGAGTTGTCCCGAAGCGACCGCGCCGCGGCCGCACGCGTAAGCGTTGTTGCCCGAAGCGGTGGGCCAGGTGCCGCCGTCGAGTTGCAAGCAGATGTTGCCTGCGCTTGCGGGTAGCGCCCAAAGCGCGGCGCCGACCGACAAGGCGAGGAAGGAGGCTGCGACGCCGGAGGACGATACGCGCGAAACGCCGACGGTGCCGTGCGATTGCTTGGCGAATTCGGATGCGACCACCAGCATGCCGAGCGACTTGTTCCAAACCTTGCTGTAAATCCTGTTCATGGGGGAGTCCTTGTTGAAACGCTAAGGGAAAGTTGCAGCCCGGCGCCGCGGGGACAGGCCGGGAGGCTTTCGTTGAACGAGCAGACTACGAGGTGGTACAGAGGGCGAAACTGACAGGCGCGAACAGAAGAGCGAAAACGCATCGCAAGTCGTGCGACTTGCGAAGACGAACGGTGATGCGGGAGGAATGGGAGTCGGGGAGGTTGGCAGCGCGCGGCTGCACGGTGTTGACAGAATCGGAGCGGCATTCGCGAGGCGCGGGCAGCGAACGACGTACGCGGACGTCGTCAACGGCGTAGACGCGAAAGCGACTGCCCTGCATCCCCTTCCCCCGAAGCATATGCTGATCGAAACATACCTGCGAATTCAGCGCTTGGCTACGTTTTTGTCATGCGATACCTGAGCGTACGCAGGGCAGGCTTGCATTGTTGCGTTGCGGGAATGCGGCCGTTTCGGGACTGTCGTCGATGCGGCGTATCGAGCATGCGTGTGAAGAATGGTTCGGCATGTTCGAACTGCGCGCGCAAAGTCCCTGATGTAACTGGAGTTGCGAGTTTCACGACGTACGGTAGCGCGCGCCGCGATTCACGATCGCGACGTGAAGATGTCGTTAATCGGAAGATCACGCGCACGCGATGGCTTATTCGTCGTGTCGCGATGCAACACACGCCGTTCGTCTGTTGTATCGGCGCCATGCGCTGCCGCGCGCGAACCGCGCATCGCGACGGTCGGGTCGCGATACCGATCGCGCGGTGCGCATCGTCACATCGACTATCGGCTGGCCGTCCCGTATCGGTCGCAAGGGATCCGACGACCGACGCAGCCTGTCGTCAGTCTGACCGGCCGCTTAGGGCCTTTGGCCCCGCCATGCGCGGCTCGCGGTATCCTGCGAAGCGCTCCGCACCGCCACCTCGCTGCCGAACCATGCCGCTCTACCGCTACAAAGCCCTCAACGCCCGTGGCGAGATGCTCGACGGCCAGATGGAAGCCGCCAGCGACGCCGAGGTAGTGCTGCGCCTGCAGGAGCAGGGGCATCTGCCGGTGGAAGCCAAGCCGGCTTCGGCCGGCGAGGGCGAATCGGCCTGGCGGGCCTTGTTGAAGCCCAAGCCGTTCGCGGGGGAGCGGCTGGTGCAGTTCACCCAGCAACTGGCGACCCTGCTGGGCGCTGGTCAGCCGTTGGACCGTTCGCTGACCATCCTTCTTGAACTGCCAGAGGACGAAGCCGCCAAGCGCACCATCACCGATATCCGCAACGCGGTGCGCGGCGGCGCCTCTTTATCGACAGCGTTGGAACGACAGCACGGCACCTTCGGCAAGCTCTATATCAATATGGTGCGCGCCGGCGAGGCCGGCGGCAGCCTGCACGAGACCCTGCAACGCCTGGCCGACTACCTGGAGCGCAGCCGCGCGCTACGGGGCCGGGTGATCAATGCGCTGATCTATCCGATCATCCTGCTGGTCATGGTCGGCTTGAGCCTGCTGTTCCTGCTCGGCTACGTGGTGCCGCAGTTCGCGGCCATGTACGAAAGCCTCGATGCCCAACTGCCCTTGTTCTCGAGCATCGTGCTGGGTGTCGGCCTGTTCGTGCGCGACTGGTGGATGCTGCTGGTCGCGGTCCCCGCGCTGGCAGGCTGGTGGTTCGACCGCAAGCGCCGCGATCCCGCATTCAGGGCGCGCTTCGACGAATGGCTGCTGCGCCAGAAATTCGTCGGCCCGCTGATCGCTCGGCTGGAGACCGCGCGCCTGGCGCGCACCCTGGGTACCCTGCTGAAGAACGGCGTGCCGCTGATGACCGCGCTGGGCATCGGCCGCAACGTGCTCGGGAACCGCCTGCTCGCCGCCGATGTCGAAGCAGCGGGCGACGACGTCAAGAACGGCGTCGGCTTGTCCACGGCATTGGCCAAGGGCAAGCGCTTTCCGCGTCTTGCCCTGCAGATGATCCAGGTCGGCGAGGAATCCGGCGCATTGGACACGATGCTGTTGAAAACAGCGGATACGTTCGAACTGGAAACCGGGCAGGCGCTGGATCGCATGCTCGCCGCACTGGTGCCGGTGATCACTTTGCTGCTGGCCGGCGTGGTCGGCATCGTGATCATGGCCGTACTGATGCCGCTGTACGACCTGACCAATGCCATTGGATAACTGCGGTTGCACCGGATGGAATCGCACCACCAACACTCTGACTGACTACGGATGACCGCAATGCAAAATCGCCGCTCGCTGACCCGCTCCCCATCCGCCCGTTCGCAACGCGGCATGAGCCTGCTCGAGATCATCATCGTGATCGTACTGATCGGCACGGTGCTGACCTTCGTCGGTTCGCGCGTGCTCGGCGGCGCCGATCGCGCCAAGGCCAATCTCGCCAAATCGCAGGTCAGCACGCTGGCGGGCAAGATCGACCAGTACCAGATGGATACCGGCGCGCTGCCCGGCAAGCTCGACGATCTGGTCTCGCAACCGGGCAATGCCAGCGGCTGGCTCGGCCCGTATGCGAAAGCCAATGAACTGAAGGATCCCTGGGGCCATGCCATCGAATACCGCGTGCCGGGCGATTCGGGCGCCTTCGATCTGGTGATACTGGGCAAAGACGGGCAGGTCGGCGGCACCAGTTACAACACCGACATCAAGTACGAATAAGCGCGACCTGAGGACTACCGTATCGGATCCGTCGCCATGCGCGCGCAGTGCGTTTCCATCGTTCGGCAGCGCGGATGCGATCGGCGGCGTACGCGGCGGCGCGCGGCGCGTGGCGTCTCGTTGCTGGAGATGCTGCTGGTGGTGGCCATCATCGCGGCCGCCGGTCTGCTCGCCACGGCCGTGCTCAGCGGCGGTTTCGCAGGCATGCAGTTGCGTTCCAACGCCAAGGAGATCGCGGCGCAACTGCGCTATACGCGCGCGCAGGCGCTGAGCACCGGGCAGCCGCAGAAATTCGTGATCGATCCGGCCGCGCATACTTGGCGCACGGTCAACGACCGCCGCGGCGAGATCCCGCGCAAACTCGGCATCGTCTTCACCGGCACGCGCGGCTTGCAGGCGCGCGCGGGCGAGGGTGCGATCCTGTTCTTTCCCGACGGCGCTTCCACCGGCGGGCGCGTGCAGCTCAATTCCGGCAAGGCGGCGTGGAACGTCGATGTCGCCTGGCTCACCGGCGAAGTGACGATCAAACGCGGCGAGGCCATGCCATGAGCGGTTTCGTAGAGTCGAGCTTGCTCGACTGCTTTTCTCCACGTCGCGGCGCCAAGAGCAGTCGAGCAAGCTCGACTCTACAAAAGAGCGTGCCCGCACGTTCGCGGCAGCGCGGCTACACGCTGATCGAAGTGATCGTAGCGTTCGCGGTGTTGGCTTTGGCATTGACCTTGCTGCTGGGCACGCTCAGCGGCGCGGCGCGACAAGTGCGGCAGTCGGCGGATGCCGGACGCGCGGCGTTGCACGCGCAGTCGCTGCTCGACCAGACCGGTATCGGCGAATATCTGCAGCCCGGCAGCAGCAACGGCGTATTCGAAGGCGGGCGTTATCGCTGGACGCTGCAGATCGCGCCGTACGTCGATCCCACGCATCCGGATCAGGGTTTGCAGGCAGCTGCGACCGTCGAACCCGGCACCGCGCGCCTGCTGCGGCTGGTGTTGTCGGTGGAATGGGGCAACGGCGGTCCGCGGCAACGGCTGCAGCTGCAGTCGCTGCGGCTGAGCATGCCGGATCCCTCGCAATCGGCGCTGCCATGAAACGGCACGCGCGCGGTTTCACGTTGATCGAAGTGCTGCTGGCCACAGTATTGCTGGCGGCCGGCCTCGC
Source organism: uncultured Lysobacteraceae bacterium (assembly GCA_902825775.1). Lineage (GTDB taxonomy): Bacteria > Pseudomonadota > Gammaproteobacteria > Xanthomonadales > Xanthomonadaceae > Luteimonas_C. The sequence goes on from CADECF010000002.1 coordinate 4,840, forward strand.
TTTGGCCTTCGCCACGCTGCGCGCCGCCACCGCTACCGCGCAACGCGGCGAGACGATGGCGCAACGCAACGAACGCATGCGCGCGGTCGAAGGTTTCCTGCGCCGGCGCCTGGCTTCGGCATTGCCGATGAGTTTCGCGGTGGATCCTTCTACCGGTGTCGCGCAGCGTTTCGTAGGCGAACCGCAACGCATTCGCTTCGTCGCCGACGTACCGGACTATCTCGGCCGCGGCGGGCCTTATCTGCACGATGTGGCGGTGAGCGACGCGCAAGGCCTGGCGATCGCGTTCTCGATGATCCAAGCCGGCCGGGTCGTCGAGGAACGCGCGCCGCGCGCGCCGGAAACCCTGGTGCCGGACCTGCAATCGCTGCGGCTGCGCTATCGCGGCGTGAAAGACGACGGCTCGCTCGACGACTGGCAGGACGAGTGGCAGACCGTCGACCGCTTGCCGCTGCAGGTCTCGATCGAGATCCGCAGCGCGTCCATCGGGATCTGGCCGCCGCTGGTGGTGGCCTTGCCGCAGGCGGGCAGGGAAGCCACCAGTCAGGCGACCGAGGTGTTCCAATGAAGCGCGTCCGCGGCGCAGCGCTGTTGCTCGTGTTGTGGCTGATCGTGTTGCTGACGGCATTGATCGGTGCGTTTGCGCTGACTGCGCGCATCGAAAGCCTGCAGGGACGCGTGCTGAGCCAGGGCGTGGTGGCCGACGAGGCCGCGCGCGCCGGCCTGGAATACGCACTAGTCCGCATCAACGACGACGACCCGCGCCGCCAGTGGCAACCGGACGGGCGCGATTACGCCTGGCGCTTCGGTGCAGCGCGCTTGCAGCTGAAGATCGTCGACGAGTCCGGCAAGATCGATCTGAATACCGCCGATGCGACCTTGCTCGCGGGGTTGTGGCAGGCGCAGGGCGTCGACCAGGACCAGGCGGCGCGGCTGGCCTCGGCGATCCTCGACTGGCGCGATGGCGACGTATTCAGCCAGGCGCAGGGCGGCGCCGAGGATCCGCAATACGCCGAAGCCGACTTGCCGTACGGCGCCAAGGACGCGCCGTTCGAGAGCGTGGCCGAGCTGCAGCAGGTGTTGGGCATGACGCCGGCGCTGTATGCGATGGCGGAGCCTCATCTGACCGTATACGGGGGCATCGAGCGCCCGGATCCGCGCTTTGCCGACGGCGTGGTGCTGCAGGCGCTGGGGCTGGATGCCGATGCGTTGCTCGCACAACGCAATGCGCCGGCCGACCCCTCGTCGCCACAGACTTTCCTAGGCTTCGGCAGCGGCACGTATAGTATTGACAGCCGCGCGCGGCTGCCCGACGGTCGCGAGACGGTGCTGCGGGCGGTCGTGCGCACCGGCGCGAACCGGATACCGGGATCGGCCTACACAGCACTGCGATGGGAGGAGGGCGCTACGCCGCGATGAGCGCGTTACGCGACAGCTTCGGACGCTTCGGCGCACGGTTGGCACCGGGCACGGGCGGCTTTTTCGCCTGGTGGGGCACGGCGCTGGCGTCGTGGCTCCCGGCGTCGTGGCGCGCCGTATTCGGCCTGGCGCGCGATCGCCTGCTGCTGGCGCGCGACGGCGATCACCTGCTGCTGCGCGTGCAGACGCTGGAAGGCGTGCGCGAAGTGGGCCGCGTGCCCTGGCCTGTAGAGGCTGGCCAGGCGGCGGACGACCCCTTGTCGCGACTGCTCGCGTCGAGCGTCGCCGAATTGCCGCGCTGGGGCCTGCTGCCGGCCTCCGCCGGACTGCGCCGCCGGGTGTTGTTGCCTGCCGCCGCCGCCGAACGTTTGCAGGATGTGCTCGCTTTCGAGATCGACCGGCAAACGCCGTTCCCCGCCGACGCCGTCTATTTCGATGCGCGCGTGATCGAACGGCGCAACGACGGCCAGATCCAAGCCGAACTGGTCGCCGTACCCAAGACCACGCTCGATACCGCGCTCGCCGCACTCGGCACGGCGGCATCGACGCTGGCCGGGGTCGACATCGCCGCCGACGATGGCCAACCACTGCAGCTGAACCTGCTGCCGGCGCCGCGCCGCCAGCGCGCTGTGGATCCTTCGCGACGCTGGAACTGGATACTCGCGGCTGCCGCTTTGTTGGCGTTGGCGTTAGGCCTGTGGCAGATCCTCGAGAATCGTCTCGCGGCGGCCGATGCCTTCGAGGCGCAGGTGTCGGCGCGCGCCGACAGTGCGCGTCGCGTCTCGCAGCAGCGCCAGCAATTGCTGGACTTGGTCGAAGGCGCGGCCTTCCTCGAACGCACGCGCGAAGGCAGGCCCACGGCGATCGCGGTCGTGGACGAACTCAGTCGCCGCCTGCCCGACGACACCTATCTTGAGAAGCTGTCGCTGGAAGGCGGGCAGATACAGTTGATCGGCTTCAGTTCGCAAGTGGGCGAACTGGTAAGGCGATTGGAAGGTTCCAAGCTATGGCGTTCGCCTGCGCTGAGCGGCGCCGTGCAACCGGATCCGCGCACCGGTCGAGACCGGTTCACGATGACCGCCGAACTGGCGATCGCCCCGGAGCCGGGCAAACCGGGCAATGCGCAAAAAACCGATGACGCCAGCGGAGATGCCGATGCGCAACGAACGCGCTGACCGCGACCGCTGGCTGGCCTTGGGCTTGTTGCTGGCCGCGCTGGCGCTGGCCTATCTGGTATTGGTGCATCCCTGGTGGACGGCGCCGATGATGGAAGCGCAGGACCGCATCGAAGCGCTTCAGCAACGCGAGCTGCGCATGCGCATGCAACTGCAGCAGCAGCCGCAGATCCAGCGCCGGCTTGCGCAGACGCAGGCGCAGAGCGCGCAGCGGCCGGGCTTTCTGCCGGAAGGCAGCGCCGAACTGGCGACTGCCGGCTTGGCGCAACAACTCGAGCGCGTGGTGCTGGAAGCCAGCCCCGGCAATCGCAGTTGCCAGATCAGCAACCGTTCGCCGCTAACGGCGGCCAGCCAGGAACGTTTCCGCAAGATCGTGGTGCAAGTGCGCCTGCGCTGCGGAATGCCGGAATTGGCGACCGTGCTGTACCGGTTGGAGAACGGCAGCCCGCGCATGTTCGTCGACAATCTCAACATCCTGGCGCAGTCGAATTATTTCGCGGCAGAAGCCGGGCGTGCGCAGCAGGGCGGGTTGGATATCAGTTTCGACCTGTACGGCTATCTGCGGCCTTCCGCCGGCGGGGTGCCGCGTGCGCGCTGACGGCGTCGGCGTGCGCACCTGGTTGCTGGCGGCGATCGCCGGCTGGGCGCTTCTTGTCTGGGCGTTGGCGATATTCGGCATGGGCAGCGCCATCAGTCCTTTGCCTGCCGACGCTGCGCTGGCGCCGCGCCTGCCGCCTGTTCCGTCGGCATCGCGCCTGGCGGTCCACAATATGAACGAATACAGTGAGGCGACTGCGCGGCCGCTCTTCTTCAGCGACCGTCGGCCCAAGCCATTCTCGCTGCAGTCCGGCGGCGAAGCGGCTGCGCAGGACACTTTCGATTACGTCCTCAGCAGCGTGCTGATCGCCCCAGGCCTGCAGATGGCTATCCTGCAATCGCCGGAGGGCGGCGATTCGATCCGCCTCAAGCTGGGCGAGGACTCGGACAAACTGCCGGGCTGGCGCCTGACCGAACTGACTCCGCGCAGCGCCACGGTGGCCTCGGCCAGCGAGACCCGGTCGCTGGAACTGCGCGTTTTCGACGGTCGCAACGGCCAGCCGCCCACGGCGCAACCGAGCGTACAGCCCGCAGCCAGGGCCGCACAGGCTACGATGCCGGTCCCGCCGCCGCCCAGCCCGGAGCCGAGCCCGCAGATGACCGCCAAGCCGCAACCGGTTCCCGCCCGTGCCGCCTCCGCTGCGCCGCCGCCAGAAACGGAACAGAGCGCCGAGCAGCCTTCGAGCAACGAAGCGCAGTTGCAGGCCATCAGGCAACGTATCGAAGCCCGGCGCGCGAAGTTGCGGCAAGAAGCGCAAGACGCCGCCAAGCCCAAGAACTGACAGGAACGACATGATCGGTTTCAACCGTCCCCAGCCGAAAATTTTCCTGTCCGCCCTGCTGTGCGGGGCGTTGGCGGCCTGCGCTACGGTGCCGCGTCCGGAGGTGCGTCGCGAAGGCGTCATGCCGGCCGAGCCCGCCGCGGCAACCGCCACGGCCGGCGCAGCCGTCCAAACCGAATCGATCGATGCAAGCAGCAGCGACGCCGGCCCGCAAGCGGTCGTGCGCCGCGGCAGCGGCCAGATGATCAACCGCAGTGCGGCCACGGCGGGCCCGGTCTCCGCGGGCGGCGCGTCCGCGCGCGGCGGCAATACCACGTTCAATTTCGAAGGCGAATCGCTCAACGCCGTGGTCAAGGCGATCCTGGGCGACATGCTCGGACAGAACTACGTGATCGCGCCGGGTGTGCAGGGCACGGTCACGTTCGCCACGCCCAAGCCGATCGACTCGGCGCAGGCGCTCTCGCTGCTGGAGATGGTGCTGGGCTGGAACAACGCGCGGATGATCTACAGCGACGGCCGCTACACCATCCTGCCTGCCGACCAGGCGCTGGCCGGCACGGTGGCGCCGCGCGCCGGCGCGCCCGGCATGGCGCGCGGCGGCTATCAGGTACAGGTGGTGCCGCTGCGCTACATCTCGGCGACCGAGATGGAGAAATTGCTCAAGCCTTACGCGCGTCCGAACGCGATCGTCAACGTCGAGTCCTCGCGCAACCTCATCACCCTGGCCGGCACGCAGACGGAATTGGCCAACTATCTGCGCACGATCGAGATCTTCGACGTCGATTGGTTGGCCGGCATGTCGGTCGGCGTGTTCCCGCTGCAGTCCGGCAACGCCATGAAAGTGGTGGCGGACCTGGAGAAAGTGTTCGGCGAACAGAGCAAATCTCCGGTGGCCGGCATGTTCCGCTTCATGCCGTTGGAAGGCTCCAACGCAGTGCTGGCAATCACTTCGCAGCCCGAATACCTGGACGACATCCAGTCCTGGATCGACCGCATCGACGGCGTCGGCGACACCCCGCGCCTGTTCACCCACGAGCTGAAATACATCAAGGCCGACGAACTGGCCACGCGCCTGGCCGAAGTGTTCGGCAGCGGCCGCGGCGGTAATGGCAGCGGCGGACCGTCGCTGATGTATCCGCCCGATGCCCAAACCATCCGCGGCCTGGGCGACAACATGAGCCCCACCAGCGGAGTCGACGGCAGCAGCAAGGACAGCTTCGGCAGCGCCGGCGGCGGCGGAACGGGCGGCGGCGGCGACATCGGCAATCTCAGCCTGGATCCGGAGCAGACCACCCGCAATACCACCGTCACCCTCGAAGTGAACGGCGACAAAGTCGGCGTATCGGCGGTGCCGGAAACCAATTCGCTGCTGGTTCGGGCCACGCCCGCGGCCTGGAGATCGATCCGCGAAGTGGTGGAGAAGCTCGATGTGATGCCGATGCAGGTGCATATCGAGGCGCAGGTGGTGCAGGTGCAGCTCGGCGGCGAACTGGCTTACGGTGTCAGCTGGTTCTTCGAGCGCGCCGTCACCGACAACGGCTTGCCCAGCGCGGTGGGGCGCGATACCTGGAGCCAGCTCGCGGGCAGCATCAAGCCCACCGGCGCCAACTGGATCTTCCTCGGCACCAACGCCGCGGCGGTGATCGACGCGCTGGACAAAGTCACCGACGTGCGGATGCTGCAGACGCCTTCGGTCTTCGTCCGCAACAACTACGAGGCCACGTTCAACGTCGGTAGCCGCATTCCGATCAACTCGGTTTCCGTGAATCCGAATACGGGCGGCGAGAACACCATCAGCCAAGTGCAGTACATCGACACCGGCACCATCCTCAAAGTGCGGCCGCGCGCCACCAAGGACGGCACGATCTTCATGGATGTGGTGCAGGAAATCAGCGCGCCGTCGGGTACGCCGGACGTCAACGGCAACGTACGCATCGACACGCGTCGCCTGAAGACCAATGCGATGGTGCAGAGCGGCGAGACCGTGATCATGGCGGGCCTGATCCAGGACGAGCGCAGCCGCGGCTCTTCCGGCTTTCCTGGATTGAGCCGCATACCGGTGATCGGCGGCTTGTTCGGACGGCAGACGACATCGGATACGCGCAACGAGACCATCATCCTGCTGACCCCGACTCTGGTGCGCAATCCGCAGGAAGCGCGCGACCTGACCGACGAGTACGGCCGCCGGTTCCGCGCGATGGAACCGTTGAAGCCGTCTAAGAAACGGTAACCACCGCAGCAACGAAAACGGCCGGCATTGCGCCGGCCGTTTCGTTTGCGCAACTAAGCGCGGCTCAGAACTTGTAGCTCACGCCCAGCAGATAGGTGCGGCCCCACTCGATGTTCTCGAGCGGACGGTCCTTGGTTTCCGCATAGGTGCGGTACGCTTCGTCGGTCAGGTTGCTGGCTTGGAACAGGAACGTCACGCCGTCGAACCTGCCGGTCTCGATCGTATAGCTGAGCTGCGCGTCGAGCTGGTTCTCGCCTTCGACGTAACGCAAGGTGCGGTTGCCGGCGAAGTTGCCGATCTCGCCGATGTAGTCCGACCGCATGCGCTGACTGAGGCGCGCGCCGAAGCCGTGGTTCTCGTAGTAAGCGGTGAGGCTATATACCTCGTCCGACAGACCGGGCAGGCTGATGTCGCCGCTGCCGACGCTGCTCGCGCTTTCCGGGTCGCGGATCTTGATGTTGCTGTCGAAGAAGCTCGCACTGGCGATGAAGCCGAAGCCCTCCGCCGACTTCCAGAACAGGTCCAGCGGCAGTGAAGCGGTCAGTTCCAGGCCCTTCAGCTTGCCGCCCTTGCCGTTGTACGGCGAGCTGAACTGGCCGAAGTTGGTGGTGACGAGCGCTTGCTGGTCGGGCGGCATCTGCGCGATGAACTGCGAGAAGTCGAGCGTGCGGGGCTGCGTGAAGATGTAGCTGCGCAGATCCTTGTAGAACGCCGCCGCGGAGACGTAGCCTTTGGTGCCGCTGAAGTACTTCTCGTACGAGATGTCGAACGCGTTGGCGATCCACGGATCCAGCTCCGGGTTGCCACCCGAGCCGCCCGGGACGCCGTTCGAATTGTTAATGCCGAACTCGAACGAAGCGCGCAGCTGATCCAGGCGCGCGCGCGCGATCTGGCGGGCCGCTCCGAAGCGCAACGTTTGATCGTGCGGAAGCATGAAAGCCAGGTTCAGGCTCGGCAGCCAGTCGGTATAGGTCTTGCCGTTCTCGTACGGGCGCACATTCTCGCCGGCCGGCTGCGAGGCATCCCAATAGTTCGACGACGACGATTGGTCAGTGTGCTGAACCTGCACGCCGATATTGCCGCGCACCGGAATCGAACCCCACGTCGTGTCGATGTTCGCGCGGAGCCAACCCGTCGTGATGTCTTCGTTGACGGTCCAGGCCTTGGCGACGAGGAAGCTCGCTTCCTCGTTGGGCGCGAAGGTCATGTATCGCCCGACGGCGCCCGGGACGTTCCACGAGGGGATATAACCGACGCCGGCAAAGCCCAGGTCGACCAGGCCGTACTGCAGGTCGGGCGCGATGGTCGTTTCGCCCTGCGCGCCGAGGTTGATGTTGCCTTCCGGCTGGTGCTTGGTCTTCTCGCGGTCACCGTAGTGCGCGCCGATATCGAAGTCGGAGAAAAAGCCGTCGATCGCGCCCGGAGCGGGCAGGTTGACGTTGACCTTGAAGCCTTTCAGCTCGTCGACGACGTTCGGTGTCTTGCCGTACCCGGAACCGTAGATGGTGTTGGCCAGGAACAGCGCGCCGGGGTCGGAATAGTCGCGGCCCGGGATCAGTGTCGAGAAATCGTTTTTCCGGTAATTCAGGATCAACGTGTCCAGTTGGGGGTTCGGCAGCAACTGGGTGTTGTTTTCGAGGTTCAGTTCGTCGCGGTGGGACTTCGACCAGCTCAGGTCGGCGGTGAGGTTCGCTTCGCCGATCTTGATCTCGTTGTTCCAGCCGACCGCGTCGATACTGTCCTCGCGCTTGTTGTACATGCCGCGCACCAAGGGATAGACGCCGTTGGCGCTACCACCGGTGAACGTTCCGTTGCCGTTGATCGTCGGGTTGGTGATGGTAAGCCCGGACGGATAGTTGCCGAGGTTCACTTCGAATTGGTTGGCGGTATCTTCCTGCACGGCCGAAGTGTGGAAGATGTCCAGCGTGCTGTTCCATTCGTTGATCGGGCGGAACTGCACGGTCGCCATCGCGGCGTTGCGGCGGATGTAGCCGGTGCGACGCAGCGCCTTGATGCCGTCGGAGTAGTAGGTGAAATCAGGTATGCCGGGGCGATCCAGCGGCGTGCCGTCGTCGTTCTGGTTCTTCCAGGGCTCATAGAGGCCGACCTGGTTTTCCTGGATCGGAATATCCGAGTGCGAAAAGCCGATCGCCAGCCCGAGCGTGCCGCCGAAGTACTGGTCGATGTAGCTGGCATTGATGCGCTTGCCGTCGCCGTCGGCGTTGGCGGCCGAGCCCAGCGAGTTGCGCTGGCCGCGCACGCTGAAAGCGAAGACGGGCTTGTCGAAATCGAGCGGGCGCACGGTGCGCATGTCCAGCGTGCCCGACAGGCCCTGACCCACCAGCGCGGCGTCCGGCGTCTTGTAGACGGTGACGCCGCTCATCAGTTCGGACGGGTACTGGTCGAACTCCACGCTGCGGTTGTCGCCCGTGCTGACCATCTCGCGGCCGTTGAGCAGCGTGGTCGAGAAGTCCGGCGACAGGCCGCGCACGCTGATCACCTGGGCGCGTCCGGCGACGCGTTGCGCGGCGAGGCCGGGCAGGCGCGCGATGGATTCGGCGATGCTGATGTCGGGAAGTTTGCCGATGTCTTCGGCGGAGATCGATTCGACGATCGAGGTCGCTTCCTTCTTGGTGTCGATCGAGGTCTCGATCGCCGCCCGGATGCCCGTGACCGTGACCGTCTCGAGTGTTTTCGCTTGGGTTTGCGCCGGCGTTTGCGTCGCATCCGCCGCCGCGTTCGGATCCTGTTGCGGCGCGGCATCGGTCGATTGCGCATGCGCCGCCGTCGCGCCCAGCGCCATCGCTGCGACCAGAGCCACGCTCAAAGTGTTTCGCTTGTAGTGCAACATTTTTCCCCTCCCAAGGCGTCGTTGCTTTTGTTTTCGCCCGCGTGCGCGGCCATTCGAACGCGTCCCGGGTCTCGTATGCCGGGGAACAGGTGTCACCCGTTGCGCGGCCATAGTAGTCGCGGCAACTCCCGCGCATCGCAGCCTGCATACGTATTCATGAGCCGGATGCGCTCGGCTTGTAACAGCGGCGCCGGACTCGTGGAATAGTGAACAGGCAGGTGCAGGAGTGCTCGGATGACGGCAAGGCGCAGCGCATTACGGCCGGCGGCGGCGTGGCTGTCGGTGGGCATCGCCGGCGTCGTGCTCGGCTGCGCCGGCGCGGCCGCCGCGCAACCGCCCGCCACGGCCGGACGCCTGCACGTGCCGTCGCCGGATTGGCGCGACCAGGTCGTCTATTTCCTGATGACCGACCGTTTCGACGACGGCGATCCGGGCAACAACGACCAGGGCGCCGGCGAATACGATCCCGCCGACAACGCCAAATACAACGGCGGAGATCTGCGCGGTGTGCGCCGCCGGCTCGACTACATCCGCGGCCTCGGCGCGACCGCAGTGTGGATCACTCCGCCGGTCGCCAATCAATGGTGGAACGAGCGCGTCCGCTACGGCGGGTACCACGGTTATTGGGCCGAGAATTTCAAGCAGGTAGATGCCCATCTCGGCACGCTGGAGGACTATCGCGAACTTTCGCGCAGCCTGCACGCCGCCGGCATGTACCTAGTGCAGGACGTAGTGGTCAATCACGCGGGAGATTTTTTTTCGTACGGAGGCGGATGGGACGCGCACGACCCGGCGAAACACTTCGTTCGCTACGACTGGGCTCGCGCCAAACCGGCGCCCACGCAAGCGCCGTTCGATGCCAACGATGCGCGCAAGGCCGAGGACCGCGTTGCAGCGATCTATCACTGGACGCCGGATATCGTCGACTTCAACGATGTGAGCCAGGAGCGCACTTTCCAGCTCGCCGGACTCGACGACCTGAACACCGAAAACCCGGTTGTGCGTCAAGCGTTGCGCGACAGTTACGGCTATTGGATCCGCGAAGCCGGCGTCGATGGGTTCCGCGTCGATACCGCCTTTCACGTACCGCCAGAATTCTTCGCCGATTTCATGTATTCCGACGATCCGGCTCATCCCGGCATGCGGCGCGTCGCCGAACGAACCGGACGCAGCGATTTCCACGCGTTCGGCGAGGGTTTCGGTCCCGACCGGCCGTATCAAGAGGAGAAGGCGCGCAAGATCGAAACCTACGCGCGTGCGGCCGACGGCACGCCGCTGCTGACGGGAATGATCAATTTCCCGCTGTACGCCACCCTCGGGGACGTTTTCGCGCGCGGCCATCCCAGCGCCGAACTGGGCTATCGCATCGGCGGCATGATGAAAGTGCACCACGATCCGCACCGGATGCCGACCTTCGTAGACAACCACGACGTCGAGCGCTTCCTCGCCGGCGGCAACGAAGCGGGGCTGCGGCAGGCCCTGTTGTCGATCATGACGCTGCCGGGCATTCCTACGATCTACTACGGCACCGAACAAGGTTTCACCATGCAGCGTGCGGCGATGTTCGCGCACGGCTACGGTTCCGGCGGCAGCGACCGTTTCGATGCTTCGGCGCCGCTGTACCGCTTCCTGCAGCGCGCGATCGCATTGCGCCGCGAACACCGCGTGTTCTCGCGGGGAACGCCGACCGTGTTGGCATCGAACGCCGCTTTGCCCGGTGCGATCGCCTGGCGCATGGCCGAGGCCGACGATACGGCGCTGGTAGTGCTGAATTCCGCCGATGGCGAAACGCTGCTCGACAACCTCGATACCGGACTGGCGCCGGGAACGGTGCTGCAGGGCCTGTTCGGCATCGATGGCAAAGTCCCCGCCGACCTCGCCGTCGGCGCCGACCGGCGCATCAACCTGCGCCTGCCGCCGCGCAGCGGCCAGGTCTGGCAAGTGTCGGGTCGACGACCGACGCCGCCATCGTCGCCGGCCGCGATCGCGTTGGCGCCCGCGAACGGCGACGAGTACGACGACGATTTCATCGTGCGCGGGACGGCGCAGGACGTGCCGGCCTTCAAACTCGTGGTCGATGGCGATCTCGCCAAGGCGGCGACCGTGCGGCCGGATGCGGAGGGACGCTGGCAGGCGCAGATCGATACCGGCGACATGATCGATGCCGATATGCAGCACCGTCTGGTGGCCTGGTCCGAATCGCCGCGGGCGATCTCCGCTGCGCGAAATTTCCGGGTCGAACGCCGTTGGCGCGTGCTGGCCGAAACGAACGATGACGAGAACGACGACCATGGACCGAAAGGCCGCTATCGATATCCGACCGATCCGGGTTGGTCCGCCAACCATCAGGCGGACATACGCGGCGTGCGCGTTTCGGCCGCAGGCGGAGCGCTCCGGCTCGATCTGACGATGCGCAAACTGACCACGCAATGGAATCCGGTCAACGGCTTCGACCATGTCGCCTTCACGATTTTCCTGCAGTTGCCGGGCAGGGATGGCGGCAGCACTCTGATGCCGCTGCAGAACGCACACCTGCCCGAAGGCATGCGTTGGCACTATCGCCTGCGCGCCGGCGGCTGGAGCAATGCCTTGTTCTCGGCAACCGGCGCGGCAGCTGGCAACGAAGGCACGCCGGTCGCGCCCGCCGCCAAGATCGAAACCGATGCCGCAAGCAACACGATCAGTTTCGTCCTGCCGGCCAGCGCGCTGGGCGAGCCGTCGTCCTTGTCGGGCGCCAAACTTTACGTCACCACCTGGGATTACGACGCGGGCTATCGCAGCCTGACGCCGCAGCCGCAATCGGCGGGCTTCGGCGGCGGCGACGGCTCGCGCGATCCGCTGGTGATGGACGACGTCGTCGTCACGTTGCCATAGGAGGCAAAGAAGCATGAGGATCGGCAAGGCGACGGCGTTGATGGCGGGATTGGTCGCGGGATTCTGCGTTTCCGCTACGGCATTCGCACGCAAGGATGTCGTGCATCGCGACGACGGCATCGAGGTGCGCGACGGCCGGATGCTGTTGCGGGTAGACGCGCTGGCCGACGACCTGCTGCGGGTGCGCATCGCTGTCGACGGTAATCTGCCGGAAGACGCATCGTGGGCGGTATCCCAGGAAATGCGCGCGCGGCATGTCGCGGTGCGGCCGTTGGACGGTGCGGACACGCCAGGATTCCGCACCGCCGCGCTCGCCGTGCGCATCGCGCGCGACCCTCTGCGGTTGATCGTCGAGGATAACGAAGGCCGCATCGTATCCGCGGATGCCATCGGTCGCCCGATCGACATCGACGGGCGCGCCTTTACGCTGCGCAAAACGATGCCGGCCTCCGAACGCTACTTCGGGCTCGGCGACAAGACCGGCCCGCTGGATCGGCGCGGCGGCGCCTTCGTGAACTGGAACACCGACGTCGGCCGCTTCGGCGAGGCTACCGATCCGTTGTACAAGAGCATCCCGTTCTTCGTCGCCACGGGCGGCGAGGGCGGCAGCTACGGCATCTTCCTCGACAATACCTGGCGCAGCGGGTTCGATTTCGGCAGGCGCGAACAGGACGTATTGGCTTTCGGCGCGGTCGACGGCCCGATCGACTATTACCTGATCTACGGACCTTCGCTGCCGCGCGTGGTGGAGCGCTACACCGATCTCACCGGCAAGCCGCCGCTGGCGCCGCTGTGGTCGCTGGGCTACCAGCAGTCGCGCTACAGCTACATGTCGTCGCGCGAGGTACGCGATGTCGCCGCACGCCTGCGCCGCGAACGCATACCGACCGACGTGATCTGGCTCGATATCGATTTCCAGGACCGCAACCGACCGTTCACTACGAACCCGGAAACCTTTCCGGACCTGCCGCAACTCGCATCGGATTTGCGCGAAGACGGGATCCGCTTGGTCGCGATCACCGATCTGCATATTCCTCATGCGCCTGGCGAGGGTTACGCGCCATTCGACAGCGGCACGGCCGGCGATCACTTCGTCAAGCGTCCGGACGGCGGCCTCTTCGTCGGCAAGGTTTGGCCGGGCGCTTCGGTATTCCCAGATTTCACCCGCGCCGGCACGCGCGCTTGGTGGGGCGGTCTGTATGCCGGTTTCGTCGAGGACGGCATCGCCGGGTTTTGGAACGATATGAACGAGCCGGCGCTGTTCGAGACGCCGAGCAAGACCATGCCGCTCGACACCGCGCATCGGATCGAAGGTTCGGGTTTCGCAGTGCGCAAAGCCAGCCACGCCGAGATCCACAACGTCTACGGCATGGAAAATTCGCGGGCGACTTTCGAAGGCCTACAGACGCTGACGCCGGACCAACGTCCGTTCGTGATGACGCGGGCCAGCTATGCCGGCGGGCAACGTTACGCGGCGACCTGGACCGGCGACAACAGCTCAACCTGGAGCCATTTGAAACTGTCGGTGGCGCAACTGCTCAATTTGAGTCTGAGCGGTTTCGCTTACAGCGCGGTCGATATCGGCGGTTTCACCGGCGGCGCATCGCCGGAACTGCTGACGCGCTGGTATCAGATCGGCGCCTTCATGCCGCTGATGCGCAACCACGCGGCGATCGACGCCCCGCGCGCCGAGCCCTGGGTAGACGGCCCGCAGCACACTGCGATCCGGCGTCGTTTCATCGAGCAGCGTTATCGCCTGATGCCTTATCTGTATGCGCTGGCCGACGAGAACGCGCATAGCGGCGCGCCTTTGATGCGTCCTGTCTTCTACGATTATCCGCAGGCATTGACCGCACCCTGCGATCAGTCGATGGCCTTCATGCTCGGCGGAGGGCTGCTGATCGCGCCGTCGCCGACGCCGGAATCGCCGCAGCCGTACAAGATCTGCCTGCCGGGAGAGCGCTGGTACGACTACTGGAGCGGGCTGGAGGTAGCGGGGGAACGCGGCGAATCGGCAAAGCCCGGACTCGTCATCGTGCATGAGACGCCGACGCTGGAGCGGCTGCCCGTATTCGTGCGCGGCGGCACCATTCTGCCGCAGCAGCCGTTGGTGCAAAGCACGACGCAGACGCCGCGCGGACCGTTGTCGCTGCATGTGTATCCCGGCGAGAACTGCGACGGCATGCTGTATGCCGACGACGGAATCAGCCTCGGGCATCAGCGCGGACGCTATCTGCGTCAGGCGCTGCGCTGCGATGTCACGGCAGATGGACTGGCATTATCGTTCGCGCAGCGCGAGGGCGATTACGCGCCGTGGTGGAGCCGCATCGAGGTGGTAGTGCACGGCTGGCGCGGCGCTGCACAGGTGGAACTCGACGGCAAGTCGGTGGCCGTTGCGGCGGATGCCTCGAAACAGACGCTGTATTTCGAGATCGGCGATCAGCCGGCTCCGGCGACGCTTGAATTGCGCAGCCAGAAATGAGTCGGCCCATAAAAAAGGCCCCCAGCGCGACGCCTTGCTTTTCTTTGTAGAGCGGAGCTTGCTCCGCTGCTCTTCAAGCGGGACAAGAAAGCAGCGGAGCAAGCTCCGCTCTACAAAACAAGACTCTCGCGTGAACTGATAGATTCCGCGAACAAAACGCCGCGCGCAGGGAGCGACAGTCGAGCGTGCTCGATGCGGCCACTGGTCAGCCCGTGGCTGTCGATCGGGCGCAGATGGGTACTGGCGGGCAGTGACCAGTGAGCCGCTGACGACGACAGGTTGAAGGCGATGAGCAAGCTCGTGCCATCGTGCTCGCGGGTGAACGCGAGAATCGGTTCCGGCGCATCGAGAAAACGTATGTCGCCATACAGCAGCGCCGGCAACGTCTTGCGCCAGCGCAGGAATTCGCGCGTGGCATTGAGCACGGAGCCGGCGTCCGCGTCCTGCGCCGCGACGTTGCGCGCGCGGTGCTCGGGCGGAATCGGCAGCCACGGCTCGCCCCGGCTGAATCCGGCATCGTCGTCGGCGGTCCACGGCATCGGCGTGCGGCAGCCGTCGCGGCCCTTGAAGTTCGGCCAGAACGCGACGCCGTAGGGGTCGCGCAGCGCCTCGTACGGGACTTCGGCCTCGCCCAAGCCCAATTCCTCGCCTTGATACAGGCAGACGGAGCCGCGCAGCGAGCACACCAGCGCGATCAGCTGCTTGGCGAAGGCGTCGTCGTCGGCGCCGCCCCAGCGGGTGACCGCGCGCTGCACGTCGTGATTGGAGATCGCCCAGCACGGCCACCCGTCGGCCATCTTGGCTTCCAGATCCTCGACCGTGCCGCGGATGTAGGCGGCGCTGAAATCTTCGGTCAGCAACTCGAAGCTGTAACCCATGTGCAGGCGTCGGTCGTTGACGTATTCGCCCATGGTGGCCAGCGAATCCTCCGACGAGATCTCGCCGAGCGTGGCCGCCTGCGGATAGCGGTCTATCAGCGCGCGCAGTTCCTCGAGGAACTGCAGGTTTTCGGGCTGAGTGTTGTTGTGGTGGTGATATTGGAACGCGTAGGGGTTGTCGGCGCTGAAGCCGCGGCCCTGGCGCAACTCCGGCGGTTTGGCGGGGTTGTCGCGCAATTGCCGGTCGTGGAAGCAGAAGTTGATCGCATCAAGGCGCAGCCCGTCGACGCCTTTGTCCAGCCAGAATTTGACGTTGTCCAGCGTCGCTTCGCGCACCGCCGGGTTGTGGAAGTTGAGATCCGGCTGCGAGGCGAGAAAATTGTGCAGGAAGTATTGCCCGCGGCGCGGTTCCCATTTCCAAGCCACGCCGCCGAAGATCGACAGCCAGTTGTTGGGCGGCGTACCGTCGGGTCGGGGATCGGCCCAGACGTACCAGTCGGCTTTGTCGTTGTTGCGGTTGGCGCGGCTCTGCCGGAACCAGTCGTGCTCGATCGAGGTGTGGCTGAGCACCTGGTCGATCATCACCCGGATGCCGAGCGCATGCGCCTTGACCAGCAGCCGGTCGAAATCGGCGAGCGTGCCGAATAGCGGATCGACGTCGCGGTAGTCGGCGATGTCGTAACCGAAATCGGCCATCGGCGATTTGAAGAATGGCGAGATCCAGATCGCATCGACGCCCAGGCTGGCGATGTAGTCGAGCTTCGCGACGATGCCCGGCAGGTCGCCGACGCCGTTGCCGTCGGTATCCATGAAGCTACGCGGGTAGATCTGGTAGATCACCGCGCCACGCCACCAGGGCAACGTCGCCATTCCACTCCCCATCCTGCATCGAAAAAAACCGCGTGCCGTCATGGCGCGCTTCGCGGAGCGCCACTATTCCACAGCCGCGCCCGCGGGCGGCGGCCGGAGCAAGCATGACGGCATGAATACGTATGCAGCAAGGCCGTGCCGCGAGGCTTGCGACTACCATGGCCCGCAGCGCCACTGCAGGGTTGCGGCAACGGCGGTGCGCATGCAGCATCGCGATGCTGGAACCGCGATCCCTATCGGAGCCCCTCCTTGTCGATCCGCAACATCGTTTCGTCGTTGCAGACAGCGCTGCTGCTGGCCAGCGCGCCTGCCGTCGCCAGCGAATGGCGCGATTCGGTCACGTGGCAAGACCGCAGCGCTGCGATGGAAGCGATCGGCGACGGCCGTTATCGGTTGCAGGCGAGTGGGGAAAGCGAACCGGCAGTGCCGCGCTTGATTCAGGCGCAGCCGTTGCGCAGCGACACCGCCAGCCCCTTGTTCGATGGCCTGTTCGCGCTCGCGCAGCAGGAGCTGCAGCAGAACAGGGTCGACGCGATCCGCGACGGCGCCTTCGATCACGGCAAGCCCTTGCCCTGCGACTGTTTCCAGACTGGCGCCAAATGGCCCTACGTCTGGACTCGCGACCTCAGTTATTCGGCGGACCTCGCGCTGGCCCGCCTCGATCCGGAACGCACCAAGCGCTCATTGCGCTTCAAGCTCTCCGATATCCGCGGCACGGGCGTCGGGCAAGGGCTGTATGTAGCGCAGGACACCGGCTCGGGCGGCAGCTGGCCGATCAGCACCGATCGCGTGGTCTGGTTCCTCGGCGCGCGTCACCTGCTCGACGATCCCGTCTTCGCCGACGAAACCTGGCGCGCGTTGCGCGACACGCTGGCGCAGGACCGCATCTACGCTTTCGATCGCGCGGTCGGCCTGTACCGCGGCGAGACTTCGTTCCTGGATTGGCGCGAGCAGACCTATCCGGCATGGACGGCGAACGATGTGGTGTTCATCGCCGAATCGTTCGCGTTGTCGACCAATGCGCTGCACTACCAGGCGTTGCAGTTCGCGGCGGAATTGGCGGCGCAGCGCGGCGATGCCGATGCCGCGACGTCGTACCGCGAGCAGGCGCGCGCGCTGGCGCAGGCGATCGACCAGCGTTTCTGGAACCAACGCCGCGGCATGTACATGAGCTATATCGGCGCCGCCACGCATCCGGTGCCGTTCGAGGCCTACGATCTGCTCGGTATTTCGCTGGCGACATTGTCAGGCGCAGTGCCTGAAGCGCGTGCGCGCGCGGCGCTGGCCAACTATCCAGCCACGCCGGCCGGCAGTCCGGTGATCTGGCCGCAGCAGCCAGGCATCGCCATCTACCATAATCGCGCCATCTGGCCGTTCGTCAGCGCTTATGCGCTCAAGGCGGCGCGGCGTACGAATTCGCCCGAACGCATCGCGCACGAACTTCGCTCGATCCTGCGCGGCGCGGCGCTGGCCGGTTCGCACATGGAGAATTACGAATTCCTGAGCCAGCGCGTGCATGTCGAAGACGGCAAGCTCAGCGGCCCGGTGGTGAATTCTCCGCGCCAGTTGTGGTCGGTGGCAGGGGCATTGGATGCGGTGATCGAAGGCGTATTCGGACTCGAAGCCGATGGCTCGGTAGCGCCGCGGCTGCCGACATCGCTGGTGCCGATGCTGTTCGGCGATCGCGACACGATCCGATTGCAGTTGCAGGACCGCAGCATCGCGCTGCGGCGCCCGCGCAGCATCGACGGCAATCTGCTCGTCGCCGGCGCGGTGCGCCGCAACGGCGGCGAGACCGTCGTCGAACTGGTGCCCAAGCATGTGCCCGCGTCGCCGCTTAGGATGGACGAACATTTCGCGCCGCCATCGCCACCGGCGCCTGTCGCACGCCTGAGCGGCGATGTCTGGCAGTTGGATACCGCAGACGCGGATACGCTATACGTCGATGGCGCTTCGCGCGGCGCGGTGGCCGGCAAGACGACCCTGCCGGCGAGCAGGCTGCAGCAATGCATCAGCACCACCCGCAGTGGTGGCGACGGCATCGAATCGCTGCACAGCCCCACGCTTTGCCTCGGCGAAGCCGCCACGGTCGCCGGCGCCTGGCCGCGACGTTGGACGGCGCCGCACGATGGCCGCTATCGCGCCAGGTTGCTTTACGACAATGCGCACGGGCCGATCAACACCGGCGTCACCGCGGCGGTGAAGCGTTTGTCGATCCGCTGCGAAGCTCAACCGGAGCAGGTCGTGCCCATCGTCATGCCGCACAGCGACGGATCGGAACGCTCGACCAATGCCGTGTTCTCCGCCAACGCCGGAAAAACCTGCGAGTTCGCATTGCTCGATGGCTTCAACATGAGCGATCTGCGGCATTTCGCGCGCTATACCGGCGGAGAGGGCGGCGCGAAGGGCGCGTTGAACGCGGCCGATATCGGCGCGATCGAGATCGCACGCGAACATTGAAATGAACGCAGCCATGGAATCGCATCGAATCGCAGGATGAAGCGCATGACCGAAAAACCGCAGTTGTCGTTTTGGCAGATCTGGAACATGTGTTTCGGCTTTCTCGGCATCCAGTTCGGCTTCGCGCTGCAGAACGCCAACGTCAGCCGCATCTTCCAGACGCTGGGTGCGAGCATGGACGAGATCCCGATCCTGTGGATCGCCGCGCCGCTGACGGGCCTGATCGTGCAGCCGATCGTCGGCTACCTGTCGGACCGCACCTGGACCGGGCTCGGCCGACGCCGGCCTTACTTCCTGATCGGTGCGGTGCTGGCGACGCTGGCGCTGTTCGCGATGCCGAACTCGCCGACGTTGTGGATCGCCGCCGGCCTGCTGTGGGTACTGGACGCCTCGATCAACATCTCGATGGAGCCGTTTCGCGCCTTCGTCGGCGATCAACTGCCGGCCAGGCAGCGGCCGACCGGCTATGCGATGCAGAGCTTCTTCATCGGCATCGGCTCGGTGGTCGCCAGCCTGCTGCCGTTCGTGCTCGCAAGGCTCGGCGTCGGCAATACCGCCGGTCCCGGCGAAGTGCCCGATACCGTGCGTTACGCGTTCTACTTCGGCGGCATGGTGTTGCTGCTATCCATCTTGTGGACCGTGTTGCGCACGCGCGAGTATCCGCCGCAAGCGCTCAAGGCCTGGGACGAGGCGCCGCCGCTGCAGCGGCGGCCGCTGGATGCGATGCGCGCGCGTCGCAACGGATTGATTTGGCTTGCGGCCGGCGCGGCCGGCATCGCTGCGGTCGCCGCGTTTGCGCTCGACAAGCAGCTGTACATCCTCGCCGGTATCGTCGCCGGCTACGGCGCAGCGCTACTGCTGTTTAGCTTGACCCGCGCGCACGGCGCCTTCGCCAGCATCATGGACGACCTGCACGACATGCCGCAGACGATGCGGCAGTTGGCGGTCGTGCAATTCTTCTCCTGGTTCGCGCTGTTCTCGATGTGGCTGTTCACCACCGCGGCGGTGACCAGCGTGCATTTCGGCAGCAGCGACACCACTTCGGCCGCCTACAACGAGGGCGCGAACTGGGTCGGCGTGCTGTTCGCCGCCTACAACGGCTTCGCCGCGGTGGCGGCGATGGTGATCCCGCTGATGGTGCGGCGCTGGGGCTTGCGCATCAGCCACCTGATCAACGCCACGCTCGGCGGACTGGGCCTGCTGTCGTTCCTGGCGATACGCGATCCGCAATGGCTGCTGCTGCCGATGGCCGGCGTCGGCTTCGCCTGGGCTTCTATCCTGTCGTTGCCGTACGCGTTGTTGTCCGACAGCGTGCCGGCCGAAAAAATGGGCGTGTTCATGGGTATCTTCAATTTCTTTATCGTGATCCCGCAACTGGTCGCGGCCAGTCTGCTCGGCTTCCTGCTCAAGACCTTCTTCGGCGGCGAGCCGATCCAGGCCTTGATGATCGGCGGCATCAGCCTGATCGTCGCCGGCCTGTGCGTGCTGCGCGTACGCCACCCGGTGCTGCAGGCGGCGACGCCATGACGATGCGCGATATCGCCCTGATCGCAGGCGTGGCGCTGCTGGCCGGATGCGGACGCAGCGATGCGCCGACGCCCGCCGCGACCGCGAAGTCCGACAGCACCGAAGCCTATTACGGCACGCTCGAACCGTTCGCCAGCCAAGCGGTGTACTTCGTCGTGACCGACCGTTTCGTCAATGGCGATCCGGCCAACGATCAGCGCGAGCAAGGCGGTACGCAGCGCACCTTCGATGTGCCGACCCCCGACGCGCCTGCAGGCGAGAGCGACAACATCGGCTACCTCGGCGGCGACTTCAAAGGCGTCGCCGACAACGCCGGCTACATCCGCGATATGGGCTTCGGTGCGGTGTGGATCACGCCGATCGTCGACAATCCGAACGAGGCTTTCACCGGCGGCAAGCCGATCACTTGGGGCAGCTCGCTGACCGACCGCGGCAAGACCGGCTATCACGGTTACTGGGGCGTCAATTTCTACCGGCTCGACGAGCACCTGCCGAGCGCCGGACTCGACTTCGCCGGCTTCACCCGCGCCATGCACGCGCAGAAGTTGGAAGTGGTGCTGGACATCGTCGGCAACCACGGTTCGCCGTCGTACACGATGCCCAAGCCGCAGCCGATGTTCGGCCAGATATTCGACAAGAACAGCAAGTTGATCGCCGATCACCAGAATCTGCCGCCCGCCAAGCTCGATCCCAAGCACAATCCGCTGCACGCGTTCTACAACACCGGCGGCGGCCTGGCCGAGTTGTCCGACTTCAACGAAAACAATCCGGCGGTGCTGGAGTATCTGATCGGTGCTTACGAACAGTGGATCGGACAGGGCGCGGATGCGTTCCGCATCGACACCATTGGCTGGATGCCGGATGCGTTCTGGCACCGCTTCACTACCCGCATCCGAGAAAAGCATCCGGGCTTCTTCATGTTCGGCGAGGCCTTCGACTACAACGCCGATAAGATCGCCAATCACACCTGGCCGCAGAACGCAGGTGTCAGCGTGCTCGATTTCCCGTTGAAACAGGGGCTGGACGAAGTGTTCGGCCGCAAGCGGGCCGGTTTCGAGCGTTTGCGCGAGCCGCTCCATCTTCAAGGCGGCCCGTATGCGAATCCCTATGAGCTGATGACC
This sequence comes from uncultured Lysobacteraceae bacterium, assembly GCA_902825775.1. Lineage (GTDB taxonomy): Bacteria > Pseudomonadota > Gammaproteobacteria > Xanthomonadales > Xanthomonadaceae > Luteimonas_C. Next base: position 26,106 of record CADECF010000002.1, read on the forward strand.
TTCTACGACAACCACGACATGGCGCGGATGGACGCGTCCGACGAAGGTTTCATCGACGCGCACAACTGGCTGTTCACCGCGCGCGGCATCCCGGTGATCTATTACGGCTCGGAAACAGGTTTCATGCGCGGCCGCGCGGAGCATGCGGGCAACCGCAATTATTTCGGGCAGGAGCGGATCGATGCGGCGCGTACGAACCCGATCCGCGAACGGCTCAAGCGGATCGCTTTGCTGCGCGCTTCTTCAGCGGCGCTGCAGCGCGGTTTGCAGGTGAATCTGGAACTGCAGGGCGACCGCGCCGCGTTCTACCGCGTCTATCAACGCGAAGGCGAGCATCAAATCGCACTGGTGCTGCTCAACAAGGGCGATGCGCCGGCCCGATTCGAATTGCCGGACGTGCAGCCGGGCGCGTGGCGCGGCGCGTTCGACCGCCGCGAAACTACGGTCGTCGAAGGCACGCCGCTCGCGATCGACGTGCCGGCGCACGACGTGGAAGTCCTCTTGCTCGATGAGCCGGTGTCGCTGCCTGCCTTGCGGGCGGAATTGTCGAAGACGATGACCGCTCGCCGCTGAACGGTCTTGCCGTTCCTCCCCCTTTGAAAAAGGGGGATTGAGGGGGATTTGCTTTTTGCTGTGGTCTTCAAGAAGCAAGATCAAGAGCAAATCCCCCGTGGCCCCCTTTTTCAAAGGGGGCGACAGCAAAGGCAGGAAAGCAAAAAAGCTCGCGCCTGAAGCCGCTCTTACGAAGAGCTAGGCAATGTCGACCTGCGCACTACCAGCGAAGTCGGCAGGCGCAAGCTCTCGGCGCTTTCGCCGCGCACCTGCTTCATCAGCGTGTCCACCAGCAGTTCGCCGGCCAGCGTCGTGTCCTGGAATACCGTGGTCAGCGTCGGTGTGGCGATGCGCGCAGCCGGAATGTCGTCGAAGCCGATGACCGCCACGTCTTCGGGAATGCGCAGGCCATGCTCGCTGAGCGCGCGCATCGCCCCGATCGCGATCAGGTCGCTGGCGGCGAACAGCGCGTCGAAGGCGGCGCCGCGGCCCAGCAGTTCCTGTGCGGCGGCGTAACCGGAATCCTCCGAACTTTCCGCATCGATCTGCAGTGCCGGATCCAGCGCATGCCCGGTTTCGCGCATGGCCTCATCGCAGCCCCGGTAACGATCGTGGAATTCCGGATAGTGGCTTGAGGCATCGCCGAGAAACGCCACCCGCATCCGCCCCAACCCGGCCAGATGCGCGCCGGCCAGACGCCCGCCGCCGATGTTGTCGCAGCCGATCGAGATGCCCGGCTGCTCCGGCAGTACCGCGCCCCAGCGTACGAACAGCGTGCCCTGTTCGACCAGCTTCCTCAGCTTGCCCTGGTAGGCCAGGTAATCGCCGTAACCGAGCAGGATCAGGCCGTCGGCCTTGTTGCTGTCGCCGTAATCGGCATGCCAGTCGTCGGATAGCTGTTGGAACGAGATCAGCAGGTCCTGCCCGTGGCGCGCGCAGGCGCGGGTGATCGAGCCGAGCATCGGCAGGAAGAAGGGATTGATGTGCGACTCGTCCGAAGTCGGATCCTCGAACAGCAGCAGCGCCAGCGTGCCCGAATGCTGGCGGCGCAGGCTGGAGGCGTTCTTGTCGACTTTGTAGTTGAGCTGTTCGGCGATCGCCAGCACCCGTCGCCGCGTTTCTTCGTTGACCATCGGGCTGCCGCGCAGCGCCCGCGAGACCGTCGGCTGCGAGACGCCGGCCAGGTGCGCGATGTCCAGAGATGTGGCCTTGCCCTTGATCGTCATCGAAAGTCGGCAGAGTGCGAGTCCAGAAGCTGGCCGCATGATGCCACGGCCCCGCCGGAGCGCTCGGTGCACTGCGGCATAACGCTTTTTTTCGGCTAGAATCGACCCCATATAGCCAAAACCGGGTGGCCCGCGGAAACGCCGGCCGAGCGTGCGACATGAGCACTACCACCGACCACCGCTGATTCCTTCCCGAGGTCCGGAAACCGGCGCCCTCGTGGCGCTTTTTTATTGCCCTTAGCCTTTTGGCTTTTTGTAGGAGCGGCTTTAGCCGTGAGCTTTTCCCAGAAAGCGACAAGAGCTGGCGGCTAAAGCCGCTCCTACAAAAAGCCAGATACAAAAAACGAAGCCCATGATCACGATCACTCTTCCAGACGGCAGCCGCCGCGAATTCGACAATCCCGTATCCGTCATGGACGTCGCCCAGTCCATCGGCCCCGGCCTGGCCAAGGCCACCGTCGCCGGCAAAGTCGACGGCAAGCTGGTCGATGCCAGCGACCGCATCGACCACGACGCCAAGCTGCAGATCATCACGCCCAAGGACGACGAGGGCGTGGAGATCATCCGCCACAGCACCGCCCATCTGGTCGGCCACGCGGTCAAGCAGTTGTACCCGACCGCCAAGATGGTGATCGGGCCGGTGATCGACGAAGGCTTCTATTACGACATCTGGTACGAGCGCCCGTTCACGCCCGAGGACATGGCCGCGATCGAGCAGCGCATGCGCGAACTGATCGCCAAAGACTACGACGTGATCAAGAAGGTCACGCCGCGCGCGGAAGTCATCGACGTGTTCAAGTCGCGCGGCGAAGACTACAAGCTGCGCCTGATCGACGACATGCCCGACGAGAAAGCGATGGGCCTGTACTACCACGAAGAATACGTCGACATGTGCCGCGGCCCGCACGTGCCGAACACGCGTTTCCTGAAGGTATTCAAGCTGACCCGCATTTCCGGCGCGTATTGGCGCGGCGACGCGAAGAACGAGCAGTTGCAACGCATCTACGGCACCGCCTGGGCGGACAAGAAGCAACTCGACGCCTACATCCAGCGCATCGAGGAAGCCGAGAAGCGCGACCACCGCAAGATCGGAAAACAGCAGGATCTGTTCCACCTGCAGGAAGAAGCGCCCGGCCTGATCTTCTGGCATCCGAAGGGCTGGTCGGTGTGGCAGGTGGTCGAGCAGTACATGCGCAAGGTATACCGCGACACCGGCTACGGCGAAGTGCGCTGCCCGCAGATTCTCGACGTGTCGTTGTGGAAGCAGTCCGGCCACTGGGACAACTACAAGGACAACATGTTCTTCACCGAGTCCGAGAAACGGACCTATGCGGTGAAGCCGATGAATTGCCCCGGCCACGTGCAAGTCTTCAAACAGGGTTTGCACAGCTACCGCGACCTGCCGATCCGTTACGGCGAATTCGGCGCCTGCCATCGCAACGAGCCCTCCGGCGCGTTGCACGGCATCCTGCGCGTGCGCGGCTTCACCCAGGACGACGGCCACATCTTCTGCACCGAAGACCAGATCGAAGCCGAGGTCACCGCGTTCCATGCCCAGGCGATGAAGGTCTACGAAGATTTCGGTTTCACCGACGTGCAGCTGAAGATCGCCCTGCGCCCGGAACCGCGGCTGGGCGACGACGCCACCTGGGACAAGGCCGAGCACGCCCTGCGCGCCGCGCTGTCCGCGGCCGGGGTCGAATGGCAGGAGCTGCCGGGCGAAGGCGCCTTCTACGGCCCCAAGATCGAATACCACCTGCGCGACGCCATCGGCCGGACCTGGCAGTTGGGCACGATGCAGGTCGATTTCATGATGCCCGGCCGGCTGGGAGCCGAATACGTCGACGAACACAGCCAGAAACAAACCCCGGTGATGCTGCACCGGGCGATCGTGGGTTCGATGGAGCGTTTCATCGGCATCCTGATCGAGCACCACGCCGGCAGCTTCCCGGCTTGGCTGGCCCCGGTGCAGGCGGTGGTGGCCAATATCACCGACGCCCAGGCCGATTATGTGGAGGAGGTCCGGAAAACCCTTGCAAATCAAGGCTTCCGGGTCGAATCCGATTTGCGGAACGAGAAAATCGGCTATAAGATTCGCGAGCACACGCTGCAGCGGGTGCCATATCTGCTGGTGGTCGGGGACCGCGAGGTGGAGAATGGCGCAGTCGCGGTGCGCACGCGAGGAGGGGAGGATCTGGGGACGATGACCGTCGCCGCATTCGCCGAGAAACTCCGCAACGAGCACGTCGCAGCATGAGCAGGCCCGGCTATCGCTAGATAGCCGGCACGATTCGCCCTGGAGACCGCCACATCAGTACCCCCGAAAAGCAGAACCGTAAGAATCAAGAAATCCGCGTGCCGCGCGTGCGCGTGCTCGACGTCGAAGGCGAGATGGTCGGCGTGCTGTCGCGCGACGAAGCTTTGGCCATGGCCGAAGAACAGGGCCTGGACTTGGTGGAAATCCAGCCCAATGCCGATCCGCCCGTATGCCGGATCATGGATTTCGGCAAATACAAGTTCGAGCTGCAAAAGAAGGCCAATGCGGCCAAGAAGAAGCAGAAGCAGGTCGAAATCAAGGAACTCAAGTTCCGGCCCGTGACCGACGAGGGCGACTACCAGATCAAGCTGCGCAACATGCGCCGTTTCCTGGAAGAAGGCGATAAGGTCAAGGTCAACATCCGCTTCCGCGGCCGCGAGATGAGCCATCAGGAATTGGGCCGCGAGATGGCCGCGCGGATCGAAGCCGATCTGGGCGACGACATCGTGATCGAGTCGCGTCCGCGTCTGGAAGGGCGGCAGATGGTGATGATGATCGCGCCGAAGAAGAAGTAACCGGCGCGCTCTCCCTTCTCCCTTCGGGAGAAGGTGCCCGTAGGGCGGATGAGGGTGCGGGGAAACGGGGTGGCGACACGATCGCCTCGCCTGTTCGGAAAACTGCGACGAGATTGTGGCGTGCATCACTCCGCCGAACCCTCACCCCAACCCCTCTCCCGACGGGAGAGGGGCTTAGAACCCCCTGATTTGCAAGGGAAACCCGTCCCCTGCATAATGTGCGGCCCGGTTCGCCGGGCGTTTTTGCTGTACCAGGAACCCGTCGCGAATTCCTATTGGGAATCAACGACTTACAAGCCGGCAAGGGCAGGACGGAAAGCGCAGCCACCAAAAGCTGCCGCCCAGGCCAGTAAAAGAAAACCCGAAAGGACCCTAGCGATGCCCAAGATCAAGACCCACCGAGGAGCGGCGAAGCGTTTTCGCAAGACCGCCTCGGGCAAGTACAAAGCCGGCCACGCCAACCGTAGCCACATCCTCACCAAGAAGGCGACCAAGCGGAAGCGCAATCTCCGGCAGACGAACCACGTTCGTGCCGAAGACGCGGGCCGTCTGGACCGCATGCTTCCGTATCTCTGAGGAGGATTAAGACATGGCACGAGTCAAACGTGGCGTCCAGGCACGCCGCCGTCACAAGAAAGTTCTGAAGCAGGCCCGGGGCTACTACCACGCCCGCCGCAAGGTCTTCCGCGTCGCCAAGCAGGCGGTGACCAAGGCCCTGCAGTATGCCTACATCGGCCGCAAGCAGAAGAAGCGCAATTTCCGCACGCTGTGGATCGCCCGTATCAACGCGGCGGCCCGCATCAACGGCATCAGCTACAGCCGATTTATGAACGGCCTGCTCAAGGCCGGCATCGCCCTCGACCGCAAAGTGCTGGCGGACATCGCCGTGCACGACGCGAAGGGTTTTGCGGCTTTGGCAGAAAAAGCCAAGGGCGCGCTCGCGGCGTAAGTTCGCGATCTCCACAGATAAGCGGTACCGGCGGTGCGAACCGCCGAATACGTGGGGGAGGGCGCAAGTCCTTCCCCATTTGTTTTTTACCGTCATTGTTTTTCAGCTGTTATCCCGAGCGCAGCGAGGGATCTGCTTCCATGCCGTAGACGCAACAATGGGCAAGTAGATCCCTCGCTACGCTCGGGATGACAAAAGAAGGTTGCGATAGGCTTATGAGCGATATCGAACAACTGAATCAGCAAGCGCTCGCCGACATCGCATCGGCGCAGACGCCCGATGCGCTGGAAGCTTTGCGCGTGTCGCTGCTCGGCAAAAGCGGCAGCATTACCGCGCAGCTGAAGTCGCTAGGCGCGCTGCCTGCCGACCAGCGCAAGGCCGCGGGCGAGGCGATCAACCGCGCCCGCGACGCCATCGGCGAAGCGCTGTCGGCGCGCAAGAACGACCTCGACGATGCCGCGCTCGACGCGCGCCTGTCCGGCGAAACCATCGACGTCACGCTACCCGGCCGCGACGCCGCGCGCGGCGGCCTGCATCCGGTCAGCCGGACGATGGAACGCATGGCCGAGATCTTCGGCCGCCTGGGTTACGAAAAGGCCGACGGCCCGGAAATCGAGGACGACTGGCACAACTTCGAGGCGCTGAACTTCCCGCCGCACCATCCCGCGCGTGCGATGCACGACACCTTCTACTTCGGCGACGGCCGCCTGCTGCGCACGCACACCTCGGGCATGCAGGTACGCTACATGCTGGAGAACAAGCCGCCGTTGCGGATGATCGCGCTGGGCAAGGTCTACCGCAGCGATAGCGACCAGACCCACACGCCGATGTTCCACCAATGCGAAGGCCTGCTGATCGACGAGCGCGCCAGTTTCGCCGACCTCAAGGGCACGCTGAGCGAATTCGTTCGCGCGTTCTTCGAGCGCGATTTCGAGATGCGCTTCCGGCCGAGCTATTTCCCGTTCACCGAGCCTTCTGCGGAAGTGGATATCGCCTGGCAGCAGCCGGACGGTTCCATGCGCTGGCTGGAAGTGCTGGGCTGCGGCATGGTCCATCCGAATGTGCTGCGCAATGTCGGCATCGATCCCGAGCGCTACACCGGCTTCGCCTTCGGCATGGGCGTGGAGCGGCTGGCGATGCTGCGTTACGGCGTCGACGATTTGCGCAGCTTCTTCGAAAACGATGTGCGTTTTCTCAAGCAGTTCGCGTAAGCGATCGCCTTGTGGGAGCGGCTTCAGCCGCGAGCTCTGGGGCGAAAGGGAAGCGATAAAAGCTCGCGGCTGAAGCCGCTCCCACGAACAGCGCATCGCTGCGCTCGGGATGACAAAGATAAGAAGGTCGGCAGGCAATGAAATTCTCCGAAAACTGGCTCCGCCAACACGTCAAGACCGACGCCACGCGCGACGAACTCGCCGCGACGCTGACCGCGATCGGCCTGGAAGTGGAAGGCATCACGCCGCTCGGCGCCTCGCTCGACGGCGTCGTGGTCGCGCGCATCGTCGGCGCCGAGAAGCACCCGGAAGCCGATCGCCTGCAGATCTGCCAGGTCGACATCGGCCAGGGCGCGATGCTGCAGATCGTCTGCGGCGCCCCGAATGCGCGCCCGGGCCTGATCGCGCCGCTCGCCATCGTCGGCGCGAAAGTCGGCGACATCCAAATCAAGGCCGCGAAGCTGCGCGGCGTGGAATCCAACGGCATGTTGTGCTCGGCCAAAGAACTCGGTCTGGACGCCGACGCGTCCGGACTGCTGGAACTGCCGGACGATGCGCCGATCGGCGCGCCGCTGGCCGATTACCTTTGCCTGCCGGACGCCAGCTTCGAACTCAAACTCACGCCCAATCGCGCCGACTGCTTCAGCGTGCGCGGCATCGCCTTCGATGTCGCGGCGGCCTGCGGCAGCGAAGTGGCGGCATTCGACGTCACGCCGATGCCGGCCTTGAACGGCGAGGAAGTGGCGGTGGAATTGGACGCCGGCGCCAAAGTGCCGCGTTTCGTCGGCCGCGTGATCGAAGGCGTGAACGCCGCCGCGCCGACGCCGGTGTGGATGAGCGAACGCTTGCGCCGCAGCGGCATCCGTCCGATCAGCTTCCTGGTCGACGTGACCCAATACGTGATGCTGGAACTGGGCCAGCCCATGCACGCCTTCGACCGCGACACGCTGACCTCGCCGATCGTGGTGCGCCCGGCCCGCGCCGGCGAGCAGACCAAGCTGCTCGACGGCCGCACGGTAGCGCTGGACGACGATTTCCTGGTGGTGTCCGACAGCGTGGGCGGCCGCGCCGCGCGCGCCATCGCGCTGGGCGGCATCATGGGCGGCTACGACACGCGCGTCACCGATGCCACGCGCAACGTGTTCCTGGAAGCCGCGCACTGGATTCCCTCGGCCATCATCGGCCGCGGCCGCAAGCTGGGCCTGCATACCGACGCCGGCCATCGTTTCGAGCGCGGCGTGGATCCCGAATTGCCGCGCCAGGCGGTCGAAGTCGCGACGCGGTTGATCGTCGAAGTCGCCGGCGGTTCGCCCGGCCCGGTGACCGAAGCGGTGCTGCCCGAACATCTGTCGCGGCCTGCGCCGATCCTGCTGCGTCGCGACCGGCTCGCGCGCGTGCTCGGCACGACGGTGGCCGGCGCGGAAGTGGGGCGCATCCTGCGTGCGCTCGGCTTGCAGGTCGAAGACATCGAGCAAGGCTGGCGAGCGACGCCGTCCAGCCGCCGCTTCGATCTGGCCATCGAAGAGGACCTGATCGAAGAAATCGCCCGCATCCACGGCTACGACGCGATCCCGGTCACTTTGCCCGGCGGCGCCACGCGTCTGGCCGTGCCCAGCGAAACCCGCGTCGACGACGCCGCGGTGCGCCGCCAGATCGCGGCGCGGGATTATTTGGAAGCGGTGAACTACGCCTTCGTCGATGCCGATTTGCTGTCGAAATGGCATGCGCAGCACGGCGGCGTGGCGCTGGCCAATCCGCTCAGCGCCGAACTCGGCGTGATGCGTACGCGGCTGTTGCCGGGGCTGGTCGCATCGCTCGCGCGCAATACCGCGCGCCAGCAATCGCGCGTGCGCCTGTTCGAGATCGGCAAGACCTTCGCCGCCGACGCGCACGATGAAAAGCGGGACGGCACCGCGCCGCGCGAGACTTTGCGCATCGCTGCGGCGGCCTGCGGCGATGCGCACGGCGAGCGTTGGGACAGCAAGAGCCGTGCCGTCGATTTCCACGACCTCAAGGGCGACCTGGATAGCGTGGCGGCTTTGTCCGGAGCGACGCTCGAGTACGGCCCGTCGGCCGAGGCTTGGGGGCATCCCGGACGGTCTGCCGACATCTACCGCGATGGCGTCCGGATCGGCTGGATCGGCCAGCTGCATCCGCGCCTGCAACAACAGCTCGACCTGGACGCGAATGTGATCGCGTGGGAGTTGGACCTGGAACCCTTGCTGCAGCGCACGGTGCCGCGCGCGGCGGCCTTGTCCAAATATCCGTCCGTCCGTCGGGACCTCGCGTTCGTCGTCGCGGACACCGTTCCCTGGGCGGCGCTGGCCGAGACTGTCCGTACGGCCGCCGGACCCGCTTTGAAGGACCTGCGGCTGTTCGACCGATATGTGGGGGAGGGGGTCGAAACGGGATTCAAGAGTCTGGCTATGGGCTTGATTCTGCAGGACGAATCCCGCACTCTGACCGACCGCGATGTGGACGCGGTGGTGGCCGAGGTACTGGCCGCCCTGCAGCGGGACCATGCTGCGCGGATTCGCAGCTGAATCGTTTCCGGGGAACGAGATGGCGTTGACCAAAGCGGAAATGGCCGAACGACTCTTCGACGAAGTCGGCCTGAACAAGCGCGAGGCGAAGGAATTCGTCGATGCGTTCTTCGATGTGCTCCGCGAGGCGCTGGAGCAGGGTCGCCAGGTCAAGCTGTCCGGTTTCGGCAATTTCGACCTGCGCCGGAAGAACCAGCGCCCTGGTCGCAATCCCAAAACCGGCGAGGAGATCCCGATCTCCGCCCGCACGGTGGTTACTTTCCGTCCTGGTCAAAAACTCAAGGAGCGAGTGGAAGCCTATGCTGGATCCGGGCAGTAACCGAGAACTTCCGCCGATCCCGGCCAAACGCTACTTCACCATCGGTGAGGTCAGCGAGCTGTGCGACGTCAAGCCGCACGTGCTGCGCTATTGGGAATCGGAATTCCCCAGCCTCAAGCCGGTCAAGCGCCGCGGCAACCGCCGCTATTACCAGCGCCACGACGTGCTGATGGTGCGCCAGATCCGCGGCCTGCTGTACGAGCAGGGCTACACCATCGGCGGCGCCCGCCAGCGCCTGGACGGCGAGGGCGCCAAGCAGGAATCGGCGATGAGCTCGCAGATCGTCAAGCAGGTGCGGATGGAGCTGGAAGAGGTCCTGCAGCTGCTGCGCCGCTGAGCTTTTTAAAAGCCGTCATCCCCGCGAAGGCGGGGATCCAGTGACTTTAGCTTTGGGTTTCAGGTCGGTCGGCCCAAAAGCCCACGTCTCATCATCACCCCTTATAATGTCCGCCTTAGTCGGGGCGTAGCGCAGCCTGGTAGCGCATCTGCCTGGGGGGCAGAGGGTCGTCGGTTCAAATCCGGCCGTCCCGACCATTTCTCAAGCGCTAAACGCTTGATCCGCTTGAAAACCCCCAGTTTTCAAGCCCATGCCGGGACCCTCGATTCGACTCTGCTACGCCTGCGCTGCGAGGCGTTGCTACAGCGCATACCGAACCCTGATGGCAGAAGACGAACTCCGAGGCATCGGAGTTCGACCGTTTGCTCGTGCCCCATGAGCACGATCTCCAAGCCGCAGTGCTCGCATTCTTCCGCGCCGAACTACAACCGGATGTCCGCGGCTACAGCGGGTAGCCCAACGAATCCGGCCTGCAGCCACATACGAAAACACCCGCTCTAGGCGGGTGTTTGTCCAGTCCTTGATCGGTACATGATTCGGACAATGGCCGGTAGCTGGATTCTGCAGGGGCGGGTGCGATCGACGCGGTGCAAATCGGGCGCTCGCCTTGGCGGCGCCCTCGCGATTGAACCGGCCGCAAGCCTGTTTACCAGCTGAAGCCTGCGCCTGCGCCGCTCATAGTCTCGGAATCCGAAATGGCTGTGCCGATCGATACGCTGGCGCGATTGTTGCTGAAGGCGCGTTGGTAGCCGAACGAGATCGCGGTGGAGCCGCCGAAGTTGCCCACGCCCACGCCTACGCGGTTGGCGCCGCTGAGTCCCGACGTGTTCGAAGCCATTTGCGCCATGGCCGCGCCCATCGCGCCGAGCTGATCGATGCGGGCATCCTGATGGCCGATACGCCCGTCGATCTCCTTGCGGTAAGCGTCGAAATCGTCGTTCAAGCTCGCGATCTCGGCGAAGCGCGCATCCGTATAAGCCTTCGCGCTCGAAAGCGTCTGCGCATTGCCAGTCTGCATTTGGCCCACATTCGCGGCATCGCTGGCTTGCACGCCGGCCGCGACATTGCTCACCCGCGTACCGTTCGCGCCTTGCAGCGTGAACTGGTCCATGGATGCGCTGTCGTACATGGCGACCCTCGCATCGTTGCCGGCGTTGCCGCCAGGGCTTGGCGAACCTGGCGAACCCGTTTGAGGGCCGGCAGGGCCTTGAGGGCCGGCCGGTCCTTGGGGGCCGGCGGGGCCTTGCGGGCCGGCGGGACCGGGTACGCTCGGTCCTGCGCCGACGCCGGCACTGACGCGGTCTTCGAGATTGTCCAATTTCAGGTCCACCGCTCGGAAGGCCGCACCTACATCGTGGTAGTCGTGGCGTTGGATTTCATAAGTCGGCGCGACGAAAACGCCATTGCTGTAACTGGCGCCGCCACCGAAAACTTGGACTGTCTTGTCGAGCTGGAACAGGTTCACCGCGTCGGTGGCGTAAGTCGCTTCGGCCACGTTGATGATTTGGCGTTCGTTTCCGCCCGCCCCCACCGACACCGAGCGTTCGCGGTCCGCGATCGAATAGCTTCCCAGCGCCACGCTGTCCGAGGTCGTCGTCGATGCGGCGGTGCCGATGGCGATGCTGTTTCCCGCGGTTACCGAACTGCTCAGGCCTATGGCAATGGCTTGGGCAGAGAGCGCATGGCTGTCGCGGCCCAGGGCGATGGCGCCGAACGAGGGGGCCGAAGCCTCTGCTCCCAATGCAATAGCGCCGGTGCCGCCGCTGAACGCGTTCATTCCGAAAGCCATGCCAAGTCGATCGGTGGCTTGGGCTTTGTAGCCCACTGCCGTGGCGCCAACATCGTTGGCGAGCGCTTCAGTGCCCAGCGCCACGGTGAAATTGCCATTGGCGTTAGCCAAATGGCCGTTCGCCAGGGCGTCTTCTCCTGTGGCTTTGGCGAACATGCCGAATGCTTCGGTTCGATCTCCCGCGGCTTTGGCTTCATATCCGAAGGCTATGGCCACACCGCCTTCGGCACGTGCACGGGGACCGAAGGCTATCGATCCCAAGCCATCGCTATAGGCGGCATTGCCTACGGCCATCGCATCGGCGCTGGTGGCGATAGCCGTGTATCCGATTGCGACTCCGCCTGCACCACGCACTACGCTGAACGCGCCTAGTGCGGTCGAATTGGTGGCATTGGCCTTGGCGCTTCTGCCTACCGCGAGGCCGTAGTCGCCTAGGGATTCGCTCGAGCCGCCCAACGCCATGCTGGAATAGCCGCTTGCTGCACTGTTGGTGCCCAAAGCGATTGCGAGGTAATCGCTTGCTACGGCATGTTGGCCTACGGCGACGCTGGAATTGGCGGTCGCTTGACTCCCGGCGCCGAAAGCGACGCTATATGCCCCGCTGGCCACGCTATCGGTGCCGAAAGCCGAGCTCATTTCTTCACTGGCAGCGCTTCGGACGCCGACGGCAGTGCTTTGATAGCCTGACGCCTCGCTCTCCACACCGAGCGCGGTGCTCGCCTCCGCGTTGGCCAAGCTACCGGCGCCAATGGCCGTACTGATCAGCGCTGTAGCTTCGCTACCTTGACCCAGCGCAGTAGCGGAACTTCCGCTGGCGACGCTGTTGGAACCGATGGCAGTGCTGAGAAACCCGCTTGCCACGCTGTCCACGCCCAATGCGTTCGCGTAAAAGCCGCTGGCTTGGCTCCTGATGCCTAGCGCAGTGGAGGAATTCCCGCTGGCATTGCTCTGAACGCCGAGTGCAGTGGCGGACCCCGCGGATTGGGCCAGCGTACCTATGGCGATGCTGTAGTCACCGTAGCTTTGGGAGTGGTCTCCCATTGCCGTGGACCAAATGCCTCCAGAAGTCGCGAAATTGCCGATGGCGGTGGAGGAATCTCCCCATGCGTTGGCGCTGGAGCCACAGCCAAAGGCGCCAAAGCCCATGGCGCCTGCTCCGCTGTCCGGTTCCATTTCGCATACCACGCCTTCGTCGGCGGCGGCATTCCCTGCTAACCCGAACAACAGCAATGACGCCCACAGTGGATGAATGCGCGGCGTCCGTCTAGGAATTTTTTTGATCGATTCAATTCGCATTGGATGTCCCCCAGGAAGCGCGGATGCGCTGTCGCGCATTATTCGCTGCGAGGTTTTGATGGGGCATGGCTAAAGGTGGGTGCGCCACCGCCCGCATTGGCGAGTCCGCCGGTGTGCCTATCGCCGACGGTCGTGTCCGTGTCTTCGTTGCTGATCGCATCGCCTCACGGATAAACAAACGCCCGGCACTGCCAGGCGTTTTCCGTTGTGCGGCCCAGTTGCGCCTAATCGGACCGGTTGCACAGCGCGTTCGCCGCCGATCGGGTAGGGTGCGTCTCCAAGCCCCCTGCAAGGACGAGCCTGCGCATGAAACGCTTATTGGCACTGACGCTGCTGCTGGCATCGACGGCGCAGGCCCAGGAAACCCAGCCGGTGCCGTCGCACCAAGAATTCGTCGACCGCCAATGCCTGCCCGCGATGCTGCGCGAAGTGGGCGACGCGGCGCCGCAGCGCACGGTCGCGCGCGCCGCATGCGAGTGCAGCTACCGGCAGCTGTCCGGCATGCAGACGATGACCCAGGCGCAGTTCGATGCGGCCGCGACGGTGTGCCAGTACGAATTCCAGCAGGACGGCGAAGGCTTCCTGCAGAAATATTCGTCCTCGGGCGACGGCCAGTAGCGCCGCGTTCACCGCCGCCCGCGAGAATAGGGCAGACGGATCTTTCGGAGACGATGCATGCGGGGGATGCTTTTGTGCCTGGCGTTGGCGGTATTGCCGTGGACCGCGAACGCGCAGGCGGCGGCTGCCGATGAGCCGCTTGCTGCATCGACCGCGCCATCGGCGAAGCCGCAGGACGGCGCCATCGTCGATCTGCAGACCGTCGTCGTCTCCGGCAGCCAGCCCGGTCCGGGTTTGTGGCGCGTCAGCAAGGGCGATCACGTGCTGTGGATCCTCGGCACGCAGTCGCCGCTGCCGCGTCGCATGGAATGGGAGAGCGGCCCGGTCGAGCAGGTGGTGTCGCAATCGCAGGAAGTGATCCAGCCGCCGTCGGTCGGCATGAAGGCGGAAGTGGGCTTCTTCGGCATGCTCGGCCTGATTCCCAGCGCTTTCAAAGCGCGGCGCAATCCCGACGACAAGACCTTGCAAGAGGTCGTGCCCGCTGCGCAGTACGCGCGCTGGCAAGTGTTGAAGGCGCGTTATGTCGGCAAGGATCGTGGCATCGAGCGCTGGCGGCCGGTCTTCGCCGCGTTGGAGTTGTACGACAAGGCGATCGAGAGATCGGGCATGACCACGTCCGGCATCGTCGGTCCGGCTGTGGCGAAAATGGCTAAGCGCCATAAGGTGAAAGTCACGCCTGCGAAAGTCGAAATCGCGATCGCCGAACCCAAGCGCGCGCTCAAGGAATTCTCGACGGCGTCGTTGAACGACCTGCAGTGCTTCGAGAAAACCCTGGACCGCATCCAGGGCGATCTCGACAACATGGCCGCGCGCGCGAACGCCTGGGCGGTCGGCGACATCAACCTGCTGCGCGACCTGCCGAGCAACAGCCAGTTCGCCGCCTGCAGCGCTGCGTTCACCGAAGCGGCGTTGGCGCGCAAATACGGCATCAACGATCTCTCGCAGCAAGTGGAACGGAAGTGGATGTCGGTCGCCGAGTCCGCATTGGCCCGCAACACGTCCACTTTTGCGATGCTGCCGATCAGCGAGTTGCTGAAGAGCGACGGCTACATGGCCAAACTGCAGGCCAAGGGCTACGAAGTGCAGACGCCGTAGCGGGTGCTTCTTGTGGGAGCGGCTTCAGCAGCGGGTGCTTCTTGTGGGAGCGGCTTCAGCCGCGAGCTTTTCAAGACCTTCGGATCCGAAGAGCTCGCGGCTGAAGCCGCTCCCACGAAAAGCCCGAATCACCCGCGATCGGAAGGATGCGGCTTGCCGAGCACGAACGCGGACAATCCCTCATCGCCGCCGCGTTGGATACGGTGCGGGCCGTAGCACAGCATCCGCAGGATCGGCCGCGGGCGCGCGTGCCAGCTGCCCCAGCTCAACGGCGAATCGCCGTTCGCATCCTTGGCGTCCAGAGCGGCGCCGGCATCGAGCAGCAGCCGGATGGTGCGTTCGCCGCCGAATGCGGCGGCACGATGCAGCGGCGTCTCGCCATAGGTTCTGCAGTCGCGCATGAACGAGTCCGTTTCCACGCCGGGATGCGTGGCGCGATTGGGATCGGCGCCGTGCGCAAGCAGGACGTCCAGCACCAAGTCGTAGCGGGTACGGTCGGTATTGCACAAAGCCGAATGCAGCGGCGTCTCGCCGGTATCGGGCAGCGGATGGTTGGGATTGGCCCCGTTTTCGATCAGGAACTCGCACAGCCGCCAATGCCCGTGGAAAGCGGCGCCGTTCAAGCCGATGTTGTCGCCGAGCGAGGCCAGCGATTCGCCGTTGGCCAGCAGAAAGCGGATCGCGGAAACGTCGCCGTAGTACGCGCACCAGCGGATCAGCGCTAGCCCGTTCGCGTCGGCTGACGTGGCGGAATGCCCCTGCGCCACATACTCGAAAACCAGGTCGGTGCGTCCTTCGACGATACGCTCGAGCATGCGCTGCCTCCTGGACACGCTATGCGGGCGACTATCCCGATGCGGCCGTAAGCGGCGCCGGCGCGGTGCGCAGCTCGGGCCAGCGCGACAGCATTGCATTGCGAATGCCGGGGACATCCAACCCGGCTTCGGCCAGCAGGTCTTCGCGGCTGGCGTGATGCTGGAATTCGTCGGGCAGGCCGAGATGGAGGATCGGCAATTGCACATCGGCATCGCTGAGCAGTTCGGCGACGGCGGAACCCGCGCCGCCCATCACCACGTTGTCTTCCAGCGTGACGAAACCTTCGTGCGTCTTGGCCAGCTCGAGGATCAGTGCGCGGTCCAGCGGTTTGACGAAGCGCATATTGACCACGGTGAGGCCCAGCTCCGCAGCGACTTTCTCGGCCGCCGGCACCAGCGCTCCGAAAGCGAGCATCGCGACGCGCGCGCCGCGCGTACGGACCTCGGCTTTGCCGATCGGCAGCGCGTCGAGCGTGTTCTGCACGGCGACGCCGGGACCGGTTCCGCGCGGGTAACGCACCGCCGCCGGACCTTCATGACGGAAGCCGGTGGACAGCATCTGCCGGCATTCGTTTTCGTCGGCCGGGGCCATCACCACCATGTTCGGCACGCAGCGCAGATAACTCAGATCGAGATTGCCTGCATGCGTGGCGCCGTCCGGACCGACCACGCCGCCGCGGTCGATGGCGAACAGCACGTCCAACTTCTGGATGGCCACGTCGTGCACCAACTGGTCGTAAGCGCGCTGCAAGAACGTGGAATAGATCGCGACCACCGGCTTGGCGCCTTCGCAGGCCATGCCTGCGGCCAGCGTCACCGCATGCTGTTCGGCGATGGCGACGTCGAAATAACGCTCGGGATATTCCTTGCTGAAACGCACCAGGCCCGAGCCTTCGCGCATCGCCGGGGTGATGCCGAGCAACTTCGGATCGGCGGCGGCCATGTCGCAGAGCCAGTCGCCGAACACGTCGGTGTAGGTGGGTTTTTTGGCGCCGGACTTGCTGACCACGCCGAGATTGGGATCGAACGGCGAGACGGCGTGGTAGCCGATCTGATCGCCTTCGGCCAGTTCGTAGCCTTTGCCCTTGGTGGTGATGATATGCAGCAGTTGCGGGCCTTTGAGTTTCTTCAGCGTCTTCAGCGCCGCGGCCAGCGCTTTGACGTCGTGGCCGTCGATCGGCCCGGTGTAGTGGAAACCCATTTCCTCGAACAGCGTGGACGGCACGAACATGCCTTTCCAATGCTCTTCCCAGCGGCGCACGAAGCGCGCGGTCGGATTCTTCTTGTCGCCGAGCAGTTTCTTGCCGCCTTCGCGTATCGCATTCAGCGTGCGACTGCCGGTCATGCGGCCGAGCATCTTGGTGATGCCGCCCACGTTTTCCGAAATCGACATGCGGTTGTCGTTGAGGATCACCAGCAAGTTGGGTTCGGGCTCCATGCCGCCGGCGTGGTTCAGCGCTTCGTAGGCCATGCCCGCGGTCATCGCGCCGTCGCCGATCACCGCGACCACTTTGCGTTCGTTGCCGGCGCGCGCATTGGCAATCGCCATGCCGAGCGCGGCGGAGATCGAAGTCGACGAATGGCCGACGCCGAACGTGTCGTACTCGCTCTCTTCGCGTTTCGGGAACGGCGCCACGCCGTCCTTTTGCTTGACGGTGTGGATGCTGTCGCGGCGGCCGGTCAGGATCTTGTGCGGATAGGTCTGGTGGCCGACATCCCAGACGATGCGATCCTCGGGCGTGTCGTACAGGTAGTGCAGCGCCGTCGTCAGCTCGATCACGCCGAGCCCGGCGCCGAAATGGCCGCCGCTCTTGCCCACCGATTCGATCAGGTAGGCGCGCAGCTCGTCGGCGATGGCGGGCAGTTCGGTTTCTTCGAACCCGCGCAGGTCGGCGGGGCTCTGGATGCGGGAAAGTCGCGGATAGCGCTGCGGGTCGATCATTACGGCGGGGGTTTACGGCAAGTTCGCCATTGTCCCGCCGCGGGAGGGGTGGGGCAAGCAACGGCTTTCTTGACACGGATCAGAGCGGATAAGGGCGGATGGGTCGGATTCGCGCGACTACCCATGAGGTCGTCATCCCGGCGAAAGCCGGGATCCAAGGCTCTGCTGCGATCTTTTCGACTCTTCGCCTTGCGCCGAGGAAACGCTCCATCTTCCAAAAAAGCGCTTTGATCTGCCCTTATCCGCTCCGATCCGTGTCTAAACCGCCTTACCTGGCTTAACGCCCGCGCAAGCGCCCGAACAGGCCGCTGGGCTTGGCCGGCTCGGCCGGCTCCGGCGGCAGTTCCGGCACCAATTCGGCGAAGCCGGTGGAGAGGCTGGCATTGACGAAGTCGGTGACGTCCGCCAGCGGTACGCCGCTGGCCGCCGCAATCTCGTCCAGCGTGGCCGGGCCTTTCATCATCGCGGTGGCGATGCGGAAGTGCTTGGGGAATTCGCGTTCGGTCTGCGGCCATTTGTTGAGGCGATAGCGGCCGGCCGGATCGTATCCGGGCAGCAACTGGCCTTTGCCCGCAAGCAGGCCGCCGTACCATTGCAGGCGCGATAGCGGCTGCGGCTCGCCCGCGGTGGCGGCTTCCCGGGTCCAACTGGCCGCATCGATGGCATCGAAATCGGCCAAACGTACTGTGCCCTCGAAGTAGCCGGCCAACGGCTTGAGCGTCGCCGGGCCGAAGTATTGGCGGGCCTGAGGATCGATCAGCAGGTTGGGACCTGCCGCGCGCCGGTAACGCAGGCGTTGCTGCAGCGCGTTCGGCGCCAGCCAATCGGCGAAGACCGGATCGCGGTCGAGAACGGCCGGCGCGGCGGGCGGCGCTGGAGTCGCTGTGGGTTCGGGCAGCGTCGGTGACTCGAGGACGATATGTTCGAAGGCTTCTTCAGGCGGCGGCTCCTGCGGTGCCGGGACCTGGCTTAAGCCGGACGGCGCCGCAGGCGTCTCGGCCGGCTTCGCTGGCTGCGGCGGAGCGACGGTAGCGGGAGCGGGCGCCACCGGCGCGACGGCGGGCGGCTCCACTCCGGCTTTGCCGGCGATCTCGTGCAGCAACCGGTCCACGCTGATCGCGTCGAAGGGGCGGCCGAGGCGGAAATCGGCCTGCGTACGCGGCGCCGAGGTCAGCCCGATCACGGTCTTGCCGGCGCCGTGCAGGCGCAGCCAGCTCATCGGGCCGTACATGCTGTCCATGTCGACGACCACGTAATCGGCGTCGGCTTCGGGCGTCAGGCTGAAACGACTGCCGATCGCGGCATTGGCCTGCTTGAAGGCCGCTTGCAGCGCGGCTTCGGTGGCCGGATCCATACCGGTGAGGCCTAGAGTCAGTGGCATCGTCGCGAATCGGGTCGGAAAGACGCAGTGTTGCTAACGCGCACCGGCCAGTCAACGGAAATGCTGCATTTACGCGACGATTTTTGGATTTTTGTCGCTGCACAGGCCGGATTTGGATTTAGTGACGCGCAACGTCCTTTATAGACGTTGCGCGCAAGATCACGCGATTTTCAGGATGTCGGCGGAGGCGGCTTGCTGATCACTTGGCAGCATTTCCAGAACGGATTCGGTTGGCCAGCGCAGAAGGGACAATGTTTCCCGCCGCCTGGGCACTTCATCGTGACGCACGATCTGTTCGGTTTCGAGGAGTCGCAGGCTTTCTTGCCGAATCATTCGAGATCTAGCGAATCCGCTTCGGATGCGGGGTGTTCCGCAATCCTAGATATATCGGCTTGTGACGCCGTCGCAGCCGTCGATATTCGCCAAAAGTTACGCAAACCAGCACTGAACATATCGAGAGCTGGTGTTTCATGCGTCCGTCTCCATTGGCTGGAATTAGCCTGAAATTACGGACTGTTACGAAATCGGGGGCTTGGGCTTGGGCGCGATCTTCTTTTTGCAGCAATGGGTCTTGCCTGGGCACTGTATGCATCCGGAGCCTGATGTGTACGGTGGGCAGAATCTGTAGAAGCAGCCGGCGGCAGCCGACGCGCTCTGGCACTCGACCCCGGCGGATGCCGGCAAGGCGATCTCAACAACAGTCGGCATGCCGGAAAAAGAAGGTTGTGGCGATGGATCGTGAGATTGCGTTCCCCACAGCAGCAGGAATAGCAGGGTGTTTTTGACCATATTGATTTCCTCCGTTTTGGACGATGCTCATCCGAGCGAGCGCGGCGCGGGGTGAGCTTTCAAAAGACGGAGAACGAGATTGCATTCGGACACGGGCGCGCACGGCCTCACGCACGGGCGGTGGCTTTTGGCCTGCTCGGTGCGGAAGGCGGTTATGCCGTGCTTGTCACTGCCGCATCCGCGAACGCGGCCGTTTCGGCAAATGGCTTTTCAGGAACGCCATCTGATCGGCCAGGATGTTGCGGTTGCTCAGGATCAGATGTTCGATCCAGCTCGGCCGGTACGGCACCGCGAGCAGCGGCATGCTGGCCTGTTGCGGCGTGCGGCCGCCTTTGCGCGAATTGCAGTGGAAACAGGCGGCGACCACGTTCTCCCACACGTCGCGGCCGCCTTTGGACAGCGGCATCACATGGTCGCGGGTGAGTTGCTGGCGATGGTAGTCGCGGCCGCAGTACAGGCACAGGTGCTCGTCGCGCGCGAACAGCGCCGCATTGGTGAGCGCGGGTGTGGGATCGAGCGCGTGGGCGCGGGCATGGCCGCGCGCAGCGACGATCGGGTGCAAGTCCACCGTGCTGCGTTCGCCGGTCAGCCGGCAGATGCCGCCGTGCACGGTCAGGCAGGGGTCGCCCAGCGTCCAGGCCACGGCGCCGCGCGCATACAGGCAGGTCGCGTCCTGCCAGCTCATCCAGTCGAGCACGCGGCCATGCGCATCCAACGACAGCAGGCGCACGGCATCCAAGCGCACGGGCATGGCGCTATCGGCGTGGTCGGGGAAATACGGAGGCGCGGCAGGCGGGCCCGAGGCGCGTTGCTGGTGTTCAGCGAAGGCCCCGGTCCGGACTAGGCGAAGCTTCGCTCTGTCGGACTCCATGGGAGTAAGAGCTTATACGCCTTTGTTTACTTTTTGTGTAGACGGGTCGGCCCCGGGGTCCGGCCCGGGTCTGTAGAGTCGAGCTTGCTCGACTGCTCTTCGGGCGGGAAAAGCAGTCGAGCAAGCTCGACTCTACAGAGGCGACGGTTAGGGTTGGGCGGCTATCCGGCGCATCGCATCCAGGCTGCGTTCGACATCCTCATCGGTGGTCGCCCAGCACGACACGCTGATGCGCATCGCCGTATGGCCTTGCCAGACCGTGCCTCCGCACCAGCAGGTGCCTTCGGCCTGCAGCGCGGCGATCACCCGCCGCGTGGTATCGGCATCGCCGAAATCCACCAGCACCTGGTTGAGCGCGACGTCGTTGAGGATCTCGAAACCGCTCTCGCGCAAGCCTTCGGCGAAACGCCGCGCCTGCCGGCAGTTGCGTTCGATCATCTCGGCCACGCCGCGTCTGCCCAGGCCGCGCAACGCGGCCCAGATTTCGACGCCGCGCGCGCGCCGCGACAGTTCCGGCGTGTAGTCGGACGGATTGCGGAACTCGGACGCGGTCGGCAGATATTCCGCCGTGATCGCCATCGCCGCGCGCAACGGTTCGGGATCGCGCACGAAAGCCAGACCGCTGTCGTAAGGCACGTTGAGCCACTTGTGCGCATCGGTCGCCCACGAATCGGCGACATCGATACCCTTCACCAAATGCGCGACACCGGGCGCCGCCGCGGCCCATAGGCCGAACGCGCCATCGACATGCAACCATGCGCCCGTGCCGCGCAGCCGCGCGCCGATTTCGGCGACCGGATCGCAGGCGCCGGTATTCACATTGCCTACCTGCGCGCAAACGATCGTCGGTCCGGAAATCGCCGGCAGTTCGTCCGCACGCATGCGCCCTTGCGCATCGACAGGCACGCGCACCACGCGATTGCGGCCGAAACCCAGCATGCCCAGCGATTTGAGCAGGGTGGGATGCGCTTCCTCGCCGACGATCACCGTGACCGGCGGCGCGCCGAACAAGCCGTCCGCTTCCACATTCCAGCCTGCGCGCTTGAGCACCACATGCCGCGCCGCGGCCAAGGCGGTGAAGTTGGCGACGGTGGCGCCGGTGACGAAGGCGCCGCCGGTGCCGGGCGGCAGGCCGAGCAATTCGACCAGCCAGCGCAGCGTCACATCCTCGATCCTCGCCGTAGCCGGCGTGGTGGCGTATAGGCCCGTGTTCTGGTCCCAGGCGCCCGCCAGCCAGTTCGCCGCCAGCGTCACCGGCAGCGAGCCGCCGATCACGAAGCCGAAGAAGCGCGGGCCGGCCATCGCCATCGTCGCCGGCGAGCCGTAGCGATCGAGTTGTTCGATCACTTCATGGGCGTCGCTGCCGTTCTCGGGCAGCGGCGTGTCGAACGCCGTCAACGCGGCCACGGCGGCGGGATCGGGCGCGACTGCACGCGTGTCGAGGCCTTGCAGGTATTGGATCGATCGTCCTGCGGCTTCGCCGAGCAGGTCGCGCATGTGGTATCTCCAGATTCGGGCGGATGTCGTGCACGTTACCGCGGCGGGCGGTGCGCGTCCCGCGACGTTCAAGGTGTCGGCGAGGATGTTCGGGTGGTCCAGCGGCGTCATCGAAGGTTCCTCGCGATCACGACGGGCGCTTGGGCAGCGGCAACAGCATGCGCACGCGGCTGCGGTAATCGCGATAGCTGTCGCCGTAGACGGCTATCAGGTCGCGCTCTTCCAACTGGATCGCCACCAGGATGTAGCCGGTGGTCATGATCGCGAACAGCAGATGGCCCAGGCTCATCGTCGGCGTCGCCCAGAACGCGATCACGAAACCCAGGTACAGCGGATGGCGCACGATGCGGTAGAACGCCCGGATCACGAACGGCGTCTCAGGATAAGTGCGGTTGCGCGCATGCAGCCAGACCTGGCGCAGGCCGAACAGGTCGAAATGGCTGATGATGAACGTGCTGCTGAGCACCAGCAGCCAGCCCAGCGCGGCGAGCGCCTGCAGCGCGATGCGTAGGGACGGGTTCTGCACGTCCCACAGCATCGGCGGCAGCGGCCGCCACTGCCAGAACAGCAGCGCCAATACTAGGCTGGATAGCAGCACATAAGTGCTTCGTTCGATCGGCGCGGGCACGATCTTGGTCCACCAGCGCTTGAAGCCCTGCCGCGCCATGCCGCTGTGCTGCACGGCGAACAGGCCGAGCAGGGCGAGGTCGATGATCAGCGCGGTGGCGAAATCGCCGGTGACGCCGCTGTCGATGTGCTTGGGCACGCCGATGCCCATCACGAAGCCGATGGCGTAGAGGAAAACGACGAGGAACAGGGCGTAGCAGACCGTTCCATAGAGCAAAGCGAGTAGGCGCGACATGGGGGATGCCTCCGGTTGTCAGGATGGGTGGAACTTTCGGCCGGACCGCGGCGGCCGGCAATGCCTCAAACTCCCGTTTGTATGCTCGAGACGCTGCGGCACGGGATGCCTGCGATGGATGTGCTTTCCGATGTGTTGAAAGCGGTGCGGCTGAACGGTGCGGTGTTGTTCCGCGGCGAGTTCGGTACGCCGTGGTGCATCGCCGCGCGGCCGGAAACCGCGATCGCCGCGCAGCTGTCGTCGCCGGGCATGCATCTGATTTCCTTCCACGTGGTGCTGCACGGCCATTTCTGGGCGCGCTTGCCTCCGGGCGATGCGATCCGCGTCGAAGCCGGCGATGTGCTGGTCGTGCCGCACGGCGACGCCTACGTCATCGGCGATGATATCGACGGCAGGCCGGTGCCGGCGGCGGAGCTGTTCGCGGGCACGTCGTTGCAGGATATGCGCTGCTTCCGATGGGGCGGCGTCGAGAGCGACGGCGATATCCGCACGCGCGTGCTGTGCGGTTATCTGAGTTGCGAACGCAATGCCTTCGCACCGCTGTTCGCCGCGTTGCCGCGCCTGTTCAAAGTGCGGTTGGGCCAGACGGCCGCTGCGCAGACGCTCGATCCCTTGCTGATGTATGCCGAGCAGGAAGTCATGTCCCCGCGCCCCGGCGCCGCGGGTTTGAAACTGCGCATGGCCGAATTGATGTTCGTGGAAGCGCTGCGACGGCATATGGAAACGTTGCCGGAAGCCGAATCCGGCTGGCTGGCGGGGCTGCGCGATCCATTGGTCGGCCGCGCATTGGCGTTGCTGCATGAGAACCCGCAGCGGCGCTGGACCGTGGACGAGTTGGCGCAAGCCGCGGCGACGTCGCGCTCGCGCTTGGCAGAGCGCTTCAAAGACGTGCTCGGCGAGCCGCCGATGCAGTACCTCACTCGCTGGCGCATGCTGCTGGCTGCGCGTCGGCTGCGCGAATGCCGCGACAGCGTGGCCACGGTGGCCGAAACGGTCGGCTACGATTCGCCGGCCGCGTTTCAGCGCGGTTTCGCACGTTATATGGGTACGACGCCCGCGCAATGGCGCCGCAGCGTCGATGAAGTCGAAGAAACCGAACAAGGCTTCGGTTGACGATGGCCGATCGATGAGCCGCAGCCCGGTCTCGATCGCTTGTTGGACATGCACGGCGCGCCCTCCTTATTGAAGCCAACGCCGGAGGGCGTGCGTGCCGGACCTGCCTTTCGATAGGATTCGTCACTTACTTTCGATGGGTGATGGCGTATTTGCCCCAGTCAGGCTTTTTTTGTGGGGGCAGCTTCGTAGGCTTTATGGGAGCGGCTTTTGTGGGAGCGGCTTCAGCCGCGAGCTCTTGACCCGACTGCGCGACCTAAAAAGCTCGCGGCTGAAGCCGCTACCACAAAAGCCCCACAAAAGCCCCACAAAAACCCGCTCGCACGAAGGCTAAATCAGTCGCCGAAACGCTCCGCGGGCATGGCCATCAGCGGCGCCGCGCCGCTTTCGATCGCCGCTTTGTGCGTCAGCGTACGCGGCAGCACGCGTGCGAAATAGAAACGCGCGGTCTCGCGCTTGGCGGCCTTGAACGCTTCGCCTTGCGACGATTTTTCCGCAGCGACCACGCTGCGCGCCCACCAGTAGGCGAGGGCGACGTAACCCGAATAGAACAGATAGTCGTAAGCCGCCGCGCCGACTTCATCCGCATCGCCGACAGCGCGCTGACCGACCGACAGGGTCAGCTGCTGCCATTCGCCGGCCTTCTCGCGCAGCGGCGCGACGAATTCCTCGAGCGCTTCGTCGTTTTCGTTTTCCTTGCAGAACGACTCGATCATGCCCAGCAGCACGCGCAAGCCCGCGCCCTGCAGCTGCATCACCTTGCGTCCCATCAGATCAAGCGCCTGGATGCCGGTGGTGCCTTCGTACAGTGTGGTGATGCGCGCATCGCGCGCCAGCTGTTCCATGCCGTGTTCGGCGATATAGCCATGGCCGCCGAAACATTGCAGCGCGTGGTAGGTGCATTCCACGCCCCATTCGGTGAGGCAGGCCTTGACGATCGGCGTGACGAAGCCGAGCAGGGCGTCGGCTTGTTTGCGTTCTTCCTCGTCGTGGGTGTGGCCGACCACGTCGACCAGCGTCGCGGCGTGATAGCCGAGCAGGCGGCCGCCTTCGGTAAGCGCCTTGCAGGTCAGCAGCATGCGGCGCACGTCGGGGTGGACGATGATCGGATCGGCCGGCTTGTCCGGCTGCTTGGCGCCGGTCAGCGAACGGCCTTGCAAACGTTCGCGCGAATAGCGCAACGCGTTCTGGTAGGCACGATCGGCCAGCCCGAGACCCTGCAGGCCCACCGCGAGCCGCGCGGTGTTCATCATCGTAAACATCGCCATCAGGCCTTTGTTCGGCCCGCCGATCAACCAGCCCTGCGCGTCGTCGAAATTGATCACGCACGTCGCCGAGCCGTGGATGCCCATCTTGTGTTCGATCGCGCCGCAGCGCACGCCATTGCGCGCGCCGGCCGCGCCGTCCTTGCCGACTTTGAACTTCGGCACGATGAACATCGAGATGCCCTTGCTGCCCGCAGGCGCATCCGGCAATCGCGCCAGCACCAGGTGCACGATGTTGTCGGTGAAATCGTGCTCGCCGGCGGTGATGAATATCTTGGTGCCGGAAATCGAATGGCTGCCGTCGTCGTTCGGCATCGCTTTGGTCTTGAGCAGGCCCAGGTCGGTGCCGCAATGCGGTTCGGTCAGGCACATGGTGCCGGTCCAGCTTCCGTCGACCAGCTTCTTCAGGAATATTTGCTGCTGCCAGTCTTCGCCGTGGTGCAGCAGCGCTTCGGTCGCGCCATGCGACAGCAGCGGGAAATTGCCCCAAGCCAGGTTGGCCGCGTCGATCATTTCCTTGAGCGGTATGCCCGCTGCATGCGGCAAGCCCTGGCCGCCGAATTCGACCGGCGACGCCAAGCCGGCCCAGCCGCCGTCGACGTATTGCGCGTAGGCCTGCTTGAAACCCGGCGGCGTGGTCACGTCGCCGCTGGCTTTGTCGTACTTGCAGCCGACCTCGTCGCCGACGCGGTTGAGCGGCGCCAGCACGGTTTCGTTGAAGCGCGCGCCTTCCTCGAGCACCGCATCGACGATGTCGCGGCTGGCATCGGCGAAACCGAGCCGCGAGAACAGCGCCTCGGCGCCGAGCACGTCGTACAAGGCGAAGCGGATGTCGGCGAGCGGGGCTTTGTAAGAAGTCATGGCGTTCCGTTGAAAATGAGGTTGCCCGTCGAAGGCTTTGTGGGAGCGGCTTCAGCCGCGAGTTCTTGATGTTGCCCTTGCGCTTTGGAGCAAAAGCTCGCGGCTGAAGCCGCTCCCACAAAAGCAGCGCCCACGAAAGCCGCTCAACATGAGCCCGTCGGAAATCAGCGCATCACGCCGGGCAATCCCGGCACAGGGCTCAGGCTGCTGGTGCGCTCGATCGGGTATTCGCGCGGATTCGCATCCTCCGGCGTGGCGTTGACCGTGCCTTTCAGCACGTAGCCGATGCTGCGCTGTGCGGCCAGCGCATCGGCCATCGCAATCCGCGCGCCGGGAGTAGGCGAGTGCGTCAGCGTCACCACGTCGGCCGATTCCGGCCCGATCGAGATGCCGGCATTGCCTTGCAACGTGCCGGCCTGTTCGCTGCCCAGGCTCATGCTCAGCGAGATCGCATCGAAACGCATCGGGATGCTGCTGAAATTGTTGATGCGCACATCCACCGACCAGCTTCCGTCCGCGCGCACCGTCAGTTGTTGGATGCCGGCCGCCGGTTCGGACACGCGCCGCACCATGCCGCCGCCGCCGCAGGACGCCAGCAGCAACACGGTGACGGCCATCAGGATCAGTTGCTTGAAACGGCCCATCGCATCGCTCCGGTGGCAGGAAAGATGAGGATACTACGGCGCCGCTTTCGTGGGAGCGGCTTTAGCCGCGAGTTCTTGATGTAGCCTATGCGCCGTCTAGCGAAAAAGCTCGCGGCTGAAGCCGCTCCCACAAAGCCGCTCCCACGAAAGCGGGCGTATCATTCAGCGCCAGGATGGCTTCGATTCGAACCGAAAACCTAAGCAGTCTCGGACCCGATGCAGGCCCGCACCGGCCGTCTCTTAGAGGCTGCCTGAACGCTCTCTTCAGGACGCTGCCTTAGATGGAATGCCCGTTCAAGAAAGGCAACGCCTACCGCGTGCGCCGCGATTTCGACGCGTTGCGCGATTCCTTCGTGACCGGCGAAATCCTGGTGTTCGATTCGTGCGCATGGTCGCGCTACGACGGCATGTCGGGTTTCTTTTTCCGCCAGCCTGGCCGGGAGGGGATCCGGCTTTGGGACATCGCCGATGACGTCGATCTGCAGGTCTGGAAAGAACTGTTCGAAGACCTCGGCGCGCATCCGCTGGATGGATCCGACGCCGCGGATTAGCGGCGCCATTCAGATCAGCGGTGCGGCCATCACCAGCGGCTTCAAGTCGAAACCCATCTTCTCCGCACGCGCCTTGATCTGTTCGAACAGCGCCTTCTCCATCGTCGGCGTGCGCGACAGCACCCACAGATATTTTCGGTTGGGCGATCCGACTACGGCCCACTGGTAACCCGGATCCAGATCGATCACCCAGTAGTCGGCCCACATCATCGGCAGCCACGACAGCCAATCCGGCGCGAAGCGCACCTGCAACCGACCGGGATGGCCTTCGACGCCGCGCGCGACGCCTTCGGCCGAATCGCGGTCCCCGTCTTCCGTACGGCAGGCATTGACCACGCCGATCAGTTCGTCGTCGCGCAACGTATAAGCCGCGGTGATGTCGCCCACGCACTTGCGCTGGAAGAACACCGGCAGATGCGCGATCTCGTGCCAGTGCCCGGCGTAGCGCGAGATGTCGAGTTCGGGCACGGAGCGCACCGGCTCCGCGGCGAAGGCAGGCAGGGCGAGGGCCAGGAGCAGGAGAAGGATCGAACGCATCGGCGGCTCCGTGTCAGGGCTGGCGCAGGGTCGCGGCGGGGGTGTTCAGTCTGCGTGAGGATAGTGGGTTGGGGTACGAATCCCAACGTCGGGACCTTATGCCGTTGATGGGTCGCCCAAAGAGTCGCTGTCGCTCACGCTAGAATCCCGGAACGGTCAAAATCCCACCCAGTCGTACGAGCTTTACGCCTATGGAACGTTGGGCGGTAGTGATCTATGGATCAGAAGGTCGCGAATGAATCGTCAAGCCGTCAAATCGTTGACCTAATGTAGTTATAGGGATAGTTGCAGTCGTCGCCTTGAAGTTGTTCTCGGACGGGCGAGGGTGGGGCGCATTCTTTGCAATAGTTCTCATTATTTGCGGATTCGTCTTCAATCCATTCTTCAAGAATTTGAAATATCTAAAGAGAAAGTACTTAGACGGAAAGGATGGCGATTCAGAAGGTTGACGGGCCCATACGAGCTCCGCGCCTCACGTAGCGATGGCCGCCTCGCATAGCCTCGCAATCACCTGGCTACCTTCGCGGGCTTCATTGTCGTCGGCCGGGGCGAATTCGGTCACGGTAAGGCCGACTACATCGGCTTCTCGCGCGATGCGGCCGACCAGCGCGATCGCGTCTTCGATGCGCAAGCCGCCTTCGGGATAGGCGACATAAGGAAATTCGCGTGGATCCAGCACGTCCAGATCGAAATGGATATGCACCGGCCCGCTTATGGGCGTCTGCGGATCCAACACCTTCAAATCCATCTCGCGCTGCAGCGCCCAGTCGCCGTCATCGCCGATGTGGATGCCGAAATAGCGGAAGCGGGCCGGATCGATCGGCTTACCCAAGAAGGGACGCATCGGTTCGGGCGCACGCCCCAAGATCGCGCTTACCGGCATGCCATGGAAATTGCCGCTGGGCGAAGTCTCGGGCGTGTTGGCGTCGAGATGGGCGTCGATCCAGATCACGCTGAGATCCGGATGCATGCCGTTTAGATAATCGATCACCGCGACATCCACCGCGCAATCGCCACCGGCGGTCAGCACGCGTCTGGCACCGGAGCGCGCGAGAATATCCTGGGCGTTGCGGAACTGCGCAAAGATCGCTTCCCAGCGACGGACGCCGTGAGCATCTTCCGCATGGTTGTCGCCCAGCGGCACCCGGATCAGCGGCGCGTACCGCCCGCAGACCTCAGCCGCCGCTGCGGCGCCCCGCGGGAGGTTCTCGTGCCGTCCCGATCCTTGCCATTGCGGGTAGGAGAGGGTGAGGTCGAAGGGCATGGTCTTGCGCTCTTTTCCGGTCGCCAGCTATCGATGATGCCACGGCCTGTTCGGGCCCGTGATCTGGCACGAATCATTGCTAGATCCGAGCAGCGCATGGCGGCATCGGTGTGTCTGGCGGCGACAAGCCGAAAATCCATGAGGTTAGGCGAGCGTTGCGCATCTGCGAAATCGCTTAAAAAGAAGTGCAATTAATAATGGCGCCCTTAATAAAATTGCTGTCACAGCGCGCGGAAACGTAGGCTCCTGCAGCATCCAGGCCGATATCGTTGAACACATTGTTGTTGCGTATGACTGCGCTTGTAGGGATGGACACTCCTTTGTTGTTGGTGCCCGCCCTCAGACGAATGCCAGTCGCCTTGCCATGAATAATATTACCTTCGACGACAATGTCTTCACCGGCTTGGATCGAGAGACCGTAGTAAGTTGTTCCCCCCAGGATCCTGTTGCGAACGATGCTCGCCATTGGAAACCAGTGCGGGTCGTCGCTATTCTGGCCATCGAAGGAGGTGGGTTGCACGAGCGCAATTCCAATAGTCGCAAACATGGTGTGCGGGTAGAGATTCGTGATTACGTTGTCGGAAACGTTAATTCCCGTACCATTTCCGCCAACCAATATTCCCGCTGATGATGCGTTGGTAATCCAGTTGTTCGAGATCTCGACGGATTCGCTGTTGACAAGCGCTATGCCTGTCGGAAACAAGTGCACCCTGCAATTCCTGACTTTGGTGATCGATTGACCAGAGGCCAAGATGCCGTAACTCGCCGTGCTGGGCGAGTATCGGGTGATACTGCGGTCGTTGCAGTCCAGCGTCACCTGCGAGGCCGTAATGTAGATGGCCGCGGATGCATTTCCAGTCAGATAGAGATTTTTATCTAGGCAGTACACTCCAGGCGAATTGATCACATACGGGACGTTGCCGATTGGTACACAGCCCAAGGTCTCAGCATTTGCGGTTCTGGCGAAAACGTATAAACCCGCCGCCAAGATTAGAAGGCACATGAGTCGAAGCATTTTTCGTTCTCCTGCCGGCGTGTATGGGACGACGGGTTACGTTCGATGAGAGCGGATCTTTGCTAGAACACCCCGACTCACGACTTCACGAGTGCAATTCGCGAAGATCTTACGCCGACTTCTCGGCGGTGAAGCATTTTCATGAATTAATGTGTTGCTGGACGCCGAACACGTCACCCATATTAGTCGGCACCATGCGCTGCGCCCCCGGGTGTGGCGACTGGGCGGCGAGAGGGCGCCAACCATTCATCGATTCATTCTTGATACGGCAAATCCACGTCGTATCTTGGGCGGCCCCCTGCGCCGTCCATGCCAGCCCTACCAGTAACCCCAGCCACGTCGATAGGCGCATCGCCGTTTCCCCTACGAAGCAGTGTCGAGAACAACGCCGACACCGGCGCGAGACGGCCATTGGGCAGGCCAGGTTTCATGGGGCGTAAGGACGATACCCCCGTAAAAGTCCAGGTGCTGAGTGAGCATTGTGTCGGCAAGCAAGAAAAAAGGCCGCGATCGCTCGCGGCCCTTGCTCTGTCTCGCTTTCGCGTGTTTGGCGAATGGTGGCCGGGGAGGGAATCGAACCCCCGACACGGGGATTTTCAATCCCCTAGAAACTGGTCTCACGGACACCCACGACGTTTCTCGAATTGAAGTAAATGATTGAAAATAATGAATTAAAAGTTCCATAGTGTTTCATTGTGTTTCGTGGCATCCTGAGCTAAATAGGGACCAAGCAGGGACCAATGGGCATTACAGTGAAAGGTCTAGCCGCGCTGAAACAAGGCGCGTGGCTGACCGAACCTGGTGATCGAGGCGCAGGTGCTTTGCGGGCTAAGGGTAGTGCTGGTGGCGCTCGGTTCTATTTCCGTTATCGAGACTCGGCGGGCAGGTATGACGATTTGCCGGTTGGGGTCTATGACGCAACCGGACGCGGCGGACTGACCCTGGCACAGGCTAAGGAGACGGCCGGCAGGCTGAGCCTGCGCTATCTGGGAGGTGATAGAGATCTCAGGTTAGCCCTCGAGACGGAGAGAAGGGAGGTTGCGTCTACGCGGGCAGCAAGAGCTCGTCAGGCGCTGGCGGCCGCGGAACGTCAAGCCGCTACCTTCGCAGGCCTTCTGACGGCCTATGTCGATCATCTGCGGTTGGGAAGCAAGGCCAGCTGGCGGCAAGTTCGGGGTGCAATCGATCGTCATATCACGCCGAGAAAGACGCTGGCATGCAAACCAGCCGACGAAATCGTTGTGGACGATGTCATGCCCGTATTCCACGAACTGGTACGGTCTGGCAAGCTGCGCGAAGCCGAGAAGTTGCGGGCATACCTACGAGCTGCATACGGAGCCGCTAGAAAGGCAAGGACAGACGCGACCATGCATGCCTTCGCCGGGTTTCGAATCTATACCAACCCTTTGGCCGATCTCGAAGTGAGCCGCCCCAAACAGGCTGCCGATAAGGCGGCTACGGCCGCCCGGGAACGGAAGTGGGCTCTCAGTGAAAGACAGCTGGCGCTGTACTGGAAGCGTCTGGCAGGGGACAGAACTTCACGGGGCGCTCTCCTTAGATTCCATTTGCTGACCGGTGGTCAGCGCGCCGAGCAACTGGCTCGACTAACTGCCGCCGACTACGACAGCGACCAGAAGGCCATAACCATTCACGATACGAAGGGACGGCGGAAGCAGGCTCATGAACATGTGGTTCCCCTATTGCCGGAGGCCGTAAGGGATTTGGAATTGATGCGCGGCGAGGCCGGTCCTTACCTGTTCACCCTGAACAACGGAGCCGCACCTGCCAGTTACGACAAGCTCTGGAAGTCCATGATGGGGATCGCGCGGTCGATGCTTGAGGCTGGTGAGGTCGACCGGCTTTTCACCCCGGGAACTATCCGAAAGACGGTTGAAACCCGACTTGCCGCCAAAGGTGTACCAGACGAAGTGTTGGCCAGGCTGCTGTCGCATGGCTTAGGTGGCATACAGGCGCGCAGCTACAACGCTCATCGATACGATGAGGAAAAGCGTATTGCGCTACGCAAGCTACGGGCGCTTTGTGAGCCAGCCGGGAAGGCGGGAAATGTCGCCGCCATGCGTCGACGCAATGACCGAATCTAGGGCTCTTTGTGGCCGCTGGCAGGTCGACGAAGTAACAAGTAGAGCAGGATCACGGCGCCGAGGACGAAGCCGACCAGGGCTCCAACTATCGAATAATTGGCCAGCCACGTCGACCCAGCGATCAATCCTATCGGCAGCGCCAAGATGGCGGAACCTGCAAGATAGTCAGACAGGTCGTTCTGCTTGGGCAGCTTAACCCTAGGCCAATAGATCAAGCCCAGGCAAGCTAGAGCGCACAGGTAAAGTGAGGACGTGGTAGTCCGATTATCGCCAAACAGCATCAGATAGCAGGATACGAAGGACGCTATTAGCAGATCACGCTTCGGTGTTTCATACGATCTGCGCTGCAAACGATTTACCAGCGATATGATGGCTACAACTACTGCGCCCATCATAATGACGCCTAACGTTCTGCCAGCGTAGTTGGTCAGAAGCAACGTGGTTCCAATATGGCCAGCCCTTTCTGTGGGAACGCCGTATACCTCCAGAATCACAAAGTAAATGGCGGCTACGCAGCCTGAGAAGAGAAGCCAGGAGATTTCTCTCGTACGTCGAGCATGTGCGTTCTGGGCTTCACCGTACCATCCTGGTTTGTTGCTCGCCTGGGCTATTTGTTCGGCCCCATTTTTAAGTTCACTATCGTATTGCGCCCGCCTACGAGAATCCGAGAGCACCGCGTAAGCGGTATTGATCCTACTCATGATCCGTTCTGCTTCAGATCGATTGGCCTGATTTCGATCAGGATGCCATCGCTGAGACAAGGCCCTATAGGCGGCTCTGATCACTTCGTCGCTTGCGTCTCGGGAAACCTGCAAACTGTCATAGTGCGACCCTTCCATACGCTTCCCCGGCAAATCGTATGTGACTTATAGTCCGTGGTCTAAAATACCACATCGCGACACCGTCGCCATGTGGATATCGCTAGCTACGTAGGGGCGGCAGTACGCTCGATTAGGAACGAGGTCGGCATCTCCCAGGAGGAGTTGGCGGATCTTGCAGACCTCGATCGCACGTACGTCAGCGGTATTGAGCGCGGACGTAGAAATCCCTCTGTTCGATCCTTGCAGCGAGTTTCAGACGCCTTGGGCGTCAGTCTGGACGTGGTCTTTGTAAGGGCGAAGGAGCTTGCTAAGCGTTCCCGCGGGGTGGCGTGATCTAGGCTCCGAAGAGCTGTTCTGCTTGGAACTGAGCTGGATGGCTGGTATTGCGCCGCCGGCCTTTTAGAAATGCCTGGCAACGTCGGGACTAACGGGGCCGTCCGCTGCGCCTTTAGGCCGCGCACATCTGCGCTGATAATTCCATACGATTTTACGGGTCGCAGTCAGCTGTGCTTTCTGCGCGTGGGCAATATCGCCGGCAAGTCAATACTGTTATTTGCCGGAGATCATTTAGGAGGCCAGCATGTTCGAATTCCAATACATGGGATGGCATGGGTTTCAACGGCTTTGTATTACGATCTGCCGAGAGGTGTTTGGGCAGACAGTAGAGTCATTTCTCGACAGCAACGACGCTGGAATGGATGGAGCATTCACAGGTAACTGGTCGCAAGCGGTGGATGCGACATACAGCGGCCGGTTCGTCTTTCAGTGCAAGTTTTCTGCCCGACCGGGGCATCGGATCACAATATCTGAGCTCGAGCCAGACGTCATCAAGGTTCAGGCATTGGCTCAGGCAGGTTTGTGCGATGTTTATATATTGATGACCAACGCGGGAATGTCTGGTCGCACCAGAATCGCTCTTGAGAAGCGCCTCAGAGCAGTCGACGTCAGTAATTCGCTAGTCCTGCAAAGATCCTGGATAGAGGAGCAGATCAGGACGCGTAGACGCTTGAGGATGCTAGTTCCTCAGATGTATGGCCTTGGCGACTTAACTCAGATACTTGATGCTCGTGCATATGATCAGGCTCGAGCCGTACTGGATTCGATGCGCGAAGAATTACGTAAGGTCGTGGTGACGAACTCATACCATCTGGCTGCAGATGCCCTTGACAAGCATCGGTTTGTTCTTCTTATAGGTGAGCCTGCGTCCGGAAAAACCACCATTGCTTCGATGCTGGCAATGGCGTCAGCCGATCAGTGGGGTGCTTCGGTTATCAAGCTTCACGACCCCGCTCACATTGTTGATCACTGGAACCCTCAAGAGCCATCACAATTTTTCTGGATTGATGATTCATTCGGTGTAACCCAGTATGAGAGTGAATTAGCGAAAGGTTGGAATCGGGTGCTTCCGCAAGTTCTAGCGGCGCTGAAAGGCGGCGCTAGAATCGTCATGACGTCTCGGGACTACATATATAACCGTGCAAGAAGTGACCTAAAGCAAGACGCATTCCCATTGTTGGATGAGTCGAAGGTGGTAATCGACGTTCGCGATATTTCTGAAGACGAAAAACGTCAGATTCTATACAACCATATGAAGCTTGGCAGGCAGCCAGCTGAATTTAAAACTAAAATAAAGGGGCTGCTGGAGGGTGTCGCTAACCATCCGCGCTTCATACCAGAAGTCGCAAGAAGACTGGCTGATCCTATGTTCACTAAGGAGCTTGATCTCTATCAATACGCGCTTGCGGAATTTGTTGAGCGTAGGGAGCAGCTCCTTGTGGATATCTGCAGCCGTCTAGATGATGCTTGTAAGGCA
This sequence comes from uncultured Lysobacteraceae bacterium, assembly GCA_902825775.1. GTDB lineage: Bacteria > Pseudomonadota > Gammaproteobacteria > Xanthomonadales > Xanthomonadaceae > Luteimonas_C. The sequence goes on from CADECF010000002.1 coordinate 61,016, forward strand.
GTGTTATCCCTAATCTATATGAGAAATGGTCGGCTTGAGAGTCCTATCCAATTGACCGATATTGAGGAAACGGCTCTGAAGCGAATGAATAGTGACCTAGGACGTGTCACGCAAGCACTTCAATCGCTCAAGGACAGTTTTGTGGTTTATGTCGTTGTGGAGCAGATTGCCTGTTGGACATACAAACACCCGACTATTCGGGACGCGTTTTCGGAGATATTGCGACGCAATCCAGAGCTCCTAAATGTATTCGTAGCCGGAACTGAGGTTGAACGCCTAGCTCAACAAGTCACCTGTGGTGATGTTGGTATAGAGCGCGCGGTCGTGCTGCCAGCCAATCTTTTTCCGCAGATGCTCGATCGGTTGAGTACCTACCAGGCTAGCCCTTCTTACAAGACAACATGGCTTTCTCGTTGGGGTGCGAAACGGACGTTGTATTCTTTCTTGGCAACGAGGTGTAGTAAGCCATTTCTCGAGTTATATCTTGCAAAGTTTCCTGACATCATCTCATCCGTTCAAGATCCCGGGTTATATCTGGCATGGTCGCCAGAAGTAGATCTGGGCTGCCGGCTGTTTGAGCTAGGTCTTCTCCCAGAAGGAGCTAGGAGCAAGTTTTCCGCGAAGGTCTGCGGATACGCGCTGCAGGGCGCGGATGCGCTAGTGCTGCAGGACGGTCGCTTGCGGGCTTTGGTTACGGCTTCGGAAATGGAGGCGTTACGTAGCGCCCTGCTCAGTGAATTGCTTCCAAATTTAAGTACCGCACGGTTGCGTAGGGAGAATGAGTACGACGAAACTGACGACTCGCATCAACACATGGCGCCGTTTCGAGACGCCGCAGAAGCACTTAGGGCTGAGTTCCCTGATGATGGTAATGTTCACGAGATAACAGCCAGAGAACTGGCTCTATGTGAACAATGGGAATTGGATCACGCGCAGGGCGATGATTCGCTTAGTCCGCGGGCGCTCACCATCGGTGGGCAGGATCCGCGGTACATCGGTCGACGCGATGTATTCGAAGACGTTGACGTATGATGCCCCTGCGGCTTCGCAAAGAGGTTTTAATAAAAAGTCTGGTCGGTTTCTCTGCAGTACGATACACAGCCTATGGTAAATCTATAAAGGTGTTCGGAATCCGAAGCTGCGAAGTTGATAAAAATGCGGGCAAAGCTTCGGATTCCGAATCGGTCAGAATGCTAGTGGTGCCTATAGGTTCGATTTTCGAAGCGGGTGACTTCGATTTTCGAACTGGCGCGTTGTTTTTTAGGCCGTTCGTATCGGGACTTCGGCACCGCCCAGTCGCCGGGTGCGAGGGTGGTCGCGCCGCAATCAAGCTTTCCGCTGCAGTGGTCTATGGGGTGCCACGTCAAGGCATACAGGCTTGGGGAGCCCAACCCACCTTGCCGCGTCAAACGCAGCAAACCGTAATGGCAAAGCTCTCGTAGCGCGCTGGTCAACGCTTCCGAAGCCGGTTTCGACTTTAATGTCGCCGGGGCTAGGTCGCCGTTATTATCGCCCCGATACAGCCTGGCCAGATCCAGTAACAGCTTGATCGCTGTGCCGCTGCATTGTTGCCAATTCGCGGAGTCCTGTATCGCATGAGGCAGCGCCGTGAAGGTGCCTGAGATTTTCCGCCCTTTTTGTCGCTGTCGGTTAAGAGGCTTCATGAGGGAGCCTCCGGTAACGCCGACCAAGGAGCTTGCTCGCTTTGCAAGGCGAGGGCATATGTGCTCGGTACCCTGTTGCGAATCCACGTTTCCTGACGGTAGGATCGCATTGCTTGGCAACGAGCAGAAAAATTGTGTTTTCGAAAGCCGGCCCGCCAGCCGGCTTTCGTTTTCTGTTGGTTTTCATTTTTTGCCCCCGATACTGATATTTCTCCTATTCCGACGACGTTTCAGTGTCCGAACTCTTTGAGTATTTGGGGGCGGTCGCGGCACGATCGAATGCTTTGTTTCGATTGCGGCATCCGAGGTGGCGTCACGCGCATTAATTCGCGCTTGAATCCACGCGTCTATCTCACGCGAATCCCATGCGATAGCGCGCTCGCTCAGCTTGGCAGGTCGAGGAAATTTGCCGGTCGCTATCAGCCGATAGATGCTTGAGCGGGATAGCCCAACACGGCGCCTGACGCGCTTCAGCGTTTCCAAGGTCAACTCACCCAGCAAGAGGGCGGGGGCTTCTTCTTTCATACCGTTGCTCCAATGCGACCTTGCGGAATTGCTTGGTCGGCTGCAGGTAGCAGCGGTTACGTATTGGATAGACTGAAACGCCCCGTGTATTGGGGGAAAATTCCCTCTACTAAGTAGAGAATTTCACCCCAATCGGCTTATGCCTTTTTCCCTGCTTTCATGAGGTCCCTCATGTCGCTGGGAGGCTTGGCCCCAGCGTAAATAAGCGCGCATCGAAGTAGGCGTGCATAGTTCGCCCCCCTGCCTTGGGGGGCGATGCGTTCATCGTCCGCGCTCATCGATAGCTTGAGTGCCAGGGTATCGGTGAGTACTGCTCGTATTCGCGCGGATAACGCAGGTGCATACATATCGCCCTGGTGGCTTTTCTCATTAGGTAAACGATCGAGGGCCTTCTGCAGGGCAAGATCCGCACTATCTAGCGCGATTTCTAATGGGCGTCGTATATGCCCGATCTTCATCACGGCTCCCTTTGAGAGGGTCGCGAAAAGCGTATGCAGTTCGGTAAATTTATTGTGCAGCACGTGCAATTCTCGGCGTATTGGGGAGCCGCTCGGAGCCACCTTGCGGCCGTCTATTTGCTCTGTAAATGCATCGCGATAGTCGCCTGCCGCATCCATTACCTGTTCGCAAGCAAGGTTAAGAGCTTTCGCGCTGGCATTCGGTGCCAGAATCGCGAGTAGCTCTCGTATCTGTTTTTCGTTTCGGCCTGCCTGTAGTGCTAGGCCTTTCTTCTTCAGGTATCTCGCCATCTTGTTACCCAGAAGGTGGCTGTTTGAGAGGCTAAGACTATTAGTTGAAGAGGCTTCCAGTCACGGCAGTCAGGCCCATCGCCAACGCCCCCCAAAACGCAACGCGTACGGCGCCTTTGACGACGGAAGCCCCGCCTGCATGGGCCGCTACCCCGCCAAGAACCAATAGGGCTACGAAAGCAGTCGCCGAAGTCGTCTGGACGACCCAGGCCGCCGGCGAAAGGAGGGTGGAGGCGATAGGAATGGCCGCGCCGGCAGCGAACGACAGCGCCGAGGCTATGGCCGCTTGAATAGGCCTCGCCCGAAGCGTCTCCGTGATGCCTAGTTCGTCGCGCGCATGCGCGCCCAATGCGTCATGGGACATCAGCTGCTCGGCCACCTGCCGGGCCAACGCGCGGTCCAGCCCGCGGCCCTGGTAGATCGAAGTCAGTTCCTCCAACTCCATATCCGGCTGGGTCGCCAGCTCGCTTTTCTCTTTATTGAGGTCGGCTTGCTCGGTATCGGCTTGCGATTTGACCGACACGTATTCGCCGGCAGCCATCGACATGGCGCCGGCGACGAGGCCGGCGATGCCGGCGGTAAGTATGGCGCCATGCGAAGCGCCCGAGGCCGCTACGCCGACGACCAAGCTCGCGGTCGAGATCGCGCCGTCGTTCGCGCCGAGTACGGCCGCGCGTAGCCACCCGATCCTGCTCGTGCGATGGGATTCGCGGTGCATCCTGGGCATAGGCATCCTCGCGATTGGCGTGGGGCATGCGGAGGTTACGCTCATGTCGGTAGACTTATGCAGCCCAGGCCGACCAGCAGGTTGTGTAGCGTTGGCGCACGCACCAGCCAGGGCGCGCTTAAGGTGATGAGGCCGGCACCTAATACCAGCATGCCTGCTGCCGCACGCCACCCGCCGCGTTGTAGGCGCTGCCCGATCCGGACGCCCGACCAGGTCAGCGGGAGCATGAGCGGGAGCGTTCCGATTCCGAATGCCGCCATGGTCAGCGCGCCGTTGCGAACGTCGGCCTGGAACCACGCGGCTGCCAGCAGGGTCGTGCTCAAGCCGCAGGGCATCCATCCCCACAACACGCCCAAAGCGATGCGCTTGGCGGCGTTGTCGGCGGGCAGCAGCGGCCGCTGTAATGGACGCAACCACCGCCATAAGCCGACAGCGGGGCGCGACAGGAGCGAGAATCGCCCTTGCCGATCGAGCAGCCGCAGCGCCACCACGATCAGGACGATACCGACGAGCATGCGCGATCCGATTGCGATCCATTCGTTGCCGACGAGCCCGACGAAGCCGTATCCGCCACCCCCGGCCAGCGCCCCGGCTGCGGCATAGCCGGCAATGCGTCCCAGGTTGGGCTCCAGCGCATGCCACCAGCCGGCCTGGGCGGACATCGCCGAAAACCCAGTCGCGATACCGCCGCACATCGCCATGCAATGCGCGCTCCCCACGAGACCCGCCAGCAGCGCCGAGCCTAAGGTGACCCAGTCAATCGGCATCGCCTTTTCCCCACAAGCGGTCTTCAGCTCCGTTTTCGTCGTCGCAAAGGATGTCCAGCGCAGGCGTGTCGAGGTCGTCGAATTGGCCGCGGCGCACTGCCCACGCGAATCCCCACGCTGCGGCGCCGAGCAGTATCAGGCTGAGCGGGATAAGCAACAGGAGGATGCTCACGGCGGTGAGGTCCTCGTCAATCGCAATGCGTTGAGCGTCACGGTCAGCGATGAGGCGGCCATGCCTAGCGCGGCCAGCCATGGAGTTACCAGGCCCGCCGCCGCCAGCGGCAGTGCGAGCAGGTTGTAGCCGATGGCCCAGGCCAGGTTCTGGCGTATCACGCGCCGGGTGCGCCGCGCGAGCGTGATGGCTGCGGGGATGCGCATTAACGATGTTCCCGTCATCACCAGGTCGGCCGCGCGTTGCGCGAGCGCCGCGCCGTCGGAGACCGCCAGCGATACGTCTGCGCCGGCCAATACTGGCGCGTCGTTGAGGCCGTCACCGACCATCGCCACAACGCGGCCACGGGCCTGCAGGGTCCGTACCTGGGCGAGTTTGGCCTCCGGCGATTGCCGGGCGGCTGCGTGATGGATATCGAGCTTCTTAGCCAGGCGCGCGACAGCCCAGCCGCTATCGCCGCTGGAAAGGTGCATATCGAGGCCTTGCGCGCGCAAGGCGGCGACGGCCTCGCGTGCATCGGTGCGCTCGGATTCATACAGCGCAAAACAGGCGAACGCGTTATGGCCATCGCCGAGCCACAGCGCGCCATCGTCTGTCCGATTGGCGGCGAACGAAGCCTGGCCTAGACGCCAATAGCGGTTGCAGACCACACCTTCGATGCCTAGACCGGCATGCTCTTGGATGTTGCGTGCCGGTTCGATAGGCTCCACGTCCGCGAACGCCGCGGCAATGGGATGCCGGCTGCCGCGTTCGAGCGCCGCGGCAATTCGCAGAGCGAAGTCGGCATCAAAAGCGCCGACGATGGAGGTGTCGGCGAGAACGGGCCGACCGTCGCTGAGCGTGCCGGTCTTGTCGAATACCACGTCGGTCACGCCAGCTAAGGTATCGATCGCGTTCGCGCGCACAGCGAGTACGCCGAGCTTGGACAGCGCGCCGTGCGCCGCCGCGAGGGCGGCCGGCACCGAAAGCGACAGCGCGCAGGGACAGCTGACGACCAGGAGCGCCAGCGTGACTTCGAAGGCGCGCGAGGGATCGTACGACCGCCAAAACGCGAACACCGCGACGGATGCGACCAGGATGCCGAGCACGAAGCCGCCGGCGATATGGTCGGCCAGGCGCGCGATCGCCGGACGCTGGGCCTGCGCTTGCTCTACCAGCCGTTCCACCTGCGAGAGCCGGGTCGCGCTGCCGACCGAAGCGACCCGTATCCGCGCGGGCGATTCCCCGCATACGGTCCCTGCGTAGATCGGCTCCCCCGGCATCCTCGGCGCCGGATGCGATTCGCCGGTCAGCAGCGCCTCTTCGAACCGTGCGGGGCTGTCCAACAACACGCCGTCGGCCGGTACCGTTTCGCCTGCGGCGACACGGACGATGTCGCCGATGGTCAGCATCGACAAGGGCACGATCTCATGGCTGCCGTCGCCGCGTTCGCGCGTCGCCAATGCGGGCCGTGCCTTGGCCAGCGCATCGACCTGCGCGTTGGCGATACTTCGCGCTCGATGCTCGAGTGTTCGCGCGGCCAGCAGCAGGAACACGAACATCACCGCCGCGTCGTACCAGACGTGCGGTCCGCCGCGCACCGTCTCGATCGCGCTGGCGAAATACGCGAGCAAAGTCGAGGTAGCGATCAGCGTATCCATCCCCAGGCGGCGATGGCTTAGCTCACGCCAGCAACCGGCGATGAACGGCCAGCCCGCATAGAACACGACCGGCGTCGACACCAGGAATGTGACCCAACGGAAGAAGTCGCGCGTGGCGAGCGGCATCTCGCCAGCGGTGTCCAGGTACAGGGCCTCGGCGAACATCATCGCCTGCATCGCGCCCAATCCCGCCAGGCCGAGGCGAAGAAGGCTGCGATTTCGCTCAGCGCGCCGGGCGCGTTCGCTGTCCTCGCCGTTGGCGAGATACGGCCGGTAGCCGAGCCCGGCCAGGCGTCGCAGCGGAGCGGACAGCGCCGCCCCCCGTGGATCCCAGACCAAGCGGATGCGGCCGGTCACCGCGTTCGCCGCGACCTCAACGATGCCAGGCTCGCGCGCCATGGCGCGGTCTATCAGCCACGCACAGGCTGCGCAGCGCATGCCGTCGGTGAGCAGTACGATTTCGCGATAGTTGCCGACGTCGCGCGCGTGCTGCCGTTGCACGTCGTCGCGATCCCATGCCGACAGATCGATGATGTCCGTGGCCACTCGCCCTGCAGGGCTGCTCCGCAGCCGGTAGTAGTCGTCGAGCCTGGCGTCGCGGATCCATTGCGCCGCGGCCGCGCAACCCTGGCAGCAGAAGGTATGCCCGGCGGGATCGGCCACCGCCGGATCCGAAGAGGCCGAGAGAGCTTCGCCGCAATGGAAACAGACCGTAGCGGCGGCAGCGTCCGTCCATGCCTCCGCCGGCGCGGCGAGCGCGACGTTCATGGCGAATATCGCTCGTTCGAAAAAGCAGGCTTGAGATGCGCGGCGCGCTGGCCCTTGGGCAGGCGTCCCTGCAGGCGCCAAGCGCCGTTTCGCGGCGAAAGCTGGACTTTCCAATCGTGAGAGCCATCGATCGCCGTGGCAATGCGCCAGCCCGACTTGCCGGGTTGCAGGACGAATTCCCGGTCGGCGGCGGCGCGCGTAGGGTGGCGCAGCACTATTCTCAGCGGCGCGCGGCGCTCGAATTCGCCGCTCACCGGCAGCACTTCGATCAGATCGGCATCGACACGAACGATCGCAGTCAACCGCAGTTGCTGCGCACGCGCATCGGGACCGAGGTCGGCCACCTGAATCTGCGCGGTGCGCCTCACGGAGTCGGCGATCGCATCGCTGCCGCCGCTGCGGGAGGCGACGATAACTAGGGCGATGCCGGCAAAGATGGAAGCCAGCGGTAGCCCCGCCACCAGCCACAACATCGGTTCGCGCCAGACGGGACGCTTGTCGTCCATCACATCGGCCCGAAGAAGCTGCTGTCGACCGTCGCGCTGGTTTCGCCGTCGGCAGTCACGATACGGAACTGCAGCGCATGCCGCCCCTTTACGCTCGCTGGAGCTGCGACGACCACGGGCAACGACAGCACCTGCTGGGCATCGGCACGGACGGTCGCGATTCCGGAACGCAGGACCATGTCAGAGACGTCCGAGCGGATGGTGATGCGGTACGTGCGCGCGCGATCGTCCTTGTTGACGAGCTTGAGCGTGTACCCATTCTCGACCATGCCGTCTCCCGCCATGCGATAAAGCGCATTGCGGTCGCGAAGGGCTTCCGCGATCAGCGGGCTGCGAGCGGTAACGCCCCAGGCCCAGGCAGCCGCAAGCGCCGCCAGGATCGTGCCGTACACCAGCACGCGCGGCCGCAGCACGCGCGTGGGTTTGCCGTCGATGGCGTTCTGGGTGCTGTAGCGGATCAGGCCGCGCTCGTAGCCCATTTTGTCCATGACGTCGTCGCAGGCGTCAATGCAGGCGCCGCAGGCGATGCATTCGTATTGCAGGCCGTTGCGGATGTCGATGCCGGTCGGACACACCTGCACGCAGATCGTGCAATCGATGCAATCGCCTAAAGCTTCTGGCTCGAACTTCGGAAGCGGCTGCGCGGCCTGGCCGATTTCGCCGAGCGCGATCGTGCCGCCGGCGTGGAGTCGGTTGTCGGCAGCGGTCGGATGACGCGCGGAGCGGAATACGTAGTCGTAGGCGGTCAGCTTGTCCAACAGGTCGCGGCCGCGCTGAAGCACGCTGCGCAAGCTGCGTTTACGCGGGCCGCGCGGCTCGCCGCGCATCGGGTCGTAGGCGATGACCAACGTGTTGCGGTCGAACATCGCGCTCTGGAACCGCGCGTACGGACACATGTACTTGCAGACCTGTTCGCGCAGGAAGCCGGCGTTGCCCCAGGTCGCGAACGCGTAGAACAGCACCCAGAAGGTTTCCCAGCCGCCCCAGCTGAACGGCAGCAGGCGGCCGGCGAGATCGGCGATGGGGGTGAAGAAGCCGACGAAAGTGAAGCCGGTCCACAAGGCGAAGGCCAGCCACAGCAGGTGCTTGCTGCCTTTCCGCAGCAGTTTTTCCGCGGTCCAGGGCGCCGCATCCAGTTTCATGCGCTTGTTGCGGTCGCCTTCGGTGCGCCGCTCCATCCACAGAAACACTTCGGTCCATACCGTCTGCGGGCATGCGTAACCGCACCATAGGCGTCCGGCTAAGGCGGTGAAGAAGAAAAGGGCCAGCGCCGCGATGATTAACAACAGCGCAAGAAACAGGAAATCCTGCGGCCAGAAAGTAAGTCCAAAGACGTGGAACTTGCGCGCGGGCAGATCGAACAACACAGCCTGCCGTCCATCCCAGCGCAGCCAGGGGAATACGTAGAACATGCCGAGCAGCCAAAATACCGCGACGATACGCAGCGTGTTCAGACGCCCAGAAACCTCGCGCGGATAGATCTTGCGCTCGCTGACGTACATCGAGCCGCCTGCGTCGTCGACGACTTCCACGGGTATGCGCCGGGTCATCGTTCGGGCGGCAGAGCGCGGTTGAAGCGGCTGGCGGGCCGCAGCAGGATCCATGTGAACAGGCTTGAAGCGGCAGTTGCGGCCCAGAACATGAAGAATCCGACGGAATAGCCCAGCCCGCGTGTCAACGGCAGTTCCGGGAAAGTCATGTCGCGCAGTGCCAGCGGATCGACGAAAGCGAAGAACGCCATCGTCGCAATGCCCGCAGCGAAGAAACTGGGCCACAGGATCGCGCCGACGCGCTGCGCCTGCGGTCGCGGTGGATGGTCGAATGCCTGACCATGCGTGCTCATTGCCCGCCGGCTCGCTTCGCCGGCGCGGCGCTGCCTTTCTCCGCGTCCGTGTTGGAGAGCGACCAAACATAGGCGGCCACCAGGCGCGAACGCGTCTCGCCGAGTAGACCGCGATGCGCCGGCATCACGCCGTGGCGGCCATTGGCGATCGTCTTGGTCAGCGATTCTGTGCTATCGCCGTATAACCAGTAATCGTCGGTCAAGTCTGGTGCGCCGAGCTCAGGATTGCCTTTTCCGTCGATGCCGTGACAGGCGACGCAGACTCCTTCGTAAAGCCGCTGGCCCTGTGCCGCGAAGTAATCGTTGGGCGCTGGATGCGAAAAAGATCGCACGTAACTGGCGACCGAAAGCACCGCATGCTCGCCGCCGATGCCGGTTAGCACCTGTCCCCACTCGGGCATGACCCCCTCGCGGCCGTCCAGCACGGTTTCGAGCACGCGCTCCGGGGAGCCTCCCCAATGCCAGATGTCGTCGCGCAGGTTCGGATAGCCGATGGCGCCTTGTGCGGACGAACCATGGCAGGTGGCGCATGTGTTGTTGAAGATGGCGCGGCCCAGAGACAACGCCTGCGGATCGCGGGCCAGCATGGAGATCGGTTGTCCGTCATAGGGCCGGAAGGTTTCTTTCAGCTTCGCGTCCTCCGCTTCCTTGATCGTCGCGTGCTCGTTGCGCGAGGACCAGCTACCGTAGCCGGCGAAGTTGCCCAGCCCGGGGTACCAGATCAAATAGCCGACGCCGAATACGATGGTGATGTAGAACAGGTTGATCCACCACCGTGGCAAGGGCTTGTTGTACTCGGTGATGTCGCCGTCCCAGACATGGCTGGTGTCCTCCGGCTTGGGGTCGCCGGGGCGGCGACGCGCCGTCCACCACAACAACCATGCACAACCGGCGACGTTCAGCACGATCAACGCGATCACATACCACGACCAGCCGCCACTCATCGCGTCGTCTCCTCTTCGTCGGACAAGGGCAGTCTTGCCGCGGTATCGAATTCAGCCTTGCGCCGCGGGTGCCAGACCCAGACCCAACCGCAAACGAACAGGACCAGTAGCGTCGAACTCACGATTCCCGATAGCATCTCTCAGTCTCCTCGCGGTGCCTGTTTGCCCAGCGCCTGCAGATAGGCGACTACCGCGTCCAACTCGGTCTTGTCGCCCAACGCTTCCGGTACTCCGGCGATCTCTTCGTCCGTGTACGGGTCGCCGAGACGCTGCAGCGAACGCATGTGGAGGGAGACGGTGTCCGCGTCCAGCGAGGTTTGCGCCAGCCAGGGGAATGCGGGCATGTTGGATTCCGGGACGACGTCGCGAGGATTGATCAGATGAACACGATGCCAATCGTCCGAATAGCGGCCGCCGACGCGGGCGAGGTCGGGCCCGGTGCGCTTGCTGCCCCACTGGAAGGGGCGGTCGTAGACGGATTCGCCGGCGAGCGAGTAGTGACCGTATCGCTCTGATTCGAAGCGCAACGTGCGCACCATCTGCGAGTGGCAGTTGTAACAGCCTTCGCGAACGTAGATGTCGCGTCCGGCCAGTTGCAGCGCGGGGTAAGGCTTGACGCCCGGCAAAGGCTTGATAGCCTCGGCCTGGTACATCAACGGCACGATTTCGGCCAATCCGCCGAACGAAACCGCTACCGCGATGAGTACCGCCATCAAACCGATGTTCTTTTCGATCTTTTCGTGCGAATTGCTCATCTCAGGCACCTGCCGGTGAAGGGCGCGCTTCGGAAACGTCGGGCGCGAGGATTGGCTGCGGCGCCGGATTCTTGGCCAGCTGGTAGGTCTTCCAGGTGTTCAGCGCCATCAAACACATGCCGCCCAGCACCAGCAGTCCGCCACCTAGGCGCACGAGGTAGTAGGGATAGGTCGCGTTGAGAGATTCCACGAAACTGTAGGTCAGCGTGCCGTCGTCGTTGGTGGCTCGCCACATCAAACCTTGCATCACGCCGGCGATCCACATCGACGCGATGTAGAACACCACTCCCAGCGTGTGAGTCCAGAAATGTGCGTCGACCCATTTTGTCGAGTACATCGACGTCAGGCCGAGCAGGCGCGGCAGCAGCGCGTAGATCGAGCCGATGGAGATCATCGCGACCCAGCCCAGTGCGCCGGCATGGACGTGGCCCACCGTCCAGTCGGTGTAGTGCGACAGCGAGTTGACTGTCTTGATCGACATCATCGGGCCTTCGAAGGTCGCGATCATGTAGAAGCTGATCGCGACGATCAGGAACTTGAGGATCGGGTCGGTGCGCAGCTTGTGCCAGACGCCCGAGAGCGTGAGGATGCCGTTCAGCGCGCCGCCCCACGACGGCGCCAGCAGGATCAGCGAGAACACCATGCCCACAGACTGCGCCCAGTCGGGCAGGGCGGTGTACTGCAGGTGGTGCGGACCCGCCCACATGTACACCGCGATCAGCGCCCAGAAGTGCACGATCGAGAGTCGATAGGAATAGACCGGACGGCCGGCCTGCTTGGGCACGAAGTAGTACATCATTCCCAGGAAGCCCGCGGTCAGCAGGAATCCGACGGCGTTATGGCCGTACCACCACTGCACCATCGCGTCGACCGCGCCGCTATAGATGGGATAGGACTTGTCCAGCCCGGCCGGAATCGCAAGATTGTTGACGATGTGCAGTAGCGCGATCGCGATGATGTAGGCGCCGTAGAACCAATTAGCGACGTAGATGTGCTTGACGTTGCGCTTGGCGATCGTGCCGAAGAAAAGCACGGCGTAGGCGACCCAGACGATCGTGATCAGGATGTCGATCGGCCATTCCAGCTCGGCGTATTCCTTGCCCTGGGTCATGCCGAGCGGCAGGGTGACGGCGGCCGCGACGATCACTGCCTGCCAGCCCCAAAAGACGAACGCCGCCAGTCGATCGGAGATCAGGCGGACGTGGCAGGTGCGCTGCACCACATGCAGGCTGGTCGCGAACAGCGCGCTGCCGCCGAAGGCGAAGATCACCGCGTTGGTATGCAGCGGCCGGAGACGGCCGTAACTGAGCCAGGGAATGCCCTCGCCGATGGTGGGCCAATAGAGTTGCGCAGCAATCAGCACGCCCACGGCCATGCCCACGATGCCCCAGATCACGGTCATCACCGCGAACTGGCGCACCACCTTGTTGTTGTAGGTGCCACGCGATCCGGTATCAGCCGGAACGACCAGGTCAAGGCCGGGGGAATCGCTGGAAACGGAATACGCCGCCATAAAGACAGTCTCGAAGTGGCTGGCACGGATTATTCCGGCCGGGCGGGAACTGGGACTTGATTTGGATCAAGGCGGATACGGCAACGTACTTTTGCGAAGGCCGGCGCCTAGATCGCTCGTGAATACTGCAGCCGGTCAATGAGTGCGGCTGTCGCAAATAGCGGTCTTGCACGGCCAGTGTTATCGGGCCGCAATCCATATGCCCCTGGCAGTCGGCCTCGCGCGTACACGGGCTCAAGGGCCGGGTTGAGCTACAGAACCTTCGTAGTCGCGCGGTTCCCAGTCGCGCTCATCTCACCTTGACCCGGTTGTCGACCTTTTTGACCCCGGCAACCAGCCATGCCGCGTCTTCGACGGCGTTGCGGGCAACCCAGTCCTCCACCTTGCCTTTCAATACGACTTGACCTTCTTCGTCGACATCGACGCAGATGGCAGAAGCCTGCACGTCGGCCCGGCGGTGCATGGCCTCCTTAATGGAGTTCTTGATGTCCTCCTTCTTGGAGACCCGGCGGAGTACGATCTCGTTCTTCAAACCTGCGACGCCAGCCAGCCGACGCAGATCCTGTTCGGCCTCGGCCCGCTGGTACTGCCAGTCCACGCTGCCCGACAGGGTCAAACAGCCGTCCTCGACGGTGACTTTCACCGCCCCGCGGGGGATTGCGGTGTTCCAGTCCAAGACGGTGGCAGCGCGTTTGGCGACTTCCTCGTCTGTAAGCTGGAACTCCGGGGAGCGTCGCACCTCAAGCTCCACCACGATGCCGCGCACGCCCTTGACTCTGGCAGCGGCGTCGACAACGGCCGTCTTGTCCGCGTAGCTGTTGACGTGGCCAGTGAGGGTGACGAGGCGGTTGTCGACCGAAACGCCGACACCGGAGGCATCGATGCGAGGGTCGAACTTTAGTTCTTCGAGCACATACCGCCGCAATTTTTCGCTGTTCATGGCCGCTCCCTCCGAAGGAACCTGATTACAGCGTCAAGGCGAATTGCATCTTTTGATCGAGATCAATGGTCAGTCCGATCCTTGTGATTCAAGTTTTCCGGCCGCGCAGATGCCTTAGTCGCCCTTGGCGGCCTTGGTGAGCTTATGGCGCAAGTCGACGCTGTCGCGATATTCGGGCACCCGTGCATCCCAGTGAAGTTCTCGTTCGATCCGTTTGCGAAGCTCATCTGAAGCGCCAGATTCACCGTGCACCAGAAATACCGCGCGAGGCTGGCGCGGCGCGGCATCGAGCCAAGTTAGGATTTCGTCGGCATCGGCGTGGGCCGATGCGGCGCCCAACGTTATCACTTCGGCATTCACAGATACGTCCTGACCGTAGATGCGCACCGATTTGGCGCCCGACGCCAGGGCCGCGCCGCGCGTGCCGCCTGCCTGGTATCCGCTGAGCAGGATCGCGTTGCGTGGATCGGGCGCGAACGTGGTCAGATGATGCAGCACTCGGCCGCCGGTGAGCATGCCCGCGGCGGAAACGATGATCATCGGTCCCTTCTTGCGGTTAAGTGCTTTGGATTCTTCGGCTGTACGCACCAGTCGGGTCATTCGCCGCATGTTTTCCAGAGCACCGGCATCCAGACGGTGTTGACCGGCGTAACGGTGATAGAGATCGGTCACATCTGTAGCCATCGGGCTATTGAGGTAGACAGGAGTGTCTGGAATGGCTCCGTCCTGTTGGAGCTCGGCGATGGTGTGCAGCAGCAACTGCGCGCGACCGACCGCAAAGGCTGGGATTACAGCCACACCGTTCCTGCCGAGCACGCTGGAGAGGGTGCTTTCAAGTTCGTTCTTCAGCGACCCTGGAGGGTGGTGCCTATCGCCATAAGTGGATTCGCAGACGATCCAATCACTTTCGGCTGGAGGCGCCGGTGCAGGCATGATCGGATCGTTCGGGCGGCCGATATCGCCGCTGAAGGTGATGCGTATACCGCCGTGGTCGAGCGTCACCGCAGCCGCGCCCAGGATATGTCCCTGGTTCTTGAGAAAGGCTTGGATGCCTGGGACCGCAGCGAAATGCTGCTCGAAGGGTACGGTGCGGAAGCGTTCGAGGCAGGCTCGCGCTTCCTTTTCAGTGTATAGAGGCTCGGCCGGATGATGTCGCGATGAACCGATCCGGTTCGCGTAGCCGGCCTCTTCTTCCAGAAGTCTTCCTGAATCCGGTAACAGAATGCCGCACAGCGCCCGGGTCGCGTCGGTGCACCAGATCGGACCGCGGAAGCCTTCTCGTATCAAACGCGGCAGATAGCCCGAGTGGTCCAGATGGGCATGCGTCAGCACCACTGCGTCGATCGAGGCCGGATCGACCGGGAACGATGCCCAGTTGCGTAATCGCAACTGCTTATATCCCTGAAAGAGACCGCAATCCACCAACAAGCGCGCGTTACCGGTCTCTACCATATGGCGCGAGCCGGTCACCGTGGCGTTGGCGCCCAGGAAGGTGAGTGCGAAACGACTAGGGTCGCCAGCAGAAAGTGCAGCCATATCACCAGCTCTTGGCCTGGATGATTCTATTAGGCAGCCTGCGCGGTAGGCCTGGGTTGATCGAGGTCAACCAAGTGGGTTTCGATCGGGATTCACAGATGCGTGCGTTAGCGTCTGCGGGAACGCGATCACCCTCGGCGACGCGAATATAGTCGCCGACCACGAGTTCGGCCGATAGGGCCGATACCACTCTCCCGTCGCGAACCACTTTGCGCTCGGCGCGCTTAGATTCGCGTAAAGCCTGTAGAGCGCGTTCTGATCGCCAACCCTGGATAGGGTGAGTGCAATGACGGTCGCGCCCGATACGGCGAGCAGGGCGACATCGCCCGCTTCGCCGAGCGCCAGGTAAAGAATCGTGGCAGCGATCAGCAGAAGCAGCATGGATTGACGCAGGATTTCGGCCAGGAGCCGCGGCCACCGGCGGCGATCCGCGCTCGGCAGCAGATTGGGACCGTTGCGGCGCAGCCGCTGGTCCGCTTCGGTGGAAGACAGCCCTAGGCCGCCGGCTGCGGTTGGTGGGGCGCCGAGCGTCGGTGCAGATTGAGGCGAATCCGTCTGCTGGCAGGCCGCGCGACCGAAAGGCATGCGGGTGGTCCTGAAGAGTAGGGCGGACGCTACACCGCGACTGATTTCTGAGAATTGATCGAGATCAGCGATCGAAGCTCTTTTGATCAGAATCAAGGACCGCCCCTTTCGGTCGGGATAGCGTGCGCACACAGATACTGGAGACATCCACGGAGGACAACATGAAGATGACAATCCAGGCCCTCACACTCGCCTTGTTGCTGGCAACAGGCTCGAACGCATCCGCACAAGAAGCGCGCCCGTCAGCCGAGCAGAAGCCATCGGAAGTCACCGAAGCGACGCAGCGGGCCGAGATGCGCCGCGAAGTCGAAGAGGCAGCGCGTGCCATCAATGCCTACTCGGTAGCACGAAGGGGAGACGCGGCCAAACGCGCGCAACGGGCGATGGATGACATGGACCAGCGCCTCCGCTATTTCCAGGCCGAATGGTCCGCCGAGGCCAAGCGGATAGGCGACCGCTCGCAAGCTAACCGCGAGCGCGCGCTGGTCGAAGCCCGGGAACGGCGGGCGGAGCTGGAAAAGCAGTACCACGCGATGCAGGATAGCAATGCGCAAGCCTGGGAACGCGCGCGCGATGGTTTTATTCGCGCCTATCGCGACCTTGCCGTCACGCTTGGTATTCCAAGGCCGAAGCAGGAGACGAAGGAGGACGAGAAGACCGAGGACGACAAGGCTAAAGCCGACGAGTCCGAGGCTAGGTAATGGTCGAGACTCCAGACCGCACGCCCGTCGCTATCCATGGGCGGGCGATCGCGGTCCTTGCTGTCTTTGCGGGCTTGGCTGGATTGCTCAGCCTCGAAACCGTGCACAGTTGGGTACGACAAGCTTTGGCTTGGCGGAGCCGATCGTGACGTCCCACCCGATACTTGGCCCTGCGCTGTTTGTGTTGCTCGCGGCGACGTCTGCGATGCTAGCCTTCTTTTCGAGCGCGGTCGTCGTACCCGCGGCGGTATACGCATGGGGCCGACCAGCCACAATCTGCCTATTATGGCTAGGCTGGTGGCTAGGCGGTGTAGTCACTTACGCGCTGGGTCGAGGATTGCGGGCTCCGCTTATCCATACGCTAACCCGGGCTCCGGCGCTCGAAAAATATCTACCGCGCTTACCCAGGCAACTTAGCTGGCCGACTGTGCTGCTCATGCAGCTTGCATTGCCCTCGGAAGTGCCCGGCTATGTCTGCGGGGTGATGAAGGTGCCGTTCTTCACCTATGCCAGCGCGTTGGCGCTGGCGGAGTTGCCCTATGCCGTTGGCGCGGTGGTGGCCGGCGACAGCATCGTTCGGGGACAGACCATATGGCTCATCGCGCTCGGTGCATTGGCGGCGCTCTCGATGGTGACGGCCTATCGTCTATTGCATCGCGCATTGCGCCGCAAAAACGCATAGTACAGGCGGCTCCACATGCCTCACGCCAGGGGTTTTGGCCCATTCAAAGGCAGGGAGTAGATGACCTGGTGGACATCGTCCGGATCCGGCCGCCGATGGAAACCCAGATCGGTAGCCAAGTCCCGCATCTCGATATTCTCGGCCAGGTCGGTGGACTCCATCAGGCGCAGGCCGCGCTCCTGCGCGATCTTGATCAGCTTCTGCATCAGCGCCGTGCCCAGCCCTTTATGCTGCCATTCGTCAGCAACCACGACGGCGCACTCGCAGCGTTCGCGCGTCTCATCTACCGCGTAGCGGCTGACGCCAACGATACGATCCTTGCCGTTGCCTTCGACCACCGCGGCCAGCGCCACATCGTTGACATAGTCGATGTCGGTGAGTTTGTGGATGAATTCTTCGCTCGGACAGGACATCTGACCGAGAAAGCGCATCCGCTTCGAATCCGCCGACAAGGCCTGGATGAAATCCCGCTCCGCTTGCGCATCCCGGTTTCCGATCGGACGGATCAAAACCCAGCTGCCGTCGGAAAGGGTTTGGTGCCAGCGGGGATAGTCCGGACCCACGTAGGCGGACGGCGAGTAGGTATCGATCATGATGGGTTCTCCGGATTTTCGACGCTGCCAGCATCGCGGAAACCTCGGAGTCGGATTTGATTCAGATCAACCGGAGGCGGTCGCGCGCGAAATCTTCGGCATACCGCCGTGAAAGCCTTGATCCAGATCAAAAGGCTGCATGGCCGAAAGCAGCCCAATAGCGTCTAGTCCATTCCGGTTTGCAGCAATGTTCAAAGATCTCATTGTGCCGGTAACGGCCACTTCCGGCGACGACGACGCCATCAATATCGGGATCGCGCTGGCAGGCTCGTTCGGCGCCAGATTGACGGTACTGGAAATGGTGAACTTGCCCATGCCGCTGGCCAGTCCGTGGGGGTTGACGCCTGAGATGGCGATGGCCGACGTCTACAGCCGCCTGCGAGCGCAAGGGGAAATCAACGTCGGCAGGCTCAAGGCGAAGCTGGGCAAGGAAGCGATCCAAAGCGATGTGCGTCTGGTCGAGGCCATGTTCGCTGAGCCGGCGCAGGTGGCCGCGCACCATGCTCACTATGCGGACTTGGCTGTGGTGGCCGGCGCGATCGGAGATACGGCGGAAGGCGCCGTCACGCAGGCTTGTTTCGGCGGATTGCTGCTCGAATCGGGCCGGCCGGTGCTGGTCGTGCCGCCGCGCTGCAAGACCGTGCTGCCGCCGAAGCGGATCGTGCTCGCCTGGCGTCCGACCCGGGAGGCATCGCGCGCCCTGCACGATGCCATGCCTTTCCTCGAGCGGGCCGAGCAGGTGGACATTCTCGTCATCGATGCCGTCGACGGCGAGTTGGGCCAAG
Source organism: uncultured Lysobacteraceae bacterium (assembly GCA_902825775.1). Classification (GTDB taxonomy): domain Bacteria; phylum Pseudomonadota; class Gammaproteobacteria; order Xanthomonadales; family Xanthomonadaceae; genus Luteimonas_C. Next base: position 79,411 of record CADECF010000002.1, read on the forward strand.
GTGATGAGCCCGGCGCCGATGCGGCGGCGCACCTCGTCAGGCATGGCGTCAAAGCGAATGTGGTGAGGCGAGACGCCGGAGCAAGGTCGGTCAGTTCGATCGTGCTTGAGCATGCTCGCGAGAGCAATGCGCAAATGATCGTGGCGGGCGGCTACGGCCACTCGCGGTTTCGGGAATGGGCGATGGGCGGAGTCACGCGGGAGCTGTTGATCGCCGCTCCCATACCTGTCTTCTATTCGCATTAAGCCATGAACGGTTCAACAATGGCACTGGCAGAAGCGAAAGCGGCCGTTGACTACGCCGCGTCCGTGGTGGTGTCGCTGCGATGCCGGGAAGTGTCTCTGCCAAAAAGCGAGGAGCTGGCGAGACTTCAACGCGTTATCCGCGAGCTTGAGCAGCGGCATTCGCGCCTAGCAAAGCAATACGAGCGGCTCTCGCATATTCCAGCCGACAGGCATGCGGAGGGATGGGGTGCCTTTCGTATTTTCTACGAGGATTTCTTGGGTCGAGAAAGCCGCCGCCGTCTCGAAACGATGGAGATGGAACGTTACGACGCCAAGAAGACTGCATCGACGCAATCGGAGGGATTACATGAAGCAAAGCGCAGAGAATTGGCTGGCAGAGGTCAAGCTGGAACGTCAGGCGCGAAGACTGGCCAGGAGCGTGGCCAGATCGCTCATTGCTGATGGAAGCCCTCCGCGCCGGGAAGATTTCCCCGCCGCCAAGAGCAACAGGCCGTCAAGAATCCGGAACTGGATTTCGAAAATCTTCAAGGCGCACTAACGAGTGGTCGCGCCCAGTTCGTGAATGAGCCAATCCGGATCGCTCAAGTCGAGCCGCGTACGGAAACCGAGCTGGTGCGCCAGATCGTTCATGGCGCGGTTCTCGTTGCGGCAGCGGGCGTACATCAGACGCATCCCTCGCGACTTGGCGAGTTCCATAAGGGGACGCATCAGCGCGGATCCCAGGCCCTTGTTCCGCCACTCGGCATCGACCAACACGGTGCATCGACACCGCAGCCCATGCTCGAAAGTGCAGAACTCGCCCACGCCGATCATTCGTTCTTCGCCGCTGTCGTACACGAAAGCGCCGAAAACGGTAGGGGCTTCGCCGTCGGACCAGATCTTCGAGAAGCACTTGGGAATGTCCGATATCTGTCCCACGATATAGAGCGGCGCCGCCACGCCGGGTAATGCAGCTTCGAACGCCAACTTGGCGGGACCGTCGGCCGGCTCGAGCGGCCGAATCAGTGCGTTGGTGCGGTCGCTGAACGTTTCCAGCCACCGCATGCCACTGGCTGGGGTCGACGCATCGAAATAGCCGAACCCGCTATCCATAAAATGATTCACGGCATCCTCCTGGTTTTCGGCAAAGCCTATTTCGCAGCGGCCGCTTGTCATTGACCAAGGTCAAGAGCGGGGCTTTCCGGTTCGTCGCGAACCGGCCGCCGGACGCTCGCTTACAAACCGTTACATTCCGTTGCCCGCCGCACATCGTGGCGATACCGGCCGACCGCATGCTGAGTCCGCAATCAGCCTTCGGAGTCCGCCATGTTGACCGTTGCCGCGCCCACCCTGGAATGCCCGCCGATCGATTTCGCGGCCGGAACTACGACCATCGAATCCGCTCCGGCGGCGAGCCTGGAGGCCTTGCTGGCGCGCTGGCCTTTCCAGCGCAGGATCGTGCGGGCCAAGCAATACGTTTTCCGCGCCGGCCAGCCGCGGCAGTCCTTGTTCCTGGTGCATGCGGGCTTCTTCAAGACCTGCCTGGTGACGGAAGACGGGCGCGAGAAGATCACCGGCTTCCGCCTGCGCGGCGACATGCTGGGCCTGGATGCGTTGGACATGCCGACCTACGCCTGCGACGCCGTCGCGCTGGACGTGGGCGAGGTGTGGGAACTGCCGTACGCCCAACTGCGCGAGAGTCTGCCCGAGTTCCAACAGAGGATCACCGCGATCCTGGCCGGCGAAATCCGCCGCGACTGGAGTTGGATGCTGGCGCTGGGGACGCTGAGCGCGGAACAGCGGGTGGCGAATTTCCTGCTGGACTTGGCGGCGCGCATGGACGCCTTGGGTTTCAGCGCACGCCGGCTGACTTTGCGCATGACCCGCGCTGAAATCGGTAATTTCCTGGCGTTGAAGCTGGAAACGGTCACTCGCGCGCTTTCCAGCTTGCAGGCACAAGGCCTGATCGGGGTGGAAGGGCGGGATATCCGGATCCAGGATCCGGCGGGTATGCGGGCTTGCTTGACTGTGGAGAAATGCCACTGAGGCCAGTGTTAGTGATGCCTGCAGCGGACATTCGCGAACGCCTGAATATAGCCAGGCCATGAAGCGGCTTCGGCTTGAATGAATTGTTAGGCCGCACCATTGCCTGCAATCTCTAGTGCTCTAACAGGGACCCGACCCCTGCCTGTTCAAGCAACTCAGCGGGTGAGTATTCTCGACCGCCAAGGAAGACTTTCTTGATCTTGCGTACATTGTTGATATCAGCTGTCGGATCAGCGCCGAGTACGACAAGATCCGCTCGTTTTCCCACAGCTACAGTACCGGTCTCGCCGAGGAGCTTCAAAGACTCAGCGCCGTTACGCGTTGCGATCCGGATGACCTCGGCGGGGGGAATGCCCGCTTGAACCAGCAGCTCCATCTCGTCGTGCAGACTCGCGCCGGGGATCACGTAGGGGTTGGGGAAATCCGATCCGGTGGTCAACAGTGCGCCGGCATCGTAATAGCGTTTCACAAGTTCTAACATGCGCGGCCAAGCGGCCGCGCCGCGTGCGAATTCTTCGTCGGGCCAGTCGTCGAGCCATCCATCCCACGTGGCGAGAACCTCGCGCGGTGCGATATCCAGATAGGGGCTGCTCCGGTAGCGCGGATCGCGTCCGCGGAACTTGGTGACGTAGGCAATCAGTGTCGGGTCCAGCGGAGTGCGCGACCGCGCGACCGCTTGAATCGAGCCTTGTACCTGCGCGCTGTCCAGATCGATCCAGTTGAGCCAGTCGATCCTCGAACGCATGAAGCCCACTTGCTGTTGCCGCTTCAGGTAGGCGTTGCGGTGTTCTTCCGGCAGAAGTCCGGTCGTCCAGGTTGCGCCATGCGTGATTGCATCGATCCCTGCAGCTACAGCTTCCTCGGGCGAGGTGGCTTGCAAGTGGCCCACGACACGCAAGCCGCGCGCGTGCGCCGCGTCGGCGGCAGCGCGAACCAGGTTTGGCGGCATCCGTGCATACACCTTGATGTAGTCGACTCCGGCATCCGCCTGCCGGTTAACTTCGGCGCGCACTTGCTCCGGGGTTCTCTCCTCGCCCCAATTGATGGGCGGCCCTGCTGTGAGCATCCTCGGGCCCAGCACCTGCCCGGCTGCGATGGCATCGCGCAGTTGCACAGCAGGTTCCTCTGGCGCTGCCGGATTCAGGATGGTCGTGATCCCGTGGGCAAGCAATATCTTGAGGATGCGCTCCGATGTGGCCGCATCGTATCCCGAAAAGCTATTGGGTTCGCGAAGGAAGGTCACGTGAGCGTGCGTGTCGAACAGCCCCGGAAGTACGAAGCTCCCATGCAGACGCTGGACTCGCCAACCCGGCCGGATCGATACGTCCTTGGCCGGTGCGACTTGCACGATTTTACCTTGGGATACGACAACGGACATCCCAGTACGAGGCGCAACGTTTTCCCCATCAAAGAGCGTCACGTCTTCAAGTACGATCGCCACGGCTGAAGACGGTGATCGATCGGCCTCTGCCGTCGGCGCACAACCCATATGCGCCAAAAGCAGTGCCAAGACGGCGACTTTACCGATGCGTACGGTCCACGCAGATGCGCGCCACCCGTTACGAGATCTCATGCCCCGGACCCTCTGGAAAATGTGTCGCGATGGTACTGCTCATGTTACTTCTGGCATCGGTTCGTTGACCGAAGGTCCAGAGAAAATGCGCACTCGTCTGGATACCAGCCATTTTTGTCGTAATGGATGACTTGCGGGGCATCGAGTAACGCGCTCGCCACGCGGCTCACTTCCACCGCACACCAGCCGAGTTTTTCGAAGTATGAGCCGGTATCTTTACTGAAGAGATATAGGTCCAATATTCCCCGCGCTTTTGCCTCTGCAGTGGTCGTGGAAACAAGGGCTTGTGCCAAGCCATGATTTCGACGGCTGGAGTCAACTGCTACCGACCCCAGGAGCGCCGCATCGCTGCAAATTTCGAGACCACAAACTCCGGCAATATCGTATGCAACAGTTTCTACGCCAACCCAATAGATGGCTCGTTCATGAAGCACATCCTTCGTGGACAATCCGCAAGTAACAAGCAATTCATGGATAGCTACTCGGTCCACCATCGCAGATGGAACTATATGTAGACCAGCCGCTTGCTGCGGCGCAGCATGAAATTCGCGACGGAGTGAACTATGCGCTTTTTGATACATATCGCTCAGTTAACCCTCGTCTGCACACCGGCACTTGCTGCCGGCCCGAGCACGCTCCAGTCGGGTCGGCCGCTGCCTGTCGACGTGGGTCCAAGCGAAACCCATGAAGCAGCGACGTCGCTTCCTCCATTTCCGGTACTGGCGCAAATGTTCGATTACGATCAAAGCGCGCGGCTTGATATGCAGGAACATTCCGTTGAAGAGCGTTGGAGTGGATGGGCTTGCTGAACTTTCACGGCAGAAAACAACATGCAATCGATCGTCATACAACGTCTGGTAGCGGTTTTCCTGGTTGCCGCGGGAGTAGTGCTATTGGGCGTCAATGTCTGGCGCTACGGCTTGGCCGCGCAGTCGGACATCATCGTCATTTTCATCGTCCCGCTCCTGTTCGCGGGCCTATTGCTGGGTCGTTCCGGCGTATGGGTAACGCTGGCCTGCTACATGCCGATCCTGTCGATCGGTGCCTGGGTTGATTCGAAAGATGCGGTCGGCGGCCTGGATGTGGGACGGGCGCTTTCCGCGCTAGCACAACCCTTGCTGGCTGCGCTGATCGTCGCGCTGATTCTGGACAGGCTGGTCGCGAAGGTGGAACGGGGCAACCGCCTGAACCACGACCTTGCCGAGGTCTGCACGCGACTGGAGGATGAAATCCGCGAACATGAGCGATCGCACATGCAGTTGGTGCATTCGCAGCGGGTCGATGCGTTGGGCCGGCTGGCCAGTGGCGTGGCCCACGACTTCAGCAATCTGCTCGCCGTGATGCGTGGCTACGCCTATCACGCCGAACGCGCCCCCGGCGGCAACGAGGAGATCCGTGGGTACCTGCACGACATGAAGGCGGTGACGCAACGTGGCCAGCAACTCGTGTCGAAGCTGCTGACCCTTGCGCGCAGCGACGAGTTCGCTGTGGAAACCTTTGATGCCGGCGAAGTCGTCGAATTGCTGCTGCCACTGATGCGCCAGATGTTCGCACCCGGCGTGGCAGTACAGATGGAGCAGTCCGCGGGACCCGTACCGGTGCGGCTGGACCGCACCGGTTTCGAGGCAGTGCTGCTGAACATGGCCAAGAATGCGAACGACGCACTCGGCGATAGCGGCGAGTTCCGGCTGCGCATCACGATCGCGGATGGCGAGGTCTGCGTTCAGGTCGAGGACACTGGGCGAGGCATGAGCGCGGAGACGGCAGCGCGAGTGTTCGAACCATTCTTCAGCACCAAGCCGCGCGGACAAGGCACTGGCATTGGATTGGCGGCGGCTTACCGCGTCGTCACCGAAGCCGGGGGGCGGATCGAAGTCGAGAGCGCGCCCGGCGAAGGGGCTTGCTTTTCCATCTACCTGCCGCTGGCGCCGTCGTGATGGCGCAGTTCATCGCGCAGCCTCGCGACGGCGGCGGGATGCGCGGACGTTTTCGAGCAGATGTTCGTAGTCCTGGCCAGGTCCGCGGTCGCGTGTTGTCCAAAGCAGGGCCAGCAGACACGCCAAACTGATCACCAGCCAGATCCATTGCCGCCGGTACCACGGCAGCGGATGGTCGAGCCATGTCGCAACTGGCTTCGACCAAGGGCTCCCCAACTGCCGCGCCTGCACTTCGAAAGCGAACTTGCCCCAAGGCAGGGTTGGCAGCAGTACGTTGCGGCGGCCGCCGGCGTCCAACCAGTCGCTGTCGCTGCTCGCCGAGACCAACCGGTAGCGAAAGCGCAGCCGCTCCGGACTGGCAAATCCAATGGCGGTGTAGCCAATCTCCAGGTTGCCGGCCTTAGGGCCCAACTGCACGGGTCGGGCTGGATTGAGGTCACGGCCGGCCACGCGCAGGCGCTCGATGTGCACGATCGGCGGACCTGCCCGGCTGTTGAACCGGGTCGGGTCGATCATCGCAAACCCCTTGATCAAAGCGAACCACAACCGCCCGCGGTCGTCGCGCAGGCAAGAGGACACCGTGCCGCCGTTCATTTCCGGAGGGACTAGGCCATCGCTCGTGGAAAGGGCGATGAGTTCAGGACCGCGTTTGCCGAAATTGCGATCGATCAGCACGGAAACGCCACGGTTGCCCCCCAGCCACAGGCGTCCGTCGGCGTCCGGCAGGATGCACGAAACGGTGTCGTCGAACAGGCCGTTGGAGGTGTCGTAGCGCCGCAATGAACCGTTGCGTATCCGGATCAGGCCTCCCCCGTAGCTGCCAATCCAGAGAGTGGTGCCGTCGGGGTCTTCGTACAGCCAGCGCAGAAAGCGGTTGCCGATACCGTCTTCCTGCCGCCATTGCTCGACGATCCTACCGTCCACCAGACGGTATGCACCCTGATCGCCGACAAACCAGATGCCGCCCTTACGTGCCGGGCTCATGAAGGCGATCGACATCCCATCCAACGCGGGCTCTGGCCGCGCACCGATGATCTCGCCTTTCGTGTTCACCTCCAGCCGCCAGGTATCGCGCAGCCTGCCGACCCAGTAAGTGCCGTCACCCGGATTCCGCCAGACGTTCAAGGCGGAGCCCTGCGGCCACCTTTTGACTAGGGTCAACCGATCATTTTCCAGCAGACCCAGTGTGCCCTGCCACGTCCCGATCCAAAGCCGGCGCTTGTCATCCATCAGCAAGCTTTGCACGCACTCGGTGCCCAGCTTGCTTTCCAAGCGCACAACTCGGACGGCACCATCTCGGCCCCAATGCCGCAACCCGCCGCAGGCCACACCGAACCACAATCCACCTTCGCCATCCTCGACCACGGCACGGCCAGGGGCATTCATTTGGACGTCGGCTGATTGCATCAGGCCGATGTGCGATGTGCGGATGCGCGATAGGCCCTGCGTATCGCTTCCGATCCACAGGTTTCCCTCGTGGTCGACGTAGGCCTGGCGCGCATACGCGCCATCCGGAATACCTGCCAGTGGGGTCGTACTGCCGTCGTCGTGCAGCAACCAGATGCCGCCCGCAAGCCAATCTGAGACCAGCAACCGGCCGTCGTTGGACGTCGTGAAATGGAGATCGGGGGAAACGTCGGCACGCACCATTTTCCAGGTGCGATCGAGGATGTCGTAGCGGTACAGGCGCCAGTCTTCTGCGATCAGCCAGAGGTAGCGGCCCCGCCCGGCCATTCGCGCCCGAGTATTGCCGGCGGGAAGGGGAATGTTGGTCAGGGTATTCGCCTCGATCCGAGTCAGTCCGCCATCGCCCGACACGTAGACATTGCTGTCGGACATGGGAGCGATGAAGCCGAAGGTGTTGAAAGTCGAATGTCGAACCCGGTAGCGCAGCGTCTCTGGGTCGAATTCGAACACGCCTTGCGGACCCACCACCCATAGCTTGCGGCCATCGGTGGACGGACTGATCGCATTGACCTGGCAAGTACCGCCGCAGAAATCGAGCGAGCGGAACCGACCAGATTCGTAGAGCGCAATGCCGGCCCCCTCCGTACCTATCCACAGCCGCCCGTGGCGATCCTCGTGAAGGGCTAGGATGCGGTTGCTGACCAACCCCTCCGGGCCAGCATTGAAGGTCTTGAACGAATCGCCATCGAAGCGGACGAGTCCGCCGTGGGTACCGATCCAGAGGTAGCCATCGCGTCCCTGCAGCAGCGCATTGACGCTGGCCTGCGGCAGCCCTTCGTCGATGCCAAAATTGCGGTACGAGTCGACGTAGACGGGTTCAGCCTTGCCGATGCTTCCCGCTCCCGACGCGGCCTGCGCCGCAAGGGCCAGTCCGGCAAGCACCAGACACCGTAGCTCCCAGAGCATCGCGCGATGGTGGTTCGGCTGTACCGGTACGGCCACTTTCTACCTTCAGCAACGGTGAATTGCCCAGCTACACTCTACTGCATGGCTCTGATCCGGAGCAGGTCTGCTTGCTGCCGTATCCCGGCGTAGCAGGCTCTTCTTGCAGCCGAGCACGCGATCGCGTGGGGACTGACGACCTCCACGGTCGCGGCGCCAAGCCTATCCAGCCAGTCAGCCGGACAAATGCTGGCATGCGCTGCTGTTGACGCCGTGCTCATCGCGTTGGCTTGACGTGTCACCATGATCGTTTTTGAAAGTGCGCTGTATGGAATTTGCCTTCTATTTACGTGATGGAAACGCCGATTCTTGACCGCGAGCGCGCTGCTCCTGGATGCGTTCGTAGATTTCATCGCGCTGCTTCCGGATACGCTCGTAGATTTCTTCGCGATGTACCGGCACATCTGGCGGAGCGGTGATACCGAGCCGGACTTGGTTGCCGCGGATACTGAGGACAGAGACGGTAATGTTGTCGCCAATGTAGAAAGTTTCGCCATTAGCGCGGCGCGTGAGGATCAACAAGATGGCGTTCCTTTACTAATTGGGCAGACTGTGCGCAGCGGTGCGAATCTAGCCTTGCTTGCGGCGAAGTCGGGCTTACCGCACTTGTCAGGGGTGCAAGTGGTGCGGCAACGACCATTCGGAACGCGGTTGTCCTAGTTTCACGCGTCAGAGCGTTGCGGTCACCGTGCAGCTCAATTCGATGTGGACAGTATCGTCCTCGGGCAGCGCCGGTATCGCCAGACGCGCTCCCTGCAAATCAGCAATGGTCGGCGAAGCAGGGCATTGGACATCGCCCATGTTCGCGCACGCCGTCGAAGAATTCGGCGGCGGCGCGAACGGCGCGCAATTCATGTTGACGTTGTCGACGCCGACGATGTCGCCATTGATCGCTGTGTTGGTGTTAGGCGTCGAGAACGTGCGCTGCGCCTGCGCAGGTAGATTGACCGCGACCAGCATCAGAGCCGAAAGCAGCAGCGCGGGGACGCGTGCGCGGAACCGGCAAACGAACAGAGCCATGTGCGTTGCCTTCATCAGTAGCTGCCCACGAAGTTGATGAACCAGCCCTTGTGGTCATAGTCGAAATCGGTCAGATCGTCGCTGAAGTCGGTGAAGTTGTAGCCAGCACCGATGCGGAAATTGCGGCCGATGTCTCGATCCACGCCTAGCATCCAGCCCTGCCGGGTGCCGCCGTTATCGACATCCAGCCTGCGGTATTCGGCCATCGCATGCCAGCGGTACACCAGTTCGTAGCGGATCTGTCCTGCGGCGAACGTAGTGGCCGAGTCGAACCACTGGCCCGTACCGCGGCCGAAGCGCGCCTCGCCTTCGCGCCGCGCGAGCTTGGCGGCGAACTCCCAGTGCTGATCGCGTCGGTACACGCCCTCGAACGACAGCACCTGGGTCTTCTGGTCGTACTGCGCGCCGCCGATCTGGCCCAATGTGGCCAAGTCGTAGAGATAAGTGTAACGGCCGAACAGCCCCCAGCGCGTGCTATTCCATGGCCGGTAAGCGAAGCCGAAATTGCCTTCGACGAACTTCGCGCTCGCCTCCGGATTCAGATCGTCCTGGGTATCGGCGTAGTTGAAGCGCGCAGCGATCCGCCAACTGTCGTTGATCTTGTGGTTGAGGCGATGGGTGGTTACCCATTGGGTGACCCATTCGGCGCCAGTGTCTTGACGCCGCTCCAGCTTGCTCTGCCAGGTAGTGTTGCTGGAGGTGTGCCCGCCGCTCACGCTGATCGCGCGCCGGTCGACCTGGCCTCCGTCGCTGTTGGTCAACTCGCCGTCGCTCAGGGTGAAGCCGACGTTCCAACCCTGGACCGGGTAGAAGTCCATGCCGAAAGTATGCGCCAAGCCGTTCTCGCGCCGGCTCTTGAGGAACTGGCTCTCGTTGAACAGATTGACCTGGTCCGACAGCCGCCAACGCTGGCCGAGGGTCCAACCGTTTTGTGCGTTCGGATTGAACAGCGGATCGTAGTCGCTGCGGTCGGTCGAATAAGTGTAATTGCCGTAGAAGCTGTGTTGCGGCGACAGGCGGTACTCAGCGTTGACCTGCGCGGCCTCGCCGCGATCGCCGGTGGTCAACTCCGCGCCGACCGTGGACATGTTGGCGAAGTTGTAGCGGCCGCCCAGCGTGAAGGCGTCGTTGTCGGCATAGCGGCCGCCGTCGTCGTCGAGCGTGACCTGCGCGGTGCCGTACAGGTCGAGCGCGGTGCCGAAACGACGGGTGTAGCGCGCCGCGCCGAGCAGGCCCGCCGCGTCGAACGTGCCGCGCTGCTCCTCGACCCGGCGCAGCTCGAAGGCCAACGCGTCGAAGTCGCCGATTCGCCACTCGGCATTCGCCTGGGCCTGGACCAGCGTGTCGCCGGCGCGTTCGGCGCGGCTGTAGCGCGCGAACACACCCACGTCCGCACCGAATTGGCCCAGCACCTCGGCGCCGTACTCTTCAATGTCGGCACCAGTGTCGAAGCGCGAGATTGAATAACCGGCGTCCACCTGGCGCCACCAGGCGCCGGTGCTCCACGGCTGCGCGGTCCAGCCCAGTTCCTGGAAGTTGGCGCGTGCCTCGACCGCACTGGCCTCGCCTTCGCGCGGGCCGGTCGGGTTGAGGCGGGTGAAACTCAGGCCGCCATTGTCGGAGAAGAAGACCGGGGCGCTGGTGGATTCGGTGCGGCTGTGCTCGAGCTTGAGATAGGTGCCCTTACCCGCCTGCAGCGTCGCGTCCGCCGACATCAGCGTGTAGTCCTCGCCGGCGCGATTCTCGTCCACATAGGTCAGGCCGATGCCGACGTGGTCGCCGAACCAGTGCTTGCTGCGCACGCCGGCGGTCACCTCGTCGGCGTCGAAGTCGTTAGGCACCCATTCGTAGTCGACGATCAGGCGCTGCTCGAAACCGTCCAGCGGCGCGTCGCGGGTCAGGGTCGGAATGTTCTCGCGCGTGACCTGGGCCAACGGCCGGGTCAGCAGGATGCGGCCCTGCAGTTCATCGATCTCGTAGTCGGCGCCGCGTAGCAATTCCACGCGCTGCTCGACGCGGCCGGTGGTGCGGTCGCGCACTTCCAGCACCACGCGATCGGACCCGGGCAGGAGATCGGGATGACGCAGGTAGTACAAGCTGCCACCGGTGCCGATGAACTCACTGTGCCCGGGCGCAGTCTCGGCCTCGGACGCGAACACACGCAATTGCGTCGCCGGGTCGCCCCAGGCGTTGGCCATGCGCGAGCGCCAATTGAACGCGGCCCCGTACAGCGAGCGCACGTACTGGCCGTATTCGGTGCCGGTGATGCCGGTAGCGAAGTTGCCCCACAGCGCCTCGTTCTTGTCCCATTCGGCGCGCAGATAGAAACGGCCCATGGTGTCGACATCGCGCCAGACGTTGGAGTCGTCGCCGTAGGTCGGATAGTACAGGTCCGGGTCGAGGCGGCGGAAAATGTCCTGCGGCTGGGCGGTAGTGAAGCCGTCGAACAGATCCTCCAGCGGGCGGTTCTGGGTGTCGCCCTGGGCGGTGATCAGGTATTTGCCGCCCACCTTGGCCTTGCCGTAGAAAGCCAGGCGCCCGTCGCTGAGAATGTCATCCTCGCGTCCGGCCATCGCCAGCGATTGGCCGGGACCGCTGGCGCTATTCTCGTACGCGGTGATGTCGGCCAAAGCTACCCCGAAGAAGTAGCGGCCGCTGACGTCCACGTCGAGCGCCTGGGTGATCGGCGGCGTACCCTCCGCGCCCTGCAGGCCGATCTCGAACCGGTGTCGGCCCACGGGCATCAGGTATTCGGCGACGAACTTGCGTTCCAGGTCAACCGGATAGTTCTCGCCGTTAATGCGCAACGCATAGCCTTCGGGCAGGTTGCGGCCCTGGACGCGCACGCGCGAACCGTAGATCGGGATGTTCTGCTGGCGCATGCCGTTGCCTGCGAACGCATCCTCCACCAGTTCCTGGGTCAACGCCTGGTCGGCAGTCAGTGACATGCCCAGCGCCCGTTCGGCGCCCTCGCGCAGTTGGATGCGGCCCCGTTCGGCTTCGTCGGGGCGCACCAACTGCAGTTTGCGCGGTGAAGTCTCGTCGAAGTGGTCTTCGGCGTCGTAGGCGCGCAGCACGTAGACCAGTTCGTCGCCGGCCCGCATGCGTAGGTCGGCAGGAAGCGCGCCGTCCCACTCGGCTTGCGCTGCGGCCTGCACGGGTAACGACAACCGCGCGACTGGTGCGATCAGGTCGGCATCGCTGCCGCGATACACGGTCAACTCGTAACGCTTCACGAAGGCCACGTAGTTGCTGCGCACGAAAAAGCGCACCGGCTCGGCGATGCGACCACCATCAAAGGCGACCATCGTCGGCGCGGAAATGGTGAGTTCTGGCGCGCCCAGGCCCGGATCCTCGGTGGCCCAGACCACGCCGCCGCCCGGCAGTTGCGCCGAGAACGTGCCGCGCGCTTCGGCGCGGCCCGGCGGTTCGATTGCGACGGAGACGCGGCGATCTGGCTGCAGCGCCTGCGACGACGAGCCTTTGCCGGTGCCGGTGGTTACCGGCTGGTCGTAGCTGCGCGTACGAAGGCGGAATACCAAGGCTCCATCCGTACTGTCGCAAGCTTCTTCGCCGCATTCGATCGGGGCGATCGTCGGCGCGGTTTCCTGCGCTGGGGCGACGGCTTGCGGCACGGACACGGCGTTTTGTGCCGAGGCCGCTGCGCTCATGCCGGCCAGCAGACCGATCAGGGTGGTGTCGAGCAGTTTCATCTTCATGATCCGGGTCCCCCTCACTCGCGTTCCGTGCCGACGGGGGCCGTCGGATCGCTGCTTGTTTTCACACGCACTCTGGCGCGCGCTTCCGGGCTCAATCGCTGCGCGAGCGCCTGCTGCACGGCGGTGGCCCGACGCAGGCCAAGCGCGGTGTTGTAGGCGTGCGAGCCGCGCACGTCGGTATGGCCGACGATGGCCACCACGCTGCCTCCGAGGGCTTCGAGCCGCTGGGCGACCGCGTCGAGCAGATCGGCGAACTCGGGCCGGATCCGCGCGCTGTCGGTGTCGAACAACACCGTACCCAGCAGAGCGCCGCCGGCGTCTACGCCCGCTATCAAGCTGTGTGGGTCGTCCGCCCGCGTGCGCAACACCGCACTCAGCCTGGCCTGCACTTCGGGGTTCACGCGCGCCTTGAGCGCATCGCGCACCGCCGCCGCGCGTGCGAAGGCCAGACCCTCGCTGTCGCCATCGGCGGTGATCGTCACCTCGCCGCCGCGGTATTCGTCCACCCGCTCGGCCATACGCTGGATCGCCGGCAGATAGGCTTCGCGCACCTCGGCGCTGCCCGGAGCGAAGATCACCTCGCCGAGTTCCAGTTCCAGCTTGCGTTCGCCACCGGGCAGTACCTGCACCGGCAGGCGCACGCCGAAGTCGAAGCGCACCGGCAGGCCCGGAGTCACGCGCCGTACCAGCGGATTGGCGGTGGTGAACTCGGTGCCCGGCGGCAGCGTGGCCGGATCGACCTTCAGGATGAAGTTGCGCCCGCGGCCCCAGTCGCCGCCCTGCACGTCGGCCAGGTGGTAACGACCGTACTGGTCGGTCTCGATCAGCAAGCCTTCCACCGATGCGATGCGTACGCCGGGGATGCCGCGTTCGTCGATGCCGGCGTTGGAGATGACGTAAGCCACCTCGAAGCCGCCATCCACCGCGGACACCACGCGCTCGACCGTCGGCTCGGCCGCGGTCAGGCCCTTGGCGGCTTCGCCGGAACGTTCCACCGTGTTCCGACCTGCGGCATCCATACGTACGGTGACGCCCTGGACGCTAGTCAGTGAGAAATCATCGGTGAACTCGATTGAGCGCAGGCGCTGGCGAATCGTCACGCGATGGGCGGCAACCGGATCGGCCTGCGACTGGCGTGCCGAGATCGCGCCCGCGTCGATGCCGTGCAGCAGCGGTGCGCTGGCGTCGGCGAGAGGCTGCGGACCGTTGCCGTAGTCGATCGTGGTCGACCCCGGAACGTACGCGCCCGACGCGAAACCGCCCTGCACTCGCACGTCGCCCAAGTCCGCACGATCCTGCCAACCGTCACCGTCGCGATCGTCGAAGACCGTGCCGAAGACCAGGCTGTCGTCGAGGAGCGGATCGGCATCGAGCGCAACCTGTGCAGTGGCGACATTGGAGACCGGGCTGCCCGCGCCGTTGATCGCGACCGCCTCGTTGACATGCATGCCCGGGCGCACGCCGGCACCCACGCGCAGCAGGTAGACAACGGTCGCGCGTCCGCCGACGTCAATATCGAGGCTACCGATACGCAGCGGATGACGGCCTTCCAGGGTGAAGGCACCGTCGCGGTCGGCGACCGCCATCGAGCCCTCGACATAGCTGAAGCCGGTCGGTGGAGTGTCGACGACGGTGGCGTCGGTCACGTTCACCACGCCCACGTTTTCAACTGTCAGCGTGTAGCGGATCAGGTCACCAATCTTGGCGTTGCGCGCGCCCACCGCCTTGACGATGCGCAACTGCACGTCGTCGGACAGTTCGTGGCGGGTATCGCAGTCGGTGCACTCCGGCGGCGACTGGCCACCACCAACGGACTCACCGATCACCACGTTCTCGACCGCCTCCGACGCCTGGGGCGTCACCGTCGCCGGGTAGACGAAGGTGTAGGTGCCCGGCACCGATCCGGCCAGCAGCACGCAGACCACGGTTGCACCCTGGGTGGTGCAGCCGCTGGGCAGCGTGCCTACGGCCAGCCCTGACCCGGGGGTATCGACCAGGCGCACGTCTGCGAGCGTCGCGGAGTTTTCGATCGTCGCGGTCAGCGTGTACTGGATGATGTCGCCGACGCTTACCTCGCGGTCCTCGCCCGGTGTGGCGCTCTTGGCGATGACCACGCGCGGCGCAACCAGCAAATGCTCGGTGTGGCATGTCGCGCACGTCGGCGGCTGGCCACCGGTGCCAGTACCACCGCCCGGGACGACCACGTTGTTCACGATGCGGGTGGCATTGGCGTCCACCGCCGCGGTGTAGGTCACTGGGTACGTGCCCGGCACCGTGCCCGCGGGCAGCGTGCAGGTCAGCGAACCCGTACAGACAAACGCACCCGCATTCGTCACTGCACCAAAGGTCAGGCCCACGCCCAGCGTGTCGGTCAGAGTTAGCGTGTCGATCGTCGCGGAATTTACGACCGTCACCTCCAGCGTATAGGTGATAGTGTCGCCAGCACGTACTTCAGTGCCACTGCCTGGATTGGAGGACTTCGCAACGGTGATGACCGGCGCGACTACGTTGTGTTCAGTCGTGCACGTAATGCAGTTCGGATCGGGATCCGGTCCGCCCGGCGGGTTGCTCGCCAACACAACGTTGCGCAGCGCACCTGTTGCATCGGCATCCACTGTCGCCGTGTAGCTCACCGCGTACGTGCCCGGCACCGTGCTCGCGGGCAGCGTGCAGGTCAGCGAACCCGTGCAGGTGAACGCGCCAGCATTGGTTACGGCACCGAAGGTCAGGCCGTCGCCCAGGGTGTCGGCCAAGGTCAGCACTTCGGCCGTAGCCGAGTTCGCCACCGTCACTGTCAACGTGTAGGTCAGTGTGTCGCCCGGATTTACCGCCGTCCCCGTCGCTGGGTTCGAGGTCTTCGCCACCGCAGTCGTTGACGTCAGCGGATGTTCGGTCTCGCATGCCGCGCAGTCTGGATCCGGATCGCCGCCCGGTGGCGTCGAAGGCACCACCACGTTGCCGACCGAACCGGTCGCATCGGTGTCCACCGTTGCGCTGTATGCAAAGGTATGCGAGCCCACTGCGGCACCGGCCGCGAGTATGCACGTCACTACCTGGCCGCTGGCCGAGCAGCCGGCCGGCAGCACGCCCGACAGCGTCAGGCCATCACCGAGCGTATCGGTCAGCGTGATTGCTTCGGTCGTCACCGTGTTCGCCACCGTCACCGTCAGCGTGTAGGTAACCGTGTCACCGGCACTCACCGCGGTACCGGACGCCGGATTGGAACTCTTGGCGACGCTGGTCGTCGGCCCCAAGGGCGTGATTTCCCCACAGTCGTTGCCAACGGCCGTGCAGTCGATGAGACCGCCCGGCGGGCCTGGTGGACCCACTGGGAAGGTGAGGCTGTTGGCGACGCTGGTAGCACCGACTGGCAGCGGATCGTTGACCTGCACTACGAAATTCAGCACAGCGTTGCCGCCGGCCGGCACGTTGACGGCGCTACCAATGGTCCAGTTGGGCCCGGCGGCTTGGTTGAAGGTGTTGCCGGTAGCCACGTAGGTGGTGTTGGCCGGCACGGATTCGATCACGCTACCCGGATATAGCGTGCCGACGGCGGTGCCGTCGTTGCCGAAGGTGATGGCGTAAGTCAGGACGTCACCGGCGGCCACGGGCGCCCCCGCGGTGTAGGCCGCGCCGTTGACCTGCGCCAGCGTCTTGACCACGGACAAATCGGGTTCGGCCTGCGCCGGGAAGGCGCAGGAAGCCAAGTCGCGCGAACCGCCCGCCGCCGTTGTCGCAGACTGGGTCAGAGCACCGGTTGCGAAATCGTACCTGTAATAGGCGCTTCCGCCGCCGCCTGCGTTATTGGCCAAATACAGCGAACCGTCGTCGGCGAACGCAACGCCCGCGAAGTCGATGGTCGGCACGGCACCGCCGATCAGGGGACGCGCCTGCCGGGTGGCGGCCAACGTAGTCATGTCGACCAAGTACAGATCGCGACCGACCAGCAACCATGCATCGCCATTGGCATCGAATGCGATGTCGCCAGACGAGTTGGAGCCGGTCGGCGCGATATCGTAGGTCACATTGCCGATGTTCGTGACCGTGTACCCGTAGGTACCGTTCGGATCGATTCTGCTGACTGCCGGGCTGGTGCCGCCCGCCATGAGATAACCCACGCCGGCTGCGGTCATACCGCCACGCGGGAAATTGCCAGTCACGCCCGTGGCTGCCACGTACCAGCCGCCGTTGTCGGCATCGTAGGCCCAGAGTTGTGAACTGGTCCCAGCGTGGAACAGCAAACGATCCCTGGCCGGGTCGATCATCAACGCATTGACGTCGCCGCCCACCGTCGGCAGCGCCAACTCGGGCACCGCTGCGTCAGCACCCGCATTGGGCTCATAGCGTGCAATCTGCACGCCGTTGACGATGCCGTAGGTGGCGTTCGAGATCGCACTACCGCCTGGCGCCCTGCAGAAGCTGTAGGCGGCCGAAGTGGGCTCGATGACGGTATTCACCGGTGGGCTCGGGCAATCGCCGACCGCCGTGCAGCCCGGATCTCCGCCGCCACTGACGCTGGCGGTATTGATCGCCGTCGTGCCCGCGGTACTGGCCTGCGGCGTCACATTGATGGTGAAGCTTGTCGTATTGTTCGGCGCCACGTTCGACAAACCTGTCGGTATCGGACAAGTCACCGTCTGCCCGGCAATGCTGCAACCAGTTGCCGCGTTGATCGTCAGGCCCGCCGGCACCACGTCCGTCACCGTTGCCGCAATGGCCGTCGCCGCGGTGCCGGTGTTAGTCACCGTGATCGTGTAGTCGTAGGCCGTGCCTACTGCCGCGTTCGCCGGGCCGCTCTTGCCCACTTCCAGGTTCGGTGCATTCACCCGCGTCAGATCGTTCGGGATGCAATTCCGATTGGTGGTCGTGCCGCTGGCCGGGCAGGTAGGATCGCCGCCGCCGCTCACTCGCGCGCTGTTGGTTACGCTCGGCGCAGCCGCCGCACCCACTGCCACCGTCAACGTGATCTGGCTAGGTTGGATTGCATTAGGCAGAATCGCCGTGTCCGTTGTGCAGGTCACGACCTGGCCTGCGGCACCGCACGTCCAGCCTGTTCCGGTCGCCGAAACGAAGGTCAATCCCGTCGGCAAGGTGTCGACAATCGTGATCGTCCCCGATGTCGGTACTAGGCCGTTATTTCTGAGCGATAAGGTGTAGACCCCATTCGTTCCGACGGTGAAGTTGCCGGTATGCCGCTTGAGAAGACTCAGTCGCGGGGTCGCTTCAAGCGAACCATCGCAGCCAGTGGCGCTGCCTGGATCGCCCGGGTCGCGGAAGGCCGATGCGGGAATGATTTCGGCGGTGCCGTCAGGACGCGTCCACCGCAACCGGTTGAAATTCTGTCCGGACTGGTTGGTCCACCACATGCGCAGCAATACGCAGCTGTTGGCGGTGGCGGCCGAGAATGTCCCGAAATTGTCATAGACCTCTTCGCCCCCGGTCCATGCGCCCACGGACGCCACCGGGATGCTGTAGTTCGCCGCGCGGTAATTGGTGTTGGCGTATTCGGGAGAGAGATCGAGGACCACGTTGTCATCGTGGGCAGCAGAGAACGCGTAAAGACCTGCCTGGGGAAGCCGGACAAGCGCGTAAGCTACACGGCCCTGGGCCTGGTACAGGCACGCCTGGCTGGCGGCGCCGGCGCCCCGGGTGTCGCACAATGAGTTCGCGGTTGGATCCACGCCAAAATCGCGGAAATTGATGTCGGCGCTGGCGCCCGTCCGCACCGCATTGGCCGGATTCGCGGCAACCGCCTGCAATGCTGCAATCGCCCCCGCGTTGGGGAAGTTGTTGAATTTCGGCGCTCCCGGTGGCCCGATGTACTGGGTGTCGTCCGGGGTATTCTGGCCGCCCCGGTAATCTTCCCAACGCACGGTTTGGGCCTGGGCCTGTACCGTAAAGACCAACAAGGCCGCAACGGCAACTGCCTTGCAGTAACGTCGTACCGTGCTCGGGAACGAATGATCCGGGGCAATGCACCTCAACGCGTGCAAGTCACGGCGGCTTTTGCATACGCTCGCTCCGTGCGAGCCCGGGCATGCGCCCGATGTCGGATAACTGTTCGATCCCATCTACACACCCCTTGGAAAGTCCGCGGCTCACCGCGCGCACGAGTGCGCGTCGGTGCCGTCTTTCGTCATGCCATCCCGGCCGGGGGTACACGTCCCTACTGGACACTTCGTCGAGGCGAAGCCAGGTTCCCTGTCCGGGCTTCCGACGCGCCTGTTTCGGCCCCAGGGTTTGTGAAGAACGCGTCAAAAGCGCACGCACTTTAGGGGGGAGGAAATGAGACCTCAATCACGTTTTGCTCACTATCCCTCACTGGAAGTGAGCAACTCGACCAAACCCGAGTGAGAAGAGGTGGGCTATCGCCCAGGCTCAAAGTGTTGCAGACCGTCGATCCGGTCCGCCAAAACTGTCCGTGTTACAGGGTTACGACCGATGTTGGCTGTACCGCTTGTTCAGAAGCAGCACCTGACCGCAGGATCAAGGGCGGTCAGCGATCGGCAGCGCCACGTTCTAGCTTCGCCCCTCTCAACGGTTCCCTCTGCCGTCTTCCGCGTTTACCACTCCAGAACGTACCCCACACCTCTGATTGCCTGTAGCGGCAGCACTTCACCAGACGTTTCCAGGCACTTCCGGCGCAGGCGATAGACCAGCATCTCCAGTCTGTGCGGATCGAAACCCGCGACGTCGCTGGTGAGATTGGCAATCAGCACCTCGCGAGACACCGGCTGGTTGGCAGCCGCCGTCAGGGTATTCATGATCTGACGCTCCGCCTGATTCAACGTTACCGCGACACCGGAGGGCGTCCATAACGACCAGCCCTGACGCTCCAGTGACCATCCGCCGGAGCGGAGTAGCGACGATTCATGGTTTCTACGTCGCTCCCAGACGCTACGCAGCGTCTCGATCACCTCATCCATATCAGCCGGTTTCACCAAATAGGCGTCCACTCCCGCGCGCAGACCACGCACGCGGTCGGCGGTGCGTCCAAGTCCGGTGTACATCACGATTCCGAGTGAAGGCGACAACCCACGCAGGTATCTGGCGATCTCGACGCCATCGTCGTCCGGAAGCCCTACGTCCAGTAGGATTAGGTCGAACGGTGAGCCCGCCCAGATGCGGTAGAACTGCAATGCACTCGCCAGACCCGTAGTGTCAAATCCCGCCGCCCGCAAGGCCGGCAACATGATTTTCTCGCGCAACTCCTCGTCATCTTCGACGATCGCAAGGCGGGGCTGTGAGGACGGTGGTTCGGTTGCGCTCGGGCTCATCTTGTCGAAGTCACGTCGGTTCTACGGAGACATCGCCGGCATATACGCGATCATGCACTGGCGCAAACATGTAGGCGGATGTATCGGACCGAACCAATCGACGGCTACATCGATCGGTTGAATCCAAAGCCGGTAGCAATCGTTGGCAGTACTAGCCATCCACGGCGTCCCGTATTGGGCGTTATCCCCAGATGCGCCTAGATCTTATGGCGACCGCGTCCGGCTAACAACTGGCCGTATAACCTAGCCGAGAGCGGCGTCACCCGTCGCTCTTTCGATGTCCGCTTCGGGTTGAAATCGGGCTCAGCGATGATTCACGCGACGGTAACCCGATCACCGTTCACGATCTGGCCGCTCAGGAACCGTCGATACGCACAGCAGCAGCCAAAAGCCGCTGCACAGTCGCCAGTAACTGCTCCCTGCGATAAGGCTTGCGCAAAAGATCGAAATCCGCGGCGCCGGAAATAGCGTGCTCTTCGTAGCCCGAGGTCAGCAGGATCGGCAAATCCGGCCGCAGCTGTCGCGCTTCCTCGGCCAGTTCTTTTCCGTTCCTGCCGCTGCCGAGCATGACATCGCTGAACAACAAGGCGATGTCCGGCGTATCGAGCAATACCTGCCTGGCGTCTTCCGCGCTCGCCACCGCCAAGACCTTGTAAGCCGAAGAACGCAGGAACGCGACGGCGATATTGCGCACGGCCGGATCGTCTTCCACCACCAGAATAGTTTCGCCGCCGCTGGTCGCGCGCCCTGCGCTTGCTGGCGCCGCGCCCTGCGCCGCGGCATGCGTCACCGGCAGATACAGGTCCACCCGCGTGCCGCGCCCTTGCGCGCTGTTGATCTGCAGATGCCCGCCGCTTTGCTTGGCGAAGCCGTAGACCATGCTCAGTCCCAGTCCGCTGCCGCGGCCGGATTCCTTGGTGGTGAAGAACGGTTCCATCGCGCGCGCCAAAGTGTCGGGCGACATGCCCTGGCCGGTATCGCTGACCGAAACGAGGACGTAGTAACCGACCGGGAGTTCGCCGGAACTGCGGGTGGAATCGACCAACACCTGGCGCGCGCCGATACGGATCTCGCCGCCCTGCGGCATCGCGTCGCGTGCGTTGAGCGCCAGGTTGACCAGGGCGGCTTCCAACTGGGTAGGGTCCACGAACGCCGCGGGAAGATCGGATTCGCAATCCAGCCGTAGGCTGATGGCATTGCCCAGCGTTCGCCTGAGCATGAGTTCGACGTCCTGCAGCAGCACGCGAGGATCCGTCGCCTGAGGCAATAGGCGCTGACGTCGCGCGAAGGCCAGCAGCTTGGAGGTCAGTTCCGCGCCTCGCGAGACCGAACGCAGCGCGGTGGCGATGAGCTCCTGCATCTCCGCACGGCCTTCGGTTTCCAGCTCCAGCAGCTGCAGGCTGCCGGACATCACCGTCAGCAGATTGTTGAAATCGTGGGCGATCCCGCCGGTCAGCTGGCCCAGCGCATCGAGGCGTTGCGCATGCGCCAGCTGTTCTTCGGTGTGGCGGCGCTGCGCCAACGCGGCCAGCAGGTTGGCCACCGATTGCAGCAGGTGCAGCGCATCGTGATCGAACCGGCGCGGCTGCCGCGAATAGGCGATCAGCGCGCCGACCGCGCGATTGCGGTCGATCAGCGGTATCAGCGCGCCGCTGCCGGCGCTGTCGTGACGCAAGGGGAAGGGCGGTGCGCTCGAGGCGAAATCGTCGGCGATAACGGAAGCGCCGCTTTCGAGCGCGGCGGCGAAGATGCCCGCGTCTACCGGATTGCGATCGGCGTCCAGGCCTTTCGCTGCACGGATTTCGACCGTCTGCCGGTCCGGCCGCAAGGCGAGGATGGCGACCGTTTCTATTTTCAGCGCGTCGGCCAGCAAATCGGGCACCTCTCCGAGCACGCCGACCTCGTTTTCGGTCTCCAGTGCAAGCTGTCCGATGCGGGCGACGAGCGCGTCGTATCCGGCCCTCACCAAAGCCTGGCGAGCGCGCTGCGTTTCGGATATGTCGCGGATCGATGCCAGATAGCGCGGCCCGGCGTCGCTGTCGATCGGGCTCAGGGCGATTTCGACCGGGAATTGCGAACCGTCCCGGCGCAGCCCCACCAAAGTCTGACCTGTCGCGCCCATCGGCCGCAGATGCGGCTTGGCCATGTAGCCGGCCCGGTAGCCGCGATGCCGGCCGCGCGCTTCTTCGGGCAGCAGCATTTCGATCTCGGTGCCGGCGAGTTCTCCGCCGGCGTAACCGAACAATTGTTCGGCCTGGCGATTGGCCATGGCGATGCGGCCTTGGCCGTCGACGACGATCAGGGCGTCGGGAACGGCATCGAACAGGCCTGAAAACAGCGGTTCCATCGTCAGCTCCGTTTGACTTCGGCCGCGAGCAGATAGCCCGCACCGCGGACGGACTTGATCAAAGCCGGTTGCGTCGGATCGTCGCCGAGTTTGCGTCGCAAGCGTCCGATCTGCACATCGATGGCGCGATCGTACGGCCCGGCATCGCGGCCGTGGAGGCGGCTCATGAGCTGGTCGCGACTCAACACCTGGCGCGGATGGGAAACCAGAACCCGCAGCAAATCGAATTCGCCCGTAGTGAGCGGAATGTCGCGTCCGTCGGGCCCGATCAGGTGGCGCGACGTCGGGTCCAATGTGAAGCCGGCGAAAGACAGCTTGGCGTCCGCAACGACATTGGGACTAGTGGGCGGTTTCGTCCTTCGCAGAACGGTGCGGATCCGGGCGACAAGCTCTCGGAAGTCGAAAGGCTTGGTGACGTAGTCGTCGGCGCCGAGTTCGAGTCCCACGACCCGTTCCACAGCGTCGCCTCGGCCCGTTACCACGATGACCGGTCCGCGCCAGACAGCCTGGAGGTGTTTGAGGTGCGATAAACCGTCTTCGTCAGGGAGACCCAGATCCAGCAGCACGAGATCGATCGGTCGACTACTGATCGCAGCGCGCGACTCCGCGGCGGAGCCGGCGGAAACCACTCGAAATCCATGGCCGCTCAAATAACGGTCCAGCAGCCGGCGGATTTCCTCGTCGTCGTCGACCACCAGCACCGAGGGTAGGTCGGGGGCCGTTCCAGCGTTGGTTTCGGTAGGGGGCATGGAACGTTCGAATCCAATCCGTATCCGGTACTCGCCAATTTAAGCATGGGCGCATCCCATGCGGGCGGCAAATGAGTGGCCTGGTGCTTGTATTGACCCAGGTCAAAACGATCCGAGCCGAGGATCGCTACGTTCGGGCATGACCATCGGGAAGGGCGTATGGACAGGATGAAAGCTGCGGTAGTCCGGGAATTCGGCAAGCCCCTTGCCATCGAGGAAATGGCGTCTCCGGCGCCGGGCCATGGCGAAGTGCTCGTGCGGATCATGGCATCCGGCGTCTGCCATACCGATCTGCATGCAGCGGATGGCGATTGGCCGGTCAAGCCCGCACCGCCGTTCGTACCGGGGCATGAGGGCGCAGGCATCGTCGCCGCTGTAGGCGAGGGAGTGAAAGACGTCAAGGAAGGCGACCACGTCGGTATCGCATGGCTGCATGATGCGTGCGGCAGCTGCGAATACTGCATCACCGGCTGGGAGACGCTTTGCGAGCATCAGCACAACAGCGGCTACAGCGTGAACGGCACCTTCGCCGAATATGCGATTGGGTCGGCGAATTATGTGACGCGGCTGCCGCAGGGAACCGATTTCGCAGAGATCGCGCCGATCCTGTGCGCGGGTGTGACTACCTACAAAGGCATCCGGGAAACCGAAGCGAGGCCTGGTGAGTGGATAGCGATCTCCGGCATCGGCGGACTCGGCCATCTTGCGGTCCAGTACGCCAAAGCGATGGGTCTGCATGTGGCGGCGCTCGACGTGGGCGAAGAAAAGCTGGCGCTCGCGCGGAGCTTAGGTGCGGAGCTAGCCGTCGATGCGAGGGCGATGGATGCCGTCGACCAGGTGATCAAGCAAACGGGCGGCGGCGCGCACGGTGTATTGGTAACTGCAGTGTCGCCGCCGGCGTTCGAACAAGCCTTGCGCTTGGTGCGGCGACGGGGAACGATCAGCTTGGTCGGTCTGCCGCCGGGCGATTTCGGTACGCCGATCTTCGATGTCGTACTCAAGCGAATCACGCTTCGAGGATCGATAGTGGGCACACGACGGGACTTGCAGGAAGCGATCTCGTTCGCCACGGAAGGCAAGGTGCGCGCCACGATCGAGCGTAAACGGATCGAAGACATCAATGCAGTATTCTCCGGATTGCGCGAGGGTGCGATCAAAGGCCGCGTCGTTCTGGAAATGCCGGATCGTTGACTCGTTCGCTTTTTCTAAGCGGGAGGTGTGAGATGGTCTTGATCGCCTTGAAAGAATTCTTGCTCTGGTGCCTGATCGTCGACTATTCGGTTCTCCTTCTGTGGTTCCTCCTATTCACCGTTGCGCGCGGTTGGATGTACCGCTTGCACGGCCGCTGGTTCAAGCTTTCGGATGACACGTTCGATCTCGTCCACTATTCGGGCATGGCCGCATTCAAGCTTGTGATCGTCGTGTTCAATCTCGCGCCTTGGCTGGCTGTCGTGGCTATGACCTAGGCGGAATCCCGCCGGAGACGAGCGATCCACGAGCCTGGCGGACATCGCCGGGCTCGTTTTCGATGAATTAACGGATCACGCCGAGAGCAGCAGCGGGGTTTGCGAGGCGCCGAATACGGTTCGCGTGGCGCCTCCGAAAAAGAACTCGCTCACATCCGAACGTCCCTTGGCTCCCATTACCAACAGGTCGGCGTCGATATCCGCGCATCGCTGCAATAGGGCCTTGCCGGCGTCATCGCCGGGTTGTTGTTCGAGCACGACGCGGACACCGTGACGCGAAAGGTGAGCCGCCATGTCCGCGCCGGGATCTTGCCCATGCAGCCCCTTCGTGCCAGCGTCGGGTACGACTACCAGATGCACGGCATCGGCGGCGGCGAGGACGGGCATCGCGGCTGTGATGGCGCGTGCCGCCTCGCGCCCGCCGTTCCAGCCGACGACGATGTGGCCAAGCGTGCGTTCGGCAGACCAATCGGCGGGCAGCAGCAGACAGGGCCGTCCCGAAGCGAAGATGAGGCGCTCCGAAAGACCCAGCGCCGTAGTGGACGCTTGCTGACGTTCGGGAGGCCCCAAGATGGCCAAGCTCGCATGCCGCGCATGCTGCATAAGCGTTTCGTGCGGTTCATCGTCGGATACGCGCCATTCCGCGGAGAAGCTGCGGCGCTCGGTCAGGGCATCGAACTCCTTTCGGGCGCGTTCGAGCGCAGAGGCCTTCTTGGCCCGGTAGCCCTCCAGCATCGCGGACAACCCTGCGCCGACAGCGAAACCGGCATGCGGATCCAATGCCAGCGGCCTGGTCGCGAAGGTTGCGATCAAATGCGCTTGCCAGCGTTTAGCCAGCCCGGCAGCGAAGGCTAGCCGTTGTCCGCAGCCGCGGCAATCCTGTTCTAGGAAGACGACGAGGTCTTTGGGCAGCATCGCGCGGTTCCGGTTGAGGGCGATGTGCAGTGTCGGGATTCCAGCGGGACGGTGCGTTGACTTTGGTCAAGCCCTGGCGCGATCGCAGGATTGTCCGTCGGCTTGATCCGCATCAAGGTCCTGGCGGCGAGCAAGGATTAGTTTTTCGGCATGGGAACCCATCTTTCCTTCGACACGGCGATGCTGCGTACCTACGACCGACCGGGGCCGCGGTATACCTCGTACCCGACCGTTCCGCAGTTTTCCAACGAATTCGGCGAAAGCGACTTGCGCCTGGCGGCGAAGGCGAGCAACGAGGAGCCGATCCCGCGCCGGCTGTCCTTGTACGTGCATGTGCCGTTCTGCGCGAGCCCGTGCTTCTATTGCGGCTGCAACCGCATCATCACCCGGGATCCGGCGCGCGGCGAGATCTACCTGACGCGGCTCTATCGGGAAATCGCGATGACCGCAGAATTGTTCGATCGAGATCGGGAAGCGATCCAACTTCATCTCGGCGGCGGGACGCCGAACTTTCTGTCACCGACCCAGTTGGGCGAATTGGTGAGTGCATTGCGCTCCCATTTCAGGTTCTCGGAATCGGCCGGCAGAGACTTTTCGATCGAGCTCGACCCGCGTTGCGTATCGCCCGACGACGTGGCCGAACTGGCGATGCTGGGATTCAACCGCACCAGCCTCGGCGTACAGGATTTCGATCCGGATGTGCAGGCCGCGGTCAACCGCATCCAGTCGGTGGAGGAGACTCTGGCGATCATCGAAGCCTGTCGCCGTCATGGCATGCGCTCGGTCAATGTCGACTTGATCTACGGGCTGCCGAAGCAGACCGTCGCGGGGTTCGCGCGGACGCTGGATACGGTGATCGCGGCGCGGCCGGACCGGCTGGCCGTGTACAGCTACGCGCATCTGCCCGAGTTGTTCAAACTGCAGCGGCGGATCGATTCGGCCGACCTGCCTTCTTCCGAGGCCAAGCTGGGCCTGCTGCAGTTGGCGATCGAAAAGTTGACCGCGGCCGGCTACGTCTACATCGGCATGGACCATTTCGCATTGCCGGACGACGATCTCGCCATCGCACAGGCGCATGGTGGGTTGCACCGGAATTTCATGGGCTATACCACGCATGCCGATACCGACCTCGTGGGGCTCGGCGTCAGCGCGATCAGCCATATAGGAGATTGCTACAGCCAGAATCCGCGCGACCTGCCCAGTTGGCAGGCCGCCATCGACGACGGCCGCCTACCCGTGTTTCGCGGCATGCGTCTGAGCGAGGACGACCAACTGCGCGCCGACTTGATCCAAGGACTGATGTGCCAGGGCGAAGTGCCGGTTGCCCCATTGGAGCGCCGCTACGGCATCGATTTCGGGGACTATTTCGCCGAATCGCTGGAAAAATTGCGGCCCTTAGCAGCGGACGGGCTGGTTCGGATCAAGCCCGGAAAGATCGTGGCGACTTCGCAAGGACGGTTGTTGCTGCGCAATATAGCGATGTGTTTCGATCGATATCTTCACGAAAAGCCGTCCATCGATGCGCCAGTGCGATTCTCCCGCGCTATCTGAAGGCAGCGCCGACTACGGCATGAGCCGCAGCGCATTCCCGCGCGTAGACGGTCGAACGTTCGCTGACGACGGCGACTCGCTGCATTTTTGTTCGACATGCGCTTTCTCGCAGGCCTGCATGTCGGAAGGCATGGACAAGCGCGCATTGTCGGACCTGCATGTGCTGGTCGAGCACGTCGGCCCGTTGCGCGCGGGAGAGCACGTCTTCCGCGAGGGCGATCCATTCGAGGTCATCGCCGCGGTGCGCGCGGGCACGGTCAAAACCTACGTCGTCGATCCGGACGGGCGCGAGCATGTGCTCGGCTTCCACCTCCCGGGCGAGGTGATAGGACTGAATGCGATCGATGGCGAGCACTATCCTTGCAACGCGGTGGCATTGGATACGGTAATGCTGTGCCGGTTTTCGTTCCCGAAAATATCGGTTCTTGCGGCCAAACTCCCTGGGTTGCAGAAGCATTTGTTTCGCCTGTTGAGTCGCGACATTGGCCGCGCCGTGATGCTCGCGGGGGATTGGACGGCGGACCAACGCATGGCCGCCTTCCTGATTGGCATCTCCCGCCGCTTGGCAGCACGCGGTTTCTCGCCGCTACGTTTCCAACTAACCATGGCCCGCACCGATATCGCGAATTACCTCAGGCTGGCGCCGGAAACTGTCAGCCGCGTCTTGAAGCGGTTCCAAGAAGATGGGCTGCTGCAGGTGGATCGTCGCGAAGTGGAACTGGTCGGCATGGTCCGTTTGGAAGCCTTGGCAGGAGCGGTACTGCGGGCCTAAGTGCTGGCGGTTCTGCGGGGCCTCTACTGCCGCGGTCATGAGATCGGCGGCTCGCTCTCCGAGCTTGATCTAGATCATGGTGGGGGAGGGCGCCCGAAGCGACCATGCGTCGTCGAAAAGGGAGAACGTCATGACCGATACGCGCAAGCTATGGCTGGGCTTGGCCGCCCTGCTGCTCGCTTCGTTCGCCGTGCTGCTGTGGGCCGGGGGTGAAATCTTCCGGGCTGCGCCGCCGGTACCGGAGCGGGTCGTGGCCGAGGACGGCACCGAGGTCTACACGCGGAACGACATCCAGATCGGGCGCCAAGTCTGGCAGTCGATGGGCGGCATGCAACTGGGGTCGATCTGGGGTCATGGCGGCTACGTCGCGCCGGACTGGAGCGCGGACTGGCTGCATCGCGAAGCTACGGCGATGCTCGACCTCTGGGCCCGGCAGGACGGCGGCAGTGCAACCTACGCCCAGTTGTCGGCCGAGGAACAGGCCGCGCTTCGCGGCCGCTTGCAGGAAGTGATGCGGCGCAATACCTACGATCAGGCGACCGGTACGATCACGCTCGGCCGCGACCGCGTGGCCGCACTGTCGAACGTCGCCGCGCACTACGAAAGCTTGTTTGGCAACGATCCGTCCACGCGCGAGCTGCGCGAAGCCTATGCGATGAAGGAAAACACGGTACCCGACGCCGCGCATCGGCGCGCGCTCACCGCGTTCTTCTGGTGGACGGCGTGGGCAGCGGGCACCGAGCGCCCGCCTGCGGCTGGCGATGAAATGGTGCCGGATCAAGCGGGCGTTCCCGACAAGCGCGTCACATACACCAACAATTGGCCGAACGAGCCGCTGATCGGCAATGCACCGCCACCGCCGCTGTGGGTCTGGTCGGCCTTCAGCGTATTGTTCTTGCTGGCCGGCATCGGCCTGCTCGGGTGGCACCATGCCCGCACGCACGACCGCGAAGAATCGCCCCCGTTGCCGGCGACCGATCCGTTGGCCACACTGCGCATCACACCGTCGATGCGCGCCACGGCCAAGTACTTCTGGGTGGTGCTGGCGCTATTCCTGGTGCAGATCCTGCTCGGCGCCATGACTGCGCACTATCAGATCGAAGGTCAGCAGGCTTACGGATACGCGCTATCGGATGTGCTGCCGTACTCGATCACGCGCACCTGGCACACGCAGTTGGCGGTGCTGTGGATCGCTGTGGCTTGGCTGGGAACCGGCTTGTATATCGCGCCGGCGATGTCGGGGCACGAGCCGAAGTTCCAGCGTTTCGGTGTGAACTTCCTCTTTGTCTGTCTGCTGATCATCGTGGTCGGCTCGTTCGCTGGCCAATGGTTGGCGGTGATGCAGAAGTTGGGCTTGGCCAATAACTTCTGGTGGGGGCATCAGGGCTGGGAATACGCCGACATGGGCAGGTTCTGGCAATGGTTCCTCTTCGTCGGTCTGCTGCTATGGCTGACCCTGGTCGGCCGCGCGCTGTGGCCGGTGCTGCGAGGGCCGCAGAGCGACACCAAAGCGATCGTGGGACTACTGTTCCTGTCTACCGTCTGCATCGGCCTGTTCTTCGGCGCTGCGCTGATGTGGGGCGAGCATACCCACATCTCCGAGGTCGAATACTGGCGCTGGTGGCTTGTGCATCTGTGGGTGGAAGGTTTCTTCGAGGTGTTCGCCACCGCGGTGATGGCGTTGATCTTCGTCCGGCTGGGGCTGGTGCAAGCCAAATCGGCGACGACCGCGGTGCTGTTCGCGACCATCGTATTCATGGCCGGCGGCGTACTGGGTACCCTGCATCACCTGTACTTCGTCGGCACGCCGACGGCGGTAGTGGCACTGGGCGCCAGTTTCAGCGCGCTGGAAGTGGTTCCGCTGGCCTACATCGGCTTCGAGGCGTATCACACCTACAAGCTGGGCCATGCCACGCCATGGATGGCGCGTTACCGCTGGCCAATCCTGTTCTTCGTCGCGGTATCGTTCTGGAATCTGGTGGGCGCGGGTCTGTTCGGTTTTCTGATCAACCCGCCCCTATCGCTGTACTTCATGCAGGGTCTGAATCTGACGCCGCTGCACGGCCATACCGCGCTGTTCGGCGTGTACGGCATGCTCGGCATCGCGCTGGTGCTGTTCTGCATGCGCGGCCTGCGAGGGCAGATGCAGTGGGACACGCGGGCACTGAAGACGGCATTCTGGTGTCTCAACATCGGTTTGGCGCTGATGGCGCTGCTGACCCTGCTACCGCTGGGCACGATGCAGTTGCTTGCGGCGATCGAGCACGGCTACGCCTATGCGCGTTCAGCCGAGTTCATGCAGAAGCCCATCGTCGAACTACTGGTGTGGATGCGGGTACCGGGCGACACCATCTTCAGCGTCGGTGCACTGGCGTTGACATGGTTCATCTTCCGATTGTGGGTGGCGCCGAAGCGCGATCCGGCCCTGGAAGGCCAGCCCGAAGGTGCTGATTGTTGATTCGCCGTGCGCCCGGCAGAAGTGCCGGGCGCATTCACTATCGCCTCTCACGACAGAGCTAAGGCCATGCAGTTCCAACTTCAAGTCGATGGCCATTCGCCGGACCTGGCGGCAATCGAATTCGCGATCGCTGCACTGGACCCAGCCATCCTGCTCGATCTCGACCCCTTCGGCCGGACCATCAGAATCTCCACCTCATTGACCGATACCGAATTGCTCGCTTGCCTTAGGCTCGCGGGGGCGCCCGCAGCTCCAGAACAGCTTACGCGCTTGCCTTCGCAGTGCTGCGGAGGTTGCGGCGGATGATGCGATGACTAACGCAATATCGCCGCGTCTGCTCGCCCAGGCTCCGCACCGACTGATGTTCTTCATTGGTGCGACCAACCTATTGCTGGCGATGACGTGGTGGGCAATGTGGCTCGCAGATGTGCGCTGGCAGACGTTCGGGTTGCGTCAGCCGCAGGTTTGGGCGGGTTGGCTGCATGCATTCGTGATGCAGTACCAGATGTTGCCGAGCTTCATCTTCGGTTTCCTGTTGACTGTATTTCCGCGTTGGATGGGATTGCCCGACTTGCCGTGCTGGCGCTACCTGCCGGTCGGCGCCGGGCTGTTCGGCGGCCAGTTGGCGACCATCGCCGGGGCCTTTGGTTATCCGCCCGGAATCATCATCGTGGGTTTCTGGCTGACGTTGGCGGGCTGGTTGGTGGGCACCTTCACCCTCGGGCCCATGCTTCTGCGGGAGCAGGGCGCTACTTGGCATGCGCGAACCTGCTTCGCCGGCTTGTTGCTGGGGGTCGCCGGCCTACTGGCCTGGGCTGCGTTCTTGCACGGCGGCGATGCGCGTTGGGCGTTCGCCAGCATCAAGCTGGGAACGTTCGGCCTGTTGCTGCCGGTGTATTTCACCGTCGCGCACCGGATGTTCCCATTCTTTGCGGGCAACGTTGTCGTCGGCTATGTGGCGTGGCGCCCGCTGTGGCTGCTCGGCGCTGTGCTGGTGTTGTCCTTCTCGCACTTGGCGCTGGAGCTGGTTCACGCCTATGCGTGGTTATGGCTGGCAGACGTACCACTGCTGGCGCTGTTGCTGCTGGCGCTCTGGAAATGGTGGCCGCGCGGCAAGGCGCCGGCATTGCTCAATGTGCTGTTCATTGGCTTGGCATGGCTGCCGGCGGCAATCGCGCTATATGCGTTTCAAAGCATCGCATATGAGCTGACCGGTTCGTTCTTGCTCGGTCGTGCGCCGGCGCACGCGCTTTTCGTGGGCTTCTTCGGCAGCGTGCTGGTGGCGATGGTGACGCGGGTGACACAAGGGCACTCCGGCCGCAAGCTGGTGATGCCGAAAGCAGCCTGGTTTGCGTTTGCGACGATCCAGCTGGTCGCGTTGATGCGCATCTTTGCCGAGGTACTTCCCGACGGCATGGCTTGGCAGGCCGTTGCGGCATTAGGGTGGTTGGCGGCGTTCGCGCCTTGGGTCGCCCGGATCGGCAGGATCTATCTCTCTCCACGCGTTGACGGCAAGCCCGGATGATCGAGTTTTACCCGCAGATCAAGCAGTTCCACATTTTCGTCGCCCTACTCAGCGGGTCTATCTTCGCCTTGCGCGGCGCTTTTGCGCTGGCCGGCGCGAAATGGCCGATGGCATCGCCCGTGAAATGGCTGAGCTACACCGTCGATACCTCCTTGCTGACCGCGGCGCTGATGTTGTTGACCATCTTGCCGTGGGCGATGTTTGGCAATGGATGGCTACTGGTGAAGGTCATGTTGGTAGTCGTATACGTCGTGCTCGGCGTGTTTGCGATGCGTCGCGGCAGAACCCAGCGTATGCGGGCGATGTGTTACGTATCCGCACTGCTTGTTTTCGGGATGATTTACGGCATCGCGCGTGCGCATCATCCGCTGGGTGTGTTCTTGCATCTGCTTGGCTGAGGTGGCGCGCGACTCAGCCGGCTTTCGGCCGATCTTCGGCAGCTGTGGACGGAACTCGGCAATCGATCCCAGCCGCGTCCAGCGCCTCGCATAGGCCGCTGTCGGCTCGCAGGCCGCCTTCAAACTCCAGTGCGAGAAAGTCGTATCCAGTTTCCATCGACATTACCTCCGAGGCTCGCAGGAAACCGCGTTTCGACCTAGAGCGCCATGACCTGGGTCAAGCGATCCCAGGCAAACCGAAATGTAGGGTTGCAACGCAGCCTCATTGACCCAGATCAAGCGCCGCTGGGGATGCAACGCGTACCTTGGACACATCGGCGTCTACCCGCCAACAGCTCTTAGATCAAGGGTCGTTTCATGAATGCTTTGATTACTCCTGTCGTCCAAACTCCGGACGACATCGTGCTGGATAGCCATCAGCCCACTCGCGATTGGTCCGATCGCGTCGCCTACGGCATAACCCGCGGGCTGCGTTTTATGGCCGACACCTTCTTCGCCAAGCGTTACGGCAACCGCGCGATCGTGCTGGAGACGGTGGCTGCTGTGCCAGGCCTGGTCGGTGCGGCCCTGATCCACCTTCGTTGCCTGCGGTGGATGAAGTACGACCACGGCTGGATCCGCGCGCTTATGGAAGAAGCCGAGAACGAGCGTATGCATCTGATGACCTTCATCGAGATCGCGCGGCCGAATTTGGTGGAGCGCGCCCTCGTGTTGGTGGCGCAGGCGGGCTTCTTTACTTTCTTCCTGCTGCTGTACTTAGCGTCGTCCCGCACCGCCCACCGCTTGGTTGGTTACTTCGAAGAGCAGGCGGTGGTGAGCTATAGCCAGTACCTGCGGGAGATCGATAGCGGACGCGTCGCGAACGTGCCCGCGCCAAAGATCGCCATCGACTACTGGCAGTTGCACGCCGGCGCGCGCCTGCGCGAGGTCGTCCTCGCTGTGCGCGCCGACGAGGCCGGTCATCGCGACGTCAATCACGGCTTCGCCAACGAGTTGCGACCGGCGCGGGGAGGGTCGGCGCCGCTGGCCCGGTGAGCCCCGCCGGCCAGCATTCGCGCGCAGGGCCCTTCGGGGCCCTTTTTTTGTGCGTTTTTCGGGCCCGACTGGCGGGCATGATCTAGATCAAGAAGAGAGCTCGCGGACGGGCCCGGCTCCGTCGGAGTTGACCTAGATCAGGGCCGCTATGCGGCCGGAAACCCAGACTGCGCGCAACACTAAGGCGCAACTCCAGGGAGTTCGGTCGATATGAAAACCGCCAGTTTCAATCGCGCATGGTTAGCGGCTCCGGTCCTCGTGGCCGTGCTTGCCGCGCTGTGCATCGTATGGCTAGGCACGCGCGGTTCGGACGCCAGGCCGGTAGCAGCTGCGCAGCCGACCGCAATGACAGTGCCTTTCTGATGACCAGGGAACCGCTCATGAAGACAAGGAAGCAAGGCCGCGATGTGTTGATCTTTTCCTCCCTGCTCGTGGCCGCACTGCTGGCAGGTTGCCAGGGCGAACGTGGCGCCGGCGATGGACGCGCGGCCTCAGCGCAGTCCGACAGTGGAGGTTCCCGCAATGGGGATTTCGGCCCGCCACAGGGACGGCCCGTCGACGCAGTACTCACCTCGCCGCCGCAAGTCCCGCCGCCGACTGGACGGAAGGCGCCAGCGAAAGTAATCGTGAAGCTAGATGTCGTGGAAAAGGATTTGCCGATCTCCGAAGGAGTGACCTACACCTTCTGGACCTTCGGAGGGACGGTGCCGGGGAGTTTCATCCGGGTGCGCCAAGGCGACACGGTGGAATTTCACCTCCGCAATCTTCCCGATTCGAAGATGCCGCACAACATCGACTTGCACGGCGTTACCGGGCCCGGTGGCGGCGCAGCCTCGAGCTTCACCGCGCCGGGTCATTCCTCGCGTTTCACGTTCAAGGCGCTCAACGCCGGCCTCTACGTGTACCACTGCGCCACCGCACCGGTGGGCATGCATGTGGCCAATGGCATGTATGGACTGATCCTGATCGAGCCGCCTGAAGGCATGCCACCGGTCGACAAGGAGTATTACGTCATGCAGGGCGACTTCTACACGACCGGTAAGTACCGAGAGAAGGGCCATCAGCCTTTCGATATGGAGAAAGCGATCGAGGAACATCCGACCTACGTGCTGTTCAATGGCAGCGAAGGCGCGCTGACCGGTGACAAGGCTCTCACCGCCAACGTCGGCGACACGGTGCGCTTGTACGTGGGCAACGGTGGCCCGAACCTGGTGTCCAGCTTCCATGTGATCGGCGAAATCTTCGACAAGGTCTGGTTCGAAGGCGGTACGCGTTTCCAGGAGAACGTGCAGACCACCCTGATTCCGTCGGGCGGCGCTGCGATCATGGATTTCCGCATCGAGGTACCAGGCAGCTACGTTCTCGTCGACCACTCGATCTTCCGCGCCTTCAACAAAGGGGCGTTAGCCATCCTTAAGGCGGACGGCAACGAGAACAAGGCGATCTATTCCGGCAAAGAAGTCGACTATGTATACCTCGGCGATCGCGCTCAGCCGAACATGAAAGCAGTGGAGACTGCGGCCGTCGCGGCAAAAACGGGCGAACTCTCGCTGGAAGAACAGGTCGCAGCAGGCAAGGCGCTGTTCGCCGGTACGTGTTCGACCTGTCATCAACCCGAAGGGCAGGGGCTGGCTGGCGTATTCCCACCATTGGCCAAGTCGGATTACATCGCCGCCGATCCCAAGCGCGTGCCGAACGTGGTTTTGCATGGCTTAAGCGGCGCCGTAAAGGTGAACGGCACAGATTACAACTCCGTCATGCCGCCGATGAGTCAGCTCACCGACGACGAGGTGGCCAACATCTCCACCTACGTCCTGAACAGCTGGGGCAACCCGGGAGGCCGCGTCAGCAAAGCCGAGGCCGCGCGGATCCGCCAAACCCAGGTCGCCGGCGCGCCCGCAGAGCACTGAGCAATGCGCCGCCTGTTCGCCGCGTTGATGTTCGCGCTGCCCATCGCCGCTCTCGGCGTAGGGGTGGCGGGGCGTTACGCGGGTTTGCCGGGCGGCGTCTTCGAGTCCGCATTGCGCTACGAGGACCAGCGCGCCGGAACACGCATCGCACCGTTCGCGTTGATGCGCCGGCCGGTGACCAATGCGGAGTTCCTGGCCTTCGTCGAATCGCATCCGCAATGGCGTCGCGACCAAGTTCCTGAAGTGCTAGCGGAAGCACGGTACCTGGCGCACTGGCGATCGGCTACCGAACTAGGCCCCAAGGCCTTGCCCGAGCAGCCCGTGACCGCCGTTAGCTGGTTCGCTGCGAACGCGTACTGCGAATCGCTGGGTGCGCGGCTGCCGACCTGGACGGAATGGGAGTACGCGGCCGCCGCCGACGAGACTCGCCGCGACGCGCGCAAGGATCCGGCTTGGCGCGAACGTATCCTGGCCTGGTACTCCAAGCCCTCCAATCAGGCGCTGCCGCGCGCTGGATTGCAGGCGCCCAACGCCTACGGCGTGCAGGACCTGCACGGCCTGGTCTGGGAGTGGACCGATGATTTCTCGTCCCTGCTGATTTCCGCGGACAACCGCAACCAAGGCGACGCCGATAGGACGAAGTTCTGCGGCGCGGGCGCCTTGTCCATGGCCGATCGTGAGAACTACGCGGTACTGATGCGGGTCGCGATGCTTTCCTCGCTCGAAGCGCGCGATACCACCGCCAACCTCGGTTTCCGTTGCGCAAGGAGCGCCCGATGAAACGTTTTTATTCCGCAATTCTGGCTTTGCTGACGCTGACGGCTGCGAGCCTAGCGACCGGCCAAACCCCGGCTTCGTTGCCGAAGGACTCGGTGTACCAATTACCCCTGCAGCTCACGGATCAGCAGGGCAGGTCGTGGGATTGGCGGAACAAGCGCGGTAAGCCCCAGGTCGTCGCCATGTTCTACACCTCTTGTCAGTACATTTGCCCCTTAATCGTGGACAGCGGCAAGGCCGTAGAGCACGCGCTAACCGCCGATGAGCGCAGTCGCCTGGGAATCTTGTTGATAAGCATGGATCCTGCGCGCGATACGCCTGCCGCCCTAATGGCGGTCGCCCAGAAGCGTGATTTGGACCTGGCGCGTTGGGCCCTGGTGACTCCAAAGGCTGCCGACGTCCGCAGCGCAGCAGGCGTTTTAGGGGTGCGCTATCGGCAACTGGCTGATGGTGAATTCAATCATACGAGCGCCCTGGTACTCATCGACGCGCAGGGTCGTGTTCTGGCCAAGACCGAGAAAGTGGGCAGCCGAGTGGATCCGGAGTTCCTGGCCGCGGTTAAAAACGCGACACGAGGCTAGGCGATGTTATCGGCGGCGCATCGGAGCCGCATATCCCGGCGGGAACCCAAACAAAACCCAGTCGGTTAGTTATGGCTACTGATCCTCGCGCGCGCGTACGCGCGCGCGGGCTTGCATGAAATCGCAGAAATGGGCCGCTAGATGCAGCCAGCGCGGAGTAGGGACCGGGCAGGGACCGGATCTGTATTCCGGGAAGTAAAAAGGGCCTGCATTGCTGCAAGCCCTTGATATACATGGTGGCCGGGGAGGGAATCGAACCCCCGACACGGGGATTTTCAATCCCCTGCTCTACCAACTGAGCTACCCGGCCATTCTGCTGCGGCCTGGGCCGAGCGAGCCCGAAATGATACGTAGACAGGCGGCGGCAGGCAAGCCGGATCGTGGCTGAACACCCTTCCGATGGCGGGTTGCGGGCGGCGGGATAGGGCGCATCATCTTCTCGATGGTGGTTTTTCACCCCAAAAAGGAGGTCGCCATGAAGCGTATTTCACTGCTGTTGAGCGCGCTGGCGCTGGCCCTGACGGCTTCCGCCGCCGCGGCTGCGGAAGGTTCGCGCGATGCGACCCGGCTGGCCAAGTACGAGGCCCATGCCGGCGCGCCGGTCAAGAACATTCCTTATCGCAGTCCGATCGGTTGGGAAGTGGTCGACGACGACCACATCCTGCTGACGATGCGGCCCAAGGAAGTCTATTTGCTGCGCTTGTCCGGGTTGTGCATCCAGAACGACCGCGGCGCTGCGGCCATCGCCATCACCTCGCAAGCGGGGCGCATCAGCGCCGGCTTCGATCGGGTGAAGACCGGCGACGAGCCTTCGAGTTGCCGCGTCGAGGAAATCCGGCCGATCGATACGGCTGCGTTGAAAACGGCCGAAGCCGCGAAGTAATCGGTAATCAGCGGGCGGATTCTCCTCCCGAAGCCGGGAGGAGAACGCGCGGCGGCTACGACTCGGGCGGCACGTAGCCGGCGGGTTTCTCGGCGCCGTCGCCGAACAGGAATTTCTGCATCTCGGTTTCCAGCAGCGCCCGATGCTTGGGATCGCGCGGCGACAGCCGGTTTTCGTTGATCAGCATCGTCTGGTGCGCCAGCCACGCGGCCCAGCCGGCCTTGCCGATGTGGGCGAATACGCGCTGGCCGAGTTCGCCGGGCCAGGGGACGAAATCGAGGCCTTCGGTTTCGCGTTTTTCGTATTCGCAGAAGACTGTGCGTGGCATGGGGGAATTGTAGCGGGTCTGCTCTTGTTGGGCCGACTTTTGTGAGCCCGGCTTTTGTGGGACCGGCTTTAGCCGCGAGCTCTTTCCCCAAGTTAGCGCAATCATGATTGGAAGAGCTCGCGGCTAAAGCCGCTCCCACAAAAAGGCCCCTGCCACAAAGCCGTTCCTACAAAACGGCTAGAAGCAATTTGCGGACGGGGGCGGGAATGCCCAGCGATGGCAACTCATCGCGCGACACCCAGCGCAGTTCGTCGTTGTCACGCACGCTTGCGCGCAAACCGAGCCCGCGCCAATGCAGCGGCTGCAATTGCACATGATAGTGGGTGAACGCATGCGCGATCGGCGTCAGCGCTTCGGCGTGGTCGTAATCGCCCTGCAGATGGCTTGCGAACCAGGCGCGCGCGGTTTCGTGGTCCGCGGCTTCGGGGAGCGACCACAGCGAGGCCCAGATGCCGGTCGGCGGGCGTTTCTGCAGCAGTACGCGTTGGCCGGCGTTTTCCGCCAGCAACAACAGCGCATGGCGTTCGGGAATAGGCTTGCTCGGCTTGGCGGTGGGCAACTCGGCGACGCGGCCTTCGCGCAGCGCGATGCAGTCGGTCTGCAGCGGGCAGATCACGCAAGCCGGATCGTGGCGCGTGCACAGCGTGGCGCCGAAATCCATCTGCGCCTGCGTGTAATCGGCCAGGCGTTCGTGCGGCAGGTGCGATTCCGCGAGCAGCCACAATGCTTTTTCGACGGCCGGCGTGCCCGGCCAGCCGGCGACGCCGTGGTAGCGGCACAGCACGCGCTTGACGTTGCCGTCCAGGATCGGGAAACGGTCGCCCCAGGCCTGCGCCAGTATCGCGCCGGCAGTGCTGCGGCCGATGCCGGGCAGGGCGATCAGCGCATCGAGGTCGCGCGGCAGATCGCCGCCGTGCTTTTCGACGCAGAGCTTCGCGGCCGCATGCAGATTGCGCGCGCGGGCGTAGTAGCCCAGTCCCGACCACAGCGCCAGCACGTCGTCCTGCGGCGCCGCGGCCAGCGCGGGCAAGGTCGGCAGTGCGGCGACGAAGCGCTCGAAATACGGCATCACCGTCTGCACCTGGGTCTGCTGCAGCATGATTTCCGACAGCCAGACGCGGTACGGCGCGCGCGGATGCATCCACGGCAGATCGTGTCGGCCGGCGTGGTCGTACCAGGCCAGCAGGCGCGCGGCGAAATCGTCGACGGCGATGTTCATTGCACCACCGGCTCGGCGATGGCGGGATCGTCGATTTCGATCTCGACGCCTCGCAGTTGCGCGCCGGAAACTTCCAATGCCGGCGTCGACATGCGCCCGTCCAGCGGCGGCAGCGGCGAACCTGCCGTGCCTGCGTCGATCCACGCGGTAATTTCCGGCAAACGAAAGCGGCCGTCGAACTGCGTCTTATCGCGCTGCAGATGCAACGCGGCGACATCGCTGAAGTCGGGTTTGCCGGCGTATTGCAGCGCGAACGGCAGCGGCGACGTCGATGCGCCGATCGGCGCGGGCAGGGCGGGCCAGGAGACCGGCCATTCGGCGATCGCTCCCGCCAGCTGCAGCGACAGCGCGGCGCCGTATTCGATGCGGCCGTGCGCATTCAGATGCGGAACCGGATCGCGGCCGCGCACGACGGCGCCTGCCGGCGCCACGATCAATTTTCCTTCGCGATAGCGCAGCGGGCCGGCGAATCCCAGCACGAAGGGAAGATCGGTATCGCCGGCTACGTAACGCGCTGTCGCGGCGAGTTTCATCCGATCCAGGCCGACGCCATCGGTTCCGGAATGCAGGCGGCCGCCGAGGACGGGTTTCGTCGGCAGTTTCCAATCGCCCGATTCCACCGATAACTGGCCAGCCAAACCGAACCCTGCGCCGATCGCGGGTTTGATCAGCACCGCATGCACATCGAAAGGCAGCCGCACGTCGCCGGCGATTAGGCGTCCGCTCGCCTGCGCATGCACGCGGCGCTGCGGGTATAGCGTGGGCAATTCCAGGTCGAGCGCTTCGATCGACCAACCTTCGCCGGTCACGCGTCCATCGTCGACTTGCAGACCGTCGGTCAGCGTGGGGATTTTGGTTTCGCTCGGCGGCCGCGTCGCCAGCCAGCGTTGCAGGGCGGGGATGTCCAACTGCGGCGCATCCAATTCGATGCGCTCGACGGTCAGCTCGGCGCCGCCGGCGCGGATCGTCGACCAGGGCAGGGTGAGGTAGATGCGTTTGGCGCGAAGCAGCGGCGTTGCGGCGTCGCGTTGCT
Organism: uncultured Lysobacteraceae bacterium; assembly: GCA_902825775.1. Lineage (GTDB taxonomy): Bacteria > Pseudomonadota > Gammaproteobacteria > Xanthomonadales > Xanthomonadaceae > Luteimonas_C. The sequence continues at coordinate 119,563 of CADECF010000002.1, forward strand.
TGGCGACCACATCGCGCACGACCAACATCGGCGTGCCGAACAGGCGGTATTCGCTGGCGCCGCTGGCCGTGATCTCCAGGCCGAGCGCGGTGCCGGCGCGGCTGAGGATCATCGCGGCTACGCGGTCGGGGTGCGCGAGCCAACGCAATGCGAGCAGGCCGAGCACCACCACCATCAGGGCGGCGATCAGCCAGGTGCGGCTGCGGATTTTCATGGGGCCGTCCTGCGGGACGCGCGCCGGCCAACATCGCAAGAGCAGCGGGGCAGGCCCCGCTCTACAAGGCAAGGGCGGAGCAAAGTCACTGGGTTCCCGCCTTCGCGGGAATGACGGCTTTCAAAAGCGTCGCGACGCGCCATCAGGCGCCGAGCGATTCCGGCAGCAGCGCGTCGACGAAGGCTTCGGCGTCGAACACGCGCAGGTCCTCCGGGCGTTCGCCGATGCCGGCGTAGCGGATCGGAATGCCGAATTCGCGCGCCAATGCGAATACCACGCCGCCTTTCGCGGTGCCGTCGAGTTTGGTCACCACCAGGCCGGTGACGCCGACGGCGGCGTTGAACAGGCGCAACTGCGACAACGCGTTCTGGCCGGTGGTGCCGTCGATCACCATCAACACTTCATGCGGCGCGGTGACGTCGATCTTGCCGAGCACGCGGCGGATCTTGCCTAATTCGTCCATCAATCCCGACTGCGTGTGCAGGCGGCCGGCGGTGTCGGCGATCAGCACTTCGATGCCGCGCGATTTCGCCGCCTGCAATGCGTCGTAAGCGACCGAAGCCGCGTCGGCGTTCTGGCCCTGCGCGACGACCGGTACGCCGTTGCGTTCGCCCCAGGCCTGCAATTGCGCGACGGCGGCGGCGCGGAAAGTGTCGCCCGCGGCCAGCATCAGGCTGCGGCCTTCGTTCTTGTAGCGTTTGGCCAGTTTGCCGATGGTGGTGGTCTTGCCGACGCCGTTCACGCCGACCGTGAGCACCACGAAAGGCTTCGCCTGGCCGCCGATCAGCAAAGGTTGCGCGACCGGCCGCAGCAAATCGATCAGCGCGTTGCGCAGGGCGGACAGCAAGGCTTGGGCGTCGGCGAACTCGCGCGCCTTCATCCGCTTGCGCAGCGAATCCACCAGCATGGAAGTCGCGGCGACGCCGACGTCGGCGGTCAGCAACGCGGTTTCGATCTCGTCGAGCAGATCGTCGTCGAGTTTGGGATTGCGCGAGAACAGGCCGCCGAAACTGCGCGCGAAGGCGCTGCCGCGCAGGCGTTCGCGCCAGCCGGGTTTGCCGGATGCGGTCGGCGCCATCGATTGCCCTGCGGCCTCGGCGGTCGGTTCAGTGTCCGGACGCGAGTCGGCCTGACGCGAGTCGGAATGATCCGGCGGCGCCGGGAAGGCGGCGGCGGGTTCTTCGATACGGGGGCTTTCTTGGCCAGCGGGGCGCTCGGACGGGTCGGCGGCGGCCGGTTCCGGCTTCTTGCGGCGGAAAAAACTGACCATTGCGCGGGAATTCCGGAGAATGCGCGCATGGTAACAAAGCCCGGCTACGGCCCACGATGAAAACCCAGCCAGACAAAGGCCGCCCGCCGGGCAAGGTCCGGATCATCGGCGGCCGCTGGCGCGGCACCCGGCTCGATGTGGCGGACGCGGCAGGCCTGCGCCCCAGCGCCGACCGCGTCCGCGAAACGCTGTTCAATTGGCTGCAGCCGGCGCTGCCCGGCGCGCGCGTGCTGGATCTGTTCGCCGGCAGCGGCGCGCTCGGCCTGGAATCGCTGTCGCGCGGCGCGCGCGAAGCTTTGCTGGTCGAACGCGATCCGAAGCTGGCCGACGCGTTGCAGGCGGCCGTCTCGCGCCTCCACGCGGACGACGAGGCGAAGGTGATCCGCGCCGATGCGCTGGCCTTTCTGCGCGTGCCGCTTCATGGGCGATTCGATGTGGTCTTCGTCGACCCGCCGTTCGCCGGCAATCTGTGGAAGGGCGCGGTCGATGCCTTGGCGCCCTGGCTGACCGCGCAGGCCTGGCTGTATCTGGAATCGCCGGCCGACGCGGTGATCGAGCCCGGCGCCGGCTGGATGCCGCACCGCGAAGGCCGCACCCGCGAGGCGCGTTACGCGCTCTATCGGCGGGTTGCGGACGGCGCTGATACACTTGGCCCGGTTAACGATGGCCTTCCGGCGACCCTTGCATAAATGAGCGTGACCGAATGAGCATGGCGCGTACCCGTATCGCGGTCTACCCCGGCACCTTCGATCCGATTACCAATGGTCACATCGACCTGATCGATCGCGCCGCGCCTCTGTTCGAACGCCTGATCGTCGGCGTGGCCGAAAGCCCCGCCAAAGGGCCGGCCCTGCCGCTGGAATTGCGTGTCGGCCTGGCGCGCGAGTCGCTGGTGCGGTTTCCGAATGTGGAAGTGCGCGGCTTCAATTCGCTGCTGGCGCATTTCGTCGCCGAACTCGGCGCCGGGGTGCTGCTGCGCGGGCTGCGCGCGGTGTCGGATTTCGAATACGAATTCCAGCTGGCCAGCATGAACCGCCACCTGATTCCCGATGTCGAAACGCTGTTCCTGACGCCGGCCGAGCAATACGGCTTCATCTCTTCTTCGCTGGTGCGCGAAATCTCCCGCCTGGGCGGCGATGTTTCGGCTTTCGTGCCGCCAGCCGTGGCCAAAGCGCTGCAGGCCGAATGGCAGCGCACCGTTAAATGACCGTCACCTGGGGGAATACCATGAAAATCACCACCCGTCTGATGCTGATCGCCTGCCTGGTACTGCCGTTCGCGGCGTGCAAGAAGGAAGAAGCGCCCAAAGAGGCGGTCGCCGCGCCGGTCGCCGTGCCGACCACGGGCGACAAGCGCGCCTGGCAGGACTACATCAAGGACGTCGCCAAGCGGAATATGGACGGCGTCACCAGTCCGCCTTTCGCGTACTTCCTGCCCGATGCGTCTTCGCCCGATTTCGCCGGCGAGTACGAGCGGCAGCTGGAGAAGATGAAGGGCGATGTCGGCCGCGGCATCCTGGAAGGCAACATGCTGGTGTTCGGTTCGCCGGCTTCGGCGCAGATGGCCGATGCGGTGATCGAATCGTTCCAGGGCATCCAGGCCGGCTCGATGAAGGGCGTCAAGGTCGTGTTCGTCGGCGCCGCCGCCGACAACGAGCGAGTCAAGGCCGCGGTTACGCCTGCCGGCGTAGACTACGTATTCGTGCAAACGAAATAAGAGTTTTTGTGGGGGCGGCTTCAGCCGCGAGCTTTTCGAGTTGCGACGATATTGAAAGGCTCGCGGCTGAAGCCGCTCCCACAGGGTTCCACCAAGCAGGACATGTCACTCAAGATCAACGAACTTTGCGTCAACTGCGACGTCTGCGAACCGGTCTGTCCCAATAAGGCGATCTCGCAGGGCGAAACCATCTATGTGATCGACCCGGCGCTGTGCACCGAATGCGTGGGCCATTACGACGAGCCGCAGTGCGTGGTGGTGTGCCCGGTCGAATGCATCGACCCCGATCCTGCTTTCCCCGAAACCGAATCCCAGTTGCTGGCCAAGCTGCGCCGGCTACAACAGGAGTCGTCGATTTGAGCCATCGATTTTTGGACGTCGCCCCCGCGCGGGCGAAGGCTTTCCTATCGGCCGTCAATTCCGTGAAGGCAAAGGCTTTGCTTTTAGCCGTCATTCCCGCGAAGGCGGGACTGCGGAGGCATGGATGCCGAAGCGAACATCCGCTTGCGGATGGCCCGAAGGGCGCGCCGCAGGAGCGGCGCGTAATCCAGTGTCTTTCGCGCAATTTCAGATCGCTTCGGAAACAGCAAAGTCGCTGGATTATTCGCTTCGCTCGCCCTTCGGTCCATCTGCTGATGCAGATGTTCGCTCCGACCTTCGGCCTGCGCAGTCCCGCCTTCGCGGGAATGACGGCTGAAAGGCGATTCGCCGCAGGCCTGTTGCTTGCGGGCCTGTTCTTTTCGTCTTTCGCCTTCGCCGACGCCCGCCGCGAACAGCCGCCATCGCATCCCGACGGCGCCGCTATCGCCAGCGCCCACACCCTGGCCACGGCAGCGGGCGTGCAGATGCTGCGCCAGGGCGGCAACGCCTTCGATGCGGCCATCGCCACTTCGGCTGCGCTCTCGGTGGTCGAACCGATCAGCAGCGGTTTGGGCGGCGGCGGCTTCTTCCTGTTGCACGACGCCAAGACCGGCAAGGACGTATTCGTCGATGCGCGCGAGACCGCACCCGCGGCCGCCAAGCCGGAGGAATACTTGCTGGAGAACGGCGATTTCAACCGCGACCGTGCCGAGAACGGGCCGTGGGCCGCCGGCATTCCGGGCCTGCCTGCGGCCTTCGTCCACATGGCCGACAAGTACGGAAGACTGCCGCTCAAGACCACGCTCGCGCCGGCGATCAAGCTCGCGCGCGAAGGTTTTCCGGTCTATGCCCGCCTGGTACGTGGTTACGCATCGCGCCGTGCGGTGATGGAGCGCTATCCGGGTACGCGAGCGGTGTTCCTCGTCAACGGCGCGTCGCTGAAAGAAGGCGACATCTTCAAGCAGCCCGACCTGGCGCGCACGCTCGAAACGCTGGCCGCGAAAGGCCGCGATGGTTTCTACCGCGGCGAAGTCGCCGAGAAACTGCTCGCCGGCGTCGCCGCCGAAGGCGGGCGCTGGACCGCGCAGGAGCTGGCCGGCTACCGCGTGCGCGAACGCGAACCGATCAGTTTCCAATATCGCGGCTGGCGCGTCGTCACCTCGCCGCCGCCGTCGTCGGGCGGCATCGCGCTGGCGGAAATGCTGCAGATCCTGCAGGGATGGGATCTGCGCAAACTCGATCCGGCGCACCGCATCCATCTCACGGTCGAAGCGATGCGCCGCGCGTTCCGCGACCGCACTTTCTATCTCGGCGATCCGGATTTCGTGAAGATCCCGCAGCGCGTGCTGTCCAGTCTCGATTACGCCGCGGGACTGCGCGCCACCATCCATCCCGACAAGGCGACGCCCAGCGATCTGCTGTCGGGCGAAGAGACGCCGCTCGAAGACGAGGAGACCACGCACTTCTCGATCATCGACGCCGACGGCAACCGCGTCGCCGCCACCCAGACCGTGAACCTGACTTACGGATCGGGCCTGATCCCGCCCGGCACCGGCGTCCTGCTGAACGACGAGATGGATGATTTCGCGCTCAAGCCCGGCACGCCGAATGCTTTCGGCGTGATGGGTTACGACGCCAACGCGCCCAAGCCGGGCAAGCGGATGCTCAGTTCGATGACGCCGACGTTCATGGAATCGCCCGACCGCGTCGCCGTGCTCGGCACGCCCGGCGGCAGCCGCATCATCACGATGGTCCTGCTGGGCGTGCTGGGTTACGACGACGGCCTGGATGCGCAGGCCGTGGCGGCGCTGCCGCGCTACCACCACCAGTGGATGCCGGACGAGATCGAGGCCGAAAGCGGCGCGATCGCACCGGCGGTCGCGACGGAACTAAAGGCCATGGGCCACGGTCTGGACTTGCCGGGCGACGAGGCTGCGGGCGGACGCGGTTCCAGCCATGTCTGGGGCAACCTCCAGACCGTGCTCTGGGATCGCAAAACCAATACCCTGTCCACCGGCAGCGACCCGCGCAATACGGTCGGGCGGGGCGAGGTGCTGGAAGCCGTCAAAGCGAAGTAACTCGTTTTGTAGAGCGGAGCTTGCTCCGCTGCTCTTGATTCTCGAATGGCGACGCGACGGTAAAGCAAAAAGCAGCGGAGCAAGCTCCGCTCTACAAAGATCAAAGGCGCAGCGTGCATGGCGGACAACGATAAGAAACCGATCGCGCACCTGGTACCTGCGATCCTGACCGGCGCTGCGGCGCTGATCGCATCGCTGACAGCGGTCTACGTCAACGTGCGCGGCGACAAGGCTGCGGACAAGACGCAGGCCGTGGTCGCGGCGCAGAAGGACGATGTGGTCGCTACGGACAAACCGCTGCCGCCGTTGCCATCGGATAGATTGCAGTTGCATTTGGACCGCATCGCCGTGGAGCACGACGGTTCGATCGGCACTACCGATTGGCGCTTTGCGGTGGAAGCCGATGGCCAGCCGCTGTTCGTATTCCAACAGGACGACCTGGACGACACCGGCGGCCGCAATATCGTCAACCCGAAAGACATACAGGCCGTGCTGCGCCTGCCCGCCGGTCAGCGCGGCAAATTGACGATCAAGGGCTGGCGCGGCAGCCGGCTGCGGCTGATCGAAGGCGATGCCGACGTGACCGGCGAGGGCGCGGTCGGCGACGGCGCGCTGGCGCCGATTCCGGTCAAAGCCATGAAAGACAGCGCGGGCGCATTCGTGTTCTATTTTTCGGCGAATCGCCAGAACGCTGAATAACGTCCGCCATACCCCGTGGTTAACGCGGCTAGGCGCTAGAATCGGTGCCATGAAGCTCTGGTCCCTGCTCGGAAATTCCCAGAAGCTGGACGGCGGCGCCATGTTCGGCAACGCGCCGCGCGCGGTCTGGTCCAAATGGCTGCCGCCGGACGAACTCAACCGCGTCCCTCTGGCCTGCCGCGCGCTGTTGGCCAGCCCGCTCAACGGCAAGACGGTGCTGTTCGAATCGGGCATCGGCGCCTTCTTCGAACCCAAGCTGCGCGAGCGCTATGGCGTGGTCGAAGAGCGGCATGTGCTGCTCGATTCGCTGCGCGCCGCCGGCTTCGAGCACGAAGACATCGACGTGGTGGTGTTGAGCCATCTTCATTTCGATCACGCCGGCGGCCTGCTGGCGCAGTGGAGCGACGGCCGCGCGCCGGAGTTGCTGTTCCCGAACGCCACCTTCCTGGTCAGCGCCGCCTGCTGGGATCGCGCGCGCGATCCGCATCCGCGCGACCGCGCCAGTTTCATTCCGGAATTGCCGGATTTGTTGCGGGCCAGCGGACGCCTGGAAATCGTCGACAGCGACTACTCGCGCGCGCTCGGCCACAGCGTGCGCTTCCATTACAGCGACGGGCATACGCCCGGCCTGATGCTGGCCGAAATCGTGGGGCCGGAACATGTCGGCGGCGAACCGCACGGTGGCGTGGTGTTCTGCGCCGACCTGATCCCCGGCCGGCCGTGGGTGCATGTGCCGATCACGATGGGTTACGACCGCAACCCGGAACTTCTGATCGACGAAAAGAGCGAGTTCCTGGCCGACAAGCTTGCGCGCAACGTGCACTTGTTCTTCACCCACGACCCCGAGTGCGCGCTGGCGCAAGTCGTACGCGACGAAAAGGGCAAATACGGCACCGCGCATGAAGTGAGCGAGCTGCATGCGCGGGCTTTGATGGCATGAAGCGCTATCTGGGGTTGTTGCTGGGGTTCTTCGCGGGCGCGGTGTGCGCGCAGCAGGCGCCGGTGGGTTTGCCGCAACCGGAAAAATCGCCGCGCGATGCGGAGTTCGGCGTGGTCACGCGCCGCTTCGGTTTGGAACGGCGCGTGGAGATGTACCAGTGGCGCGCTGCAGGGCAGGGCTACGAGAAGGTGTGGAGCGCGACGCCGATCGCTTCGGCGGCGTTCGCGCCTGGGCACGGCAATCCGCAGGCATTGCCGTTGGCGAGCCGGCGCATCCTGGCCGAGCGGGTGACGCTCGATGGTCGGCCGCTGGATCCGCAAGTCGTCGCCCGATTGGGCGAGTGGCGAGCGTTCCGCCCGAATTTTTCCGCTCTGCCGGGCAATCTTTCGGCCACGTTCCAGCCCGAAGGCGATGGTCTGGGTAGCGCTGAGAACCCGCTCGACCCGCAAGTCGGCGATCTGCGCGTGACCTGGCGCGAGCTGACGCTGCCGGCGTTGGACGGCAAAGTGGCCATGCGGAGCGGCGTATGGGTGTTGCAGCCGCAAGCGGCGGCGCAACCCGTGGCGCAAGCGGGCATGCCGGCTTCATCGGTGAACAAGCGCGCGCTCGGGTGGCTGGTCGGCGCGGGGATTTTCGCGTTGGCGATCCTGGCGATCGTCGCCTTGATGCGCAAGCGCCGCCGCTAGCGATTTTTCTGTGGGAGCGGCTTTAGCCGCGAGCTCTTCCAGTTTCGATGGCGGTCGAAAAGCTCGCGGCTAAAGCCGCTCCCACAAATTCAGTCGACGCGGGTGCCGAAGATCTTGTCGCCGGCATCGCCCAGGCCCGGCAGGATGTAGCCCTTCTCGTTGAGGCGTTGGTCGATCGAGGCGGTATAGACCTCGACATCCGGATGCGCGGCTTCCAGCGCCCTGAGTCCTTCCGGCGCGGCCACCAGGAACAAGCCTTTGATGCGCGTCGCGCCGGCGGCTTTGAGCATGTCGACGGTGGCGATCAGCGTGCCGCCGGTGGCCAGCATCGGATCCAGCACCATCGCGATGCGGTCCTGCAGGTTGCCGACCAGTTTTTCGTAATAAGTAATCGCGCTCAGCGTTTCTTCGTCGCGCTGCAGGCCGACCACGCTGACTTTCGCCGCAGGTATCAGTTCCAGAACGCCCGGCAGCATGCCCAGGCCGGCGCGCAGGATCGGCACCAGGGTGATCTTGCGGCCTTTGATCCTGCGCACGGACACCGGCCCGGCCCAGCCATGGACCTGCGAATCCTCGGTTTCCAGATCGGCGGTGGCCTCGTAAGTCAGCAGCGTGGCGACTTCCGCCGACAGCTCGCGAAAGGTCTTGGTGCTGTTATCGGCCCGTCGCATCAGGCCGAGCTTGTGCTGCACCAGCGGATGGCGGACTTCGACGATTTTCATGGGCGCAGGCTAGCGCAAATGAAGCCCCTCTCCCATCGGGGTGAAACCGCACAGCTTGCGCGCCATGGCGCGCGTGCGGTTGAGCGCCCGCGCCGCTGGCGCGGGCCGGGGCGCGGAGCGGGGGTTGGGGTGAGGGTACGGCGAAGCGACGGAGGTGGTTCGGACCTTCGCGATTCCGCCGAACCCTCATCCGCCCTTCGGGCACCTTCTCCCGAAGGGAGAAGGGAGGGCGATTACGCCGCTACTTGTTCCTGCTGCCGCGGCCCTTCCTGCAACGCGCGCTTCACCATCGCCACGAGCAGATCGATCTCGTCGCTCTGCACCGCGAAATGCGGCGTGAAGCGCAGCGAATTGGCGCCGCCGTGGATCACGCCCAGGCCATGCTCGCGCAGCCATTCTTCGCTGGAGCCGGTGCCGTAACCCTTGAAGCGCGGGTCGAGTTCGCACGAGAACAGCAGGCCGGTGCCCTGCACCTTGGTGATCAGGCCGCCGAGTTCGCCTTTCAGCTTCTCGAGTTTTTCGACCGCTTCGCGGCCGCGCGTGCGGATGTTGTCGCGCAGTTCGGGGGTCAGCATTTCCAGCACGGCGCAACCGATGTCGAGCGCGCGCGGATTGGCGGTCATCGTGTTGCCGTAGACGCCGCTGCGGTACAGGCCCGCGGCATGTTCGGTGACGGCCAGCACCGACAGCGGGTACTGCGCGGCGTTGAGCGCTTTGGAATAGGTTTCCATGTCCGGCGCGTCGAGCTTCTCGAAGCCGGGGTAATCGACGATCGACAGCACGCCTTGCGCACGCAGGCCGGCCTGGATCGAATCCACCAGCAGCAGCGAACCGTGCGCGCGGGTCAGCTCGCGCGCGGCGGCGTAGAACGCCGGCGGCACGCTGCGGCCCGGGTCGCCTTCGCCCATCACCGGTTCCAGGAACATCGCTTCGACGAACCAACCATTGGCTTCGGCGTCGGCGAACACTTTCTTCAACGCATCGATGTCGTAAGGCTCGATCGCGATCACCGAATCCTCGCCGCGGAAGCTGGCCAGGAACTGCATATAGGTCTTACGGCTGCTATCCGAATACAGCGCCGGACGGTCCGTACGGCCGTGGAAGCTGCCTTTCACCACCAGGCGCTTGACCTTGGCGCCGGCGTGGCGCGCGCCCGGATCGGTCATCAGCTTGGTGTTGACGTCGGCGATGCGTGCGGCCAGGCCCACGGCTTCGGAACCGGAATTCAGGCACAGGAATTTCGCGTACGGGCAATCGCCGCGGTCCTGGCCGATCGCCGCGCGCATCGCGCGTACGAAGCGCAACTGCGACAGGTTCGGCGTCATGATGTTGGCCATCGCCTGCGGCTTGGCCATCGCGTCCATGATCTTCTGCGGCGTGTGGCCGAAACCGAGCATGCCGTAACCGCCGCAGTCGTAGACCACCGCGCCGTTCAAGGTCACCACCCATGAGCCGCGCGCGGCCAGCGCCACGTACGGGTTCACGGCATCGTGCGCGTAGAAATTGACGAAGCCGCCCTGCAGCGCGTCGATCTGCGCGTCTTCGTCGAGGTTCAGCAACTCCGGAAATTCGGCGCGGACGCGCGCGTACTCGGCGACGGCGGCATCGATGGCCTCGCCCAGTTCGGGGTGGGACGGGGCGAGGCGGGCGACGGTGGCGTCATCCAGGCCTTGGGTGCGGCGCTTGCCGGTATGGGCGCGCAGCGGGGCGAGGGCGTCGGTCAGGGCCATGGGATTGTTCCTCGGAAAGGCCAAACCGGCATTATTCGCGAGGCCATCGTCGATTGATAGTTCCATTTCGACGAAATAAAGGTATATTTCGGCGAATTGACCAAGCAGTTGGGCGAAATGAAGATCACCGCCGCCGACCAGCAATTATTGACGGTGCTCCGCGAGAACGCCCGTGCTTCGACGGCGGACATCGCGCGCCGCCTGCATCTATCGCGCACCACCGTGCAGAGCCGGATCGAGCGATTGGAGCGCGACGGCGTCATCGCCGGCTACACCGTGCGCGTGGCCGAAGCGGCCGAGCGCGGCCATATCCGCGCCCACATCATGATCACCGTGCTGCCACGGCATATGGCCTCGGTGGTCGAAGCGCTGCGCGCTATGCCCGCGGTGCGGGCTCTGCATTCGGTCAGCGGCCCCTCCGACCTGATCGCGCTGGGCGTGGTGCCGAGCGTGGAGGATATGGACGAGCTCACCGACCGCATCGGCGCCATCGATGGGGTGGAGCGGACCACGTCCTCGATCATCCTGTCGGCCAAGTTCGAGCGCTAGGCGCGGCGCTCTTGTGGGAGGGGCTTTCGCCCCGACAAAGGCCGGTCGGGGCTGAAGCCCTCCCACAACAGCGCACTGCTGACCGTCGGGCCGAATCACCTAACACAAAGACCGCAGGCGACCAGCCACTACAATTGGCATTCGCCTTTCCTATCTGCGTGCTTTGAAGAAGTCCGATTTCCATTACGAACTACCGCCCGAGCTCATCGCTCAGGCGCCGCTGCCCGAGCGCTCCGCCAGCCGGCTGCTGTGCGTGCCGCCGGCGCCGGCCGCGTTCTCCGACCGGCATGTGCGCGATCTGCCCGAGCTGTTGCAGGCCGGCGACCTGCTGGTGTTCAACGACACGCGGGTGATTCCGGCACGGTTGTTCGGCACAAAGGCGACCGGCGGCCGCGTCGAGATCCTGATCGAACGCCTGCTGCCCGGCAACGAAGCGCGTGCGCAGATCGGCGCGAGCAAGACGCCCAAGCCGGACAGCCGTATCGCGCTGGATGCCGGCGGCGAGGCGGAGGTGCTCGGAAGGGAAGGCGAGTTCTATCGGCTGCGTTTCCATGTCGACGACGCGTTGGAGTCCTGGCTGCAGCACGCCGGGCGCCTGCCGCTGCCGCCGTACATCCAGCGCGAGCCCGGCGCCGACGATGCGGAGCGATACCAGACCGTATTCGCCCGCGAAGTCGGCGCGGTCGCCGCGCCGACCGCCGGATTGCATTTCGACGATGCGCTCCTGCAGGCGCTGCGCGAGCGCGGCGTGCGCTTCGGCCACATCACCTTGCATGTGGGTGCGGGCACTTTCCAACCGGTGCGGGTCGACGACTTGCGCGAGCACCGCATGCACAGCGAATGGCTCAACGTAGGTCCGGAACTGATCGAACAGATCCGCCGCACGCGCGCCGCCGGCGGTCGCGTCGTCGCGGTCGGCACGACGGTGGTGCGCGCGCTCGAGTCGGCGATGCACGATGGGCAACTGCTGCCTTTCGCCGGCGAGACTCGGATCTTCATCTTCCCCGGCTGCCGCGTCCGCTCGGTGGATGCGCTGCTGACCAATTTCCACCTGCCGGAGAGCACGCTGCTGATGCTGGTGTCGGCCTTCGCGGGCCGCGAGCGCGTGTTCGCCGCGTACGCGCATGCGGTGCGCGAGAAGTACCGGTTCTTTTCTTATGGGGATGCGATGTTGTTGTTTCCGGAGAGTTCGAAGTGACCGCACGCGACGCAACCCTCGCCGTTCCCCCCTTTGAAAAAGGGGGGGTGGGGGGATTTGCTCTTGCTTTTGCCCCTGAAGATCAAAAGCAAATCCCCCCTGCCCCCCTTTTTCAAAGGGGGGAACGGCTGTGAGCCGGATGTCTTTCGAATTGATCGGTACCGATGGCCTCGCACGCCGCGGCAGACTGACGTTCCCCCGCGGCACCGTCGAAACCCCGGCCTTCATGCCCGTCGGCACGTATGGTTCGGTGAAAGGCGTGCTGCCCGAACAAGTCCGCGCGCTCGGCGCCGAAATCATCCTCGGCAACACCTTCCATCTCTATCTGCGGCCGGGCCTGGAAGTGATCGAAGCGCACGGCGGCCTGCACGGCTTCGCGCGTTGGGACGGCCCGATCCTCACCGATTCCGGCGGCTTCCAGGTCTTCTCGCTGGCGCACCGGCGCAAGATCACCGAACAGGGCGTCACTTTCGCCGCGCCGACCGATGGTTCCACCGTGTTCCTCGGTCCGGAAGAAAGCATGCGTATCCAGCGCGTGCTCGATTCGGACATCGTGATGATCTTCGACGAATGCACGCCATACCCGGCGACAGAAGAGGTAGCGCGCATCTCGATGGAGTTGTCCTTGCGCTGGGCCGAACGCAGCAAGCGCGCGCACGAAGGCAACGATGCGGCGCTGTTCGGCATCGTCCAGGGCGGCGTGCACCACGATTTGCGCAGCCGCTCGGCGGAGGGATTGAAGGCGATCGGCTTCGACGGCTACGCGATCGGCGGCCTGGCCGTCGGCGAGCCCGAGGCCGAGCGCAACGCCATGCTCGAGCACACCTGCCCGCAACTGCCGGCCGATCGGCCGCGCTACCTGATGGGCGTGGGCCGGCCGGAGGATCTCGTCGAATCGGTCATGCGCGGCGTAGACATGTTCGATTGCGTCATGCCCACGCGCAACGCGCGCAACGGCCATTACTTCACCAGCACCGGCACCGTGCGCATCCGCAACGCCAAATACGAGCGCGACACCGATCCGATCGAACCCGGTTGCGGCTGCTATGCCTGCAGCCAGGGCTACAGCCGCGCCTACCTGCGCCATTTGGACCGTTGCAACGAGATGCTGGCGCCGATCCTGGGCACCCTGCACAACCTCTGGTACTACCAGAAATTGATGGCCGATATGCGCGATGCGATCGGCCGGGGAACCTTTGCCGCCTTCCGCGAGTCTTTCTACGCGGCCCGTTCCTGAGTCCCTCTCCCTCCGGGTACGGCCACTGGATAAGGGTCCGGTGTATGCGGAACAGGCGCTGCACCGGACCCTTGTCCGCTTTTCCGCCCTGCGCCGGGGCGTAAATCGGGGCCGGCGGCCTGCTTGAAAGCGCCAGCCCGCGGCTACATGGCATAATTCCCAGCTATTTTGCGAACAGTGGATAACTCCCGATGAGCCTGCTCGACCTGCTGATTTCCCCCGCCCATGCGCAAGCGGCCGGCCAAGCCGCGCCGGGCGGCCTGTTCGGCGGCGGCCTTTCCGGCCTGCTGTTCCCGATCATCCTGATCGGCATCATGTACTTCCTGATGATCCGCCCGCAGATGAAGCGCGCCAAAGAACACCGCGCCATGCTCGAGAAGCTCGCCAAGGGCGACGAAGTCATCACCAACGGCGGCATCGCCGGCACGGTCAGCGACATCGGCGACAACTTCATCACCATCGAAATCGCCGACAACGTGCGCGTGCGCGTGCAGAAAGGCGCGGTCGGCAACGTGCTGCCCAAGGGCACGCTGAAAGGTTCCTGATCCCACGCCGCAGCCCGGATCCGGCCGCGCAGCGGCGCGGTCCGGGTCTTTGAGGCCGCTTCCCCGGATTCGTTCAACGCCGCATCCGGGCTACGTCGCTGGAAATAACGATGCTCGAATACGCACGCTGGAAATACGTCGTCATCCTCTTGGTGGTACTGCTGAGCGTGCTTTACGCACTGCCCAACATCTATCCGCAGGATCCCTCTGTGCAGGTCACCGCCAACCGCGGCGCCACCATCGACGCGGCCCTGAAGCAGCGGGTGGAAGCCTCGGTCAAGAAAGCCGGCGTCGTGCCCAAGGCGATCGAGGTCGCCGAAGGCAATCTGCTCGTGCGGCTGCCCAGCAGCGATGCGCAGACCAAAGTGTCCGATGCGCTGTCCAACGAATTGGGTACCGGCTATGTGGTGGCGCTGAATCTGGCCTCGACCACGCCGGCTTGGCTGGAAGCGATCCGCGCCAAGCCGATGCTGCTGGGCCTGGACCTGCAGGGCGGCGTGCACTTCCTGATGGAGGTCGACCGCAAGGCCGCGCTCGACAAACGCTTCGAGGCCTATCTCGAAGACGTGCGCGTGGTGCTGCGCGACAACCGCGTGCGCTACCGCTCGGTCGAACGCCGCGGCGATACGCTGTCGGTGACCTTGAGCGATGCGGCCGACGGCGCCAAGGCGCAACAGCTGATCGCGCGCGACTTGCCCACCCTGGCGATGAACCCGGCCGGCGACCGCATCGACCTGACCGTGCCGCAGGCCGAACTGGACAAGATCGCGACCGACGCCATCGAGCAGAACGTCGGCACGCTGCGCAACCGCATCAACGAGCTCGGCGTGGCCGAGCCGATCATCCAGCGCCAGGGCGCCGATCGCGTGGTCGTGCAATTGCCCGGCGTGCAGGACACCGCGCAGGCCAAGCGCATCCTGGGCGCGACCGCCACGCTGGAATACCGCGGCGTGATCGAAGGCAACGCCTACGAGGCGCTGCAGAGCGGCAACGTGCCGCCGGAAGGCCGCATCTTCTATCGCAAGGAGATCGGCCTGGACGGCAAGCCGGTGCCTGTGATCCTCAACAAGCGCGTGATCGCCTCCGGCGACCAATTGCAGGACGCCAGCTCGTTCTTCGATTCGCAAAGCGGCACGCCCGCCGTACGCGTGCGCCTGACCAGCCTCGGCGGCCAGCGCATGTTCGACTATTCCAGCCAGCACGTCGGCAAGCCGATGGCGGTGGTCTATACCGAACGCATTCCGGAAGTGAAGGTCGTCGACGGCAAGGAAGTGCGCAGCACGCGCATCAACGAGCAGGTGATCTCGGTCGCCACGATCCAGAGCACGCTCGGCCGCGATTTCCAGACCACGGGCCTGGAGAGCATGAAGGAAGCGGCCGACCTGTCGCTGCTGCTGCGCGCAGGCGCGCTCGCCGCGCCGATGGATTTCGCCGAACAGCGCGTGGTCGGCCCGAGCCTGGGCAAGGAGAACATCGAGCGCGGCCTGACCGCGGTGTTGTACTCGTTCGGCTTCGCGCTGGTGTTCTTCCTGTTCTACTACCGCATGTTCGGCATCATCACCTGCATCGCGTTGCTGCTGAACCTGCTGATGGTGTTCGCGGCGATGTCGGTGATAGGCGCCACGCTGACCTTGCCCGGTTTGGCCGGCATCGCGCTGACGGTGGGCATGTCGGTCGACGCCAACGTGCTGATCAACGAGCGAATACGCGAGGAACTGCGAGCGGGATTGCCGCCGCTCACCGCGATTTCGAGCGGTTATGAGCATGCCTCGGGCACCATTTTGGACGCCAACGTCACCGCCTTCCTGGCCGGTCTGGCGATGGCGGTGTTCGGCACCGGCCCGCTGCGCGGCTTCGGTATCACCCTGATGCTCGGTATCGCCACGTCCGCCTACACGGCCGTGTCGGTGTCGCGCGGCATCGCGACCCTGATCTACGGTCGCCGCCGCAAGCTGAAATCGATCGCGATCTGACGGAGCACAGCCATGAAACCTTTCAACGTGTTCCCGTACGGCAGCAACTTCAACTTCATGCGCATGCGCTGGGTGTCGCTGATCCTGGCGGCGTTGATCATGTTCGCCGCGATCGGCGCGATGGTCACCAAGGGCTTCAACTTCGCGCTCGATTTCACCGGCGGCACGTCGGTGGAACTGCGCTTCGACAAGCCCGTCTCGGTCGACCAGGTGCGCGCCAAGCTGGCGGCGCAGGGCTACGACAGCGCGCAGGTGCAGTCGTTCGGCTCTCCCAACGAATTGCTGATCCGCCTGCAGCCCCGCGAGGGCATGGCGCAGCGCGATTCGGCCGAGACCGCGGACGAAGTCCGGAACATCGTCACCACTGCGGAGAACCCCGCGCAGCGGCTGCGCAGCGGCTATGTCGGCCCGCAGGTCGGCAAGGAGCTGGCGCTGAACGGCCTGTACGCGGTGCTGTTCGTGGTGGTGGGCTTCCTGATCTACATCTCGTTCCGCTTCGAATGGAAGTTCGCGGTGGCGGCGACGTTGACCACGATGCACGACGTGGTGGTGGTGGCCGGCTGGTTCGCGTTCAGCGGGCACGAGTTCGATCTGACCGTACTGGCCGGCGTGCTGTCGGTGATGGGTTTCTCGATCAACGACACCATCGTGGTGTTCGACCGCGTGCGCGAAAACTTCCGCGGCATGCGCGCCTCTCCCGAGGAAGTGCTGAACAAGTCGATCAACCAGACGCTGTCGCGCACCGTGATCACTTCGTTCGTGGCCTTCCTGACGGTGCTGGCGCTGTACATCTACGGCGGCGGTTCGCTGAAGGGCATGGCCGAATCGCAGATGATCGGCATCATCATCGGTACGCTGTCGTCTATCTTCGTGGCGTGCCCGCTGCTGACCCTGTGGTTCCTGAAGGTCACCAAGCAGGACCTGATGCCCAAGGCCCGCGATGAAGCCGCGCTGGCGCGCAGGCCGTAAGCCTGCGATCGGTAGATAACGAAAAAGGCCGCGCATCGCGCGGCCTTTTTTCATTCGCCGCATCTTGTAGAGCGGGGCTTGCTCCGCTGCTCCTGCCCCCAAAGCCCGTCATCCCAGCGAACGCTGGGACCCATTTTGCTTGTTGCCCTTAAAGCCGTCATCTCCACGAAAGCGGGGATCTAGTGACTCTGCTTTCTGCCGTCATCCCGGCGTACGCCGGGATCCAGGCCGCCGTGCGGGATGAGTCGCGACGCGACTCGTGACCTCGATAAACGCTTCCGGCTGCGCCGGGTCACTTTCTTTGTTGGCCCAAAGAAAGTAACCAAAGAAAAGGCCCGAAACTTAAGTGTTTCTTCGCGACTGAACAGTCCGTCGGCGGCCCGGTTTTCGTCGTGGATGACCTTCTTGCGAAGGTTCTAGATTTTGATCAACCGCAATTGCGGCGACGTGTCTTCTTTGGATTTCCGCTAAAGAGGTTTCTTGATCGATCGCGGCGGATCTAAGTCCAAGAGCAGCGGGGCATGCCCGCTCTACAAAGCAGAGCAAAGCCGCTGGATGACATGCCGCTCCTGCGGCATGCCCTTCGGGCCATCCGCTGCGCGGATGTTCGCTCCGGCATCCTGCCTCCGCAGTCCCGCCTTCGCGGGGATGACGGCTTAGAAACAAAGGCAGCGGAGCAAGCTCCGCTCTACAAAGCGCTCAGCCGAAGGTCTTGGCGTAACCCGACGACACGATCAACTTTTGCAGCGGCTCCACCACTTTGATGCCGCCGGCGATGATCTGTCCGCCGCCTACGGCGTTGACCACATCCATGCGGCCCAGATTGGCGCCGCGATAATCGCAAACGCGGCCGCCGGCTTCGCGCACCAGCAGCGCGCCCGCGGCGATGTCCCAGGGCTTCACCCCGGCTTCGAAATAAGCGTCGATGCGGCCGCAAGCCACGTAAGCCAGATCCAACGCAGCCGAACCGGTGCGGCGCACGTCTTCGGCGTCGCGCAACAACTCGCGCACGCATTCCAGTTGCGCGCCGGCACGCACGCGCTCGCGCGGCGGGAAGCCGGTGACCACCACGCTGCCGGTGAGATCCTTGCGATCGGCGACGCGGATCTTGCGGTCGTTGAGCACGGCGCCGGCGCCGCGGCTGGCGGTGAACAGTTCGTTGCGGATCGGATCGAAGATCACGCCGTGGGTCGGCTCGCCGTTCTCGGTCAGCGCGATCGACACGCAGTAGTGCGGGAAGCCGCGCAGATAATTGCTGGTGCCGTCGAGCGGATCGATCACCCAGGTGAACTTGCCGCCGCCGCGCCCGGCCTTCTGCGCGCCGCCTTCCTCGCCGAGGATCCCGTACTCGGGGAACGAGCGCTTGAGTTCCTTGATGATGGCCTGTTCGGCCAAACCGTCGACTTCACTGGCGAAATCCATGCGGTCTTTTTCGACCACGTTCAGCGCGTCCAGCTTGCCCAGATGGCGCAAAAGGACGCTGCCGCCCGCACGAGCTGCCTTGACCATGATGGTGACTGCGGGTTTCTGCATGGCGCGGACGGCCTCCAAGGGCATGGGGTAGGGCTGGCGGGGGTAAAGAGCGGTCCGGCGCGGAGGCCGGCGGCCGCAGTTTAACATTCGCGCATGGAGACTCCCGCACAACGCATCCGCATCGTCCTGGTCGGCACCCAGCACCCCGGCAATATCGGTTCCGCAGCGCGGGCTTTGAAGACCATGGGTCTGCGCCGGCTGGTGCTGGTGGCCCCGCACCGTTATCCGCATGCCGAGGCCTCAGCGATGGCCGCCGGCGCGGATGACGTGCTCGACCAAGCCCAAGTATTCGCCACCCTGGCCGAAGCCGTAGCCGATTGCCGGCTGGTATTGGGCTGCACCGCCCGCGACCGCCGGGTGGCGCTGGAGCAGTTGCTGCCGCGGATCGCCGCAGGAAGAGCCTGCGCCGCGGCCGACAACGCCGAAGTGGCGCTGGTGTTCGGCCGCGAGCGGACCGGGCTGACCAACGAGGAATTGCAGCTTTGCCATGCTGCGGTGCACATCCCCGCCGATCCCGTGTACAGCTCGCTGAATCTGGCGGCGGCGGTGCAGGTGCTGGCCTACGAATTGCGCCTGGCCGTCCTCGAGCGCGAAGCCGCCGGGGCCGATGCTCCCGAAGCGCGCGCCGTGGCATCGCACGCCGAACTGGAAGGCTTTTTTTCGCAGTTGGCCCAAACCCTGGACGAAATCGATTTCCACAAGGGCAGGGCGCCCGAATCGGCCATGCGCAAGCTGCGCCGCCTGTACCTGCGCGCCGACCTCGACGCCAAGGAAGTGCGCCTCCTGCGCGGAATATTGGCCGATGCGCAGCGGATGGCTTCCTTGGCCCGCCGTTGACGCGCTTCTTTAGTTTTGTGGGAGCGGCTTCACCGCTTCTTGTGGGAGCGGCTTCAGCCGCGAGCTTTTCCGACCCTGCGACGGCTTAAGAGCTCGCGGCTGAAGCCGCTCCCACAAGAATAGCCAGAGCAGCGGAGCAAGCCCCGCTCTACAAGGCCCGGTGCGGCCTGGGCGGGCGCTGGGCTTGCTGTCCCAGCGGCAGCGATTAGGCTAGGCTGCACACGCCGTAGCACTGGGGATTCGAATCTTGGCTGGACTGACCGCGCGACTCGCAGCCGGGTTGTTGGGTGTGCTGGTCGCACTGTCCCCCTGGTCTTCCGCACGGGCCGTCGACGACGCGCATGTCCTCGTGCTCGGCCGCATCAGCGACGATCCCAAGACCCATTACGAGCAGCTCAAGCCGCTGCTGGATTACGTGGTGCCGCGCATGGCCGGCGTCGGCATCCGCGAAGGCCGCATCCTGATGGCGCGCGACGCGCAGCAGATGGCCAGCTACCTGCGCCGCGGCCGCGTCGACTGGGTCACCGAAACTTCCGGTACCGGCGTGGCGTTGGAGGCGCGCGCCGGCGCCAAGCTGCTGCTGATGACCGAGCGCGACGGCGTCAGCCATTACCGCACCGTTTTCTTCGCCCGCCGCGACAGCGGCATCACCTCGCTCGACCAATTGCGCGGCCATAGCGTCGCGTTCCAGAACATCAGTTCGACCAGCGCCTATTTCGTGCCCGCCTCGGAACTGCTCGACCGCGGCATGCGTCTGGAACTGCTGATGTCGCCGATGGACAAGCCGGCCACCGACACGGTGGGCTACGTGTTCGCGCGCTCCGAATTGAACATCGCCAACTGGGTGCACAAGCGCCTGGTCGACGTCGGCGTGATGAGCAATATCGACTGGGACAACCCGCAGCGCGTGCCGCCCAGCTATCGCAGCGAATTGCAGGTGCTGCGCAGCACGCCCGAATATCCGCGCGCAGTCGAAGTGGTGCGCGGCGATCTGGATCCCAAAGTCGAAGCGCGCCTGCGCGAAGTATTGATCGAGGCCGCGCAGGATCCCGATGCGCGCGACGCTCTGCTGCGCTTCTTCAAGACCACGCGCTTCCTGCCGATCGATGCGCCGTCCGAACAGGCGCTCGCGTACCTGCGCCAGGGCGTGAAACGCGTCCGCGCGGAGGTGGAATGAAGCGTTTCCGCATCGGCCTGCAGGGGCAGTTGCTGGCGCTGATGGGCCTGGCGCTGCTGATCTTCGCCACGCTGATGATCCTGCTGTGGCAGCGGCAGGCGACGATGCAATCCGAAGTCACCCGCGTCAGCCGCCAGGCCATGCACGACATGGTGATCCAAGCGCTGCGCAAGCGCGGCGAAACCACGTCCACGCAGTTGGCCGACAGCCTGACCAACCCGCTGTACTACTTCGACCTGGATGCGATCGGCACCATCACCCGCGCCGCAATGCGCCAGCCCGACGTCAATTACGTGCTGGTCTACGATACGCAGGGCCGGATCATCCACGACGGCTCGGGCGACATCCCGACGTACGGCCAGCCGATGCGCGATCCGCTCGCCTACGAGGTCGTGCGCGCACGCGGATTGCATGCGCAGTGGACCGACGATTTGGTCGACGTCTCCAGCCCCATCCATCTGGGCGACCAGCGCATCGGCGGCGTGCGCATCGGTTTTTCGCTCGCTTCGGTGCGCGCGACCGAGGAGCGCGCCAGCGCCGGCATGCGCGACAGCCTGGCCGAATTGGGCAGCCGTTATCGCGCCCTGATCGCGGTACTCATGCTGTCGTTGCTCGCTTTGGGTGCGGGCATCGTCTGGGTGATCCAAAGCACATTGGTGGGCCCGGTGCGGCGCTTGGCCGACGCTGCGCGCGAAATCGAAGCCGGGCGTTTCGGCGGCACCGCGCCGGTCAGCCATCGCAACGACGAGGTCGGCGATCTGGTGCGCGCGTTCGGGCGCATGAGCCAGAGCGTGGCGCGCCACGACCGCGACATCCGGCGCATGGCCTATACCGATGCGCTCACCGGCTTGTCCAACCGGCTCGCCTTCCGCGAGAGCCTGGACCAGCGTTTGCTTGAACTACGCGGCGTAGGCAAGCAGCTGGCATTGCTGTTCGCCGACATCGACGATTTCAAACGCGTCAACGACACGCTGGGCCATGAAGCCGGCGACGAAGTGCTGGTGCAGTTCTCCACGCGCATTCGCGAGGCGGTCGAACGCCTCGGCGGCGAGGAAGCGCAACTGGCGCGCTTCGGCGGCGACGAATTCGTGATCCTGCTGCAGAGTTCGGTGCAGCCCGGCGACGAAGTGCGCACCAAGGCCAGTCGTCTGGCCGAGAATTTGGTCGTGGAATTGAGCCGGCCGATCGTGATCCACGATCGCCAGGTGTTCCTCGGCACGTCGATCGGCATCACGTTGTTTCCGGAAGACGCGTCCAGCGCGACCATGCTGATGAAGAACGGCGACATTGCCATGTACCAGGCGAAAGTGGCCGGCAAGAATTGCTACCGCTTCTACAGCCGCGCGATGGACCAGGCGGTCGAGCGCCGCGTGCGCATGGAGCAGGAGTTGCGCGGCGCCTGGGAGCGCGGCGAACTCAGCGTCGCCTATCAGCCCGTCTATCGGTTGCGCGACAACCGTCTGGTCGGCGCCGAAGCGCTGCTGCGCTGGCACCACCCTGAGCAAGGCATGGTGTCGCCGGCGGTATTCATCGATGTCGCCGAGCAAAGCGGCCTGATCGAAACCATCGGCCCGCAAGTCCTGCGCGTGGCCTGCCGCGATGCGATGCGCTGGCAGGAAGAGTTCGCCACCGACGAACCCTTGTTCGTATCGGTCAACGTGTCGCCGCGCCAGCTGCGCAGCGCGGAACTGCCGGGCCTGGTCGAGGCTTGCCTGAAGGAAACCGGCCTGTCCGCATCGCAACTGCATGTGGAACTGACCGAAACCGCAGTGATCGGCGACGAACTGCATGCGAGCACTTTGTTGTCGCGTTTGCGCAGCATCGGCGTCAAGGTCTGGCTGGACGATTTCGGCACCGGCTTCTCCGGTTTGAGCCATCTGCGCCGCGTGCCGGTCGACGGTGTCAAGATCGACCGCAGCTTCATCGCCGACGTATTGCGCGACCCCGACGACCTCGCGCTCACCACCGCCATCATCGCGATGGCGCATTCGCTCGGCATCACCGTCGTCGCCGAAGGCGTAGAGAAAGAAGGCCAATATGCCATCCTGCGCGAACGCGGCTGCGACCTGGCGCAGGGGTATTGGTTGGGGCATCCGTCCAGTGCGCAGGATTTTGCGCGGCTGTTGATTTGAACGGGCGTTATTCGGTCGTTTCGCGAGCGAATTAGTTAGCTGCGTCAAGGAATCGAAAAATACAAGTTTACGGACGTGGCCACTGGACGAAGCTATTTGCGTCGGGAAGGCCGATTCAACACGGGTTTCGACCGTGAAAATCATGGTTCATATGCTGTGTTGCGCGCTCTTTATGGCCGGTGCGATTTGGTCGAAGGGAAAAGGGGACGGAGTAATTATTCGTTTGAAGCGAATAATTACTCCGTCCCCTTATTTCGTCCCCTTATTTTCGTGGCCGAGCCCCCGTCCGACACGTGGGCGCGTTATAGCAGACCAGGGCCAACTGCGGTCGCGGGCCGTCTAGGGATCGGCAAATCGTTGGTTGTCACTAGGTCCAGGCGGCTATCGAGCCAGCCTAAATATGTGACGTAATTCGCTATTTCATATGCGGAAGCAACTCGCAGTGTTTTTGTCATAGCGCGACTGATTTAATGCCCGCGGGGATTTACTCGCGGCTGTGTTCACGCCGAACAACAGGGGTCAACAGATGTTTCCTATTCAGGTCGCGCGAGCGGCGCTCTTAGTGCTCGGCTGGGGCTATTTCGTTGGTGCGGTTCATGCCCAAGACGTATCGCTTCCGCGCGAGTATGACAAGGTCATCAAGTCGGCCGAGGTCGTCGGCGCGCTAGGAACTGACTTGTTCGGTGATGAGACCAGTTTCTATACCGGCACGACGGAGTTCACGGCAACAGATGTGAGCCTGCCTGGCAAAGGGCTCATTCCAGTTTCGATCGGACGCAGGTATCCGGTTGAAGATAAAGTGGGCATATACGGCGGCGTAGGCACGTCTGCACCCGTATATATTTTCGGCGACTGGCAGTTGGATATCCCACATTTGCATGGCGTCTTCGCCCGCCAGGGAAGTCCTCAGGGCGGTTGGCTCAGCAGCAACGCTGACTTCAGTCAGCGTTGCTGCTGAGCCAACGCCGATGCGGCCAAACCGCCCTTCGCCGATGGTCCGCAAGGAGGTACTTTTGCTCCGAGCGAGTATTGGCACGGCAACAGTCTTCACGTTCCAGGCGGCGGCGACCAGGAAATGCTGGTGGTCGTTCCAGAGAACACCCAGAAACCAACCGATGGAAAGACCTACTACTGGGTGACCTCCGGGCAATGGTATTTCTCTTGCCTGTCCACGACAGCCAATGGTGTTGCTGGTGAAGGCTTTTTGGCCGTAGCACCCGATGGCACACGGTACTGGTTCGACTGGATCGTGTCGTGGCCGGCGACGCAGATCACCAAGCCGCCTTTTGCTCCGCCGGTGGAGCCTGCTCTGCAGAACCAGCCGCTCGCAGCAGAGGCTGCTGAGGGCCCTATGCCACTGGTTGCCGGCAGCGCGTTCCTGCGCCGCGACAAGGTCTCTATCTATCCCACTAAGATCCAAGACCGTTTCGGCAATACGGTTACCTATGTATACGACAACACCGTCAAAACGAGGTTGCTGTCCATCACGGCTAGCGATGGTCGTGTCATCACGTTGTCCTACGATGCCAATGGGCGAGTGCAGAGCGTGTTTGATGGAACCCGTACCTGGAATTACACCTACGGACCGACCGGAAACGCGCTAACGGAAGTGGTGCTGCCTGATGCCTCGAAGTGGCAGTTCAACCTTGCGCCTCTGTCGGCGCTATACGCAAACGACAGCTTGGTAGACCCGGACTGCTGGTCGGTGCCGATGAATCCGACGCAGACGGCTCAGACCGGTACGATCACACATCCGTCCGGCGCGATCGGTACGTTCACTTACAAACCGACGCTGCACGGCCGTTCGTACGCCAACCTTTCTTGCGTCCACTCGATCGATGGCCTAGGCGGCGACTTCTTTTTCTCCATCTATCCGTATCTCTTCAGCAGCTTGTCGCTGCAGTCCAAGAAGATCGAAGGGCCCGGCCTGCCCAGTGGTGGCTACACGTGGAACTACACGTACGGGCCTCCGAACAACAGTGAAGCCGATTGCAGTGGTTGCGTCGATACTAAGACCGTCGTGGTCCAGGGACCGGATGACTGGGTCCGTTTCACTTTCAGCAATCGTTTCCAGCAGGGCGAGGGCAAGCTAGTCAAGACCGAGACGGGCACCAGTGCGGCCTCGATCCTACGCACGGAAACCAGCGCCTATCGCATTGATCCTGCCGGGCAGGCTTATCCTCCCCGCATCGGCCAAACGCCATTCACCCGAAGCGATCGAACATCTGAGAAACATGCGCCCAACATACAGCGCCAGATCGTGCAGCAGGGCACCACCTTCACTTGGCAGGTCAATCAGAACAACGGCGTTTATCAATTCGATGCCTACGCGAATCCATTAAGCGTAACTCGTTCGAGTACGCCTGGCGGCTATACCCGAACAGATGTCAGTGTTTACGACCACAACACCGCGAAGTGGGTGATCGGCCAGGTTGCCAAGTCCACTAATACCAATAGCGGACTGATTGAGAGTGAGATCGACTACGACAACAACACCGCACTGCCGCTGTGGGCGAAGGCTTTCGGCAAGCTGCGGCATACGCTGGCCTACAATCCCGACGGCACCCTGCTAAGCGTCAAGGACGGCAACAACCGCACGACGACGTACAGCGATTGGATGCGCGGCCTTCCTCAGAAGGTCACTTTCGCCGACGCCAAGTTCAAATCGGCGGAGGTCAACAATATCGGCGGCATCGATTCGGTCACCGACGAGAACGGCTATACCACCCGCTATGGCTATGATGCGATGGGCCGGTTGTCGCTGATCGATTATCCCGATGGCGATACCGTCAACTGGGCCAACACGACCCGGAGTTTCGCCATCGCGGGCAGCGCCTACGGTCTGCCGGCCGGGCATTGGCAGCAGGTGGTCATCACCGGCAACGCGCGCCAAGTCACCCATTTCGATGCGCTGTGGCGCCCGGTAGTGGTGGCGACCTACGACGCGGCCGACACCGCCGGCACGCTCAGCCAAACGGTAACCCGTTACGACAGCGACGGCCGGCCCACATTCGTGTCCTATCCGCAACGCAGCCAGGACGCCGCGGTCTACAACACGTGGGGCAACCCGGCGGTAGCACCCAATGCGCTGGGCACCGACAGCGCCTATGACGTCCTGGGTCGCATCACATCGGTCCAACAGGACAGCGAGTTGGGCGTGCTGACCACCAGCACTGCTTATGCGAGCGATGCCAACGGCGCGTACATCCGCATCACCAATCCACGCACCCAGCAGACCCGTATCTGGCACCAGGCCTTCGATACGCCCAGCCAGGACGCGCCGGTCGCGATCCAGGAGCCGGGCGGCAAATACACCGACATCGTCCGCGACGTGTTCGGCAAGCCCAAGACCATCACCCGCCGCAATACCGACAGCACTCTGACCATCGCCCGCCGCTACTATTACGACACCTACCAGCAGTTGTGCCGGACGATGGAACCGGAAACCGGTTCCACGGTGATGCAGTACGACGATGCGGGCAACCTGGCCTGGTCGGCGGCCGGCCTGGACCTGCCCACCACCGACGCCTGCTACTTCGCCCAGGGCGACCAATCCGGCCGGCGGGTGGACCGCACCTACAACACCCGCAACCGGCTCAAGACCCTGGCCTTCCCGGACGACCGCGGCAACCAGAGCTGGACCTACACGGCCGACGGTCTGCCCGACACCATCGTCACCAACAACGGCGGGGTGGACATCGTCACCAACCGTTACACCTACAACCGGCGCCGGCTGCTGGAGGACGAGCAGCTGAGCTGGGGCAGCGTGGACTGGACCCTGGGCTACACCTACAACGGCAACGGTCACCTGTCGTCGCAAACCGCGCCGATCGGTGGCACGGTGAGCTACACCCCCAACGCCCTGGGCCAGCCGACCCAGGTCGGCGACTACGCTACCGGCGTGAGCTACTTCCCCAACGGGGCGGCCCAGCAGTTCACCTATGGCAACGGCATCGTCCACACCCTGACCCAGAACGATCGCGGCCTGCCCGAACGCAGCCGCGATGTGTACGGCGGGGTGCCGCGGCTAGACGACTCTTACGATTACGACGAGAACGGCAACGTGGCCGGGATCAGCGATGCCACCACGGGCCATCGCGGCGATCGCACCATGACCTACGACGGCCTGGACCGGCTGACCGACGTGGTCTCGCCGATGTACGGCGCCACCGGAGCGCACTACACCTACGACGTGCTGGACAATCTGATCAAGGTGCAGATCGGCGGCACCGCGGCGCGCACGCACTACTACTGCTACGACGCGGCCTGGCGGCTGACCAACCTGAAGACCGGCAGTTGCGCCGGGACCAGCGTGATCGGGCTGGGCTACGACGTGCAGGGCAACCTGGCCAACAAGAACGGCACGGCCTTCGGCTTCGATTACGGCAACCGCCTGCGCAGCGTCAGCACCGCCCCGGAATCCAAGTACGTGTACGACGGCCACGGCCGGCGGGTGAACGACGAGGTGGGCGCGGACAAGAACAGCTTCTACGGCCAGAATGGGCAGTTGGCCTTCGTCAGCGACCTGCGGCTGCAGCAGTACAGCAACTACTACTACCTCAACGGCAGCCTGGTGGCGATCCGGGACAAGCCGTTCGGGCAGGATGCGGTGGTCAAATACCAGCACACCGATGCGTTGGGTTCGCCCGTCGCTGTAACCGACGCAAACAGAGTTGTCATCGAGAAAAACGAATACGAGCCGTTCGGAAAAGTGATCAATCACCCGCTGAAAGACGGCCCCGGCTACACCGGCCACGTCAGCGATGCGACCACTAGCATGCTTTACATGCAGGAGCGCTACGATGACCCAGGTCTCGGGAGAACACTAAGTGTTGATCCAGTGACCGCTCACAGCACTGGCGATTACAGATATTTCAATCGCTATGCGTATGCCTTCAACAATCCCTATACGTTCAAGGATCCAGATGGTCGCTGTCCTAACTGTGTGACGGGAGGCATAGGCGCTGGTATTGGCCTACTTGTCGGATTAGGAATCGAAGGCTATCGACAATACAGAACAGGTGAATTCAAGGTGCGCTCTCTTCTTGTAGAGGGAGGAAAAGGCGCTGTAGTAGGCGGATTAATTGGCCTGACTGGCGGTGCAGCTGCTGCGGGCGGCCTAACACTAAGCGGCCAGGCAGCAGCTACTGGTTCGGTGGCCCTTGGTGTCGGGACAGGCGCTCATGCAGTAGGCGAAGTTGCGAAAGGGAATCCTGCACCAAGTGCTAGTGACTCCATAAAGGTGGGTTATGCGACGGCAGCAGGTGCTATTGCCGGGACCGCATTGAGTCCGGCTACAAAAAGTGTGACAACGACGGTCATTCCCGCTGTCTCATCACATCCGGTTACTTCACTAAGCGGGAAAACCTTCAATACTGTCAACATTCCGGCTCAGGTAATCGAAAGGCCGGCCGCCGCTGAAGTAGCCAATAATGTTGCGGGCAGTGTTGTTGAAGATCTCGCTAAGAAGCGAGAAGAAGGGCAATAGCCCGCTCTGTTCATGAGGAAAAAAGTGTGGATAGATCTACTGTCGTTTTTTTAGTCGACTCCGCTCTAATCGCGGCGGCGGCACTTATCGTGCTGCTTTGCATCCGCGCTATTTTCGTCTCCCTAAGACGTAGATACGTGTACATCAACGGAAAGAAAGCAACCGTCGATGATGAGCCGATAGGATTTTGGCTTGTGATCATCAGCTGGGTCGTACTATCCGTTCTTTTTTCGTACCCCGTAGCCAAATGGGTAAATGGGCTAGGTTTATTAACTTAGCGAAGAAAAGGGGGCGGAGGGCCGTAGGTTGGGGTGAAACCCCAACGTCGCCATCTCACTGCCGCTGCGTCTGAAAGGAAACGATGTTGGGGTTTCACCCCAACCTACCGCGCTGGGCGCAATGACGTTAAAATTGCGGCCCAACGTATCAAGTCGGTTGTTGATCAAGTCGCTAAAGGAAAATTGAAGTCAGTGGAAGACATCGCTAAAGCTTTGAGGGCAAGATAATGACTGAGCTCACTAACTCTGAAGTTGCACAGTTGATTGGGGCGTTTCTTTCCGAGGCGGAAGTTGGAAAGGTGATGAGCCACATAGGCCAAGGTGGTAGCTTGCTGATTAAGTACGATGGAAAGCGAAGCGATGAAAATTGGACGGTCGTACTGAGTGATGGTCTGATGAACGATGATTTTTTTCGCCAAGACGGGGCTTCGGTTCTGGAGCTGCTTAAAAAGGGCGCGTCCGAAATCACTGGATAGAACGAGTAGTTAGAAAGAGGCGGCAGGTTGGGGTGAGCCCCCAAAATCGCTATGAAAAACGGGGTCAGAGACCGTTACTACGAGATAATGGTCTCTGACCCCGTTTTCCCGTTTCTGGTACGCTGCGTGTCGGCACGATAGCGATCGAAGCCCGTAGACTGAAGTGAATTGGCATGAGACATCTAACTTCGCGAGAAAAGGGTTTGTTGGAGGCTCTATTGCGTCGTGCAAGCATCCTTCAGATCTACGAAAATGAGTTGGGGGCGTGGTGCGTGGAAGATATGGACGATGGCGGCATGGGGAGTATTCGTCTGCATCGACAAGGCGTATTGATCGAGAACACGAGCATGGATCGGAAAGTGTCAGAACTTCAGTTTCATGACGCTGATGGGGTGTTAGTCATCGCATCTCTAAACTTGAATGTTGATGAATTCCCTTTCGAATTGGATGTGTGGAAGGTGAATTCGGAGCCTTTGCAGGTTATTCCCGAGCCATGCGAGTTCGCAGACGTTGAATACACCAATCCGCGTGAGGCGGATTAAGCCGGGATCCAAGGGGGTGGAGACCTCGGGCGCAATAACCGAAGGGCATTGCGCCAGAAAGAAAAGGGGATGGAGTAATTATCCGTTTGAATCGGTTCCATCAGGTGGCCCGAATGATTTCGGTGGGCGCCCGCGGAGACGATAAGCGGCCGGGCGATTAAGCGTTTTCTCGACCATTGCCTGGAAGCGCGGACTGCCAAGTGCGCGCTCGGGTGGAACCCCAACATCGCCATCTCGCCGCTCCAGCGCGCACTGTTTTGGTTGGCGTCAACCACTGTAGACGCGGCTTTAAGGCCAGGCGCGTTAGCCTCCATGCGCATCGCACAATGCGACTGCGGAGGCGGCATGAAACCTCGCATCACAGTCATCACGGTCGGCGTCGACGATCTGGAAAAGTCCCTTGCGTTCTACCGCGATGGCCTGGGCCTGAAGACGGTGGGGATCGTCGGCACCGAATTCGAGTACGGCGCGGCGGCTTTCTTCGAGCTGGAAGGAAATCTGCGGCTTGCGATCTGGCCGCGCAAAAGTCTCGCTCACGATGCAGGCCTGCCGCAGGGCGCGAACAGCGCCACGGAATTCTCCATCGGCCACAACGCGGCTTCCAAAGCCGAGGTCGATGCCGTCATGGCGCAAGCCGAGGCCGCGGGCGCTGCGATCGTGAAGCCGGCGCGCGATACCTTCTTCGGCGGATATGCCGGCATCTTCCAGGATCCGGATCATCACCTTTGGGAAGTCGTGTGGAATCCTGCGTGGCAAGCGCCCTAGTGCGCGCTAGGGCGTATCGCCCTTGGCCAGCGCCGCAGCCTGCGCCAGGCTGATGCCATGGACGAGCGGATCCGCA
The DNA here is from genome assembly GCA_902825775.1 of uncultured Lysobacteraceae bacterium. Taxonomy (GTDB): domain Bacteria; phylum Pseudomonadota; class Gammaproteobacteria; order Xanthomonadales; family Xanthomonadaceae; genus Luteimonas_C. The sequence goes on from CADECF010000002.1 coordinate 149,753, forward strand.
TGCCGATGCGCCAGCCGCCATTGCGATCCTTCGCGGCGATAGACCAACGTGACGCGCAGCGACCAATCCTGCGCGGCCAATCCGCCGACTTCGACGTGGGCGCGCTCGATGACGGCGAGCACCACCAGATCGGCCGAGGCGTAGCTCTGCACGACTTCCTGCTCCAGCGTGCCGTTCTTGAAGAACCGGCCCATCGCTTGCATGCGTTCGCTCGTGAGTTGCGAGGCGTGCGTGGGCGGTCCGCCGAACGGCGCCATCAGCGTGAAGTCGTCGGTGAGCGTGATCAGATCCAGATAGGCGTCGATATCGCCGCGCATCAGCGCCGCGTTCGAATCCGCGGATAGTTTGATGAGATCGGCGACATCGTCGCCGTGGTCGGTAGGCGATGGCATCAGCATGGACATACCCGTAGCGCTGGCGATTTCGAGCGAGGCGAGGCTGGTGCCGGCCAAGGCGAGAAAAGAACGTCGTGAGGTCGACATGGGGGCTCCTGTCCCGGTACGAAGCGCGGGGTGGCCTCGTCGGGCCTGAAGATTGAGTCGCTTAACGTACTGAATCAAATGATATGATTTCAGCAATATGCTGAATCAAATTGACTTATCTCGCGCCGACCTCAACCTACTGGTCCTTTTCGAGGCCGTATTGGAGGAGGGGCATGTCGGCCGGGCCGCCGAGCGGCTGCATGTGTCGTCGTCGGCGGTCAGCCACGGACTCGGCCGGCTGCGCCGGCTGCTGAACGATCCACTGTTCCTGAAAACGCCCAAAGGCGTCGTGCCGACCGCACGCGCGACCGAATTGGCCGGGCCGATTTCGGACGTGCTGGCGCGGATGCGCAACGTGTTGTCGACCGCCGAACCGTTCGATGCCGCCACATCCACGCGCCGTTTCACCATCGGCGCGCCCGACGGCGTTTCGGTGGTCTTGCTGCAGCCCTTGCTTGCCGAACTGCGGCGCAGCGCGCCGGGCATCGACATCGGCATCCGCCAGTTGCTGCCCGCCCAGGGCGAGACTTCGCCCGAGCGGGCGTGGCGTTCGGCTTTTGCGGAACTGGAATCGCGAGATTTGGATGTCGCGATCGTTCCGACCGACAGCATTCCGCCGCGCTTCCACCGGCAGACTCTGTATGAAGAAGATTTCGTCGTCGCGATGCGCGCAGGGCATCCGTTCGCCGCGAAACCGACGTTGGATAAGTACTGCGCCATGCAGCATCTGGTGGTCTCGCACACCGGCGATCCGCGCGGCTTCGTGGATGCCGCGCTCGCCGAGCGGGGCCTGTCGCGGCGGATCGCGCTGACGGTGCCGAACTTCATGTTCGCGCTGGTCGTGCTTGCCGAAACCGATCTGATCGCCGCCTTGCCGAGGCGGTTCGCGGCCATGCATGCGGCGCGATTCGGCGTCGTGTTCCTCGATGCGCCGCTGCCTTTGGGCCGATTCCGGCTCAATGCGGCGGCGCCGCAGTCGGCGATGATGGATCGGGGATTGGAATGGCTGTTCGGCGCGCTCGCAAGCGCTTAGGAAAGCCTGTATTCGTCGCCGCAATGACAAGCCGATGCGCGGAATATGTCCGATCGTCGTCCGATGATGCGAATACTGTCGCTTCGGGGTAGCCGGCGACTAACTTTCGTCAGTGCATTGTGCAACCTCAACGTATATTTTTAGCGCGCATATCGCGAATGCGACGGCGACCGGCCGTCGAGGCGCTGGAGCGCGGGTTTTCGTTAGGACGGATATGCCCGCACCGCCACGGAGCCTACGATGTCGCGCCATGTTCAAGGGCAGCTCGAACTGCTGTCCCAGATCGTCGAAGAAATATCGGGCGAACTGGCGTTGGAACCGTTGCTGCGGCGCATCCTGGAACGCGCGTGCTCGTTGCTGGACGCCGACGACGGCGCGATCGGCCTTTATTCGCCGCAGCACAATGCGATCCAGACCGCGGCGACCTACGGCAGGCCGCTGCAGAACGCCTATAGTTACGTGTATCCCGGCCAGGGCCTGGTCGGACACGTGCTGAAAACGGGCGCGCCGATCTGCATCCGTTACGGCGACCTGCCCAATCCGCTGGACAACGAACACCCGGACAAGAACGTCATGGGCGTGCCGATCCACTTGCACGGCAAGCTGGTCGGCGTGTTCTGCGTGGCGGCGTGGCGGGAAGGATTTCTTGAAGACGGCAACCAGGCGCTGCTGCGCCTGATCGCGCGGCACGCGGCGATCTCCATCGACAACGCGAGCCGCTACAGCCGCGAGCAGCGTCGTAGCTTCCGGTTCGAGCTGATCGCCAACGTCGCGGCGCTCAGCGCTTCGGGCACGGATCTGGAAACGTTATTGCAGCGCGTGACCGACGCGACCCACGAAACCTTGTCCTATCCCAGCGTCGACATCGCCCTGATCGATCCAGACGACGAGAACGCGCTGGTGATACGGTTCCGCGGCGGCCGGTCGAAGCAGAACCGGCAAGAGGCCCGCCTTCCGATCACCGCCGGCATCATGGGCGCGTGCGTGCGCACGCGGGCGACGCAACTGGTCAACGACGTGCTGCAGGATCCGCGCTACGTCGCGCCGACAGAAACCCCGACTTTCGGCGCCGAGTTGGCGATCCCCATCCAGTACGGCGACGAAGTGCTGGGCGTGTTGAACGTAGAGGGCGAAGGGCCGTTCGACGAGTTGGACAGTTCCAGCCTGGAGATCGTGGCCGAATACCTGGCGACCGCGATCATCAACGATCGCTTGCACACGCGGTCGCGTCAGGTGGCGGTGCTCGAGGAAAGGCAGCGTCTGGCCCGCGATCTGCACGACAGCATCACCCAGCTGATGGCGTCGATGAACCTGATCTGCCAATCGCTCGGCGAAGCTTGGCGCCGCGATCCTCTTGAAGGCCGCAGGTTGGTGGGAAGGCTGGGCGAGCTGTCGCAACTCGCGTTCGGCGAATTGCGCGGCATGCTCGCCGAACTGAAGCCCGATGCTGCGCACAACGCTCGAGCCGGAGAACTGGAAGACTTGCCGAGCGAATTACGGCGCCTGCTGCGCGCGATGGTGCCCACGCCGGTACGGCTGGAGTTCGAAGTGGTCGATTATCGGCCTCAAATCGCGCGCCACGAAGAAGCGATACTGCGGGTGTGCCAGGAAGCGGTGTCGAATGCGGTACGGCATGCGTCGGCGCGCCGCATCGACATGTCGATCAAGCTCGGCGAAACCGAGCTGCACGTCAGCATCAGCGACGATGGCTGCGGGATGCCCAAGAATCCGACGCCGGGGATGGGCTTGCGCAACATGCGCGGGCGTTTGCAGGAATTGGGCGGCAAGCTGCGGATTACCGGGCGAAGGCCGCAGGGGACGTCGATCATCGCGCGGTTGCCGAGAAGCGATCGGGCGGAGTGAGTCCGCACAGCGTGATCGGACAGGTGGGATGTCGGATCGCCGATGCTTTTTTTCTTAAAGCCGTCATTCCCGCGAAGGCGGGAATCCAGTGACTCGCCTGAGCCCTCTCCCGCTTGCGGGAGAGGGTCGGGTTGAGGGCGCACGACATCGCAGATAGCGTCGTCGCGATCTGGCGCAGCGTTAAAGTCGCTGGATTCCCGCCTTCGCGGGAATGACGGCTAAAAGCATTACGCAGTCCACCGACCAGTGATTGCGTCCGTCAGAGGAAACTATCGATCCACCGCGTCGCCATCGCGACGAGATTGCCCGACAGCACGCCGAAGAAGCCGATGGATACCGCGCCCGCAGCCCAGGCGATCAGCATGAGGATGCCGTCGCGTTCCAACAGCGCCAACGCGAACATCAGCATCAGCCCGCCGAACAGGAAATTGGTGAAAGGGATCGGCAGCGACAGCAGCAGGCCCAGCAGCAGCACCAGCAAACCGGTGAAGACGGTCGCGGCCCGGTGATCCAGCACGCCGGTCAAACGGGGTTTGATGAGGTGCTCCAAACGGCGCAGCCACGGCGAGATGATCTTGTCGAAACGGATCAGCGCGTGCCGGTGCGGGCCGCGATCGGCGATGAATTTCGGCAGCCACGGTTTGCGCAGGCCGATCAACAGCTGCGCGCCGATCAGCACCACCAGCGGGCCGCTGATCGCACCGCCGATCGGGATCGGGATGAAGGCCGGCAATGTGGCGATGAACAGCATCATGCCGAACGCGCGGCGACCCAGGCCGCTGAGCAGTTCGCCGAGTTTGATCTGGTCTTCGGGATCGCCCAGGCACAGCAGATCGAGCAGGGCGCGCGTGCCGGGCTCGCGCGGCTTCTTGTGTCCGTCTTCGCCTTCAGCCGTCATAGTCTTCGTCGTCGGGCAGTTCCGGCAGCCGCGCCAGCAGCAGTTTATCCACGCGCGGGCCGTCGAGATCGACCACTTCGATGCGCCAGCCGCCCCAGTCGAAATGCTCGCCAGCGTGCGGGATGCGGCCGAAGCGCGCGATCGTCATGCCGGCGGCGGTGTGGTAGTCGTGCTCTTCTTCGTCCGGGAATTCGGATACGCCCATCACTTCGCGCAGTTCGTCGACCGGCAGCGCGCCGTCGACCAGCAGCGAGCCGTCGCTGCGAACCACGATCAGCGCTTCCTCGTCGTCGGTTTCGCTGGACTGCAGCCGGCCGAGCACCGCGCCCATCACGTCCGATACCGTGACCAGGCCTTGGATATCGCCGTACTCGTCCACGACCAGGGCCAGCGATTGCTGTTCCTCGCGCAGGATTTCGAGCAGCTTCATCGCGTGCGTGGACTCGGACACGAACACCGGCGTGCGCAATTCCTGGAACAGCTCGGGCGCGGTTTCGTCCAGGCGGTCGAGCAGCGATTTCACTTCCAGAATGCCGAGCACGTCCTGATCGCTGCCGCGGTACACCGGATAACGCGAGAACGGCGTCTCGCGCATGGTTTCCAGGTTTTCCTCGAACGGCGCCGCCGCGTCCAGCCAGGTGATGCGCATGCGCGGCGTCATCAGGCTTTCGGCGGTGCGGTCGCCCAGGCGCAGCACCCGGTTCATCATGTTGCGTTCGTGCGCGTCGATCACGCCCTGTTCGTGGCTTTCGCTCACCAGCAGGCGGATCTCTTCTTCGGTGATGGCGTTGCGCGCGTCGTCCTTGATGCCGAGCAGGCGCAGCACCAGGCGGTTGATCGCGCCGAGCGTGAATACGACAGGTTTGGCGGCGGTGGCCAATGCCGACAGCGGGATGGCGACTACGCTGGCGATGCCTTCCGAGTTGGTGAGCGCCAGACGCTTGGGGATCAGCTCGCCGAAGATCACCTGACCGGAAGTGATGAGCGCGATCGCGGTGACGATGCCGATCGTGTGCGAATACTTGCCCGCGAACGGGAGCACGCCGCTCAACCATTGGGCGATGATCTGGCCGATCGCGTCGCCGCCGAGCACGCCGGCAAGGATGCCGATCAGCGTGATGCCGATCTGCACCGTCGACAGCAGATTGTCCGGGTGCTCGGCCAGCGCGAGCGCCTTGCGCGCGCCGCGGCTGGGGTTGGCCGAATCCTCGGCCATCTGCTTCAGGCGCAGCTTGCGCGAGGTCATCAGCGCCATCTCCGACAGGGCGAAGAAAGCGTTGAGGGCGATCAGGAAGATGACGATCAGTAGCTCGAGCACGCGGGGGCTTCGCTCAGGGCTGGGGTGGGGGACGGGAACGAGCGCGCCGCGACAGTGTCGAAGGCGGGCGCGGGCAGGGGCGTAGGGTCGTCGTCCATAGAGGGCGCCGAGGCGCTGGGAAGGATCATAACAGGGCCTGGAAGCCCCTCAGGCGGGGGTCGCGATCGGTGACGGTAATGTCCGAAGCGTCACGATACCGTCATAATCGCGCCTTCGATCCGACCTCCAGCCATCGGGAAGGCCCACGCGATGTTCTCCCTGCAGACGATTTTCGGCTCCGGCAAGCAGTTTTTCACCCTGCTCGAAGAGGCGGCCCAAGCCGCCCACGACAGCACCAAAGCGCTGCACGCGATGATGAAGGCGACCGATCGCCAGCCGGCGCTGGACGCCTTCAAGCTGGCCCGCCAGCGCGAGCGCGCGGCGTCGGACAAGATCGGCCAGGCGTTGGTGGACAGTTTCATGACCCCGTTCGAACGCGAGGACATCGAAGCGCTGGGCTCGGCGCTGTACAAGATCCCCAAGCAGGTCGAGAAGTTCGCCGATCGCTATTCGCTGGCGATCCGCCACCTGGAAGGCATCGATTTCGCGCCGCGCGCGGCGATGCTGGAACAGGCCTCGAGCGTGGTGGTGGAGATGGTGCACGAGCTGCGCAAAATGAACATCGACCGCATGACCGCGCTCAACGACCGCCTGCGCGCGATCGAGAACGAAGCCGACCGGTTGATGCTGGAACTGTACCGCGACATCTACTCCGGCAAGCTCGACAACATGCAGATGTTCCTGCTCAAGGAATTCTTCGAGATATTGGAGAAAGCGATCGACCGCTGCCGCGAGGCCGGCGTGGTCGCTTACCAGATCGTATTGAAGAACAGCTGAGGCCGGCGCGATGCTGACCCTTGTCTTGGTGGTGATCCTGGCCGCGCTCGTCTTCGAGTTCATCAACGGCTTCCACGACACCGCGAACTCGATCGCCACTGTGGTCGCGACGAAAGTGCTGACGCCGGGCCAGGCGGTGATGCTGGCGGCGGCCACCAATCTGGTCGGCGCGCTGACGGGCACGGCGGTGGCCAAGACCATTTCGTCGGGTCTGGTGGATACCGACGTCGTCAACGTCACTTCGCAAGTGATCCTGTGCGCGCTGGGCGGCGGCATCATCTGGAATCTGATCACCTGGTGGAAGGGATTGCCGTCGTCGTCTTCGCACGCGCTGATCGGAGGGTTGTGCGGCGCCGCGCTGGCCGCCGCGCACAACAACTGGGCGGCGCTGATCTGGTCCGAGCCGGTCGGCAACTGGGCCAAGAACAAGGGTCTGCTGTGGAAGGTGCTGTTGCCGATGATCAGTTCGCCGATCGCGGGCTTCCTGCTCGGCGTGCTGGTGATGCTGCTGCTGTGGGCGATCATCGCGGCGATGTCGCGCGCCGGCGGAATATTGGCGCGAATGGCGAGGCCGCGCTGGGTCAATGCGTTCTTCGGCAAGGCGCAGTTGGTGTCGGCGGCCTACATGGGTTATGCGCACGGCCATAACGATGCGCAGAAGACGATGGGCATCATCGCGTTGGCGCTGTTCGGCGCGGAGGCGAGCGGTGCTTTGAACGATCTGCCGTCGTGGCTGGCGTTCATGCACCCGGGCGCGGCCGGGCAGGACGACATCGCCACCTGGATCGTGCTGACCTGCGCGGTGGTGATGGCGCTGGGCACCGCCGCGGGCGGCTGGAAGATCATCAAGACGCTGGGCCACAAGATGGTCAAGCTGCATCCGATCCACGGTTTCGCCGCAGAAACCAGCTCGGCGACGATCCTGACTTTGGCCGCGCATTTCGGCATGCCGGTGTCGACCACGCACAGCATCTCGACCGCGATCATGGGCGTGGGTTTCGCCAAGAATCCGCGCGCGCTCAAGCTGGGCGTGATCGAACGCATCGTGTGGGCGTGGATTTTGACGATACCGGCCGCGGGCGGCATCGCTTACGGATTGTTGCGGCTGCTCGAAGCCGTGGGCTGGGCGTAACGCCGTAGCCCGGGTGGAGCGCAGCGATACCCGGGGCTTTTTCCACACTCGAACGAAGAGCCCCGGGTATCGCCTTCGGCTCCACCCGGGCTACATGTCGGTTACAACAAATCGCCGCCGGCGGAGAGCGCATGCTCGATGCGATCGCCCATGCCGCCGATCTCCAGCACCAGGCGATCCACTTCGGCCGGCGTCAGCGCGTCGTAAGGGCGGTTCTCGCACAACTGCAGATAAGGCACGCCGTCCAGGTCGCCGATCGCCAGATAACCGACGCGGCTTTCCCAGTTGAACGCGAGCGCCCGGCGCGCGTCGACGCCTGTGATCGGTGCGATGGTGGTGGCCACGCGCAGATAAGTCCGCTCGTCGTCGTCGTGGATCTCAGACAGGAAGATCGATTGGTGGCGGCGGCCGCCGTCCAGCGACAACTCCACGCAGACCACATACGGTTCCTGCATGGTCAGCTTGAAACCGGAAGCGGACAGGTGGCTGCGGATCTGTTCGAAATTCTGCATCGGCGGCGGATGTCGCGGGGGAAAGATGCCGCTATGCTAATCCGCAATGGCCGAACTGTCTGCCGCCGACCGCATTTTTGCCGCGATCCGCGCGATTCCGCGGGGACAGGTGGCCGGTTATGGCGAAATCGCCCGCCGCGCAGGCCTGCCTGGCCGCGCACGCCTGGTGGCGCGCCTGTTGAGCGAAAACAGCGACCCGCGCCTGCCCTGGCATCGCGTATTGCGTTCGGACGGGCGCATCGCGATGCCGGACGGCTCCAAGGGCCATGCCGAACAGACGCGGCGGTTGCGTGCGGAGGGCGTGTGGGTGGAGAACGGGCGCGTGCGCGGTTTGAAAGCCGCGGCGACCGTCGACGAACAGATTTGGGGCATGCCGCCGGAGTGAACGCGGCTTTCTTTTCCCTCTCCCTTTTGGGGAGAGGGACAGGCCGAAGGCCAGGGAGAGGGTCCGGCTTTCCGCGCTATATAGCAGATCGCTGCTGAGACAACTTCCACCCAAGCGAAGAGCTCGCGGCTAAAGCCGCTCCCACAAGAGCCGCTCCCACAAGAGCCTCTCCCACAAGAGCCTCTCCCACAAGAGCCGCTACCACAAGAGCCGCTACCACAACAACGATCAACGGCGGAACCACGCAGCGATACTCAGGCGTTCGCACGTAGCAGGCAGTACCTCGTGCTCGAGTTCGCTGAGAAAACATACGCTGGTGCCGCCTAGCGGCAGCGTATCGATCGGGCCATCTTCCATGTGCAGACGCAAGGCGCCGCCATCGGCTTGGTTCCAGTCTTCGTTCAGATAGCTGACCCACGACAGCACGCGCGCATCGTCGTCGCGGAAGCGATCGCGGTGGCGCGCATAGCCGCGACCGGGCGGGTAAGCGGCGTAGTGCGCTTCGACTTCCCGCAACCCCAGATACAGGCGTCGGTTCAACACGCCGCGCAAGCCGTCAAGCGTGGCGAGGAACTCGCGCGCGGCGTCGCCGCAGCGCGGATCGTGCAGCCAGAGCGTGGCATCGCCGCGTATGTCCGGACGCAATACGCGCATCTTGTCGCGGCCGACGGAGGCGGCCTGCAGCGCGCCTTCATCGCGCAAGCGCAGCAGATCCGATCCGAGCGCCCGCCGCTGCAACGGCGCGAACAGGCCGACGACCCGGCAGGCGCCGTAGCCGGCCAGGGCTTCGGCGATGGCTTCGGCGGCCGCCCCGTGGGCGGCGTCGACCTCGGGCAGGGCGGTCATGCGGCTATGATATCCGGGCCCCCGATTGGAGTTCCCATGTTCTCCCGACTCCCGCCGATCACCAAGGCGCTGTTGATCGCTAATGCGCTCATGTTCGCGTTGCAGTACATGCTGACGAACGAGACGTTCGCGGCGTTCATGCTGTGGCCGATCGGCGACACCGGCTTCGACGCGTACGCGCCCGAACAGAGCTTCCTGCCATGGCAGCTGCTGACTTACGGGTTCCTGCACGGCAGCTTCCCTCACTTGGCTTTCAACATGCTGGCGCTGCTGATGTTCGGCGCGCCGCTCGAGTACACCTGGGGCAATCGTCGTTTTCTCGCGTACTACCTGGTATGCGTCGCGGGTGCGGGCATCTGCCAGTTGCTGGTGGCATCGTGGACTGTCGCGCAGGGTGGCGGCGCATATCCGACCGTGGGCGCATCCGGTGGCGTGTTCGGATTGTTGCTGGCTTACGGCATGTTGTTCCCGAACCAACGGGTGATGCTGTTGATTCCGCCGATTCCGATGAAAGCGCGCACGCTGGTGATCGTCTACGGCGTGATCGAACTGATGCTGGGCTTCACCGGCCTGCAGCCGGGCGTGGCGCATTTCGCGCATTTGGGCGGCATGCTGTTCGGTTGGTTGCTGATCCGCTATTGGCGCGGGCAGCCGCCGTTCGGCAAGGGCGGGCCGAGGCGGCCGCGGATCGTGCGTTGATTCGCGATTTGTAGAGCGGAGCTTGCTCCGCTGCTTTGCTTGTCTCCTTCCCCTTCAAGGGGAAGGCTGGGATGGGGATGGGTTTGATGTTGAGATGAGCCTGAAGTCAAACCCATCCCCACCCAACCCTCCCCTTGAACGGGAGGGCTTAAAGCAGCGGAGCAAGCTCCGCTCTACAGAGTGGGTCAGCGCCAGAGCGTGAGCTGGTCCGCCGGCGCTTTCTGCATATTGGTCGTCGGCTTGCACGTGTAGGCCTCGCCGAAAGCGGGCTGGTTCACCAGCGGGCCGTTGGCGCGCCACTTGCCCGGTGCATGCACGTCGGTGGCGGACAGCAGCTTGGCGGCGTCGGCGCTGTTCTGTTGCGCCCACAAGCCCGCCCAAGCCTTGAAGAACGATTGCTTGCCGGCTTCGGTCGATGCGGACGCATCGCTGGCGAAAGCCTGATACGCCAATTCGACGCCGGCCAGATCGGCCATGTTCTCTTCCGCCGTCTGGCGGCCGTTGACCTTCACGCCACCCAGATCCGGATACGCATAGCTGTCGTACTGCGCGGCCAGTTTGTTGGATTTGTCCTGCCAGGCGGCATCGTCGGCCGGCGTCCACCAGCTCTTCAGCGTGCCGCTGGTATCGACCAAGCGGCCCTTGATGTCGACTGCATGGCTGAGTTCGTGCCCGACCAGCGCGCCGTAAGTGCCGTACTGCGTCGCGGCATCCTTGCTCATGTCCAACACCGGCGCCTGCAGCATCGCCGCGGTGACGATCAAGCGATTCTGCGCGATGTCGTAAGCCAGCGCCGGCTGCTGCGGCAGCACGTCCCAGCGGCGGTCGGCATTGGTCTGGCCGATGCGCTTCATCTCTTCGCGATGGCGCCAGGTGGATGCGATCAGCATATTGCCGCCGAAACTGCCGCGGCCCATCGGCTGCACGGTGTAATCGAGGTCGCGGTTGGGCGTGCCGACTTCGATCTTCAGCTGGTCGATTTTCTTCTTGGCTTCGGCTTTGGCCTCGGCGCTCATCCACGTGCCGCGCTCTACATCGGCGGCCAACGCTTCGCGCACCTGCTTGGCGATCGCTTCGGCGCGCGAGTCGGTCGCGCTGGGCAGGTAGCGCCCGGCGTATTCGCGGCCGAGCATCGGGCCGGCGGCAGTGTTGATCGCATCGAGCACGTCTTTCCAGCGCGGTTCCGGCGCGGTTTCGCCGCGCAGCAGGCGGCCGCGGAAATCGAATTCGGCGTCGCGGAACGGTTTGGACAGATACGGCGCCATCGCATTGCCCACCTGGAAACGCAAGTAAGCCTTCCACTGCGCTGGCGGCAACGAGGCGACCAGGTTGTCCAGTTGCGTGAACAATTGCGGGTTGGCCATCGACACCGTGTCGTTGGCCACGCCCTGCACCTTGAGGAAGTCGCCCATCTGCAGGCGCTTGTACTGCTTGGCCAATGCCGATGCCGCCATCGGCGCGTAATTGGTACGCGGGTCGCGGAAAGAAGTCAGCGGCTTGGAGGCCTGGGCGATGCGCGTTTCCAGATCGATCACCGATTTCGCATCGGCTTCCAATTGCGCCGGCTGCGTGCCGGTGAGCGTCAGGATGCGTTTGACGTAATCGGTGTAGCGCGCCATCAGCGCTTTGGTGTCGGCATCGCCGCGGGTATAGAACTGCGGGTCGGGCAGGCCCAGGCCGCCCTGGCTGAAATAGCCGATGTGGCGGTCGAACTTGGCCAGATCGATATCAGGGCCGAAGTTGAACGCGACCGGGATGCCGACCTGGTGCAGCGCGGCGATCGACGGCGGAATGTCCTTGGCTTTCTTGATGGCGTCGATGCGGCCGAGCAGCGGCGCGATCGACTTGCTGCCGTCGGCTTCGACGGTGGCCTCGTCCAGGCCGCTGGCCCAGAAGTCGCCGAGCAGTTTCTGCACATTGCCCTGCGGCGCGCTCATCGCGCTGTCGAGCAGGTCGCGTTGCTGCTGCAGCGCGCGATCCCGCATTTGGCCGAGCGCGCTCACCGAGCCGCTGGCCGAAACGACGGTATTGGCCTTGAGCCAATCCGCATTGGCGAAGCTGTAGAAATCGCTGCAGGCCGTGGCCGCAGGCGCCGCTTTCTTGGGGGCCGCTTTCTTTTTCTTGGCGGCGTCGGCGTCGTGCGCGGACAGCGTGGCGGCGAGGGCGACGATCAGGGCCAGGACGAGCGGGCGGGCTTGGGGCATTGCGGATTCCATCGCTTGGGATCGCGCCAGTCTAGCAAGCCGGCCGGGCGGCGATTCTGAACCCGTCAGCCTGGATGCGGCAGGTTGCGCGGCGTCACAAAAAACGAAGGCCCGGACGAACCGGGCCTTCGCGCTTCACGCCTTTCGGGCGCCGGTCACCAGATCACGACCTGCTTGTCGCCGTCGCGCACCATTGGCTGACCGGGTTTGCACGAGAACGCCGCGGCGAAAGCCGGCAGGTTGGACGGCGCGCCGATCGCGCGGAACTGCGCCAGGGCATGCTCGTCGGTGGCCAGACGATTCTTCATGTCGTCTTCCGTGTGCGAGCGGCGCCATACGGTGGCCCAGCCGTAGAAGAAGCGCTGGTCGCGGGTCATGCCGTCGATCATCGGATCGGGCGTGCCGGCGGTGGCCTTCTTCATCGCGTCGTAAGCCGTGGCCAGGCCACCGAGGTCGGCGATGTTCTCGCCCAGCGTGTGGGTGCCGTCGACCTTGAGGCCTTTACCGGGCGAGTACTGGTCGAACTGCGCGGCCAGCTTGCCGGTCAGACCGCCGAATGCGTCGAAGTCGGCCTGGGTCCACCAGCCCGGGTTCTCCAGGAACTTACCGGTCGAATCGAAGCGGCTGCCCTGGTCGTCGTAGCCGTGGGTCATCTCGTGGCCGATCACCGCACCGATGCCGCCGTAGTTGATCGGGTCGTCTGCCTTCGCATCGAAGAACGGCGGCTGCAGGATCGCGGCCGGGAAGGTCAGCTGGTTCTGCTGCGGGTTGTACGAGGCGTTGACCGTTTGCGGCTTCATGCCCCACTCGGTGCGATCGACCGGCTTGCCGATCTTGCCCAGTCGCCACTTGTAGTTGAATTCGTTGGCGGCCAGCACGTTGCCAAGATAGCTGTCGCGGTTGGTCGACAGGCCGTTCCAGTCGCGCCATTTGTTGGGATAGCCGATGCGCGGATCGAAGGTCTTCCACTTCTCCAGCGCCTTGGTCTTGGTTTCGGAGCTCATCCACGCCAGCTTTTCGATGCGCACTTTCAGCGCGTCGCTCATGTTCTTGACCAGCGCTTCCATCCGCTGCTTGGATTCGGCCGGGAAGGCGACCTTCACGTACATCTGGCCCAGCGCTTCGCCGGTCTGGCCGTTGACGGCGGCCAGCACACGCTTCCAACGCGGCTTGATTTCCTTCTGGCCGCGCAGCGCCTTGCTGTAGAAGTTGAAGTTTTCCTGCACGAAAGCGTCGCTCAGGTAGGGCGATGCGCCGTCGACGGTGTGGAAGCGCAGATAGCTCTTCCACTGGTCCGCCGGCACGTCGACCAGCATCTTGCTGACTTCCTTGTGGAAGTCCGGCATCGCGAACGAGAACATCTTCGGCACGGCCACGCCCTGCGACTCGATGAACTTGGTCCACGGGAAATTGGGCGACAGCTTGTCGGCTTCGGCCGGCGAGATCGGGTTGTAGAACAGCTTGGCGTCGCGCGAGAGTTCTTTGTTGGACTTGGAGACTTTGGCCAGGCGGGTTTCGAACGCCATCACGTCCTGCGCCTGCTTGGCGGCATCGGCAGCGGGCGTGCCGGACAATTCGAGCACCTTGGCGATGTGCGCGATGTAAGCATCGCGCTTGTCCTTCTTGTCGGCGTCGGTGTAGTAGGTGGTGTCCGGCAGGCCGAGGCCGGATTGCGACGCGTAGGCGATGTTCATGCCCGGCACGTCGAAATCGGCGCCGGAATCGAAGTCGAACAGGAAGCCTTCGCCGATCGCGGCGGTCTTGCGCAGGTATTCGGCGATGCTGGCGGTGTCGGTGAGCGCGTCGATCTCGGCCAGGTCGGCCTTCAGCGGCTCGATGCCTTGCGCGTTGATCTTGGCTTCGTCCATGCCGGTGGCGTAAATGTCGCCGACTATCTTCTCGACGCCGGTCGCGCCGGTGTCGGCCGCGGCCTGTTCGGCCAATTGGTGCTGCACGCCGCTGGAACGCTCGTCGAGCATTTCGAACGCGCCCCAGCTGGAGCGGTCGCCCGGGATCGGATTGGCCGCCAGCCATTTGCTGTTGACGTAGCCGTTGAAGTCCGTGCAGGCGTTCTTGCTGGCGTCGAGATTGACCGGCTCGAAACGGTTGACCGGCGGCAGCTTGCTCTCGTCCAAGGTCAGCGCCTTGGCCTCGGCGGGTTTGGCATCGGTGCCGGCTGCGGCCTGGTCGGCGGCCGGCTCGCGCTTGCACGCGGCCAGGGCCATGGCGACGGATAGGGACAGCAGCAGTATTTGAGGTTTGTTGACGGTCACGTAAGGCTCTCCGGCCCCGATGGGCGCGTGTGATTTCGGGAGTACGGCCGAGAGGCCGGACCAGGACTAGCAACCCCGCCAGGCGGGGCATCGGGCGACTCTACGCCGCTCGGCAGGGACGAGCGGGTGTCGAAGGTCATGGCGCAAAAACGGCCGGGGAAGGGTAATCGTTTCCACGCGATCGCCGATTCCGCCCTTTGTGGAAGCCGCTCCCACGAAAGCCGCCCCACGAAGAGCCGCTCCCACAAAAAAGTTCTACGAGCGGTGCATGGCGATGGTTTCCCACGCGGCCACCAGCATCAGGATCGCGGTCGTCGTCGCGCCCAGGGCCAGCGCCGAGAACAGGTGCGCGAACGCGAACGGCGCGAGCGCGAACAGCAGCAGTAATCCGATCAGATGCGACAAGGGCGGCCCGCGGCGATCGTTGGTGACCCATTTGAATAGCGCGTTGCCCAGCAGATAGAGCGCGGGCCCGGCCAGGATCACCGCGATGCCCGCATCCTCGGCATGGCCGGGATGCACCAGCACGATTTCGTCGGCGACCGCGCACACGACGATGCCGCCGACGATCGGCAGATGCAAATAGGTATACGCCGAGCGCGCGACGCGGCCCGGGTCCGCACTTTGCGAAATACGCTGCAGGCCGCGTTCGGCGCCCGTGTCGAAATAGATCCACCACATCGCCACGCTGCCAAGAAAGGCGACCAGGAACGCCGACACCGTGGCCGCATTCCACGCCAGCTCGGCAAAAGTCGCGCCGGTGATCAGCAGCGACTCGCCCAGCGCGATGATGATGAACAAACCGCAGCGTTCGGCCATGTGGTGGCCGTCCACGTCCCAGTCGGCGGTGCTCGATCGGCCCAGCCCAGGCACCCAGAAGAACAGCAGCGGCGATACGAATTCGATCGACAAAGCCAGCAGCCACAAACCGAAGCGCGTTTCGCCTTGGCTGAAGCCGCCTGCGATCCAGAGCGCGCCGGAGACCGACAGCCACACGATCACGCGCTGGAAATTGCGGTGCAGCGCCGCATGGCCGTTGCGCGTAGCCCACAGCATGAACAGCGTCCGCCCCACGTGCATGAACGCGTACGCGCCGGCGAAGGCGAGGCCGTGCGCTGCGAAGGCCTTCGGGATCGACGACGACATCAGCAACCCCGCCAGCATCAGCGCGAACAGCATCAGCCGCACCGGCACGCGTTCGGGGTCCAGCCAGTTGGTGATCCACGAGGTATAGATCCACACCCACCACATCGCCACGAACAACAGCGCGGTCTGCACAGCGCCGGCCGGCGTCGGATTCGCGAGCAGCGTGTGCGACAGCTGCGTCACCGCGAAAACGAAGACCAGGTCGAAGAACAATTCGACCATGCCTACGCGTCCGCCCTCGTGGCCGCCGCGGGCGCGCAGCAGGGATTTGGGCGACGGATTCATCGCGTCGGCCCTACAGACGCCGCTGCTTGTTGCCCGATACCAGCGCCAGCAGCACGAAGCCGCCGATGATGTTGATGTTCTTCATGAAATGCAGCAGCTGCGCGCCGCGTTCGGGGCCTTGCAGCGTCCAGAATTTGTGCGAGAGCAGAGCGTCGGCCAGCATCAGCAGCGCGGCGAGCGTCGCGGTCCAGCGCAGCCGCCAGCCGATCGCGATCAGCAGGCCGAGCACTAATTCGACGGCGCTGAACACGAGCGTGCTGTTGGGGATCGCCGCGCCGTCGGCGGCGGCCATCAGCCGATAAGCGCCCATCACCACGAAAACGCTGGCCAGCAGCAATCTGGCGAACAGGATGCCGGGATCGCGCCTCATGCCGTTCCCTCCACGGTCAGGAAGCCGAAGATTGGCATAAAAGCCCGTGAGCGGCATCGACGCCGCGGGACCGCGACGCGGGCGCAAACGGGGCATCCATTCGAAATCCGCGGGGCGGACAAGCCGCATCGCGGCGCGTGCCAGGCCCCCCAAAAGCCGCTACCCAGGCCGATAGTGCCGTTTTCCCCGCAAAACTGGCCTATTCAGCTCGGTTCGCGTAGTATCCACCCCGTTTGCAACGCGGCTGCCTGTTCCTGGTACGCCTGCCGCCGGGTCGGAAAGGGCGCAAATCCCCGACCACCGCGGCCACTTATCCCGCACGTCTTTCGTCGCGCAGACACGGTCCGGAATGTCCGGAACCGTCAAATCAGTTACTCGCAGCGCGGTTTCTAGGAAGCTTCGAGTAAACGGCCCACCGCCTATTGCGGCGTGCCGAAGCTATCCCGGAGTTCCAAATCCAATGACGTTCGAAACCCTCGGGCTGTCGCCCGCGCTGCTGCGCGCGCTCGCCGAAAACAACTACACCACGCCGACGCCGATCCAGGCCGAAGCCATTCCGCTGGCTCTGGCCGGCCACGATCTGCTCGGCGGCGCCCAGACCGGCACCGGCAAGACGGCCGCGTTCTCGCTGCCGTTGCTGCAGCGTTTGTCCAAGCTCACCCCGCCCAACGGCGCGCGCAAGCCGCGTGCGCTGGTGCTCACGCCTACCCGCGAGCTCGCTGTGCAGGTCGCCGACAGCCTCAAGACCTACGGCCGCCATCTGCGTCTCAACGTGACCACCATTTACGGCGGCGCCGGCATGGGCCCGCAGATGGATAACCTGCGTCGCGGCGTCGACATCCTGGTCGCCACCCCGGGCCGTTTGATCGACCACCTGGAGCGCGGCACCGCCAAGCTCGACGAAATCGAAGTGCTGGTGCTGGACGAAGCCGACCGCATGCTCGACATGGGCTTCCTACCGGCGATCAAGCGCATCCTCAACCGCGTGCCCAAGGAGCGGCAGACGCTGCTGTTCTCGGCCACGTTCGAAGATCAGATCAAGGCGCTGGCGCTGGAGTTCATGCGCAATCCGCAGCAGGTTCAGGTGACGGCGAAGAACACCATCGCCGAAACCATCGTGCATCGCGCGCATCCGGTCGACGGTTCGCGCAAGCGCGATCTGCTGATCGACATCCTCAGCAAGCGCCACACCGACCAGGTGCTGGTGTTCGGCAAGACCAAGCACGGCTGCAACCGTCTGGCCGAGCAACTGGAAACCGCCGGCCTGAAAGCCGTCGCGATCCACGGCAACAAGAGCCAGGCGCAGCGCCAGAAGGCGTTGAACCTGTTCAAGGCCGGCAAGGCACGCGTGCTGGTGGCGACCGATGTCGCCGCGCGCGGCCTGGACATTCCCAATCTGCCGCTGGTGATCAACCACGATCTGCCGATGGTGGCCGAGGACTACATCCACCGCATCGGCCGCACCGGCCGCGCCGGCGCTCAGGGCGAAGCCTTGTCGCTGGTGTCGCCGGAAGAAGGCGGCCTGCTGCGCCAGATCCAGCGCATGCTGAAGGTCGATCTGGTGATGGACACGATCGAAGGCTTCGCGCCTAGCAAGCCGATCCGCCTGGATACGCCGATCCCCAAGAACGGCGGCGGCCAGCGTCAGGGCGGCCATCGTCCGCCGAGCAAGCCGGCGCATCGCGCGCACGGCAAGCCGGGCGATCGCGGCGCGCATGCGCATGCCGGTCCCAAGCAGCACCGCAGCGGGCAGGGCGCTTATGCGGGCGCTTATGCCGGATCGCGTCGCGGTACGCGCGCCTGAATTTTTCTTGAGCGCTGAAGCATAGGAAGGGCCGGCATTGCCGGCCCTTTTTTGTTGGGTGCGATCGAAAAAAACCCCTCCCGTGGCCGGGAGGGGAAAGGTCCGCAACGCTAGGGTGAAACGCTGCGATCAGTCGAGCTTGAATTTGGTGATGAAGAAATCCGGATACCAATCCGGGTCTTCGATGAAGTTGCGTATCCAGATCAGCCGGTTCTCTTCCCACAGCATGGTCGGGTGGTAATCGTCGGCGGTGGAGTTGATGCACGGGCCGAGGTTCTGCGCCGGCCGGAAATTGCCGTGGCGCAGATCGCTGCGGTAGATGTCGCCCCAGCCGTAGCCGCCGTGGCGGCTGAGCGATGCGAACAGCAGCGTTTTGCCGTCGGGCGAGATTTCCGGGTTGTATTCCCAGTAGTCGGCCGTGTTGACGCCGCTGCCGAGTTTGACGGCGGGTCCGAAGCGGCCGTTGGGCAATCTCGGGCTGCGCCACACGTCCCATTGTTCGTTGTCGCGATTGCTGCCGTAGTACAGATTGCCGTGGCGGTCGATGCTGGGATAAAGCTCGTCGGCGCCGCTGTTCGGGCCCGCGCCGAGATGCTCGGGCTTGCCGAAGCCGCGCGCATCGCTGTAGCGCAGCTTCCACAGGTCGAAAGTTTCCAGTGGCGTACCGCCGTCCTGCAGCGGGCGCTTGGACGAGAAATAGATCGTCTTGCCGTCGGGCGAGAACACCGTGTCGACATCGTCGTAGACGCCGGAGAAAGGCGCGACCACCGGCTCGCTCCAACCGCCGCGCCGGTATTCCGACATCAGCACGACCAACTGCTCGCCGCCGAAGACGTTGCCGACGGTCCACAGCGCGAGATTGCGATCCGGCGATAGCGTGAGCCGGGATTCCCAGTGGTTTCCGGGGCGCGAAATGACGCCTTCGCCGAAGATCTTCAGCGGCGCGCATTGATCCGCGCCGCGGCCTGCGTAGGCGGCGGGAACGGCGGCGAACAGGCAAAGCGCGAGTGCGGCGGGCAGTACGGCGGAGCGTGTCATGGCGTTCACCGCTTGCTGGGGAGTCGCAGCCACTTTCGTCGGCGGGCGGCGGCCGGCAAGCGCGATGTGACGAAGGCATCGCAGCCGGTGATCAATGGGCGCGTATCCGGTTGCAACGGCAGGCGCGCGCGGCTAGCGTGAGCTCATGTCGCGACGTGCCTGGCTAGTGGTGTTGGCGGTAACCGTCTGGTGGACGCTGGAAGGCATCGTCACGACCGGCCAATTGCTGACGATGCAGTTCGGCGACGACGAGGTGCTGACCTTGGCGCAGGCTTCGCGCAGGGGGCTCGCATCGGCTTGGCTGTGGATCCCGTTCTCGCTGGGTTTGTTCTGGCTGGTCGAACGCTATTCCATCGAACGCGGCAGCCTGGCGCGCTCGATCTGCGCGCTGATGATGGCGGTGCTGGCGATCGTCGTGCTGCGTGCGGTGTGCGTGTATTACCTGAACCCCTGGCTGGGCTGGTATCGCACGCTGCCGCCGTTCCGCGACGTGCTGATCACCAGCGTGTTCAACAATTTCCTGCTCGGCTGGCTCAACATCGGCGTGGCCCACGCCTGGTTGTTCGGCCGGCGCGCGCTGCAACGGCAGCGGCAGGCCGAACAGTTGCAGGCGCGGCTGACCGAGACGCGTTTGGAGGCCTTGAGCGCGCAGCTCAATCCGCACTTTCTGTTCAATGCGCTGAATTCGATCGCCGAGATGGTGCATCGCGACGCGGCCGCCGCCGATCGCATGCTGGTCGGCCTGGGCGAACTGCTGCGCAGCAGCCTCGATCATCGGCAGCGCTCGTTGGTGCCGCTGCAGGAAGAATTGCGGCTGCTGCGCCACTACATCGAAATCGAGAAGGTCAGGCTCGGCGACCGATTGCGATTGCAATGGGACCTCGACGAACGCCTGGCCGATGCCCTGGTCCCGCCGCTGCTGCTGCAGCCGTTGGCGGAGAATGCGATCCGCCACGCCATCGCCGAAAAGATCGCGCCCGGATGGCTGCGCATACGGGTCGGCAGCGACGGCCCGTGGCTGCTGCTGGAAGTGAGCGACGATGGCGACGGCCGCTCCCAGGCGCCGCGCCACGGCACCGGCCTGGCCAATATCCGTTCGCGCCTGGAATGCCTGTTCGGCGCCGACTATTCGCTGCAACTCGATGCGCTTCCCGAGGGCGGCACGCAGGCGCGGCTGCGCATCCCGCTGCAACGCGACCGGATGGCCGCATGAGCCGGCCGCTGCGCGCGGTGATCGTCGACGACGAGCCGCTGGCGCGCGCGCGGCTGAGCCGCTTGCTGGAGAGCGAGCCTTCGGTGGAGGTGCTGGCCGAATTCGGCGACGGCGAATCGGCGGCGCAGGGATTGCGTACGCTCGCGCCGGACGTGGTGTTCGTGGACGTGCGCATGCCGCAACTCGACGGTTTCGCCATGCTCGATCGGTTGGCGCCGTCGCAGCGGCCGCTGGTGGTATTCGTCACCGCATATTCCGAGCATGCCGTGCAGGCCTTCGATGCGCGCGCGATCGACTACCTGGTGAAGCCGGTGGCACCGGACCGGCTGCACGATTCGGTGCAGCGCGTACGCCATCAGCTGGCCGCGCGCGCTCCGGGCGAGCGAGCGACGGCCGACGCGGCGGCCTACCCGGAACGGCTGGCCGTGCCCGACGGGTTGCGGCTGCGCATCGTGGCGGTGCGCGACGTCGAATACGTGCTCGCCCAGGGCAACTACGTCGAGTTGCGGATCGACGGCCGCAGCTTGTTGCTGCGCGAGACCATGGCCGGGATCCAGGTGCGGCTGGATCCGCGGCTGTTCGTCCGCATCCATCGTTCGCGCATCGTCAGGATCGATCTGATCGAGCAGATCGAAGCTCACGGCGCGGGCCAATATATGGTGCGGATGCGCAGCGGCATGCGGATGACCTCAGGACGCAGCTATCGCGCCCAGCTGCGCGCAGCGCTGGGGCTGGCGGCTATGGACGAAACCCTGCCTACGCCATGAGCGGATCGCTGTCGCGCTGCGCGGCGACGGTCCTCTCCAGCCGAGCCGCCAGCGCCATGATCCGGTCGCGGTAATGCCATAAACGGGGCAACGTCGAAGCGTTGCGTTCGGTGCGCAATTCCGCAAGCAGCGCGCGGCCCTCGTCGGCCAGCGCCGATGGCCCGAGCAGGTGGTAGCTGCCGACGATGCGATGCAACTGCTGGGTGACCTGGTCGAAATCGTAAGCGCGGAGCGCCTCGTCGAACACCGCGATATCGGCGCGGGTGACTTCGACCAGCAGCGCTACGACTTTGTCGACCTCGGCCGCACCCAGCATGTCGACCAGAACGGCGAGTTCCGGGCAATCGTCGAAAGCGGCGATGCGGATTTCTCCGGCATCCGCGTCTTCGGATGCCGGGATCGCGGGTCCCGCGAGCAGCAATTGGTGGGTCCAGCCGTTAACCATGAATCCCCCTTTGCGAAACGATGCCGGGCCGCGGCGAGAGGGTCTGTGATATGCGTCACGTAAGCCGTACGCGCCATTGGGCGGCCGTCGGAACGGGCCCGGAAACGCGCCTGTGCGTCGATACAACCGTCGTCGGAGCGGCCGTAGCGCAATCCGCACATGCGCGGCGCATGGAGAACGTTGTAGTCTGCGCCGCGGCCGTCCGAGTCGGGACGGCGAATGGGGGCGCATGGAATCCTTGCGGATTTTCGTGGCCGACGACCACTCCGTCGTCCTGGCCGGCGTGCGCGCGATTCTTCAGCGCGCGCACCCGCCGATGAAAGTGGTGGCCACGGCCGATAGCGGCGAAAAGCTGTTCGGGCTACTCGAAAACGGGCACTGCGATGTGCTCGTGACGGACTTCGCCATGCCGCAGCATCAGGGCCGCGGCCAGGACGGCTTGCGGATGCTGCAGTCGCTGCGCCGCGACCACCCTCAGCTGCGCATCGTGGTGCTCACGGTGATCGACAATCCGTCGATCCTGCGCGCCATGCTGGAGCTGGGCGTGCAGGGACTGGTGGGCAAGATCTCCGCGATGGAGGATCTGGCGGCCGCGATCGGTGCGGTATCCGCGGGCCGCAGCTATATCAGCGCCGACCTGCTGGCGAAGCTGGATGCGGATACGGACATGCCTCAATTGGCGGATCTATCCGCGCGCGAAGCCGAGGTGATCCGGCTGTTCGTGGACGGCCTGTCGGTCAGCGAGATCGCGCAGCGGCTGCACCGCAGCGTCAAGACCATCAGCCATCAGAAGATCGATGCGATGCGCAAGCTCGGCATCGAAAACCACAGCCAGCTCTACGCCTACGCCCGCGACCACGGCCTGAAATCGTGATGCAGCTCATGTTTCGCGCGAGGCGCGGGGCAATATAAGAATCGTCTGATTCACTCCGCGGATGCGCGGCGCCAGCCTATCTTCAGCATGTTCATTGTCGCGGCCGAAGGAGTGCGGTCGGCGGCATCGGTTGAAACGTGCCGTAAGCGCCGGTCGGTATCTGTCGGCACGAAAAGAACAACATGGCAGCCGTGGTACGGATCGGCGTATTCCCCACGTCGTATCCCGTGCCAAAACCAGCGGCCGATCATGTCGCCCTGTCGTGAGGCAGTGCATTGAAGGGGGGCCGCAAGGCTCCCTTTTTTATTACGGCTCAGCCTGCCGCCGCCTGCTCGCGCAGCTCAGCGGCGCGCGCCTGGCCCAGATAGCGATGGATCATCGCCCGCGCCAGGTACAGCAGCGGAATCAAGGCGATCGCCGCAGCCATCTTGTAGAGATAATTCAGCGTGCCCACCGCCAGGAACAACGAGGTCGGCCAATGCTGCGGGCCGATCACGAACGCGATGTAGAGGACCACGAAACTGTCGATCAGCTGCGACACGGCGGTGGAACCGGTGGCGCGCAGCCAGGCGTAACGCTCGCCTGTGGCGCGGCGGATGCGGTGGAAGACCGACACGTCGATCAACTGGCCGATGATGAAGGCGATCAACGAACCCCAGATGGTCCACAGCCCTTGCCCGAAGACGGCGGCGAACGCGGCCTGGTAATCCGGCACGCCCTGGTCTTTCGCCACGCCTACCCACCACGCGGCAGGCGCGAGATGGATGGCGATGAACGCGAACGCGAAACCGTAGACGATCAATCCCGCCGCCAGCCAGCTGATGAAACGCACGCCGCGGCGGCCGTAATACTCGTTCACCGTATCGGTCATGATGAACACGATCGGCCACAGCAGCGTGCCGGCGGTGAAGTTCAACGAGCCGGTCTGGCCGAACAGGTTCCATTCCAGCGGCTTCAGGCCCAGCGTGTCTTCCAGCGCGAAGATCTTGACGCCGATGAATTCGGCCAGCACCGCATTGACGCAGAAAAAAGCCGCCAGCAGCAGGAACAGCCGCGTGGCGCGGTCTTCGAGCGGACGCAGGCTCATGCTTGCGCGGACGGCGGCGAGAACGGAATCGTATCCGGCGATACGGCGCCGCCGGAGATGATGAAGCTCATCGCCTGGTCGACCGTCCAGTCGGTCGGCGTCATTTTCTCCACCGGCACGATCTCCAGATAACCGGACGTGGGATTGGGCGTGGTCGGCACGTAGACGGCGGCGAGCTCGCGGCCGGTGCCCTGTTCGCGGATCACGCGGGTGACGAAACCGATCGACTTCATTTCGGTATGCGGAAAATCGATCAGAACCACGCGCTGGGTGCCGTCGGGCTGGGTCTGCAGGATGTCGAGCAGCTTGCGCGCGCTGCCGTAGATGGTGCTGGCCAGCGGCACGCGCGAGATCACCGATTCGAGCCAGCGCAGCAGGCGCTGGCCGACCATGCGGCGCGCCAGCCAGCCCACCGCCAGGATCACGAACAGCGTGGCGAGCAGCGCGATCGCGGTCTGCACCCAGGGATCGTCGAACCAGCCGAGCATGCCGGGATTGGACAGCGCGATCTGGCGCGACAGCGGCTGCACCCAAGGCTTGCTCAGATCGCTGAGCAGGACGAACACGAACTTCACCACCACCCAGGTCAGCCAGATCGGCAGCAGGGTGAGCAGTCCGGTCAGGAACAATCGTTGCAGGCGTTTGCCCGACTTGGCGTTAGGCGGCATGCGCCAATTGTAGGCGAGCGGGAGGGTCGGGTCAGGGATCGCGCACGATGCGGAAACCGACGTCGTCGTAGCCGCGGCCCGGATCCAGCGGCCGAGAACCCGCGCTGCCGCGCCACGATGGTCCGTGCGCGAGCCGCTTGCGGCAGCTTTGGCTGCAGTCGGCCAACCATTCCGACACCGGTTTGGCGCCCGCGGCGGTCAGTTGCGCCGCTTCTGCCGCATTGGGTAGCCGATAGCGGCGGCCGTTGCGTGCGCTCAGCCAGCGTAGATAGGCCTCGGCATCGTTCCAGGAGACGCAGACCACGGCTTGCGCGTCGTCCTGGTCGAAGCCGGGCGCTTTCCAATCTCGCGGCGCCAGTACGCGCAGTAGCGACGCGCGTTCGCGGCACAGCGCCGGCTGGCGGCCGGTGGCGGCGGCGAAGCGCGCGTAGTCGCCGCGCGAGACCTCGTTTCTGCTCACCGCCACGATATGGCCGCCGCTGTGCATGAACATCAGGCCGGCGACGTCGGCCGGCGCGCGAATGCCGGTCTGCCCGATTTCGCGGGCGCGCTTCATCAGGACCGCGGCTGCGGCCTTGTCGTCCATCACAGCCGCCGCCAGGGTTGCGGTGCGGATCGCGGCATTGCGATCCAGGCGCTTGGCGTCGTCGTCGATGCTCGCTTCCAGACTCTCGGCGACGGCTTCCTGCATGCGCCGCAACGCCGGCGAGTCGACGCGGCGCGTCTCGTGCGCGATCCGGTCCGCGCGTTCGATGTAGTCGCGCGCGCGATCTTCCTGCCCGTCCCGCAGCCGCTGCTGCGCTTGTGCGGCCATCGCATCGATCAAACCGTCGACCGCCGCGGGCAAACGCGCATGGTGCGGGTCCGCGCGCCACGCGGCGACTACGCTGTCGTAGGCATTGCCGCTCTTGGGCGCGATCAGGTTGCGTGCGCGGGTCTGCTGTTCGGCGGCGAGCATCCAGGTTTCCGCCGGCGATTCCGGCGGCGGGCGCAGCATGGCGCTGGTGAGGTCGGCCTGCGGCTGCGGCACGGCTGCGGGCGCCTGCGCGGCCGGTACCGCGGCAACGGCTGCGGCGGGCGCCGCGTCGCCGCGGTTGTAATGGCGCAAACCGATGCCGAGCAGCAGCGCCGTCGCCAATCCCGCTGCGATCCACACGCCCAGCGGCCAGTGCCGCACGCGCGACACGCCGTCGCCGAAGCGCTGGGCGAGGGCGAAGCCGGCGGATTGCCGCTTGCGTTCGATGCGCTGCAGCGCGTCCAGCATCTGCTGCGCGTTGCGGTAGCGCGTGCCGGGCGATTTGGCCATGGCCTTGTCGATGAGGCGTTGCCAATGGCGCTTGTCGCGCGGCAGGCGCGGAATCGGATCCTGCACGTGCTGCATCGCCATCGCCAGCGCATCGCCGGCGATATAGGGCAAGCGCCCGGCCAGCATCTCGAACGCCAGCACGCCGACGCTGTACAGGTCGGCGCGATGGTCGACGTTCTCGCCGCGCGCCTGCTCCGGCGCCATGTAGGCGGTACTGCCCACCGCTAATCCGGCCATGGTCACGCGCGGGCTGAAGCCGTGGCGCAGGGCGATGCCGAAATCGGCCAGCAGCGGCCGGTCGGCTTCGTCGAACAGCACGTTCTCGGCTTTCACGTCGCGATGGATCACGCCGCGCGCATGCGCATAATCGAGCGCGGACAGCAGCGCGCGCAGCGTCGCGATCACGCGCGGTTCGTTCTGGGTGAAATCGAGCTGGCCCAAATGGCCGCGCGACAGATGGGGCATGGCGTAGTAGGGCAACCCGTCGCGGGTGCGGCCCACTTCGAAGATGCCGACGATGTGAGGATGCTCGAGCCGGGCGATGGTGCGCACTTCGTTCTCGAAGCGGCGGCGGCTGACCTCGTCGGCCAGCGCCTCGGGCAGCATCACCTTGACCGCCACCTCGCGCCCGAGCGAAGCCTGCACGGCCAGGTACACGGTGGACATGCCGCCGTGGCCGATCGCTTGCAACACCGTGTAACCGGTGATGTCCGGCAACGGCTCGGCGCTTTCCTGCGCCTGTTCAGGCTGTTCGCTGGACATGGTTCCCCCCGGATCCACCACCAGCATAGCGCCCGGATGCGGCCTTGGGCGACCGTTCGTAGCCCCCGTTGCGACCGTATGCGCCCCTGGTCCGGCGCGCTGAGTCGTTCAGGAATCGGGTCCCGCGAGCAGGACTAGCGTTGACGCAGATGGCAATTCCCAAGGAAAGGACCGGATACTTCGACGAGGGGCGGCAAGGGACTTTAAGGGGAAAGCATGCGCAAGTTAATCCGATGGGCGTTGGCGATTCTGCTTGCGTTGTTGCTGATCGTAGTAGGCGCATGGTTGGTTTCGCGGATGCTCGGGCCGACTGCAGCGCAGAGAACGGCGCTGGCGATGCTCGACAAAGAAACTCCCGTTCGCGGAAGCAATGCGTTCCCGGCGCTATGGTCGTTGCCTTACGACGTGCCCGAAAACATGCAGCAAGCCATAGCGGCCGAAGACGCCAAGCGGTTTGGCGCAGCGCCGCCGTCGCCGTCCGGGGAATTCTTGTCGGAGGAGGCTTCGAAGAGCGTTGCGGCGACGCGCTATGCGGACCTCGCGCCTTCGGAAGCGGATTGGAACAAGTTCTGCATGCCGCGAAGACTCCGTTGCTTGGAAAGCGTGCGCGCCGACCGCGCCGGCTACGCTGCATTGCTGGCGCGCAACGCGCGTTTGGTGGAGCGCTCCGTCGCCTTGCGCCAATACGGCCACTATCGGAATGGATTGCCGCTGCGCAACGATGGCCCGATGCCGCGATTCCAGTATGCGATCGCGCCGCTGACCCGGCATGCCCTCGACTTCGCCGACGGCCGCCACGACGCCGCCTTGGCCGGCGTCTGCGAAGACGCGGCCGCATGGCGGCGGATCGGCAGCCATGGCGATTCGTTGATCGCCCGCATGATCGGCATCGCCTACGCGACCGACGGTTACGGCCGCTTGTTCGCGGACATGCTTGCCGAATTGCCCGCCGACCATCCCTTGCCGTCCGTTTGCATTTCGGCGTTCGCTGTTCCGGCGTTGGAGGAGGGCTCGATTTGCGAGGCGATGAAGGGCGAATCGAAGTTCATCGCAGAAGGCATGCGTGCGCTGGATAGCGCGCCGTCCCCGGTCGGCGATCCGATCGGGGATTTTTTGTTTCCTGTCCTATTCGACGAAGAGATGACGCTTGCGCGCATGGCTCCTGGTCAGGCGCATGCATGCTCCGACGAGGTGCGGCGTTCGGTCCAGGCCGATACGCCGATCAAGCCCCTTCCCGCGACGCCGCTGAACCAAGGCTTCGATTGCGTCGGCAATTACATCGGCTGCGTACTGGCTAATGTCGGAACGGAAGGCGGCCCTTTCGACCGTTATGCGTTGCGCGGGCAGGACTACGCGGCCCGTTTGCGCCTGATCGCCACGCTGCTTTGGCTGCGCGAACAAGAGGGCGACGGAAGACCGCTAGAACAGCGCCTGCGCGCACGGCCGCAGGCGCTGATGGCGCCCGGGCACTCCGTCGAAGTCGCCGATGGCGGCAAGTCGTTGCGCATCCGGCATTTCGACGGTTCGAACGATGCTTACTGGCAAGTGCCGATTGCGGCGACGAACGTGCGCCGGCCGGATGCGGCGGCGGACGATTAAGCCGGATCGTCGGCCGACCGCTCGCGCTTGCGCCTGACGTAGATCTGCTTGCGCACGCGGGCGACGACGTCGCCCTGCGCATCGATCACATCGGCATCGAACCAGCGCAAGGCCTTGTCGCCGCCCGCGGTGGCGGCGCGCAGCTCGTCGAGCACGGCTTCGTCCAGATGGAATTCGGCGCGCACGGTGCCGCGGCCGGGCTTGACGAAATCGATTTCGGCGGCCTTGTCCCAGACCATGTACTCGCGGCCGATGCATTCCTTGACCATGATCATCCAGAACGGATCGGTCATCGCGAACAGGCTGCCGCCGAAATGGGTGCCGACGTAGTTGCGGTTCCAAGGCCGCATGCGCAGTTCGACGCGGGCGTGGCGGAAGTCGTCGTCGAATCGGACGACGCGGATGCCGGAGGCGATGAACGGCGGCCAGAAATTGAGGATGCGGCGTAGGGTGCTGGCATTCAAAGAGAGTCTCCCGATTCCGTTCGGCACCATCTCATGATCGTGCTGGAGTGATTGCTCGAGCGCCGCCGCTTTCATAGAGCGGCTTATGGCTTTTCGTGGGAGCGGCTTCAGCCGCGAGCTTTTCGAGCCTGCAATCGGATATCAAGAACTCGCGGCTGAAGCCGCTCCCACGAAAAGCCGCCCCCACAAGCCGGCCCCTCTCCCTGGCCCTTCGGGCCTGTCCCTCTCCCGCAAGCGGGAGAGGGGAAAAGCCGCTAAACCAGCAACAACGAAGACATCTTGCGGCGATAGCGGCTCACCACGTCTTCGTCTTCGATCACGCGGAACGCATCGATCAACGCTTTCTTGGGCAGGCCTTCCTGGTAAGCGCGATCGCGCCGTAGCATCTCGAGGAACTGTTCGAGACCGGCTTCCGATTGCCCGCCGACGATGCGGTGCACGCCGAGCAGATGGCGTGCGCGCAGGTCGTCGGGGTTGCTGGCCACGGCCGCTTCCAGCACTTCCGGCGCGGGCGCGTCTTTCAGCAACGATGCGAAACCCAATCGCGCACGCGCTTTGACCGCACGGTCGTCGGTGGACAGGTTGGCGGGCAGGGCATCCAGCAGTTGTTCGGCTTCGTGCGCGCCGCCGGTCTGCAGCAGCGCCAGGGCCAGATCGAGTTTCAATTCGGCCTTGTCGGGCTCGGCTTCGATCGCTTTGCGCAGGCGCATCGTTTCGGCGTGCGGATCGATCGGCTCGGCGACCTCGGCCGGCGCTTCGGACGCATCGTTCGCGGCTGCCGGCTCGATGCCGTGATGCTTCAGGAATTCGCGCACCTGGCCTTCCGGCAATGCGCCCTGGAAGGCGTCGACCAGCTTGCCGTCTTTCACCAGGAACACCGTCGGGATCGAGCGGATCTGGAAGGCCGCGGCGATCTGCTGCTCTTGCTCGGTGTCGACCTTGGCCAGCACGAAGGCGCCGTTGAACTCGGCGGCCAGCTTCTCCAGGATCGGGCCCAGCGCCTTGCACGGCCCGCACCAGTCGGCCCAGAAATCCACCAGCACGGGGGTCTGCAGCGATTTCTGCAGGACATCGGCCTCGAAGCGCTCGGTGGTGGCGTCGAAGACATGGGGTTTGGCGACAGCGGCAGACATGGGCGGTTCCGTAAGGCGTTCAGCCGGAGATTGTGCCAGCCGGGCCGAAATCCAACTCGATGTAAAGAACACTTGACATCAGATGGCCCGTATGTAATCTGTAACTTACATATTGTATGCCGTGGATGACATGATGTTGACCCAACGCTCGGGATTCGCCGGATTGCTCGCCATCGCCGGCCTGGCTTTGTGGCTGCTGCTGGCCGGCCCCTCGAAACTGCTCGGGATCGATACCGGCAATGCAGGCATGGCGCTGCTGATCGGCGCCGCCTGGATCTCGTTGTACGCCATCTACCGCTTGCCGCGCGGCGAGGTCGAAAAGGCCGTGTCGCCGGGCGAATGGAAGGCGTGGGTCGGCGCGGCGTTCATGGCCATCACGATCGCGTATTTCCTGGCCAAGGCGCATGTGTTCCAGGGGCCGCCGATTCCGCACAACCCGGATGCGACTGCGGTCGGGCGCAATCTGGTGATGCTGTTGATCGCCTGGGCCGTTCTGTCGGGAGTGATGGCGTCGCGTTGGAAAGGCGAAGTGGAAGAGGACGAACGCGATCGCGAGATCGCCGTGCAAGCCGGCGGCTGGGGCCGCGGCGCGCTGGTCTTCTGCATCGTCGGCATCGCGGTCATGCTGGGTTTTTCGCCGCCGGAGAAACTGGTGTGGGCCACGCATCTGATGATCGCCAATCTGCTGATCTTCGCGCTGATGTGGGGCTGCCTGTTCGAATACGCGGCGACCGCGGCGTACTACTGGCGCGATCGCCGCTGACATGGCCGGCACGCCGATCGGCAACGACATCCGCCGCCTGCGTTTCGAGTGCGGCGAGATGACCCAGGAAGCGCTGGCGCAGGCCTGCGGCGTGACGCGCCAGACCATCATTGCGCTGGAGGCCGGCAGATACGCGCCGTCGCTGGAGCTGGCGTTTCGCATCGCGCATGCGTTCGGCGTCGGCGTGGAAGACGTCTTCCGTTGGGAGCAGGCATGAAACAGATCTCGTCGCATGCGGGCCTGTTGGCCGCGCTGTCGTCGATCGCCGCGGCGTCGATGTTCGCGTCCGGGTGGGAGGACTATTCGCACGCCGTGCATCCGCTCGGCCTGCTCGGCGCTTACGGCACGCCGCATGCGCTGGCGTTCAACCTGTACGGATTCGTCGTACCCGGATTGCTGGCGGCATGGCTGGGCTGGCGCCTGCGCGATGCGATGCAGGAATACGGCTGGGCAGCGCGGATCGGCGCCTGGCTGGTGTTTTTCTCGGGACTGGCTTTCGCTGCGCAAGGCGTGGCGCGGCTGGATCCGCAGGATCTCGAAGCGCTCTCCGGCCGCTTGCATGCCGCGAGTTGGATGTTGTGGTGGATCGCGTTCGTTCCTGGCGCGTCGTTGCTGGCGTTCGGGGTGGGGTCGCGTCCGGGCATGCGCTTGTTCGCAGCCGTCAGCGCCGCGGCGGCGATCGCGGTGCTGGCGTTCGCAATCTTCGCGCCGACGTGGATGCCGATCGCGATCGCGCATCGCATCGCTTTCGTCTGCTGGTTCGGCTGGCTGGTTTTCGTCGGTTATGCGCTCGCAGAGAAGCCGAGGGCGTAACACGTTTTTGAGGAATCGGCCTTTTTGTAGGAGCGGCTTCAGCCGCGAGCTCTTCCGCTGACGGCAATAAAAGATCAAGAGCTCGCGGCTGAAGCCGCTCCCACGAAAGCCGTCGCCGCAAAGCTACTGGGCCGCCCGCTTATTGCGCAACAGGACGAGCAGGATGGCCGCCGCCAACGCGAACGTGATCAGGTTGGACACGATCATCGGCCAGGAGCCGAGCGCCAGACCGTACCCGAACCAGAACGCCACGCCGACGGTGAATACTGCGTACATCGCCAGCGAAATGCCGCGAGTGTCGCCGCTGCGCATCGTTTTGATCGCCTGCGGCACGAACGAGAGCGTGGTCAGCGTGGCGGCGACATAGCCGAGCCATTCCAGGTTCATGCGTAATCCTCCGCTGATGCGAGCGTCTCTTGTGGGAACGGCGCTTGTAGGGGCAGCTCTAATGGCGGTTTCAACCATGAGCTTTTTTGTCATCCCGAGCGAAGCGAGGGATCTGCTTGCACGTAGGGGCCGAAAGCAGATCCCTCGCTGCGCTCGGGATGACAGCTAAAAGATCAAGAGCTAGCGGCTGAAGCCGCTCCTAACAAAAAAGCCGGTCCTGCAAGAGCCGCTCCTACAAGCGCCGCTCATTCAGAAATTATGGCGATGGCCGCTTGTACACCACGCCATCCTTCATCACGAAATCCACTTTGGTCACGTTGGCGATATCGGCGACCGGATCGCCTGGCAGGGCGACGATGTCGGCGCGCATCCCGGATTCGATCGCGCCCTGGTCGCTGACGCCGAGCACTTCCGCAGCGCGGATCGTCGCCGCCTGCAGCGCATACGCAGCAGGCATGCCGGCTTCGACCATGTAGAGGAACTCGCGCGCGTTGTCGCCGTGCGGGCCGACGCCCATGTCGGTACCGAAAGCGATCTTCACTCCGCTCTTGTAGGCGCGTGCGGCGGTGTCCTGGATCTGCGCGCCGATCCGCATCGCCTTGGGCCGTACGATTTCCGGGTAGTAGCCGTCGATCTTGGCTTTCTCGGCGACGAAGCGGCCGGCATAGATCGTGGGCACGTACCAGGTGCCTTTCTGCTTCATCAGCGACATGATCTCGTCGGTCATCATCGTGCCGTGCTCGATGCTGGTGACGCCGCCGAGCACTGCGCGTTTCATGCCTTCGGCGCCGTGCGCGTGCGCGGCGACCTTGTAGCCGTAGTCCTTGGCGGTGTCGACGATGGCCTTGACCTCATCCACCGTGAACTGCGGCGCGTCGCCGGACTTGGCATAGGACAGCACGCCGCCGGTAGCGGTGATCTTGATTACGTCGCTGCCGTCCTTGTAGCGCTGGCGCACGGCTTGGCGCGCGTCCTCGACCGAATTGATCACGCCTTCGGTCGGGCCCGGCGGGCCAAGCAGGTGCGATAGCTCGGAGTTGTAGCCGTTGGTGGGATCGGCATGGCCGCCGGTGGTGGCGATCGATTTGCCGGCGGCGAAGATGCGCGGGCCGCGCACCAGGCCCTGGTTGATCGCGTCGCGCAGGTGCGGGGCGACTTCGCCGCCCAGGTCGCGGACGCTGGTGAAGCCGGCCAGCAGCGTCTTTTCCGCGAAACCGACACTGCGGAAGGCGAAGTCGATGTCGTCCAGCCGGAACCCTTCCGAATAGCTCTGCGGGTTGGATTGCGAACCCAGATGCACATGCAGGTCGGTCCAGCCGGGCAGGCAGGTGCGGCCGGCGAGCACGATCGATTCGGTGCCCTCGGCCAGCTTCGCGCGGCCGGGCAGCACTTCGGCGACCTTGCCGTCGCGCACCAGGATGGTGTGCTCGCCCAGCATCCGGCCGCTGCGGCTGTCGAACAGGCGTTCGCAGTGCAGCGCGGTGTCGGCGGCCTGGGCGGGCAGGGCGGCGAGCGAAATCAGAATGGCGGCGATGGTTTTCATACCGACGAGCGTAGCCGGCTCACCCGGATTGCGGTACTCCAGCCGTAGGGTGGGCCTTGGCCCACCATCGCCATTTCTCACGCTGGCGGCGAACCTTGGCGGCGAACCTTGCGGGATGGCAATGGTGGGCCAAGGCCCACCCTACGGCCTCGATCTTCTGCAGGATTCGGGCGCGGTTGGCGCTTTTTGTGCGCTGCGGTAGGCTTGCCGGTCCAGTCCAGCCGATGTTTCCCGTGTCGAACGCGCCCGCCCCGCAAGACGTCCCCGCCTACCAGCCCGCCGCCGTCGAATCCGCCGCCCAGCAGTTCTGGGCCCGGACCCACGCGTTCGAAGCCAAGGAAGACACGGGCAAGCCCAAGTTCTTCTGCCTGTCGATGCTGCCGTACCCGTCCGGCGCGCTGCATATGGGCCATGTGCGCAACTACACCATCGGCGACGTGATCAGCCGCTACCAGCGCATGACCGGCAAGAACGTGCTGCAGCCGATGGGCTGGGACGCGTTCGGCCTGCCGGCCGAGAACGCCGCGATCAAGAACAAGACCGCGCCGGCCAAGTGGACCTACGCCAACATCGACCACATGCGCGATCAGCTCAAGACGATGGGCTACGCGATCGACTGGACGCGCGAGTTCGCGACCTGTTCGCCGGACTATTACGTGCACGAGCAGCGGATGTTCGTGCGGCTGCTGAAGAAAGGTTTGGCTTACCGCAAGAACAGCGTCGTCAATTGGGATCCGGTCGACCAGACCGTGCTGGCCAACGAGCAGGTGATCGACGGTCGCGGCTGGCGCAGCGGCGCCGTCGTTGAGAAGCGCGAAATCCCGCAGTGGTTCCTGAAGATCACAGACTATGCGCAGGAATTGCTCGACGGCCTGGACGCGTTGCCGGGCTGGCCGGATTCGGTCAAGACCATGCAGCGCAACTGGATCGGCCGCAGCGAAGGCCTGGAATTCGCGTTCGACGTGGAAGGCAGCGACCAGCGCCTGAGCGTTTTCACCACGCGACCGGACACGTTGATGGGCGTGACTTTCGTGTCGATCGCGGCCGAGCATCCGTTGGCCGTGCAGGCGGCGGCGAACAATCCGGATCTGGCCGCCTTCATCGCCGATCTGAAAAAAGGCGGCGTGTCCGAGGCCGAGCTCGAAACCCAGGTCAAACGCGGCATGGACACCGGCCTGCGCGCGATCCATCCGGTCAGCGGCGAAGCGTTGCCGATCTATGTCGCCAACTTCGTGCTGATGGGTTACGGCACCGGCGCGGTGATGGCGGTGCCCGGCCACGACCAGCGCGATTGGGAATTCGCGCAGACGTACCAATTGCCGATCAGGATGGTGATCGTGCCCGACGAAGTGCGCGACGCCATCGCCGAGATTTCCGCGCATGTCGCCAACCACGACGATCCGATGCGCGCCGCGCTCGGCGAAAGCGCGGCGATCGACGTGTACGGCACGGGCGCGGCGGTGCAGGTGGTCGAGGAGTTCGAGCGCCGCATCGCCGAGGAAGCGGCTTACACCGAACGCGGCTGGCTGGTGAATTCCGGCGAGTTCGACGGCATGGATTTCCAGCAGGCGCTCGATGCGCTGGCGGCGCGCTTCGAGCGCGAAGGCCGCGGCAGCAAACGCGTCAATTACCGGCTGCGCGACTGGGGCGTGTCGCGGCAGCGTTATTGGGGTTGCCCGATCCCGGTGATCTACTGCCCGAACTGCAATGCGGTGCCGGTGCCGGAAGAACAATTGCCGGTCGTGCTGCCCGAAGACGTGGCCGACGCGTTCGCCAAGGGCGCCGTGCAATCGCCGATCAAGGCCGATCCGGAATGGCGCAAAACCACCTGCCCGCAGTGCGGCGCAGCGGCGGAGCGCGAGACCGATACCTTCGATACCTTCATGGAATCGAGCTGGTACTACGCCCGCTATACATCGCCCGGTGCCGCCGATATGGTCGATGGGCGCGCCAACCACTGGCTGCCGGTGGACCAGTACATCGGCGGCATCGAGCACGCGATCCTGCATCTGATGTATTTCCGTTTCTATCACAAATTGCTGCGCGACCAGGGTCTGGTGAACAGCGACGAACCCGCGATCAACCTGCTGACCCAGGGCATGGTGATCGCCGAAACGTTCTATCGCGACGATGCGCACGGCGGCAAGGATTGGATCAATCCGGCCGACGTCGAGATCGAGCGCGACGAGCGCGGCCGCATCGTCGGCGCCAAAGCGAAATCGGACGGCCAGCCGGTGCATATCGGCGGCACCGAGAAGATGTCCAAGTCCAAGAACAACGGCGTCGATCCGCAGTCGATGGTCGACAAGTTCGGCGCAGACACGGTGCGCCTGTTCTCGATGTTCGCCGCACCGCCGGACCAGTCGCTGGAATGGAACGAGGCCGGCGTGGAAGGCATGTCGCGCTTCCTCCGCCGCCTGTGGACCCAGGTCGACAAGCATGCGGGCGAGGGCGCTGCGCTCGCGTTCGATGCAGCCGTGCTCACGCCGGCGCAGAAGACCCTGCGGCGGCAACTGCACGAGGCCATCCAGAAAGTCGGCGACGATTACGGCCGCCGCCACAGCTTCAACACGGCGATTGCGGCGGTGATGGAGCTGTTGAACCACGTTTCCAAATTCGACGACGGCACCGCTAACGGCCGCGCACTGCGCCAGCAGGCGTTCGAAGCCATCGTGCTGCTGCTCAACCCGATCACGCCGCACGCCAGCCATGCGCTGTGGCAGCGGCTGGGCCATGCCGAAACGCTGCTGGAGGACCTGCCGTTCCCGCAGGCCGATGCCGCAGCGCTCGAGCGCGATGCGGTGACGCTGGCGGTGCAGGTCAACGGCAAATTGCGCGGGACGATCGAGGTCGCCGTCGATACGCCGCGCGAGACTATCGAAGCGCTGGCGCTGGCGGAAACCAATGTGGCGCGGTTCCTGGAAAACCAGACCGTGCGCAAGGTGATCGTGGTGCCGGGCAAGATCGTCAATATCGTCGCTTCGTAATGCCATTGTGAGGGCGGCTTTTGCGGGAGCGGCTTTGTGGGAGCGGCTTCAGCCGCGAGCTCTTGATTTAGCACTGCGCTGCCCGAAAAGCTCGCGGCTGAAGCCGCTCCCACAAAGTCGCTCTTGCAAAAGCCGCCGCGCCGACCCTCGCCGATACCGCCTGCTGCCGTTACCTGTATTGGGCCGGCCAGGCCGCGATCGAGATCGGCCAATGGCCCGCGGTGCGCGATTGGCTGGATCGGCTCGCCGCGCTGCCCGGCTGGCGTTCGCCTGAAGCCATGTTCAGCGGCCATGAAGTGCGCTATTGATGCCCGCGCCGGCCTCGTCCAGACTGACGGCATGATCCGGACCCCCTTCGTCGCATTCCTCGCGGTGCTGGCATTGCTGCTGACCGGCTGCGGCTTCCATTTGCGCGATGCCCTGACCTTGCCCAAAGACCTCGGCCCCGTACGCGTAGTGTCGGCCGATCCGTACAGTCCGCTCGGCACGGCATTGGCACAGGCCCTGTCGCGCATCGGCGCTACGCCGGCTTCGCCCGACGCCACCGAAGGCGTGGCCACGCTCGAGGTGATTTCCGAACGCTGGGGCAGCACGCCGATCGCGATCGACCAATTCGGCCGCGCGCAGGAATTCTCGCTGCGCTACGCGGTAGTGTTCGGTTTGCGCAAAGCCGACGGCACCGACGTATTGCCGCGACAGACGCTGGAATTGTCGCGCGACTACATTTCCAACCCGGTCAATCCCACCGGTGCGGAGAGCGAGCAGGACTTGCTCGCCCGCGAGTTGCGGCGCGAAATGGTCGCCAGCATCCTGCGCCGCATCGACGCGGCGGAACAGGTGCCGCAATCCTGATATGGAACTGACCCCGGAACGGCTGGCTGCGCAGCTCGCAGCCGAACCGTTGCGGCCGGCTTACCTGATCGCCGGCCCCGAAGCTTTGCGCGTGCTGGAAGCCGCCGACGCGTTGCGCCAGCAGGCGCGCGCGCAGGGCTATGCCGAGCGCGAAGTGTTCGAAGCCGAAGGCAATCAGCGCGAACCCGACTGGGATGCGCTGCACGCCACATTGTCGGCACCGAGCTTGTTCAGCGCGCGGCGCCTGATCGAACTGCGGCTGCCTACCGGCAAACCGGGCAAGCAGGGCGCCGAACTGATCTCCGGCTTCTGCGCCGATCCGGCGCCGGACGTATCGCTCGCGGTCGTCGCCGGCGACTGGAGCCGCGCCCATGCCGGCAAATGGAGCGAAGCGATCGGCCGCGTCGGCCACATCGTCGTCGCCTGGGCGGTGAAACCGCACGAATTGCCGGGCTGGATCGAGCGCCGCCTGCGCGCGCGCGGCCTGCGCGCGGACCGCGGGGCGGTGCAGAGCCTGTGCGATCGCGTCGAAGGCAACCTGCTGGCCGCAGCGCAGGAAATCGACAAGCTGGCACTGCTCAACGACGGCCAGACTCTGGACGCCGCGCGCATGGAGGCGTTGGTGGCCGATGCCGCGCGCTACGACGTATTCCGTCTGGTCGACGCGGCGCTGGGCGGACAGCCGGCGCAGGTTTCGCGCATGCTCGCCGGCCTGCGTGCCGAGGGCGAGGCGGTGCCCGCGCTGCTCGGCATGGTGGTGATGGAACTGCAGCGCGCCGCCGCGTTGGCGCGCGCGCAGGCGCGCGGCGGCAATCTGGCCGCGGAGTTCAAAGCGCAGCGCGTCTGGGATTCGAAGCAGGCGCTGTACAAGCGCGCATTGCAGCGGCATGCCGCGCCGCGCTGGGAAAGTTTCGTGGCCGGTGCGGGCCGCGTCGACCGCATCGCCAAGGGCCGCGCCGCGGGCGATGCCTGGCAGGCGTTGGAACGATTGCTGCTGGCGGTCGCCGAACCGCGCGCGGTGGCGTTGCTGGCATGAGCCCTTCGCTCTTCGTGGGAGCGGCTTCAGCCGCGAGCTCTTTCTCCAAAAAACCGGAGGTCGAAAAGCTCGCGGCTGAAGCCGCTCCCACGAAAAGCGGTGCGGGCATCGATTGAACACACCGGCGCCATTGCGGCTGTTGTACGGCGGCACCTTCGATCCGGTGCACAACGGCCATCTCGCCGTCGCCCGCCATGCACGCGACGCCTTGGATGCCGAGGTGCATCTGATGCCCGCGGCCGATCCGCCGCACAAAGGGCCCACCCATGCCGACGCCGAACAACGTGCGGCGATGCTGGCGTTGGCGATCGGACACGAGCCGCGCCTGCGGGTCGACCGCCGCGAATTGCTGCGCGACGGGCCGTCGTACACCATCGACACATTGCGCGAGTTGCGCGCCGAAATCGGCGACGCGACGCCTGTCGCGCTGTTGGTCGGCGCGGACAGTTTTCTGGCCTTGCCTACCTGGAAATCGTGGCGGACGCTGTTCGACCACGCGAATTTCGCAGTCGCCGAGCGTCCCGGCAACGGGATCGAAAGCCAACTGCCGCCGGAGTTGTCGCAGTGGCTCGAAGGCCGCTGGGTCGCTGCCGCCGAGCTGAGCCGCTTCCCGGCAGGGAAAGTGTTGCGTCTGGAACAGCCGCTCCAGCCCGAATCGGCCAGCGATATCCGCCGTCGCATCCAGGCCGGAGAACCCTGGCAGGACCAGGTAGCGCCGGCCGTAGCGGCCTACATCGAGCGGAACCGGCTGTACGGTGCCCGAACTGTCACGCCCAGTCCGTTATAATCCTTGCGTAATTCCCGGAGCCGATAACCCTTGACCAGCCCCGCGCAAGTCATCAAGACCCGCCTGCCCAACCCGCCGCCGCCCGTACCCGTTCTGCTCGAACAGGTCCATTTAGCCCTCGAAGACATCAAGGCCCGCGATACGGTCGAGATCGACGTGCGCGACAAGACCAGCGTCTGCGATTTCATGGTGATCGCATCGGGCACGTCCACCCGCCACGTGAAGTCGATCGCCGAC
Organism: uncultured Lysobacteraceae bacterium; assembly: GCA_902825775.1. Classification (GTDB taxonomy): domain Bacteria; phylum Pseudomonadota; class Gammaproteobacteria; order Xanthomonadales; family Xanthomonadaceae; genus Luteimonas_C. The sequence continues at coordinate 188,640 of CADECF010000002.1, forward strand.
GAAGTGATCCGCTTCGCCAAGAAGCTCGACGTACAGCCGCTGGGCGTGGAAGGCGAGCGCGAAGCCGAATGGGTCCTGGTCGATCTCGGCGACGTGATCGTGCATGTGATGCTGCCGCGCGTGCGCGAGTTCTACGCGCTGGAGCGGTTGTGGACGGTCGGCGACCAGCCGCCGGAAGCATCCGAAGTCGAGACCGACGCCGAAGACCGCTTCTGATCCGGTCGGTTTTGTAGGAGCGGCTTTTGTGGGAGCGGCTTTAGCCGCGAGCTCTTGATCTTGTCGGTGGCCGAAAAGCTCGCGGCTAAAGCCGCTCCCACAAAGCCGCTCCCACGAAAAGCCGCTATCGCAAAATGCAAAAAACGGCGCCTCGCGGCGCCGTTTTCGTTTCGGCATGAAGGACGATCACATCGGCCCGCGTTGCCACGGCCCGGTGATCGCGAACGTGATGCCCGGCGTCTGGATATTGACGAACATCGTCCTTCCGATCGGATCCCAGCACGCACCGGTGAATTCGCTTTCGCGATAGTCGCCCTCTGGAATCGCCTTGTCGGCATTGGCGATCTGGGTCGAGGTCAGCTCGGCGTTGTTCTTGCAGAAATAGAACGACTCGCCTTTGCGGGTCAAACCGATCAGGCGCGTGCCCGGACCGTACTGGTCGGGGCTGCCGGCGGGCGCTGCATCGGGATCTTCGCAAAGCAATACGCCGCCGCGCGGACTGACCGTGATGTTGTCGGGATTGTGCGCGGCCAGTTGATGGCCGCTGACGAATAGCGCGCGCAGTTTCTGCGTGGCCAGATCCAGCACCCATACCGTGCCGTTGCCGCGGCCCTTGCGTCCGTCGACGCCCAGGCCGCAACTGGTGTCGACTATGAACATCTTGCCGTGGCTGTACCAGATGCCTTCGCCGCGGCTCATCCGCAATCCGCCTTCGCTCCACGCTTGCGCGAACGGGCCGCTGAGCGTTTCGCCAGCGGAAATGTCCGGAAAACCGGACGGGGCGACGATCGAATCCAGATCCGGATCGGGCACATCGACCCATTCCAGCGCGTATTCGGCGCCGATGCCGGCCACCACCAGGTCCGCGTTCTGCTGGCCGCGCACGCGCGCCGCCTGCAGCCGTCCGCCGTTCTGCAGCGATCCGTAACGGCCGCTGCGGTCGTTGGGGACGAAGCGGTAAAGGCCCGACTTGTTGCGGTCGTCCTCGGTCAGATACACGAAGCCGGTGCTCGGATCGACGGCCACCGCTTCATGGCTGAAACGGCCCAGCGCGACCAGCGGCTGGCCGCTCGTGCGTTCGGCTTCCGGGTGCACTTCGAACACATAGCCGTGCTTCTTGCCGGCGCTGGAGGCCGCGTTGGTCTTGATCTCCTCGCAGGTCAGCCACGTGCCCCACGGCGTAGGGCCGCCGGCGCAATTGACGAGCGTGCCGCCGAGGCTGGGTTCCAGCGTCTGCCAGCCGCGCGCGCCGTAACCGAGGGTGGTGGTGCCGCCGCCGGCGAACTGGCCTCCGCCGATGTCGCCGGTGTCGTACATCGCCGGTGCGGCGATGGGCGCCGCGCCGCCGCGTTCGTGATTGCGGATCAGCACCATCTCGGTGCCGTGCAGGCGATCGTCCTTGCGTCCGAAGCGATCGCCGCGGGGCCGGCGGAAGCCGACCACCGCGGTGCCGTCGTGTTTGTCGGGGCAGGGCTGGCCGTTGTCCATCAGATCGCCGCTCCAGCCGAAGGAGCGGTAGCTGAAACCGCGCGGCAATTGCAGCAGGGGCAGGCCGGTGGTGCGGTCGGCGACGGGTGCGAGGGTGCCGTAGGGACTGGGGATGGGCAGATTGCGCGTCGGGTCGTCAGCGGCGAGCGTCTGGCGCGTGTACAGCGCGCCCAGACTGCCGATGGCGCCGACGGCCATCGCCGCGGCGCTGCCTTTGATGACCTGGCGGCGGGAGTGATCGACGGGTTGCATGGCGACTCCAGCTTGCGGGGGGAGTCCAGACACTAGGCAGCGGCGGTAACCGGGAGATGACATTCCGGTTTCGGTCCACGGAAATGCGATGGCGGTCGTTGGCGGATCCATGACCGATGCGTTCGGATGTCTTGAAACGCCTGCGGCGTTTCCCGGGTGCGCTGCGCTTACCCGGGCTACCATGCGGGGATGAAGGCGAAATTGATTGCGGTCGGCGAACGCGCTCCGGCATGGGTGGCGCAGGGGTTCGCCGAATACCAGAAGCGGCTATCGCACTGGCTGCCGTTCGAACTGGCCGAAATCGAGCCGGGCCTGCGTGGCAAAGGCCGCGATGCGTCGCGCGCGACGCAGGACGAAGGCGCGCGCGTGCTCGCGGCACTGCCTAAGAACGCGCATGTGGTCGCTTTGGATGGCCGCGGCAAGGCTTATTCGTCCGAACAGCTCGCGCAGCGGCTCGAGCATTGGCGCGGCTCGGGCCGCGACCTGGCCTTGCTGATCGGCGGGCCGGAGGGCCATGCGGCGGAAGTTTTGTCGCGCGCCGACGAAACCTGGTCGCTGGGGCCGCTGACCCTGCCGCATATGCTGGTGAGGTTGCTGGTGGCCGAGCAGGTGTATCGCGCGGCGGCGTTGTTGGCCAACCATCCATACCACCGCGCCTAAGTTCGATGCGCGCTTCGGCTTTTTGTAGAGCGGGGCTTGCCCCGCTGCGCTCGCTTTGTAGAGCGGAGCTTGCTCCGCTGCCCTGGCTCTGTAGAGCGGAGCTTGCTCCGCTGCTTTTAAGTTCAGAGCAGCGGAGCAAGCTCCGCTCTACAAAGCGGGCGGCTTGTGGGGCCGCCCGCTTGCGTGCGTTCAGCGATTCAACGTGAAATTGATCGGCACCATGCCGATGGCCGGGATCGCCTGGCCATCCTTCATCGCCGCGCGGAAGCGCCAGCGCTTGAGCACCTGGGCGCGGGCGGCGACATCCAAGTCGCGATGGCCGCTGCTCTGCACGATCTGCACATCGGTCGGCAGGCCGTCGATGCCCACGGTCACCTGCAGCATGACGGTGCCCTCGAGTCGCATGCGCAGCGCGTCGCGCGGATAAGTCGGCGGCGGCGCCTTGATGTATTCCAGACGCACGGCTGCGACAGACACCGGTCCGATGTCGGCCGGCGTGGTCGGGCCGGCGTCTACCGGCGGCACGTAGGCTTCTGTCCCTTCATTGCTCACGATCGGGACATCGGCGACGGCGATGTCTTGCCGTGGCACCGCGGGCGCGGGCGTCCGCGGCTGAACCACCGGCACGTTTATCGGCGGAGGCGGATCGGGTATAGGTTGTTTCTTTTCAGGCCAGAAGATGACGGGTCGGATGATGTCTTGTTGTTCCACTGCCGGCGGCATGGCGACAGGTGCGATCAGCACCATCAGTGCCACCGCATGCAGCGCGATCGCCGTGCTCGTGGCGGCTATGCGTAGCGGATTGAAAGCCTTGCCGTCGTCGTCGGACAGCGAAAAACGGAGACCGCGGTTTTGCGAAAGGACCATGACCCACCTCCAAGGTTATCGCCTGCGTGATCCCTAACGCGCCTGCGGAGAAGGTGGGGTTAAAGCTACCGACCCCTGACCGGCGCGCTACCCGACTGCGACTTCAAATTGCGCCGCTCGGGTGTGCAGGTCAAGTGATGGCGGAAGCGCGAAACGATTCGTTTCGAATCGAATCGATCCAGTGGAATTGTTTCGGTTGAAACCGGAGCGCTTTAGCCCTCTCCCGCAAGCGGGAGAGGGAGCCGTTCGTCGCGTCTCAGTCGTCCCCACCATCCGCTTCCGGATCGCGCTGCAAATCGCGCTCATCCGGTTGTGCAGGACGCGGAGGCTTCTTGGGTGTACGCGCATCCTCGGCATCGCGAGGATGCGGCTCCGCATAGCCCGGATTGCGGCCGGGCTTGGGATCGGGCGCCGGCGGCGCCGATTTGTCGCGCTTGGCCATCAGCGGCCCAGCTCGAACACCACGTCGAGCGTCATCGACAGCGTGGTCTCGCCCGGCGACACCGACGTATCGCCGGCATAGGCTTCCTTGGAACGCGACATCGCCATCATCGGCATCGGCGGCCGCGGGAAGCTGCCGCCGTTCTCGGAGATGCTGACCACGCGACGCACCTTCAACCCCATGGTTTTGGCGTACATCTCGGCGCGCGCCTGCGCCTTCTCCAACGCGGCGCGGCGCGCTTCGTCGTAGGCCTCATCCGGCTTGTCGACCTCGAAGTTGGGGCCGTTGACCTGATTGGCGCCCTGGGCGACCAGCGTGTCCAGCACCTTGCCGAGTTTGGCGATGTCGCGCACCTTCAGGCTGACCGTGTTGCTGGCCTGGTAGCCGGTGATTTCCGGCGCCTGGTTCTCGACGTACTTGTATTGCGGATTGATGCTGATGCCGCTGGTCTGCACGTCGCGCTCGGCGATGCCCGCGGCCTTGATCGCAGCCACCACTTTGGCCATCTGCTCGGCGTTCTGGCGCATGGCTGCATTGGCGTCGGCGGCTTGGGTGACCACGCCGGCGGAAATCGTGGCCACGTCGGGCACGCGCTTGGAATCGGCCTGGGCCGATACCGAGAGCAGGGTGCCGTCGGCGGGAATGGCGTAGCCGCCCGGGGCGGCGGTCTGGGCGCAGGCAGAGGTCATCAGGAAGCTCGTGGCAAGGGCGGTGGTCAACAACAGCGGGCGCAGTCCGGTAAAGCGCATGGAGTCTCTCCTTGGGGATGTGTGACAGGGTGTTCGGAATCCAGTTAACGGTCCGTGAGCCGCAGAGGGGTTGAGCGGGCTCGATCCAGTCAGCGCGGGTTATTCTTCTTGGATGCTGTATCTCGCCTCGAAATCGCCCCGCCGCTCGGAACTGCTTGCCCGCCTGGGCCTGGAATTCGGCCTGCTGGACAACGACGTTCCCGAACACCGCGCTCCCGGCGAGCCGGCCGAGGAATACGTACGGCGTGTCGCCCGCGAGAAGGCCGGTGCCGGCCTGCTGCAGGTGGTGAGCGTGGCCGGCGCGGTGGTGCTCGGCGCAGATACCGAAGTCGTGCTCGACGACGACGTGTTCGGCAAGCCGCGCGACGCCGACGATGCCGCCGCCATGCTGCGGCGCCTGTCCGGCCGCACCCATCGCGTGATCTCGGCGTTGTCGTTGGTGTCGGCTTCGCGCGAGGCGCAGGCGGCGTCGCTGTCCGAGGTGACCTTCGCCGAGCTCGACGATGCCGACATCGCGGACTACCTCGCCAGCGGCGAATGGGAAGGCCGCGCCGGCGCCTACGCCATCCAGGGCCGCGCGCAGGCCCTCATCAAGCATTTGTCCGGAAGCTATTCCGGCGTGATGGGATTGCCGCTGTACGAGACTGCGCGCTTGTTGCGCGGCTTCGGCGTGTCGCCGAGAGAAAAAAAATTAGACACGGATCAAATCGGATGAACACGGATAAAACTTTTTCAATTGATTTATCCGCTTTTATCGGACTTTATCCGTGTCGAAAGCCTTTGCGTTTCACGGAACTTCGGGCATGACCGAGGAAATCCTTGTCAATGTGACGCCGCGCGAGACCCGCGTCGCCGTGGTCGAGAACGGCATGCTGCAGGAATTGCACATCGAACGCGGCTGGCGGCGCGGCGTGGTCGGCAATATCTACAAAGGCCGCGTGCAGCGCGTGATGCCGGGAATGCAGGCGGCCTTCATCGAGATCGGCCTGGATCGCGCGGCCTTCCTACACGCCAACGACATCGTGCGGCCGGCGCCGGTGGGGCAGGGCGAGGGCGACGACGAAGCGCCGTTGCCGCCGTCCGCGCCCAAGCCGATCACAGAACTGGTGCGCGAAGGCCAGGAAGTGATCGTGCAGGTCGTCAAGGATCCGATCGGCAGCAAGGGCGCGCGCCTGACCACGCAGCTGAGCATTCCGTCGCGCTACCTGGTGCTGCTGCCGCAGTCGCGCGTGGTCGGCGTGTCGGCGCGGATCGAGGACGAGGCCGAGCGTGCGCGACTCAAATCACTGGTATCCGAGTTCGCGGGCATCGCCAAGCCCGCCGAAGTCGTGGTCGCGCTCGACGGCCTGGCCGGCGAAGCCGCAGGCGAGGCGTCGGTGGCGGATATGGTGCGTACCGCGATCGCCGCTTCCAACAAGCGTCCGGAGCAGGGTTATATCGTCCGCACCAATGCCGAGGGCCAGCCGGCCGAAGCGTTGGCCGAGGACATCGCCTATCTCAGCCGCGCCTGGGCGCTGGTCGAACAGCGTTCGCGCGATGCGCGCGTCGGCGCGGCGGTATACGAGGACCTGAGCCTGCCGCTGCGCGCGGTGCGCGACCTGATGCGGCGCGACGTGGAAAAAGTGAAGGTCGATTCGCGCGAGACCTGCGACAAGCTGCGCGAGTTCGCCGCGCAATACATGCCGGGCCTGGCCGAGAAGATCGAGCATTACGGCGGCGCGCGTCCGATCTTCGACCTGTACGGCGTCGAGGACGAGATCCAGAACGCGCTGCGCAAGGAAGTGCCGCTCAAGTCCGGCGGCTATCTGGTGATCGACCAGACCGAGGCGATGACCACGGTCGACGTCAACACCGGTTCGTTCCTGGGTCAACGCAATCTAGAAGAGACCGTTTACAGGACCAATCTGGAAGCGGCGCAATCGGTGGCGCGGCAACTGCGCCTGCGCAACCTGGGCGGGATCATCATCATCGACTTCATCGACATGGTCGACGCCGAACACCGCCGCCAGGTGCTGCGCACGCTCGAAAAATCGCTGGTCAAAGACCACGCCAAGACCACGGTCTACGATTTTTCGCCGCTGGGCCTGGTGGAAATGACCCGCAAGCGAACCGTCGAAAGCCTCGAACGCCAGTTGTGCGAACCCTGCCACGAATGCGGCGGCCGCGGCATGCTCAAGACCAGCGAAACGGTGACCTACGAAATCTTCCGCGAGATCACCCGCGCGGTGCGGCAGTTCGAAGCGGCGCGGCTGTTGGTGATCGCGTCGCCGAAAGTGGTCGCGCGGATCACCGACGAGGAGTCGGCCGCCGTCGCCGAACTCGAGGAATTCCTCGGCAAATCGATCCGTTTCCAGCCGGACGAGCAATACCTGCAGGAGCAGTTCGATGTCGTGCTGCTGTAAGGCTCGGACCGCGGTACGCAGGGCGCAATGATGCCCACGCCCTGGCGCCATCGCCTCCGCCTGTTGCGCAGGGGTATGTGGTACGCGCTCGCCGCCGCGCTGGTGCTGATGGCGCTGGGCGCGGGCGTGACCAGCCAGTTGCTGCCGCTGGCCGAGCGGCATCCGGACAAGATCGCCGCCTGGTTGAGCGAGCGCGCCCAGCGCCGCGTCGCCTTCGATCACGTCGAGACGGCTTGGACCCGGCGCGGCCCGCTGCTGCGCCTGGACGGACTGCGCATCGGCGATGGCGCCGACGCGGTCCCGATCGGCGCGGCCGAGATCCTGGTCGCGCAGTACGCCGGATTGTTGCCGGGACGGTCGTTCACCGAATTGCGCGTGCGCGGCCTGGAACTGGTGCTGGAGCGCGGCGACGACGGGCGCTGGTCGATACGCGGCCTGCCCGGACAACAGCAGCCCGGCGGCGATCCGCTCAAGACCCTGGAGAACCTCGGCGAGTTGCAAGTGATCGACGCCAAGCTGGCGCTGGTGGCGCCGTCGCTGGGCATCGATGCGCGTCTGCCCAAAGTCGACCTGCGCGTGCGCGTGGACGGCGACCGCGTGCGTGCCGGTGCGCGTGCCTGGATCCGCAACGAAGCCGCGCCGGTGGATGCGACGATAGATTTCGATCGCAAGAGCGGCAACGGCCGCGCTTATTTCGCCGCCCGACAAGCCGATCTGGCGGCATGGTCGCCGTTGCTGCGTTACGCCGGCACGGTGGTCGACGGCGGTACCGGCCAAGTTCAGACCTGGGCCGAACTTCGCGACCATCGCATCCTGACGGTGACGGTCGATGCCGCCATCAATCGACTGTCGTTGCGCGGTGCTGCGGCTGCCGGCGTGCAAACGCCGCGGCTGGCGTTCGACCGTTTGGAAACGCGCGCGCGTTGGCGGGTGGCATCGGGCGGCTGGCGTTTCGATGCGCCGCGCCTGCGCATCGGCAGCGGTAAAACGCAGCAATCGCTCGACGGTCTGGTATTGGCCGGCGGCCAACGCTATGCCGTGCTCGCGGACCGCGTGCAGATCGCGCCGTTATTGTCGATCGTCGCCTTGAGCGATCGGCTCGACCCGGGATTGCGGCGCTGGTTGCTGGCCGCCAAACCGGTGGCGACGCTGGATCGGATCGAAGTGGCCGGCGTGCGCGGCGGCGCGATGCGCGCGCGCGGACGCATCGCGGCGTTGGGTTTCGCGCCGGTCGACAACGCGCCGGGTCTGAGCGGATTATCCGGCGACTTCATCGGCGACGCGGACGGTTTCGCGCTGAATCTGGATCCGAAATCGGATTTCGTGTTCGAGTGGCCGCGCGGTTTCGGCGTGCCGCATCCGGCCAAATTGCAGGGCACCGTCGCCGGTTGGCGCGAAGGCGCGGGCTGGCGCGTCGGCAGCGGCGACCTGTACGCGCGCGGCACCGATTTCGGCGTGCGCATGCGCGGCGGATTGTGGTTCCAGGGCGACGGCACCCGGCCCTGGATCGATATCGCCGCGCAGTTGGACGAATCGCCGGTGCCGGCGGCGAAAGGTTTCTGGGTGAAGCACCAGATGTCGCCCGCGACGGTGAAATGGCTGGACGACGCGCTCATCGATGGCCGGGTGCGCAACGGCAACGCGGTCGTATCCGGCGATCTCGACGACTGGCCCTTCCGCGACCGCAACGGCCTGTTCCGGGCCGATGCCGATCTGGTCGGCGCGGTGTTGAAATTCCAGCGCGATTGGCCGGCCGCCGAAGCGCTGGACGGCAAAGTCAGCTTCGTCGCCGATGGCTTCACCGTCGACGGCAAGGCGACCATCGCCGGCGTCGGCATCCGCAAATTGCACGCCGGCATACCGCGTTTCGGCAAGGCCGAACTGACCGTGCAGGCCGAAGGCGGCGGCGATGCGTCGAAACTGCTCGCCTTGCTGCGCCAGAGTCCATTGCGCAAAGAGCACGGCGAGACTTTGGACAATGTGGCGGCCAGCGGGCCGGCCGCGCTCACCTTCGACATGTGGCTACCGTTGCATCGCGACGCCCAAGGAGGCAAGAAAATCGCAGGTACGGTCGATCTGACCGGCGCCAAATTGTCCGAGAAACGCTGGCAACTGGCCTTCGACGACGTACGCGGACGCGCGCGCTACGGCGACGGCGGTTTCGATGCGGACAAGCTCGATGTCGTGCAGGATGGTCAGCCGGGAAAATTGTCGTTGCGCGCCGGCGGTTTTGCGCGCGATGCGCGGCATGCGTTCGAAGCGGAGCTGCAATCGCTTATCACGAGCGACGCCTTGCTCGACCGCGACAAGGATCTGGCCTGGCTCAAGCCTTATCTCGACGGCCGTTCGCAATGGACGGTGGCGGTGTCGATACCGCGCGCGATCGCCGGGCAGAAAGCCGCGGCGCCGACGCGCCTGCAACTGCGTTCCAATCTGGTCGGCACCGCGCTCGATCTGCCCGCGCCGCTGGCGAAACCGGCCGGCACGCCGCTGGCCGCCACGATCGATGCCGCATTGCCGCTGGGCAGCGGCGAAGTGCAGGTGACGCTGGGCAACCTGCTCGCCGCGCGCGCGCGCAGCGCCGGCGGCCGCACCGGCGTGCGGATCGTACTGGGCAGCGGCAGCGTCGCCGAACCGCCGCCGGCCTCGGGGCTGATCGTCAGCGGGCGCGCGACGACGCTCGATGCGATCGACTGGCTGTCGCTCGCGCAAGGCGGCAGCGGCGGCGGCGAGGGCTTGAAACTGCAGCAGGCAGATGTGGTGGCCAATCGCTTGCAACTGTTCGGTTCGTCGTTCGCGAATACGCGGTTGCAAGTGACGCCGGTGGCGGGCGGCACCCGCATCCGCGTCGACGGCCCCGCGCTCGCCGGAACGTTGCTCGCGCCGACGGCGGAGGGCGCGCCGCTCGCCGGCAACTTCGAGCGCGTCTACTTCCGCATGGCCAAGTCCGGCACGACGCCCGTACCGACGCCGCCCGCGGCCGCTACTCCCAATAAGCCCGGTGCGGACATCGACCCGGCGAAAGTGCCGCCGTTGTCGTTCGACATCGCCGACCTGCGGCTCAACGACGGCCCGTTCGGCACCGCCAAATTGCGCACGCGGCCGGTCGCCGCCGGCATGCGCATCGAACAGCTGCAGACGCGCGCGCCGAAACAGCGGATCGATCTGGAAGGCGACTGGTTCGGGCGCGGCGCAGGCGCGCGCACGCGCTTGGGCGTGACCGTCGACAGCGACGATGTCGGCGCGCTGCTCGCGGGCGCAGGCTTCGGCAAGCAGGTCGATGGCGGCAAGGGCCGGATACGTTTCGATGCGCAATGGCCGGGAGCGCCGTCCGCGTTCAAGCTGGACGCGTTGCAGGGCAAGCTGACCTTGTCGGCCACCGATGGACGCCTGCTGGAAGTGGAGCCCGGCGCCGGCCGCGTGCTCGGGCTGCTGAGCTTGGCGCAATTGCCGCGACGCTTGATGCTCGACTTCCGCGACTTCTTCTCCAAAGGTTTCGCTTTCAACAAGATCGCCGGCAATATCGATTTCGCCGCCGGCCACGCGCGCAGCGACGATCTGCTGATCGACGGCCCGGCCGCCGAGATCCGCATCCGCGGCGCCGCCGACCTGCGCGCCCAGCAATTCGATCAGACCATCGAAGTGCTGCCGCGCGCCGGCAACCTGTTGACCGTGGCCGGCGCGTTGGCCGGCGGTCCGGTGGGCGCGGCGATCGGCGCCGCGGCCAATGCGGTATTGAAGAAGCCGCTGGGCCAGATGGCGGCCAAGACCTACCGCGTAACCGGGCCTTGGAAGGAGCCCAAGGTCGAGGTGATCGGGCGCGAGCAAGGGCGGGCGCCGCGCCCGCCGGCGCCGCCGGCTGGTTGATTCGGTGGCCTCGAGGCCGCATGTTTGGGTTCTGACGCTTGTTTTTAAGCCGTCATTCCCGCGAAGGCGGGAATCCAGCGGCTTTGGCTCTTGAATCAAGGGCGAAATCAAAATGGGTCCCAGCTTTCGCTGGGATGACGGTTGAACCCCTTTACTTCCGGATCTCTTGAATGACCCAATCCCTGACCATCGCCGAATCCCGCCTGCTGCTCCCCGCCGGCCTCGACAGCAGCGGCCTCGACCGCGCCTTCGGCACGCTGCTCGGGCCGGGCATCGATTTCGGCGACCTCTATTTCCAGCACACGCGGCGCGAGAGTTGGAGCGTGGAGGACGGCATCGTCAAGGACGGCGCGCATTCGATCGAACAGGGCGTCGGCGTGCGCGCGATCAGCGGCGAGAAAACCGGTTTCGCCTATTCCGACGACATCAACGCGCAGGCGCTGCTGTCGGCGGCGCATTCGGCGCGCGCGATCGCACGCGACGGCAACGAACATCCCGCGCATGCGCTGGTGCGCGGACCCGGCCGCGAGCTGTATGCGCCGCAGGATCCGATCGATGTCTTGGACAATGCCGAGAAGGTCGAAGCGCTGCGCCGCGTCGACAAGCTGCTGCGCGCCGCGGATCCGCGCGTGCAGCAGGTGATGGTCAGTTTATCCGGTGGCGTCGACACCATCCTGGTCGCGCGCAGCGACGGCGTGCTGGCCGGCGACGTGCGGCCGTTGGTGCGGCTCAACATCCAGGTGATCGTGGAACAGAACGGCCGACGCGAAACCGGTTTCGCCGGGTACGGCGGCCGCTATTCGTATGCGGAACTGCTCGCCGACGGCAAGCCGGAAAAATTCGCGCGCGAAGCTTTGCGCCAGGCGTTGGTGAACCTGGAAGCGATCGATGCGCCGGCCGGCCTGATGCCGGTGGTCCTCGGCGCCGGCTGGCCCGGCGTGCTGCTGCACGAGGCCGTCGGCCACGGCCTGGAAGGCGACTTCAACCGCAAAGGCACTTCGACTTACGCCGGCCGCATGGGCCAGCGCGTCGCGTCTCCGGGCGTGACCATCGTCGACGACGGCACGCTGCCGGGCCGGCGCGGCTCGCTCAACGTCGACGACGAAGGCACGCCTACGCAGTGCAATACGCTGATCGAAGACGGCGTCCTGGTCGGCTACATGCAGGACACGCTCAACGCGCGCCTGATGGGCGTCGCGCCCACCGGCAACGGCCGCCGCGAATCGTTCGCGAGCTTGGTGATGCCGCGCATGACCAATACCTACATGCTGGCCGGGCAGCACGATCCGGAAGAGATGATCCGCTCGGTCAAGAAAGGCCTGTACGCGGTCAATTTCGGCGGCGGCCAGGTCGACATCACCAACGGCAAATACGTGTTCTCGGCGACCGAGGCCTATTTGATCGAAGACGGCAAGATCACCGCGCCGGTGAAAGGCGCCACGCTGATCGGCAACGGCCCGGAAACCATGCAGCGGGTCAAGATGATCGGCCACGACATGCGCCTGGACGACGGCGTCGGCGTCTGCGGCAAGGACGGGCAGAGCGTGCCGGTGGGCGTGGGGCAGCCGTCGTTGCTGATCGACCAGTTGACGGTGGGCGGTACGAGCACGTGAAGCGGATGCATGCCTTTTCCTTCTCCCCTCGGGAGAAGGTGCCCGGAGGGCGGATGAGGGTTCGGTGTGTCGATGGAGGATCGCGCTCGCGCCGAACCCTCATCCGGCGCTGCCGCGCCACCTTCTCCCGATGGGAGAAGGAAAAGCAGGCGCTGTCGCTACGTGAGGTCGGTGTCGTCTGCGGTCGAGGGCGCGAGCAACTCGCGCAACTCGCGGAACAATTCGCGATAGCTGTGCGGCGGCTTGTTCTTCGCCCGTTCTTCGCCGGCGTTGCGCACCAGCTGGCGCAAGCGCTGCCGGTCCGCAGCCGGATGCTCGGTCAGCAGTTCGGCCAACGCGGCATCGCCATCGGCCAGCAAGCGTTCGCGCCACGACTCCACGCGATGCAGCGCCGCCGTCTCGCGCCGCGAGGCTTCGCCGCCGGCGTCCAACGCGTCGCGGATCGCATCCAGCGTGGCATCGTCTTCGCGCCGCATCTGCTTGGCCAGGAAGGCCATCTGCCGCTTGCGCGCGATCGGCGAGGTGATCCGCTGCGTATCGGCGATATGCGGCCGCAAGCCTTCCGGAATCGGCAACTTGTCCAACTGCGCGGCGCTCAACGCGGCCAGTTGATGGCTCAAAGCCAGCACGTCCAGCGCGGCCTGCCGCTGCTGGGTGCGGCTGGGGCTCAGGAATTCGCCGGTGTCTTCGTCACGTCCTCGCATCGCACTAGGATAAGCCATTGAACGCAGTGATTACCCATCTCCAAGACGACAGCCAGGCGCGCCTGGACGCATTGGCCGCCATTTCGCAGCGCCTGCTCGAGCGTTGCCGCGCCAACGGCGCCAGCCAGGCGGAGGTCAGCTGCAGCGAAGAGCGCGGCCTCAACGTGAATGTGCGCATGGGCGCGGTGGAAACCGTCGAATCCACCCACGATCGCGGCATCGGCGTCACCGTCTATTTCGGCCAGCGCAAAGGCAGCGCCAGCACCGCCGACCTGCGCGAGGACAGCCTGGAATCGACCGTGGCCCAGGCCTGCGCGATCGCCCGCTATACCGAAGACGATCCCGCCGCGGGCCTGGCCGATGCCGAGTTGATGGCGCACGCGCAGGGCGAGTTCGATACCTGGCATCCGTGGGATATCGATGCGGACCAAGCGTTGGACCTCGCGCTCGCCTGCGAAGCGGCCGGACGCGATGCCGATGCGCGCATCGAGAATTCGGACGGCGCATCGGTCGGCAGCAGCGCGAGCCTGAGCGTGTACGCCAATTCGCACGGCTTCATCGGACGCGATCGCGATACCCAGCACACCATCGGCTGCGCGCTGATCGCCGGCCGCGGCGAAGCGATGCAGCGCGAGGGCTGGTACAGCACGGGCCTGGCCGCGGAGGATCTGGAATCGGCCGCGGCCATCGGCCGTCGCGCCGCCGAGCGCACGTCGGCGCGGTTGGCGCCGCGGCAGATCGCCACCGGCGCGTATCCGGTGATGTTCGCCGCCGATGTCGCGCGTTCGCTGATCGGGCATTTGCTCGGTGCGGTATCGGGCGGTGCGTTGTATCGGCGCGCCAGTTTCCTGCTCGACAGCGTCGGCACGCCGTTGTTCCCGTCGTGGTTCTCGATCGAAGAACAGCCGTTCCTGCGCCGCGGTTTCCGTTCCTCGTCCTACGATGCCGAAGGCGTGGCCACGCGCGAATCGCCGCTGGTGCGCGACGGCGTGCTTCAGCGTTACGCGCTGGGCAGCTATTCGGCGCGCAAGCTGGGTCTGCAGACCACGGCTAATGCCGGCGGCGTGCACAACCTCGCGGTCTCGGCGAACGCCGGCGGTCTCGACGAGATGCTGCGCGGCATGGGCCGCGGCTTGCTGGTCACCGACCTGATGGGGCAGGGCGTGAACAACGTCACCGGCGACTATTCGCGCGGCGCGGCCGGCTTCTGGGTGGAAGACGGCGCCATCGCGTATCCAGTCGACGGCATCACCATCGCCGGCAACCTCAAGAGCATGTTCGCGGGCATCGAAGCGGTGGGCAGCGATATCGACCCGCGCTCCTATATCCGCACCGGTTCGATCCTGGTCGGGCGGATGACGGTGGCCGGCGCCGAATGAGCGCCTGACCGGCCCGCGCGGCATTTGACGTATCCTGCTCAGACGGGCGGCGCCTGCCGCCCGAGCCATCCAATCCTTGGGGAGTGAGCATGAGCGATTTCAACGAAGCAATGGCGCCGCCGCCCGCACCCGCCGGAACGCCCGGCGCCGAAGAGCGGCAGTGGGCGATGTTCGCGCATCTGTCCGCGCTGGTGGGCGCGATCATCACCGGCGGCTGGGCTTTCAGCATCGGCTGCTTTCTCGGGCCGCTGATCATCTGGCTGGTCAAGAAAGACACGATGCCCTTCGTCGCCGATCAGGCCAAAGAAGCGCTCAATTTCAACATCACGCTGGCGATCATCTTCGCGATCCTGTTCGTACTGACCGTGGCCACGCTGGGATTGGGCGCGCTGATCAGCATTCCGCTGTACATCATCCTGGGCATCGCCTGGCTGGTGTTCACCATCATTGCAGCGATCAAGGCCAACGAAGGCGTCGCCTATCGTTATCCCTTCGCATTGCGCTTGGTGAAGTAAACCGAGCGACGGCTTGTGGGGTTTGTAGGTTTGTGGGAGCGGCTTCAGCCGCGAGCTCTTAACGCTGTCGGCGCGCTCTGTAAGAGCTCGCGGCTGAAGCCGCTCCTACAAAAAGCCGCTCTCACAGAAAAAAGCTGCATTTTTGTCTGAAATCAATAGCGTGCGAATGAATTCGCACCTACTTTAGAAGCGAGTACGAGCGCCGTCGACTTGGCGAAGTAGGTCTTTGGTTTACTTGCGCCCGCCGCGGCAGACCCCATTATCGATTCACACCGGAGCGTTTCCGGCGGGAGTCGACCATGAACAGCAACGTACAGACCGTCATCCCCAGCCTGAGCGATCGCCAGTGGGCGGCAGGCGCGCATGTGGCTGCGTTGACCCTCGCATTGCTCACCAGCTGGGTCGTAGGCATCGCCGGCGCGCTCGGCGCCTTGGCCGTGTGGATGCTGGTGCGCGACAAATCCGAATTCGCCGCCGAGCACGCCAAGGAAGCGCTCAATTTCAACCTGAGCATGTTCTTGTATGCGGCCATCGCGGTGGTGCTGGTGATCTTCACCTTCGGCATCGGCATCATCGTGGCCTTGCCGGTATGGCTGGTGCTGGCGCTGGTGTGGCTGGTATGCAGCCTGATCGCGGCGTTCAAGGCCTACGACGGCCAGCACTACCGCTATCCGATGACGATCCGCCTGTTCCGATAAGCAGGCGCCGCCGAAAGCGGTCCCCCGGATGCGGACGGCCGAAACCGTCCGCACCCGCCGCTCCCCTCACTGCCGATCGGTGTAATCGGCGAGCGCGCCGTAGCCGCGCCGGTCGATCTGGTCCAGCCGGTCGCCCAAGGCCGGATGCGTCTTGTACAACTGCGCCATGCGCGAGGACTGCGTGCCGAGCGATGTCATCTTCTGCAGCACCGAATACAGCGCTAGCGGGTTGTAGCCGGAGCGCGCCAGATAGATCTGCGCGGCTTCGTCCGAGCGGTATTCGGCGCCGCGATCAAGGCTGGTGAGCATGATCGCAGCGCCGTTCTTCTCGACGAAATCGCGCGCGTAGCTGCCGGCGATGCCGCCGCCGGTGTTCACCTGGCGCAATGCGACGTTCTTGCTGGCGGAGGCCATTTCCTGTTTGCGGATCACGTTGTAGTGGTCGCGCTGGACGATGTGGCTGATCTCGTGGCCCAGCACCGCGGCCACTTCCGCGTCGCTGTCGAGCAACTGGTACAGGCCGCGCGTGACCAGCACATAGCCGCCCGGTGCGGCGAATGCGTTGACGTCGGTGGAATCGATCACGCCGAACGTCCACGGCAGCTCCGGCCGGCTGCTGTGCGAAGCGACCCAGCGCCCGATCGTGTTGACGCGGCGTTGGGCGGCATCGTCCTGCCACAGCGGCCGCGCGCCGAGGATGCGCGCCGACAGCAGCGGGCCGAGCGCCAGCTCTTCGGCCGATTGTTCGGCTTCGGATTTGCCCATCGACGCATCGGCGACTTCGGCCGCGCTGTCGACCTTGCCGCCCAGGCCGCCGCCGAGCTGCGACAGCAGGCCGCGCGCCAGCGACAAGCCCGACCGCTTCTGCGCCTGCGTGGCGCCGCCCTTGTCGGCCGCGGGTCTGGCCTCCGTGGCGTACGGCACGACCGTATCGGCGAGATGCTGCGAGCGCGCATAACTCGCGGCCGCAGCGGGCGCGACGCGGTACGACTCCATCTTCGACAACTGCGCAGTATTTGCGTACGCAGTGCGCAAATCGTTTTCGTCCAAGCCGCGAACGCCAGCGGTTTCGCTGGCGCGGCCCGAACCCGATTTGCCGGCGAACAGCACGCCGGCGCCGGCGTTGTCGACGCCGGCCGATGCCATGCGCACGTCGTTGACGCGCACGTAACCGGGTTTGTCCGCCATATTCAGCTGGTACCACAGCCCCTTCTGCGACGAGATCTTCACCGGTGCGTTGCGTTTGAGCCTGGCGACGCGTTCGGTCGAGAAATCGGGGCCGCTATAGACATCGATGTTGGGCTTGCTGACGACTGCGGCGATCTCCGCGTTCTGGCCGGCGGCCGCGGCGATGCCGCAGCAGGCGAACAGCATCAGGATGTAGCGCATGGGCTCTCTCACCGTTGCGGGGTATCTGTCTTGAAGAACGTATTCGAGGCCGACAACGGCCATTCCAGGGGCTCGTTCAGGTCTTGGCCGAGCAATTCGCGCAGGCGCATGCGTTCGCCGCGCTGGCTGTCGTCGCGGCCGTCGTCGATCTCGGCCGAGACCACGCAGACCAGTACGCTGCCGTCGTCGTCCAGGCGCTCGTCCTGCTCGTTGAAGTGGCGGTAAAGCGCATCCAGATCGCGCTGCGCGTGCGCGTGCGCCTGGGCCTGGTCGCGGCCTTTCCACACCAGCACCATCAGATCGTCGAGGATGTCGTGCAGCCAGCTCTTGCGTTCGACCACGCCTTCGATCATCACCGCCTCGCAGCCCGCGTACAGGAATCGGCGCAGGCGACGCCGGTATTCGCGCCGCCGGCGTTTGGCGGCGCGCGCGTCGAGCCTGGGATCGGGTACGAAGCGCAGCCTGGCCATCGCCATCCACGGGAATTCGCCGGCATCGTATTCGGCCAAATAATCCGCGTTTCCGACCGCGCGCCCGCGCTGCACGCCGGCATACAGCCGGCACAGGCCGAAACACAGGCTGACGAAACCCAGGCTGGCGAAGATGTCGAAGAAAGTGCCGAAGAAACTCAGCCCGACGAAAGCGATCAGCAGCAACAACAGGTTGGTGGCGACGAACACCGAGTCGACGTCTTCGTGCGGTTCGCCGCGCCAGAACGCGAACGCCGTCAGCAGCACAAGCGCGCCGGCCAACAGATACTTCAGCCAAGTCGGCGGCATGCGGATCGCGCTGCCGGCGACCAGCGCCTCGGTCGCTTCGGCGAGCACGTCGACGCCGGGCATGATCGGATCGACGGGCGTCGGCTTGGCATCGTTGAGGCCCGATGCGGTATAGCCGACCATCGCGATCCTGCCGCGCAGAGGCATCATCGGGCTGCCCGCCTCGCGGCAGATCGCCTCGCCGCCTTCGAGCAGATCGGCCGCGCTGACGTGCGGCAGGCGCGTGTCGCGGCGCCAGTTGGGACGCACGGTCGCGGCCGGCGGTTGCTGCACGCGCGTGCGTGCGGCGATCGCGGTCTGCAGCGGCAACGAAGCCAGCGCCCAGTCGCCGACGTCTTCGCGCAATGGAATATCGCGCAGCACGCCGTCTTCGTTGCGGGTGACATTGGCCAGTGCGCTATAGCGGCGCAGATTTTTGCCGTACGGCAGCTGCATCGCGACCTGCGGATTGTCCCGCGGCGGGCGCACCACGGCGAAAGCCGATGGCGCATCGACCATGCGCAGCAACGCCGCCTCGTCGTAATCCTTGTGCAGCCGGTCCGAAGCGAATACGAAACGGCCGGCGCCGCCTTCGGCCATCGCATCGAGCATCGCGTCGCCCTGCGGATCGTCGGGCGAAGGATCGACGAACAGCACGTCGTAACCGACCGCGGCGATGCCGCCGCGATCCAGCGCATCGAGCAGATCGGCGTGGCGTTGCCGGCTCCAGGGCCAGCCGCCTTCGCCGCGCGCGCGGAAATGCGCGATCGAACATTCGTCGATCTCCACCACGATCACGCGCCCCGAAGGCGCGGGCTCCCACGGACGCCAGCGCACCACTTTGTCGAAGATGGCGTCTTCGGCCGCATCCAGCGAACGCTCGTGCGTCCAGTCCCAGACCAGCCAGCTCACGGCCGCGAAAGCCAGCAGCGGATAGAAGGCGAATTTCAGTCGGAAGGTGAGCCGCGAAAAAGGCCGGCGATAGGCGCGTTCGACCTTGGACCAGTTGTCCATGAACAGGATCGCCGACTTGGCCATGGCGGCATCGATCCAGGCCAGCAACAGCCGAAAGATCCGCATCAGCCCCGATCCCCTTCCTTGCGCGATTCTGGTCCCATCGACCGATCAACGCGAAAACCGCGTCGCAGGGGTCAGGCGGCCGCGGGCCTCGCGATCAGTGGCTGCGTTCGATCACGGTACGGCCGAGCGCCGCCAACGTTGCCGTGCGTTCGCCGAAAGGGGCGAGCGCAGCGGCCATCGTTTCGGCCAGGGCCCGCAACCGCGCGCGCGAACCGTCGACGCCGAGCAGCGCCGGGAATGTGGCTTTGGCCTGGGCGGCGTCTTTGCCGGCGGTTTTGCCCAGCGTGGCGCTGTCGCCTTCGACATCGAGCAGATCGTCGCGGATCTGGAAGGCCAGGCCCAGCGCATCGGCGTAGCGATCCAGATGCTCGCGTTGCGCCGCATCGACGTCGGCGGCGATCGCGCCGAGCCGCACCGATGCGCGCAGCAGTGCGCCGGTCTTCAGCGCGTGCAGGCGTTCGAGTTCGGCGATGGCGATGTTCTTTCCGCCGGTGGCATCGATATCCAACGCCTGCCCGCCGCACATGCCGCGCGCGCCTGCGGCTACCGACAGTTCGCGCAGCAGCGCGACGCGGATGCGGTCGGCGAACGGCGCATCGGCCAGCCATTCGAATGCGAGCGATTGCAGTGCGTCGCCAGCGAGGATCGCGGTGGCTTCGTCGAACGCGATATGCACGGTCGGCTTGCCGCGGCGCAAGTCGTCGTCGTCCATCGCCGGCAGGTCGTCGTGGACGAGCGAATAGGCGTGGATCAGCTCGACCGCCGCGGCCGGGGCGTCGAGTGCGGCCGGATCCGCGCCGAACGCGGTGCCGGTGGCATAAACCAGCAGCGGGCGCATGCGTTTGCCGCCATCGAGCGCGGCGTGGCGCATCGCGGCGTGCAGGCGTTGCGGGGCGTCGGCGGCGGAAGGCAGTGCGCCGTCGAGCGCGCTTTCGACGCGCGCGCGCCAGGCGGCGAAGGCGGGCTCAGGCATCCGGCTGGAACGGTTCCGCCGAAGCCGGGTCGGCGGGATCGCTGAGCAGCCGTACCCGCAGTTCGGCCTGTTCCAGCGCCTGTTGGCAGCGGCGGTAGAGGCCGACGCCGCGTTCGTACGCGGCCAGCGATTCTTCCAGGCTCATTTCCCCGTGTTCCATTTTTTCGACCAGTTGTTCGAGCGCGTCGAGCGAGCTTTCGAAATCGGCGACGGGGGACGTTTCGGCGGCGGGTTTACGGGCCATGGGGCGAGTTTAAGCCATGAACCGGTTCGCAGGAACGGGCCGCTTCGCCCTAGTAGAACGGGCTTGTGGGAGCGGCTCCAGCCGCGAACTCTTGATCCTGGCTTTTTCAGCGACTGGCAAAAGCTCGCGGCTGAAGCCGCTCCCACAGGTCCCGCGCTACAAAGACGACGGTTTCCAAACTAGGCGCGCACCGCGGTCGCGCAACCACGCGTCGAAGCTCGCCGAATAGAGCAGGTCCCCGGCTGCAAGCAAGCCGGCGTTGTCCGATAGCAGCGGCAGGCGGATGCGTTCCCACGGCGGCACGCCCAGATCCTGCAGGACATGCTTCAGCGCATGGCTGTGGCCGCGGCCGGGCAGGGCGATGCGCTCGCCGCCCTGGCGTGCATGCGCCCGCAGCGCCGCATCGAAAGCATCGGCGCCTTCCAGTACCCATCGGCCGCCGCCGGGCAGGGACAGCGGCGCGCGGCCATCCCATTCGACGGCCCAATCCTTGGCCAACGCAGGGTATTGCCAATCGGCGTGCAGCAGGTCGCGCCAGCGCCTGACCACGGCGCCGGACCAGGCGAACGCGGCTTCGGCATCGGATCCGGCTTCGATCAGATCCTGCTCGATGGTGGCGATGCCCTGCGCCGGCAGCGGCGGCAGCGCGAGCTCGTCGGTCCAGCGGCGCAGTACGCGCGCGCGGCGCGCGACGGGCAGGCGTTTCAGTTTGCCGGCATCGATGGCGTGCGGGTCGAGGCTACGCACCTGCGCGAGCGCTGCGGCGTCTTCATCGGCCAACAGCGTGCCCGTTTCCGCGCACAGCGCCGCGCTCAGCGCGAACGCGGCGTCGGCATGCGGCCAGCGTTCGCGCAGCAGCGGCAGCACGCGATGGCGAAGGTAGTTCCTGTCGAGCGAGACGTCTTCGTTGCTGGCGTCGTCGACCCAGCGCAGGTCCTGCGTTTCCGCGTACGCCAACAATGCCGAGCGCGGCACGCCGAGCAGCGGGCGCCACAGCCAGCAGCGTCCGAACTTGCGCAGCGGCCGCATCGCGCCGAGCCCATCCGGTCCGGACGCGCGCAGCGCGCGCAACAGGAAAGTTTCGGCCTGATCCTCGCGATGGTGGGCGGTGACCAGCACTTCGTCGTCGCCCAGCGCGCTGCCGAACGCGGCATGGCGCGCCTTGCGCGCGGCGGCTTCGAGGCCGTCGCCGCCATCGCGCGGCACCTCCACGCGCAGTATGGTCAGCGGTACGCCGAGCGCGTCGCAAAAACGCAGGCAATGCGCGGCCCAGTCGTCGGCCTGCGGACTTATTCCATGATGCACGTGGATCGCGCTCAGGCCGGCATCGCGGGCCGCGGCGATGCCGCACAGCAGATGCAACAACGCGGCCGAATCGACGCCGCCGCTGAAGCCGACGTGCAAAGGCCGCACCGGCAGGCTGCGCAAATCGTTTTCGAGATGTGCTTGCAGGTGCGAGGACATAGGCGGATAGGGTGGCGCTGCTGCTTTAGCCCTCTCCCGCTTGCGGGAGAGGGTTGGGTGAGGGCAAGCGATACGGCCGATCGCGACGAAAGCTGCTATCGAAGGGGGATACGCTCTGCATTCCACTGTTTGACGCGATCGGAAAGTTCGTGCGCCCTCACCCCGGCCCTCTCCCGCAAGCGGGAGAGGGAGCAAGGCGATTACTCGGTTTCGATACTGACGCCGCCGACGAATTTGGCGGCGATGTTGTACACGAAGCCCTGTATCGCGCCGCCGATGAAACCGAATATGCCGTAAAGGATCGGGAAGACGATGATCGCCAGTGCGCCTAACCCAGACATCCAGGCCATGCCGGCGTCGTTGGCGCCGTCGGGCGCGGGCATCGCGCTGCCGGCCAGGGAACCCAGGAAAATCAATATGCCGGCCAGTAGACCGATGACGGCGGCGATGATGGCGGAGATCTTGGCGACGGACAGTACACCGACACGGCGAATGATCATTGCGCTGCTCCCGAATCCCGGCGGAATGCCGGGTCCGGGGTCATCCTAGACCATGCGCCCCTGGGGGAGCTGCTTAGCCGCCTCCCGAATCGAATAAGGGATCTGCTTTTTCTTGTTCTGAAGCAGATCCCACAAAAAGGCGCTTAGGCGGCTTCGTAAGCGCCGTAACCGCGCAGCCGCTCGTAGCGCCGCTGCAGCAATTGCTCGACGGGGACCTGTTCCAGCGCGTCCAGCTCGTTGAGCAGCACCGCTTTCAGGCGCGTGGCCATCTGCTTGGGATTGCGGTGCGCGCCGCCGATCGGTTCACGGATCACCTTGTCGATCAGGCCCAATTCGTGCAGACGCTTGGCGGTCAGGCCGAGCTGCTCGGCGGCGTCCTTGGCTTTGTCCGCGGTCTTCCACAGGATCGACGCGCAGCCTTCCGGGGTGATTACCGAGTAAGTGCTGTATTCCAGCATCAGCGTGCGGTCGCCGACGCCGATCGCCAGCGCGCCGCCGCTGCCGCCTTCGCCGATCACGGTGCAGATGACCGGTATCTTCAGTTCCGCCATTTCCATCAGATTGCGCGCGATCGCTTCGGACTGGCCGCGCTCTTCGGCGTCGATGCCGGGCCAGGCGCCTGCGGTATCGATGAACGTCAGCAGCGGCAATTTGAAGCGCTCGGCCATCTTCATCAGCCGCAATGCCTTGCGATATCCGTCCGGCTTGGGCATGCCGAAGTTGCGGCGGATCTTGGCCTTGGTATCGCGGCCTTTTTCGTGGCCGATCACCATCATGCTGCGGCCGTCGATGCGCGCCAGGCCGCCGACGATCGCGTTGTCGTTGGAGAAGGCGCGGTCGCCGGCCAGTTCCTGGAACTCGTCGCAGATCACGCGCAGGTAATCCAGCGTATACGGCCGTGCGGGATGGCGCGCGAGTTGCGATACCTGCCACGGCGTCAGATCGCGGAAGATCTGCGCGGTGCGCAAGCGCAACTTGTCTTGCAGCGCATGGACTTCGGCATCGACGTTGACCGCGGGGCCGGTGCTGGCGTGCCGCATCTCCTGGATCTTGGCTTCCAGGTCGGCGATCGGCTGTTCGAAGTCGAGGTAGTTGGGATTCATCGGTGCTGATGGAACGGCGAAGGCGGCAGTCTACCCGAGTGGGCCATACCAGACCGTGTGGTGGGTGGCTCTTCCTTCTCCCTCCGGGAGAAGGTGCCCGAAGGGCGGATGAGGGTTCGGCGAAGTCGCGTTGTTCTGACGACTGCGACTTCGCCGTACCCTCACCCCAACCCCTCTCCCGCAGGGAGAGGGGCTCAAGCTCACCCCACCCAAGGCCGCGACATGGTCAGCTTGACCGTGCGCACGCCCGGCTGTTCGCGCAGCGCCGAGGGCAGATCGGCATCGACGCGCACGCCCTGGCTGCCATTGAGGTCGAGGGTGCCGGCGGCACCGTCGCGCAGCAGGTCGAAGCGAATAGGGGTAGCGCCAGGCCGGTGCCGCGCCAGCAGCGCATCGATGCGTTCGAATGCGCCGGGCACGCGCAGATCCAAACGCAGCGACAGCCGCTGCGCGACCTGCGGGCATATCTGCTGAAAATCCCAGCAGCGCCGCGCGCGCAGCGAGAAGCCGCCACTGAATTCGTCCTCGCGCAAACCGCCTTCGATCACCAGGATGCGGTCGCGGGTCAGCAGTTGCGCGAATTCGAGATAGGTTTCGTTGAAGAAGGCGCATTCGAGCCGGCCGCGTCCGTCGTCGATCTGGACGAAGGCCTGGCTATCGCCTTTTTTGCGCAGTGCGACGACCTGGCCGGCGATCACCACGGTCTTTTCCGGGCGCCAGCCGCGGCGATCCTCGTCGGGACGTTCGCTCCAGATCCGGTCGAGTTCGCCCAGATCGTTGCCGACCAGCGAACGCAGCTCGTCGCGATACGGATCCAACGGATGGCCGCTGAGATAGTGGCCCAGCGTCTCGCGTTCGCCGTTGAGTTTCTGTGTGAGCGGCCAATCCTCGACGTTGGGCAGCGACACGTCGATATGCGGTTCGGCGCTGGCGCCGCCGAACAACGACACCTGGCCGGCCTCGCGCTCGCGCGCCAGCTGTTCGGTGGCCTTCAGCACTTCCGGCAATTGCAGCATCAGCGAGGCGCGGTTGCTGCCCAGCGCATCGAGCGCGCCGGAATGCACCAGCGCTTCGAGCACGCGTTTGTTCAACTTGGTCGAGTCGATGCGCTTGCAGAAATCGAGCAGGTCGGCGAACACGCCGCCGCGCAGGCGTTCGTGCGAGATCGCTTCGCAGGCGCCGCGGCCGACGCCCTTCACCGCGCCCAGGCCGTAACGCACCGTCCGGTCGTCGATCGCCTCGAACATGTAGTTGGATGCGTTGACGTCCGGCGGCAGCACGCCGAGCTTCAGCGCGCGCGCCTCATCGAGGAAACCGACCACCTTGTCGGTATTGTCCATGTCGCTGGACAGCACCGCAGCCATGAATTCGGCCGGATAGTGCGTCTTCAGCCACGCAGTTTGGTAGGCCACCAACGCGTAGGCGGCCGAGTGCGACTTGTTGAAGCCGTACTCGGCGAATTTTTCCATCAAATCGAAGATCTGCGTCGCGCGGCGCGGATCGACGCCGCGTTCGGCCGCGCCGGTTTCGAATTTGGCGCGCTCCTTGGCCATTTCTTCGGGCTTTTTCTTGCCCATCGCGCGGCGCAGCAGGTCGGCGCCGCCCAGCGAATAGCCGGCCAGCACCTGCGCGATCTGCATCACTTGTTCCTGATACACGATCACGCCGTAGGTCGGCGACAGCACCGGTTCCAGCAACGGATGCGGATAGCTGACTTCGGCGTTGCCGTGCTTGCGATCCACCCAGTCGCGGTCCATGCCCGAACCCAATGGTCCGGGACGGAATAGCGCGGCCAGCGCGATGATGTCTTCGAACCGGTCCGGGCGCGCGCGCTTGACCAGTTCGCGCATGCCGCGGGATTCGAATTGGAACACCGCCACCGTTTCGCCGCGTTCGAACAGTTCGTAGGATTTCTTGTCGTCCAGCGGCAGCGTGGCGATATCCAGCGGCGCTTGGCCCGCCGCCGCGCGGCGCGCGTTGATCGCTTTCACCGCCCAGTCGATGATCGTGAGCGTTCGCAGGCCGAGGAAGTCGAACTTCACCAGGCCGATCGCTTCGACGTCGTCCTTGTCGAATTGCGTGACCGGGCTGCGGCCCAGCCCATGGCCGTCGTGTTCCGCGAACAGCGGGCAGAATTCGGACAGCGGCGCCGGCGCGATCACCACGCCGCCGGCGTGCTTGCCGGCGTTGCGGGTCAGATCCTCCAACTGCAGCGCCAGGTCGACCAGGTCGCGCACGTCCTCCTCGGATTCGTAGCGCTCCTTGAATTCGGAAACGATCCGGCTTGAATCCTTGCGCGCGCGTTCGCCGCGCCCGATCGCATCTTCCAGCGTCATCGGGTCGGTGGGCTGCAGCGGGATGAGTTTCGCCAGGCCGTCGACGAAGCCGTACGGGAAGCCGAGCACGCGGCCGGCGTCGCGCAACACGGCTTTGGCCGCCATCGTGCCGTAGGTGATGATCTGGCTGACGCGGTCGCGGCCGTATTTCGCCGCGACGTAGTCGATCACTTCGTCGCGCCGGTCCATGCAGAAGTCGATGTCGAAGTCGGGCATCGACACGCGTTCGGGGTTGAGGAAGCGCTCGAACAGCAGGTCGTACGGGATCGGATCCAGATCGGTGATGCCCAGCGCCCAGGCCACCAGCGAACCGGCGCCCGAACCGCGGCCCGGACCGACCGGGATATCGTGCTGTTTGGCCCAGTTGATGAAGTCGGCCACGATCAGGAAGTAGCCCGGGAAGCCCATCTTGATGATGACGTCCAGTTCCAGTTCCAGCCGCGCGTCGTAATCCTCGCGCGTCTTGCCCTCGGCCAGCGGCAATTTTTCCAGACGCTGCGCCAGGCCTTCGCGCGATTGCGTGCGCATCCACGTTTCGAGCGTGTGTTCGTCGGGCACCGGGAACGCGGGCAGGTAGTACTTGCCCAGGCTCAGTTCGAAATTGCAGCGGCGCGCCAGATCGATGGCGTTGTCGATCGCGTCGGGCGCATCGGCGAACAGTTCGCGCATCTGTTCGCTGGATTTCAGGTATTGCTCGCGGCTGTAGTCGCGCGGCCGCTTGGGATCGTCGAGCACGCGGCCGGAGGCGATGCAGACGCGCGCTTCGTGCGCGTCGAAACCCTCGGCGTCTAGGAAGCGCGCATCGTTGCTGGCGATCACCGGGACGCCGCGCGCGGCGGCGGCGTACAGCGCGAATTCGTTGAACGCGGCTTCGCCTTCCAGATCGCAGCGGGTCAGTTCCAGATGCAGGCGGTCCGGGAACAAGCGCTGCGCATCGGCCAGCCATTGCTCGGCGTGGTCCTGCCGGTGCGCGGCCACCAGGCGCCCGGCCTGGCTATGGCGTCCGGCCAGCGCGAACAGCCCGGCGCAGTCCTCTTCGCGCAGCCAATCCGGCCGTACCACCACGCCGTCGTGGCGATGGCCCTGCAGCCAGGCGCGGCTGAGCAGGCGCGAGAGCGCCAGGTAGCCGGTGCGGTCCCGGCAGAGCAGGGTGATCCGCCATGGCGCCTCGTCGCCCTCGGCGACGCTGATGTCCGCGCCGGCAATCGGTTTCACGCCGGCCGCTTCGGCGGCCTTGTAGAACTTGACGAGCGCGAACAGGTTGTTGCGGTCGGTGATGGCTACCGCCGGCTGCTGCAAGGCGACGCAACGCGCGACGAGCTCCGGCACGCGGATCGTCGAATCGGCGAGCGAATACTCGCTGTGCAGGTGCAGGTGGGCGAAACGTGAGGACATCGGCGGGCCGGCGGACCAGCCAGCAGGTTAGGCCGCAGCGGCAGTGCGAACAAGGCTTGACAGCGCCGTAGGGCGGGTCCTGACCCGCCATCGTGACCTTTACGTCCTATCGGTGTCCGGAACGATGGATGCGGGTCCGCCGTTCCGTCGAGCCGATCGGCGCGATCGGCGCGGCCGCAATGGTGGGCCAAGGCCCACCCTACGCGATCCGGAAGCGCAATCCGCGGCGGGTATCGTCCAGATGCAAGCCGTCGTTAGGACGCATCTGCTGGCGCAACATCGACATGGCGGCGACGCGGTCGCTGATCCAGGCCGCGCGCCGCTGCGGCCCATCGCCGGCGGGGTGGCTGGATTCGCGGTAGAGCCTGAAGTCGCGGTATTCCTCGGCCTCGGCCGCTACCGCCGGCCAGGCCAGTTCGAGCAGCAGCACGTCGTCCAACTGGCCGAGCAGCGGAATCGCATCGGGGATCAGATCGTCGGGCTGGTCCAGGTAGCGCAGCAGTTTGCGCACGCTGGCGCAGTCGGCTTCGGCGCAATCCCAGTCGGGGTCGTCGACCATGCTGCGCAATTCTTCGATGCGCGACAGCCGCTGCTCGAGCACCTCGCGCGCCTGCGCTTCGGGCAACGACAGCATCCACGCCGCGAGTTGAGTGATGCGTGCGGCATCCACCTGTTCAGCCTCGGGATAGATGTCGCGCAACAGCGCATCGAACGCTGCGACCTGTTCAGCATCGATGCTCAGCCCGCCCAAGGCATGGCCGTCGGCGCAGTTGGGCCGCGGCAAAGGATGGTCGGTCGGATATGTGGATTGCGGACGCATCGCGCACCTCCCATGTTCCGGCCAGCGAAGGGGAAGTCGCGGGATCGGCCGGCAGTCGCGCGACCATGTCTTTCTATGGATGCGCGGAAAGCATGCAGGGTTGCAATCGCGTTGTCGTGAGGCGGAAGTCGGAGTGACCTTATGCCTAATTCAGCGTTCGATCAGATTCGTACGATCAGATCAGCACGATCGGATCGGCACGATCAGAGCCGCAACAGCTCGAGTTGGCGTTCGCAAGCCTGCGCCACCGGCGCGAAACTGCGGCGGTGATGCGGGCACGGCCCATGCGCGTGCAGCGCCGCGAGATGCGCGGGCGTCGAGTAACCCTTGTGCTCGGCGAAGCCGTATTCGGGATGGATGTCGTGCAATTTCAGCATGGCGCGATCGCGCGACACCTTGGCCAGGATCGACGCGGCCATGATCGAACGGTCGCGCGCGTCGCCGCCGATCCAGGCTTCGGCCGGACACGGCAGCGCCGGCGGCAGATGGTTGCCGTCGATGCGGGCGATGCCGGCCGCATGCGCGACGCCTTCGAGCGCCAGCCGCATGCCGCGCATCGTCGCCTGGAAGATGTTGATGCGGTCGATCTCGTCGACTTCGATGAATACGACATGCCAGGCCAGCGCGCGTTCCACGATGCGCGCGTACAGGAATTCGCGGCGCGCGGCGGTGAGCTGCTTGGAATCGTCGAGGCCGTTGATGCGCGGCCGCGAAGGGTCGAACACGACCGCCGCCACCACCACCGGACCGGCCAGCGGTCCGCGTCCGGCTTCGTCGATGCCGGCGACCAATAGCCGGGGATCGGGAATCGTGAATGGGGAATCGGTCGGCGAAATGGCGCTCATGGCTTCTTTTCGATTCCCGATTCCCGATTCCCGACTCCCGGCTTCTCGACCAATTCTGCCACCGCCTCGGCCGCGCGCAAGGACGCGTTGCGCCGCAGCACTTGGTGCAGCTCGCGGAAGCGCAGCGGCAGCGCCGCCATCGAGGTGGGGTTGCGCAGCCAGCTGGAGATCGCCGCGGCCAGGTTTTCGGGTGTGCAGTCGTATTGCATCAGTTCGGGCACCAATGCTTCGTTGGCCAATACGTTCGGCAGCGAGTAGTGTTCCACCTTGAGCATGCGCAGGCCTTTCACGATCGAATAGGTCAGCGGCGCGATCTTGTAGGCCACCACCATCGGCCGCTTTGCCAGCATGCATTCCAAAGTGGCGGTGCCCGAGGCCAGCAACACGACATCGGCGGCGGTCATCACCGTGCGCGCATTGCCGTCGGTGATGCGCAGCGCCGGCTTCAGCGCCGCGGCGTCGGGATGCGCGGCGAGTTCGCGTTCGAATGCGGCGCGCGCCGACGCGTTGGCCATCGGCGCGACGATGCGCAGGTTGGGTTGCGAGCGCAGCGTCAGCAGCGCGGCGGAGAGGAAGTCGCGGCTGAGGCGCTGGATCTCGCCCAGCCGCGAACCCGGCAGCAGCGCCAGCATCGGCGTGTCGGCGGTCAAGGCCAGCGTGTCGCGCGCAGCGTGGCGGTCGGGGTCCAGCGGCATTTCGTCGGCCAGCGGATGGCCGACGAAGCGCGCGTCGACCTGGTGCCGCGCGTAGATCGGCGGCTCCATAGGGAACAGGCACAGCACGCGGTCGGCGCTGCGTCCGATCTTTTGCGCGCGCTTCTCGCGCCAGGCCCAGACCGACGGGCTGACGTAATGCACGGTGCGGACGCCGCGCTGCTTGAGCCATCGCTCCAGGCCCAGGTTGAAGTCGGGCGCATCGATGCCGATGAAAACGTCCGGCCGCCAGGCGAGCACACGCTCGCGCATCTCGCGTCGCAGCTTCATCAACCGCGGCAAATGGCGCAGCACTTCGGCCAGTCCCATCACCGCCAGTTCCTGCGCGTCGTACCAGGCATCGAGGCCGGCCGCGCGCATCGCATCGCCGCCGACGCCGGCGAATTGCGCATCGGGATAGCGTTCGCGCAGCTTGTCGATCAGGCCCGCGCCGAGCAGGTCGCCGGAGGCTTCGCCGGCGACGAGGGCGAAGCGCTTGGGAGTCGATGACGGGGAATCGGCGTTAAGCAAGTCGGTGTCGTTGCGAGCGGCGAGACGCTAGTTTGCCGTATTTGCACCCTCTTTGAAAAAGAAGGGAGATTTGCTTTTTGATCCTGCTCTTCGTGGGAGCGGCTTCAGCCGCGAGCTTTTTCGGCCCGTAGCGCGAGATCAAGAGCTCGCGGCTGAAGCCGCTCCCACGAAGAGCGTCTCGATCCCCTTTCTTCGAAGGGGGAGGAACAGCGGGTCAGCGTAGCAGCGGACGTTCGCCGCGCTCGATGAATTCCGAGAACGCGCGCACGTCCTCGCTGTCGCGCGCCATCTCGGCGAGCTGCTTGCGCGCATCGGCGAGATTGGCGCCGGACATGTACAGCGTGCGGTAAGCGCGCTTGATCGCGGAGATCCGTTCGGCATCGAAGCCGCGGCGTTTGAGGCCTTCGCTGTTGATGCCGCGCGGCCGGCCGTATTCGTCCGCCGCCACCATCACGAACGGCGGCACGTCGCCGTTGACCATGGCGCCCATGCCGACGAAGGCGTGCGCGCCGATGCGGCAGAACTGGTGGATGCCGGCGAAGCCGCTGAGGATCACGTAATCGCCGATTTCGACGTGCCCGGCCAATGTCGAATTATTCGAGAACACGCAATGGTTGCCCACGACGCAATCGTGCGCGACGTGGCTGTAGGCGAGGATCCAGTTGTCGTCGCCGATCCGGGTCGTGCCGCCGCCGTCGCCGGTGCCGCGGTTGAGGGTGACGAACTCGCGGATCGTATTGCGGTCGCCGATCACCAGTTCGGTGCGCTCGCCCTTGAATTTCTTGTCTTGCGGCTCGCCGCCGATCGCCGCATGGCCGACGATATGGTTGTCGCGGCCGATCCGGGTCGGGCCGTGCACGCTGCAATGCGGGCCGATGCGGCTGCCGTCGCCGATCTCGACGTCGGCGCCGATCATCGTGAACGCACCGATGCTTACATCGCGGCCGATGCGCGCGCCGGGATCGATCACCGCGCTGGGATGGATGGAAGCGCCGGCCACGTCAGTCCCTGGCCTCCGCGCAGAAGATCTCGGCGCAAGCGGCCTGCGCACCGTCCACCCGCGCCACGCCCTCGTACAGCGCCATGTTGCGGATCGTGCGCTTGAGCTTGACCTCCAGCTCCAGCCGGTCGCCCGGCACGACCATCTTCGAGAACTTGGCTTTGTCGATCTTGACCAGATAGAACACGCGGCCATCGGCGGTGCCGTCGTGCGACATCTGCCAGAGCACGCCGCCGGCCTGCGCCAGCGCTTCGATGACCAATACGCCGGGCATCACCGGATGGCCCGGGAAATGGCCCTGGAAGAACGGCTCGTTGATGGTCACGCTCTTGTAGGCAAGCACGCGCTTGTGCGGCTCGAGTTCGACCACGCGATCGATCAACAGGAACGGATAGCGGTGCGGCAGCAGTTTCTGGATGCCGACGACGTCGAGGGGCAGGGCGGGGGGAGCGCTCATCCTTTTTCCTTGTTGCGTGCCAGCAGCTGCCGGGCGATCGAATCGAGTTGTTTGAAACGCGCGGCGTTCTTGCGCCAGCTGCGGTTGTCCATCAAGGGCGTACCGGACGAATACTCGCCCGGTTCCCGGATCGAATGGGTGACCAGGCTCATCGCGGTCACCATCACCCGGTCGCAGATTTCCAGGTGGCCGAGCACGCCCGCGGCGCCGCCGATCAGGCAATAGCGGCCGATGGTGGCGCTGCCGGCGACCGCCGCGCAGCCGGCCATCGCGGTGTGCGCGCCGATGCGAACGTTGTGGCCGATCTGGATCTGGTTGTCGAGGCGCACGTCTTCCTCGAGCACGGTGTCGTCGATGGCGCCGCGGTCGATGGTGGTGTTGGCGCCGATTTCGCAATCGTCGCCGACGTCGACGCCGCCCAACTGCGGCACTTTCATCCAGCGGCCATGCTCCATCGCCAGGCCGAAGCCGTCGGCGCCGAGCACGGCGCCCGGGTGCACCAGCACGCGCTTGCCCAGCCGCACGCGCACGACCAGCGTCACCCGCGCGACCAGTTCGCTGTCGGCGCCGACATGGCAGTCCTCGCCGATCACGCAGCCCGGGCCGACGGTCGCGCCGGCGGCGACGGTGCTGCGCGCGCCGATCGACACGAATGCGCCGATCGACGCTGACGGATCGACTTGCGCCGAAGCGTCGATGCTGGCGCTGGCATGGATGCCGGGCTCAGCGGCGCGCCGCGTTTCGAACAGGGAGGCGATCTTGACGAAGGCCGCGTACGGATCGTCGGCGATCAACGCGGTGACCGGGCTGGAGGCCGCATCGGCTTCGCGCAAGACCACTGCAGCGGCCGGCGTTCCGGCCAGCATGGGCCGGTAGCGCGGGTTGGCCAGGAAAGCGAGCTTATGGGCGCCGCCGTTGGCGAGCGTGGCCACGCCGTCGATGCGTGCGCTGGCGTCGCCCTGCACTCGCAGCCCGAAGCGTTCGGCCAGATCGGCGACGGTAAAGCTATCCATCACGCTATGGTGCCAGAGCCGGCTAGGGCGAGCACGCTTTTGCGTGCCCGCCATCGGTCGGATCCGAGGGGTGCCAATCGCGATCCCCGCGTTACAGGCCGCCCGAGAAGGTGAACTGCAGCCGTTCGGTTTCGTCGCCCGGGAAGCCGGTGAGCGGATCGGCGCCCTTGTCGCGCAACGGGAACGCGTAGCTGATCGAGATCGGTCCCATCGGCGAGCGCCACAGCAGCGCGATGCCGGTCGATGCGCGCAACTCGCTGGCATCGAAGTCGTCGACGTCGCGGTACACGTTGCCGAAGTCGAGGAACGCCGAAATACGTGCGGCATTGCTGTCGAACAGTTTCGGGAAATACATTTCCAACGAACCGACGGTCTTCACCGAGCCGCCGATCGGCTGCGGGAAGCCCTGGCCGAAGAACGTGGCGGCGCGCGGGCCGAGGGTATTGTCGGTATAGCCGCGGACGCGGCCCTGCGAGCTCACGCCGCCGGCGTAGAAGTTCTCGAAGAACGGCAGGCCGCTGGCCGTCACCGTGCGTCCGTCGGACAGGGTGCGGCTGAAGTCTTGGCCGTAGCTGTCGCCGTAGCCCAGGTCCAGGCGCGTGTTGAGGATCAGCGACTGGCTCAAGGGCCAGAACTTGGAGAAGTCGTATTCGATCTTGAAATATTCCACGGTCGAACCCGGCAGCGTTGCCTCGAGCACGATCCGCTGCGAAGTGCCCGAACTCGGGAAGATCGCGTTGTTGCGCGTATCGCGCGCGAAACCGGCCTGCGCGCGCCAGGCGTGGAAGGTGCTGTTGCCGACCGCATCCACGTAATCGATGATTTCCTGCGGCGTGCCGCCGAAGCGGTTCACCAGGATTTCGTTGCTGTCGATGCCCAGCAGCGCCGAGACCGAATCGTATTCGGTGATCGGCAGGCTGGTGATCACCTGCGCTGCGCCGCTGTTGGAAGAGTACTGCGCCACGTTGAAGTCGGAGTAGTCGAACTCGCGCCACCACAGGTTGTAGCCCAGCGACATGCCGTTGTCGCTGAAATACGGGTTCATGAACGAGAAGTCGTAGCGGTTCTGGTACGAGCTGCGCTGCGCGGCCACCGAGACCCGGTTGCCGTTGCCCAGGAAGTTGCTTTCGGTCAGCTGGATCGAGGTGGTGATGCCGCTCAACTGCGAGTAGCCGACGCCGAACAGGAAGCTGCCCGAAGTGGTTTCCTTGACGTTGACCACGACGTCGACCTGGTCGCTGCTGCCCGGCACTTCCGGCGTCTCGATATCCACGGTCTCGAAGTAACCGAGCTGCTGCAGGCGGATCTTGGAACGGTCGATCGCGGCCTGCGAATACCAGGAACCTTCGAACTGGCGCATCTGCCGGCGCAGCACTTCGTCGGCGGTGCGGGTGTTGCCCTTGAACACGATGCGGCGCACGTTGACGCGCGGGCCGGGCACGATCTGCATGTCGATGGCGACGGTGCGGTTCTCGCGGTTGACGTCCGGTATCGGGTTCACCTGCGCGAACGCATAGCCGATGTTGCCCAGCACCGCGGTGATCGCTTCGGTGCTGGCCTGCAGCACGCGCCGCGAGAAGATCTGGTCCGGCTTGACGTAGACCATCTTGTCGATCTGTTCGCGCGGCAGCACGGTGTCGCCGCTGACCTTCACTTCGGAAATCTTGTACTGCTCGCCTTCGGTGATGCCGGCGGTGACGAACATGTCGCGCTTGTCCGGGCTGATCGACACCTGCGCCGAATCGCGGCTGAAGTCCACATAGCCGCGATCCAGGTACCACTGGTCGAGCTTTTCGAAATCGCCGTCGAGCTTCTCGCGCGAATATTGGTCGTCGCGCTTGTACCAGCTCAGCCAGTTGTGCTCGCGCGATTCCCAACTGCCGCGGATGTCCTCTTCGGGGAACAGTTCGTTGCCGATCAAATTGATGTGGCGGATCTTGGCGGCCTTGCCTTCCTTGATCGCGACGGTCACGTCGACGCGATTGCGGTCCAGCTGGCTGACCGTAGGCGTGACTTCGACGTTGTACTTGCCGCGGTTGTTGTATTGGCGCACCAGTTCCTTGGTGACGCCGTCCAGATCCATGCGGTCGAAGGTTTCGCCTTCGGCCAGACCGATGTCCTTCAGGCCCTTCATCAGGTCCTCGGTCTTGATGTCCTTGTTGCCGGTGAAGGTGAGCTTGTTGATCGCCGGGCGCTCGACCACGGTCACGACCAGGATGCCGTCCTGCCGGCTGAGGCTGACGTCTTCGAAGAAGCCGGTCTTGTACAAAGCGCGGATCGCCGCGGCGCTGCGCGCCTGGTCGATGGTGTCGCCGCGTTCGATCGGCAGATAGGTGAACACGGTGCCTGCCGAAATGCGCTGCAGGCCGTCGATGCGGATGTCGGTGACGGTGAAGGCGTCAGCGCTCTGCGGCAGTTGCAGCGGCGACTGCGGCGTCGCGGCGAACTGGGCCCAGGCGGGCGCGGACAGCGCCGAGGCGAGGGCGAGGGCAAGCAGGCGGCGAGTGGGGCTTCGCGTCATCGTTACGTCCGTTGAGGGGATCGAAGGGCCGGATTGCCAGTGCGACGGCGGTTTATCGCGGTGCAAACGCGAGATAACGGCCATCAGCGCACCAAACCCAGAATGTCATTGTAGAACGCCAGTCCCATCAGGCTGGCCAACAAGGCCAGGCCCACGTACTGGCCTGCGGCCATGGCGCGTTCGCTGAGCGGACTGCCCTTGACCAACTCTATAAGGTAATACAGCAGGTGCCCGCCGTCCAAAACTGGGATCGGCAGCAAGTTAATGATGGCCAGACTGAGCGACAACAGGGCCAGAAAGTTCAAAAACCAGGCCGGACCCAGTTGCGCCGAGGCGTTGGCGTAGCGGGCGATGGTGATGGGGCCTGAGACGTTTTCGACCGAAGCGCGGCCGCCGATCAGGCGGCCGATCATCGCGAACGAGTCGGTGGTCAGTTTCCAAGTCTCGCTGAACGCCGCCGGTATGGCCGCCAGCGGCCCGTAGCGCAGCTTGGCGTCGTAGGTCGGCATTTGCTGCGTTTTGGGCGGGGCGACCCCCAAGGCCCAATAGGCCTTGCCATCGGGATCGGTGCTGCGCGCCGGCTTGAGTTCGAGTGCGAGCCGTTCGCCATCGCGCTGCACTTCCACCATGCCGACGCCGCCGCGGTCGCCGAGCGCCTGCACCAACGGACGAATATCGTCGAAGGCGACGATCGGCGTGCCGTCGATGGCGGTCAGGCGATCGCCCTCGGCCAGCACGCCGTAAGCCGGCGTACCGGGCGCGATCTCGCCGGCGACCGGCGGCATGAGCCGATGCCGCGGCGTCAGTCCGGCCAGTTGCAACGCGCGCGGTTCGTCGAACGAGTCCGGCAGTTTCGACAGGTCGAGCTTGCGTACGGCCTGATCGCCGTCGGCTTCGCGTACCTGCACGTCCACGGGCGCGCGATCGAGCGCGGCGGTGGTCAGCGCCATCGCGGCCTCGCTCCAGGTCGGCGTGTCGCGGTCGCCTACCTTGAGCAGGGTGTCGCCGGCGCGGAAGCCCGATTGCGCGGCGATGCCTTCCACGAAGCCCAATGTCGGCGAGTAGTCGTTGCGGCCGATCACGAACATCGCCCACAACAAAGCGACGCACAGCAGCAGGTTGGCGAGCGGACCCGCGGCGACGATCGCGATCCGCTGCCAGACGTTCTTGCGGTTGAAGGCGGCATCGAGATCGGCTGCGGGCACATCCGCTTCGCGTTCGTCGAGCATCTTGACGTAGCCGCCGAGCGGAATCGCCGCGATGCGGTACTCGGTGCCGTCGCGGCCGTAGCGCGACCACAGCGCGTTGCCGAAACCCACCGAGAAACGCAGCACTTTCACGCCGCAACGGCGGGCCACCCAGAAGTGGCCGAACTCATGGAAAGTCACCAGCACGCCGATGCTGACGATCAACCACCAAACCGAGCCCAGCAAGTCGCTCATGCGCCGATCGTCATCGTGGCCGCCACTTTCGACGCGATCCGCCGCGCTTGCGCATCGGCATCCAGCAGCGTCTCCAGCGTATCGGCGGTTTGCGGAGGGAGCGCGGCGAGAACCTCCTCGACCAGCGCAGGTATGGCTAGGAAACCCACTTGGCCCTGAAGAAAGGCTGAAACGGCGATTTCGTTGGCGGCGTTCAGCACCGCCGGCGCGGTGCCGCCGGCGCGCAATGCGCGAAACGCCAGGGCCAGGCAGGGAAAAGCGTCCAGATCCGGCGCTTCGAAATCCAGCCGCCGCTGCGCCAGCAGATCCAGCCGCTCGACGCCCGATTCGATCCGCTGCGGCCACGCCAAACCGACCGCGAGCGCGGTGCGCATGTCGGGCAGGCCCAACTGCGCGAGCGTGGAACCGTCGATGAATTCCACCAGCGAATGCACCAGGCTTTGCGGATGCACCAGCACCTCGATCCGGTCCGGCGGCATGCCGAACAGATGATGGGCCTCGATCACCTCCAGGCCTTTATTCATCAGCGTGGCCGAGTCGGCCGAAATCTTCGGGCCCATCGACCAACGCGGATGCGCGACCGCCTGCGCCGGCGTGACCGCAGCCAGGTCCTCGCGAGGCCAACCGCGGAACGGTCCGCCCGACGCGGTCAGCACGATGCGGCGCAACGAGTCGCGGTGGGCCTCGTCGGGCAGGCATTGGAAGATCGCGTTGTGTTCGCTGTCGATCGGGATGATGCGCGCGCCGGATTCGCGCGCCGCGCGCATCAGCAATTCGCCGGCGAGCACCAGCGATTCCTTGTTGGCCAGCAGCAATCGCTTGCCTGCGCGGGCGGCGGCCAGCGTCGACGACAAGCCTGCGGCGCCGACGATCGCGGCGACCACGGTGTCGCACGCATCGCCTGCGGCCAATGCGTCGATCGCCGCGTTGCCGGCGTGGGCCTGCGTATCCAAACCGGCGTCGCGCAAGCCGTCGCGCAAGGCCGCGTAGCGCGATTCGTCGGCGATCACCGCATGCATCGGACGGTGCCGCACGCACAATGCGATCAGCGTATCGGTATTGCTGCCGCCGGCGAGCACGGTGGCGCGCAGCCGGTCGGGATGGCGCGCGATCACGTCCAGCGCCGAGGTGCCGATGGAACCGGTGGCGCCGAGGACGGCGACGTTGCGCAGGGCGGTGGAGTCGTTGGACATCGCGTCGACTCAGAAGCCCAGCCAGGCCTTCCCCAGCGCGAATACGGGCAGGGCCGCCAGCACGCCGTCGACGCGATCGAGGATGCCGCCGTGCCCGGGCAGCAGGTTGCTCGAATCCTTGGCGCCGACGTGGCGCTTGAGCAGGCTTTCGTACAAATCGCCGATCACCGAAGCGCCGACGGTCAGCACCGTGATCAACGCCACGGCCGGCAATTGCGCAACCTGCGCACCGGCGAACAGCGCACCGGCGATGCCGACCGCGAGGCCGGCGGCCAGCCCGCCGAGCAGTCCTTCGACCGTCTTGTTGGGGCTGATGCGCGGGCTCAACTTGTGCTTGCCGAACTGCCGGCCCACGAAATAGGCGCCGCTGTCGGCGGCCCAGACGATCACCAGCGCGACCAGCAGCCAGCGATGCCCGTTCGGCTGGCTGGCATGGATCAGCGCCAGTGCGCACCAGGCCGGCACCACCGCCAACGTGCCGGCGGCGAGCTTGAACATGCGCGCATGGGTGTCGTGGTCGGAAGCGAACGAATAGTGCTTCAGCCATAGCGCGGCCAGCAGCCACCAGATCACGCCGATCACCGTGGCCAATTGGAACAGCACCAGCGAGCCGCCGGCCGTGGACCGCGACGCCCAGACCAGGGCCACCATCAGCAGCAGGTTGACCAGCAGCAGCACGGTGCGCGACAGCGTGTCGTCGATCTCGGCCAGGCGGAACCATTCCCACAAACCGGCCAGGAACACCACGGCGGCCAGCGCGACCAACCAGGGCGTGGCCAACAGCAGGATCGCAGCGACCGCCAGCGGGGTCAGGATCAAGGCGGTGAGGGTGCGGACTTTGGTCATTCGGCGCTCGGGTCGGAAGGGGCGGCCATCCCGGATCCAGTCCGGGACAAGCTTTGCGCCCCGGTCAGGCCGAAACGGCGCTCGCGCTGGGCGTAATCGTCCAACGCGCGGCGCAGTGTCGCCGCATCCAGCTCCGGCCACAATGTTTCGGTAAACCACAGCTCGGTGTAGGCCAGCTGCCAGAGCAGGAAATTGCTGATGCGGTGGTCGCCGCCGGTACGGATGAACAAGTCGGGCGGCGGCAGGTCGCCTAGCGCCATACGCGCGGCCACGGCGGCCTCGTCGATGTCCTGCGGGCGCAGCTTGCCGTCGGCCACGTCCTGGGCCAGCGCCCGCGCGGCGGCGGCGATGTCCTGGCGGCCGCCGTAGCTGGCCGCGATCGACAGCGTCAGCCGCCGATTGCCGCGGGTGGACATTTCGGCCGCGGCCATCTTGTCCTGGATCGCCGGTGCGAAGCGCTCGCGTTCGCCGATGAAACGGATGCGCACGCCGCGCCGGCCCAGCTCCTCGACTTCGCGTTCCAGCGCGTTGAGGAACAGTTTCATCAGCGCGCCGACTTCTTCCTCGGGCCGGCCCCAGTTCTCGCTGGAGAACGCGAACAGCGTCAGCGCCTCGATGCCTTGATCCAGGCAGAAGTCGATGCACAGGTTCACCGAGCGCGCGCCGGCGCGATGGCCGATGACGCGCGGCCGCTTGCGG
The DNA here is from genome assembly GCA_902825775.1 of uncultured Lysobacteraceae bacterium. Lineage (GTDB taxonomy): Bacteria > Pseudomonadota > Gammaproteobacteria > Xanthomonadales > Xanthomonadaceae > Luteimonas_C. Next base: position 227,793 of record CADECF010000002.1, read on the forward strand.
CGCTCGGCCCAGCGGCCGTTGCCGTCCATGATCACGGCGAGGTGGCGCGGGATCCGATCCTGCGCGGGTGGCGATGTACTCATGTCCGGCGGCTGGGTCAGACGGCCATCAGCTCCTGTTCCTTGGCCTTGACCACCTCGTCGACGTCCTTGATCGCCTTGTCCGTCAGCTTCTGGATTTCGTCTTCGCTGCGGCGCTCTTCGTCTTCGGTGATCTTCTTGTCCTTCAGCAGGTCCTTGACCTGCTGATTGGCGTCGCGGCGGATATTACGGATCGCGACCTTGGTGTCCTCGCCTTCGCCGTGCACATGCTTGGACAGTTCCTTGCGACGCTCCTCGGTCAACGCCGGTAGGTTGATCCGGATCGTCGTGCCGGCCGTGTTGGGGGTTAGGCCCAAGTCGGACGCGAGGATGGCCTTTTCCACCGGGCCCACCATCTGCTTCTCGTAGGGGCTGATGGTCAGCGTACGCGCATCGGTGACGGCGATGCTGGCGACCTGCGACAAAGGCGTGTCCGACCCGTAATAGTTGACCTTCAGATGGTCGACCAGCGCCGCCGTGGCCCGGCCGGTGCGGACCTTGGTCAGGTCGTGGCGCAGGGCCTCGACGCTTTTGGCCATGCGGGCCTGCGTGTCCTTCTTGATGTCGTTGATCATGCCCGGCTCCGTAGCGATTGCTTAATCGATGGATTATAGGCGATGGGCGGGGCGGGGCCTTTGGAGCAGGTCCCGCGGGAGCCGGCTTTCGTGGAAGCTGGCTTTTGTGGGAGCGGCTTCAGCCGCGAGCTTTTTGGGTATCGCCGCGCCTGGCAAGAGCTCGCGGCTGAAGCCGCTCCCACAAAAGCCGCTTCGGCAAGCGCCGGATTAATGGGCGTGCGGCGCCCGGTCGTGCAGATCGTGTTCGCAGGCCTTGCCGTGCTCGATCTGCAGGGTCGGGTGGTTGATCCCGAAGCGATGGTCGAGGGCATGGTTGAGGCGGTCGATGAAGCCGTCCTGGTCGCCGTCGTCCGGGCGCACCAGGTGCGCGGTCATCGCGATCTCGCCCGCACCCAGCGACCAGATGTGCAGATGGTGCACCGCCGTGACGCCCGCCTGCGCGGCCAGGAAGGCGCTGACCTCGGCGTGGTCGATATCGCGCGGCACGGCGTCCATGGCCGCGTTGAAGGCGTCGCGCAGCAGCCCGAACGCGCCCACGGCGACGACGGCGCCGACCAGCAGCGCGGTCAGCGGATCCAGCCAGCTCCAGCCCAAGGTCAGCATGCCGATGCCGGCCAGTACCGCGGCCAGCGACACCGCCGCGTCGGCGACCAAGTGCAGGAATGCGCCGCGGCGGTTGAGATCCTGGGCATGGCCGTCGCGCACGAACCAGGCGGCGCCCAGATTGACGGCGATGCCGATCGCCGCGACCACCACCACCGGCATCGCCGGGATCTGCGGCGGCGCACTGAAACGCCGTACCGCTTCCCAGCTGAGCGCGCCGGCGAAGGCGACCAGCAGCAATGCGTTGGCTAGCGGCGATAGCAGCGTGGCGCGGCGGTAGCCGTAAGTGTGCCGTTCGGTTGGCGGCCGTTTGGCGATGACCGCGGCGCCCCAGGCCAGACCCAGACCGAGCACGTCGCCGAGGTTGTGCAGCGCGTCCGACAGCAGCGCCAACGAATTGGTGGCGAAACCGTAACCCGCTTCCAGCGCCGTGTACGCCAGGTTGATCAGCGTCACCGCGGCGAAGGCGCGGGTGCTGGAGCCGGGCGAGTGGCTGTGCGAGTGCATGGCGTCATGGTGCCACCGCGCGGCTGCGGACACTATTTCACCCGCGGAGACCTTGTAGAGTCGAGCTTGCTCGACTGCTTTTTCGATGGTTGTCGGATTATCAAGAGCAGTCGAGCAAGCTCGACTCTACAAGATCGGGAGGCCGGGTCAGTCGCGGCCTTTCACCAGCGTGCCGATGTTCTCGCCGCGCAGCACGCGCAGCAGCACGCCCGCCTGGCCCATGTCGAAGATGCGCAGCGGAAGATCGCTGTCGCGGCATAGCGCGAACGCGGCGGTGTCCATCACGTTGAGGTCGCGCGAAATCACCTGATCGTAGGTCAGGCTGTCGAAGCGCTTGGCGTTGGGGTTTTTCTTGGGGTCGGCATCGTACACGCCGTCCACCTTGGTCGCCTTCAGCAGCAGGTCGGCGCCGATCTCGATCGCGCGCAAAGCGGCGCCCGAGTCGGTGGTGAAGAACGGGTTGCCGGTGCCGGCGGCGAAGATCGCGATGCGGCCCTTCTCCAAATGCCGGATCGCGCGGCGGCGGATGTAGTCCTCGCAGACGTCGTTGATCTTGATCGCGCTCATCACCCGCACTTTCGCGCCGAGCTTTTCCAGCGCGTCCTGCATGGCCAGCGCGTTGATGACGGTGGCCAGCATGCCCATCTGGTCGCCGGTGACGCGATCCATGCCGGCGGCGGCCAAGCCGGCGCCGCGGAAGATGTTGCCGCCGCCGATCACCAGTGCGATTTCGGCCCCGGCTTCGCGCGCCTCGATCACTTCCCGCGCCAAGCGGCCGATCACTTTCGGATCGATGCCGTAGTCCTCGTCGCCCATCAGGGCCTCGCCGGAAAGCTTCAATAGGACGCGGCGATAGGCGAGTGGGGACATGGGGCGGCTCCAGGCGTGCAAACGCGTCGATTCTAGCCGAATCGGCGGCGCCGGCCGTCATTTGTCCGCAGCTGCGCCGGTATACCATCGCGCCTCACCCATCGGAGGCGTCGGCAATGGCAGTGCAGTCCCTGCAGGAATTTCTCGCGGCATCCAAGGAAAAGGATCTCAGCGCCGATGCGTTCGAGCTGGAAAATCCGCATCTGCTCGAAGTCCGCGTGGACGGTCTGGTCTGGGCCAAGAGCGGCGCGATGGTCGCGCGCAAGGGCGGGGTCAAGTTCACCCGCCAGGGCGTGCTGGAACAGGGCTTGGGCAACCTGTTGAAGAAGGCGGTCAGCGGCGAAGGCATGCAGCTGATGAAGATGGAGGGCCAGGGCCGCGTCTATCTGGCCGACAAGGGCAAGAAGATCACGCTGCTGCGGCTGGCCGGCGAGTCGATCTTCGCCAACGGCAACGACGTGCTGGCGTTCGAGGCCGGCGTCGAGAACAAGATCACGATGATGCGCCGCGCTGCCGGCATGTTGTCCGGCGGTTTGTTCAACGTGCGTCTGAGCGGCAGCGGCATCGTGGCGATCACATCGCACTACCAGCCGCTGACCTTGCCGGTGAACGCGCAAACCGGGCCGGTGTTCACCGATCCGAACGCGACCGTCGCCTGGTCCGGCGGGTTGTCGCCGGAAATCGTCACCGACATTTCGTTGGGTACGCTGCTGGGGCGCGGCTCCGGCGAGAGCATCCAGCTCAAATTCGCCGGCGAAGGGTGGGTGGTGGTGCAGCCTTACGAAGAAGTGGTGTTGCAGGCGAAGGAATAGCGCTTTGCTCCCTCTCCCGCTTGCGGGAGAGGGCTGGGGTGAGGGCGCGCGGACTATCCGATCGCGTCGAACCCTGGATGGTCCTGTGTGCTTTGAGCGTCGGGGGACGCTTGTTTGACGCTATCTCGACGCCTCGCGCGCCCTCACCCAACCCTCTCCCGCAAAGCGGGAGAGGGCTAAAACAAAAAAGCCGCGGTTTCCCGCGGCTTTCTGGTGTTTCGAAGACCTAGCGGCTTACGCCAGACCCGCCTGCTTCATCACTTCGGCGGCGAAGTCGTCTTCCTTCTTCTCGATGCCTTCGCCCACGGCCAGGCGCACGAAGCTCAGCACTTCGGCGTTGCCGGCGGCCTTCAGCGCGGCCTCGACGGTCTGATCGGTGTTCAGCACGTACGGCTGGCCGGTCAGGGTGATCTCGCTGATGGTCTTGGCGACTTTGCCGGAGATCATCTTTTCCAGGATCTCGGCAGGCTTGCCCGAATCCTTGACTTGAGCCAGCGCGATTTCCTTCTCGCGCGCCACGAACTCGGCCGGCACGTGCGCGGGCGAGATGTGCGGCGGGTTCATCGCGGCGATGTGCATCGCCAAACCGCGGGCCAGATCGGCATCGCCGCCCTTGACCTCGACCAGCACGCCGATGCGGCCCCCGTGCACATAAGCGCCGATGGTGTTGGCGCTTTCCATGCGCGCCATGCGGCGCACCTGCACGTTCTCGCCAACCTTGGCGATCAGCGCGGTGCGCGCCGCGTCCACGGTCTCGCCCGAAGCGATCGTCGCGGTTTTCAGCGCATCGACATCCTTCGCGTTCAGCGCGGCCTGGGCGACGGCGTCGGTGAAGGCCAGGAAATTCGCGTCCTTGGCGACGAAGTCGGTCTCGGAGTTGATCTCGGCCAGCACGGCCTTGCCGTCGGCTTGGGCCATCGCGATGCGGCCTTCGGCGGCGATGCGGTCGGCCTTCTTGTCGGCCTTGGCCAAGCCGGTCTTGCGCAGCCAATCGGCAGCGGCTTCGATGTCGCCGTTGTTTTCGGTGAGCGCTTTCTTGCACTCCATCATGCCGGCGCCGGTGCGCTCGCGCAGTTCCTTGACCAGGGATGCGGTGATTTCTGCCATGGGTGTTACCTCGGGTATCTGAGAATTCGTTCGTCATCCCGGCGAAGGCCGGGATCCAGGCCCGCGACGACGCAAGGCCTAAACAAAAGTCGCTGGATTCCCGCCTTCGCGGGAATGACGGCTAAGAGAGAAACGCAGCCGCGCACTATGGCGCGGCTGCGTTGCGCAGCGGTTACTCGGCGGCCTTCGCTTCGACGGCTTCGTTCTCGGCCACTTCGGCCTCGGCCTTGGCGATGCCTTCGTTCGCATCGGCCTTCGGCGCGGCGTCCTTCTTGCCGGGCGCAGCCTTCTTGGCCGGCGCGCCGCGACCGCGCGGACCGCGCTTGTCGGCGACCGGGTTGCCTTCGGCGTCGAGCTCGACGAACTCGTCCTCGCGCACGCCGGCGGCCGGCGCGGCGGCCTTGCCTTCCAGCACGGCGTCGGCGGCGGCGCGGGCGTACAACTGCACGGCGCGGATGGCGTCGTCGTTGCCCGGAATGGCGTAGTCGACCAGGGCCGGATCGTAGTTGGTATCGACCACCGCGATCACCGGGATGCCGAGCTTCTTGGCTTCCTTGATGGCGATGTCTTCATGGCCGATATCGATCACGAACAGCGCGTCGGGCAGGCGGTTCATTTCCTTGATGCCGCCCAGCGAGGCTTCCAGCTTGTCGCGCTCGCGGCGCAGGCCCAGCACTTCGTGCTTGACCAGCTTCTGGAAGGTGCCGTCGGTTTCGCCGGCTTCCAATTCCTTCAAGCGCGAGACCGAGGCCTTCACGGTGCGGAAGTTGGTCAGCGTGCCGCCCAGCCAGCGCTGGGTCATGTACGGCATGCCGCAGCGGGCGGCTTCTTCTTTGATCGAATCGCGCGCGCTGCGCTTGGTGCCGACGAACAGCACGGTGCCGCGCTTCTGCGCGATCGCGGAGATGAAGTTCATCGCATCGACGAACAGCGGCAGCGTCTTCTCGAGGTTGATGATGTGGATCTTGCCGCGGGCGCCGAAGATGTACGGGCCCATCTTGGGATTCCAGTAGCGGGTCTGGTGGCCGAAGTGCACGCCGGCTTCCAGCATCTGGCGCATGGTGATCTGGGACATCGCTAAAACTCCGAATGGGGAACCGACCGCCGGGGAAGTGATGGCGGCTCGCCCGGTGAGGGGCGAGAGGTTCCGGGGTTGGGCCTCCCCGCTGCCTCCGTGGCCAGATCTCTGGTCCTTGCGGACTCGAGACACCCCGGCACGGGTGTTTGCAGCGGGTGTGGATTCGACGGTGACGTCCGCCGTGGACGGCCTGGCGAGCTAGGCCCGACAAAGCTGCGGAATTATAGCGGGCTTATCGATCCGGGGCAAATTCGACGAGGCCAGCGAAAAACACGCCCGATCAATAGGTTACGGTCACCGTGACAGTGTCGCTATAGGTGCCGTTGGGCACCGACTGGGTGGGCGAACCCGGCACCCGGCCGTACACGATCACCGTACTGGTGGCCGCGGTGCTGGTGCCGGGATAGGTGTCGCTGTTGACCGTGTTGCCCCAGCGCTGCATGCGCGACGAGTCCCGGTACAGTTCGTAGGAGACGTAATAAGCGCCCATTCGCATGCGCCGCGTGTTGCCGAGCGCATTGACGCCGTTGTTCAAGCCCACGTTCCATACGCTGCGGTTGCGGCAGGCCAGGCTGATCGCCGAAGTGGAGTCGCGGTTGGCGTCGATGATGCCGGCGTTGCCTCCGAAATCCAGATCGCTGGCCGTCGATATCCGGCAAAAACTCGGCACCTGCGCGCGCGCGGCGAAGCTGGTCGTGACGGGAGTGGCCGAAGTGCCCCCGGAATTGCACGCGGTCGGCACCGTCGTCGTGCCGTAGGTGTAGCGATACACCATTTGCGTGTCGGGGAACGTGGCCGAGAAGTTGCCAGCAGCCAAACTCTGCGCGGCCGCGCCGCCGTACAAAGTGAATTGCCCCGAACCGCTGCCGCTGGTGAACAAACCGAAGAAGGAAGTGAGCGGATAGTTCACCGCGATCTCGACCGCAGTCGGTGGCGTGTCGCTATAAGTCCAGGGAATGCTGCGGGCGGCATCCGAATAGATCTGGAAGGCCAGGGTGTCGGTGGTCGAAGGCGGCCGCATCAGGCGCAATCCGCCCGCGGTGCCGACGTTTCCATTGCCGATCTTCAGGCACAGCTTGACCCTCGCCTGGTTGACGGGGAGGAAAAGTTCATCGGTCTGGCAATCGACATTGAAAGTGGCGGTGGCCGTTCCGGCGCCGGTGTCGTCGACGGCGCCGAAATTCAGTTCCGAAGGACTGATGCTGCAAGTGGTGGCCGCGTGCGCCTGCGGCACGAAAGCCCATCCGCCCAGCAGTGCGGCCCACAGCAGGAGAGTGCGCAACATAGTCATGGCGAGTCGTCCGGGACGCAGATCAGCGGGCCGATGCGGGGAATCGCATCGGTGCCGCGCGGATAATCGAAAATCACGCTGCAACCGCCATCCGGCGTTTGCGCGCGCAGGCGATTGCGGTCGCCGAGGGATTCCATATAGGTCTCGCCGTCGTAACCGACGAAGGCGTCGCTAGCGACGGCGCCTTCGACGCGCACGGTGCTGCCCAACGGCAACGGCCGGCCGTTGCGGTCGTGCAGGATCAGCAAGCCCGCTTTGACCCGCACGATGCCGAAATCCACGCGTACGCCCGAGCGCTCGCGCGGCACCGCATTCTTGTCGACCGCTTCGATCCGCATGTCGGCAGGCAGATCCATCGGGTCGATCGACAGCTTGTTGCGCTGCCAGGCGTTGATCGGCGTGACCAGCAGCATGCCGTCGTCGTCGGTACGCCCGATCGAACGATTTTCCAGTTTGACCGGAACGCCTGCGACGCCGGCGGTGGTCACCAGCGCGAATGCGTCGTCCACGCTGCGCGAGGCGAAGGCATGCCCGCCCATGAGCACGAGCGCGCCGTTCGCGCCGGCGTATCCGTAGCTGTCGCCGTCGAAACTGGCGATGCCCAGGCTGTAGCGGCCGGCGTCGTTGATCCAGCCGCCTTCGGCCAGGCCGCCGCTGGCATCGTCGCCCGCGCGTGCCTGCAGCCGGTATCCGAACCCGCCATCGGCCGGCAGCGGCTTGGAGAAATCGGCGACCGCCTGATCGCGGTCGCCATTGCGCTGCCACGAAGCGCCGGTTTGCCGATTGCCGTCCAGCGGTACCGCGAAGCCGACATAGAGGCTGCGATCTTCGCTGCGATCCAAGTTTTGGTTGAGCGAAAGGCTGGCCGACCAATTGCCGGCGAACGTCTGCGACCAGAACGCGCCGGCATAGCGCGAAGGATCGGTATCCGGATACCGCAAACGCACGTAGTTGAGGCTGATGTTGCCCAGCCGCTGCAACGTCACCCCAGCCAATGCGCGTTCGCTCACCTGAGGCGGCGGCGCGCCGTACAGCGCCGCGATATCGCGGTATTGGCCGTGGGTACGTTGGCTGTCGGCGGAAAAATTGAATCGCCCGTCGCTCCAGTTGTACGACAGCGCGGTCAGCGAGCCGCGGTCGCCGTCGAGCGTGCTGTACGAGTACGCCGCGCCCAACACGCCGGCGCGTCCGAGCAGCCACAGGCCGCCTCCGCCGGCGTTGGCCAGCCGGTCGGTCGCCTCCGCGTGCGCTTCGATGGTGAAACTGTCGCTGATGCCGTAACGCAGGTTCGCGCTCGCGGCGGGGTCGTCGCCGTAAGAAAAAGAACGCACGCCATAATCTTCCCGGACTAGGCCGGCCGACACCGACCAGTCGGACAGGCCTTTGGCGAGCAGTTGCTGGGTCGCATAAAACGGGAAGTCCAGCGTGCGCGTGCGACCGAACGCATCGGTGACCACGATCTGGGCATTGCCCGCGCCGGTGATCCCCGGCACGGTCGCCAATTGAAAAGGACCGACCGGCAACTCGCCGGTGTATTGCTTGATGCCGTTGATGTACAGATCGACCGCCGACGGCACCGCGACCTCGCCCAGGAACGCCGGCAGCGGCGAAGTGATCCGGTACGGCTGCAAGCCGAAGTTGCGGCCGATCTGGAAGCCGCCCAGGCGCACGGTACGGGTCCAGTTGAGAAAGCCGCTGAAGGTGTCGCCGACCGTGAGGCTGATCGCCGATTCCGGAAACGAAAGCTGCCAGCTGCTGTCCAGGCGCACCGTTTCGCCATGCCAACCTAGGCCGGGCGCGCGATAAGCCCGGGTCAGTGCGCTGTTGCTGAACACGCCATCGCCGATGCCGAACAGCCGAAGTTCGGCGGTCGCGGAAAGGTTGCTGGTTTGGTCCTGCTGACTCGCATACAGATCGTAATTGAGCAGCACGCCGGGCGAAGCCTGCGCCTGCAGCGGTCCGCCATCGGCCGCCATGTTCAGGCGGGTCGTGGCCAGCGACAGCTGCGACAACGGCGCGTCGATCGCGATGCGCTGCGCGCCCGCATCGTAACGGGCGCTCACGCCCGGGAATTCGTCCAGTGCGGTCAGCCGGTCCGGCGCTCGTCCGCCGGTATCGAAACCGATCTGCGCCAACGTGTCCGCATGCGCGAAAAAGCGCCCGTCGCGGTCGACGAAGCGGAACAACTGCGGATTGCGCATCTGGTTGAGCGTGACTTCCAGATACAGTTCCTGGCCTTCCGTCGCCGCTTCCGCGGCGATAGCCGGTACTTGTTGGGCTTGGGCCGGAACCGCTGCGAACGCGAATGCCGTCAGCAGCAGCGCCCTACGGAGCGGCGGCGACCGGCGGCAATGATTGTTCAACCGGCTCACCGTTGATCCTGGCCTTGAAAGTGCCGCTTGCCGCTGCGGAATCCGCCGGCAGCGGCCAGCGTTTGGTTTGTCCCGGCAACACGTAACCCGATAAGCCGGGCGCGATCGCTCGGCGTTCGCCGCGCGCATCGACCAGGACCAGATCGGCGACCTGAGCATGTTGTCTGCCGGTATTGCTGATTTCCAAGAATGCATTTCCGCCTTCGTTGGCCAGGCGAGTCTGCAGGCGCGGCGCGATGTCCGCTTCGCCCGCCGGCATCAGGAACACCGGCACCGAATACTGGAGCACGAACTGCAAGCCTGATTTTGCCGGCGCTTCCGCCTGTGCGGCGCCCGTGGCGACAGGAAGTTCGTCGACGATCACCCGATAACTCGTTTCGGCATCCGCGGGCGGCGGTCCCAGGCGGATGACGCGCACCAGTTGCTTGGCGCCCGGCGCGATCGTCAACATCGGCGGGCTGACCGCGATGTCCTGAGTAGGCTGCAGACGGTCTTCGCCGTTTTCCTGGGTCCAGCGGAACACGCGCACCTGCGCATGCAGGGGCGCGGTTCCGGTATTGCTCAAGGTCAGGCCATCCGCATTCTGGCGCGCCTGCAGGGTCACCGAAGTAGGACCCACCTGCAGGCTGGCCGCGCCGGCGCTGGCGCCGGAGAGGAGCAGCGCGACGGCCAGGGCCGCGCGCCAGGATTTGGAAAAACCGTTCTTCATATGGGTTCGCGTCTTACCACGTAACGGTGGCGGTCACCACGTCACTATAAGAATCCGCGCGAAAGTTGGCCGACGGCACCTTGCCGTAGACCGGCTTGCTGTCGACCGCGCCCGTGCCGGTGCCCGTCAGGGTATCGGTACCGATGGTCAGGCCCCAGTTCTGGGTCATGCTCGAATCGCGGTACAGGGCATAGGGCACCTGGTCGGTGTTGCCAGCCGTGGCGCTCTTCATCTTGCGCGTGGTGACGGTGGCGCCGGAGGTCGAGCCGGCATTCAGGCCGATGTTGTACGGCGTGCCGCTGGTGCACTTCACTTTGACCGCACCGATGGCGCCGGTGTCGGTGGCATTGGAGTTGACGCTGCCGAAATCGACATCGGTCGGTGCGGTCTGGATGTCGCACACGCTGGTGATGACGATCTTGACGTTGAAAGTCTTGGTGTCGGTGCCGGCGGCGAAGGCCGAGGCGGTACCGGCAACGAACAGGGCGGTGGCGAGCAGGGTGGTCTTGAGGATCTTCATGGTGGTCTCCGGCGCTGAGTGGGTTTTTCCCGGCGGGATGCCGGTCGCCGAAGGACAAAGCAGAATCCGTGCAAAATGCCAAAAAAATTGAGAACCAAGTCTCAAAAGGGTCGTGTAAATGTAAATTTATCGTGAATAACTTATGAAAGCGGCGTGATGCGCATACTTGGTCGTATGGCGTCAGAACCCTGACCCAAAATGTGACGCAGTGCGTCATTCAGAGTGGTCGGGACCCGCCACGGGCCCACCCAGCCCCGGCCCCGGGCGGCCGGAACTCCCTGGAATGGGCGATAATTGGTCCATGGGATTCACGATCAAAACCTCCGAAGACATCGAAAAGATGCGCATCGCCGGCCATTTGGCCGCCGAGGTGCTCGAAATCCTGGTGCCGCACGTCAAGCCGGGCGTCACCACCGAGCAGCTCGACCGCATCGCCCACGACCACATCGTCAACGTGCAAAAGGCGGTGCCGGCCAACGTCGGCTACCGCGGCTTCCCTAAGACCGTGTGCACCTCGGTCAATAACGTGATCTGCCACGGAATACCGAGCGAATCCAAGGTCCTGAAGGACGGCGACATCGTCAATATCGACGTCACCGTGATCAAGGACGGTTGGCACGGCGACACCAGCCGCATGTATTACGTCGGCGCGCCGTCGGTGATGGCCAAGCGTCTGGTGGAAACCACTTACGAAGCGATGTGGCGCGGCATCCGCACGGTGCGCCCGGGCGCGACGCTGGGCGACGTCGGCGCCGCGATCCAGAGCCTGGCCGAATCCGAACGCTTCAGCGTGGTGCGCGAGTACTGCGGCCACGGCATCGGCCGCGTCTATCACGAAGAGCCGCAGGTGCTGCATTACGGCCGCGCCGGCGAAGGGCTGGTGCTGCAGAAGGGCATGACCTTCACCATCGAACCGATGATCAACGAAGGCGCGCGCCATACCAAAGTGTTGCCGGATGGTTGGACCGTGGTCACCAAGGACCGCAAGCTCTCGGCGCAGTGGGAGCACACCATTGCCGTCACCGACGACGGTTACGACGTGCTGACGCGATTGCCGGGCGAAGACGCCCGCCCGTGAACGATCCGGCCGCCGCTGACCCGATCGCGGCGCCGCTGAACGACGCGGCGGACGACGCGGCCTGGTCGGCTGCGGCGCGCGCCGCATTGGCGCAGTCCGATGCGCGCCTGACCAAACGTTTCGACCAGGGCGACGACGTCGACCGCCTGCTGGCCTTGCGCGCTCGCTCGGTCGATCATTTCTTGAAAGCGGCGTGGACGCGCTGCATCGCCGCCGATGCGCCGTTGGCTTTGTTCGCCGTCGGCGGCTACGGACGCGGCGAGCTGTTCCCGCAATCGGATATCGATCTGCTGGTATTGGCCGAGCCGGAAGCGCAGCAGGCCAGCCACGATGCGCTCGCGCGCCTATTCGCGATGCTGTGGGACGCGGGCCTGCGCGCCAGCCACGCGGTGCGTTCGCCGGTGCAATGCACCGAAGCCGCAACGGACCTCACCGCGCTGACCGCGATGCTGGAAGCGCGGCCGTTGGCGGCCGACGAGCGCGCACAAGCGATGCTGGCCGATGCGATCGCCACCGGCAAGGTCTGGCCGGCGCGCGATTATTTCGTCGCCAAGAGCGAAGAACAGCGCGCGCGCCATGCGCGCTTCGGCGACACCTCGGACAATCTCGAGCCCAATCTCAAGGAAGGCCCCGGCGGCCTGCGCGATTTGCATACGCTGGCGTGGATGGCCTTGCGTGCGTTCGGCGTGCGCGAGCTGCAGCCGTTGATCGGCCTGGGCCATCTCGGCGCCGACGAGGCCGCCGCGCTGGAACGGGAGCGGCGGATGCTGGTGAAACTGCGTTACGGCCTGCATCTGGTCGCCGGTCGCGGCGAGGAACGCCTGCGCTTCGATCATCAGAAAACGCTGGCGGAGCGTTTGGGTTTCGCCGACGACGCGCAGAACCTGGGCGTCGAGCAGATGATGCAGGGCTTCTACCGCAGCGCCGCGATCGTGCGCCGGATCAACGACCGCCTGCTGCAGCGTTTCGAGGAACAGTTCGACGGCGCCGCCGTGCCCGAGCCGCTGGACGAGCGTTTCGAACTGCGCCGCGGCTATCTGGCGGCACGCAACGACGCATGGCCGCACAACGACATCGCCGAGGTATTCGCTTTGTTCGCGATGTGGGCCGCGCAGCCGCAAGTGCGCGGGCTGCATTCGCACACCGCACGCGCCTTGGCGGAGGCCTTGCCGTCGCTGCCGGCCTACGCCGCGGCAGCGCCGGCGTTGCGCGAGAATTTCATGGCGTTGCTACGCGGCCCGCAGCCGGTGAAGACGCTCGAGCGGATGGCGCGCCTGGGCGTGCTCGGCCGCTGGTTGCCGGCCTTCGCGCAGGTATCGGGACGCATGCAATTCGACCTGTTCCATGTCTATACGGTCGATCAGCACACGCTCGCCGTATTGCGCAACCTCGCCAGCTTCGCATCCGGTTCGCCGGACGAGCGCTTCGCGATGGCGCACGAAGTCTGGCCGCGGTTGCGCAAACCGGAATTGTTGTTGCTGGCCGGGCTGTTTCACGATATTGCCAAGGGCCGCGGCGGCGATCATTCCGATCTCGGCGCGATCGATGCGCGCGAATTCTGCGCCGCGCACGAACTGAGCGAGGCCGACACCGAACTCGTCGCCTGGCTGGTCGAAAAACATCTGCTGATGTCGGTCACCGCGCAGAAGCAGGACATCGCCGATCCGGAAGTGATTCATCGTTTCGCCGCCATCGTCGCCGACCGCGTGCGGTTGGATTACCTGTACCTGCTGACTTGCGCCGATATCGCCGGCACGTCGCCGAAACTGTGGAACGCATGGAAGGACCGGCTGCTCGCCGATCTGTACACCGCCACGCGCTTGGCCTTGCGCCGCGGCCTGGAGCATCCGGTCGCTGCGGCGGAGCGCATCGCCGAGAATCGCGACGCGGCCACCGATCTGCTGATCGCCGAAGGCGTCGACGCCGCCGAAAGCGATGCGCTGTTCGCGCGCATGCCCGCCGAGAGTTTCCTGCGCGAACGCGCCGAACAATTGGCCTGGCAGGCGATGTCGCTGCGCGGCAGCGAGCCGGGCGCCACGGTCGTGCGCGTGCGCGAGCTGGCCGGGCATGCGGGCGCATTCGAAGTGTTCGTGCATTCGCCCGATCGCGACGGCCTGTTCGCCTCGATCGTGATCACGCTCGACCGACTGCTCGGGCTGGCGATCCAGCAGGCGCGCGCTCTGGACGGCCCCAGCGGCACGATCTTCGATAGTTTCGAAGTGGTCAACGCCGATCCGCGTTACGCGCCCGGCGCGGCGCAGATCGAACGCAGCCTGGCTGCGGCCCTGTCCGGGCCGCTGGAAAGCATCCGGCCGTCGCGGCGCACGCAGCCGCGGCATCTGCGCCATTTCCGGATCGCGCCGCAAGTCGCTTTCGACGCTAGCCCCGACGGCCGCCGCAGCATCCTCAGCGTGGTCTGCACCGACCGCCCGGGTCTGTTGGCCGACCTCGCGCACGTGTTGCGCTCGCAACGCCTGCGCGTGCACGACGCGCGCATCGCCACGTTCGGCGAACGCGCCGAAGACGTATTCCTGATCGGCGACGCCAACGACCGGGCGCTCGACGACACCCAGCAACAGGCCCTGCGCGACGCGCTGCTGGCCCGCATCGACGGAGAGAACGACGCATGACCCCAGCCCGCAAGACCGCCAAGAAGAAGGTTCCGCCGGGTCCCGGCATCGAAGAGATCAAGTTCATGATCGACAGCGCCTGGGAACGGCGCACGATGCTGACGCCCGAGGAAATGGAAGGCTCGACGCGGCCGGCGGTGGAGCGCGTGATCGAAGGCCTGGAAAGCGGCGAATTCCGCGTCGCCGAACCCGACGGCAAGGGCGGCTGGACGGTCAACGAATGGTTGAAGAAAGCCGTGCTGCTGTACTTCCGCGTGCAGGACATGGAACTGATGGAATCGTACCCGTCGCCGTACTGGGACAAGATTCCGATGCGCTTCGCCGATTTCGACGAGGCCGCGTTCCGCAAGCTCGGCGCGCGCGTGGTGCCCGGCGCGGTGGTGCGCCGCGGCACCTACATCGGCAAGGACGTGGTGCTGACGCCGAGCTTCGTCAACATCGGCGCCTACGTCGGCGCCGGCACGATGGTCGACACCTGGGCGACGGTCGGTTCCTGCGCGCAGATCGGCAAGCATTGCCACATCTCCGGCGGCGCCGGCATCGGCGGCGTGCTGGAGCCGTTGCAGGCCAGCCCGACCATCATCGAAGACCATTGCTTCATCGGCGCGCGTTCGGAAGTGGTCGAAGGCGTGGTGGTGGGCCATCACAGCGTGATCGGCATGGGCGTGTTCATCGGCCAGTCGACCCGCATCTACAACCGCGCCACCGGCGAGATTTCCTACGGCTTCGTGCCGCCGGGCAGCGTGGTGGTGTCCGGTTCGCTGCCGGCCAAGGACGGTTCGCATTCGTTGTATTGCGCGGTGATCGTGAAGCAGGTGGATGCGAAGACGCGAGCCAAGACCTCGATCAACGATCTGCTGCGCGGAATGGCGGATTAGCTTTTTTAGAGCGGAACTTGCTCCGCTGCTTTTCCGCGTAACAGCAGCGGAGCAAGCTCCGCTCTACAGAACTAAGTCGCTGGATTCCCGCCTTCGCGGGAATGACGGCTAAAAAGCAAAGGCGGGACATGACAACTCTGTACGGTCTCTCGAACTGCGACACCTGCAAGAAAGCTCGCAAGTGGCTCGAACGCTTTGGCGTCGCGCACACGTTCGTCGACTATCGCGACAACAGGCAGCCGGCCGAGACGCTGACCGAGTGGTCTAAACAGGCAGGCGGCTGGGATGCGCTGATCAATAAATCGTCGACCACCTGGCGCAATCTGCCGCCGAATCGCAAAACGCCAGGCTCGGATGCGGAATGGAAATTGCTGCTCAAGGAATATCCGCAACTGATCCGCCGGCCGGTCGTCGTCGCCGACGACGGCGTGGTCACGCAAGGCTTCACCGACAACGGTTTCAAACAGCGCTTCGGAGTCGGCAAGTGAAGGAAGTCGTCGAACTCGCCAAGGAGCTGCTGCTGCGCCCGTCGGTCACGCCCGATGACGCCGGCTGCCAAGCGTTGATCGCAGAACGTTTGCAACGCGCTGGTTTCCTTTGCGAACAACTGCGTTTCGGCGAGGTGGACAATCTTTGGGCCACGCACGGCAGCGGCGGCCCCGTGCTCGCGCTGCTCGGCCATACCGATGTGGTGCCCGCGGGTCCGCGCGAAAGCTGGTCCAGCGATCCGTTCGTGCCGGAAATCCGCGACGGCGTGTTGTACGGCCGCGGCGCGGCCGACATGAAAGGCAGCGTCGCCGCATTCGTGATCGCGCTGGAGCGTTTCGCCGCCGCGCATCCGGGCCACCCCGGCACGGTGGCGCTGCTGCTGACTTCGGACGAAGAGGGCGATGCCATCGACGGCGTGCGCCATGTCGCCGATGTTTTCCGCGAACGCGGACAGAAGATCGACTGGTGCATCACCGGCGAGCCCTCGTCGCAAGACAAGCTCGGCGATCTGCTCCGCGTCGGCCGCCGCGGCACTTTGTCCGCGACCTTGAGCGTGAAGGGCGTACAGGGCCACGTCGCGTATCCGGAAAAGGCGCGCAATCCCATCCACCAGGCGATGCCGGCGTTGGCCGAACTCGCAGCGCATCGCTGGGACGAAGGTTACGAATCGTTCCCGCCCACCAGCCTGCAGATCAGCAATGTGCATGCCGGTACCGGCGCCAACAATGTGATTCCGGGCGAGCTGCAGGCGCTTTTCAACCTGCGCTATAACCCGCATTGGCGCGCCGAACAGCTCGAGCAACGATGCGAATCGGTACTGCGCGCGCATGGTCTCGAATACAGCGTGCATTGGCACCGCGGCGGCGAGCCGTTCTACACGCCAGAAGGCCCGCTGCGCAACGCCGCGCGCGAGGTGCTGGCGCGGTTCTCGGGCGCGGCACCCGAAGAAAGCACCGGCGGCGGCACGTCCGACGCGCGCTTCATCGCCCCGCTCGGCGCCCAGTGCGTCGAGATCGGCCCGGTCAACGCCAGTATCCATAAGGTCGACGAACATGTGGCGGTGGCCGATCTGGAAATTTTGCCCGACCTTTACTTAGCCCTGATCGAGCGTCTGCTGCTTTAGCTCTGCTTCTGCTGTTGCCCCCTTTACCGAAGGGGGCTACGGGGGATTTGCTCTTGATCTTGCTGTGAAGGCAAGCGCCAAAAGCAAATCCCCCTCGGTCCCCCTTTTTCAAAGGGAGAAACAGCCTTGGCCGGGTCGAGCCCCCGCTGGCGTTTGATCAAAGAACAGGGCTTGCCAGCCCGCGGGGAAACAGGTTAGGTTGCAGCCATGCATCGCCGGTCCGCCAACGCCAACCGCAATTCCAATAACCGCAATAATCTGCGCTCGAATAATCGTGCGCGGCCGCTGCGGGTCTGCGACTAGGCAAGGCAACACCAAGCCCAACGTCCAAAACCCGCGCCGCAAGCGCGGGTTTTTTGTTGGCCGCAACGTTCGAGAGAAAAACCGCAGGCCCCTCCACATTCTTTTTTTTTGCGAAATCAGGAGTCAGACATGTGTTCCATCCTCGGTATCTTCGGCCTGCAGCCGGGCGACGACATCGGCGCATTGCGTCGCCAGGCGTTGGATCTTTCGCAGAAGCAGCGCCATCGCGGCCCCGATTGGAGCGGCGTCTATCTCGACGAGGGCGCGATCCTGGTGCATGAGCGCCTGGCCATCGTCGATCCCGCAGGCGGTTCGCAACCGCTGCGCTCGTCCGATGGCGAGCTGGTGCTGGCGGTCAATGGCGAGATCTACAACCACCGCGAGCTGAAGAAGGAACTGACCCAGCCTTACGCCTTCCAGACCGGTTCGGACTGCGAGGTGATCAACGCGCTGTACCGCGAAGACGAGCCCGCCTCGTTCCTCAACCGCCTCAACGGCATTTTCGCTTTCGCGTTGTGGGATAAATCCCGGCAGCGCGTGATCGTCGCCCGCGATCCGATCGGCGTTTGCCCGCTGTACTGGGGCCACGATCGCGAAGGCCGGTTGTGCGTGGCCTCGGAAATGAAAGCGCTCGCCGGCCTCTGCGCCGACGTCGCCCAGTTTCCGCCCGGTCATTGGTACGACAGCGCCAGCGGCCAGTTGCAGAAGTACTACATCAAGCCGTGGCGCGATTACGACGCGACCCAGGGCGTGAAAGTATCGCCGCAGGAACTGCGCGAAGCCTTCGAACGCGCCGTCCACCGGCAACTGATGACCGACGTGCCTTACGGCGTGCTGCTGTCCGGCGGACTGGATTCCTCGCTGGTCGCGGCCTGCGCGGCGCGCTTCGCCCGCAACCGCGTCGAAGAAGACGACACGTCCGAGGCTTGGTGGCCGCGCCTGCACTCGTTCGCGATCGGTTTGGAAGGTTCGCCCGATCTGGCGGCGGCCGAAGTAGCCGCAGCGGCGCTCGGCACCGTGCACCACGGCTTCAAATACAGCTTCGACGAAGGCCTGGACGCGCTGCCGGAAGTGATCCGCCACATCGAAACCTACGACGTCACCACCATCCGCGCGTCCACGCCGATGTATCTGCTGGCGCGGCGGATCAAGGCGATGGGGGTGAAGATGGTGCTGTCCGGCGAAGGTTCCGACGAGATCTTCGGCGGCTATCTGTATTTCCACAAGGCGCCGAACGCGCGGGAATTCCATGAGGAACTGGTACGCAAACTCGACGCGCTCTACAACTACGACTGCCTGCGCGCCAACAAGTCGATGATGGCCTGGGGCGTGGAGCCGCGGGTGCCTTTCCTCGACGTCGAATTCCTCGACGTCGCGATGAGGATGGATGCGCAAGCCAAGATGGTGGACAAGACGGGCAAAGGCAGAAAGGGCATCGAAAAGGCGGTGCTGCGCGAAGCGTTCGAAGGCTATCTGCCCGATTCGATCCTGTGGCGGCAGAAGGAACAGTTCAGCGACGGCGTCGGCTACGGCTGGATCGACGGTTTGAAGGCGCATGCGGAAAAACAGGTCAGCGATCGCGAGCTTGCGGCCGCCGACAAGCGTTTCCCCATCAATCCGCCGCAGACCAAAGAGGCCTACTACTACCGCAGCCTATTCGAGCAGGCTTTTCCGGGCGCCGCCTGCGCGGAAACGGTGCCGGGCGGCAAGTCGATCGCTTGCTCGTCGCCGGCTGCGATTGCTTGGGATGCGAGTTTCGCCGCGGCGGCAGATCCATCCGGGCGCGCGATAGCCGGCGTGCACAACGCCGCGCTCTGAGTTTTCCTTTGGTCTGTCATCCCGAACACAGCGAGGGATCCACTCTCACGGAAAGTAGATCCCTCACCTTCGGTTCGGGACGACAGGGGAGGGATCAGCGCGCAGGTTCGAGTTTCAACGTGTATTCCGCCTCGCCCGGCAAGAACGGTGTCGGCCGCCCATGCACCCAGTCCTCGTGGCCCGCGCCCCAGAACGGCGACAACGGATTGCCTGCTTGCCCGCCGGGCATGTGCACGATGCCGTCGGCTTCGTGGCCCGGCGACACCACCATGCGTTCGGATGCGCCGAAAGCAGGTCCGGCGACGCGAGGCATCGCGGTATCGCCGTCCAATCGATCCGGCGGCATGCAAAGCACGCGCTTTCCGATCAGCGGAATCGCTTTCGCCAGGGGATGGCAGATGGCGGCAGTGTTGCGCTCGCCCCAGGTGCGTTCGGCCAACGGGCCCTTCTTCGAGAATTCGCCGGCCACTTCGGCGGCGGCGTCTTCGAACAAGGCATCCCAGGAGGCGAAACGGCGCGGCAACAGGTGCGCCGGCCGTTGCGTCACCAGGGGCCAGGCCACGCCTTCCAGTTGCGACAGGCCGGGCATGTCGAAGTCGTCGCCCAGAGCGGCCTGCGCAGGTGCGGTCAATCCGTCGGCGATGCGTGCGTTCACCGCCAAGCGCCAGGCACGGACGATGCGATAGCTGACCGAATCGGCGCTGGCACGTCCCTGCCATGCGCTCGCCGCATTCGCCAGCGCCTGCAACGACGGCGATTCGGCGTGTTGCGATTGCTCGCGCAGCAGGCGCCACCACCGTTCCAGGAACAAGGCGCGATCGTCGAGCTGTATCGCCAGCAAATCGCGCTCGGTGAAGACGCGTTTGGCGAACAGGCCATCGCGGATCTGCTTCGCGCGCGCGCCGAGCGCGTAACCGCCGTCGCCGAGCTCCGCCAGGGCCTGGCCGTCTACGACGCGTGCGTTCGCGGTCCAAAGCCTGCCGTCGTGCGGCGCGGGAATCGAAGGGTTGGCCGCGCGCCACTTCCACCACGGCATCTCGCAGGGATCGTGAGGGCCGGGTACCCAGCCCGGAAGCGGCGGATCGGACGGCGGCGTCGACGCTTGCGGGCGATCGGGGAGGCAACTGGGCCTGCGTTCGGGAATGCGTCCGGCGATCGTCCATTCGATATGGCCAGCGCGATCGGCGACCACGAAATTCTGACCGGGTATGCCAAAACCGGATGCCGAAGCGGCCGCCTGCGCCGCGTCGGCCGCCGTCGCCATGCCGGCCAGTCCGAAGTTGAGCGAGCCGGGAAGATGCGCACTCCAGCGCAGGGCCAGCGACGTGCCGTCCTTGAGGTCGTGCATGATCGGACCGGCGCGCGTTTCGCGCACTTCGAAAGGCACCGGATCGGCACCGGCGACGCGGATCGTTTCTTCGATGGTCGCGACGGTTTCCGGCATGTACGGCGACGGGCATGCCGGCTCGGGCCCTTGCGGAGCCGTTGGGCACAGCCGCACCCAATCCATCCAGTCGCCGTAGCTATTGGTGAAGGCCCAGGCGACATGGCCGTTGCTGCCCACGACGACCGCCGGCAGGCCGGGCAGGGTGAAACCGGTCAAGTCGACCTTGCCGCCGGGCGCGCGGGCATCGGCGTAACGCAATCTCGCGCGGAACCAGATGTTGGGCGCGCGCAGGCCCAGGTGCATGTCGTCGGCGACGATCGCGCGGCCGTCGCGCGTCAACGCGCCGGAGACCGCGAAATTATTGCTGCCGTTTTCGGGCTTCGAAATCAGTTTCAGGTCGCGTGCCTGGGCCGGCATGGGCAGCGTGCGCAGGTTCAGCTCGCCGGCGCCGGGCAGCACCGCGTCGCCGCGCGCTTCGCCCATCAGCGGCGCATCCCAGGTCGAGCCCGGATTCTGCAGCAGGCGCAGCAACGCCGGCGGCACGTGCGCCGAGATTTTCCACATCGCGTACTCGTCTCCGTTGTCTTCGCCCTGCAGGTCGAAGAACATCGCGTAGCCGGTCAATGCCGAATCGGCCAAGCGCCAGGGTTGCGGGTCCTGCCGCAGCAGCAGGTAAGGCCATGGCTCGGCGCGCAAGTCGCGCAGGCCGGCGTTGACGCCTTCGGTATAGGCGCGCAATTGCGGCAATTTGTCGCCGGCGACAGCGGCGATGTTCTTTTCGACACGGGCGCGGAAGCGATGGATGCGGTGGCGCTTGTCGGTATCGACGGCTATGGACCCGAACAGTTCGGCCAGCTCGCCCGCAGCCGTGCGCCGCATCAGGTCCATCTCGAAAAAACGTTCCTGCGCATGCACGTAACCGAGCGCGCGCATGGCGTCGGTTTCGTTGGCGGCATCGATGGTGACGATGCCGAGTTTGTCGCGCTGGATCGTGACCGGCGCGGACAGCCCGTGCAGGGCCAGTTCGCCGTCCATCCGAGGCAGGCTGCCGCGCAGTTGCCACCAGGCGGCGGCGAAAACCAAAACCAGCAGAACCAGAAGCGCTAAACCCGTGCGTTTGAACCACTTCGACATGCATTTCCCCTGGTATCGGTCGACCGCGATCAGTCCCGGCGCGTCATGCGGTAAACCGCAGTGTGCAGGGCGGTGACGCCCTCGGCGACGAAACCCGGCTGCGTGGCGAGGATATCGCGCCGCTCGAGGGTTTCGACACTCCATTCGGTAGCGAAAAGGCCACGCACCTCGTCTTTATCCACGGAAAACGGCGGACCTTGCTTCTCGCGCTGCGGATATTCCAGGGTGACCAGCAGGCCGCGGCAGCCGCCCGGCAATTTCCAATACAGGTCGAGCGCATAGCGCCGCCGCATATCGGCCGGCAGCGCGATCAGTGCGGCGCGGTCGTAGACGCCTTCGCATCCGGCCAGGGCATCGGCACCCAGCGCGAAGGCATCCCCCTGGATCAGCTCGATCTCGCCGGCGACGTAGTGCCTGCCGAGCCGGCTTTCGCGTATTTCGGGCTTCAGTGCGTTTTCGTCGAAGAATTGTTCTACCGCGATCCGCGACAACTCCACGCCGAGCACGCGGTGCCCGCGCGATGCCAGCCAAAGCATGTCCAGCGACTTGCCGGCCAACGGTACGAACACACGGCTGCCGACGGGCAGGACAAGCGCATCCCAGTGCCGTTCCAGCAACGGCGTGACGCGATCCTGATGGAAGCCGATTTGGCCGTCGCGCCAACGTTGTTGCCAGAAATCGGCTTCCACGACATCTCCACGTTGTAGCCCGGGTAAGCGCAGCGCACCCGGGGCGCGCAATCCCGGGTGCGCTGCGCTTACCCGGGCTACGAATTATTCGATGGCCAGCCCATCCACCTTTTGCCAACCGCGCGGCAGCAACCCGCCGCGGCTCGCCCGCGCCCCGACGTACTCGTCAAGATCCTTGAACGACAACGACATGGTGCGCGCACCGGATTTCACCGACAGCGTGCCGCCCGGCGATACCGCCGCGATCGCGACCACGCGTTCGGTGCCGCGCTTGGCCTTGGGTATCTCGATGATCTTATTGCCTTTGCCCTTATCCAGTTCCGGCAATTCCGAGACCGGGAATACCAGCAGATGGCCGGCGCTGGTGACGGCGACGATGCGATCTTTCTGCACGTCCGCCACCGCGGCCGGTTGCACGACTTTCGCGCCCGGCGTAAGCGACAGCATCGCCTTGCCGGCTTTCTGCCGGCCGGTGAGATTCTCGAAGCGGGTGACGAAACCGTAACCATGCGAAGAGGCCAGGACGAAGCGCGTGTCGTTGTCGCCGGTGGCCAGCGCCTGGAACGAGGCGCCGGCGGCCGGCGAGAAACGCCCGGTCAGCGGCTCGCCGTTGCCGCGTGCAGAAGGCAGCGAATGCGCCAGCGTGGAATAGCTGCGGCCGGCGGAATCGATGAACGCCACCTGTTGCGTGCTGCGGCCCTTCACCGCGGCCATCAGCGCATCGCCCTCGCGGTAGGAGAGCGACGCGGCATCGACATCGTGGCCTTTGGCCGCGCGGATCCAGCCCTTTTCGCTCATCACCACGGTCATCGGCTCGCTGGCGACCAGCTCGGTCTCGGCCAGCGCCTGCGCGGCGCCGCGCGCGACCAGCGGCGAGCGGCGCGCATCGCCGAATTTCTTGGCATCGGCCAGCAACTCGTCCTTGATCAGTTTCTTCAGCTTGGCCTTGCTGCCGAGCGTGGCCATCAAGCGGTCGCGTTCGCTGTCCAGTTCGTCCTGCTCGCCGCGGATTTTCATTTCCTCCAGGCGCGCGAGTTGCTTCAGCTTGGTGTCGAGGATGTAGTCGGCTTGGTCTTCGCTCAGTTCGAAGCGCGCGATCAAGGCCGCTTTCGGCTCGTCCTCGGTGCGGATGATGCGGATCACTTCGTCCAGGTTGAGGAAGGCGACCAGCAGGCCTTCCAACAGGTGCAGGCGGCGCTCGACCTTTTCCAAGCGGTGGTTCAAGCGTTTGGTGACGGTTTCGCCGCGAAACACCAGCCATTCGGCCAGGATCGTCTTGAGATTCTTGACTTGCGGGCGGCCGTCCAGGCCGATCACGTTGAGGTTGACGCGGTAACTCTTCTCCAGATCGGTGGTCGCGAACAGATGGCCCATCAGCTGTTCGGCATCGACGCGGTTCGAACGCGGCACCAATACGACGCGCACCGGGTTGGCATGATCGGATTCGTCGCGCAGGTCTTCCAGCCACGGCAGTTTTTTGGCGCGCATCTGCGCTGCGATCTGTTCGATCACTTTCGACGGCGAGACCTGGTAGGGCAGCGCGGTGACGACGATGTTCTGGTTTTCTTTCGCGAATGTGGCCCGCGCACGCACGCTGCCGTTGCCGGTTTCGTACATCGACAGCAGGTCGGCGGCCGAAGTGATGATTTCCGCGGTGGTCGGATAGTCCGGGCCGCGCACGTGTTCGCACAGGTCGCGCACGGACGCATCCGGGTCGTCGAGCAGCCGGATGCAGGCACTGACGATTTCGTTCAAGTTGTGCGGCGGCACGTCGGTGGCCATGCCGACCGCGATGCCGGTGGTGCCGTTGAGCAGAAGATGCGGCAGGCGCGCCGGCATCCAGGTGGGTTCTTCCAGCGTGCCGTCGAAATTCGGCGTCCAGTCGACCGTGCCTTGGCCGAGTTCGCCGAGCAGCACTTCGGCGATCGGGGTCAGCTTGGATTCGGTGTAGCGCATCGCCGCGAACGACTTGGGGTCGTCGGGCGAGCCGAAGTTGCCCTGACCTTCGATCAGCGGATAGCGGTACGAAAACGGCTGCGCCATCAGCACCAGCGCTTCGTAGCAGGCGCTGTCGCCGTGCGGGTGGTATTTGCCGATCACATCGCCCACGGTGCGCGCGGATTTCTTGGGCTTGGCGCCGGCATTGAGGCCCAGCTCGCTCATCGCGTAGATGATGCGGCGCTGCACGGGCTTGAGGCCGTCGCCTAGGAAGGGCAGGGCGCGGTCCAGGACCACGTACATCGAGTAGTCGAGATAGGCGCGTTCGGCGTATTCGCGCAGGGGGATCTGCTCGAAGCCGTGGAAGACGGGTCGTACAGGGTCGTTCATGGGCGCAACACTGCTGGCATTCCGAGATGCGATTCTAACGGACGGCCGTCCTCGACGCCCATCGTTGACGCTCGATGACGCCAACGCCGAGCTTATTTCGCCACTTGCCGATCGAATCAAGAGAGACAGGCCGGATCGACCCGAGGTTGCCGTGCGTCGCCCGCCGATGTGCACGCCGCCCAGCGAGGCCACCCGCAAAAGTCGCCCGCCAGTTCAGACTTTAGCGAGCGGCGCTATTTGGGCGGTATTCAGACAATAGCGCTACATCCGTCTCAGCGGCGGACCCGGGGGGGAATGACATGTTTTTTTGGAGTCGCTATCAGGCGCTGCTCGCCGTGTCCGGCTTGTTGAGCCTTTTCGCCGTACTGTTCTTCCTGGCCGCACGCCTGCTGCCGGCGATCTCGCCGGACTCGGCATCTGGAAACGGGGCAAACGATCTTCGCGCGAGTGCTGCCGACGCCGTGCCAATGCGCGCCGCGCCGAAGGCAGCGATACAAGGCGCTGCGCAACCCGTCGGCCTGAGCGGCATCCCAAAAACATTCCCGCGTTTGTGGTACAGCACGGACCCCGGATCGCCGGGAGCCGCCCGGCTTGCACGTGCGCGGGCCTATATGCGGAGCCACCCGATTCCGCGCGACCATTACCAAGCATCCACTGCCATGCTGCAGGAAGCGTTGTGGAGCTTGCTGACGGGTTTGTCCGGCCAACCGGACGACCCGAAGGATCCGGTCCGCGGTTGCAAGGCCGCTGCGGCCTGGCTCAATGGCTTTAATTTTCCCACTTCCGACGAAGCACGCTGGAGCGGCGAAAACGCCATCCTGATTTACGACTGGTGCCAGGGCTACATTTCAGCGTCGGATCGCGCCACCCTCATCAAAAACTGGAATACCCGCTTGGCCGACCTCAACGGCGAGATGTGGGGCGGCCCGCAAATGGCTGCGAACAACTACTACTGGGGTTATCTGCGCAACAGTCTGATGTGGGGCATCACGAGCCGGTACGAGAATACGCAGGCGCAGAATTTCATTGCCGAGGCGCTCAATCGGCGCTACATCGGCACATTCCTGACTTGGTATCAGAATTTCGGCGTGGGCGGTGTACCGCGCGAAGGCAATCAATACGGGCCGTATATGCTGGGCTACCCGGTTTTGGCCTTCAACAGCGCCAAGGACTACGGCTACGACGCCTGGAGTGCGACGAATTTCTGGAACGACGCTGGCTGGTACCTGCAGTACGCCGTTACGCCGGCACCGACGCGCGCCAGGGACGGTGCGGAAGGTTTGTACGAAGCCTTTCCTTTCAGCGACGACCAGTTTTTCGAAGTGGGCGGTACTGGCGTTGATGGCAATTACGCCGACCTGCTGACTGCGATGGCCATACGCAAGCCCGCCAGCGCGCTGGCTGCGCGGGCCAGGCAATGGATCGCAAAGACCGGATCGCAGCCCAGTTGGTGGTTGAGGCCCGAACTCGCGGCCATCAACGATCCCAGCAGTCCGCCAGCGCTGCCGTTGGACTACTACGCGGCGGGTGCGCAGTTCTTCTATGGGCGCCGCGAGAACCACCCCAACGCAACGACCTTCATGCTGCAGATGGGCAACGTCGCTAGCGGTAGCGCGGAGACCGGCGGCGTCGGGCACACTCACATCGATGCGGGCAGTTTCCAACTGTGGCGGAAGGGGCGCTGGCTGAGCCGCGAGACCACCGGCTACGGCGGAACGCCCGACTACTACATTCGCGGATTGAACAACGTCGCGAATACGGACATACGGGAGGCGGTCGCGCACAACAGCGTCTTGTTCGAAGGCCGCGGCCAGATCGACTTCTTCCGCGGATTCGCCAAGGTGTTCAGGCTGCAGAGCGAGCCTGGCTTCGCATACGCCGCCGTGGACCTCACCGATGCCTACCGCGCTACCGTCGACGAAGGTTATGAGGCCGGCGAGGACTGGCCTTTCGCCGAAAAAGCCATCCGGGAATTCGTTTACCTGCGCGACTTGGATGCGCTTGTGATCGTAGACCGCCTCAAGGCCGGCAGCGATTCGAAGAACAGCATTTACAACAGTTGCTGCCAATGGGAAACCACCATCCCGTACTACACGGGGCCGCATCTTTTCGCGCAACAAGTTCGCAAGAGTTTCGTATTGCACGCTACCGGCACCGGCCCGGACGAAAACGGAAACCCCTTCGTCACCGGGGCCGGCACTGCCACCGCGAAGGTCGGCGATCAGCGAATGGATCTGCGCACGCTACTGCCCGCGAACCCGGCCTATCGGGTCATAGACGAAGGCGGGGAGGTGGGGCAGTTCCGCGTCGAATTCGATGACAGCGGTGCCGAAATCAGCTACTTCATCAACGTTGTCAGTCTGCGCGACGCGTCCGAACCACCCATAAGCGCCGAGCTCGATGCGACTGGAGATGCTTGGAAAATTAGTCTTAGCCATCCGCAGAAAGGATCTGCCCTGCTGACCTTCACCAAGGGCCTAGCCTCGACCGATGGCAGCGTGCGTATCGGCACGGAGGCAGCGATCGCATTGCGCAAGAACAAACAAGGCATGTCGATCACGAATGTTGGTCCGGTTTGGGAAGGCCAGCCCATGCCCAAAATGATGAGTACCGGTGGCCGCCTGTCGCCCGAGCGGAAACCTTGAGGCGCTAGTTTCACCCGCGAACACGAACACGAACACGAGCGTATAGCTGACCACGACACTCATCCGCGCGCAGCGCGGGTGAGCTGTGCTTCCTTCGCGACTTTGCGGTCTGGCTTGTCCTGCCGACTACTGCTCCGGAGTGATTCGCTCGGCATACGAACGCTCAATTGAGCGACGCGATCCGTTTTAACCGTGAGAGCCGCCATGCCCCGGATTGTGGACACAGCGTTGGGACGCAAAACGGGGCATTGCGTGTGCCGCCAATAAAAAAACCCCTGTAAACAGGGGTTTTGTGACCTGGTGCCCGGGAGAGGACTCGAACCTCCACGAAGTTGCCCCCGCTAGCACCTGAAGCTAGTGCGTCTACCAATTCCGCCACCCGGGCAGGGTGCAGGGCGCGTATGTTGCGTTGCGGGACGAGGCTTGTCAACGCGCCGATATCGACTTGGCCTCGACCCGGGCCGTGTAACATCGTCGCGATGGCAAAAACTCCCAGCAAGCGCGGCTCCGGCCGTGGCAAGACCGGCGCCGGAAAGAACGGCTCCGACAAGCGCGGCCCTGACAAGCGTGGCCCCGGCAAGGCAGACTCCAAGAGCGGCGGCGGCAAGACGAGCTCGGCCCCGCGCGGCGGGCAGGCACGCAACAAGGCGGCGCGTCCGCCGTGGATGCCGGAATCGATGGCGATCAAGCCCGCTTCCAGGCCAGCGCCACCCGGCAAGCGCAGACCCGCGCCGGGCGGCTTGGACGACCCGCATGCGGCGCGCGAGGCCGGCCGCTACGAAAATCCCATCGCCAGCCGCGAGGCCATCCTGCAACTGCTGGCCGCCGCCGACGGGCCGCTGTCCGCCGAGGCGCTGGCCGAGCGGCTGCAGCTCACCGCGCCGGATCGGTTCGATGCGCTCGGCAAACGCCTGGCCGCGATGGTCCGCGACGGGCAACTGCTGCAGAACCGCAAGGGCGCCTACGCGCCGGCCGAGCGGATGGATCTGATCGCGGGCACGGTGATCGCCAACCCGGACGGCTTCGGCTTCCTGCGCCCGGATAGCGGCGCGGGCGACGACCTGTTCCTGCCGCCGTTCGAGATGCGCAAGGCCATGCACGGCGACCGCGTGCTGGCGAGCGTCACCGGCATGGACCGGCGCGGTCGCCGCGAAGGCGCGATCGTCGAGGTGCTGGAGCGCCGGCTCAACCGGTTGATCGGCCGCTTCACGCTGGAGTCGGGGATCAGCTACGTGGTGCCCGACGACCGCCGCATCCAGCGAAACGTGCAGATCCCTTCCGATGCGCGGCTGGACGCCAAGCATGGCCAGCTGGTGGTTTGCGAAATCGTGCAGCCGGCCGATTCGCAGCGGCCGCCGATCGGCCGCGTGCTGGCCGTGCTCGGCGACAAGCTGACCGCCTCGCTGGCGGTGGAGGCAGCGATCCACGGCCACGAGATCCCGCACGAATTCCCGCCGGAAGTATTGGCGCAGGCCGTTGCCGTGCCGCTGCAGGTCGATGCCGCCACGGCGGCCGCCCGCGTCGATCTGCGCAGTACCCCATTGGTCACGATCGATGGCGAAGACGCCAAGGACTTCGACGACGCCGTGTACTGCGAACCCAACCGAGACGGCTTCCGCCTGATCGTGGCGATCGCCGACGTATCGCATTACGTCCGTCCCGGCACGCCGCTCGACGACGAGGCGCAGAAACGGGCCACATCGGTGTATTTCCCCGGTTTCGTCGTGCCGATGCTGCCCGAGACGCTGTCCAACGGCATCTGTTCGCTCAATCCCAAAGTCGACCGGTTGTGTTTCGTCTGCGACATGCAGATCGACCGGCACGGCGAGATTACCCGATCCAAGTTCTACGAAGCGGTGATGAATTCGCATGCGCGCCTCACCTATACCCAGGTCTGGAACGCGGTCGGCGACGGCATTCCCGAAGAAGACCGGCAGCAGGCGCTCGCGTTCATCGGTGCGCAGCTGCCGCAGGTGCAGCGCCTGCATCAGCTGTACAAGATCCTAGACAAGGCGCGGCAGAAGCGCGGCGCGATCGAATTCGAAAGTTCGGAAGTGCGTTTCGTGCTCGGGCCGCAGGGCGAAGTCACCCAGGCCGGCATGCTCCAGCGCAACGATGCGCACAAGCTGATCGAGGAATGCATGATCGCGGCCAATGTCGAGGCCGCGAAATACCTGCTGGAAAAGCACATCCCCGCGCCGTACCGCGATCACGACCGGCCGCCGGAAGCGAAATACGCCGACCTCGAAGAATTCCTCAAGGAATTCAAGTTGCGCCTGCCGCCGTGGTCCAAGGTGCAACCCAAGGATTTCCGCGCGTTGCTGGAGAAGATCCGCGAGCGTCCCGACGCCGCGCTGTTGGAGTCGGTGATCCTGCGCAGCCAATCGCTGGCGGTGTACGCGCCGGACAACATCGGCCATTTCGGCCTGGCGCTGGAGGCCTACGCGCATTTCACTTCGCCCATCCGCCGCTATCCGGACTTGCTGGTGCACCGCGCGATCAAGCACGCGCTTGCCGGTGGCAAGCCGGCCACCTATCAGTACTCCGGCAGCGCGATGGCTGCGTTGTCGCTGCAGTGCTCGGAACGTTCGCGGCGCGCGGACGAGGCCCAGCGCGAGGTCGACGATCGTTATCGCGCCGCGTGGATGGAACAACACGTAGGCAGCGAGTTCGAAGGCACGGTCAGCGGCGTGACCAGCTTCGGCCTGTTCGTCGAATTGGACGAATCCAAGGTCAACGGCCTGATCCACGTCACCCAGCTGCCGAACGACTATTACCATTTCGATCCGATCCGCAAGACGCTCAGCGGCGAGCGCGCCGGGCGCGTGTTCCGGCTCGGCGACCGGGTGCGGATCGTGGTGCTGAAGGCGAGTCTGGAAGAGCGCAAGATCGATTTCAGGCTGGCGGAGGAGGTCGGCGTAAAATCGTTGCCGCCCCGTGGCCAACCGGCGAAGCGGCCCAAGAAGAAGTATTGATTTTCCTTCTCCCTCCGGGAGGAGTATTGATTTTCCTTCTCCTTCCGGGAGGAGTATTGATTTTCCTTCTCCTTCCGGGAGGAGTATTGATTTTCCTTCTCCCTCCGGGAGAAGGTGCCCGAAGGGCGGATGAGGGTACGGCGAAGCTGCGATCGTTCGGACAGCAGCGACTTCGCCGTACCCTCACCCCAACCCCTCTCCCGGTGGGAGAGGGGCTTTATGCATCCACATCCGAAAGAGCGTATGAGCAAACAGAACCAATGGATCGCCGGCATCAACGCGGTCGCCGCGGCGGTCGAGCACGATGCCGACAACGTGCGCGAAGTGCTGATCGAAGCCGGCGGCAAGAATTCGCGTCTGACCGAGATCGAAGAAAACGCACGCCGCAAGGGCATCGACGTGCGCCGCGTCGCGCAACAAGCGCTCGACGGCGTCACCGGCGGCCTGCGCCATCAGGGCGTGGTCGCGCGCTATGCGGCAGCCAAGACCTGGGGCGAGGAAGAACTGCCCGGCTTGATCGAAGCCGCGCAAGGCAAGGCGCTGATCCTGGTGCTCGACGGCGTGCAGGATCCGCACAACCTCGGCGCCTGCCTGCGCAGCGCGGCGGCGGCCGGCGCGACGGCGGTGATCATCCCCAAAGACAAAGCGGTGCAGGTCAATGCCACCGTGCGGAAGACCTCCGCCGGCGCCGCGGACAGCGTGCCGGTGATCCGCGCCACCAACCTCGCGCGCTGCCTGCGCGAGCTGCAGCAGTTGGGCGTATGGATTTACGGCCTGGCCGGCGAAGCGACGGCATCGCTGTATTCGATCGATTTGCGCGGCAATGTGGCCCTGGCGCTGGGCGGCGAGGCCGACGGCTTGCGCCGCTTGACCCGCGAGCATTGCGATCAGCTGGTCACCATTCCGATGCCGGGCGCCGACGGCGGGCAAGGCGTGGAAAGCCTCAATGTTTCGGTCGCGACCGGCGTGACGTTGTTCGAAGCCGTGCGGCAGAGACAGAAGTAAGGACAACCTGGAGCCGAAGCCATGATGGATCTGCAGTGGTACGACTGGGTGGGATTCGCAGGCACCTTCATGATCCTGGCCGCATTTTTCCTGTTGCAGGCGGGCCGGTTGCAGGGCAGGGGCCTGGCTTACCAACTTTTGAATCTGCTCGGCGCCGGCGGCGTGCTGGTGTCGTTGCTGGGAAAATTCAACGCGCCGGTGTTCGTGCTGGAACTGGCCTGGATGCTGATCAGCGTGTACGGCATCGCGCATTCGATCAAATCGCGCGGCGCAGCCGATACGCCATCGGCCTGATCGTCGCCCCGGGTTACATGCGGGTAAGGCTGCGCAGCGCCGCTGTGGGACAATGAATTTCATCGCAAGGACTTGGGGACGACCCCAATACTCCAATCTAGACGGGGACGACCCCGATAGTGGAGACGCATCATGTCCTGGATCCTTCTCGTACTCGCCGGCCTGCTCGAAATCGGCTGGGCGATCGGCTTGAAATACACCGATGGTTTCACCCGGCTCTGGCCTACGCTCGGCACCGTTGCCGCGATGGTGACCAGCATCGTCCTGCTGGGCATCGCGATGAAGTCGCTGCCGGTCGGCACCGCTTATGCGGTGTGGGTCGGCGTCGGCGCCGTGGGCACCGCGATCCTAGGCATCGTGCTGCTCGGCGAGCCGTCCAATCCGGGACGGTTGATCAGCCTCGGGTTGATCGTCGCCGGCATCGTCGGCCTCAAGCTCGCCTCGTCCTGATCCGTAGCTTCGTAGAGCGGCGCTTGCTCCGCTGCTTTTGCCCTTGTCTTTGTAGAGCGGAGCTTGCTCCGCTGCTTTCGATTCGTCTGAGAAAAGCAGCGGAGCAAGCTCCGCTCTACATAAGCAGGATCAAGGGGCTCGCGGCTGAAGCCGCTCCCACAGGTCAGGATTGCGATACGGGACGCGGCTGCGGCCAGCCGTTGGCGATCTTGCAGAACAGGCGCGCGGTCTGCTCCGCGTCGTAGACCGCCGAGTGCGCGTCGTCGCTGTTCCAGTAATAGCCCGCCGCCTGCACCGCGCGCGCCAGTACGGTCTGCCCGTAGGCGATACCGGCCATCGTGACCGTGTCGAACACGCTGAACGGATGGAAAGGATTGCGCTTGTGGCCGCTGCGCGCGACCGCGGCGTTGAGGAAGTTGAGGTCGAAATGCGCGTTGTGCCCGACCAGGATCGCGCGCTGGCAGCCGTGCCTGCGCACGGCTTCGCGCACCGGCGCGAATACGGCGTCCAGCGCTTCGCGTTCCTGCTTGGCGTCGCGGAAAGGGTGGTCGATGTCGATGCCCGTCACTTCCAGCGATTTGGGATCGATCTCGGTTCCGGGCGCAGGCATCACATGCGCGCCGGTGGTCGCGCCGCAGATATAGCGCCCGTCCTCATCCAGTTCGATGGGCACCACCGCGATTTCGAGCAGAGCGTGCCGATTCCAGTCGAAGCCGCCCGTTTCCACATCCACCACTACCGGCAGGTAGCCGCGGAAGCGTTCGGACATCTTGCGGAAGGTG
Organism: uncultured Lysobacteraceae bacterium; assembly: GCA_902825775.1. Classification (GTDB taxonomy): domain Bacteria; phylum Pseudomonadota; class Gammaproteobacteria; order Xanthomonadales; family Xanthomonadaceae; genus Luteimonas_C. The sequence continues at coordinate 260,325 of CADECF010000002.1, forward strand.
GGTGCGGGATCCGTCAGATCGGCGTGCATCATCGTGCAAGCCTAGCAGAGCTGCGGTTATTCCGGTCGCCGGAAAGCGGCGCCGGCGCAACGTCACCGCGTTTTTTGCGTGCCGAGCAAAGTGCCTTCGTCGAGGAGATGCCGCAGCATCGTGGCGCCTTCACGCTCGAAGGCTTCGGTATCCGCTGCACCCGCCTCGGCGGCGAGCCGGGCCAGCGCTTCGTGTCCGCTGTATTCGCCGGGATCGCCGAGCAGTTCCAGCAGGCGGTATACCAATGGCGATATCTCCGCGAAACGCACGTCGCCATCGCGGTCGCGCCTGACCAGCAACAGCGTCGGCGCCGCGGGCGCGTGTTCCGGCCGATGCGAGGGTCCGATCCGTTGCACCGGCCAGCGATAAGCCAGCGCCCAGGCGAACGGCGACACCTGCGGCCGGCCTTGCAGCAGATCGCCCCGCGGATCGTGCGGCGGCAAGGTTTCGTCGGAAATCTGCAAAGCCAGCTCGACCCATTCGTAATGCGCCAGTTCCGCCAGCCAGGGCGGATCGGCAGAATCTTCCCGCTGCCTGGATTCGAGAAAACGGATGAATTCGCGGCCGATCTCGGTGAACAGCGGCGTTCGGCAACGGTGATCGGCCAGGAAGGCGCGCACCAGCGCATGCCATTGCGCATCCGCCAGTGTTTTGCGGATCACAGGAAAATTGGCCGACAGCAGGCTTTCGATATTGTTGTAGAGCAGATCGCGGTATATCGCCAAACGCCGATCTTCGATATCCGGCGGCGGCGGGTTTGTCCGCGGGTCGCGCACATGCCGCGCCAATGCGAATTCCTGCTCGCGCAGCGTCGCCGGGGCGGCCTCAGCCATGGCCCGCTGCCTGCGCCGACGGCGCGCCTGCGGCGCGTTGCAGTTCGCGGATGCGTCCGACTTCCGCAAGCAGGACCGATAGCGGCGGAAAATTGAAATCGCGCTCCAGCAGGGTAGGGCGCACGCCATGGACGCGATACGCCTCGGCGAGCAAGGCCCAGACGTCGCTCTTCACGGTGGCGCCGTGAGTATCGACTTTCAGGTCTTCGGCTTCGTCGTAGTGGCCGGCGATGTGATAGCTCACGATGCGTGGCGACGGCATGCGGGCCAGGAATCGCATGGCGTCGTAGCCGTGGTTGATGCTGTTGACGTAGATGTTGTTGACGTCGAGCAACAGATCGCAGTCGGCTTCTTCCAGTACCGCCGAAACGAAATCCGCCTCGGCCATGGCCTGGTACGGCGCTGCGTAATAGGAGACGTTTTCGACGGCGATCCTGCGGCCCAACGCGTCCTGCACGTTGCGGATGCGCGCGGCCACATGCGCGACGGCCTCGTCGGTGAACGGAATCGGCAGCAGATCGTAGAGCTGGCCGTCGTCGGCGCAGTAACTCAGGTGCTCGCTGTACAAAACGACGCGATGCCGGTCCAGGAAGCGCCGAAGCCGCTGCAGCAGCGTATCGTCCAGCGGTTCGGCGCCGCCCAGCGATAACGACAAGCCGTGGCAGGTCAATGCGTGGCGCGAGGCCAGCTGCGCGAAGGCGTCGCCGAGCTTGCCGCCGACGCCTATCCAGTTTTCCGGCGCGCATTCGAGAAAATCGACGGCGTCATCGTCCGCAGACTGCAACGCGCCCATCAGGGCGCGCCGCAATCCGAGACCTGCGCTGGCATCGGCCAATGGCATGCTGCGTGGCTTTATGCGCTACCGCCGCATTTGCCCTCGCCGCACTTGCCTTCGCCGCATTTGCCTTCCATGTGCGCCTTGCTTTCGGTGGCGTCGATGAAGCCGTCCTTGTTGGCGTCGGCCTTGTCGAACTTGGCCTGGTCGGCCTTGTCGGCGTGCTTGGCGTCGAACTCGGCGCGGGACACCTTGCCGTCCTTGTCGGCATCCATGACGTCCATGCCGCACTTGCCTTCCTTCGCTTTGTCTTCCTTCATCTCGGCCTTGCCCGCTTCCTGTGCGCTGAGCAGATAACCCTGCGCCAGCGGCTGTACGGCGAACGCGGATCCCGAAAGGACCAAGCCGCCGGCGAGCGCGGTGCCGAGGGCGATGGCGACGGGTTTCTTCTGGTTGGACATGGTGTTGCCTCCCTTGATCGCGGCGAAAGGCCGCAGTTGATGTAAGCGGTGGACCGCAAACTAGCCAGTGGGCGGTTAAGTCTGCATGAGCGGAATTTCGGGTGGCGACAGCAATTGCCGGGCCAGCCCGCGCGCGCGATGCAGGCGCGCCTTCGCAGCTTCGGCATGCAGGCCCAGGCGGGCGCCGATCTCGGCGATGCTGAGGCCTTCGTAATCGCGCAGCAGCACGATTTCGCGGTAGTGCGCGGGCATGGAATGCAGGGCGCCGGCCAGGTCGCGCAGCAAGCCATCCGGCGGCGGATAGTGCGGACCTTCCATCTCTTCCAGCACCGGCAGCAGCACCATGTGCCGGAACGCGCGCTTCAACCGATTGCATTCGCGCTTGACGATCCGGAACAGCCACGAGGCATAAGCCTCGATCGCGCGCAGATGGCCGATCTTGCGTGCGACCAGGAACAGACTCTCCTGCACGGCGTCTTCGACGTCGTTGACCGCGCAATGGTATTCGGCATAGCGGCGCAGGTCCTGGCGCGAACGCGCGAGCAGGCGCTCCAGCGCGACGCGGTCGCCGCGTTGCGCTGCCAGGAATTCTTCGCGACTCGGGTTGGCCGGCATGCGTGCCCTCTGGCAAGGAAGATAGCCGGATCGTCGGCGACCGGCCCCTTACCAGAGTCATGGATGGCACCCGCGGGTGCGGGCGGATTGGCTCCTTTCGGGGTCTGCTTCAGCTGCCGTTTAGGCTCAGGCGGCGGTGTTGGTGTCGTCGCGCTTCTCGCGCGGCGGCAGCACCAGGCTTTCGCCGTGCACGCGGAACCAGATGTTCTCGGCGATATTCGTGGCGTGGTCGCCGATGCGTTCCAGGTTCTTGGCCATGAACAGCAGGTGCGTGCACGGGGTGATCGCGCGCGCGTCCTCCATCATGTAGGTCAGCAGTTCGCGGAACAGGCTGGTGTATTGCGCATCGAGTTCCGCGTCGCGGGCGCGCACGCGCTGCGCGGCTTCCACGTCCAGGATGCGGTAGGCGGCCAGTACGTCGCGCATCTGCTGCACCGCCAGCACCCCGAGCGCGCGCAAGCCCAGAGTGTGCGGCACCGGCGGCGCCAGGTTTAGCGCGATCGAGCGCTTGGCGACGTTGGCCGCATAGTCGCCGACGCGTTCGATGTCCGATGCGATCCGCAACGCGGCCAGGATGATGCGCAAGTCGCCGGCCATCGGTCCGCGCAGCGCGAGGCGCATCACGTCGTGGCTGACTTCCTGCTCCAGCACGTCGATGGCTTCGTCGTTGGCGATGATGCGTTCGGCGGCCTTGTCGTCGCGGCGCTCGACCACGTCCAGCGCGGCCTCCAACTGCGCGACGGCCATGTCGCCCATGCGCAGGATTTCGTTGTGCAGGCGCTGCTGTTCGTCGTCGTAGCTCTTGACGATGTGATCGTGCGGCTGGGTGCTCATAATGTCGTTTTCCGGAAAGTGGGAATCAGCCGAACCGGCCCGTGATGTAGTCTTCGGTCTGCTGCTTGGACGGATTGGAGAAGATCGTCTCTGTCGTGTCGTGTTCGATCAGGTCGCCCAGGTACATGAAGGCGGTGAAATCGGACACGCGCGCCGCCTGCTGCATGTTGTGGGTCACGATCATGATCGTGTAGTCGCGCTTGAGCTCTTCGACCAGCTGTTCGATGCGGCTGGTGGAGATCGGATCCAGCGCCGAGGTTGGCTCGTCCAGCAGCAGAACATCCGGCTTCAGCGCCACGGCGCGCGCGATGCACAGGCGCTGCTGCTGGCCGCCGGACAAACCCAATGCGCTCTGGCCCAGCTTGTCCTTGGCCTCGTCCCACAACGCCGCTTGGCGCAGCGCGTGTTCGACGCGGTTGCTCATGTCCTCTTTCGAGAGCTTCTCGTGGTGGCGGATGGCGTAGGCGATGTTCTCGTAGATCGTCATCGGGAACGGCACCGGCTTCTGGAACACCATGCCCACCTTGCTGCGCAGGCGGTTCATCGGATATTTCGGCGACAGGATGTTCTCGCCGTCCAATAGCACTTCGCCGGTGGCGACCAGCTTGGGGTACAGCGCGTAGATGCGGTTGAAGATGCGCAGCAAGGTCGACTTGCCGCAGCCCGAGGGGCCGATCAGCGCGGTCACGCGCTTTTCCGGCACTTCCAGGTTGATCGATTTCAGGGCGTGGAATTTGTCGTAATGGAAATCAAGCCCGCGCGCGGCGACCTTGATCGGCGAGGCGGCGCTGGCTTCGCGCTGCGGCGTCGCCAGTGCGATGCGTTGCGGAGCGTCGGTACGGAGGTCGTTCATGGCGGCAGGATTCCAGGCGTTATTCGTGAGCACGTCAATCGTTCGAAATTCGGTTGCGCAGCAGGATCGCGCGCGCGGCGAGGCTGACCAGCAGCACGAACAGCGTCAGCACCAATGCGCCGGCCCATGCCAGCGTCTGCCACGATTCGTAAGGGCTGCCGGCGAACTGGTTCATGACCACGGGCACGCTGGCCATCGGTTGCAGGATGTTGGCGTTCCAGTATTGGTTGCCGAACGCGGTGAACAGCAGCGGCGCGGTCTCGCCGCTGATCCGCGCCAGCGCCAGCAGGATGCCGGTGATGATGCCGGCCGAAGCGCCGCGATACAGCACCTGCACGATCACTTTCCATTGCGGCACGCCGAGCGACAGCGCGGCTTCGCGCATCTGCGCCGGCACCAGGCGCAGCATCTCGTCGGTAGTGCGCACCACCACCGGCAGCACGATGAAGGCGAGCGCCAATGCGCCGGCCAGCGCCGAGAAGTTGCCGCCGGCCTGCATCACCACCAGGGTGTAGACGAACAAGCCCAGCACGATCGACGGCGCAGACAGCAGGATATCGTTGACGAAACGCACCACGGTGCCGGCCTTGCGCGCATTGCCGTATTCGGCCAGCCAGGTGCCGGCGGCGACGCCGAGCGGCGTGCCGATCAGCAGCGCGATCGCGCACATGACCGCCGATCCGAAGAATGCGTTCATCAGGCCGCCTTCTTCCATCGGCGGCGGCGTGTTCTGGGTGAACAGCGCCCAGTCGATGCCGTGCATGCCCTTGGCGACCAGCGTCCACAGGATCCAGGCCAGGAACACCAGGCCGAACAGCGCCGCGGCGCACGACATGAACAAAGCGATGGCATTGAGTATTTTGCGACGGCCGTAAAGGCGGTCGGCGACGGCATAAGCGTTGTTCATCAGTTGCCCTCCCGCTTGGACAGCTGCATCAGCATGTAGCGAGCGATCGCCAGTACGACGAAAGTGACGATGAACAGCACGAAGCCGAGCAGCAGCAGCGCCGAACGGTAGGTCTCGGTGGCTTCGCCGAAGTCGTTGGCGATCAGTGCGGCGATCGTCGTGCCCGGTTCCAGCAGCGACGGCGACAGCTTCACGGTGTTGCCGACCACGAAGGCCACTGCCATGGTCTCGCCGAGCGCGCGGCCCAGGCCTAAGAAGATGCCGCCGATCACGGCCGAACGGGTGTACGGCAGCACGATGTCCCAGCTCACCTCCCACTTGGTCGAGCCGAGCGCGTAGGCCGATTCCTTGAGCCGCGTCGGCACGGTCAGGAACACCTCGCGCATCACCGACGAGATGAAGGGAATCACCATGATCGCCAGCACGAAGCCCGCGGTGAGGATGCCGATGCCCAGCGGCGGTCCCTGGAACAGGATGCCGATGCCGGGAATCGTGCCGAGGTGATCGTTGATCCAGGGCGTGACGTACTCGGTCATCATCGGCACCAGCACGAACAAGCCCCACATGCCGTAGATGATCGACGGAATGCCGGCCAGCAGTTCGATCGCCGTGCCGATCGGGCCGCGCAGCCAGCGCGGTGCGACTTCGGTCAGGAACAGGGCGATGCCGAAACTGATCGGCACGCCGATCAGCATCGCGATGATCGCGGTGACGATGGTGCCGTAGATCGGCGCCAGCGCGCCGTACCTGTTCTCCACCGGATTCCATTCCGTGGAGATGAAGAAGTGGATGCCTTCGTGCGCCAGCACTTCGCGGCCGCCCCACAGCATCGACAGCGCCGCGCTGGCCAGCGCGAGCAGGACGAAGATCACGGTCGCGGTAAGCGCGTAGCGGAACCAGCGGTCGGCCTTGGCGTCGCGCTGGTCGCGGCTGCCGGGGGTGACGGTGGCGGGGAGGGTGGTGGCGTTCATCGATTCTTGCTCGTCGGTCTGCGGAGCGCTTAGGTCGTCATTCCCGCGAAGGCGGGAATCCAGTGACTTTCGCTTTTCGGTTTCTTCGTGAAGTCAACATCAAAAACAAAGTCACTGGATCCCCGCCTTCGCGGGGATGACGCAATGGCAAAGGCCTTCTCGCTGCGCGAGAAGGCGCCATTGCGTCACTTGAACTCAGCCGCCCAATACGCTTCGACCTGCTTCACCAGCTCCGCCGGCAGCGGCACGTAGTCCAGCGACTGCGCCTGCGGCTGACCGTTCTCGAACGCCCACTTGAAGAAAGCCAGCGCATCCTTGGAACGCTTGGCGTCTTTGGGCTGCTTGTGCATCAGGATGAAGTTGGTGGCGGTGATCGGCCATGCGTCCGCGCCCTGCGCGTTGGTGATGACCAGATTGAAATCCTTGGCGTTGGCCCAGTCGGCAGTGGCCGCGGCGGCCTGGAACGATTCCGCGCTCGGCTGCACGAAATTGCCGGCCGCGTTCTGCAACGATACGTAGGCCATCTTGTTCTGCAGCGCATAAGCCAGCTCGACGTAGCCGATCGAACCCTTGATCTGCTTCACGTACGAGGCCACGCCTTCGTTGCCCTTGCCGCCGACGCCGGTCGGCCACTGCACCGAAGTGCCTTCGCCGACCTTCGATTTCCAATCGGCGCTCACCTTGGACAGGTAATTGGAGAAGTTGAACGTGGTGCCGGAGCCGTCCGAGCGATGCACGATATTGATCTTGGCGGTCGGCAGCTTCACGCCCGGATTGGCGCCAGCGATGGCCGGATCGTTCCAGGCCGTGATCTTGCCGAGGAAGATGTCGCCGAGCAGCGCGCCGGTCAGGCGCAGCTTGCCGGCCTCGATGCCGTCGATATTGATCACCGGTACCACGCCGCCGATCGCGGACGGGAACTGCCCCAGGCCAGCCGCAGCGAGTTCCTCGCTGGTGAGCGGCTTGTCGCTGGAGCCGAAGTCCACCGTCCCCGCTTTGATTTGAGCGATGCCGCCGCCCGAACCGATCGACTGATAATTCACTTTGTTGCCGGTCTGCTGGTTGTAGTCGGCCGACCAGCGCGAGAGCAGCGGATAGATGAAGGTCGCGCCGGCCCCGGTGATGTTGGCGGCCTTCTGGTCGCCGGCCGGGGCCGCGCCGGCAGCGGGCGTCTGATCGCCAGCGGCGGGGGCGGTAGTGTCGTTGCCGCCTTTGCAGGCCGAAACGAGCAGCGCGACCGAGAGCGCCAGGACAGCGACGCGGGCGGGGGAGGCTTTCATCGGGAAACTCCGTGACGACAGGGCCGGCACAGGCTGCCGGCGGGATGCCGCTATGAAATGATGTTTTTGTTACATCCCGATGACATGGGCTCTGGGCCCTTTGTAGGAGCGGCTTCAGCCGCGAGCTTTTCGATCAGCGGCGACCCGACCGAAGAGCTCGCGGCTGAAGCCGCTCCTACAAAAAGCCGCCCCATAAAAAAGCGCGGGCCGAAGCCCGCGCAAAGAGGGGGAATACCGTGGAGCGCTGAACTCAGTACTGCATGTTCTGGGACCAATAGGCGTCGATCTGCTGCACAAGGGCATCGGGCAGCGGCACATAGTCGAGCGCTTTAGCCTGGGCGTCGCCGTTGGCGTACACCCACTTGAAGAATTCCTTGGCGTTCTTGGCGCCGGCGGCGTTCTTGGGCTGCTTGTACATCAGGATGAAGTTGGTGGCGGTGATCGGCCAGGAATTGGCGCCCGGCGCATTGGTCATCACCAGGTAGAAATCCTTGGCGTTGGCCCAGTCGGCGCTGGCGGCGGCGGCGGCGAAGGTTTCGTCGCTGGGCAGCACGAAGTTGCCGTCGGCGTTCTTCATCCGCGAATAGGCCATCTTGTTCTGCAGCGCGTAGGACAGTTCGACGTAGCCGATGCCGCCGGAAATCTGCTTGACGTAAGCGGCGACGCCTTCGTTGCCCTTGCCGCCGATGCCGGTCGGCCATTTGACCGAAGTGCCTTCGCCGACTTTCGACTTCCACTCGGCATTGACCTTGGACAGGTAGTTGACGAAGTTGAAGGTGGTGCCCGAACCGTCCGAACGGTGGACGACAGTGATCTTCTTGTCGGGCAAGTTGACGCCGCCGTTCGTGGCGACGATGGCCGGATCGTTCCACTTGGTGATCTTGCCGAGGAAGATGTTGCCCAGCGTTTCGCCGTCCAACTTCAGCGCGCCGGACGGCACGCCCGGTACGTTGATCACCGGCACCACGCCGCCGATCACCGACGGGAACTGCGCCAGTCCGAACTTGGCCAGTTCATCGGGCTTCATCGGCGCATCGGACGAGCCGAAGTCGACGGTGCCGGCTTTGATCTGGGCGATGCCGCCGCCGGAGCCGATCGACTGGTAGTTCACTTGCTTGCCGCTGGACTTGGCGTAATCGGCCGACCACTTCGACATGACCGGGTAGATGAACGAGGCGCCGGCGCCGGTGACATCGGCGGCGAAGGCGTTGCCTGCGAAAGCGGTCGCCAGCGCGATGGCGGCGACGCGATATTTGATCGGGTTGAACACGGGTGTGGCTCCTGAAAGGAAAAGATGCGGGCGCAGCCCGGCCCGTGCGCATTTCATAACGGTTCCGTGACAGCCCGATGTTTCTAAGATGACAGCCGCATGACAGGCCTTTCGGTCCGCCGGAATGAAAGAAGGCGCGGCTTTCGCCGCGCCTTCTCCTGCCTATCCACGACGGGGGTGGAAGTTTCTTACCAGTAGAACTGCGCGCGCGCTTCGATGATGTTCGGGTCGTCCGAGACGTCGCGGCGGAAGCCCGGGGCGTTGTTGTACTTGTCCTGCTTGACCATGACGTAGTTCAGCATGAACTTGAAGTTCGAGCGCCAGTACCAGTTCACGCCCGCGGTCCAGGAATCCATCTTGCCGCCCAGGATGCCGTCGACGGTCGGCGAACCGCCCGGCGTGGACGGCGGAATCACGTTGCCGTCGTTCAAATCGAAAGCGTCGTAGCGCAGGCCGAGCTGCCACAGGCCGGCGCCCGGCTCGTCGGGCAGGTTGGTGACCGGCGTGCCGGACTTGTAGCCCCAGGTCTCGCCGGTGATGTTCCACAGGCCGGACACGTAGAAGCCGTCGCCACTGAAGTCGTCGAAGTTGCCGTAGCGCTTGACGTCGGTGGTCATGTACTCGGCCTGCAGCTTGAACGGACCGGTCACCCAAAGGGCCTCGGCGCCGATCACGCTGTTGCGGTCGGCGGCCCGCAAGCCGCTGCTGCCGGTGTCGACATAGCGCAAGGCCACCATGTCCGCCATGGGGCGGGCGCGCAGACGGATGAAATCGGCGTCGGTGTCCTTGTCGGTATACGAAGCGCCGAGGTGGAAGATATTGCCGGCTTCGTTGATCGGGGCCCAGTAGCCGCGCACGCTGTAGCCGCTGCCGTGTTCGCGGTTGCGGGTCATTTCTCGGCCGAAATAGCTGGCGGTGATGGCCCAATTGGCATCGCCGTAGTTGTACTGCACGCCGAGGCGACGGGGAGTGCCGAGGCTGTTGGTGATCGACGATTTGGAGATGAAATCGTTGTTCTTGGTCGACGACAACTCTTCCATCGTCGCGCCGGGCTGCTTGAACTGGCCGACCTGGATGAAGTGGTTGGCGTTGCCGCTGAACTTGTACTTGACGTTCGCGTCAAGGAACTTGTCGTCCTTGGCGTCGTAGCCCAGGACCCACTCGATGTTGCCCGGGCCCTTGCCCTTCAGCACCAACTCGGCGCGGCGCAGCTCGTTCAAATAGTCGTCGCCGTCGACATCGGACCCGGGCGTATCGGCGCCGTAGTCGTTCAAATCGGTGTCGAAGCTGTAGAAATCGGCCTGGACCAGGCCTTCGAAGCTGACTTCGGAATTGCCGATCACGTCGATGGCGATTTCGGCATGCGCGGCGGGTGCGGCAAGCGCCGCAAGCAGCGCGAGAGTCAAGGTGCTCGGGGTAAGTTTCATCGTTAGGGCCCTTCGGGCGTGTGGAGAGACGCCGCGCAGGTTAGGGCGTGAATATTTCGTTGCGATGACAGCCTGTCTTATTTCTAGGAACAGGCGGCTGCGAGGCTTGGCGATGGAGGATCGCGAGCCATTTTGTCCGGGTCATGACCGGCAGATGACGTTTTAGCTCGCTGCGGTCTTGTCAGGGTAATGACATAAATCGCGGATCGCGCACTGCGGGCAATCGGGCTTGCGCGCCTTGCAAACGTAGCGCCCGTGCAGGATCAACCAGTGATGCGCATCCTGCCTGTATTGCGCCGGCACCGCTTTCAGCAGGCGGTCCTCGACTTCGCGCACATTCCTTCCCGGCGCCAGCCCGGTCCGGTTGGAAACGCGGAAGATGTGCGTGTCCACGGCGATGGTCGGTTCGCCGAACGCGGTGTTGAGCACCACGTTCGCGGTCTTGCGGCCGACGCCGGGCAAGGCCTCGAGCGCGGCACGGTCGCGCGGCACTTCGCCGCCGTGCTGCTCCAGCAGCAGGCGGCTCATCGCGATCACGTTCGCGGCCTTGGCGTTGAACAGGCCGATGGTGGCGATGTAGCGCTTCAGTTTTTCTTCGCCCAGCGCCACCATCGCCGCCGGCGTGGCGGCGACCGGGAACAGGCGCCGGGTGGCCTTGTTGACGCCCACGTCGGTGGCTTGCGCCGACAGGATCACCGCGACCAGCAATTCGAAGGGCGTGCGGTATTCGAGTTCGGTCTTGGGCGCGGGATTGAGTTCGGAAAACCGCACGAACATCTCGTGGATTTCCGCCGGCGTCATCCGCTTGCTGCGCCGCGCGGCTTTGGCGGAGGCGGGCGCAGGCCTCGCGGATTTCTTCGCCGTCTTTTTCTTTGCCGCAGGCTCGCGCATCACTTCGGTTCCTTAGCGCCCGCGGCGCGCGCCTTTGCGCGCGCAAGCGCAGCGGCTGCAGCCGTGGGCAATCCTGCGGCTTTCGCAGCCGCCGCTGGCGCAGCGGCCATGCGTTTGGTTTGCAGCGCTTCGTTTCGACGCTCCAGTCGCGCCTGCCTGGCGCGATAGCGTTCGCGTGCGGCCAACGCGCGAAGGCGCGCGTCGCGCGCCCGCTGCGGCAGCGCCACGCAGGCCGGCGCGCAATGCGCGCAGGGGGCGTGGTCGAGCAGGCCGAGTTCGATGGCCAGGTCGAGGTCGTCCGCCGCGACGGCACCGGCGATGGCATGCGTAGCGGCGCCGTGCGGGTCGACGCAGCCGCAAATGGGGCAATGGCGGTTCGTATCCATCGCGTCGGGGATTCTCGTCGTTCCGAATAATTCTTGTCATCCCGAACGCAGTGAGGGATCCGCTTTCGGCTGTCGCGCTGCATCCTGGCGAGCAGATCCCTCACTGCGTTCGGGTGGGAGAGGTTCGGGCATCGGATACCTACGGGTGGAATGGCATCGAACGCTTACGGCATGGCACCGAATAGATACGGAATGTCCTCCAATACGTTTGGGACGGCATCCTGCCCGGCCACTAAACGCCTTTAAAAACAGGCTTGCGCTTGTCGAGAAACGCACGCGTGCCTTCGCGCATGTCGTCGCTGGAGAACACCAGTCCGAATTGCGCCGACTCGTATTCCAGGCCTTCCTCGATGCCGCATTCGGCGCCGACGTTGACGCAATCGATCATGCCGCGCAAGGCCAGCGGTGCGGCATTGGCGAGTTGCTCGGCCAGCTTCATCGTTTCGGTTTCCAGATCCGCAGCGGGTACCACGCGGTTGACGATGCCCAGCTGCGACGCGCGCGCCGCATCGATCGGCGCGCCGGTCAGGCACAGCTCCAGGGTCGCTGCGCGTCCGGCCAACCGCAGCAGCCGCTGGCTGCCGCCGAAGCCCGGTATCAGACCGAGATTGATTTCCGGTTGCCCGAGTTTGGCGTTGTCGGCAGCGATGCGCAGATGGCAGCACATCGCCAGCTCCAGTCCGCCGCCGAGCGCGAAACCGTTGACCATGGCGATCACCGGTTTGGGCATCTTTTCCACGCGCCGCATCATGCGCTGGCCTCGCAAGGAAAAATCGCGGCCCTGCACGGCGCTCAGCGCGGACATCTCGGCGATATCGGCGCCGGCTACGAAGGCTTTGGGACCGGTGCCGGTCAGCACGACCACGCGCACGCCAGGATCCTCGGCGGCTTGGTCGAACGCGACGTGGAGCGCATCCAACGTGGCGGCATTGAGCGCATTCAACTTGTCGGGGCGGTTTACGGCGACCACGCGGATGGCACCGCGGTCGGTCAGGATCAACGGGGCTTCGGGCATGTTCGAGCTCGTTCTGGGGGGTTGAGTGGCGGAATCGGCCGCCTCGTGGAACTTCGCCTGTCCCAGGCGGTCACAGGGCTGCCGTCAGTGGCAGTTAAGCCACTGGCCGGGTATCCTACCGCGTTCCAATCGGGGCGGTTTTACCGCCCCGCGCCATTTACGGCCCCATTCTGGAGGTATTGCTGCATGAAGGTGCGTTTTATAGCTGCTGCATTCACGGCCCTGATCCTGACGGCCGGTACCGCCAGCGCCCAGGACACGACGTCCGAAAAAGGCAAATTGAGCTATTACTTCGGTTACGACTTCGGTCGCAGCCTGGCTGAATCCGGCGAGCAGATCGACGCCGCCACTCTCACCAAGGCCGTCCAGGACGGCCTGGCCAAGAAGCAGCCCTCGATCGCCATCGACCAGCTGCGCCCGGCCGTGGAGGCGTTCCAGAAGCGCCAGCAGGCCAAGGCCGCGGCCAACAAGGCCGCATTCGACAAGGAAGCGGCTGCCAACAAGACCAAGAGCGACCAGTTCCTGGCTCAGAACCGCGCCAAGGCCGGCGTGAAGTCGCTGCCCAGCGGCGTGCAGTACCGCGTGATCGAGAACGGCACCGGCGCCAAGCCGACCACGGCCAGTACCGTCGGCCTGGAAGTGGCCGGTCCGTTCCCGTACGGCCAGCGCCCGACCGACCCGAACCAGGGCAAGGCGCAGAACGTGCCCAGCGTGAAGCTGAGCGAAGTGGACATGCAGGCGATGCGCGAAGTGCTGCAGCAGATGCCGGCCGGCTCGAAGTGGGAAGTGGTGCTGCCGCCGGATAAGGCCTTCGGCGCCGATCCGCGTACCGGCTTCCCGCCCAACGTGGCGGTGGCCTTCGAGGTCAAGCTGCTCAGCGTGAAGTGACGTTCGGTTGAAGCGGATGTCGTCCCAGCGAAAGCCGGGATCTAGTAATTAAAGTTACGCCGGCCTAGTGCCGGCGTAACTTTTTTGTGGGAGCGGCTTCAGCCGCGAGCTCTTCGGCCATCGCTGTCGCTTCAAGAAAAGCTCGCGGCTGAAGCCGCTCCCACGAAAGCCGCGCCCACAAAAAAGCCGCCCCTACATCGGCGATAATCCGCAGCAATGACGTTCGGATCCCCGCCCACCGTTTACCGCGCCGTTCTGAGCCCTTGCACCGGCGTGTGCACGATCGACACTTACGGCCTGTGCGGAGGCTGCCATCGCACCCTGGACGAAATCGCGCGCTGGAGCGTGATGGGCGATGCCGAACGTCTGCGGTTGATGGAAACCGTGCTCCCCGAGCGCGAGCGGCGCGGCCACGAATCCGGCGGCCACGAATCCGTATGAAATCGCCTATCGACGAAACCCTTCTGCAGCGAGCGTTGCGTCCGCTCGGCGAACCGCCGATGGCGCCGGGTTGGAATGCGGACGAGTTGCACGACCTGCTGCCTAGCGGCGCCGCATCCGTCGAAGCCGCGGTGCTGGTCGGCCTGGTGCAGCGCGACGGCGGTCTGAGCGTGGTGCTCACCCGCCGTACCGATGCGCTGCGGCAGCATGCGGGGCAGGTGAGTTTCCCAGGTGGGCGCATCGAGCCCGACGATGCGGACCCGGTCGCCGCCGCGCTGCGCGAAGCGCACGAGGAGATCGGCTTGCCGCGGAAACAGGTCGCGCCGTGGGGCTATCTGGATCCGCTGTCGACCATCACCGGTTACCGGGTGCTGCCGGTGGTGGCGAGCATAGATCCGGCATTCGTCGCCGTGCCCGATCCCGACGAAGTCGCCGAAGTATTCGAAGTGCCGCTGGATTATCTGATGACGCCGGCCAACCTGGCGCGCATCGATATCGAATACCGCGGGCGTCCGCGCCACGTGCTCGAGTACCGCCGTTACGAGCAGGTGCCGGAGCAGCGCATCTGGGGCGCGACGGCCTCGATCCTTTTCAATCTGCGGCAACGCCTGGAGAACGCGTCATGACCGGATGGGCCACGCTCGTGCAGGCGGAAACATTGGCCGATGCGTTGGACCGGAGCGACCTGGTCGTGGTCGACTGCCGTTTCTCTCTTGCCGATACGGGCGCGGGCGAGCGCGCCTACGCGCGATCGCATGTGCCGGGCGCGTTGTACGCGCATCTGGATCGCGATTTATCCGATCACCGCAAGCAAGGCCAGGGCCGCCATCCGTGGCCGGATGCGGCGGATTTCGCCGCAAAACTCGGCGCATGGGGCATCGCCGCGCAGACTCAGGTCGTGGCCTACGACGACGGCGAAGGCGCGCATGCGGCGCGGCTGTGGTTCCTGCTGCGCGCGCTGGGCCACGAGCGCGTGGCAGTGCTCGACGGCGGTTGGGCGCGCTGGCTCGAGCTGGGTTTGCCGACGCAGACGGAAGTGCGTTCGCGGCAGCCGGTCGGCTATCAAGCTGCGTTCGACGAAGCATTGCTGTTGGATGCCGCGCAAGTGCAAGCGCATCTGGATGCCGGCGGCCTGCTGCTCGATGCGCGCGGCGCGGAACGTTTCCGCGGTGAGGTCGAACCGCTCGACCGCGTCGCCGGACATGTGCCGGGCGCGCAGAACCGGCCGTATCCGCTGAATCTGTCCGAAGGCCGTTTCAAAGCCAGGGAACGGCTGGCGGAAGAGTTCCGGCAATGGCTGCAAGGCCGCGACCCGCGCGACGTGGTCGCGATGTGCGGCTCGGGCGTCACCGCCTGCCACCATCTGCTGGCGATGGCGCATGCGGGATTGCCGGGCGGGAAGCTATTCACCGGTTCTTGGAGCGGATGGATCAGCGATCCCTCAAGACCGGTGGCCACAGGGTCAGTGTGATTTCCGCCGCAGCGACGCACGCTGTTCCTTCTCCCATCGGGAGAAGGTGCCCGAAGGGCGGATGAGGGTTCGGTGTGCGACTGAAGCTCCGCGCTCGCGCCGAACCCTCATCCGGCGCTGTCGCGCCACCTTCTCCCGATGGGAGAAGGAAGGGCAGATGCGAAGCGCTAAGAGCAGCCGTTTGGTTTGACGATGCGTTCGGTCGAAGCAGGGTTGCGCATCAAGGCGTCGCCGACGCGCATCGGCCGAAGTTGCAGATCGCCGCCGCAGTTCGGACAACGTCCATGCAGCTTCGCGTCGTTGCATTCCGCGCAGAACGTGCATTCGAACGAACAGATCCATGCGCCCGCGGCGTCGGCCGCCAGATCGCGCCCGCAGCATTCGCAACAAGGCCGCATCTGCAGCATCGTCACTTGCCCAGTTTGGCGACCAGCGCGCGCAGGCCCGCCTGCGTGTCGGGCTCGCTCCAGGCATCGACGAAGCGGTCGAGCTGGATCATGTCCGGATGGAGCGCCGCGATCAGGTCCGCACGCGCGAATCCGCGCGTGGTCAGCATCGGCTTGCGCGGCAGTTGCAGCAATTCCTCGAGCCACGCGCGCGCGCGCGCGGCGACGTGATCGATGTCGGCCAATTCGTCGACCAGGCCCAGCGCCAGCGCGCGCTCGGCATCGACCATTTCTCCCGCGACCAGCATCCGCTCGGCGCGATAGGGGCCGACCACGCGGGCCATCAGCCGCAGGATGCCCAGCGGCGCGGCCAGACCCACTTGGGTTTCGTTGAGGCCTATGCGGAACGGGCCCGAAGCCATGACCCGGTAGTCGCAGCACAACGCCAGCACGCAGCCACCGGCCGGTGCGTGGCCGGCGATCGCGGCGACCACCGGGATGGGGCATTCGGCCAGGGCGCGCGCGGCGGCGAAGAAGATTTCCCACGCGGTCATCAGTTCGTCGCGTGTTTGCAGCGCGAGCAGATGCGGCACGTCCAGCCCGGCCGAAAACACTTTCGGGCCGCCGCTCAGCACCAGGCCATGCATGCCTTGCGCGACGGCATCGGCGATCGCATCGCGCAGCGCCGCGCAAAGTTCCGGGTTGAGGGCATTGACCGGCGCACGCGCGAGGCGAATTTCGCGGATGACGCCGTGGTCGGCGGTGGCGATGGTGGGAGTCATGGATTCAGGCGTAGTCGGGCGTTGCCGCTATCATAGGCGCATGAAGAGAATTTCCGCCCTTTCGCTATTGCTGCCGCTGGCCGTACTGTGCGGCCCGGCTTTCGCCCGCGACTGCGCGCCGCAGGTGAGCGACGCCTGGATCCGGCTCATTCCCGGCGGCATGCCGATGCAGGCCGGCTTCGGCCGCATCGACAATCCTTGCCCGACGCCGGCGACGATCGTATCGGCCAGCAGCCCGGCTTACGGCAGCGTCGAGCTGCACGAAACCCGCATCGTCGAGGGCATCAGCCGCATGCGTGCGGTACCGGAACTGCGCATCGCGCCGGATGGCGCGGCGACGCTGAAGCCCGGCGGGCTGCATCTGATGCTGATGCAACCCGCATCGCCGTTGAAGGAAGGCAGCAAGGTGGCGGTGGAATTCACGTTGTCGGACGGTCGCAAGATCCTGGGCGAATTCCAAGTCCGCAACCCCGCCGCTCTGTAGAGTCGAGCTTGCTCGACTAGCTCTGCTTTGTAAGAGCGGCTTCAGCCGCGAGCTTTTCGACCGTCGTTCGAGCGAAGATCAAGAGCTCGCGGCTGAAGCCGCTCCCACGAAAAACGCTTCAGCCTTCCGAGGCGCGGCGGACGGAATCCGGCAGCGGTGTCGGCCGCCCGCTGGCGCGCTCGATCCACACCATCACCACATGGCCGTCGCCGTACAGGATCGCGCCGTCCTCGCTCATGATGCGATGGCCCAGCGTCACGCTGGTGTTGCCGACGCGTTCGGCGAACAGTTCCACGACCACGCTCGACGGATACGGAATCGGCTGCCGGTAATTCATCTGCACGGCGGCCAGCAGAGGCGCGACTTTTTCGGTCACCCATTCCTCGCCCAGCGAATCGAACCAGCGGATGCGCGCTTCCTCGAGATAGGTGAGGAAGTTGGAGTTGTTGACGTGGTTGAACGCGTCCAGGTCGCGCCAGCGCAATGCGATCGGCATTTGGAACAGGATTTTTTCGTTGTCCAGGCTCATGGGTCTAGAAACCAGTGAAGAGGAACGAGAAACGAGTCAGGCCTACTTTACTCGTTCCTGTTTTCTCTCCGCTCGTTCTTCGCCTCAAGCCGCACTCTTCCGCCGCGCCGGCTTCTCCAGGCCCAACGTCTTGGCTAGGAATTGCCCGGTGTACGACTTCGGCGACGCCGCCAGTTCTTCCGGCGTGCCGGTGGCGATGATTTCGCCGCCGCGGTGGCCGCCTTCCGGGCCCAGATCGATCACCCAGTCCGCGGTTTTGATCACGTCCAGATTGTGCTCGATCACCACGATCGTATTGCCGTCGTCGCGCAGCTTGTGCAGCACGGCGAGCAGGTGCTCGATATCGTGGAAATGCAGGCCGGTGGTCGGCTCATCCAGGATATAAAGCGTGCGGCCGGTGTCGCGGCGCGACAGTTCCTTCGACAGCTTGACGCGCTGCGCTTCGCCGCCGGACAGCGTCGTCGCCGGCTGGCCGAGCTTGATGTAGCTCAAGCCCACGTCGAGCAGCGTTTCCAGCTTGCGCGAAATGCTCGGCACCGGTTCGAACAGCTTCAGCGCGTCCTCGACCGTCATTTCCAGCACGTCGTGGATGCTGAAGCCTTTGTAGAGTATCTCCAGCGTCTCGCGGTTGTAGCGCTTGCCGTGGCACACGTCGCAAGGCACGTACACGTCCGGCAGGAAGTGCATCTCGACCTTGATCAGGCCGTCGCCCTGGCAGGCCTCGCAGCGGCCGCCGCGCACGTTGAAGCTGAAACGGCCCGGCGAATAGCCGCGCGCGCGCGCTTCGGGCACTTGCGCGAACAGTTCGCGCAGCGGCGTGAACAAGCCGGTATAGGTGGCCGGATTGGAACGCGGCGTGCGGCCGATCGGCGACTGGTCGATGTCCACGACCTTGTCGAACAGATCCAGGCCCTTCACGTCGCGATGCGGCGCCGGCTTGTGCGAAGCGCCGTTGATCTCGTTGGCGGCCAGCGCGTACAGCGTATCGTTGATCAGCGTCGACTTGCCCGAGCCGGACACGCCGGTGATCGCGGTGAACAAACCGGCGGGAATCTCGACGTCGACGTTCTTCAGATTGTTGCCGCTGGCGCCCTGCAGCTTCAGCATCATCTTCTTATTGGCTTTGTTGCGTTGTTTGGGCACTTCGATGCGCTTCTTGCCGCTGAGGTACTGGCCGGTGAGCGAACGCGGCGCTTTCAGCACGTCGGCGTAAGAACCTTGCGCGACGATTTCGCCGCCATGCACGCCGGCGCCGGGACCGATGTCGACGATGTGGTCGGCCAGGCGGATCGCGTCTTCGTCGTGTTCGACCACGATCACGGTATTGCCCAGGTCGCGCAGACGCGTCAGCGTGCCGAGCAGGCGCTCGTTGTCGCGCTGGTGCAGGCCGATCGACGGTTCGTCGAGCACGTACATCACGCCGACCAGGCCGGCGCCGATCTGCGAAGCCAGGCGGATGCGTTGCGCTTCGCCGCCGGACAGCGTGTCGGCTTTGCGCTCGAGCGTGAGGTAATCCAGGCCGACGTCGACCAGGAAGCTCAGGCGTTCGCGGATTTCCTTGACGATCTTGACCGCGATTTCGCCGCGCCAGCCGGGCAGGGCGAGGCTGCCGAAGAAGTCCAGCGCTTCGTCGATCGGCAGCACCACGATGTCGGGCAGCGGCTTGTCCGCGACGAACACGTTGCGCGCGGATTTGTTGAGGCGCGCGCCGTTGCATTCGACGCAGGGGCGGTCGCTGATGTATTTGGCCAGTTCTTCGCGTACGGCGGACGATTCGGTTTCGCGATAGCGGCGTTCGAGATTCGGCACGATGCCTTCGAACTTGTGCTTGCGCTGGGTGCGGCCGCCGGAATCGGTGATGTAGCTGAAAGTGATCACTTCCTTGCCGCTGCCGTACAGCACGGCCTGGCGCGATTCCTCTTCCAACTCCTGCCACGGCGTATCGACGCTGAAGCGGAAGTGCTTGGCCAGCGACTGGATCAGCTGGAAGTAATAGGCATTGCGCCGGTCCCAACCGCGCACCGCGCCGGCGGCCAGCGACAATTCCGGGTGCACGACCACGCGCGCCGGATCGAAGAACTGGCTCACGCCCAGGCCGTCGCAGCTCGGGCAGGCGCCGACCGGCGAGTTGAACGAGAACAGGCGCGGCTCGAGTTCGGGCAGCGAGTAATCGCAGACCGGACAGCTGTATTTCGACGAGAACAGCAATTGCGGCGCCCCGCTTCCATCGGTATTCGCGTCGTCGAGCGACATCACCTGCGCCATGCCGTCGCCGAGTTTCAACGCTGTCTCGAACGATTCGGCCAGGCGCTGCTTGAGATCGTCGCGCACCTTGAAGCGGTCGATCACCGCTTCGATGGTGTGCTTCTGGCGCAACGCGAGCGTGGGCAGCGCGTCCATTTCGTACAACGTGCCGTCCACGCGCACGCGCACATAACCCTGCGCGCGCAACTGCTCGAAGATTTGCGCGTGCTCGCCCTTACGTTCGCGCACGACCGGCGCGAGCAGCATCCAGCGTTGATCGGCCGTCTTCGGATCCTTGGCCAGGGCCAGCACCTGGTCGACCATCTGGCTGACTGTCTGCGCTTCCAGCGGATAGCCGTGGTCCGGGCAGCGCGGCAGGCCGACGCGGGCGTAGAGCAGGCGCAGGTAGTCGTAGATTTCGGTGATGGTGCCCACGGTCGAGCGTGGATTGTGCGAAGTCGATTTCTGTTCGATCGAGATCGCCGGGCTCAGGCCTTCGATGTGGTCGACATCGGGCTTTTCCATCACGCTCAGGAACTGGCGCGCATAGGCCGACAGCGACTCGACGTAGCGGCGCTGGCCTTCTGCGTAGATCGTGTCGAACGCGAGCGACGACTTGCCCGAGCCGGACAGGCCGGTGATCACGATCAACTTGTCCCGGGGCAGATCCAGGTCCAGGTTCTTCAGATTGTGGGTACGGGCTCCGCGGATGCGGATGGTGTCCATCGCCATCGAAAGGGGGTCCAGCAACGAGTTAGAGCCCCGGGCAGGGGCTTGCGCGGATGCGCGGCCAACAGGGGAGCGTAGCGAGCCGATGATTTGGGGGCAAATCGCCGGAATGCCAGCCTGGCATGGGGCGGTCTCAGGGATTGCGACGGGGGCGGCTTTTAGCCCCTCTCCCACCGGGAGAGGGGTTGGGGTGAGGGTTCGGCGGAGCGACGTCCGTCCGAAGGCCTACGGCTGAAGCAGCGATCGTGAGCCTTAGGCCGCTCCGCCGTACCCTCATCCGCCCTTCGGGCACCTTCTCCCGAAGGGAGAAGGGAAGAGAGGTGCGCCAGTTGACCCTAACTCGCTGAATACCCTACAATTCCGCTTCTGTCCGCCCTCGATGGCGGGCAGGTTATGAAAACTACAGAAGAACTACAGAAAGGAATATCAGTCATGTACGCAGTTCTAGTCACCGGCGGTAAGCAATACCGCGTGATGAAGGGCGAAACGATTCGCGTCGAGAAGCTCGATGCCGAAGCCGGCAAGGAGATCACGTTCGATAACGTGCTCATGCTCGGCGACGGCGAGGGCGTGAAGCTCGGCGACGCGCTCAAGGGCGCGACCGTTTCGGCCACCGTGAAGTCCCACGGCCGCGCCGACAAGGTGCGCATCGTCAAGTTCCGCCGCCGCAAGCACCATCGCAAGCAGATGGGCCACCGGCAGCACTACACCGAAATCGAGATCACCGGCATCGCCGGTGGCAGCAAGTAAGGAGAAGCCGTCATGGCACATAAAAAGGGCGTAGGTTCCACCCGCAACGGCCGCGACTCCAACCCGAAGTACCTGGGCGTGAAGATCTACGGCGGCCAGGCCATCGAAGCCGGCAACATCATCATCCGTCAGCGCGGTACCCAGTTCCATCCGGGCACCAACGTCGGCCTGGGTCGCGACCACACGCTGTTCGCGTTGGCCGACGGCAAAGTCGAGTTCTCGACCAAGGGTCCGAAGAAGCGCCGCACGGTCAGCGTGGTCGCTGGCGAGTAAGATTCGCCTGCGATGCGACTAAGCCCCGCCGCGTGCGGGGCTTTTCGTTTCCACGCTCGTCATTCCGGCGAAAGCCGGGATCCAGTTCGGAGCGACGCACCGCCACGATCTGGATGTGACATCCGATGCCCTGGATTCCGGCTTTCGCCGGAATGACGGCTGGAGAGATTCCGCCGTAGATGCGCTTCTCCCTCACTTCACCCATCGCTGCCAGAATTCCCCAATGAAACTCGTCGACGAAGCCGAAATCCAAGTCATCGCCGGTAACGGCGGCAACGGCTGCATCGGCTTCCGCCGCGAGAAGTTCATCCCGCTCGGCGGCCCCGACGGCGGCGATGGCGGCGATGGCGGCAGCGTCTGGCTGGTCGCCGACGAAAACCTCAACACGCTGGTCGATTTCCGCCACCAGAAAGTCTTCCGCGCGCAACGCGGCGAGAACGGCATGGGCCAGCAGCGCTACGGCAAGGCCGGCGACGACATCCTGATCCGAGTGCCGGTCGGCACCACCATCACCAACGTCGGCACCGACGAGCTGATCGGCGACCTGACCGAACACGGCCATCGCTTGCTGGTGGCCAAGGGCGGCAAGGGCGGCCTCGGCAACATGCATTTCAAAAGCTCCGTCAACCGCTCGCCACGGCGTGCGACGCCGGGCGAAGAGGGCGAGCAGCGCGAACTCATGCTCGAGCTGAAGCTGCTGGCCGACGTCGGCCTGCTCGGTTTCCCGAATGCCGGCAAGAGCACGCTGATCCGCGCGGTGTCGGCGGCCACGCCGAAGGTGGCCGACTATCCGTTCACCACGCTGTACCCGAACCTGGGCGTGGTGAGCGTGGAGCCTGGCCGCAGCTTCGTGATCGCCGACATCCCGGGCTTGATCGAAGGCGCGGCCGAAGGCGCCGGCCTGGGGGCGCTGTTCCTGCGCCATATCCAACGCACGCGGTTGTTGCTGCATTTGGTTGAGGTCGAGCCTTTGGACGGCAGCGACGCGGCCGAGCAGGTGCGCGCCATCGAGCGCGAGCTGGCCCGTTTCGATCCCGAGCTGATGCACAAGCCGCGCTGGCTGCTGCTGAACAAGGCCGACCTGTTGCCGGCGGAAGATGCGAAGGCGCTCGCCGAAGGCATCGTCGCCAAACTCGGCTGGAAAGCGCCGTGGTTCGTGATTTCCGGCCTGGCGCACGAAGGCACGCGCGAGGTGATGCTGAAAGTGCAGGCCTTCCTCGACGAGTTGAACCTGGCCGAGGCCGAAACACGGGAAGATGCCGATGGCGTTTGAGTGCGGTTTTGTAGAGTCGAGCTTGCTCGACTGCTCCTGGTCCGAAAGCAGTCGAGCAAGCTCGACTCTACAAATAGCGTTTCGCCAGGCAACAAAAAACCCGGCCGAGGCCGGGTTTTCAGATAAGACCGTGAACCTGGCCTCAGGCAGCCTTGAGCGCCTTGATGCGGGCGATCAGGCGGCTCTTGTGGCGGGCGGCCTTGTTCTTGTGGATCAGGCCGCGGGCGGCGAAGCGATCCAGGATCGGCTGCGCGGTAGCGAACGCGGTCTGGGCGTCGGCGGCGTCGTTGGCGTCGAGCGCTTTGAGCACTTTCTTGACGGCGGTGCGCAGCATCGAACGCTGGCCGGTGTTGCGCAGATTGCGCACGACGGCCTGCTTGGCGCGCTTCTTGGCGGACTTGATATTGGCCACGATGGGATCCTGGAAACTGGGGTGGAGGCGGTGACGGGAACAAACGAGCCAGAAATTATGGGGGATTCAGGGACTTGCGTCAACCAGGCAGTAGTTGCCCGGACTCTCCCGGGCCGCCGGCTTTTTGTAGGAGCGGCTTTAGCCGCGAGCTCTTTCCCCCAACTCACCTCGGCCTGGCAAAAGCTCGCGGCTAAAGCCGCTCCCACAAGGGCCGCTCCCACAAAAGCCGCCATCGTCGCCGGAGCCGGCCGATGAACGCCCCGGATCCGGCCGCCGCCGTCCCGCCGGCGCCGACGCCGCGAAGGCCCGGCCTGCTGCGCTCCACAGCGGTCTTCAGCGCCATGACCTTCCTGTCCCGGATCTCGGGCCTGGTCCGCGACCAGGTCTACGCGGCGGTGTTCGGCGCCAGCCCGGCCATGGACGCCTTCGTGGTGGCCTTCCGCATCCCCAACTTCATGCGGCGGCTGTCGGCCGAGGGTTCGTTTTCGATGGCCTTCGTGCCGGTGCTGGCCGAATACAAGGAAAAGTACGGCCAGGCCGAAGTGAAGGACCTGATCGACCGGGTCGCCGGCACCCTAACCGCAGTGTTGCTGGTGCTGACCGCCGCGGCCGTGCTGGCGGCGCCGTGGATCATGCCGGTGTTCGCGCCGGGCTTCGGCGCCGATACCGAGCAGGGCCGGCTGGCCGCCGAGATGCTGCGCATCACTTTCCCGTATGCATTGTTCATTTCGCTGGCCTCGCTGGCCGGCGGCATCCTCAACAGCTACCAGCGTTTCGCGGTGCCGGCGCTGTCGCCGGTGCTGATGAACCTGTCGATGATCGCCGCCGCGCTGTGCGTGGCGCCGTTCATGCGCGAGCCGGTGCTGGCCCTAGCCTGGGGCGTATTCGCTGCCGGTGTCCTGCAGTTGGTGTTCCAACTGCCGTCGCTGGCGCGGATGGGTCTGTTGCCGCGGCCGCGGCTGGGTTTCGCGCACCGCGGCGTACGCAAGATCATGAAGCTGATGGTGCCGACGTTGTTCGGCTCGTCGGTCGCGCAGGTCAATTTGCTGCTGAACACGATCATGGCTTCGTTCCTGGTCGGCGGCAGCGTGACCTGGCTGTACTACACGGACCGGTTGCTGGAATTTCCGCTGGGCATGTTCGGCGTCGCGATCGGCACCGTGATCCTGCCGCATCTGTCCAGTCGCCATTCCGCCACCGATCCGCTCGGTTTTTCGAAGGCGCTCGACTGGGGGTTCCGGCTGTGCCTGCTGATCGGCGTGCCGGCCTGCCTGGGCTTGGTGCTGTGCGCGGAAGCGTTGATCGCGACGCTGTTCCAGCACGGCAACTTCACCGCGCACGATACGCAGATGAGCCGGCTGAGCCTGATGGCGCAATCGATCGCCGTGCCGGCCTTCCTGCTGGTGAAGGTGCTGGCGCCGGCATTCTATTCGCGTCAGGACACCAAGACGCCGGTGAAATCCGCTGTGGTGTCGGTGATAGCGAACGCGATATTCACCGTGTCGCTGCTGCTGGGCCTGCTGTATCTGACCGAAGCCGGCCGATCGGCGTTTGATGCGGCCGGCGGCCGCCTGTTCGACGCGCTCGGCCGCGTCTCCGGCGCGCATGCCTGCCTGGCGCTGGCGATCGCGCTGGCCGGTTGGCTCAATGCGATCCAGCTGTGGTGGTATTTGCGCCGGGTCGGCGTCTACGAAAGGCAGCCGGGCTGGGGCCGTTTCCTACGGCAATTGGCGGTGGCCGCGCTCGGCATGGTCGTGATGGTGGTCGGGCTGCTGGCGTTCTGGCAGGGCTGGACCGCTTGGCCGTGGTGGGAGCGGGTGTGGAGGTTGGCCGTCGTGGTCGGCAGCGGTGCGGCGGTCTATGCGGTGCTGCTGTGGCTGCAAGGCATCCGGCCGCGCGATCTGAGGCATTGATTGCTGCACCGCAGCTATACTCCTGTGTCGCTTGTGGGAGCGGCTTCAGTCGCGAGCTTTTCGGGATGCCTGGATGCATGTTGAAAAGCTCGCGGCTGAAGCCGCTCCCACGAAAAGCGACTTTCCACAATTTAGAGAACTGATGAGCAGGCTGTTTCGCGACGTCGATGGCGGATCCTTGTATCCGCAAGGAAGCGTGGTCTGCATCGGCGCCTTCGACGGCCTGCATCTGGGCCACCGTGCGCTGGTGCGCCATGCGGTTGCGCGCGCCCGTGCGCTGGGCGTGCCTGCGGTCGCATTGAGTTTCGAACCGCTGCCGCGCGAATTCTTCGCCGCCGGCGCCGCGCCCCCGCGGCTGATGCTGCCGCGTACCCGCCTGTTGGGCCTGCGCGAGCTCGGTGCCGACGGCATCGGCATGCTGCGCTTCGATGCGCGGTTGGCTGCGATGAGCGCCGAGGATTTCGTGCGCGACGTACTGGTCGGTCGATTGGGCGCGCGCGAAGTTTGGGTGGGCCCCGAGTTCCGTTTCGGCCACAAGCGCGGCGGCGATATCGCGACGTTGCATCGGTTGGGATCGCACCTGGGTTTCGTGGCCGGCGAGATCGCGTCGGTGGCGCTCGACGGCGAGCGCGTCTCCAGCACTCGCATCCGCAACGCGTTGCGCGAAGGCGATTTCGCACTGGCCGCGCGGTTGCTGGGACGTCCGTATTCGATCGGCGGCCACGTCCTGCGCGGCAGGCAGCTGGGCCGCACGCTCGGCTATCCCACCGCCAACCTGCGTTTCGGCGGCAAGACGCCGGCGTTCTTCGGCATCCATGCGACCTGGGTGCACGGCATCGGCGATGCGCCGCTGGCGGCGGTGTCCAGTTTCGGCACGCGGCCCACGGTCGATGGCGTCGAACCGCTGCTCGAAGCCCACATTTTCGATTTCGAGGGCGATCTGTACGGCCGCCGCATCGAGATCGAGTTCGTTGCCAAGTTGCGCGATGAAGAAAAGTTTCCCGATCTGGACGCGATGGTCGCCCAGATCCACCGCGATGCCGCGCAGGCGCGCGCCATCCTCCAACGACAAGAAAAAAAGCAGGCCTACGCGTGACGGATTCCAAAGACAACGCCGACAGCAACCGCTACAAGGCGACCATCCATCTGCCGGCCACGGATTTCCCGATGCGCGGCGACCTGCCCAAGCGCGAGCCGCAGACGTTGGCGCGCTGGCAGTCGGACGATATCTACAAGCGCATCCGCGAAAAGACTTCCGGCCGCGAGCGCAGCTTCATCCTGCACGACGGCCCGCCGTACGCGAACGGTTCGATTCACATCGGCCACGCGGTCAACAAAGTGCTCAAGGACATGGTCGTCAAATCCAAGCTGATGGCCGGCTTCGATGCGCCTTACGTACCCGGTTGGGATTGCCACGGCCTGCCGATCGAGCACGCGGTCGAAAAGAAATTCGGCAAAGTCGGCGACAAGCTCGACGCCGCCGCATTCCGCGCCAAATGCCGCGAATACGCCGCCGAACAGATCGACGGCCAGCGCCGCGACTTCAAGCGCCTGGGCGTGATCGGCGATTGGGAGAATCCGTACCGCACCATGGATTTCCGCTACGAAGCGGACATGCTGCGCGCGCTGGCGAAGATCGTGGAGCGCGGCCATGTGACGCGCGGCTTCAAGCCGGTGCATTGGTGTTTCGACTGCCAATCCGCGCTGGCCGAGGCGGAAATCGAATATCAGGACAAGCAGTCGCCGGCGGTGGATATCGCTTACGCCGCCAAGCTACCGCAAGCGCTGGCGTCGGCGTTCGGTGTTGCGGTGGAAGAGGGCATCGGCGTCGCATTGCCGATCTGGACCACCACGCCGTGGACCATTCCGGCCAGTTTGGCGATCTCGCTCGGCGCGGATCTGGACTACGTGCTGGTCGAAGGCCCGCCGCGTGACGGCCGCCGGCTATGGCTGGTGCTGGCCGAAGCGCTGGCGCAGAAAGCGTTGTCGCGTTATGGCGTCGCCGAAGTCGTCGTGCACGGCCGTGCAAAAGGCGTCGAGCTGGAAGGCCAGCTGTTGCGGCATCCGTTCTACGAAGAGCGCGACATCCCGGTCTTGCTCGGCGATCACGTGTCGGCCGAGGACGGTACGGGCGCCGTGCATACCGCGCCCGGCCATGGCCAGGAAGACTTCATCGTCGGCCAGCGTTACGGCTTGATCGAAAAATATTCGGCTGCGCAACTCAATCCGGTCGACGGGCGCGGCGTGTACCTGCCGTCGACGCCGCCGGCCGGCGACACTGCGCTCGCGGGCGTCCATTTGTGGAAAGCCAACGACCTGATCGTCGACGCGCTGCGCGGCAACGGCTCGTTGCTGGCGCATGCGACCCTTTCGCACAGCTATCCGCATTGCTGGCGCCACAAGACGCCGGTGGTATTTCGCGCCACGCCGCAATGGTTCGTGTCGATGGAGCAGGCCGGCCTGCGCCGCGATGCGTTGAGCGCGATCGGCAAGGTCGGTTGGGTGCCGGATTGGGGCGAGGCGCGCATCTACGGCATGGTCGAAGGCCGTCCGGATTGGACGATTTCCCGCCAGCGCTTCTGGGGCGTGCCGATCGCGTTGTTCTACGATCGCGAAACCGGCGAACCGCATCCGGATTCGGCGGCGTTGATGCGCCGCATCGCCGACCGCGTCGAGCGGGAAGGCGTCGATGCCTGGTACGCGCTGCAGCCGCATGAAGTGCTCGGCGAAGACGCCGCGCGTTACGAAAAAGTGACCGACATCCTCGACGTCTGGTTCGATTCCGGCGTCAGCCACGAATGCGTGCTCGCACAGCGCCCGCAGGACGGGCTGCATAAACCGGCCGATCTTTATCTGGAAGGTTCGGATCAGCACCGCGGCTGGTTCCAGTCCTCGCTGCTGACCGGCGTGGCCATCGACGGCGTCGCGCCTTATCGTCAAGTGCTGACCCACGGCTTCGCGGTCGATGCCGACGGACGCAAGATGTCCAAGTCGCTGGGCAATGTGGTCGAGCCGCAGAAGGTGATCGACGCGATGGGCGCCGACGTGCTGCGGCTGTGGATCGCCGCGACCGATTACCGCAACGAGATGTCGGTCTCCGACGAGATCCTGAAGCGCAGCGGCGATGCTTATCGCCGCATCCGCAACACCGCGCGTTTCCTGCTGGGCAATCTGCACGGTTTCGAGCCCGACAAGCACCTGCGCCCGCTCGACGACATGGTCGCGCTGGACCGCTGGATCGTGCACCGCGCTTGGGAATTGCAGCAGAAGATCGCCGATGCCTACGCACGCTACGACTTCGCCGAAATCGTGCAGTCGCTGTCCAACTTCTGCAGCGTCGACCTGGGCTCGCTCTACCTCGATGTGACCAAGGACCGCCTGTACACGATGGGCGAGGATTCGCGCGGCCGCCGTTCGGCGCAGAGCGCGATGTACCGCATCGCCGAGGCTTTCGTGCGCTGGATCGCGCCGATCCTGGCTTTCACTTCCGACGAGATGTGGCAGCACCTGCCCGGCAAGCGCGAGGACAACGTGCTGTTCGCGACTTGGTACGAAGGCCTGGCGCCTCTGGAAGCCGATGCGGCCTTGTCGGCGCACGATTTCGAGCGCCTGCTGGAATTGCGCGAGCAGGTGGCCAAAGTGCTCGAACCGATGCGCGCCAGCGGCGCGATCGGCGCGGCGCTGCAGGCCGAGATCGCTTTGCGTTGCGGCGTGGCGGATCAGAACGCGCTGGCGCCGATCGTCGACGAGTTGCGCTTCCTCTTGATCAGCGGCGACGTTTCGGTGGTCGCGGACGACACGGTCAAGGATCTCGTTATCGAAGCGGCGGCGACCGAAAAAACCAAATGCGTGCGCTGCTGGCACCATCGCGCCGATGTCGGTTCCGTCGCCGCGCATCCGCTGTTGTGCGCGCGCTGCGTGTCCAACATCGAAGGCCCGGGCGAGGACCGCAAATGGTTCTGATCTGCATGAAGCCGTCCCTTTCGAGGGGAGGGTTGGATGAGGATGGGTTCGGCGTCGATCTCAAAAAGCGAAAGTCGCTGGACTCCCGCCTTCGCGGGAGCGACGACTAAAATAAAATGGGTCCCAGCTTGCGTTGGGATGACGAGAAAAGGTGAGCTCCGCAGCATGACATCCCACCCCAAACCGAACGCCCTGATCTGGCTGCTGGCCTCCATCGCGATCATCGTGCTGGATCAGCTCACCAAACTGTGGGTATTGAAGAGCCTGCCCGAATACACCGCGATTCCGGTGATCGACGGCTTCTGGAATTGGTATCGCACCTACAACACCGGCGCCGCATTCAGTTTCCTGAGCGACGCCGGCGGCTGGCAGCAGTACTTCTTCGCCACGCTGGCGGTGGTGATCTGTGGCCTGTTGACGTTCTGGCTGACCCGCACGCCGCGCCGCGACTGGCGCACGGCGCTGCCTTTCGCGCTAGTGATCGGCGGCGCCGTTGGCAACGTCATCGACCGCCTGCAGCACGGCCACGTGGTCGATTTCGTGCAGTGGTACTGGCGCGGCCATTACTGGCCGGCCTTCAACTTGGCCGATTCGGCGATCGTGGTCGGCGCCATCGGCATCGCCCTGTTCGGGCTGTTCGACGGCAAGCGCACAGGGAAAGGGCGATAATAGCGGCCATGGATGTCGTCCTCGCCAATCCCCGCGGATTCTGCGCCGGCGTCGACCGCGCGATCGAGATCGTCAAGCGCGCGCTGGAAACGCTGGGCGCGCCGATTTACGTACGCCATGAAGTGGTCCACAACCGTTTTGTGGTGGAAGACCTCAAGCATCGCGGCGCGATCTTCGTCGAAGAACTCGACGAAGTGCCCGATGGCGCCACCGTTATCTTCAGCGCCCACGGCGTATCCCAGGCGGTACGCAACGAAGCCGCGCAACGCGGCCTGAAAGTATTCGACGCGACCTGCCCGTTGGTGACGAAAGTGCATTTGGAAGTCGCGCGGCAGTGCCGCGCCGGCCGCGACATGGTGCTGATCGGCCACGCCGGCCATCCGGAGGTCGAGGGCACGATGGGGCAGTGGAGCGCAGAAGCGGGCGGCGGACGCATCTATCTCGTCGAAGATCTGGATGACGTCGCCACGCTCGAAGTCGACCAGCCGGAAAATCTTTCGTACACCACCCAGACCACGCTGTCGGTGGACGACACGCGCGGCATCATCGAGGCGCTGTACGCCCGTTTCCCCGCGATTCAGGGGCCGAAGAACGACGACATCTGCTACGCCACCCAGAACCGCCAGGACGCGGTGCGCGAACTGGCCCGCCATTGCGACCTGGTATTGGTGGTCGGCTCGCCGAACAGCTCCAACTCCAACCGCCTGCGCGAGCTGGCCGAGCGAGAGGGCGTTGAGTCGTACCTGATCGACGGCGCCATCGAAATCGATCCGCACTGGGTGGTCGGCCGCCGCCATATCGGCGTCACCGCAGGCGCTTCGGCGCCCGATGTGCTGGTGCACGGCGTGCTGGATCGCCTGCACGAACTGGGGGCGCACGCCGTCCGCGAGCTCGATGGGGAGCCGGAAAACATGGTCTTCGCCCTGCCCAAGGAGCTGCGGCTGCGGCTGGTCGATTGACCCTAAAGCCCCGCGAAACCTACAATCCACGCCCCAAGCCGGAATAGCTCAGTCGGTAGAGCGGCGCATTCGTAATGCGTAGGTCGTAGGTTCGATTCCTATTTCCGGCACCAGATCCAGCAAAAAAGGCTCGCTCAGGCGGGCCTTTTTTGTTGCGGCGTCTCGCGGAAAGAGACGCGGGGCCGCTACAGTAGCCGCAGTCGATTTTTCGGGCGAAACCGTGGCCAAGCTGCAGGGAAAAGCGCGCACCGCCTATGTTTGCGGCGAGTGCGGGGCAGAACACAACAAGTGGCAGGGCCAGTGCGGCGAATGCGGCGCATGGAATTCGCTGAGCGAGATCGTGCTCGAAACGGCGGCGGCCGCGGCATCGCCGGCGGCGCGCCGCAGCAGCTGGGCCGGCAAGGTCGACGCGCCCAAGGTCACCGCGCTCAAAGACGTGCGCCATAGCGAAGAGGCGCGCGTGTCCACCGGCATCGGCGAATTCGATCGCGTGCTCGGCGGCGGGCTGGTCGAAGGGGCGGTGGTGCTGGTCGGCGGCGATCCGGGTATCGGCAAGTCGACCTTGCTGCTGCAGGCGTTGGCGCAGATGGCGCCGACCTTGCCGGGGCTGTACGTCACGGGCGAAGAATCGCTGGGACAAGTCGCCGGCCGCGCCGCGCGGCTCGGTTTGCCGCTCGATGGATTGAACGCCTTGGCCGAGACCGGCGTGGAACGCATTCTCGAGCACGCCAGCCAGTGGCAGCCGAAATTGATCGTCGCCGATTCGGTGCAGACCCTATGGACCGAATCGCTCACGGCCGCGCCGGGTTCGGTCAGCCAGGTGCGCGAGAGCGCGGCGCGGCTCGTGCGCTACGCCAAGGAAACCGGTGCGGCCGTGTTCCTGGTCGGCCACGTCACCAAGGAAGGCGGCATCGCCGGCCCGCGCGTGCTCGAGCATATGGTCGATGCGGTGCTTTATTTCGAAGGCGATTCGGGCTCGCGTTTCCGCGTGCTGCGCGCGTTCAAGAATCGCTTCGGCGCGGTCAACGAGCTGGGCGTCTTCGCGATGGGCGACAAGGGTTTGCGCGAAGTGCCGAATCCTTCCGCGATATTCCTGTCCGGCGGCAGCGCGCAGCAGCCGGGCAGCTGCGTGATGGTGACGCGCGAAGGCACGCGGCCGTTGTTGGTGGAAGTGCAGGCGCTGGTCGATTCGTCGCCGTTGTCGAACCCGCGCCGGGTCGCGGTCGGGCTGGAGCAGAACCGGTTGGCGATGCTGCTGGCGGTGCTGCATCGCCACGGCGGCGTAGTGGTTTCCGACCAGGACGTGTTCGTCAACGTGGTCGGCGGCATCCGCGTGCAGGAAACCGCGGCCGATCTGCCGGTATTGGTGGCGGTGCTGTCCTCGTTGCGCGATCGCCCGCTGCCGGACAAGACCATCGCGTTCGGCGAGATCGGCCTCTCGGGGGAGATCCGCCCGGTGCCGAACGGCGAGGAGCGCTTGAAGGAAGCCGCCACGCACGGCTTCAAGCGCGCGATCGTGCCGAAGGCGAATGCGCCGAAGGCCGGCAGCTACAAAGGTATGGAAGTGGTGGCCGTCGAGCGGCTGTCCGATGCGTTGATCGCTGCCGAGTAGCGACGTTTCGCTTTTTTAGCCGTCGTTCCCGCGAAGGCGGGAATCCAGCGACTTGGCTCTGCTCTTGTGGGAGCGGCTTCAGCCGCGAGCTCTTCAAGCAGGCACCGATCCGGCAAAAAAGCTCGCGGCTGAAGCCGCTCCCACGAAAAGCAGAAGTCACTGGATTCCCGCCTTCGCGGGAATGACGGCTAAAGAACAATACGGCTCAATGCCCGCCGCTGGCCGCAGGCCCCATCTTCGCCGCGAACGGCGGCTTGGCCACCCACACGAACAGGATCACCACCAGGAAGATGATGCCCAGCAGGTGGAAGATCTCGTTGAAGCCGATCTGCGCGGCCTGGTTGGAGATGACCCGTTCCATCATCGCCGCGCCTCTCTGCAGGTCGCCGCCGCCCATGCGGGTGAGGGTGTCGATGGTCGCCGAATCGTAAGCCGATAGCTTTTCCGTGAGATGCGCATGATGCACGGCGCCGCGCTCGGACCAGGCGTACGTCGTCAGCGAAGCCGCGAAGCTGCCGCCCAAGGTGCGCATGAATGTGGCGAGCCCGGATCCGGCCGCGATCTCGTGCGGCTGCAGATCCGACAGCAATATCTGCAGCACCGGCATGAAGAACAGTGCCACGCCGAAGCCTTGGAAGAGCTGCACCATTGCGATGTGGTTGAAATCCACGTCCAGATTGAAGCCGGCGCGCGCGAAGCTGGTCAGCGACATCGCGATGAAGGCGAACGTCGCCAGCCAGCGCAAGTCGAACTTGTGCGCGTACTTGCCGACGAATGGCGTCAGCAGCACCGGCAATATGCCGATCGGCGCGGTCGCGAAACCCGCCCAGATCGCGGTGAAGCCCAGGTTGCGCTGCAGCCACAACGGCACCAGGATGCCGACGCTGAAGAAAGCCGCGTAGGCGACCACCATCGCCGCGGTGCCGGCGCTGAAATTGCGGTGCCGGAACAGTTTCAGGTTGACGATCGGATCCTTGTCGGTCAATTCCCAGATCACGAACACCGCCAGCGAGATCGCCGACACGATCGACAGGATCACGATCAGGTTGGAACGGAACCAATCCTCGTCGTTGCCCAGGTCGAGCAGGATCTGCAGCGCGCCCACGCCCAGCACCAGCGTGATCAAGCCGACGTAATCCATCTTCGGCTTCTCCAGCCGCTCCGGACGGCCACGCAACTGGCTGCCGACCACCAGGCTGGCGAAGATGCCGATCGGCACGTTGATGAAGAAGATCCATTCCCAGCTGTAGTTGTCGGTGATCCAGCCGCCGAGGATGGGGCCGGCGATCGGCGCGACCACGGTCACCATCGCCAGCAGCGCGATCGCCTGGCCGCGTTTTTGCGGCGGGTAGATCGAGATCAGCAGCGCCTGCGTGATCGGATACATCGGCCCGGCGACGAAACCCTGCAGCGCGCGCGCGGCCACCAGCAGCCCCATGCTGTTCGCAAGGCCGCACAACAGCGATGCGATCACGAACAGGAACGTCGCCCAGACGAACAATTTGCGTTCGCCGAAATGGCGCGTCAGCCAGCCGGTCAACGGCAGCGCGATCGCGTTGCTCACCGCGAACGAGGTGATCACCCAGGTCGCCTGGTTGGCGCTGCCGCCCAGGTTGCCGGAAATGGTCGGCAACGAAACGTTGGCGATGGTCAGGTCCAACACCTGCATGAACGACGCCAGCGCCAGGCCGAGCGTGGTCAGCGCGATGTTCGGCGGGCGGAAACCGGCCTGCGGCGCCGGCGCGGCGCCGGCATTGGCGGTGGTAGCGGACATGTCGAAATGCCTGGATCAGGACATCCGCGCAGCGGACGTCGGAAGAAAAAATGTCCGGACGCAGCGCAGGGAGCTGCGTCCGGACCGGGGGTCAACTGCGCCGCGTGGGCAAGTTCTCGCGGATGATCTTGTCGATCAACGCATCGGCATCGGCCAACTGCTTGGCGTAGGCCTGCGTGCTCAACAGCGGCTTGCTCGGCGCGGCATTGGCCAGCACGGCGCCGTTCTGGTTGCGCAGGCTTACATCCACGCTCATGCTCAAACCCAGACGCAACGGATGTTCGATGACCTGCTTTGGGTCGAGTTCGATCCGCACCGGCACGCGCTGCACGATCTTGATCCAGTTGCCGCTGGCGTTCTGCGCAGGCAGCAGCGCGAAGGCGCTGCCGGTGCCCAGGCCTAGGCTCGCGATCTTGCCTTGATAAGTCACGTCTTTGCCGTACAAGTCCGAATGCAGCTCGACCGGCTGGCCGATACGCATGCTGTGCAACTGCGTCTCTTTGAAGTTGGCATCCACCCACACTTGTTCGAGCGGCACGATGGTCATCAGCGTGGTGCCCGGCTGCACGCGCTGGCCCAACTGCACGCTGCGCTTGGCGACATAACCCGACACCGGCGCGACGATCGCGGCGCGCTGCAGGTTGAGATACGCCTGGCGCAGCTGCGCGGCGGCGGCCTGCACCTGCGGCTGGTCGGCTACGGTGGTGGCGTCGACCAGCGCGCGGTTGCGCGACAGGTTGCCGCTGGAGGCGCGCAGACCGGCTTCGAGCACGGCCAATTCGTTGCGCGCATGCGCCAGTTCTTCGGCCGAGACCGCGCCGTCGGCGACCAAGCCTACGCGGCGCTGCAGATCGGCGCGCGCGCGCTGCACAGACGCTTCGCGTGCGGCGAGGTCGGCCTGGCCCGAATCCACTGCGCTGTACAGGCCGCGCACTTGGCGCACGGTATTGGCCAGATTGGCGACGGACTGTTCGTAAGCGACTTGGGCGTCGTTGGGATCCAGTTGCACCAGCACTTGTCCGGCGACGACCTTCATGCCGTCGTCGGCGCCGATGCTGACCACGGTTCCCAGCGTCTGCGGGGTGATGCTGACCACGTTGCCTTGGACGTAGGCGTCGTCGGTGTCCTGGTGCCAGCGCGCGACCGTGAAGTAGTACACGGTCCACACGATCGCGGCGAGCACCACCACGGCGAGCAGGATGAGCAATGCCTTGCGGCGTTTGCCGTTCTTGGGCGTCGCCGGGGCCGGAGTCGCGGCTTGCGGATTGATTGCGGTAGTCATGGCGTGGGGCCTTGATAAAAAATCGAATCGATTAGTGGGAAGCGGTGCGGTCGGATGGCGGCGCGCTCAGCGCCAGTCCGCCGCCGAGCGCGCGGTCGAGATCGACCGTAGCCGCGAAGCGCTGCGCCTGCAGCGCAGTCACCTGCTGCTCCAACTGCAGCAGCGGACGTTGCGCGGACAGCACATCCAACTGCGTGCCCAGGCCGGCGCGGTAACGCGTATCGGCGAGTTTCAATGCGGCTTGCGAAGCGTCGCGCGCCCGGCCGGCGGTGGCGATTTGCGCATCCAGCGAACGCGCCGCCTGCAGCGCATCGGTCACTTCGCGCAAGGCGAGCACGAGCGCCTGGTTGTAGTTGGCGACGGCCAAGTCGTAGTCGGCGTCGCTCTTGTCCAGATTGCTGCGCAGGCGGCCGCCATCGAAGATCGGCAGGCTGATCGCCGGGCCGCCGAAGCCCAGCAGCGCGTCGCCGCCGAACAGATCGGACAGGCCGGACGACGCAAGACCGACCAGCGCATTGAGATTGACGCTGGGCTTGAACGCGGCCTTGCTCGCATCGATGCCGCGGCTCGCCGACTCCACGCGCCAACGCGCGGCGACGACATCGGCGCGATGGCCGAGCAGTTCGCTGGGCAGCACATCGGGCACGGCAGGCGCGGGCGCGGACAGCAGTTGCGGCGGCGCGATGTCCAAACCGCGATCCGGGCCTTTGCCGAGCAGCGCGGCGAGCGCATTGCGCAACGCGTCGATCTGCTGTTGTGCGGCTTGGGCCTGTTGCTGGGCGCTGGCGACGAGGCTTTCGGCTTGGCGCAGTTGCAACTTGTTGTCGAGGCCCGCATCGACCCGCTGCCGGCTCAGCTTGGACAGACGCGACGAGCGTTTCTCTTCGTTCTGCGCGACGGCGAGCGCCGCATGCGCCTGCGAAAGCGACACATAAGCCCTCGCGATGTTCGAGGACAGCGCCAAACGTGCGGCCTGCGCATCGACTTCGGCGGCGCGCGCCTGGCCGACAGCGGCTTCGTACTGCGCGCGGTGGCCGCCCCACAGGTCGGGCGACCATTTGAAATCGAGCATCAGCACGGTGCTGGCCTGTAGGTCGCCGCCGATCGGCGGCGGCACCAGCGTCTCGGGCGCCTGCACGCCGGTGTATTGCGCGCTCGCGCCGAGCGTGGGCTTGCGTGCGGCATCGGCCAGCCCCGCTTGCGCTTGCGCCTGGCGCAGGCGCGCGTCGGCCGCGGCCAGGGTGGGTGTGCCTTGCAGGGCCTCGCGGATCAGCGCATCGAGTTGCGGATCGCCGAGCGCCGTCCACCAATCCTGCTTGGGAAAGGCGGCATCGCTGAGTTTGTACGCGCCGAAGCTGCGCGAAGTCGCCAGCGTGTCGGCATCGGTGGGGCGGCCTTCCGGCGCGAGGCCGTGCGTGCTCGCGCAGCCGGCCAGGGTCAGTGCGGAAACGAGGATCGCAATCGCCGGCAATGCGCGGCGGGGGTAGGAGGCAGTGCGGGGCATGGCTCAATCACCCGATAAGGAAAGGTTGTCGCGCACCTGCTCGAGCAGATGCATCATGTGTTCGCGTTCGGCATCGCTCATGCCGGACAGGGCGCGTTCGCGCACTCGCGCACCGCATTCGTAGATGTCGCGCCAGATAGCGGTGCCGGCTTCGGTCAGATGGATATGCAGGGCGCGGCGGTCCGCCGGATCGTCGACGCGGACGATCAGACCCTTGGCTTCCAGCTTGTCGAGCAGCCGGGTCATCGCTCCGGGATTCAATTCTGCGGCACGCGCCAGATCGGTCACGCTGGCGATGCCGTCGGCCAACTTCTTGATGGTGACGTACTGGCTGAAGGTCAGGTTATGGCCCGCCTTGGCGAGCTCGTCTTCCATCCGCGCCCAAAGGTTGTCGCGGACCTGGCGGATCAGCAGCCCGAGCGTGGATCCGCTGCAGGCTGCATTAGGCGGGGTCGTTTTCATGGGGCGGCATATTGCTACCGCTAACAATATTTGTCAATGCAATTATTGTTTCAGCAATAGAACACCGAGTTCGACTTTAATAATTAGGGAAATCAATTAGTTACGAATATACATCCGCAATCGGTGTCGCCTGCCATTCCTCGAAGGCGAAAATCCAGAGACTTAGGCCCTTCGTGGGAGCGGCTTCAGCCGCGAGCTTTTGCCGGTGGACGCTTGCTTGAAGAGCTCGCGGCTGGAGCCGCTCCCACGAAGAGAGAAGCCAAACCACTGGATTCCCTTCGGAAAGGACGGCTAAGAACGCAACGGCGGGCTCATCTGTGAGCCAACGCATCGCTCACGGCTTTCGCCTGCATCTCGGCCTCGACGTCACCCATCGGCACTTCGACGTCAGGCGCAATGCCTTCGATCTCATTGCGGCCATCTTCAAGAAAGCGCGCGCAATTGGGCATCCAGACGTCCACGGGTACGACTTTCAGTCGCGTCGGATTGCCGCCATCCACATAGCCGCACCCGGCGCCGGCGGTGCGCTCGCCAAGCACGGTCGCGACCTTGTTCTGCTGCAGCCACGCGACGAAATCTTCGGCGGCCGATCCGGTGCCGCGATCGGCCATGATCAACAGCGGTCCGCGCCATTCGCCGGTGCCTTGGAGCGAGGCGCTCTCCTGCGAAGCGGGCGCGAATACCGGGCAGGGCGCGGGTGCGCCTTTCCACACGTCGCTGCGGTCGCAGGCAGGTGCGACGCGCGAGGCTTCGCGTCGGGTAAGAGTGCGGTCGGTCATCAGCGCGACGACTTCGCTCACCCATTCGGTACCGCCGCCGTTGCCTGAAACGTCCACCAGCAGGCGGCGCGCGCCTTTCGTCCGCAGTTCCGCGATCGCTGCGCGCAACTGCGCTTGCTGGCGCGCGCGCACTGCGAGCTTGAGCGCGTATTGGCCGACCCCCGATTTGAATACCGCCTCGCAAGCGGCGAGATAACGGTCCTCGCCGAATTGCGCGATGCGTAAGACGCCGGTATCGCCGATCAGGCCAGTGGGAAAATCGCCGCTTCGCAGCGGCTTCCAACCGCCGATTCGCGCGAAGGGAAAGCGGAACGCATGATCGCTTTCCTCGTAACCGGCCGCAGCGCAGTCGGCGCCGGCGACCGGATTTGCATCCTCGTTCGCCGCAACGCTGTCGCCGTTGAGCGCAGATGGCGCGGGACGCGCGCCGGGTTTCATCCGCAGATGCGGATCGCCGAAGCCGCGCACGAAGCCGCGCAATACGACGAACGCGCGCACGTTCGAATGCGCATTCCGCAGCGCGTCGGTAGTGCGGCGATCGAGAGCGGGCAGGTCGACGTCGCGTTTTTCCGTCATCCAATCGAGATTGGCGTAACCCTGTGCCATGTCGCGCTTTAGGCGGCCGTAGTCGGCGAGCCAGGCGTCGGCGTCGTAGCTGGCGACGTCCCAACCGATGGCCAGCAATACCAATGCGACGACGGTCAGCGCGGCGCGCTTGGAGTATTTCTTGGCGCGCCTGAAGCGGGTTTGGGGGGTGAGGCGTGTCATGCCGCGGTTCCGATCGTCGGGAAATGCCGCGGACGATAGCGGGCGTCGTGGTTGCGTTGTCGGCGATTGCGATGGAAAGGAGAAGACAGCGACGAAACACCGTTTGCGCGCCGCGAACTCTTGATCTTTACGCTGTCGGCGCTCGAAAAGCTCGCGGCTGAAGCCGCTCCCACAAGAGCAGCGGTATGTAGCCCGGGCGGAGCGCAGCGATACCCCGGACCGAGTCGCGGCCTTGTTTCCCGGGTATCGCCTTCGGCTCCACCCGGGCTACGTCAGACGCGCTTGAGCAGCAGTTCCAGCACGAACTTGCTGCCGAAGAACGCTAGGATCAGCAAGGCCATCGCCGCCAGCGTCCAGCGCACCGCGACGGCGCCGCGCCAGCCGTAACGCCAACGGCCCAGCAGCAGCGCGCCGAAGGCCAGCCACGACAGCACGCTCAGTACGGTCTTGTGCACCAGATGCTGCGCGAACAGGTTCTCGACGAACAGCACGCCGGTCAATAAGGTCGCGGTGAGCAGCACGAAGCCGACGGCGATCGTGCGAAATAGCAACGACTCCAGTTCCGTCAACGGCGGCAATGCGCGCAGCCAGCCGCGGAATTCGCGCCGGCGCAGCGCACGTTCCTGCACCCACAGCATGATCGCCAGCAAGGCCGCGACCGCGAGCGTGGCGTAGGCGAGCAGGGCGCACCAGGCGTGCAGTTGCAGGCGCCAGTCGAGCTTTTCGCCATGCACGTGGCCATAACCGGCATAGGCCAGCAATGAAGCGGCCGCGACGGGAAAGACGATCACGCCCAACGCCGCCATCCGCCCGGTCGCGCCGAACGCGGCGGTCAAAGCCGCCATGCCCAGGCCGACCAGGGACAGCGCCGCGAAGAAATGCAAATCCGTGCCGCCGCTCTGTCGCCAGCCGAGAATATGGACGATCGCGTGCAGGACGACCGCCAGCAGCGCCGGCAACAGCCAGCTGGCGGAAATCCGGCCCTCGTCGCGGATCACGGCTCTGACCAACAGGCCGGCGGCGGCGAGGTAGAGCAGGGCGGCGATGAGAACGATTGTCATCGGCGCAGTGTCGCACATGCCGGGCTCGCTTTTGTGGGAGCGGCTTCAGCCGCGAGCTCTTCGGATCGATGCGGGCTCCACCGGAGCCAAAAGCTCGCGGCTGAAGCCGCTCCCACAAGAGGGGCGTCCGAGCCGCGGGCTATAATTCGCGTTCCTTGTTCGCGGTCCGCATCGCCCATGTTCGAATCCCTCACCCAACGCCTGTCCGGCACCATCGAACGCCTGCGCGGACGCGGCCGGCTGACCGAGGAGAACATCCGCGAGGCCACCCGCGAGGTGCGCATCGCGCTGCTCGAAGCCGACGTGGCCCTGCCGGTCGTGCAGGCGCTCGTCGAGCGCATCAAAGTGCGTGCGGTCGGCCAGGAAGTGCTCAAGAGCCTTACCCCGGGCCAGGCGCTGATCAAGGTCGTGCGCGACGAGCTGACCAACGTGATGGGCTCGGCCGCCAGCGATCTGAACCTCAACGTGCCGGCGCCGGCGGTGATCCTGATGGCCGGCCTGCAGGGCGCGGGCAAGACGACGACCGTCGGCAAGCTCGCCAAGCACCTCAAGGAAAAGCGCAAGAAGAAGGTGATGGTGGTCAGCGCCGACGTCTACCGTCCGGCCGCGATCGAACAATTGAAGACGTTGGCGCAGCAGGTGGACGTGCTGTTCTTCCCGTCGGACGCCTCGCAGAAACCCGAAGCCATCGTCCGCGCCGCGATCGACGATGCGAAAAAATCCTACGCCGATGTGCTGATCGTCGACACCGCCGGCCGTCTCGCGATCGACGAGGCGATGATGGCCGAGATCAAGGCCCTTCACGCAGCGGTGAATCCGGTCGAAACGCTGTTCGTGGTCGATTCGATGACCGGCCAGGACGCGGCCACCACCGCCAAGCATTTCGGCGAAGCGCTGCCGCTGACCGGCGTGGTGCTGACCAAGACCGACGGCGACGCGCGCGGCGGCGCCGCGTTGAGCGTGCGTTACGTCACCGGCAAGCCGATCAAGTTCGTCGGCGTCGGCGAAAAGCCCGATGGCTTGGATGTGTTCCATCCCGATCGCGTCGCCAGCCGCATCCTCGACATGGGCGATGTGCTGTCGCTGGTCGAGCAGGTCGAGCAGCAGGTCGACAAGGACAAGGCGCAGAAGCTCGCCGAGAAGGTCGCCAAGGGCAAGAAGTTCGATCTGAACGACATGCGCGACCAGCTCGAGCAGATGCAGAACATGGGTGGCTTGTCGGGTTTGATGGACAAGCTGCCGGGCATGGGCCAGATCCCCGATGCCGTGAAAAACCAGGTCACCGGCAAGGAAATGCCGCGGATGATCGCGATCATCGGTTCGATGACGAAAAAGGAGCGCCGCAACCCGCAACTGCTCAACGGCTCGCGCCGCGCGCGCATCGCCAAGGGCTCGGGAACCGCGCCGGCCGACGTCAACCGCTTGCTCAAGCAATACCAGCAGATGGAAAAGATGATGGGCAAGCTGGGACGCGGCGGCATGAAGGGCATGATGCGAGGCATGCGCGGGATGATGGGCGGCGGCGGGATGCCGTTCCGCTGATTGTGTTTTTCCAAGAGCGGCTTAGCGGCGAGCTCTGAATTTGGACTGTCATCCCGAGCGAAGCGAGGGATCTGTTTGCGGGCACGTCGAAGAAGCAGATCCCTCGCTTCGCTCGGGATGACAGTTTTATCGGCTCGCGACCGAAGTCGCTCCCACAAACAAAATGGGCGAAAGGAGCGGATCGTGAACGAGGTAGTTCGACTAGGCGGCTGCCAATGCGGCGCAGTGCGTTACTCTCTATCCGGCGAGCCGATTTTCGCCGCGATCTGCCACTGCACGATGTGCCGTCGCGCTCACGCCGCGCCGGCGGTGGCCTGGGCCATGTTCGCCGATTCGCAAGTCGCCTTCGATAAGGCGCAGCCGCATAAGTACGCATCTTCCGAAGAAGCGCAGCGCGGTTTCTGTCGTGATTGCGGCACCCAGATCAGTTTCACCGCCAGCTTTCTTCCCGGTCTGATCGATATCTCGATCGGCAGTCTCGACGATCCGGAGGCGATCCGCCCGGCACTGCACTATTGGGACAACGAACGCTTGTCATGGGTGGAGTTCGCCGACGGCCTGCCGCGCCATCCCGAATTCCCGCCGATGGAATGATGGGAATGAGCCGCGCCGTCCGCGATCGCATCGACGCGTTCTGCGAACGTTACGGCTTGCGCTTGCCGATTCTGCTCGCGCCGATGGCCGGCGTCGATTCCATCGATTTGTCCATCGCGGTCGGCAAGGCCGGCGGCATGGGCGCGCTCGGCGCACTGATGTCGACGCCGGACGAAATCCTGCGTTGGACGAGCGCATACCGAGCCGCCACCGATGCGCCGGTGCAGGTCAATCTCTGGATTCCCGATCCGCCGCCGAAACGCGATGCGGATGCCGAGCGACGGATGCGCGATTTCCTCGCGGCCTGGAGTCCGCCCGTCGACGCGGCCGCGGGCGACGCCAAGCCTTACGATTTCGACGCGCAATGCGAAGCGCTGATCGCAACGCGACCGCAAGTGGCGTCTTCGATCATGGGCGTGTTCGCGCCCGCGTACGCCGCGCGGTTGCGCGAAGCCGGCATCGCCTGGTTCGCCACCGCCACCACGCTCGACGAAGCCCTCGCCGCAGAAGCGGCCGGCGCCGATGCGATCATCGCGCAGAGTTTCGAAGCCGGCGGCCACCGCGGCGCGTTCCGTGCGCAGGATGCGGAACGGCAATCGGTAGGCCTGTTCTCGCTCATGCCGCGGCTCGCCGACCGCTTACGCATTCCGGTGATCGCATCGGGCGGCATCGCCGATGGCCGCGGTATCGCTGCGGCGCTGGCGCTCGGCGCGAGCGCGGTGCAGATCGGCACCGGTTTCCTGCGTTGTCCGGAAGCGCGGATCGCATCGTCCTGGGCCGACGCGCTGGCGAATGCGGAACCGGAGGATACCTGGCCGACGCGCGCGTTCTCGGGAAGGCTCGGCCGCTCGCTGGCTACCGATTACGTACGCGCAACCGCCGCATCGGGCGCGCCGGCGCCGGTGGCGTATCCGGTGCAACGCGGGCTGACGGCTGCGATGCGCAAGC
Source organism: uncultured Lysobacteraceae bacterium (assembly GCA_902825775.1). GTDB lineage: Bacteria > Pseudomonadota > Gammaproteobacteria > Xanthomonadales > Xanthomonadaceae > Luteimonas_C. The sequence continues at coordinate 303,365 of CADECF010000002.1, forward strand.
AGGGCGCGCAAAGCGACGACGTGTCGCGCATTCAGGCCTGGGCCGGCCAATCGGCGTGGCTGGCGACGGACCTTCCTGCGGGCGATTGCGTCGCGCGTTGGTGGGATCAGGCGCAGACTTTGCTCTGAATGCGCATCGTCCACGACAACGCCATCGGAATCGGGTAAGTTCACGTCGCCGGCGGCTGGGGAGCCTTCGGCGGCGTTGCGAAGATTCAGCCGGCATGCCGGTACAACTCAGGGGGAGTACATGCTCGATCAAGTTCCGGCGTCGCCCGCCGGCGAATTCCATGCGCCCGCCGAGGCGCCATCCATCGTCCGCCACCGTCCGGAATTCAACGGCCGCGCCGGCGAATATTTCGGCATCTGGATCGTCAATCTGCTGCTCAGCATCGTCACCCTGGGCATCTATTCGGCCTGGGCCAAGGTGCGTACCGAGCGTTATTTCTATGCGAACACCACGCTGGCGGGTTCGACCTTCGAATATCTCGCCGACCCGATCGCGATCCTGAAAGGACGGCTGATCGCGTATGCCGTGGTCATCGCGCTGTTGTTGAGCGCCAGATTCTCGCCGGGCCTCTACCTGCTGCTGGTGCTGGGCGTCGCCGCGGTTATGCCGATCCTGGTGGTGCTGAGCTTGCGCTTCCGCGCACGCAATTCCGCCTGGCGCGGCCTGTCGTTCCGTTTCACCGAAAGCGGCGGCGATGCCTACGGCCCGTTCATGGGCTGGCCCATATTGAGCGGCATCAGCGGCAGCTTGCTGTATCCGATCATGCGCAAGCGCCAGCACGAATTCGTGGTCGAGGGCCACCGCTTCGGCGGCCGGCGCTTCGAGTTCCGGGGCGGCGCAGGGGCTTATTACGTGCCGTACGGAATCGCCGCCGCGATATTCATCGTGTTGTTCGTCGGCATGATCTTCGGCATGGGCAGCATGATGGGCAAAGTTGGCGCAACCGCAGAGGCCGGCAACAAGGTGGTCGCGATGGTCGGCCTGTTCTACCTGGGCTTCTTCCTGGTGATGATTTTCCTGCGCGTGCGCTACGGCAACCTGATGTGGAACAACAGCCGGCTCGGCCCGCACCGTTTCGAATCCACGCAGCGCGCGCGCGACATGATTTGGCTGTATGCCAGCAACCTGGTGGCCATCGTCTGCACCATCGGCCTGGCCGCGCCGTGGGCGATGGTGCGTCTGGCCCGTTACCGCGCCGAGCATTTCACGGTGGTGACCTCGGGCAGCATCGAGCAATTCATCGCCGAAGCGGAGGAGCAGCGCGGCGCCACCGGCGCGGAAATGGTCGATGCGCTCGACCTGGGCGCGGACTTCGGTTTTTGAGCGAACTCGCGGGCACCTGGTACGACGGACAATCCAGCCGCGCGCGCGCCGTGCGGTTGCATTCGCCGGCGCCGGGCTGTCTGCGCATGGACGCCGACGCGGACGAAGTCCGCGATTGGCCGCTGCGCGACATCGTCATCAGCCCGCGTTTGGGCCGCACCCCGCGCATCCTGCAATTGCCCGATGGCGGCCGCATCGAATGCGCCGATGCGCCGGTATTGGCGGCGTGGTTTCCGCGTCCGCCCAGTCGCGTGGAAGGCTTCGCCGATTGGCTGGAGCGGCGCAAATGGGCGATCGCCGGCGCAGCGGCGTTCACCGCGGTGAGTGCGCTCGCGTTCGTGCGTTTCGGCGTGCCGTGGGCCGCGATGGAAATCGCCGAGCGCATGCCGCAAGCGGTGGAAAGGCATCTCAGCGATCAGGTGGTTGCGGTGCTGGAACGCATGCATTTCGAACCGAGCCGGGTACCGGCCGAGCGCCAGCAGAAACTGCAGCGCGATTTCCGCGCGCTGGTCGCAGGCGAATCGCGCTCGGAGCAGATGCGGTTGCGGATCATCTCGGCCAAAGCGATCGGCCCGAACGCGTTCGCCTTGCCCGACGGCCGCATCTTCCTGACCGACGAGCTGGTCGCGCTGGCCGGTTCCGACGAAGAACTGCTCGCCGTACTCGCCCATGAAGCCGGCCACCACGTCCACCGCCATGGCATGCGGCAGGCGCTGGAAAGCTCGTCGGTGTTCCTGGTGGCCGGGATGCTGTTCGGCGATGCGTCCGGTTCCTCGCTGGCGGTCTCGATCCCCGCCGTCCTGCTCAGCAACGGATTCTCACGGGGGCATGAGCGCGAGGCCGACGCCTACGCCTTCGACCTGCTGCGCCGCCACGGCCACTCGCCCAAAGCCTTCGCCAGTCTGTTGCGGCGCCTGTCCCGCAAGCTGCCGCAGCTGGAGGAAGCGGGCCCGGCCGGGTATCTGTCGACCCATCCGCCCAGCCCGGAGCGGATCCTGGCCGCCGAAAGGGCCGCGGCCGGCCGCTGACCGGGTTCCACTGCGGCTATTCAATGGCTTACAATGCTCGGCTTACCTCGCCGCTCCCTGGCGACTGGGCAACACAGGAATACCGTTCATGGTCAAGATCCGTCTCACCCGCGGCGGCGCCAAGAAGCGCCCCTTCTACCACATCATCGTCACCGACCAGCGCGCTGCGCGCGATGGCCGCAACATCGAGCGCGTGGGTTATTTCAACCCGATCGCTTCCGGCAACGAGAAGCGCGTCGAGCTCGATACCGAGCGCGTACAGCACTGGATCGGCCAGGGCGCGCAGATGACCGACAAGGTGCGCAACCTGTTCAAGGAAGCCACCAAGGCCCAGGCTTCGGCCTGATCCCTGCGGCCGTGCCTCGCGCGGCCGACGCGTCATGAGCGAACACGAGCGCCGCGTCCTGTTGGGCAGGATCGTCGGCGCTTTCGGCGTGCGCGGCGAGATCAAGCTCGACTCGTTCACCGAGCCCAAGGCCGCGATCTTCCGCTACCAACCGTGGGCCTTGCGCGACGCGCAAGGCCGCGAGCGCACGTTCGACGGCGCACGCGGCCGCGATACGCCCAAAGGCGTGGTCGCCACGCTGCCGGACGTGTCCGACCGCGATACGGCCGAAGCGTTGCGCGGTACCGAAGTCTGGGTCGCCCGTTCCGCTTTGCCGCCGCCCAAACCGGGCGAGTACTACTGGATCGACCTGGAAGGCCTGCGCGTGGTCAATACCGAGGGCGTCGAATTCGGCCGCGTTTCGCACCTGTTCTCGACCGGCGCCAACGACGTTTTGGTAGTGCAGGGCGATCGCGAGCGCATGATTCCGTTCGCGATGCCCGATTACGTACAGTCGATCGATTTCGATAGTCAGTTGATCGTCGTCGACTGGGACGCGGATTTTTAGCCGTTTTTGTAGAGTCGAGCTTGCTCGACTGCTTTTTCGGCAATAAGAGCAGTCGAGCAAGCTCGACTCTACGAAGCAGGCTTCTACGCTCAGGACGACAAGCCATGCGAATCGACATCATCAGCCTGTTCCCCGAGTTCGTGAGCCAGATCGCCGGCCACGGCGTGGTCGGCCGCGCGCAGGAACGCGCGCTGCTGTCGCTGCACGGTTGGAATCCGCGCGACTATGCCGAGGGCAATTACCGCCGCGTCGACGACCGCCCGTTCGGCGGCGGCCCGGGCATGGTGATGATGATCGACCCGTTGCGCGACTGCCTGGCCGCCGTGCGGCTGGCCGATCCGGCCCCGGCCAAAGCCATCTATCTCAGCCCGCAGGGCAGGCCGCTGACACAGGCCAAGGTCCGCGAATTGGCGGCCGAACCGCGCTTCATCCTGTTGTGCGGGCGGTACGAGGGCGTGGACGAGCGCCTGCTCGCGGCCGAGGTCGACGAGGAGATTTCGATCGGCGATTACGTATTGTCCGGCGGCGAGCTGGCCGCGGCGGTGGTGGTCGATGCGGTCGCCCGGCTGCAGGATGGAGCGCTGAACGATGCCGAATCCGCCGCCCAGGACAGTTTCGAGGCCGACGGCTTGCTCGATTGCCCGCACTACACCCGTCCGGTCGAACATGAACTGGGCGACGTCCCCGAGGTGCTGATGTCGGGCAACCACGCGCAAATCGCCCGCTGGCGCCGGCAGCAGGCCCTGGGCCGGACCTGGCTGCGGCGGCCGGACCTGCTGGACGAGGCGGGGCTGTCCAAGGCCGACCGCGAGTTGTTGGAGGCCTTCAAGGCGGAAAACCCCGGCTAACCACGCCTTTCTGTCATCCCGAGCGCAGCGAGGGATCTGCTTCACCGGCGCAGCGGCAAGCAGATACCTCGCTGCGCTCGGGATGACAAGAGGTAGGGGACGCCAGGGAAACCGGTAAACCCTAGCCACACAAGGAAAAAGCCCGCTATAATGCGCGGCTTCGCTCTACCGCCAGGCGCCTGTCCGCAGGTCCCACCCGGCATCCACAATAACGACAGAACCCAGATCAAGCAGGCCGCGCCATGAACAAGCCCTCCATCAACACCTTGCTGCAGGAATTCGAAGCCGCCCAAGCGCAGCGCAAGCTGCCCGAGTTCGGCCCGGGCGACACCGTCGTCGTCAACGTCAAAGTGAAGGAAGGCAATCGCGAGCGCGTGCAGGCCTACGAAGGCGTCGTGATCGGCAAGAAGAACGCCGGCCTCAACTCCGCTTTCACCGTGCGCAAGATTTCGCACGGCTACGGCGTCGAGCGCGTCTTCCAGACCCACAGCGCCACCATCGACTCGGTGCAGGTCAAGCGCCGCGGCGCGGTCCGCGCCGGCAAGCTGTACTACCTGCGCGGCTTGGAAGGCAAGAAGGCCCGTATCAAGGAAGATCTGGCCGCCCACGCCAAGGCCAAGAACGCTCCGGCCGCTGCTGCCGAGTAAGCTTCCGTCTCATTCGATACACGAACGGCCGCCTTTGGGCGGCCTTTTTCGTTTCATGCCACTGGTTTTTCCTTCTCCCTCCGGGAGAAGGTGCCCGAAGGGCGGATGAGGGTTCGGTGTGTGATTGTCGTAACGCGCTCGCGCCGAACCCTCATCCGACGCTGTGCGCCACCTTCTCCCGGAGGGAGAAGGAAAAGCAGGGCCTAATCGCCTTCTGCCGAAAACACAGGCCGGAAGAACGACCGCTCCCAGCTCACGATGCAGCGCGTGCGCTCGGCCAGCGCCAAGGCTTCCTGGCATTGCGCATCGTCCTTGGCCTGTTCGCGATAACGTTCGTACGCGGCGAAACTGGGAAAGGTGAACATCGCCAGCGCCACATTGTTGGCGCCTTCGGAAGGCATGAAATAGCCGTGGTGGTCGCCGCCGAATTTCCCGACCAGGCGGATCCACATCCGGCCATAGGTTTCGAAATCGTCGAGCTTGTAGGGATCGATGACGTAGCGCAGGAAACAGGTGACGGCCATGGGGACTCCGTGCGATAGGCGTGGCCGCAACATAGCACCGGCGAACGCCGACAGCGCTTCGTCGAAGCGGCTTCAGACGCGAAGTTTTCGAGCCCTTAGCCCTCATCCGATTCGAAGCTCAGCGATCCTGTTTTTTTGTGGGAGCGGCTTTAGCCGCGAGCTTTTTCCACAAGTTCACGAAATCTGAAGGAAGAGCTCGCGGCTAAAGCCGCTCCCACAAGGTGCCGAACCAGCCTTTGGCCAGCGCATCCTGGAGACGGGCGTCGATATGCCGCCACAGATCGGGACACCCTGCTTCGATCGGCGCGCGCACCCGCGCCACCACGCGCTCGTAGCCGATCCCGTTCTCGCGCCAGCTCTGCCCATCGTTGGCCAGGTTGAGCAGCACCGGCATCGCCCGATCCATGGCGTTGGCGAAGCGCGCTTCGGGCGTTTCGCCGCGTTCGAATTCCAGCCACAACGCCAGCATCGGCGCGCCTTGCGCATCGGGCAGCATGCCGAAGATCCTGGTCGCCGCCGCCAGCTCGGCCGCCTTGCGTTCTTCCCAGCCGCCTTCGACGAAGGCCATCGTGTCGCCGGTAACGATTTCGCCGATATCGTGCACCAACAGCATGCGGATCACCCGATCGATATCGACCGGCGTTTGCGCACGATGCGCCAGCGACATTGCCAGCATCGCCAGCTGCCAGCTGTGCTCGGCGGAATTTTCGTAGCGGTCTAGGCCCAGCGGCGCACTTTGCGCATCACGCCTTTGAGCTTGTCGAGCTCGAGGATGAAATCGACGATCTGCTGCATGGGTCGGCCGGGCATCGATTCGATATCAGGGTACGCCGAATGGATGGTTACGCACGCACTACTCCTGGGTTCGCATCCTGATCCCACTCGTTCCAGGTGTTCGATAGCAAGTAGATTCCGATCAGCGTTCCTACCGGAAATCCGATCAGCATGAATATCGAAATCGCGATCGAGGAAACCCGGGCCCAAGGTTTCTTATCCCTCGCGCCTTTGGCGGTCAGGTGGTGAGCGAGAAAAAGAACGACGACAAACAGGGCGGCGCCATACATCGAAGGATCTTTCAGGGAAGCCGGTTCGGTCGCCGCCAAAAAGACTATCAGCGCGATGCACATCAGATACAGCCACGAAAGGGCTCGATGAACTCTGAATACCTTTGTATTTCGTTCCACGGCGACCCCCTGTCGATGCCGATGGTTCCGGTTGCGGCATCATACCTTTCGTCCGGCCCAGAGGCTCGGACGGCGCCGTCCCGTTATTCGATAGGGTGCCAGCGAGCGGGTTCGAGTTCGAGCGAGGCGGGCGCTTCTCCGCGAAGCAGATCCAACTCGCGGCAGCCGTCCTTCATGGATGCGGGCCAATACGTCGCCTGCATGGCGTCCGTGGACAGGAATACGATGCCTAGGAATTTACGCTTGTCGTTGAGCCTGATCTTGAACTCTCGCGCCGGTGCGCTGATGCGGCTGGCATTGGCGATCCATTCGAAGTCCTTGAAGAACGCGTCGCGTTCGTTGGACAGCGTCGGCGAAGGTTCTGCCTGATCGCGCACGCGCCACTCGAAAGGTTTTCCTCGCGACCAGCCATCCTTGCCGCGCTTGTAGGTCACCGTTCCCAGCGCCGCCGACGCATGCAGCACGTCGACCTGGTCCGCATCCCCTACGCACAAGCTCGGAAATCCGCTTCCGGCGCCGTCGATCGCGACATAGAGATCGACGCCTGCGCGCAGGATCAGCGCCTCGCCGCCGCCCACCAGCGTTTCCCGTTGCGCGCCGGCCCATTCCTCGGGTTCGATGACGCCATCGACGACAGGCGTAGAGGCGGCCGCCGACTTACTAGCGAATACCGCGAGCAGAGCGATCCTCGACAGCTTCCGCAACATGGCGAAATCTCCGTGCAGTGGGCGGCGCGTAGCGATTATTGGCTACGCTCCATGTCCGGACAACCGTGGCCGATAAGGGCCAATGCGCCTTGCCAGCGCGCGTTCGACATACGCTAACCCTCGTCCAGCACGATGTCCCAGTTAGCCAGCAGCGAGTCGGCTTCCAGGTCCTGCGTCGGGGGTTGCAGTTTCACGATCAAAAGTTCTTTGGCGCCGGCCGTCTGCAGCAGACGGTCGGTATCGTTCAAGGGTTCGCCCGCGAAATACATCTGCGTCACTACGCGGTTGACCTTGCCGGCTATATCGAAATGGATATGCGGCGGCCGCATCGCGCCGGTCGCATCGGCGGGATACGCGCCGGGCTTGACCGTCTTGAACCGATAGCGGCCTTCGCTATCGGAGGCGAGTACGGCAAAGCCTTCGAAATTCGGATCCAGCGGTGCCGGATTGATATCGCTGGGATGGGTGTAGCGGCCATACGTGTTCGCTTGCCAGATCTCGATGCGGATGCCAGGCAGCGGCCTGCCTTTCGAGTCGAGCACGCGGCCCATCACGTGGATGACTTGCCCGGCGGCGCGGCCGGATCGGCCTACGACGAGGGTCAGGTCCGCATCCTGATCGAGCGGTTTGACGACGGGGTAGAAGGGCCCGAGGATCTGCGCCGGCGTTCTCCTCCGTTTTTCCGCGAGCAGCGGGCCGGCGCCGCCGAGCATCGCCAGGCCGCCGGCCGCTGCCGACATGCCGAGCACGCGTCGTCGCGAAATATCGTCGTGGTCGCTCATCGCAGCACCTCCGTCGGCGGGGTGATGCGAAGCCTAATCCCTTATATTTCCTTTGTCATGAAACGGCTGTACGGGTCTTCGACGTAATCCGCGAACGGCCCGCATTGGGTGAAGCCGAAACGCTCATACAGCCGATGCGCAGGCGCGAACGCTGCCATCGACCCGGTTTCCAGGCTCAGCCGGCGATAACCGCGGCGCCGGGCTTCCGGCAGGATGTGATCCATAAGCCCGGCCGCGACGCCTTTGCCTTTGTGGCGCGAGGCGGTGCGCATCGACTTGATCTCGCCGTGCTGCGGATCCAGCTGCTTGATCGCGCCGCAACCCAGCAGCTCGGCGCCGTCCCATGCGGTCCAGAACGTGATTTCGGGTTTGCGCAACGCATCGAGATCGAGCGCGTGGATGCTTTCGGGCGGCGAGTGCAGGGCCATGTCTTGCAGGTGTTCGTTGAGCAGCTGCGCGATTTCCGGGCCGCTCAGGTCGTCTATGCGGATTTCCATGTGCTGTCGTTTTACGTTCCGTTCTTCAGGCGCCTGCCGTCATTAGGCGCCTGGCTTTATCTTCGCGATACAGCCGGTGGAAAAAATACAGGATGACCATGATGCCGACCGCGGAAGGCGCGATCTGCGACCACGGCTGTCCGACGCGCACGACATTGCCTACGAACGCGGAAAGCATCGCGAAAATAGAGGCGATCAGTTTGTACGCATGCTCGTATCGCCAAAGCGTGCGGTACCAGCGGCGCGGAAACGTCCATCGGATCGCGTCGTAGGCCAGTATCGTCGCCAGCGCGCCCAGCGACGAACGCACGACGATATCGGGTCCCGTCGAAGCGCCCAGCACGTGGGGTACCAGTGCGACCGAGGATACTGCTGCGAGCAGCGTCCACAGCGCATCGATCCCGGCTGGTCCGCGTTCCTGCGTATAGGCCGAGCGCCAACCGCCGACGAGCTGATAAAGCACCAGAACGGTAAGCACGGCGAACACGGGGATGAAGCGGAAAAAGATAAGGCCCGTTGTCGCCGAGCCGCAGACCACGAGCGTCGCATAAGCGAACCGCCGGCCGAGACGCCGGTGGGCGAGCGTTCCCTTGGGCTTGGCGAGCATGACGAAGCCGATGCCGAGGCCGATAGCGCCGGCGGCGACGTGCGTTGCGATGTTGGCGAAATGGAGTGGGGACATCGATCAGCCGCCTGAGCGCGGAACGCCGACGCAAAGCGTAACCGGAAAGCGGTCGCAACACGCCGTATCGTCGAAAGGACGCAGGCTGGGTTGGTTTCATCAACCCAGCGTCATGGTCTCCTGGCTGAGAAGTTGGGGCGCTGGGGCCGACCGCTCAGGGGCCAAGATCGACGCTTCTTATCGCGACGAATACTGCCACGAAGAACAATACGGCGGCGATCAGGGCAACGGATCCCCATTTGACCAGCACGTCCATGTTCCGCGTATAGGCGGCGCGTTCGAAGGTATCCACGTTTACGGGCGCGGCGGCGACATGGTCGGGATCGTGCAGGATGCGCCGGGCATCGTCGGCTTGCGAATTCAGGCAGACGAAGATGAGCCACCGCGGCGGGCCGCGACGCGTGCCGGCGTGCCGTGTGAACGTAGGGATGCCTTTCTCGTGCATCAAGCCGACGATACGGCTGAGTTCGGCATGGTCGTGGACATAAGTCAGGACGCGCATGGAGCCAACGCCTTATTTCCGGAACTCGGTCGGGCGCTCGAGCTGGTAGATAGCTTCGCTCAGATCGTCCATCTTGGCGGTCAATATGGTTTGCGCATCGTACAGACCGCGGTTGTAGAAGTACGCGCCCATCTCGCCGGCGAAGAAGTCGAGCAGGAATTCCGCATCGAAACGGCCGATGTCCTGTTTCAACTCTTCGGCGAAATAGAGCTGGATGCGGCGGACGATGACCGCCTTCTCGTCCTCGGTGAATTTGATATCGGTCATTGCCGCGCCTGTTCGTCGCATACGACCTTGAAATCCGGGGCGCGCGCGGTCTTGGCGCCGGCAGAGTCCAAGAAATAAGCGAGACGGCCTTTGTGGAACACTTCGAGGGCTTTCGAGCTTTCGTATTCCTGCTGTTTGGCGCAATAGCGCTCCAAGGCCATGAGACAGTCGGGATTCTCGTTGCAGCTGGCGGCGGTGACGGCGCCCGAAGCTTCTTTGTCGGCTTCCGGATCCGTCGCATGCGAGCTGTTCGTCGACGCGCAACCCAAAAATAGGGTCAGTAGGAATGCTGTGTTTTTCATGGGTCCGAGTCCTTGGCGGCATTGCGGGGCGGTGGCCAACTGCACGACCAAACGATCACCGACAGAATGAACAACCCAATGCTGGCAGCGACCAGGGTCGCCAACGCGGAATCGTATCGCATCGATAGATCTTCGTACTGGGCCATGAACTGGCTGCACGCCCGATCCACGCCGGGATACCCGTTATCGGTTTTGGCTACGGCAAGTTCTACGTATCGGCAGGTCTGCGTCATCGGGCTGCCGAAATGCGCGCCTGCGAAGAACATGGAAACGCTCTTTGCGCCCAAGATCACGCAGGCCAGGAATAATGCTGCCGCGGTCGCTCTCAGTTTCGTCTGCACTTCGTCCCCCTGTGCTGCCTTGAGCCGTACCGCGAAGCGGCCGCTATTCTTAAACCTTAACCCGTAGGGCGGAACCTGCGAAGCAGATTCCGCCGTGCGGATCTCCGGCATTCGGCGGAATCGCCTACGGCGGTTCCGCCCTACGAGCTCTAATCGACGAGTGGAAATTTGATATTGAACTTGTATTCGAAGGCTTTCGATCCTTCGGTACGGCATACCGTGTGCTGGTTTATGGAGGCGTCTTTTGAGGCCTTCGTCCTGACGTTGAATATGTAGTACTGCGGATTGAAAAAGTGCCCGCTGCCGGCCGCCAACGGTATTTCGAATTCCTCCGAACGGAGGTCTTTTCCGACGAGTGCGCGTGGATTTCCGCTGTCGACGGGCTCCGACATGGTGGAGGCGCACTGCAGTTTGGTGCCTTCGGTTGCGCCCTTGTAGTCGAACTCGAAACCCATCCACGTACAGAATTTCGATTGCCCATCGTAGACGCAATCGCCCTGGTCGGTCACCAGAATGTCTTCGGTCGGCTGGCAGATCCATCCTGCCTTGGCATCCTTGGAAAGCCGAGTATTGGTGCATGCCAGGCCTGACTTGAAGTTCGATATTTCAATCGCCCAGGCGGGAGAGGTGGCCAATACCACAAGCAGGACAATTGCACGCATGGGGTTCCCCTAAGGCTGGCGGGACCCGGATCGGGTTCCACTCCCCCAATGTTAGTGGTTCAGCTGCAGAAGTCGCCATCGTTTCGAGGCGATGTCGCTACCGGTCACGGTCGATGCGCCGGGACAGGTAGTGGTACAAGGCCGCGGCGATGCCGATCAGCAGAATGCCGACCACATATTTGTACTCCCCGAACAGGAAGGGTATGCGAGGGATTTTTCCCTCCGGCGACGCCATCGTGAGCAGCCCAAGCAGGGCAATCACGATCGGCCACAGTTGCCAGGATTCTTTAGGCATCGAAGCTGGCATAGAGAGGGTCCGGCATCAGGTCTTGTCAGGAATATGCTTTGAAAACGGGGCTCAAGGCCAGTGCAGAAATATATAAGCCAAGTCCGAACACCGCATGATTCATGAGGCTGCGGAGTCTGGTTTGAGTCGGGTTGGGGGTTTTCGACCCCGCAAGGCCTAATCCGAACGACGGCTGCATGACAAAAAGAGGCGCCGCAACGGTGGCGAGGCCTACGATCATCGCCGGCAAAAGCGTGGGTTCCAGCAGCCACCGGGGAGAAGCCAGAAGCACTAGCGCCAACGCGAAGATGACGCCGGTCGCGTAGTGCGCGATCCAGCCGACGGCGCACTCGGCCGGCTTTGGCGTCGCTGCGGCGATACTGTCGTGGCGGAAGATGCCCTCAGGCATGTGGCGCAGCCAGCGGCCCACAAAACAGTAGTTGGGGGCAGGGATCTTGAAGGCTTGTTTAAGGAAGAATCCCCACAAGTCCATGGCGAGGGTCGCGCCGATTCCTACGGCAACGGCAATCATGATGGGGAGAATTTCGATGTTCATGAGTCGCAGCGTCTATCCTTGCGTATGACACTTAAGTCGATCCGCGAACTGGGCTCGACCCAAATGAATCGTTAGTCCTGCCCCTCTCGGGCTATGACCTCTTGTTGTAGACGATTGATTCGGTCGATCAGTTGTAGCTGAAGCGCTTGAGTTCTCTGCGATAGTTCATCAGCTCGGTGTCTCGCTTGGCTGGCCCATTCGCCGCCTTTAAAGCTGGTTAAGTTTAAATAGATGATTGCTATTGCACCCGACGCCCCCGCAAGAGCAGAGCTAATTGCCACACCAGAATCACCGCGAGCTGCTTTGAAACCAAGGTCAAACACCACTAGAGCTTTCTCCGCTAGAACAAGGCAGGTTTCAGCAATCCTAATGGGGATTTCTGTAGCTTCGCGAAGCTCAGCGAGCGCTTTGTCTGAAAGCGGCCGCTTCTTCGTCTTGTCTAACTCGGCGTCACGCAGACGCCTCGCTTCAATCACGCGGTCAAACTGTTCAGAGTCTTCCTGTACTGCAGCCATTAACACTGGCTCTATGCCTGCCACAATGTCTTGGTTTGCGAGAGTGAGCTGTGCCTCAACGCCCTGATACTGATCTCTACCTGCAGATAGTGTCACGACAGTCTGAACAAGCTTGCATGAAACAAGGCCTAGAAGTGCTGCGGCGCTACCTGAGCCTGGCTTGTGTCCGCCAGATCCGAACTTGGTAAGCAGTTGGTCGGTCGGAAGCTTGATTAGCTCTTGTGTCATACGTATGCCAGGTAAGGAATAACGCCCGAGTTAAGTTTCACCGTTAGCGGCGTCTAAATTCTTAGTCTTCAGGTCGTGCCACTCAATTTTAGCTGCCTGACACGCGGTGTATGGTTATGGACTTGAATCACCTCATACCCAATATTGCGATAAATTCCAGTGGTTGGGTCCTTCCGCTGATGCACGTGCAAAGTGACCTTAAGGATATCGCCGGGTGCAATAGTGATATCGTGAGCAAAGAAGTCGATATAAAACTGTTCATCAGTGACAGGGGCAGGAATTTTTACGCCACGCCACATGAACTCCCATTTGCGCTTGCTTCGCTCAAGAATGGCTTTGAGGATTTGAAGATCAACGACTTCTGGAACCACACGATTATTTGGTGTATCGATGGTTTGAAGTGAAGCTGCTTGAAGCTCTTGGCGCTTGATGATGATCTCGGGCGGCGGTGCATCAATCCGTGAAACAATGCCAAGGCCGGAAATATCCTCGTCGCTAGCGACTGCACCTAAGGCGCGAGACACCGCCTTTGGGAAATTGTCATTTTTTTCTACTTGGCGAGTTGCGTCGTATACGTTACGTGGGACCACGATGGTGTCGTTGCCGTGCTTAATAATTACTTCATCAGTGTTGATCTCGACATTTACCGAGTCGTCCACAGCGAAAGTGCGCTCGTAAATATAGTTGCCGAGAACGCCAAGAACGATTGCGGCAGCTGCTTGAGCAGCAAGTACGCCTCCTCTTGACTTATAAATGGCGCGGATCGTTGCTCTAAAGCTGCCAGGGCCGACAGCCTCAACAACTACCTCAATCTCGTGTCCGGGATTGAGAGACGCGTTGGCTGCTTTTGCGGCATCAGCAATTGCTACCAGTGTTGACGCTAGCGTATAGGCATTTATGCGCTTCCCTTCGGTTTCGAAGTGAAGTACCAGCGTCTCATTGAACTGAGCAATGTTTACTATCGCCATAAATCCCCCCGATGGCCAACTACGCTGGGCAGGCCCCACCCGGTGTTAGATATTAGACGCCTTTTATCGGTGCGATAGCGTATCGTGTCGCCCGGATTCGAAACGAGGTCGAAGCAGGTAATGGAAGGGACCCCAAGCGCCGCGGAAACCAGGCTGGACATCTGGCTCTGGGCCGCGCGTTTCTTCAAGACGCGGAGCCTGGCCAAGCAGGCGATCGAGACCGGCAAGATCGAGGTCGGGGGCCAGCGGGCGAAGGCGTCGCGCGTCGTGCGGGCGGGCGATGCGCTCGCGGTCGTGCGTGGGGACGAGACGTTCCGGGTCGAGGTGCTGGCGGTCAGCGATAGCCGCGGGCCGGCGAAAGTCGCGCAAGGTTTGTATCGCGAATCCGACGAGTCCCGCGCCGCGCGCGAAGCCAAGCGCGCCGAAGCCGCCGCCGCCCGCGCCGGCTATAAACCGCCGGAAACCAAACCCGACAAACGCGCGCGCAAACTGATCCGCGCGCTGGGCGACATCGATGCGCTGTAACCGCGCAGCGGCCGCATGAAATCCGGCCGACTGCTGCCCCTGATCGTCGCCTGCGCCTTGTTCATCGAGAACATGGACTCGACCGTGATCTCGACCTCGCTGCCGGCCATCGCCGAAGACCTGGCGACCGATCCCATCGCGCTCAAACTCGCGCTGACTACCTACATGCTGGCGCTGGCGGTGTTCATCCCGATCAGCGGCTGGGTCGCCGACCGCTTCGGCGCACGGCCGACCTTCATGACCGCGATCGGCGTGTTCCTGCTCGGCTCGGTCGCGTGCGCGGCGAGCACGTCGCTGGAGACGATGGTCGCCGCGCGCTTCCTGCAAGGCATGGGCGGCGCGCTGATGGTGCCCGTCGGCCGGCTGGTGCTGCTGCGCACGGTGCCGAAAAGCGAACTCGTGCAGGCATTGAGCTGGTTGACGATACCGGCGCTGATCGGGCCGGTGGTCGGACCGCCGTTAGGCGGTTTCATCACGACTTATTTCGACTGGCGTTGGATATTCCTGATCAACCTGCCGATCGGCGTGATGGGCATCCTGCTGGCCAAACGTTTCATCCCGGATATCCGCGAAACGTCCGTGCCGCTGGATTGGATCGGTTTCCTGCTCACCGGTGTGGGCCTGGCGCTGGCGATGTTCGGATTTTCGACGATGGGCCGGCATCTGGTTTCCGCGCCGCTGTCGATCGGCGCGCTGGTCGTCGGCGTCGCGGCGCTGATCGCCTACGCATGGCATGCGCGGCGCCATCCGCATCCGCTGCTGGATCTGGGGTTGTTCCGCCTGGCGACGTATCGCGCCGGCGTGCTCGGCGGCTCGCTGTTCCGGATCGGTGTCGGCGCCACACCGTTCCTACTGCCGCTGATGCTGCAGCTGGGTTTCGGATTGACGCCGGTGGAGTCGGGCATGCTGACGTTCGTGTCGGCGATCGGCGCGATGTTCATGAAAACGATCGCCGCCAATGTGCTCAAGCGCTACGGCTTCCGAAACGTGCTGGTATTCAATGCGCTGGTCGCCTCGGCCATGCTGTGCGGTTTCGGCCTGTTCCGGCCGACAACGCCGCATGTTTTCATCATCTGCACCTTGCTGATCAGCGGCTGCTTCCGTTCGCTGCAATTCACCAGCTTGAACGCGATCAGCTACGCGGAAGTCGATCAGCCGAAGATGGGGCAGGCCAGCAGCCTGGCCGGGATGATGCAGCAGCTGTCGCTGAGCATGGGCGTGGCGATCGCCGGTTATGTGCTGGAGATCGTCGGGCTGGTCGCGCACCGGCCGGCGACCGACGTGCATAATTTCTATGTCGCGTTCGTAGTGGTCGGACTGCTGTCGGCCAGTTCGGCCTGGATGATGTGGCGGCTGCCGCGCAATGCCGGCGCGGAGATGGCGGGCCATGCGCAGCCGGGGCAGGAAATCGCGGAGCCGAAAGTCGAGCAGCGGCCGGCGACCTGATGCTTTGGCTTGTGTAGAGCGGAGCTTGCTCCGCTGCTCTCGGCTTTTTGTAGGAGCGGCTTTAGCCGCGAGCTCTTTTCTTCGGATGGATTTAGCGACATGCGGGCAAGAGCTCGCGGCTAAAGCCGCTCCCACGAAAAGCCGAAGCCAAGGGCAGCGGAGCAAGCTCCGCTCTACAAAATCAAGACGCCGGCGTGCGCCGGCGTTTGATTTCTCGGCTCGGGTTGGGCGCGATCACTTCAGGTCGAAGCGATCCAGGTTCATCACCTTGTCCCACGCCGCCACGAAGTCCTTGACGAACTTTTCCTTCGCATCCGAGGCGGCATACACCTCGGCCAGCGCGCGCAGCTGCGAGTGCGAACCGAAGATCAGATCGGCGCGCGTGGCGGTCCACTTGACCTTGTCGGTCTTGCGGTCGCGGCCTTCGAATACGCCTTCGCGGCCGTCGACGCCCTTCCACTTCGTGCCCATGTCGAGCAGATTGACGAAGTAGTCGTTGCTCAGCGTTCCCGGACGCGCCGTCAACACGCCGTGTTCTGGTTCGCCTACGCCAAGTACGCGCAGACCGCCGACCAGCGCCGTCATTTCCGGCGCCGAGAGGGTGAGCAGTTGCGCGCGATCCACCAGCAACGCTTCAGGCGCGACTTTGTTCGGCGTGCGCAGATAGTTGCGGAAGCCATCGGCTTTCGGTTCGAGGTAGGCGAACGATTCGACTTCGGTCTGCGCCTGCGATGCATCCATCCGGCCGGGCGCGAACGGCACGGCGACGTCGTGGCCGGCATCCTTGGCGGCTTTTTCGATGGCGGCCGCGCCGCCGAGCACGATCAGGTCCGCCAGCGACACCTTCTTGCCGCCGCTGGCCGATGCGTTGAAGTCCTTCTGGATTTGCTCGAGCTTAGCCAGCGCTTTCGCCAGTTCGGCCGGATTGTTCGCTTCCCAATCTTTCTGCGGCGCCAGGCGGATGCGCGCGCCGTTGGCGCCGCCGCGTTTGTCGGAACCGCGGAAGGTCGATGCGGATGCCCAGGCCGTGGACGCGAGTTGCGATACGGTCAGGCCCGAGGCGAGGAGTTTCTTCTTCAGTTCGGCGATGTCGCCGGCATCGATCAGCGGGTGATCGACTGCGGGAATCGGATCCTGCCAAATCAACGGCTCTTTCGGCGACAACTTGCCGCGATGGATCGAAAGCGGGCCCATGTCGCGGTGCAGTAGCTTGTACCAAGCCTTGGCGAAGGCTTCGGCGAATTTGGCCGGATTCTTCTGGAAATCGCGCGCGATCTTTTCGTAAGCCGGATCGGTACGCAGCGCGAGGTCGGTGGTGAGCATCATCGGCGGATGCTTCTTCGCCGGATCGTGCGCGTCGGGCACCGCATCGGCGTCGGCGCCGCCCTTCGGTTTCCACTGGTTGGCGCCAGCCGGGCTCTTGGTCAGTTCCCATTCGTGGTTGAACAGGGTGTCGAAGAAGCTGTTGTCCCACTTCGTCGGCGTGGGCGTCCACGCGCCTTCCAAGCCGCTGGTGATGGTGTGGCCGGCCATGCCGGTTTCGAAGCTGCTCGCCCAACCCAGGCCTTGATGTTCGATGTCCGAGCCTTCGGGTTCCGTGCCGACATGGCTCGCCGGGCCGGCGCCGTGCGCTTTGCCGAAGGTATGGCCGCCGGCGATCAGCGCGACGGTCTCCTCGTCGTTCATCGCCATGCGCGCGAAGGTGTGGCGGATGTCGATCGCGGCGGCCGCCGGATCGGGCTTGCCGTTCGGGCCTTCCGGATTCACGTAGATCAGGCCCATCTGCACAGCAGCGAGATGGCCGTCGAGTTCGCGGTTGTCGTTGGCGTAGCGTTCGTCGCCGAGCCAAGTTTTTTCCTGGCCCCAGTCGATGTGGTTCTCGGGTTCCCAGGAATCGGCGCGGCCGCCGCCGAAGCCCCAGGTCTTGAAGCCCATCGATTCGAGCGCGACATTGCCGGTGAGGATCATCAGGTCGGCCCACGAAATCTTGCGGCCGTATTTTTGTTTGATCGGCCACAGCAGGCGGCGCGCCTTGTCCAGGTTGCCGTTATCCGGCCAGCTGTTGAGCGGAGCGAAGCGCTGCTGGCCGCGACCGCCGCCGCCGCGTCCGTCGCCGACGCGGTAGGTGCCCGCGGCGTGCCAGGTCATGCGGATGAAGAACGGACCGTAATGGCCGTAGTCGGCGGGCCACCATTCCTGCGAATCGGTCATCAGCGCGTGCAGGTCTTTGACCACCGCATCGAGATCGAGGCTGTCGAATTCTTTCGCGTAGTCGAAATCCGCGCCCATCGGATTGGAGTCGGGCGTGTTCTGGTGCAGCACGCTGATGTCGAGTTGGTTGGGCCACCACTCGCGGTTGGCGGTGCCGCGGCCGTGGACGAACGGGCATTTGGGTTGTGCAGTCTCTGGCTTGTTCATGGCTGGCGCTCTGCGGGGTGGGATTTAGGGAGCGTACGTCCGGGGAGAACGTTTATGAAATTGAATGATGCGAAGTTTTCGATAGGAGAAGGCTATCGGTAGCCCGGGTGGAGCCGAAGGCGCACACGGGAGCACGACGCGACTTCACCCCGGGTATCGCCTTCGGCTCCACCCGGGCTACGAAGAGCGGAACCCTCTCGGCGTCAGGCGCGGGGCGTGCCACCGAGAATGGACTGGCCGACTTTCATCAGGTCAGAGAGATCGACGTCGCCGTCGCCATCCTTGTCGAGCACGGCACCCAACACACCGCCGCCCAGACCGCCGGCTTGCTGGCCGATCTGCTGCTGTTCCTGGCCGAGGATCTGGCCCAGCACCTGCGGCGATGCATCGCCGTTGCCGGCGGCGGCCGCGCCCTGGCGGTTTTCGAACATGCGCTTGGCCAGATACGCCATCACGATCGGCGCGAGCCAGCGCAGCAGCATGTTCGCCTTATCGCCACCCAGGCCGGTGGCTTGTCCCAGCGCATGTTGCGCGCGCGGTTCGCGATCGCCGAAGACGTGGCCGAGGATCTGTTGGCCTTGGCCGCCCCCGCCCAGCACGGCACCGAGCACGCTGCCGATATCCATGCCGGAATGGTCTTTCTGCAACGCGCCGAACAGGGCTTGCGCGCCTTGGGGCTGGCTGGCGTTGCGGCCCAGCGCGCCCATCAGCAGCGGCAGCGCGGCGCCGACCGCGGCATTGGCTTGCGAGGGTTCGATGCCCAATTGCTGGGCGATCTGTTGCAGGGGCGCGCCCTGCAATTGCGACGCGAGGTCATGGGTGAGGGAGGTCTGGGCGTTCATGGCGGTGCTCGCTCGCGGGGTGTGGAACTAGCACGGTAGGCTCGCGATTGTTACGAAATCGCCAAGGCCGGCGCTTTTTCCGCCATCGCCGCGCGGCGGAACAGCCATATCGCCAGCATGCCGTTGATCAGGAAGACGAACACCAGGTACAGCGTGAAGCTGTCCAGGAAGTCGAACCAATCCACGCCGGTGTAGTTGCCCAGCAAACGGCCCAGCGTGCGCAGCGCGTTGAGCGTGAAGGCGACGGAAGCCAGCCGCAGCCAGCCCGGGCCCGCTTTCCAAGTGGCGATCGCGAAACACGTCCAGGCGACGAGCCCCGACAGCATCAGCGGGAAATAGATCGCACTGGTGAGAGACCCCCAGAATTCGTGCCGCTGGGCGAGAACGCCGTGCAACGCCGGTTCGGCGGCGTAGGCATTCGCCCATTGCTGGCTGACCATCACGAAATCCAGGCCGCGGTGCAACAATTCGAACACGACGAAGAACATGGTGAAGGTGAAACCGAGCAATGCCGCCAGCGGCGCCTTGGCGAAACGGTCGAGTGCGATCACCGCATACGTCACGGCCAGAGCGACGATGCCGAATAGCACCGCCAGCGCACGGGTGCGGTCCAGCCAGCCCAGGCGCACGGCGAAATCCTCGGCCGCCGCCTGCGTTTCCGGAAACCAGAAGATGAAGCACAGCGCCTGGAAAATCTGCGCGGCGACGAATACGCACAGGCCGGTGCCGGCGAGGCGGTAGTGTCTGGCGGTCGGTTGCATCGTTGTTCTCCCGGTGGATGCGAAGTATCGGATGTCGGTTCTGATCGGCAGCGATCGGCTTCGATTGGCTGCGGCGGCGAAAGTTCAGCGTTCGTAGATACGATGCGGATCGGGCATGGCGCAAATCCCCGTTTGGTCCCTTTTTTCAAAGGGGGAGTTCCGGGAATGGCCCCGATCGTCGCAATCTGCAGTTCTCGGCCTTCGAAAAAAGGGGCGCTGCGAACTGCTGTTCTCCCTCCTTTGAAAAAGGAGGGTTGGGGAGGATTTACGCCATGTTCGACAGAGCGTCGTAACCGGCGCGGATCACTGCAACGCTTTCAAACGGTACAGCGCTTCCAAGGCTTGTTTCGGGGTCAGCTCGTCGGGCTCGATCGAAGCCAACGCATCGAGCGCGGCGGAGGCGGGCGCGAACAAGCCGATCTGCTGCGGCATATCCAATGCGGCCGGTGCCATCGACGGCTTAGGCGAGTCGCCGCGTTGCTCCAACTCGGCCAGGCGTCCGCGCGCTTGCCGCACCACCGACTTGGGCAGGCCGGCGAGCGCGGCGACCTGCAGGCCGAAACTGCGGTCGGCCGGGCCGTCCTTCACCGCGTGCATGAAGACGAGCGTATCGGCGCCGCTGGGGTCGTGATGTTCGACCGCATCCAGATGCACATTGGCGATGCCGCTATTGGGTTCGGCGAGCGCGGTCAGTTCGAAATAATGCGTGGCGAACAAGGTGTAGCAGCGATTGACGCCGGCCAGATGCCGCGCGACCGCATCGGCCAGCGCCAGACCGTCGTAGGTCGACGTGCCGCGGCCGATCTCGTCCATCAGCACCAGCGATTGTTCGGTGGCGTGATGCAGGATGTAGCTGGTTTCGGCCATTTCCACCATGAAAGTGGATTGCCCGCGCGCCAGGTCGTCGCCGGCGCCGATGCGGGTGAGGATGCGGTCGATCGGGCCGATCGACGCGCGCGCCGCCGGCACGAAACTGCCGATATGCGCCAACAGCACGATCAGCGCGTTCTGGCGCATATACGTCGACTTGCCGCCCATGTTGGGGCCGGTGATCACCAGCATGCGGCGTCCGCTTTCGCCGGTAACGCCGTCGAACGAAAGATCGTTGGGGGTGAACGGTTCGTCGCGAACGGCTTCGACGACCGGATGGCGTCCGCGTTCGATCCGCAGGCCCGGTTCGTCGTGCAATTGCGGCGCCGACCAGTCGAGCTGCTGCGCGCGTTCGGCGAAGCAGGCCAGGGCATCGAGTTCGCTCAGCGCGGCGGCGCAACGTTTCAGCGGTTCCAGGCGCGCGTTCAAGGCGTCCAGCAGTCCGTCGTAAAGCAGTTTTTCGCGCGACAGAGAGCGTTCGCGCGCCGACAGCACCTTGTCTTCGAAGGCTTTCAGTTCTTCGGTGATATAGCGTTCGGCGCCGGTCAGCGTCTGCCGCCGGGTGTAGTGCGTCGGCGCGCGCGCGGCCTGGCCCTTGCTGATCTCGATGTAATAGCCGTGCATGCGGTTGTAGCCGACTTTCAGCGTGGCGATGCCGCTGGCTTCGCGTTCGCGCGCTTCGAGGTCGATCAGGAACTGGTCGGCGTGGGTGGAAAGCGTGCGCAGCTCGTCGAGCTCGGCGTCGTAGCCTTCGGCGAAGATGCCCCCGTCGCGCGCCAGCACCGGCGGCTGTTCGACCAGGGCCTGCGCCAGCAGCTCGGCTTCGGCCTGGTGCTCGCCGAGTTCGGCGAACAAGGCCTGCAGCCGCGGCGAATCGAGCGGAGCGAGCAGGCTGCGCAACGCCGGCAGCATGCCCAGGCCGTCGCGCAGCGTGCTCAGGTCGCGCGGCCGCGCCGAGCGCAATGCGATGCGCGACAGGATGCGTTCGAGATCGCCGAGCGCGTGGAAGTGTTCGCGCAGCGTTCTCTCCGCGCCCCGATCGATCAGGGTGGCGACCGCTTGATGGCGCTCGCCGAGGATGCGGCGGTCGCGCAACGGCCGATGCAGCCAGCGTCGCAACAGGCGGCCGCCCATCGGCGTGATCGTCGAGTCGAGCACGCCCAGCAAGGTGTGGCGGGTGTCGCCGTCGACCCGCGTATCCAGTTCCAGGTGCCGGCGCGTGGCGGCGTTCATCGCGATCGCGCCGTCGCTCGCTTCGATCGCGATCGCGGTCAGATGCGGCAGGCGCTGCTTCTGGGTTTCTTCGACGTAGCCGAGCAGGGCGCTGGCTGCGGCGATCGCCAGCGGCTTGTCTTCCAATCCGAAGCCGGACAAATCGTGCAGGCCGAAGAACTGCAGCAGCTGGCGGCGGCCGTTGTCGGCATCGAACAGCCACGGCGCGCGACGGCGCAGGCCGCTGCGCTCGGCGACGAAGGCGGGCCAGCCGTCTTCGTCCGGCAGCAGCAGTTCGGCCGGTTCAAGGCGCGATAGTTCCGCTTCCAGCGCATCGTCGCCGGCTACTTCGTTGGCCAGGAAGCGGCCGCCGGCCAAGTCCGCCCAGGCCAGCCCATAACCTTGCTTATTGCGCGACAACGCAAGCAACAGCGTGTCGCGGCGTTCGCTCAGCAGCGCTTCGTCGGTCACCGTTCCGGGGGTGACGATGCGCACCACTTTGCGTTCGACCAGGCCTTTGCTGGCCGCCGGGTCGCCGATCTGTTCGCATATCGCGACCGACTCGCCCAGCGCCACCAGTCGCGCCAGATAACCTTCTGCGGCATGGTGCGGCACACCGGCCATCGGGATCGGCTGGCCGGCGGAATTGCCGCGCTGGGTCAGGGTGATATCCAACAAGCGCGCTGCTTTGCGCGCGTCGTCGTAGAACAGCTCGTAGAAATCGCCCATGCGGAAGAACACCAGCACATCGGGGTGTTCGGCCTTCGCCGCGAAGAACTGCTTCATCAGCGGGGTGTGATCCGTCTTACCTGCGGATTTTGAGGTGTTTTCAGTAATATCAGTCATTTAGCGCAGTTCAAAGGGTGTGCAAGTGGATGCGAGTGAAAGGGTCTGGAAGCCATTGGAAGCTGCAATAGTAGCCATGCGGTAGCCATATCCCTGCAAGCACCCAAAAGGTGGCAGAATTTGGCTACCGGCGCGGGGCGTGGCGCTGGAGCGGTAGCCAAATCTGGGAGTAGGGTCCATGGCACTGAAGCTCAAATTCACAGAAGAACAGTTGCGACAGCTTCGCAGCACCATGCAACTGAAGCTAGACAAGAAGGGTGAGCCCGTCCTTGACCGCAGAGGGTTCGCAACCTTGGAGGCCAGTAAGGACTCGACGCCCTGGCGCTTTCTGGATGCCTCGCCGGGATCCCCGACCGGGTTCGGGGTCTACGTCGGGAAGACCAAGGCCTCCTATGAGGTCCAGCGGAAGGTCAAAGGCCGGGTCATGCGCTTTGTTGTTGGCAATACCCAGGACCTGACCTTAGACCAGGCTCAACTGCTGGCCCACCGCAAGCTGCAGGACACCAAAGAAACGGGCTCGCATCCCAAGGTCAATGCCAAGGCCGAGTTGTCGGTAGAGGCTACGCGCCACCTGACGGTCAATGGCGCCATCCAGCTTTACTACGACATGCTTGCTCGGCGGACACCACCGGCCGCAGAGGGCACCCTCAAGATGCTCAACAACTCCATGGCGCGCCTGGAGCGTCCAGAAGTCGGGTTAGGTCATAAGGAAATTCGACATATCACGGAAGAGGATGTGATCAAGGCATTTGAAGCAACACGTCTTTCCGCTGCGCTCCAGTCCAACCGCCTCACAGATCCGATCAAGCTCTATATGAAGAGCGTGAAACGGGTCGACTTGACCAAGGACGAACTTGACAAGCTGGGGGTCAAGAGCGAGGCGATGCGAGTGCGGATCCGCGCAGCCGGAGTCAGTGCAGCCGAGCAAACTTTTGCGACCGCTGCGCGGGCCGTGCGCTACGCGATCGAAAAGGAAGCGCGCCAGGCCAAAAAGGCCGGGCGACAGCCGTTGCTCATGGGCAATGATTTCCATGTGCTATGGGAAGAAGGTCGCATGCGCGATGGCAAGGCCCTGCACAACTATTACGAAAAGGCTCGGGTCCGTAATCCCCTTGGCACGGCTGACAACACCCTAGGTAAAGCGATTGAATACTTGTGGGGTCGGCGCATAGCCCAGAAGGGGCAGAACGAAAGTGGGGTTTACTACCTGCTGACCACCTTATTCCTTGGCGCGCGGCGGAATGAAACCGCACCCTTAGCCTGGTTCGATCGCGTGCCCGAAGACGAGCTCGAAACAACCTCCTGGGTCTGGCTGGATGACATGGACCCAAAGGCTAAGCGCGAAGGCAGGGCATCAATCAATCCCTTGACCAAGAAGTCTGGGCCACAGGTGTTCTTTGCCATGACGAAGAACCGGCGCGACCACAACATGCCGCTGGGTCCGTTTTCGATTCAGCTCATGAAGCACCGTTTTGAGCGCCGGCTCCACCCCGATGATACGCGTGCACAATGGGTTTACCCGGCTCGCAGTGAGCGTGCTCTGCACGGGCACTACAAGGACAGCAAAGCGATCATGAAGGGTTTGGGTAAACAGTTGCCAGTGGAGTTCGGCCCCACGCCCCACGACCTGCGCCGAACGCTGGGCCGCTACGCGGGCAAGCTCCAGATCCCCGACCGCATCGCCAGCCGGTTGTTCAACCATTTGCCTCCGAAGACCGAAGACGCTGATGAGGGTTCCAAATCGACGATGCGCTACCAGGAGCCCGAGTGGGATGAACTGCAAGATGCTCTGTCGCGGGTAGAACAACTCATGGCCTCCAGCGCGCCTTCGTTCTACAACGAACTCAAGCCCGTTGACTGGCCGCTATTGCCACCGGTTGCGCACAAGTAGTCCCCGGATACACTGGACCCATGGATGGGTCCTTTCCCCTGCAGCGCGATCCTGAACTGGCGTCTCCGGCGCCAGATGTGGCGGGGTGGAAACAGGAAATCGCCGATGCTCGCCAAGGGTTGCGTGCCAAAGTCAGCACGAAGGCTGCGGCCTACTACCTCGATGTCCACTACACCACGCTGCGCGAATGGGTGCGCGAGGGGCGGGGACCTGAGCCGATCAAAAATCCAGGGCGCCCCGGCACCACCGCGCTCAATCAGCACCTGAGTTTCACTCTCGCCTCATTAGATGCTTTCGTGCAATCGCGAAGCGGTGAGGTCATCACCCGGGGCAAGCGCACGGATGCCGAAACCGTCCGGCGGGAAGCCGAACGCATCCAGGCCACCATCGAGCTCAAGGCCGCCGAGGATGCGCTGGCCAAGGCCCGTGAACGAGCCAAGCGCGTGGGCGCGCTGGGTTTCAGCACGCTGAGCGACGCGGCCGAAACCCATCCCTGGGCACGAGTCGACGGCAAGATCGTGGGCCACTTGTGGACCGTGGACGATGCCGCCTTTGCCGCCCTTGATCTGGATGCGGTGTTCGAGGGGACCCTGGAGCAGGCCCTGATGGAACCTTGGAGCGACAATCAGTTCCGGTGGCCCTTCGACAATGCGCTGACAGGTGTGCTCGATCAGGTGGCGGGGCGGATGGACGCCGCTCGCAATCGCCAGCGTGAACTCGATGCCACCACGCAAGAGCGTCGACTGCTGAGCGCAACCGGGGCGGCAAGTGCGGTGACCAAAGCGGATGACAGCGATCGGTTGTAGTCGCTGTTATTGCAGTTCTGGCAGCAACCTTACAAATGCGCATGAATTCTGCTGGTCTTCCTGTTTTGCATGAAGACCAGCAGGAAGACCAGCACCCAAAGCCAGCACCCCAAGCTATTGAATCTCCAGACCAAATTTTCAATTTGATCGCTTTGCTGGTCTGCTGGCCTTCGTTTCCGACTCCTACGTAACACCACAGACAAGTGCCCTTTTTAACAACAGGGGTCTTTGGAATTTTTGCAAACATGAAACATAAGACCAGCAGACCAGCAGCAGACTAAAAAAGAATAAGTTTCCTGATTGATTCAATCAGTTGAGCCTGCTGGTCTTCCCTGCTGGTCTTCCTGCTGGTCTTTGTGCAAGTGATCGGAAGACCAGCAGCACCCTGTTCCGTCGAAAGCGTGATCGCTGGCACGACGTGAAACTATTTTTTCAATCCTCTCAATAGTGTAAGGCCGAGCCCTTGACGGATCTTCGGCCTGGGCTATTTGTGGATATGTATTGCGGATGCACCACATTTGGAGGATGGAAATGAATCAGGTTCAAGAGATGGCAGCGCCGACGCCAAAGGTGCGTCGATACCGGAAGGTCCACTCGATCAGCGTTCGGGTGGAGAGGGAGTTGGCCGAGCGCTTGCGTCTGGCGGCCGAGGTTTCGGAGATTTCACCCAGCGACAAGGTGCGCCGAATTCTGGATGCCGCTTTGCCAAAGACCCCTTAACGAACAATCCCCCGCCTGCCAGGGCGAGGGATTGAGATGGAGATACAACATGCCTAAAGACAACGTGAGCCCTAATGGGGAGGGCGTCAAGTCCCCGACGCGGCGTTTTGCGCCCAAGGGTGCCGTAACCGGTTCCCGTCAACGTGAGCCGGCTGCAAATCTGGATGACGCGCGTCAGGCAAAGCGGGATGCGCAGGAGAAGGAGTGGATCCACCAGCATGGCTGGGACGATCGCAAGAACAAGCCCAAGCCACCTTCACTAGAGTGCATCTATGCCCGTCATATGACCTCGGGCAAGACGGGTAAGTGGGCATGCCAAGCCGGCGATGCCGCAGGTGCTGTTATTCACAAATGGAACAACACCTACTGGCAGGCGATCAATAACGAAGTCGGTGGCGTTATGGCATCGGATTGGCTGGAACACCACAGCAGCCACGCAGCCAACGCAAATAAATCCCAGAAATGCTGGGACTATGCCGCCATGCGTCTGCGCCGGCTCAACCCGCTACCCAAGCTCGATTGCAAGCGCGCAATCGTTCCTTGCGCAGACGCTTACATTGAAGTTTTGAAGAATGGCTTCCAAGTGCTTGCTGCCGATCCCGCTTTGGGTATGACACATGCGGTGAAGATCGCCTCAGGTGGCAAAGTTGGCCGTCCCTATTTCAGGCAGGTGCTGACCGCGGACTCGATGTTCGCCAAGTTCTTGGCGCGAGCGCAGCCAGACCCGGCGGTGCGAGCTTTGCTCCAGGAGCAGTGCGGCATGACACTGCTTCCTGGCAATTATTCGCAAGCGGCTTGGTGGTATGGCGCGGCCGGTTCGGGGAAATCGACGCTTGCCGAACTGGTCGAGGCCATGCATCGCCAGTCCGTGCGCTTGAACCTGGAAACCCTGGGTGACCGTTTCAGTCTGGAGCCTTTGGTGGGCGCGAGCCTGATCCTTGTGGATGAGGTTGAGTGCGAGAAGTGGGCAGAAGGCCGCTTCAAAACCTTGGTTTCAGGCAATGGTATCGGCATCGATCGGAAGAACGAAAAAGCATTGGCCAGCTACCACTCGCGGGCCAAGTGGTTGATCACTTCCAATAGCGCGCCTTTTGTGCGTGACAAATCAGATGGTGTGTGGCGCCGGCTTGTCGTCGTGAATTGGAGCGTGGTAGTGCCCGAGAAAGAGCGCCAATCCGACTTCCACCAGATCTTGCTGGAAAAGGAAGGCAAGATGATTTTGGATTGGATGCTGGAAGGTGCCAGGCGCATCGTCGAGCGGGGCCATACCTTGCCCGATCATGAATTGCCTGAGGAAGCACGCAAGGCTAAGCAGCGCGCACGCAACAACTGCGATAGCGTCCGCGCTTGGGCACACGAGATGCGTGTTTGCTATGCCTCGGAGCAATGGACTCCGCTGGGTGAGGTTTACAAGCACTACGAAGCCTGGTGTAGCACTCAGGGTTTCCTGATGAATGAAATGCTGACACCACGCCAGTTCTGGCGCGGCATGGCTGAGGCGGGTTTGGTCAAGCCCGACCGCAAAGCCAATCGTCGGGTGGATGGCAAGCAAACCGACTTCTATGAGCTCAAGATCTTGGGAACTGCTACGGAACTGGTCAGCAATTGGGCCGTCGCCGAGCAAGTCACCACGAGTAGCGATCAATTGAAATCCGTTGATCAGATTTTTGATGCTTACAAGTTGTGGGCCGGAGGGCTTGTGGAGGACGAAGCACTGGATCCCATGAACCTGCTCGGGGCAGGTGAGTTCTGGATGGCGATGACGCAGGCGGGTTATATCAACCCCTTGTGGAAGGCGTCGCAAACGATGGACGGTAAGGTGGTTGACTGCTATCCCCTGGCGATTATGGGTAAGCGGCCATTTGTCGAACCGCCGTCCGAAGGGGAAGGAGAGCCCGAAGGCGCAACCACGCAATAACGCGGCTGATCCTGCGCTAAATCCGAGGGTCAACCCTCCCGACTTGCGCCATCCCGATTCCCTGTTTAGCTGGAAGGTGGACCCTCACGGCACCTTCCATGCGCCCAACCACACCATCGCCTTCACCCCTGGCCCGTGCGGTTTGCCAAGGGCTGACCGGTGCGCCGCCGGCAGGGTTCACCTTGGTCGAGGTGGCCATGGTCCTGGGCGCGCTTGCCGCGTTGGGAACGGGCTCTCTCGTTCTCTACAAGACGGTGGCCAACCACGCCGATATTCGAACCGAGCAGGCCAATGTCCTGGCGCTCGCCCAGCGTGCTGATCGCATCCATGGTGCCACCGGTTCCTATCAGGGTCTGACAACGAGCTCGGCGGTGGGCATGAAGATCCCGCCCGTTTCCATGGTCGCAGGCAGCGGCCTGATGTCGCGCTGGAGCATGCCCGTGCTGCTCGCGCCCGCTGCCATTGGCAGCAAGCCCAATGCCGGATTGAAGATCACCTACCAATCGGTGCCGCAGCGAGCTTGCGCGCGTTTCGTCCAAGCCGCAGGGCAGGGCATGTATGACATTGAGGTCGGGGGTCAATCAGTATTCAGTCATCGCCCAGCACCGAGCAACGATCCACTGCGACTGGAGTTGGATCTGCTCTTGGTGCGCTGCGCGCCAACGGCTACGCCCGTGGCTTTCATCTACAACAGTGGCGCCACAGGATTATCGGCCACTGTCTTGACGCCGGTTTGCACCCAGTATCCGAGCATGTGCGCGGGAACACCGCCCTCATCGCCACCACCGACTGCGCCGCCTCCTTCGCCACCCCCGGTCGCGCCGCCTTCCTCACCCCCTGCACCAGGGTGCGGCGCTGCTCCCACTGCGCCAGCCACAGGCACTACCCCTGCAGGCCAGGCTTGTTCTTTCATCTGGACGACAGCACCTGCGCCATCGTGCTGGGCACCACTGGCCCTGTGCGCACCCATCGTGGTGCCGCCGCCGGTTGCACCTCCTCCATCAGTTCCACCGCCTCCTGGCACACCACCGGTCAGCCCGCCGCCTTCGGCGCCGTTTTGCACTGTGCCGTCGCCAGCAATCTCGACTGAAAACACGAGTGGTGCTTGCCCAGCTGGGCAGGTGACGACAAGCGGGGCGACATCCTTTCCGCAGAGCCGCACTCGAACTGTTAGCTATTCGTGTCCGGATCCGTTTGGCGCCGTCCAAGCTGCGCCTGCGACCTACACGCCTTGGTCTCCCACGGTGGGCAGCGTCTGCTTTCCCGCCTGTGTGGCACCTGCACCCAGCACGCAAACGCAGGCCGGAACCCCACAAAGCATGAGCACGCCCTATTCGGCGGCTGGCACGCCACAGACCGGCGCGGGCACTCCGGAAACGCGGCGCGTGGATTGTGCGCCCGGGCAGACTGGCGACATTTTCCAGACGCGCACCACTACCATTACACGCAGCACCACGACCACGCGCACCGGAACGCAGTCGCGATCGACTACGCAAACCCGCCCGGTGTCCTATGCGTGCCCGGCGCCCACCGGTTCCTACACCACCACGCCAGGCACCTGGTCTGCGCCGGGTGCGCCTTATGGTGCGTGGGGAGCGGAGATATACACACCTTGGACAGCACCGGCTGCCCCTTACGGTGCCTGGTCGCCGCCGGGCGGTCCCAATGGCGGCTGGGCGACGACGTCCAATACCTGTGTGGATCCACCGCCACCGCCGCCTGTGTATGCGAGTTGCGATGCGATGGATCGCACCGAAATTCCAGGGACAGGCCTGGGTGCTCCACCGAACCGCGCATGCACGGCAGCAACGATCGGCATGCGTGCGGTTTCTACCTATATCTCCTGTGGCTCGAACAACATGTGCGGCGGCACGGGGAACCTTGCCGAGTGTCAGCCGGCCGGATGGAAGATCATTTGTGGCGCGGGTAGTGCTCCTTACACCCCGTGCGTTTCACCAATGGGGCCGGGTTGGCAGGAATTGGGATCACAGGGCACGCAGGATTACCTGGATCGCACCTATGGTTCCGGGCCATCGCGCTATTTCACCAGTTATTCGTGCCCCGGCACTGCAGGCACGCGCGGCGACTGGCGCCCGGTTCACTACGGCAACTACGACGACCACCAGACCCAGCCGTTCTTCATTCGTGCCGAACCTGGCCCAGCGGTTCCTGCTGCGTGTTTGGTGCCACCCATCGACACGAGCACCAATCCGCTCGCGAAGATCGTCTGGCGGATCCAGGTAACGCCTGACTGTCCCTGCACGAGCGCGAACTTTGGTGCGCGCATGACGCGAGGCGCCGCCGTGGACCAAAACGGTGCTTCCAGCGATGGCAAAGAGATGTATTACGAAAGCACTTTCACCTGCACCACTGCCTGGTCATCGTTCTGACCATGGGAGCTCACATGTTCGAGGAAGCATTCGACGAAAACGCCATCGACCTGGACGATGCATTGATCGCTTCCGAGCGATATCTGCTGCGCCCGGAAGGCCGCGGCTATTCCGCGCAGCTGTATGACGGCGATCCCAGCGATGAGATCCAGCTGGTTTCGCTGCATGAGCTATGGCACCTGTTCGAGGTTCAGCTGGGCCGCGGTGTCGCCATCCGGATTGGAGGCTGACCATGGCGCTCAAGCGCACCCGCCAGCAGGGCAGCGGCAAGAGTGCCGCTCAGAAATATGCCGACTACGCGCAGGTTTATGCCGACATGGTGATTCAGCACCTGGAGGACGGCACGGCACCGTGGATTCGCCCTTGGGGGCCTGGACGTTCAGAGCCTGGTTTTGGTGCGCCTTACAATGCGATCACGGGTAAGTGCTACTCCGGATCCAACTACGGTTGGCTGTTGATGATCAAGGAAATGAAAGGCTACACCGATGATCGGTGGCTGACTTTCAAACAGGCCATGGACCTGGGGTGCCATGTCCGCAAAGGCGAACAAAGCACGGTGTGCATCAAATGGATTGTGTCCGACGCCAAGGAGAATGACCAGGGCGAGGACAACGAGCAGGCACGGCTGTTTCCTATATTGTTTTCCGTCTTCAATGGCGACCAGATCGAAGGCATGCCCTTGGCCCCTGTGCGCGAAATCCCGAAGGAGCACGAACGCCACGAACAGTGCGAAGCTCTGATTTTAGCCGCTGGCGCCAGCATCTCCCACAACGGCGGCAATCGCGCCTACTACTCGCCAGCGAGCGACAGCATTCACTTACCAGCCCGCGAGGCCTTCAAGTCCACCGACAACTACTACGCCACGACCCTTCATGAGCTCGGCCACTGGACTGGGCACAAGTCGCGCCTGGATCGTGACCTGTCAGGAGGGTTCGGGAGTGTTAGCTATGCAAAGGAAGAACTCGTTGCCGAACTCGCTTCAATGATGATCGGCGACCGCCTGGCCATTGGCCATGACCCCGGCCAGCACGTGGCCTACATTGCTTCCTGGATCAAACTCCTTCAGGAACATCCCCGCGAGATTTTGATCGCCGCATCCAAGGCCGAACAGGTCTGCACCCACCTGGGTGTCGCCAAGTATGAGCACGAGCCCATGAAGGTCGCTGAGCGCAGCCAGATGGCCGAGCAGGTTCGCGGTGAGCGCGAGCCTTCGGCAGTGGAAGCAGGGAAGGGTCGGCGGGCGTCGAAACGGCAGCGGGGCGTTGAGCTTTCGATGTGACGTGGTTGAACTTGACCGGTTCTGGATCGGGGTTACACGTAAGGGAATCTCCACTAGAGATCTACGACGATGAAGATCGACTTCCAGCATCGGGAGTTTTGGCTCAAAGAATTTCCCGAGCGCGCAGCCGAAATGGATGCGTTTGTCGATGAGCAGGTCAAAAAGTTCAACGAACTCGATGCACAGGAACTCATCGAACTGTCTTACGCAATTGGCGACGCCCATGAAGTTGTTCGGGGCGTTGGCGGCATATTCTACATGCCTTCCGAACTTGACCAACGGTTTGGCAACGACCTCGATCAGGATTATCGAGACTCAACCGGCCGAGAAATGGTTGTCATCGGTGCGAGCGAGTTCTGGCCCTCACATGTCCTTGAAAAGCTCAACAAGCATGAGTATGACAGGCAGTTGGGTGACTGGATTGATCAGCACGATCCCTCACTTCATTTGATTTCAAACAGCATCCGAGATCCGGAAGAGATATCGGCGTTTTACGTTCAGGGAATTGACGACTTTGATCTTGGATTACTGCGGCAAGAGATCCTAAATACCTTCCCTCAGCTGCGGGCAGCGGTGGAAGAGCAAAGTTTGGAAGCCAACACAGCCCGAGCCCCCGCTCGATACGCAACCGACGACGAACCCTGGACACTGTCCGCTGCTGATGCCGAGCTGTTTGAGCGCCAGCTGGCCAATGTCCCGGACGGGGAGCCCATCGTGCGCGACCAGGCGCCGGTGCGCTCAAGGAACCTGCGCCTGTAATGAAAATGGCCAAACTTCCTGTGGATGTAACGGGGTTGAACTTGACCGGTTCCGGATCGGGGTTACACGTAAGGTGTCCCCCACTGGAGAACACCGACCATGGCAAACCCCAGCATCCAAGCACTATGGAGCGCGGTCGAAGCAGGCGACATTGAAGCCGTCGATCAGCTTACCAAGCCATCGATGCTCGATCGATTGTTGCTGCGCAAGAATAGCTTGGTTGATGCACCTCCTGAAAAGGGAATTGAAAATGGGGCAGGTCGCTACCTAAATGAAACGCCGCTGTTCTCGGCAGCCTCGGCGGGCAACACCGAGATGTGCGAGGTGTTGATCCGCAATGGCGCTGAGGTCAACTCCACGAGCAGTAGCGACGACATGATGGAGTTAACTCCGTTACATCAAGCCGCGATCAATGGCCGCAGTGATACCTGCCGCGTCCTGATTGACGCAGGCGCTGATGTCAATGAGTCCGGGCTTCACTGGAGCCATTACACCAACAAACAGAGCATTCTTCATTCAGCGGCCGAGAGGAGCTATGCAGGTGTTTGCCAGGAGCTCCTCTCAGCGGGTGCTTCAGTCGATGCGCTGGCTGACGGGATTAGCCCGCTCCACATGGCAGCTAAGGCAGGCTCGGCGCAGACCTGCTCAGCCCTAATTGCGGCTGGCGCAGAGGTCAACTTGGCCACATTGTCCATCGACAATGGTTATCTCGGCGCTGCAGGCCAGACACCGCTCCACATGGCAACCACTTCAGATGTAGCTCGCGTGCTTCTGGCAGCCGGCGCCGATGCCTATGCGATGGATCACGATAGCGAGTTGCCAGGGACTAACGCGGACTATCCCGATGTCGTGAGCGAGATCTCTGCGTGGAGGGCGCAACACGAAGCCGATCGCGCCTCGGAGGTGAGTTATGTCCAGGAAGAAGAGCTTTTCCAATCCGCGTCAGCGGTTCAGGATCACAACTTTCCTTATCGGGCAAAGGACGGGCAACCAGCATGGTTGAGGAAGGAGCTCGACAAAGGGATTGATGTCAACTCCAAGACCGAAAGCGATGGACGGACAGCACTGATGATTGCGGCTGACCGAGGGTCAATGGACCGTTGTGAAGCGCTGGTGTCTTGGGGTGCTGACGTGCACTGCGAAGATAATTGTGGAAAGACGGCATTACATTGGGCGGCTGACTCATGGAAGGCTGATGAAACCCGCGGACAAATTTGCCAGTTCCTCATTGAGGCGGGTGCGGATGTAAACGCACAGAATCACGATCTTGAAACTCCTCTCCATCTGTCGCTGAGCAATGAAGGCGTGGAAGTGGCCAGCTTTCTGCTAGAAGCAGGGGCAGATGTGAATGCGCGCACAGCTTTGGGCGATACACCAATGATGAGGGCTGCACAGCAGGGATTGGAGATCAGCACGTTGTTGGAGTATGGGGCGGATGTCAACGACTCCAATAATCAAAGCAAAACCGCCTTGCATTTTGCTGCTGCCAGCAGGTCTGTTGGAGCAGTGGATGACTTGATTGCCGCTGGAGCAGATACGAATGCTGCGGATCAGGCTGGTAATACGCCGCTCCATGAAGCAGGGAATAATAGCTACATTACGAAATCTCCTCAGCAATGCCAAAGCCTCATCGCTGCGGGCGCTAATCTCGATGCTCAGAATGCCGAAGGGCTGACGCCCTTACATGTGGCAATGAAGAACAACCGGGCTCAAGTTTGCGATGTCTTGCTAGGCGCAGGAGCGAGCTTGTTCGTGATTGATGGCCACGGTCGCGTGCCTTTGGAATACGCAGAACCGGAATACCGGGCACAAGTCGAGCAGCGCCAACTCGAAGCCAACACCGCACCAGCACCCGCTCGCTACGCCACCGACGACGAACCCTGGAAGCCGTCTGCCGCTGACTCCGACAGTTTCGAGCGGCAGCTGGCTGGCGTTCGCGAAGGCGAGCCCATCGTGCGCAATCAGGCACCTGTCCGGGCCAGGAATGTGCGCCTGTGAAGATGCCCAAGCTGCCGCGTGAGCGCATGTTCGATGCCATCCAAAAGGGCAATGTCAAAGAACTCCAGGTTGCCTTGAGGGCGGGCGCTAACATCAATGATAGGAACCAAGGGGGTTATCCCGCTCTGCATCAAGCTAGCAGAAGATCAGCTGAGGTCTTCGCAGTCGTGCTTGAAGCCAAACCTGATTTGAACTCAGTTGACCATAACGGGAATACAGCTCTTCATTGGGCTGCAACTTGCGGCTATATCGAAAATGCGCACGCACTGCTCAATGCCGGAGCAGATTATTCTGTCCACAATGAGTTTGGAGAAACTGCTCGGGATGATGCGGTTGCTAATGGTTGTCCATCAATCATCCGTGCAATCGAAGCTCGCCAAGCCGAGGACTTGCGCCAGCAATTTGAACGCAACACCGCCTCAGCCCCCGCTCGCTATACCGCCGACGACCAAGAACCCTGGACCCCGTCTGCCGCAGACTCCGACAGTTTCGAACGACAGCTGGCCGGTGTCCGCGAGGGCGAAGCCGTTGTGCGCGACCAGACGCCGCTGCGCGCCCGTAGCTTGCGCCTCTAAGGTTCAACATGTCGGATCCGTAAATGCCGTGTTTGCATACGGCTTATTTGTCGCCTTGAATGCCTTGCGCCGATCCGGATCGGAGTTAAACGTGGGTAGGTCAACACCTACTCACGGAGACCACTCCCATGAACGACTGGCTCGGCGATGCCATCCGCAAGGTATTCCGCGAGGGTGGGAAGGAGGCGAGGCTGGATCCATCGCTGCTACGCCTGGCGGTGGCTTTCCACCGCCTGGACCTGGTGATGTTCCTGCTGCGGCAGGGGGCCGATGCCAATGCGGTTGACCGCCGCGGGCGCACACCGCTGTTTTATGCCGCCAGCCGGCGCATGGTGCGCACGCTGGTCGAGGCCGGCGCAAATGCCAACCAAACGGACCTGATGCGACACCGTCCGCTGCACGCAGCTGTGAACGCGGGACGTTTGGATGTGGCCAAGGCGCTTCTGCAGTTGGGTAGCGATCCACACGCGCAGGATCGGCGCGGACTGACTCCACTCCACGCCGCAGCGGCAAAGGGCCGCGTGGCTTGTATCGAGCATCTGGTGGGCCAGGGCGCCTGGCCTAATGTGCGCGATCGCAATGGGCGCTCGCCGCTGTTCTATGCGGTAGCGGCAGGGCACCTGCCGGCGGCACTCACGCTGATCGACAAGGGCGCGGACCTGACCATGATCGATGACCACGGCACGCCGTGGCTCCACCTGGCGCGGCTGGATCAGGTCGGCACCCTGCGGCAAGCCAGCGACCAGGCGCTGATGGATGAGGAGGCCCGGGAATGGACTCCGGGCACGCCTGACTTTCTGGAAGGCCGCCTAGCCGCGGAGGCGTGGGGAAGCCAAGGGAATGTTTTCGAGCACACCTGGGGCATGGAGCGCTGACTTCGCGGGCCGCAGCACGGTTTGCGGAACCGATCGCAAGGGCGCCGTCGATCACTCATTTCTTCCAGGCGGTGGGCACACAGCGGGTCATTCGACCGATCTACCATCCAGCTGAGGAAGACGGCACAGGATTACGCGGCCGGTCCGGATCCAAATGGGGCGCGCGTCTCCCGCGTCATTGCCTCTTCTTTGGGAACTCTGGCGTCGCCTGTTGCCTTGGCAAGCTTGCGCTGCTTCTCTGCGTTGCGCCCCTACGGGTGTCAATGCGCCTGTCCGGCTCGCTCTTGGTTTTCCCACGAGGCAATCACGCCTATGGGAGACAAACAATGCGCACAAACGACCTGTGGATCCACTACAACGCCGACCGCGAAGACCAGATCCTGGAAGCCGCCGAAGCGATCCTCAGAAAGCGTCTGGATCGGCAGGGCAAGATCGGTGAGCCGAACGAAGCCACTGCTTACCTGCGCGCCCACTGCGCCCACCTGGAACATGAAATCTTTGGCGTGATTTTCCTGGACACGCGCCACCACATCATTGCGATCGAAGACATGTTCCGCGGGACCGTCGATGAAGCAGATGTGCATCCTCGCGAAATCGTCAAAGCCGCGCTCAAGCACAATGCCTCTTCGACCATCCTTTTTCACAACCACCCCTCTTCCAACCCAGAGCCATCAGCGGCCGACCGTGCGGTTACCGCCCGGATCAAACAGGCATTGGCTCTGGTAGATATCCGGGTTCTGGACCACATCATCGTCACCGCTGACACCTGCACTTCTCTGGCCTCCCGAGGCTGGGTCTAACCCAGCCCTTCGGGGCGTCCGCGCGCAAGCGGCGCCCCAGGCCGGCAGACCGAGGCGGGCGGGCCGCCCAAAACGCCTACGCCGCAAGGGCCGGGCCGTCTCACCGCCTGGAACGCTGGCCGATAAGCTGCCCCATGATCGATACTTGAGGCCTCTTTCAAGGGGTGAACCTGCCGGATGCCACCGCTCTACCGCCACCCACGCCATGGCCTTGGGCCCGTCCTGCCCGCAGTCCTGGATGGGGTCGACCGGACGGGCCGGGCTGAATGAACGCGGTTGAGATTGAGGAGGCCATTTCCGAGCTGGCCGCCGGAGCATTCGACCCGGACACCTTCCCGTTTCAGTTCCTCGCCGCGTTCGGCAACAACGAGGTCACACTCAAGCGTCTTCAGAAGGTCGGCACGGGGGGCACGAACTACACGGACCTGCCCGGCGCCGTTCTTCAGCGCAACCACATCCACCTGGCCGTGTGTGAGCCCGGGGCGGTGCGCGAGACGATAGAGGCGCTGCGGGCCAGTGCGAAGAACCGCCCCAACAAGGTCAAGCTGATCCTGGCCACCGACGGCGAGGCGTTGGAGGCCGAGTATCTGTCTACCGGCGAACCCTTGGCCTGTCCGTTCGTGGAACTGGCCAACCATTTCGGGTTCTTCCTGCCGTTTGCCGGCATCACCACGATCCAGGAGATCAAGGACAACCCGATCGATGTTCGGGCGACGGGTCGCCTGAACAAGCTGTATGTGGAGTTGTTAGCCAACAACCCGGAGTGGGACAGCGAAGAGCGTCGCTCGGACATGAATCACTTCATGGCCCGGCTCATCTTCTGTTTCTTCGCAGAAGACACCGACATCTTCCACGGCGATAGCCTGTTTACCCGCACCGTGGACCGGATGACCGCGCCAGATGGCTCGGATACTCACGATGTTCTGCAAAAGTTGTTCGCCATCATGAATCTTGAGGCCGCCGATCGCCCGGCGGCAGGGCTGCCGAACTGGGCGCAGCCGTTTCCCTATGTCAATGGTGGCTTGTTCTCCGACAGCATCGAGGTTCCGCGGTTCACGCGAGCTGCGCGGTCCTACCTGTTGCGTGTGGGTGAGTTGAACTGGCGCCAGATCAATCCGGACATTTTCGGATCCATGATCCAGGCGGTGGCGGACAAGGAGCAGCGCGGCGCCCTGGGCATGCATTACACAAGCGTGCCCAACATCCTCAAGGTGCTTAACCCGCTGTTCCTGGACGATCTGCGCGCACAGCTGGAAGCTGCGGGCGACAACAAGGCCAAGCTGCTCAATCTGCGCAAGCGCATGGCACATATCCGCGTTTTCGACCCGGCATGTGGGTCGGGAAACTTCCTGGTGATTGCCTACAAGGAAATGCGCAAGATCGAGTGGGAAATCAATCGGCGGCGCGAGGAAGAGGATCGAAGGTCCGATATCCCGATCAACAACTACCGAGGTATCGAGCTCAACGACTTTCCGGCAGAAATCGCGCGGCTTGCGCTCATCATCGCGCAGTTCCAGTGTGATGTGCTCTACCGCGGCCAGCAGCAGGCCTTGGCCACGGTGCTGCCACTGGACAGCATGAACTGGATCACCCGCGGCAATGCCTTGCAGATCGACTGGTTGTCTGTGTGTCCGCCCACCGGCACCGAGGTCAACCTCCAGGGCGATGACCTGTTCACTGCGCCCACGGATCAGTCCGAAATCGACTTCGAAAACGAAGGTGGGGAAACTTACCTGTGCGGCAATCCTCCGTATGTGGGATCCAACGCGAAACCGCCGAAGGGAGCGACGAAGGAGCAGAGGGCACGCATGAAGCGGGAAGCCGAGGCGCGAAAGGCCGACATGAAAGCGGTGTTCGATGCACGGACCACCAAGTGGGGCTCGCTGGATTACGTCGCCGCGTGGTTCATGAAGGCGGCCGACTACGGTAGGCAAACCAAGGCCGCTTCTGCATTCGTGTCCACCAACTCGATCTGCCAGGGCCGGCAGGTGGCTACGCTCTGGCCCATGGTGTTCGACTCCGGCCATCAAATCGCCTTCGCCCACACTTCGTTCAAGTGGAAAAACCTCGCGGCCAAGAACGCAGGTGTGTCGGTGGTCATCGTTGGCATTTCCAACAACCCGAAGAAAGAGCGGTTGCTCTATAGCGGCGGCGAAGACGGCAGCACGGTTCTCAAGACAACCGACCATATCAATGCCTACCTGTTGGCGGGCCCCGACATAGTCGTGGAGGAGCGGCCAAGCGCATTGAGTGCCGTGGCACCAATGAACTTTGGCAACATGCCCAATGACAATGGCGGGCTGCTTCCGAAAGACGAAGAGGTCGAGGACGCCATAAGAAACCACGGCGTGCCGCGGCGGTTCATCCGTCCGTTTGTGGGGTCCGAAGAGGCAATCGAGGGAAAGCGGCGCTATTGCATCTGGATAGACGAGGCCGACTACCCAGAGGCCGCGTCCAACCCCTGGTTGGCAGAGCGGTTTGCCATCGCGGAGGCTCACCGCGAGACGAGCGATCGAAAAGCAACTCAGGTCCTCGCCCGCATCCCATACCGGTTTGGCGAGGTTCGGCAGATCGGCAACGAAGTTCCGATTGTCGTTCCGTTGCATAGTTCGGAAAACCGCGAGTATCTACCATGGGCTATGGGGAATGCTGGAGACATTGTTTCCAATAGCGCCTCTGCTCTTTATGACGCTCAACTGTGGAATGCAGCAATTTTTGCATCACGGCTCCACTTGGTTTGGATTGCCACCGTATGCGGCAAGCTGGAGACGCGATACCGCTATTCCCATACGTTGGGCTGGAATACATTCCCAGTGCCAACTTTGACCGAACAAAACAAGATAGACCTTACGCGCTGCGCCGAGGACATCTTACTGGCGCGCGAAACCCATTACCCGATGACCATCGCGGAACTCTACGACAAGATGCCGGAAGAATTGCGGCGGGCGCATGAGCGCAATGACGAGGTCCTGGAGCGGATCTATATCGGCCGGCGCTTTCGTAATGACACCGAGCGGCTGGAAACGCTGTTCAACCTCTACACCAAGATGACGGCTGGACAGCGTAAGCCGAATAACAGGGGCAAGAAGACATGAGCACGGAAGACAATCCGACCAACCATCACACTGTTCCATCCGTCTCCATTGCCACAGCGCGCACAGGCGCCTCCAGCAAACTAGACGCCTATGGCATGCGCCCCATGCAGGCTCGCGCGTATGCCAGCCGCGGCGAACAATACCTGCTGATCAAGTCGCCGCCGGCGTCGGGCAAGTCACGCGCGCTGATGTTCATTGCTCTGGACAAGCTTCACAACCAGGGATTGAAGCAGGCCATCATCGTGGTCCCCGAGCGCTCCATTGGTGGAAGTTTTGCCGACGAGAAGCTGACCGAGCACGGGTTTTGGGCCGATTGGGTGGTGCGTCCGCAGTGGAACTTGTGCAACGCCCCCGGCGAGGACAATGGCAAGGTCTCCAAGTCCAAGATCAAGGCCGTGGGCGAGTTCCTGGCCAGCGAAGACCGGGTGCTGGTATGCACCCATGCCACCTTCCGGTTTGCGATTGACGAGTTCGGCATCGAGGCATTCGACAACAGACTGATTGCAGTGGACGAGTTCCACCATGTCAGCAGCAACCCAGATAACAAGCTGGGCAGCCAGCTGGGTCAGCTGATCACACGCAACCAGGTCCACGTTGTTGCCATGACGGGTTCCTACTTCCGCGGCGACACGGTGGCTGTGCTTGCACCTGCGGACGAGGCGCGGTTCGAAACGGTGACCTACACCTACTACGAGCAGTTGAACGGCTACACCTATCTCAAGTCGCTCGACATCGGCTATTTCTTCTACACCGGCCGCTACTTGGACGCGATCATGAAGGTGCTGGACCCGGCCTTGAAGACCATCGTCCACATCCCGAATGTCAACGCCCGCGAAAGCCTCAAGGACAAGCACCGCGAGGTGGAGGAAATCATGTCCCGGCTGGGCAAGTGGAAGGGCCTGGACCCCGCCACGGGCTTCCACCTGGTTGAAGTGCCCGATGGCCGGATCCTCAAAGTTGCCGACTTGGTCGACGATACCGACGACGCCCAACGCTCCAAAGTGCTGTCCGCGCTGAAGGATCCCGCGCACAAGGAGGATCGCGACCACGTCGACATCATCATTGCGCTGGGAATGGCCAAGGAAGGGTTCGACTGGATCTGGTGCGAACATGCTCTGACCATCGGCTACCGCAGCAGTCTGACCGAGATCGTCCAGATCATCGGCCGGGCAACGCGGGATGCGCCAGGCAAGGAACGATCGCGCTTTACCAACCTGATTGCCGAACCAGCCGCGGAAGAGGCGGCAGTGGTCGATGCGGTGAACGACACCTTGAAAGCGATTGCAGCTAGCCTGTTGATGGAGCAGGTGTTGGCGCCCCGCTTTGAGTTCACGCCCAAAAATGCCGGCGAGAAACAAGGGTTCGATTACGGCGAGGAGGGCTACCAGGAAGGCAGCAAGAATGTCGGCATCAACACCGCCACCGGCCAGGTCCATGTCGAAATCGGTGGCTTGGCCATGCCGACGTCGGCTGAGGCGACGAGAATTTGTCGCGAGGACTTGAACGAAGTCATCACGACCTTCATACAAGACAAGACCGCACTAGAACGCGGCCTGTTCGACACCGAGAACACGCTGCCCGAAGACCTCACCCAGGTTCAACTGGGCAAGATCGTGCGCGACCGCTACCCCGACTTGAGTGCGGAGGACCAGGAAGCTATCCGCCAGCACGCCATTGCGGCGCTTAACGTCACCCAGCAAGCCAAACGACGATTGGCCGAAGATGACGAGCAGGGCGAACAGGGCAATACATCGTTGATCGATGGCGTGCGCAAGTTCGTCAATGTGCGGGATCTGAATATCGACCTGATCGACCGGATCAATCCGTTTGATGCTGCTTATGCGGTGTTGGCCAAGGCTATGGACGAGCGAGTGCTGCGCCAGGTCCAAGCCAGCATTTCCGCCAAGCGCGTGGCCATCCCTTACGAGGAAGCCAAGGCACTGGCATTGCGCGCCCGTGCGTTCAAGGCGGAGAAGTTGCGGGCTCCGGACATCAACGCTCCGGATCCTTGGGAGCGCAAGATGGCCGAGGGTGTGGTAGCCCTGGCCAAGCACGTTCAACAGCGCAAGGCCGCGCAGGGTAATGGTGAAGCTGATGGCTGACATTGACGATGACGAAGCCCTGCTGGCCGAACTAGGGCACGAGCTGGCACCGGTCAAGGCCGCAGCACGCACGGCCCAAGAAGCGCGGTTGGTCGCTGGCTTTCAGGAAATTCTGCAGTTTGCGGCTGACCATGGCCGGCCGCCCCAGCACGGCGAGGACCGGAATATTCTTGAACGCGTCTACGCAGTGCGCCTGGACCGCCTGCGCGCGTTGACCCAGGCGCATCCGCTTCTGATGCCGCTGGACACGCATGGGCTGCTACAGGAAGCGCCCACCCTGCGTGACCCTGAGCAGGTCGACGCAGAGGACGACGAGACGTTGCTGGCGGACCTGGGTGTGGCAGGCGATGACCCTGAGGACGACATCACCCAGCTGCGCCATGTGCGTTCGTTTGAGGAACGCAAGGCTGCGGAGGAAATTGCCAATCGCACGCCGTGTCCTGACTTCGAGCGTTTCCAGCCGTTGTTCGAGCGCGTGGAGCACGACCTGCAGACGGGCCTGCGCAAAACCTTGCGCTTCGGCCGCGACGCTAGCGTGGCCGAGGGCAATTTCTTCATCTTGGGCGGGCAGATGGTGTTTGTCGCCGAAATGGGGGAAACCTTCCGCACGCCCAACGGTGAGCCCGACGCCCGGTTGCGCGTCATCTTCTCCAATGGCACGGAAAGCAATTTGCTCCAGCGCTCGTTGCAAAGGGCACTCTACAAGGACGAAACAGGGCGGCGCATTACCGACGACGACCACGGGCCGTTGTTCGGCGACACGCTGGAGCCAAACGACATCGTCAACGGCACGATCTATGTCCTGCGCAGCTTGTCCAACAACTCCTTTGTGGTGGAGCATCGCGAGCTTGTTCACAAGATCGGCATCACCGGCGGCACGGTCGAAACCCGCATTGCCAACGCCCAGAAAGATCCGACTTACATGCTCGCCAAGGTGGAGGTGGTGGCCACCTATCAGCTGTCCAACCTCAATCGTGTCCGGCTGGAAAACCTGTTCCATCGCATCTTCCAGCCGGCGCGCCTGGACCTGACGATCCAGGACCGGTTCGGCAATCCGGTGAAGCCGCGCGAGTGGTTCCTGGTGCCGCTCCATGTCATTGACGAGGCAGTCAAGCGCATCCAGGACGGGTCGATCACCGATTACATCTACGACCCCAAGAGGGCTGCCTTGGTAGAGCGATAGCTGGTTAGTGAGGGAGCAGCCACAGTTGGGTGGGTAACTCGATTGCATCTTCGTCTTTCAGTCCCTGCGCCGTTCGGCGCTTCGCACCGGACTCGGTTCGCAAAATGAGATGGCGTTCGCTGGCGAGCGCGAAAACGGCTTCTTGTATCTGCTGACGCTTTGCTGGTGTTTCATTGGCCGTTATCCGCACAAGCTCTCCGAAGCGAACAGGAGTGTGCATCTCACTGAGGCGTTTTGGGATGTCTTCATGCAAAGCTTCCGTAGTAACGCGACGAGCGTTTTCATCGAAGCGATTGTCGAATGCCAGCTGTCCATTGTTGCCAATGAAGCCCAACATGTTGAAACCAGGCCCGCCCGGGTGGTGAAGATTATTGTTCTGCCAATGGATGCGTTTCATCTCTTCGTTCGCACGCAAGTGCTGCGCAAGATGCAGCAGCCAATATCCACGGCGGCTATCCCGCGGAATAATGTAGAACGGCGTGCAATACGTGGCATCCGCACTTGCGCGGATCTCTTCAGTCATGAGCGACTGGATCGCACGGCGCCAAGTGAGGTCGGCGTCCGCTGACCCGTCATTTTTAATAGAAAGCAGCTTTTCTGCGGTCAGATGCTCGCTCAACCCGACCCGACGCAGCGCTGGCTCCAGCTTTTCGGCCGTCTTGGTCGAGAGAAAGTTGACGAGGTTGTCCACCATCCAGGTCAAGAAGACTTCGGCAGATGGCAACTGCGAGAAGATGCTTTTCACGCTGGCCATATTGACCTGGCTCCAACCATACTGGTCGAGCACGAACACGCTTCGCCCGCCCTTCTTTTGCCGCGCACGAATGTCGGCGAGGATGGCGGGCAGGTGTTGATCGAACGTCCCGTAATGGATATCGACCTTGGTGTGCGCGTCATTCGCCTCGACAGTCTGCTCGATGACTGCCTTCAAGCACTGCCAGGTGGTCCGGTCGTTCTCCACGAGGTGCAGTTGAGCCTCGATGACATAAGGAGTGCGAATGCCGCGTTCCTGACGATCAATCAGCACTTTTGCCCGCGCTTCGCGCAACGCTTCTAGCAAGACAAGTGGGGAGCCCGGCGCCACGCCGCCGGTTGGGAGCTGATATTGCCCACCACCTGCGAACCCGTCGACAAGCGTTACGCGCACGCCCTCACTACGCGGGGAGAGCGCGAGAATGCGGAGATAGTTGACGACGTAGTCGCGCAGCACATCGTGCTTGGCGCGACTGTGGTCTTCCAGCATCGGAAGAGGGCCATTGAGCGTCCATTCGTAACCCTTCGCCATGCACCGAGCCTACGTTAGGGCGCTATGGCGAGGGTAGCAGGCATCTCATCCCAGGTGCGGCCGTTCAATAAGCGCCCATTCTTGGATTTGGCGCGACGCTTTCCGTCGGCGCCCCAGCCGCCCCACTGTTTGAAGAAGAAGGCGACATTCTGGGACTGGCATTGCTTGCGCACGGCGTCTGCC
Source organism: uncultured Lysobacteraceae bacterium (assembly GCA_902825775.1). Classification (GTDB taxonomy): domain Bacteria; phylum Pseudomonadota; class Gammaproteobacteria; order Xanthomonadales; family Xanthomonadaceae; genus Luteimonas_C. Next base: position 347,895 of record CADECF010000002.1, read on the forward strand.
CATTCGGGCGCCATGGGGCGCGCCTTTGGGCCGGACTCGCCCCCGACGATCACCCAGTGAATATCCGTCAGGTCCAGAGGGCCTACGTCTTCCAATAGCGGTTCTACCGACAAGAATCGGATCTTGGCGGCAATCGTCCTCAGGTGATCAATTCTTGGCACGCCATGGCGCTGGTTTTCAACTGAGACGCCAAGCCAGACATTCTCCGGAACAGGGCGGTTTCTGAAGAAACGCGCCATCCGCGCCCCTCGCTTAGTCAGCACCTGGTATGCATGCTGCGGAGTGCGCTGCATGACATCCACGATGCTCTCAATGTAGCTGTCTGGCACCTTCTCGTGAAACAGGTCGGACATCGAGTTGACGAAGTAGACCGTTGGCTTCTTGCGCTGAAGCGGTTCGTTGAGGCGGTGGGGAAGGAGTGTCAGGGCGAACCCATTCTCATAGCCCGGCGTGCCCATCGCTCGCAAGCGTTTGGCCAGCGTTTCGGCGTAGCAGTTTTTGCAGCCAGCAGAGATCTTCGTGCAACCTACGATCGGGTTCCACGTTTGCTCAGTCCATTCGATCTTCGATGTGGTTGCCATTTGAGTTCTCGTGGGCCTTTTATGGCACCCGCGTCGCATCAGTTGCGACCCCTTTCCCTAGTGTAGCCGGGGTGGCTGCGGCCGGCCCAATCAGCTACCCGTGCACTGGCTTCGCCCGGAGGCGGGAGCTGGGGTCCTTTTGTGTGACATTTTTCACACATCCCCTGGCCGATGGCGCCAGCCCACGACTGGCGTTACAGTGGGTTGGCGACAGGGAGGGGTTCGTGGGGAAATGGGGGTTTAGATCGACGGCATGGAGGCTGGGCTTTTGCCTGGCTGTGCTTTGCGCGCCCGCATTTGCTGCCAATAAGGCAGACGCCATCGGATCCACCAACGTTGCGGTGCTGCGGCAACTGCTGGCGCAGCCCGAAGGATCCGTTGACCTGGCGCGGGCCAAGATCGCGATCGACCGGATCGTGGACCCGTCCATCGACGCCGATGCCACGCTCCGCCTGATCGACGAGTGGGCGGCAAAGGCACGGGCCAGGTTCCCGGCTGGCGCGTCGAACAAGGTCAAGATGGACCTCTTGATTTCGACGCTCTACAAGCCCGGGCCCTGGAACGACAACCGGCCCTTTGGCTACGACTATTCCGATCCGTTCGGAACCAACGTCAAGAACACGTTGCTATCCACATACCTGCGCACGCGCAAAGGGCAGTGCGTCATCATGCCCATCGCCTTCCTGGTCATCGGGCAGCGGCTTGGGTTGCCGCTCACCATGACCACGGCGCCGTATCACCTGATCGTGAAATACGGCGATGAAGAGCAGGGCCAGTGGACCAACTTCGAAGCCACCAGCGGCCTGTTCCATGCCGACAGCGGTTATGAGGAGTCGTTGCGCATCCCGCCCGAAGCCACGCGCCAGGACACTTTCCTGCGCCCTTATTCCCAGCGCGAAACGGTGGCCTTGTTCGCCACGGCATCGTTGTTGCCTTACTACCGCGAGCGCAAGCAGCCCGAACGGATGCTGGTTGCCACCGACTTGGTCCTCAAGGCCAACCCCAAGGACGTCATCGCCATGACGATCCGCGGCGATGCCTACTATCTGCTGATCGAACAGCAGTTCAAGTCCAAGTATCCACAGGCCGAGCAGATCCCACAGGACCTGCGCGCCACCTATCTGGACTACAGCAAGCAGAACCATGCTTGGTATTCCAAGGCCGAGGCCCTGGGCTGGCGGCAGTGGGGGCCAGAGGATCGGCAACGATATTTGCAGCATTTCAACAACATGAAAACCAAGAGCCAAGGGGGTTCGTGATGCGTGTAGTCATAGTTTGCGGTGCGTTGGCATTACTGGTGTCGTTCGCCAGCCATGCGTCGAACGATCCGGTGCAGGCCAATCCGAATACCGGTGCGAATTTCAACCGGTATTCCTACGCCAACAACAACCCCTATCGCTTCACCGATCCGGATGGCCGCTTGAGCCGCGGAACCGGATTCGATGACAAGCAATGGAAGAAGTTCGATCGCGCTCAGCAAAGCGCGGCCGGAAGCCTTGAAAAGTCCGCCGGAAAAATCAACAACGCCCTTGCAACGGGCAAGGGATTGGCTGGGGTCGAGCGGGCCTTCGAGAAGAACTTCGGCGCGGGCTCAGCGACACCTGCCAACATGGCCCAGGTAGCCGGCGACATGTCCACGATGGCTTCTGCCCTTCGCGACACCAGCGCCACCGCCATTCCGGCAAACGGCATGACGGCAACCGCCATGACCGCGGCTTACGGCAACATGACCCCTGATGTGCTGGCTGGCGTGCCAACTACCGGCCCCACGCAGGTCATCGTCAATCTTGACCACTCCCAGTTCAATAACCGCTCTGTCCTAGCCTGGGGTGTTGGCCACGAAACCGGCCACGCTGCGCTGGGTTACAAGGACCAACAAGTGGGTGGCATTTCGGCTTACAAGTTTGGCAATCCGCAACAGCAGCAGATTTTCCAGACCTTGCCGTCGCCGCAACGCCTGATCAATCCGGATCACTTGATGGATCAGGCGCGGTGACGCCGCGCCTACTGCCCTTGTTGCTCGCTTTGACTGTCGCCAGTTGTGCGACGACGGCTGCTATTCAATGGGCGCCGGAATCGGAGTTCGCGTTGGCCACGACCGACAATCCCGGGCAACAGCGCTTCGACCTGGTGCTGTCGTCGAAGTCGGACAAGCCGCTATGCCTGTCCAAGGAGGCGTGGCCTGCTGAGGCTGGCTTGCCACCTGGTTTCGATGGCGCGACGCTGACGACTTCCAGTGGGTCGAAAAGCTTGTTGCCTACGGGTAGTGCCTATTGCCCCGGTGGATGCGGAGAGGTGCGCATTGAGCCTGGGCAGCTGGTGCGCGGCATCATCACTTATCAGGCATTTGGCGATGCTACTGCCATCGCTGTGGACACCAACCGCTCATTAACCTTTGCGGTCCATCCTTATGTCTGCGCTCAATAAGCAGGAAGAGCAACTTGAACCCAGCCGCGGAAACCGCTGTGTCGTGGCTACCTGTGCCACTTCAACAACATGAAATCAAAGAACCAAGGGGGTTCGTGATGCGTGTGATCCTGACATTGAGCGGGCTGATGCTGGCCATGGCTGCGCCCGCAGCCATTGCATCGAACGATCCTGTCCAGGCCAATCCGAATACCGGTGAAAACTTCAATCGGTATGCCTACGCCGCCAACAACCCTTACCGCTTTACTGATCCAGATGGCCGGGAGATACGGGCTGTCAATCCCGGCGACCGGGCCCGCATTGAAAGGATGGTCAATTCCGTGGCCGTTGGCGTCTACAAGTTCAATAACAATGGTCAGCTACAACAGGTGCAAAGCGCTGGCGACACCTCGCGATTTTCGCAGCATTACTCTGATCGGCTCAATCAGGCGATTGCCAGCGACAACACGATCAATGTCCAGATCGGCGACAACTACAAAAATGCGTTCACAGGCGAGAATGTGGAAGTGAGGGGTGGCCTGACCCAGGCTTTAGGGAACGGCCTTTCAGACCAGAACGTCATGGTCACGGGCCAGAGCTACACTGGCGACATGCAGACCTCGACTGGCGATCCCTTGACGCAAACGCCCGGCACGATCCTCATGCATGAAATGGTGGGGCATGCTATTCCTGGTGCGGTGGGACCAGAAACAGGCAATGCTGTCAGCAACGAGAACAAGGTCAGGATCCAGCTCCCCGATGCAGATCTCAGGATGCGGGATGAAAACCACGTTGAATAACTGGCTAGCCGCCCTGCTGCTGTCGTTGTTTGCAGTCGCAGGTAATGCATGTGCCGTTGAGCGGACTCGCCCCTCCATAGAGGAGCGCATCCAGGGCGCAGAACTGGTCATCGTGGCCGACGGCATCGCATTGCTGCCGCACGCAGGCAAGGAGTTCGACAAGTTTTTCCGCATGCAGGCCCGGGTTGCCAGCGTCCTCAAGGGCCAGGCCAAGATCGGGGATCGCATAGAAGTGGTGGTGGACAACACCATCGCAGAGCAGCGCAACGACTGCTGCGCGCCGGGCAAGGTCTATGTCCTATTCCTGCGCCGAAAGGACGGCAAATACCATTTCGTGGGCAGTCCGTTGGGTGCCGTCCCCGTGGAGCTTCAAGTGCCTGCTACAGCTGCGCCTTAGCGATCAACGCAAGCGTCGCAGTTGAACCTTAAGGCTTGCTGGCAACTTTACCTTGACGGACCGCTGCCCCTGGGCCGGTCTTCATTTTTCGGATCACTAGGCTCGGCCTGCTTTTGCCGTGAGGTGAGGGCAAGTTCGGCCAGCTCTTTGTAGTGCTTCATGATGAGCGCGAGGATCCGCTTGGCGTGGCGTTCTGCCGCGACCCGATTTTCTGCGGAGGTCTTGACCACGCCAACCCAATACTCGGCGGCAAGCACCAGTTCGGCCATCCCAACAAGCATCGAATAGAGCCCGATGGCTTCGTCCGAAAGCTCCGCCAGTTCGCCTGGCGTCAGCCTGGCTCCCGCTTTGATCTGCGCAAATGCCGCCTCCCGATGGGGCGGCGTGCGGCTCAATGCATCCAACAATGCTTGCGACATTCCTTGTTCTCCTATTGCACTCTAAGCAGTTGATCCCAGCGGGTAGTGTAAGACGGCGACAACGCTTTCAAGGTAGGGCGCCACTGGGCGTCCTTGCTGCCGACGCGCCGCTCCCCAGGCTGTGCGCCACCCACGCGCCAGCCTGACGCGCCAAGCCCCATCGTTCCGCGGCCGTATTTCGCGTTGATCTTGTCCAGCACATCCATGCCGCGCTCCTTGCGTTCGTCGGGGCCAAAGAACAGGTCCGCGTGCCGGTGATCGGTGCGCACCAGATCCGTGAGGCCGACACCGCCGCGCTTGTAGTGATGGCCTTTGCGCATCATCGCTTTGGCCAGGAAGCGCACGGCGCGCAGCACTTCCCCCGTGTCGCGAGTGGGAAAGGGGAAGGGCACGGCGCGGGACACATGGAAGCCCTGGCCCTTGAACGGATTGCCATCGAGCCACACCCACAAGGCGCCCGCAGTTAGATCGCGCCCGCGCATCTTCTCGCAGGCCACGGTGGCGAAGGTGGCCAGCGCGTCCATCGGGTCGACGACATCGCGACCGAAGGTGCGGCTCACCACGATTTCTTTTCTGTCGGGCTCTTCTAACTCCAGATCGCCGCACGGGATCCCGCGCAGTTCCGTTTGCGTGCGTGCCAGGACCACGCCATAGCGGGCACGCACATGATCGGCAGGAAGCCTTGCCAGGTCGGCCGCGGTGCGCACGCCCTCACGCCCCAGGCGCTCGGCGAAGCGTCGGCCAACGCCCCACACATCCTCGACCTCCAGTTGGTCGATGTTCTCGGGCGTTGCATGGAAGACCGCCAGCGCGCCGGCATTCACCACGCGCTTGGAGCGGGTCTTGGCGATCTTGTTCCCGGCCTTGCTAAGAACGCGGGTGGAGCCCAGGCCCACGCAGCAAGGAATGCCGACCCAGCGCAGGATCCGCTCACGTGCTTCCAGGCACAGCGCTACCGGATCCGGCAGGCCTTCGACATCGACAAAGTTTTCGTCGATCGAATACCGCTCCACCTGCGGGAAGAGTGCGGCCAGTATTTCGTAAATGCGTGCAGAAATATCCCCGTAGAGCGCGAAGTTCGCACTGCGCACCTGCACCTGCTTTCGGATTTCATCGGGCACCTGGAAGATCGGTGTGCCGATCTTCAAGCCCAGCGCCTTGGCCTCGGGAGACAGGGCTATGCAGCACCCGTCTCCATTCCCAAGCACCACGGTGGGCTTACAGCGGAGGGAAGGATCAAACACCCTTTCGGCCGAACAGTAAAACGCATTAGCGTCTATCAGCCCGAAACGCGGTGGCTGGATTGGCGCGCTTTCAGACATGGAAATGGATGCTGCTGCGAACCACGCCCCAGACATCGAGCTCGATATCTTCCGGCACGATGATGGGCGCAAAGCCGGCGCTTGAGGCCAACACGACGCGGCCGCCTCGCATGTAGAGCTTCTTCACGGTAAACCCACCCTCCCACAGCACGACAACCGTATGTCCGGGGCGGGCATAGATGGAGCGATCGACAATGAGTAGATCGCCATCGTGGATACCGTAATCGACCATCGACCCGCCGCAATCGGCGTGGACCAGAAAGGTCGCGGCTGGGTTGGCGATCAGCTTTTCGTTGAGATCGAGCCGGTCGTCCTCGCGGAAAAAGTCTTCTGCGGGCGAAGGAAAACCAGCTGCTGCGCGCATGGCCAGCATCGGCAGGGAACGGGTGGTGAAAACGCCGATTGTGCCGATCAGGCCGGGCGGATCTGGCAGATGGCGGGGCTGGTGGTTGAGAGCGGCGGGTTCTGACATGGCGGCGATCGTCCGGGCTGGCTGTTGCACCCAGTGAGACGTCACTGGGACGCTAGCCTAGGACTGGCCGCCGGCACTCGCCAATTAGTATTTCCCTGAACGGGCTGGAGCCGTTGATTCAACTACGGGGTCAAGACGTGGAACATCGCAGGCGGATGCCAGTGGCGGCGTTTCACGCGCGAAGCGGCTACGGTTCGACCGGTCCGAAGGCGCCGCGATCCACCAGGTCCAGCAGCGCCTGTGCGACGTCCAGCGCAGCCTGCGCCCATTCGTCATCGTCGCCATCGAACGGCTGCTCGCCTGGGTCTTCCTTGCCGCCGTGGAAGAGGTTGTTGCGCACGCGGCGGGCGGCTTCGACCAAGGCGCGGGCATTCGATGGATCTAGGTCCCGCACTACGAAGCGCGCCTTGCGGCGGCCGCCGACCTCTTCGACCACCTGGACCTTGGGTCGGTTGCGCGCCCCGCCCAGGACCTTGTCCATCATCGGCGCCGACATGCGTGCCAGGAAGTCGGCGGGCGGCAGCGCGACCACCGCGTCTTGAACCGTGCGCCAGGCGACCATGGCATTGCCCCTGCCGTCCGCGCGGAGAAACGCCGGGCGCCGCTTGAGTTGGTATTCAAGCTGGCCGAAGGCACGCAGCAGGGGGAAGGCGAGGTGATCGGAGACAGGCATGGCCGCATCGTAGCCGAGCACGCATGCCTAGCTGGCAGGCGCCTTGGCTCTGGCCAGCCGGACCACTGCCGGCGGGTGCCACTTGCCCTTGGCCAGGCGCTTGAGGACATGGGTCCGGTAGGCTTCCGGCTCCGGGGGCGACTTGCGCCGATGCCGGCGCTGGTTGCACAGCCAGCAGGCCGCGGCGATGTTCGGAGCGGTGTCCCGTCCGCCGCTCTGCCGGGCCTGCAGGTGTTCGGCCGTGCAGCGCAAGGGTTGGGCGGTTCGGGGCCGGATCCCAAAGGGCTGGAGCTCTTCGGGGGCGGTCAGCCACATGCGGCAGCCGCAATAGCAGCAGCGGCCACGCTGGGCTTGGAAGGCAAGGGTTCGGAGTTTGGAGAGTGCGGGCATAGCTCGGCCAGGAAAGGGGTCAGGGGGTTTCCCGTCGCCTCGTATACGAGGACGAGCGGGCACCTGGCGCCTATTGGCTATGCAGGCACAACACCGGGGCTTTAGCCGAGCCGGCGGTAATGTTTTAGCGCAGTCCTGGCGGACGCGCAACGGGGCCGGGTTTACCATGGCCGGACTGTCGCTTCCACCAGGAGGACGATCGACCACACAGGGGACACCATGGAAGCCAACACGCGTCAACTAGAAGCCATTTTTGATCCCAACGTGTTCTTCCAGGTGCCGCTGTTCCAGCGCCCCTATGTCTGGGAACAGGAGAAGAACTGGGAACCCCTGTGGGATGACATCCAATCGCTGCTGGACCGGCGCCTGCGCACCGGCCAGGCTCGCGCTCACTTCCTGGGCGCCATCGTGCTGGAGCAGTTGCCGCACGCGGCCGGGTCCATCGAGACCCGCCTAGTCATCGACGGGCAGCAGCGCTTCACCACGCTCCAGTTGTTTCTTATGGTGGCGCGCAACTTAGCCAAGCTCCACGGCGAAGATCGCCTGGTCCAGACCTTCACCGGCTTGGTCGAAAACGACGCGAACCGAGTCAAGACGCCCAACGAAAAGTTCAAGTTGTGGCCGACCAACAGTGACCGCGCCGCGTTTAAGGCGATCCATGGTTGCGACACCCTCCAGGCACTGGAACAGACGGTCAAGGCCAAGCCCGAGCTGCGCACCAGCAACCTGGTCGGCGCCTACCGTTATTTTTACCGCCAGTTGTCCGACTGGCTAGCCGGCAAGCTCGATGAAGAAGATGACAAGGCCGCGCTGGCTGCGGTCACTGTCAGCGATCGACTGGATGTGTTGTGGCAGGTGGTGAACAGCGGCCTGCAGTTGGTCGTGATCAATCTGGACAAGGAAGACGAAACCCAGGTCATTTTCGAGACCTTGAACGCCCGCGGCACCGATCTGTTGCCGGTGGATCTGATCAAGAACTATTTGTTCCGGCGCGCCACGGCCGATGGCGAAGATGTGGAAGCCATCTACGAAGAGCATTGGGCGCGCTTCGAGAACAAGGAGGACTTCTGGCGCAAGGAAATAAAGCAGGGCCGCGTAAACCGACCGCGCATCGACTTGTTCATCAATCACTACCTGTCGCTAATGACCCAGGACGAGGTCAAGGTCACGCACCTGTTCAACACCTTCAAGGCGTTTGCCGAACACGCAAAGGCCGAAGCGGGTTCCTCAATCCCGGTGCCCAAGACCGCGGCCGGCCATATCGAGCAGTTGGCGCGCTATGCCGATGTGTTCGAAAAGTTCTACGAGCCCGGCAAACACACTGCGCTGGCGCTGTTCTTGCGCCGCCTGGAAGCGGTGGATACGGCTACGGTCTATCCGTTCCTGCTCCATGCCTACGCCACGCTGATGCCCGAGCACCAGGACGAGTTCGACAAGATCCTGGCAGTGCTTGAATCCTTCCTCATGCGCCGGCTGATCACCAACTACACGTCGAAGAACTACAACCGCTTGTTCATCGACCTGATCAAGGCGGTGGAGAAGGCCGGCGAGCTGACCGCCAAATCGGTGGCCGCGCAGCTGGCCAAGGGCAATGGCGACAGCACCAAGTTCCCGACCAATGAGGAACTTTTAATCGCCGTGTTCGATCAGCCCCTTTATGACCGCATTGCCCAATACAAGGTGCGGGCCGTGCTGGAAGCATTGGATGCGGTCGCGCATACCTCCAAGAGCGAAACCCTGGCAATGCCGACCGATCTGACGATCGAGCATGTGATGCCGCAGACCTGGATCACCCACTGGCCGTTGCCGGATGACGTAAAGGGCGATGCCTTGGCCGAGCAGAAGGCCGCGGCGCGTCGCAATGTGATGCTCCATACCCTGGGCAACCTCACCCTGATTACCGGCAGCTTCAACTCCTCGCTCCAGCACGCGGCCTGGTCTTCCAAGCGCCCTGAGTTGCTGACCTATTCCAAGCTCAACCTCACCCAGTATTTCCACGGTGCTGATGCCAATGAGTGGAACGAGGCGGCGATCAAGAAGCGCACCGAGCACCTGTTCAAGCAGATGGTGAAGATCTGGCCGGACGTGGAGCGCGTGAAACCCGGTGTGGCGGTGGCGACAAGTTAGGAGGCGGTATGTGTTATTCGGCGGAAGCGTGGAACTTGCTGGAGGCCTTCGTGCGCGACACGGGGGCGGAAATCGACATGAAGTCGTTTTGGGAACTGTATCTGGGGCGCGATGAGCAATATCGCATCCGCAAGAAACAGTCCGATGGACACAAGATCCCCAAGGGCATGGATCTAAACTTCCTCCATCCCAAGAACGAGTTGGAGGAGAAAATCCAAGGGCTGATCCAGGAATGGAACACGCAGAAGATCAGCGAGAGCGAGCAGGAGCTTTTCAAGCAAGTCAAGCGCGTTGCTGACGCCGAACGCAAGCTCGCGGTTAAGGAAACGAAGGCCGCCCTTACCGATGTGCGTGTGGGCGGCAACAAGATCAAGCAGCTCAAGCGGTGGATCTCGGACGCCAAGCGCACCACACTCCAGCCGGAAACCGACAACCGGATATTTCCCGATTGGTATTGCCCGGTGCTCATCGTAGAAAACGGCAAGAAGATCATCCGGCCTATGCGCTATCACTGCCGTCCTGCAGGGATGGATCCGAGCATTGATCGCACTAAGACTGGCCAAGTGTCGGGAACCTACAATTCAAGAAGGGACAATCTCACTCGCTTTTGGCGGAACTTGTTCGGCTATACCCATGGCCTAATGCTGGCCGAAACCTTTTACGAGAATGTCGACGACGGGAAGGGTGGAAGCAAGGAGATCCAGTTCCGGCCGCGCACGGGCGAGACGATGTATGTGGCGTGTCTCTACTCGCATTGGACCGATCCCTCGGGTAAAGAACCGGACCTATGGTCTTTCGCTGCGATCACCGATGAGCCCGAGCCCGAAGTGGCCGCAGAAGGGCACGACCGAACCATTATCAACATCAAGCCCGAGCATGTGGATGCCTGGTTGAACCCGGATCCCAACAATCTCCAGGCGCTGTTCGACATCTTCGACGACCGGCGCCATCCCTACTACGAAGTCATCCGTAAAGCGGCGTAATCAAGCGCATGGCGACCTCCAAGGCCGAATACCACCGCAATGTTTTGGACCAGGTGCTGGCCGCCGCTGGCTGGCGACCTGATCAGGCACACATGGCATTTGATGCGCTCCAAAAACGCATCGACGAGTTGCCCGATGCCACGCTATTGTTGGCCGGCGTAGCCGATTTCTGGCTGGATCTGTCTAAGCAACAGGGTGCAAAGCGACGCAAGGCACTGACGCCTACAAGCCCGTTTTTCCCGTCCGGCCGCAAGGTGCTCGGTAAGAAAGGCCCTATCGCGGTCTGGGATGAGGAATGGCGGCGACTTGAAGCGGCCAAGGTCATGGCACCCACGCGATCGGCGGGCGGGCGCGAGCTCTATGCCGAACTGATCACCCAGCCGGCACCCTGGTTCATGGGTTGGGTGGGCGACCAGGCTCAGGTCATTGGGCACGCTGCCTGGTTGCCTACGGCCTATCTGGAAGAGGCCTTCGCCAACCAGGCCATCGACACACTGGACGTCCAATGGCTGCACTTAGACCAGGTATTGCGCTTGCCCTGGCGCAATCGTGAGGAAGCTCATACCTGGCTCGCAATCGTGCGGGCCTGCCATCGCATGATCGAGGCAGACCTGGAACAGGTCAGGATGGATCTCGACAGCGGCGAAGCTACGGGTGCGCCGCGGGACGGCGGAAGGATCTAAATCCTTCCTGAATAGTGGGGGAGGGGGCTCCTCTGCAGGCGAAGTCTGCCAATCGATTTAATTGTTTCCGAAGTCCGGCGCAGCGCTGGATACGGAGACAAGTGATGCTCACTTCAAATGAAATCGCCGTTGGTATCGTGGCTTGGCCGGACCCCAGCTTCTTTTCGGCCGATGCTGGTTGCGGGATGCCTTACTCAATCCATCGCGCCATCCATCCAATGGTCTGTATTGAAAAGAACGACACGCATGGTGTCTGGATCGGTTTGTCGTCCAAGGACAAAACCTTGGGTGGTCGCATCAAAATGGCCATCCCGCCTGGCTGGAAAATCGGCAGCAGGTCCTGGATCGAAAAGCCGTCGTTTGTTGGCGACCTGACCACCTCGATCATCATCCCGCATGAGGTCATGGTCCAAGCAACGGCCAAGGCTGAAATCGCCGGCACGCTACGGCATCGCTTGACCCCGACAGGAGCCGAAGAGCTGCTGCGGATGGTGAAGCGTGCGGAGGGCTATACCTTGGAGAGCAATCCAACCGACAAGCCTGTCCAGGTTCCTACTGCCAAGATCATCCTCAAGCGACAAATCAAGCCGCTCGTAATGCGCAAGCGCCTGAAGAACGCTGAGTATGAGGAGCTGCTTAAGCGCAATGCACTCGGTGAGACGGTCGAACAGTTGTCGCAGGCGTTCAAGTTTCCGGAAGACCGGATTGATGCCTACATCGACTACCGCAAGCGCCGAGATCAGGCGAAGGCTGCCGATGTGGCAGCGACAGTTGTCGTGCCGTGCGTAGACCTGTCGCAGTTCAGTCTCCAGCAGCTTCGCCAGATCGTGGCCCAGAGGGAGCGCAACGAAGAGCTCAACGCAGCTCGCCAACAAATCGAGGCCTTTGCCAGGACATTAGGCCTAGGGATTGTGGATCTGGTGTTGGACAAGCCGGTTCACGCCCTGATTGCAGCCTAACGGATAGGAGATAAGACATGCCCATGTTTACAGTTCACCTGGAACTCATTCAAGTTGAGCGTGGCACCGTTGAGATCGAGGCGAAGGACTTCGATGAAGCCATCGCGCTTGCAAATCAAGAGTCCGACAGTGAGATCTCGTATCACTACGCCGTGAATCCCATTCGCCACGTTACTGCCGTGCAGAGCACCAACGGCATCCTGCTGGTGGGGGTGTAATCATGCCTACCTACCTGTTGAAGTTTGAGCGCTACATCCAGGAGGCAGCCTGGAAGCGGGTCCGTGCAAAGGACCTGGATACGGCGATGGCCAAGGCGATGGAAGTAGATACAGACGAACTGGAGTGGGCGGATGAGGAGGAAACTACCCATCCACGTCTGTATGGAGTGTTCGACGGTTGCAAGAAGGGTCTGGTCAGTGTTGAAACCCAACACCGGCAAGACACGAGTTGGACGGCCGTGGACCTGCGCGACCAGTGGGGCAAGGCGCCACTAACGAATGAGCAGCTGGCGCAGATGAATACCGTGCTCAAGCTGTGGCTGCTGGCTATGGAGAACGTGCCGCCAGTCTTTGCGAACGATTCCGTTGGTTTGAGATGGTTCTACCTCAAGCCCTGGGATCTAGATCCCACAGACGCCGGCTGCATCCTGAATGGTGAGGGGATGTAGCCCATGTCCAAGTTCACGGTTTATCTCAAGCTGGTCCAGGTCGAATGCGGTAGCACCGAGATTGAAGCAGCGGATCTGGAAGAGGCTATGCGTTTTGCTAGGGAGGTTCCGGACGACGAGGTTAGTTATCACTTCGTTTCCGATCCAGTTCGACGGCTGGTGGCGATCCAGGAGCACAGCACCGAAGAGATGCATCTGGTGGGGGATGCGCCATGATAATCCCTCGGCTTCCCGAGCGTCTGATGTGTGCGCTCCTTACTTGAGCATTTCGTCTTTCGATCGCAACTCGCAAGCCGCCCAGGTCTTGTGGGACCAGATGCAGCATGAGCGCCGAACGGCTCCTGCCCGAGGCAGTGCCAAAGTCTCCTGCTTGTAAGGCCTCGTGAACCCGGAGGATCCGTCTTGTCTTCAGGCTTGCTCACAACACCACACCCGGGTTCTAGCACCTGTTGTCGCCCCCAGGGGGCCATGCGCCCCTGTTCCAGCGCAGCAACACCGTTGCCCTGATCCACCTCTAGCAAGGCAGGCGGGAGCTGCGGCGGGCTAGTCGCACATAGGTTCCTGTCTCTTGCGGACTGCTTTTTCGTGGCACGGTCGGTCAAGCCATTCTGGGGCAAGTGTCCACTCCTCCACGCGCCTGATCGGCAGCCTAGGGCCGTTTGTGATGGCCTGAATGTTCCACCACCACTGGACCCTTTCACGTCTGCCTGGCTTTGTTGCGGCCTGTCCCGCTTCGCGCGCTCAACTCCACGGTCGTTCGCTGTGCCAGGTGCTCCCCGTCCTAGGCTTTCCCTTTCTCGGACCACGAGCAATCCGCTCTAGCGAGAAAGGAACCAGATCATGAGCAAGACCAGCAAGCCCGCCGCCGAAACCACCCGCCTGGACGCCTTCGTGGTGGAAGAGTTCGAGGTCAACGGTGAGAAGCGCAGCGCCTGGAACAAAATCGGCACCGCATGGCCCCAGAAGGGCGGCTTCCGCCTGGTGCTGAAAGCCATCCCAGTCGATGGTGTGGTGATCCTGCACAAGCCCGAAGCCAAGGAAGACTGATCTTCGCGGGGCCCTTCGGGGCCCCGTCTTTACAGGAGATTACGATGACCAAGAACAATTGGCTCAAGGCCTTCGACACCGAGCTCAAGCAGCGCTTCGGTATCGATCATAGCGACGCGGGTATGGACGAGGTCCAGATTGCCCGCTACCGGGATTTGGATCCCCAAGACGCCGCACACGCCTTCGGCGAGGACTACGACCTGGATCGCATCGACGGTCCATGGGGCGGCTGAGGCCGCCCTTTTTTGCGAACTGCGCGAAATGCATGCGCTTGACTCATTCAAGTTTGGCCTTAGACGTATTTGTATAGCAGGCGCATCACAACTTGCTCCCCGCCACACACGAGGCCCGATGACATGTCCACCCCCTTATTCCTCATCGGAGACCTCGACCATGTTCAAGCGCATCGTAAACCTCGCCCTGCTCATCGGCGGCATCGCCTTCGTCGTCCACTTCTTTGAAGCGGCCGTGGCGCGCACCGACAGCATGACCCAGTCCATCCACGACATCACTTCCAACTGAGCCAGGAGAGTCCGACCAAATGAGCTTCCTCGACCTCTCCTGGATCCCTGGCAAGCGCGTCCAGCCCAAGCCCATCAAGCCTGTGTCCAAGACGGATGCGGCTGCCATTGAGCAATCCAAGCTCGACGCGCTGCAGGCCTATGCGCAGCGCCACGCCAGCCAGATCACCTTCTACCCCTACGACCGCGGCCAGTGCTACGACAAGAACGCGCAAGCGGTGATGGCGATCGTGAACGCGCCGGGCGCCTGTGCGCACTACTGCTGGTCGACGGCAACCAAAACCTGGGAGTTCGTCCAGCTGCCGCACATGTCAACCGAGCAGAGGTGCGCCGAGCGCATGGGGTATATGACCATCGCCAAGATGCGTTCGAAGCTGTTTGCCATGCTCGACGAATGGCTGGCGGCCAGTGGGCTCATCGAGCAATCGAAGGGCGAGGGCGTGCTGGTCATGGATGGCATGGGCAGCCTGGCTGAGGAGGTGGTGTCCAACATCGATCTCACGATCAAGCCTGACCAAGCCGCACCGATGGCTGGCGTGGATGCCAAGACTGTCGCCGAAGCGATCGGAGGTGGTCGATGAAGAACTTCCTCAAAACCTGGGCGGCCAACTTCTGGTTCATGGCTCGCTTCCCCCTTCTCTTTGGATCCGTCTTCTTCAGCGTGTGGTTTGGGGCCTGGGTGTCCGATGTTGTTTACGAAATGGTCGGAAACCGATTGGTGTCGGGGTTCCTGGTTTTCCTTGTGCTGCTTCTGTCCTGGACCTTGATAGGGACCGCGATAGAAACGGCGAATGCTGAAGAAGGTGATGAGTGAACACCATCATCACCATCGAAGACTCCCAGGGCACCGCGTGCTCGGCGCATCGCACGCTGGATCCCGCCATCGCCATCGAGCGGGCCATTTCCAAGCGTTATGGCCAGGGCAGAGCGTTTCAAGAGAACGGGGGCAGCCACTTCTACCGCAGCGGGCGCGTGGCCGGTGTGGGTGAGGTGTTTATTGGCATTATCAGGGAGAGGAACTGATGGATATTTATTTGGAGATTGTCTCCAGAATCATTAGCGCAGTAATCGGATCTTCACTGGCGCTGGGCATTTTTATCCTGCTGGAGAGCCGATCCCAGCGCCGAGAGTATCAGCGCAGTCGCATGGCACGAGAGGATGCTCTCAAGGCGATGCGGGAAGCCCGCGCACAGAAACTCAGGGAGGATGAGGCGCATCGATTTCAGAGCGACATTGCCACCTTCCCGAGCCATGGAAATTTCTGGGGTCAGCCCTTCAGCTCATGGCAGGAGCAACTTCAGGACCTGGTCGATCGCGGGCTGTCGCTGGATAGTCCCAACGAGCATTTTGACAGCCTCAAAAAAGCGGTAATCGATGGCGTGGCCTTCAACCAAAATCGGGTGGCATTGGCTTCTCACGTCAGCGATCCCAACACGCAAGGGTCTCTTGCCATGGCGTCCTACCATGTTTCAGATGCGCAGGCGTGCCTCAAACACCTCCAGAGCATCGAAGCGAAATGGGCCCAAGACCGCTATGACGCCATGGACCAGACGACGGCGCCTGCTATGGGGGTGAGCAAGCGGGCGGGGCGCCTCTGATGGAACCCATTTCCCACGAACAGGTCATCCAAGCGTGCGAAGCCTCCGATCGCCAATGGCGTCGATACCTGCGCCGGCATGGGCAGCGCTCAGCGATCACCTATCCCGTCCCGCAGCCGCCCATCGAGCACCTGATGACCAACACCGGCCACGATGCCAGCGCGTGCCTCCAGGCGCTGCTGGATGCGGACGTGGGCCGCTTCATCGTGTATCTGGAGAGCGGCCAGGGGCACATCACCGACAAGGGCAGGGCGCTGCTGTCGAGAGATCCGTTCTATTGGGGGGCGTGCTGCTCGGACGGCGGGTATGTGGCGCCGGTGCCTGCGGATGTGGTTGCCAGGAAGGAGCGGCGAATGCTGGAGCGAGCAACGGGGAAGGCGTTGGGAAAGAGCCGGCGCGGGTCGAGGCTGTAGATCAAGAGCGAGCGAACGGGCCGGTGGCCCGATTGAAAAGCCAACGCGCTTGACCAGATCCGAATCGGAGCTAGACGTGGACGCATAGCAATTCGCATTCATCCACAGGAGATCCGACCATGATCAAAGCACTTTATTCCCTAGCATTAGCTGTTTTGCTCATCCTGCCGTTTGGTGCGCTGGCGCATGACGTTCAAGTTCAAACGGGTGAGTTCCAGGCGAGCAAGGGCCGAGTGCGTGCTCAGATTATGGATGCCTACGATCTTGCCGATATTGCTTACAACGGGCCAGGGCCTTGCAGGATCATCGGCATCGCAGCAAAAAGTGCAATCGACGAAGCTGTTGTTCGGCAATTTAGAGTGAGTGAGTCCAGTCCAACCTGGAAAGCAGAATTTACAGAGGCATTTAACTATGTCGATTTTGCTATTGAGCTTTCGCAAGTTTGCCCAGTCGCCAAGAAGGCATCTCATAGTGAAGCTTTTAGGGATCTGGGGTTTCGCTCGCCATGAATGTCGCCTGCCTATCCTTGACAGTCATTGCAGTCCTTTCAGCTGGTTGCGCCCATATCCCCGAGCGGCAAACGCCAGCCGATGCCGCGGCCTTCCGCGCCGAACTGCTGAATGCAGAAGATGTGGCCCAGCAGCTGTCGCTGTATAGCGCAACACACGACCACGCGTGCTGGGACCAGGTCAGGGCGACCAACCTCAAGCTCAATGTCGCAGCTCGCAACTATTTCCTGCTGACCGAATACGACCACCCCACGACCCAGGCCACCTCCCTGATCCTGGGGCGGGCGAGCATGCGCGACGCGATCGCTGCGGCCAAAGCTTGCGAGCGGGCGTTCGATGGGCAACAGCCCAATAACTGATGAACAGGCCGCCCAGCCAGGCGAAAGCGGGTCCTTGAAGACAGGGAACTTCCAAGTAGCCAAAGGGTGCGACCAGCACGCGGTGTCGCGGATCCCATAGCCGAATAACACGTGCGGTCTGTCATTGGATGCCTCCTTTCCGAGGGACCGACACCTAAGCCCCCGATTCCCAAACGGGGGCTTTTCTTTTGCGGACTTGACCGGATACGGATCTGCCTTAGACGTGGATGTATAGCAAACCGAATACGTCCAAAGGAGAACCGACCATGTCTATCGCACTCGCTATCACAATCACCGGTTTCATCATGGTGCTCATTGGCTTGCTGGGTTTGGCCATGGAGCGCTTCGTTTCCTACCAGGGCCAGCGGCGCGCGGAACGGTTCCAGGCAGAGGCTGTCAGCTGGGCCGAGCGCATGGAGCGCATTGCAGGGCGGAAGCCGCGCGCAACGATCGCGACCACTGAGCACACGGTCTAAGCGATGAAGACCTTCTCGGCCATTGTTGCGTTGTCCCTCCTGGTTGCCCTTGCGTCAAAAGCGCAAGCACAGACCGGAGGCGAGGTTCGCAAGGAAGAGCTAGCCAACCTGCGCGCTGAAATCGTCGGCGCCTATGCAATGGCTAACGCACCCGGCTGCCGCGCCTTTGGTCAGCAGGCCATTCCCCTCATTGGCCAGGCGGTCATCTACCGCTTCCAGGCAGCCGAGTTCAGCCCCGCCACCTTTGAGCAGCGTATTGCAAAAGGGCTGGCCTTGATCGCCCAGGCCAACGCCCTGTCGCGACAATGCCCGATGCCGGATGTGGCGCGCC
This sequence comes from uncultured Lysobacteraceae bacterium, assembly GCA_902825775.1. GTDB lineage: Bacteria > Pseudomonadota > Gammaproteobacteria > Xanthomonadales > Xanthomonadaceae > Luteimonas_C. Next base: position 366,028 of record CADECF010000002.1, read on the forward strand.
GCGGTGCGCTTGCCAAGCGGCAAGCACTGATCACGGAGCGCGCTCGATGATCGAGATCGTGGCCATCAAAGTGCTGCTGTGGTTTCTATCGTTATCTGGATTGATCCTGGTTGGCGGCAAGCTCATGGGGCAGGTCGCCAACACCGGCCATCTGCGCTGGGCGTATGTGGTGGGCGGTGTCTTTGCCGTGGCGATCGTGGCCCACGTTGCATCCTTCCTGGCCGGCTATGTGTTCACCACGGCATTGAAGCCGATCGCCGAGCCATCCCAAGCGTTTTCGCTCACCACGCTGATCCATGGAGTGGGCGTGCTGGTCTGGGCTTCGTTGGCACGCGATGCGCGCAACTTCAAGACATCGGCGATACGTTTCATTGCCCGTGTGGCCTGTGCGGCCTTCCTTACCTTTCTGATCGGAAACTGGATGCTGAGCGTGGGATCGATTGCCGAAAAACTGATGGCCTAACCCCTTACTCACTACGGAGACAAATCAAATGAAGAATTTGAAGAAGATGGTTATCGGACTGGCTATCGGCGCAGCTATCGCGGGTGTTGCGCAGGCGCAAGACGCCGAGCCAACCTATGCCTCTTGCATGTCCGACAAGGCCGACCTTATGAGCATCAGGTTCAGCGACGGCCCGATGCAAATCGGAACCTGCGACAGCAATACAGGACGAGTGGGGCTGGTGATGCCACTTTGGAAGGAACAGATGCCTGAAATCATGGCGCGGCTTCGGGCTGAAATCATGGGTGGCTATGCGCAGGTCCAGGTGGCTGGTTTGCTTGGGATTACTGACACCGAGTGCCGTGGCCATGCTGTCGAAGCTCGGACCAAGGTGGACAAAGCGGCGGCAAGCTACTTTTTTACCTCCGAGTTCACCAACGCATATCCGCGTGGCATGACGGTCAGGCGCATCAACGGTGCGCTGGCCGAAATCTATCAGGCCAATGCGATCGCACAGCGCTGCAAGGGTTCTAACCCGGACAGCGAAAACCCTGTGGCGAAGTATGGTGAAGAGCAGCGGATCAAGGCGATGCGCATTCGTCGCCCCGTCGCCAATGTGGTCCGGCTGGACGCCAATCTCGAATGACTCGCCAGCAGCTACTGGGAGTCGTCCTGTGGTCCTGTGTTTTCGGCCTCATGTCATGGCTGCTACTGACCAGCGGCATCCAGGATCCGATGATCTGGAAGCAGGCGCGGGCACAGGGCAGCGAACGCTGGCGCGAACAGGTGCTGTTGTATGGGGACCTGGTCAAGGATGGCAAACGCCTGGATCGCGCCGATCCCTGGCTGACCAAGCTTGACGACGAGGCTGAGGAAGCCCGTCGCCTGAACTTCGAGCGCTGCCAGGTGGCGATAAATCAGCGATTGGCGTCCGGCCAGATCAAGCGCCTTCGGTATGACGATCCACGCACTCAATTTGGTTTGATCCTCGATGGGGCGCGCTGGCGCGAGGATCCGGACATCAGCGTCCTGGAGGAAGTCGCCTGTGTGTTCACCGCAGGTGATGTCCGTCGCGGCATTCGTTTCCCCGTGCTTGATGAGCGCGGGCAACACATTGGCAGTTGGCATGGAATCAAATTCATTGGAGCGCGACATGTTCGATAAACAGCTGCCACCGTTTCGTGTTGAGAAGGCCCTTCATGACGAGCTGCGCCTGCTGGCCAAGGACCAAGGCCGGCGGATCTCCGATCTGCTGCGCGACCTGCTGCGCCAAGCGGTGACACGCGAGCGCACGCGCGTCCAGCGGATGAAGGCAGCCAAAGATGGGCAGGCACCTGCGCGGGCAGAAGACCGATGACCGGCGCCGCACACGACTGGGCAGAACGCGTCCGCCAGTCCCAGCAACGCCTGGAGAGGCGCGAGAGGGCGATGGTCGACCGCGGTCGAGATCCGGGACTGATCCGGCGCATTGTCGACAAGGCCGAGGCGAAGCTGGAGCAGTGCCAGCGAGTTCACCGGGATCGCCACCCCAGACCGGCGGCCGGTGTCTCTCACAAGTCCTATGCATCGCTCAAGCAGTTGGCCAATATCCGAGGCTTCCAGGGCGAACCGCCCAACATCTGGCTAGTGGGGCCCGTTGGCTCAGGCAAGACCAGTGCCGCGGCCCAGCTGGCGCGCGATTTGGCGCTGCCCTTCCACTTCAACGGGGCCATCGACAACGAATACAAGCTTAAGGGTTTCCTGGACGCGCAAGGGCGTCTGATTTCGCCTTCGTTCCGCAAGGCCTACGAACATGGCGGCATCTATCTGTTCGACGAGTGCGACGCCTCCATGCCAGGCGCCGTGCTCGCTTTCAACGCAGCACTGTCCAATGGCGCCTGCGACTTTCCTGATGGCGAGATCCAGCGCCACCCGGACTGCATCATCATCGCCGCGGCCAACACCTGGGGGCATGGCGCCACGCACGACTATGTGGGGCGCATGAAACAGGATGCCGCCTTCCTGGATCGCTTCGTGCAGCTTGCCTGGGACTACGACGAGGAACTGGAACACGCCATGTCCGGCAACCGGCGATGGTCGGCCCGCGTCCAGGCCATCCGTTCTGCGATCGCAGACCTTGGGATCCACCACATTGTATCGCCGCGCGCTTCCTATTGGGGCGCTGTGCTCCTAGCCGCTGGCGTGCCGGAGGACCAGGTGCTAGCGATGAAAGTGCGCGGCGCCCTGGACGACAAGCAATGGCAGCAGGTGCTGGATCAGGCCGCATGAGCCTGTGTGTCCACCGCTACTCAAGTGTCCAGGCGTTCTGTGATGCAGTGGAAGCGCTTGGCGTGAACATTCTCCTCAACGGCAGGGACACTAAGCATGCATTGATGGAGCTGAGAACGCTCGGCGGTATGGATGGTGAAGACTGGATGTATATCAAAAAGGAAGCAAAAGCCATCGGGCGTCGGATTGATGCGACTTTTGAACGACCTAAACGCGAATGGATTGAAGCACCCATGGGAGCGTATCCGGTGGTGCCGGAAGTCCTGAGTGGGTATCCCATGCCGATGCGCATGGTGGAGACATCCCCGTTTGAGCAATCAAGCATGCGCATCATTGTCGATGCCGGCGCAGCCCTTGGTGTCAGCGGTGGATTGCGGCTGGAGCGCGGACTTGCGATCGCAGCCCTCGCACAACGGTTGAGCGAGACGCGCCCGGTCCAAATCGAAGTGTGCTTTGCCGGTTTGGTTTCCATGGGCCTTCCTGAGCGAGCCAACCCTGAGATGGCCAATCAGATGGTTCTGATCTCCCTTGGTGGGGAGCTGGAAGAAATCGTCTACATGATCGGGGATCCCAGCTTCGCCGCTCACCTTGGCCCATTGATGGCGATGATCCATGCAGCGGCGGATATGGAAACCCAAGTTGACGTCTGGCCGTTGTGGAACAAGCTAGACCCCGATGACGACTATGCACTGAAAGTCAGAGGTGCAATAGGGTTATCACACGAAGACCTGTATCTCCCAATGGCTCGCCTGGGTGATGTCGAGCAGCTACACGCAGATCCCGTGCGCTGGCTGCGCAGGATCATGACGCAGCAGGAATAGCGTTAAAGAACAAGAGCGAGCGGAAGGGCCAAAGGCCCGATTGAAATGCACAGCAAAGGCACGTGTTTTCTTACATATTTGGCAGTTGAGAAATGGGTATTGCATCACGCATATAAATGCCATTTTGTAGTGCGTTTGGAGTTGACAGATCGGGGGTTAGCCTTACGTTTGATGTATGGACAGAACAACGCTGACCATTCTTTCAAGAACCAGGAGACCCGACCAATGTCCATTTCTCAATCACTGATCGCTGGCGCCGTTGCCTTCCCTTTGATGTCGCCGACTTTGCCGGCGCTGGGCGTAGCCCTGATGTTGATCCATGTCGTCATCCGTCTTCGCCAAGAGCGTTTGGGGCGTGCCCTTTGAATGCCCAGGTGATGGAGTGCTGCGAATTTTCCATAGGTGAGCAGAGCACAGGCCAGTGGCGGCGCAACTTTCGGGGGGTGGCCAACCCTGGCTATCGGAAGCAGATCCAGGCGCGGTGGGATGCTCGCATGCTGTCGCGGAAGATGTCCTCACTTTCTACTGAGCAACGGACAATGGTGGAGATGTTGACCCAGGGATCCTCGCCAGTGGCTTTTCTATCGGGTCGAGCCGGACTAGGGATGTCTGCGATGTCGGAATTGATTGGCGCCCTTCGTAATGAGCAGCGACGCACGTCAATCGAGAAGCGTTGGGCGGATCGTCTCGAACGACGGTTGAATGCCAATACCTCAGTTGCTCTATCGCCAATTAAGTGCAAAGGGAGGCTGTGATGGCCAAGAGCAAACGCCTGTTGGTGTCAGGCCTGACCCTCAACCAACAACTTTCAAGGGCCGCATACTACGGCCACTTGCATCGTTGCAAGGTGTTATTGAACTCCGGTGCTGATGTGAACGCCAAGGACTATCGGGGTGAGTCGGTGTTGAGCGAGGCCGCTGGGAAAGGCCATGTGGAAGTGTGTCGATTACTGATCTCGCGTGGCGCAAAACTCAAAGACAACATCACGGGCGAACCACATGCCCGGGAGTGGCCCGTCGAGAGGAACGGCGTGATGGAGTGGACGTGGATAGAAGATCCTACGCCCTTACATTGGGCTGCAATGAAAGGAAGCCTGGCGCTCTGCCAGGAGTTGGTTGAGGCGGGGGCGGACCAAGCCGATCGTGGGCCAGAGGGTTATGGCCCAACTCCCTTGGAGGTAGCCAATGGACAGGCCTACGACTACCTTCGGGCTTTGGACGAACAGCGCCGGTTCGATGCCAACACAGCGCCCGTCATCGCAATAGGCGCCAGCCGACGCCAGGGCAGGCTCTGATGATCACCATCACCCCCGGCGCCGTCGTCGAAGCCTGTGACCAATCGCAGCGCCAGTGGAACTACCATCTGCGCCGGCATGGCTTGCGATCGAGCGCTCAAAGTCCCTTGCCACTGTCTCCGCTCTCTCTGCTGGTAGCGAGCACAGGTCTGGATCAACAGGCTTGCCTGGGCGCGCTCCTGGAGGCAGATGCCTTTGGTTTCGTGGTCTACCTGGGGGAGGGCACGGCGCACATCACACCTAAGGGCAAGCGGTTGCTCATCGGACCCTTCCATCGCTGGGCCGCGGATTGTTCGCGTCGATGCCGGCTGGCTTGAAGAGCAATAGCAGGAGCGGGCAGACGGGCCGTTGGCCCTGTTGAAAAGCACAAGCAGAGGCCTCTGTTTTCTTACATATGTGGCATATAAGAACTGCGCAGTTCATCACGCAAATATCGCCATATTTGTAGTGCGTTTGGAGTTGACAGATCGGCACGTTGCCTTACGTTGGATATATGGGTAGGTAAACACCTACTCATAAACCACTAAGGAGAAACGACCATGCAGAACATTCTCTTCACCGTCCTGGACCTGATCGATGATCGCCAAACGCTGAGCTTTGCGCTCATCACCGCAACCTTCCTGGCACCGGTTGTTGCGACCGTCGCCGGCTTTATCGCCTAAATCCACCTGGACACAACCATGACCGCTTCCGTCGCTATCGAGTCCCTTTCGTTCACCGTCGAAATCGAACAGGACGGCTTCATTGTCGGTTCGGTCGAAGTGCCTGGAGACTGCGACACCGACCTGGTGGTCTACATGCTTCACAAGGCCGCTGACGGCCTCCACATCGAACGCCTCTAAGGAGAACCCACATGACCTTCCTCGCCATTACTTGCGTCATTGCCGTTCTAGCCTACGGTGCAGTTGTTGCCCTTCAATCCGTCGCCGACCGCCTCGAAGACCTGTTCGCATGAAGCACAAGCTCCAGCCACCTGTCCGCCGTCCACAAGTGCCGCGGTTGCCCGCAGTGCGCGAGAATTCGGCGATCGTCAGTGCTGTATCCGCTCGGGCACATGCCGCCGGCATCACGGTGAGCGAAGCCCTTCGCCAGATCGCAACGGCCTACGTCCTGGCGCCCTTTCCGTTGGCCCATGTGGGTTCGGCCAGGACGGGCGAGAACGACGCCAAATGGATGCCGGTGCGGGTTGCCCCGGAAGTGTCCAAGGCGATCATCAGTGCCGCGCGGAATGCGCGCATCAGCCAGGGCGAGGCGATGCGGCAGATCGTGCGCCGCTGGCTGGGGAGGGTGTGATGCAACGGCTTGGCTTCGACTTCACAGTTTCTGTGCCGATATCGTTTGACAGCCATTGGGCTGAGGCGGCGCGCGCAATCTTGTTGCGGATAAAAAACCCAAGCATTCCCGATGCCGACCTGGAAGCGTGGGAACTACAGATGCGTTGCGATATGCGGATCTATTTGCGTATGGCGCGACGGCATACGGCTCAAAGCCGATGGGATTTTCGGAAGCTCGAACGGAACACCGCTCCGGCACTCGCCCCCACGCGCTTGAGCCCCAGGCTCTAAATTCAAACACGGCCATCCCTGGCCACACTCGGCTTCGCTGCGCGCCCTCCTGGGCTTGCCAGCCCCTTTGCCCGGCTTCTCCGGTCAATAGCCGCTCCAAGGCCCGTGTAGTCGTGGCCTAGGCCACTCCGGCCCGCGCCAGCCTTTCCGCTTCCTCTATTGACCGCGCCGTTCGACGGGGCGTTGGGTTTTCCATTCGGGAGCATCGGAAACCGATGCCCCTGGTTGGGGCCATTCAAGAGGAGAGCAGCATGGCAAGCAAGTATCACTGGGTCATTAACCGCGACCTGATCACTGATCCCGAACACGACGTCGACGAAGCCGGAACCCATGGGCCAAGCGGAACGGAACTTAACGCTGAGCAGATAGAAAAGCATCCCCTGGGCAAGGCATTCCTGATGCGCGACGCCGATGGGGAGACCTACTACGAAGGCATCTATGTCGGGCCGGACGACGAAACCCTGTTCGCGCCGCTGGACGACTTCGGCATGCCCAACGCGGGCTGCACTGAGATTGCCTACCGCAACGCCTTGGGCGCTTGGGAGTGGCTGTGATGGGTAGGAGCAATCACAGAGCCAGTGCGGTGCCCGGAGGCTATGTCCGCCGCAGTGGGCCAACGAGCTGCAGCGTTGGGGTGATGCCAGGCATGCATGTCGAAGATCTGCGCAGGCTGCGGATGGCCGGCCTGCTGTTCGCGGCCGTGCTGCCGTATCGCGTCGATGTGTCCTGGGCATTGTGGGCTGAGTTCATCGAGCGCAAACACACCTGGTCCGAGCGATTTGATGCCTACGACCGCGAAGGCGACTGCCTTCAACCCGACGATGCCGTGGCCTTCCTCCAGGCCATGGCCATCCAGTTTCCGATCCCTTCCCAACACCAGCTGCAAGCAAGGACCTACTGACATGTTTACAAGTGAAGACATAATTTCCAGCTACTCGCGTGCCCAGGCGATCGCCGACGGCGTTCTAGTCGATATCACCGACAACGCCCGCACCTTCGGCTTCAAACTGCCCATGGCGGCAACGCATGCCGTATGGCACGGCTGCTGCGAGTGGACGGATGCCGACACCGAGCGCAAGCCGGGGTTAGGGCAGAGCACGGAAGGCCGGATGGCCGATGTGCTGTTGATGGCGTTTCGTGCCGCCAGGACCACCCAGGGTGATAGGGCGCCGTTTACGGTGCTCCGGGTGCCGCGTGAGGGCAACCACGAAGTCGCGGGTCTTGTAGACCTGGTGCTCCATATTGGCCCAGGTGATGCCGGTGAGCCGGTGCTCACGATCATGGAGCCAGGGGAGGATTGACACAACGAGGGTTGGCCTTTCAATCAGGTCATGAACAAGAGGCAGCGCAATGTGATGGAGATGGTGGAAGCCGCGGGCCTGGAGGTCGAAGGCGTCAGCGTGTCCAAGTCGATCAAGATCAGGATCAAGGACAAGGCAGGGAAGCGCAGAACCATCACCGCGCCTCTCACTCCCAGCTGTCATCGAGCCAATCAAAACTTTCGAGCGTCGATGAGACGAATAGCCAGCGGTCTGGCCCCGTAGCCCCCTTCGAGGGGGCTTTCTTTTGTGCAACGTGCAGCACAAAAAAACATGCTGATTCGACGTTGTGCTTTTTCAAGATTCTGTTTGCATGGATTCGTGGGTAGGCAAATACCTACCCACGAACGCCCATCCACCAGGAGAGCCCGACCATGCACATCAAGCCTCAGAACCTGCGATTTCCAAGCCAAACGCCGTATGCGTTCGCCGACGGCGAGCTCCATGCCGATCCTATCGCACTGCGTCAGATCTACTCGCACAAGCACACGCATTCTTTGCGAACTGCGAATAATCCGTATATCCGCTCCTTCGAAAAGGCCCAGCGCCTGGAGCGCATGGCGCGCCGTGCGGCGAAGAACCAGATTCGCTGCCATGACTGAACTCGAAGCGCTGGCCAAGAAACTCAATGCCTTCGTGCTGACGCCGGTTTCCGTTGATCTGATGGCGGTCGATGGTGCTTTGATGGTGATCTATGACCCCCTCGACACGATGGAAAACGCGGACGCGCCCGAAGTGATTGCCGAACTCATGCGCGGCCTGGCAGCAGCGCGGGGCGTTACTTCGAAGGTGACGGGCGAACAGATCCTTGATGCCGCCAACAAAGTGCTAGCCAACGGCGCCGCGGGCGCACGCGTGATGTTGCCAGCCACCCCTCGCCAGAAAATCCACTAAGGAGATCCCGACCATGAAACCCGTCCAACAACTGATCCAAGCCATCCAGTCCTGCGATTGCCGGAAGCTTCGCGAGGCGATTGCCGAGCTCGAACAAAATAGAGAACAGGAAACGGTCGATGTCGAACCGATTAACAAGGCCTGGGCCAAGCGATCCCTGATCGACGACCGTTTGACGGGCCTGGGGTTGACTGCCCTTCATGTCGCCGCCAAGGCTTACTCGGCGCACTCCCAGGATCCGCAGCTTGCCCAGGTCTTTAATGACATGGTCCAGGATCTGCTCAAGGCCGGCGCCAACCCGTTCATCACCATCGGCGCACGCTATCGCACACGCACTGTGGCCGTGATGAACAAGATCGAGGGTGGGGAAATCGGAAACTTCTATGGTGGCAAGAAGATTGGCGAAACCCAGGAACAGGTGCTGGTGGATCCTGGCCTGACTGTCATCGAGGTCTGCGAGGGCAAGGTGCCACCGGCGCTTGCACAGTGGTTCGTCGACAACATCGATGAGATCAATCGGGCCAAGGTGTTGCACGATCAAGTGGAAAAGCACAGCACCACCAAGATACGTGAAGCAGCAGAAAAGCGCCGGCTAAAGAAGACCTACGATCGGGGTGAAAAGGCCCATCTGGCATTGATCAAAGCCCGCATGGTGCGTGCCGGCCGATTTTGCGAAGTCGGCGTTTAAGAGCTTGCGTGGATCCAGTTCTGCCTTAGACGTGGATAGGTAGCCACCTATCCATGAGGCGAAGAAATGCGGATCTGTGTTTTCAACGCCAAAGGCGGCGTTGGCCGAACCACCACCACGCTCAACCTGGCTGGCTACTACGCCAGCAATGAGGAACAACGCGTGCTGGTCGCAGACTGCGATCCGCAGGGCTCAGCATTGGGTTGGGCGGCGCTGGCCGAGGAAACCCCGTTCACCGTGGGCCGGTCCCGATCGCGCGGCTTCGATATCGAGCTCATCGATATGCCGCCACGGATCCCCGACAACGGGGTGTTGCCGGACGCTGACCTCTACCTGGTGCCCACACTGCTCGATGGCGTGAGTTTCGTTGTGTTCCTGCGCACCGTGGCGCTGCTGGAAGAGAAGCAACTGCCTTTTCTGGTTCTCGCCAACCGATACAACCCGCGGCGTGCCGAGCACCGTGCACGCCTGGATAGCCCGCCCATGGCTGGCGCCCTGGTCATCCGGGAGCGCTCCGCATTCGCTAGCTACTACGCCCAGGGGCGCACCGTGTTCGACATGGGTGGCCGGCACATCGAAGAAGCGCAAAGAGAAATCGAACAGATTGCCCTCGCCATCAAGAAGAGGATTGCCCGATGACCCAGAACAAGACAACGCCGGCTGGTGAGCGCGACCTGTCGGCCGCGGTTGCCGCCGTTCACGCCAAGCCAGCACGCAAAAAGATCGAGGACACCGTTGATCTGGAGGCAGTTCGCCAGAAAGTTGCGGCATTGCCGCGCCGCCTGTTGCTGGCTGCAGGCGACCAGGCCGAACGGGAATCGTTCTTTGACCTAGACGATGGGAAAACGAATGCCGGGAGCGGTGGCGGGATTGTCATTGAAGGGGCGGCGCTTCCGGATTACCGGACGCGAGAAGGCAAGCGCACTCATCGCTCGATGATCACCATTCCTCCCAAACTGCGAGAAAACATCGACGCCCTGGTGGCCAATGACTTAGGCGACGACTTCCCCTGGACGACGGCCCTGATTGCGCTGGCGGATTACGGCGCGATGAAACTCAAGAATGAGGGGCGAGTGCTGACCGTGCGAGCCGCACACGACAAGACGGCGGTGCAGCGCAAGGCTGCCCGCCGTCTGATCAGGATAATTGGATTGAAGCGACCTTAGTGCGTTGCGCGCCAGAACAGGCCGGCGCCGACGAACAGGATCCAAGGCGTCATGGGACCCATGATGGACCAGAACGCCAACTTCAATCCCTTACTCCGGAAGCCAGGCCAAGATGCGGAACCAATTCCATGGCCGAGCGCAATGCATGCCAGCAGAATCGAAACTGGAAAAATCAGGAATAGGACGGTGGCGATCCACATCATCACCCAGCCCTGGCGCAGCTGCTTTTCAACCTTCATGTGCTGGTCGTAAGTCGTGCCAGGCTGAAATCGATTTGTTGCGGTATTCATGGTCGGTTCCCCTGTGGGCTGTTTGGTCGCTTTACGTCTAGCCCCGATCACCATCCGGTCAAGGGTGGCACGGGTCGGGCACTGGCAATGCGGCCATGTTACAGATACCGTAACAGACGGGGGGATGCAAGTGGTGCAACCTGAGGGGGTATTTCCCAGGCCCTGAACCCTTGTCCGACCCGTCTACAAACCTGCTCCACTTTGCCCGTCGCCTGAAAGAGGCGCGGCTGGCCGCGGGCCTCACCCAGGAGAAGCTGGGCACCAAGGCAGGGATTTCCATCGACGTGGCCAGGACCAGGGTGAACCGTTACGAGAGGGGAACCAGCCAACCGGATGAGGCAACCGCTCGCCAGTTGGCCACGGCTTTGACGGTGCCGCTGGCCTCGCTCTATGCCGAGACCCCCGCAATGGCCCAAGTCATCGAAGCGATGGCCCAACTTCCGGCGAAGGAACAGAAGAAGGTAGCCGAGGAGTTGTTGGCGCGAGTGGAGGGGTTGCGCACCCGGCGCGGCAAGAAGGGCGACTAGCTACCAGCGCTTGATCGCGTCAAACAGATCCAGCACTTCGTTCTCCATCAGGAACTGTTCGTCTAGGGTCGCCGGTCGGGCGCGACCATCGCGCACCCGTTGCTTGTAATCGTCCAGAGCGGCGCGGGCTTCCAGCCAGACTCGAGTCCGCTGAGCTTCTACACCCCTTCGATATTTTTCCCGGGCGTGCACCGCACTGGATTGCGTCGCCAGTTGGCGGGGTTTGCGTGGGGCCGGCGCCAGATGCCGACGGGCATCGATGTCATCGGGGAGCACTTGTCCCGCGCGCTTGGCTTGGTTGCGCAGACGCATGACCTGGTGGGCGAGGGTGCCGGGCACTTTGGCCTGGTTGCCTGCGAGCCGTGGGCGGCGGCGGCGAATGTCGGCAGGGTCGGTGAAGGTGATCGACCACCAGGAACGCCAGTCGTCCGGGTCCAGCTCGGCCACCGGTTCGTTTTCCAAATCGACGGGCACGACAAGCGCGCCGTGCTCAATGAGCTCCCATATAGCGTCCAGAAAAACGGAAGACGGCACGGCAAAAAGCGTGGCCGCAAAGTCGGTCAGGGGCGTGGCCTGAAAACCGTAACGCAGAATGCCGGCGGCGCTGCCGAGGGCACCCGGGGCACCACAGCGCGCCGTCCACCCGATGAACGATTGCGTGGCGCCATGGAAGGCGAACAGCTTGATGCGGGGGTGCTCCCACCGGCTGGCGAGCGCATCGAACACCTTTTGTTTCTGGGTCCACCGGCTTGTGTGGGTCATGTGGTTGGCGGACGCGGTTAACACACGAGCGCGCAAAGCGAGCACCTGAGCGCGGCTGTCCGGGGAGCCCAAGGACTGAAACGCGGGCCAGCCCAAAACATCCATGTTGTCGCGAGCGTTGGCGCAGTGGCGGCAGGTGAGCAGGGTGTTGTCGGAAAAAAGGGGGCCGCCGAAATACGGAGCGACGAGCCAAGACAGATACGTGGCCCGGCTGGAAGAATTCAACGGGGCCAAGCAGAACGCACAGGCCAGAGCATCGTCGCCGGTGGTCAGATCACGTTTCCATGGCGCCGAACGAACATTTGTTGAGGCAGCCGTTTCAAGGATGGCATGGCTGACACGGGTGGCGAGAGCGTGGTCGTTGGTCATCCGAAGTTTTCCCTGAGCGCTTTCCCTGTAGACATACAACAGGGATAGCAGGGGTTCGGGATGGCGCAAGAGCAGGGGCCAGAGAAACCGCAGGGAGCCTTGGCTGCGCAGCTGGGGTTGCCGGATGCCTTGGCCTGGGGGTTCCCGCCAAGAGCATCTATGAGCATACACAGGACTCACTGAAGTGTTTCTAGCAGGCAGCCCCTTCGGGGCCTTACATCCGCCTGCAAACCCTTGACGCGTAATGCGTTTGCAAGGGCCCTAGCACCGGCCCCGCGTCGCGGCCCCGATTTGTAGCAAACCGCTTTAATTCCGCTGTTTCGCTGCACGAAGCCAAGGCCCCTTGACCCGTTTCGGATCGGGGCTAGACGTGGAGGTATGCCGCTAATGGAGACCTCCCGCAGTGAAGCCTGTTCGCTTCTTCATCGATGAGCGCGATCACAAACTGGCCAAGGACGCTGCGGCTCGCCGCGGCGTGGCTTTCAGCGAGCTCGCGCGCGATGCGCTGCTGGAAAAAATCAAACGCGACATGGTGCTCGAACAACTGGAAAGCCTGCGCGGTGAACTCGACCATCTGCTGGCTTCTGTTCGCGACGAGCAACAGCGCAGCCGTCGCGAACTGATCGAAGACGCCTCCCGGCAGTTGGAGCTGCAGCGCAAGGACATCGCCGGATCGCTGCGCAAGCAGGAGGAGCTGACCAAGTTCTTCCTCAGCGAAATCTCCAGGCGCTACGACAGCCCTGGCGCAAAGAGCGGATCACGCGGCAGCAGCGTCGACCACGACAGCCCCCCGATCTAAACCCCCACCTTAGGAGACACCCACATGTTCAAGCCTATTGCCATCACCACCATCCTCTGCCTTGCCCTGACCGGCACGGCCAACGCCGGCATCAAGGATTGGCTGCACCAGAAAACCGCGCCCAAGACCAACGAGCAAGTGGCGACGCCGGCAAACGCTACCGCTGCAGTATCGCTGGCGACCGTCGCGCCGCTCACTGCTGAGCAGCAGGCGTGCAACACCTTCCTGGCTGAAATTCGCTCCGGCAAGGTGCAGCCGACTAAGGCCAACCAGGACAAGAGCAATGATTGTCGCAAGCGTGTGCTCGCCAACACCCAGGCCGCGTCGCAGAGCACTGCACAAGCCAAGGATCTGCCGACTGTTCAAGTGCAAGGCCAACGGCCGGCTGCCAAACCTGACATGGGCAAGACCAAGGAAGCTGCGGCCAAAGGTTGCGGGTTCGGTAGCTTGATTGGGACGATCGCTGGTGTGGACCCCAGTCTTGGCTGTGGAGTCGGTGCAGCGATCGGTGGCGTTTTCTCCTACAACAAGCAGCTGAAGGAAGCCCGCCAGGTCGAAGCCGCAGCCAAGGCCGCCGGTGCTCAAGCCACGGTCACCACCCAGACCAAGACCGACGCCAAGGGCAAACAGCACGAGGCGATGGACTCGCTTGTCATCACTTACAAGCCCGCGGACATGGAAGCCCAGGGGGCGGACATGACCGCGCTGCTGGACAAGCTCGCGCGCCTGACCAAGGGAGACAAGGGTGGGCTGGTTATTCGTTTCGACGGTGCTAACCCCGTCTGCCAGATCCCGGTCCAGCAACTGACCCAGCGCGAAGCCCTGGCTCGCCACACCGTGGACAACCAGTGCGGCAAGGGTGGCGACTACGCCATCACCGTGTCGCCCATCCCCGACGTCCGTTAATAGGAGTGCCCCATGAGCCAAGATGACCTGCGGCGCCGGATGCTGGAACGCAAACTGGCCGAGCTCAACAAGGAGAAGGTGAAGCCAGAGGGAGCAGGCGCCCCTGTGCCAGCCGACCGCATCGACGCGATGCGGCGTCGCCGCCTGGTCCAGCAGCGCCAGGAGGCCACAGGCAAGGACGAGGATCCCAATGCGTTGGTCTCAGATGAAACCGCGGCCAAGCTCAAGGCCGCGGCGGATCTCGCCAGCAAGGTGGGCAAGGGTGGGCTCGCCCTGTCGCGTGGTGTGGCGCAAGCCGTGGTCGACAAGACCCGAGAGGTGCGCGCAGAGCACGCAGCCCGGCCGAAGTCGGAAGGCGGCAAGAAACTTCCCTGGTTGATCGGCGGTGTGGTCGCACTGGCCTTGGTCGGTGGGGGTGCCTGGTGGTGGACCAGTCGCGGTGAAGAACCTGCAGTGGCCAAGTCCACGGTGCCCGTCATGCCGGTCATGCCGGTAGCCGCACCGGTCTACACACCGCCAGCGAAAACCGAAGAGCCGACGCCAGAGCCATTGCCTGCGATCGAACGCGCCTCTCCGATCGAGGAGCCGGCGCAGCCCAACCTGGAACAGCCACCTGCGCCCGCTAAAGAAGTGATGCCGGAGCCGTTGTTCGTGCCGGCGCCCACCGCACAAGCCACCAAGCCCACGCCGGCCAAGCCGGCGCCGGAGGTTGTGGTCAAGCCTGTTGCGCGCGTGCGGCGCGAGGCGCCCAAGCCCGTCGCCGTTGCAACGAAGGACGCGCGTCCCGACGCTGCGCGAACGGCAGAGATCGCACGCAAGGAAGCCGAGATGGAAGCCTGGTTCAACAGGCGCCAGGCTCAAGACTGAGCGCGCTTGACCGGTTTCGGATCTGCCTTAGACGTGGGTAGGTAACCACTTCAGGAGAGCTCGACCGTGATCCTCGCCAGACTGTTTGATCAATACAAGAAAGGAATGCCGGGACCTTGTTTCGGCTCTTGGTTCAGTTCGTTCCTGGCCAAGCTCACCATCGGCACGCCACGCGATCGTGGACTGGATGGCCTCCTCACCGCGCTACAAGCCAGCTATTTCAACCGTCCTGCGGACCGCCGCCCCCCCAACGACAAACTCGACGAGTGGTATGACGGCAGCAAGGTGGTCTCTGCCTTGCGAGTGATCGAGGAACCCTACGCCGGCAAGGCGGCAGCACTGGGTGCCATCACCTTGGTTTTGCTGTTCGTGGCTATCGGGGTTGGGGTTGCGAAGTGGAGGAGCTCGGCCGCGGCTGTCTCACCCCAGGTTCCCGCCGCAGCACATGCGCCATCTGCCAATGGCATTTCCGGCTTCATAGGTTAAGGAGGTCACAGTGTCAAATCCCATTTTGTTCCGCTTGCTCGACGCTGTTGAAGGCACTTTCGCACGCGTGACCGGCAAACCCTATACGCCCGTCATGCAGCAGATCTGCGATGAGGGGCTGTCCCTATATGACCAGATGAATGGTCGTCATGATGTGCCTGAACGCGTGCCCTCCCGGACGCTGGTGGTGCCTGAAGAAGATCGCGAAATGGTCCAGGCATTTGGTGCCATTGAACTCAATGGTGAATGGATCGTGCCGGAAGGCGAGGATCTTGAGCCCTTCGAGAACTGGTGGCCACAGCCGCCGGAAGATCTGCGGGACAAACAGGAACGTGGACTGAAGACCAAGGACGGTATGCCGATCGAAGGCTACCGGTTGCCTGAGGATATGGTGCTGGGCTCGGACAGCACGGCCACCCCGCTGCTGTATGCCGCCTTTCCCGTCATTGGCGCCTTCGCCTACATGCTGACGATGTTCGGATGGGGCAAGGCAGCTCTTGCATCGTTGCTGCTGTCGGTGCCTTTTTTGGTCAGCCTCAAACAACACGAAAGTTTCTGGGAAGCAATCAAATCAGCAGCGTTGTTGCTGATTGGGCCGCTGGCGGTAGCGTTGATGGTCACCGATCCTGCGACCGTGATGAAAACCGCGGGTGCCATGCCGGGGTCAAACAAAATGATCTCGTCGCTGGCCTCGCTGGGTATCCTGCTGAACTTGGCTATTTTTGGTCCTTTGGTATTTGCTTTGTTCGACAACAAGGCGAAATCCACCGTGGTGGGTGGCGGCAAAAGCTACTCATGGTCAGCTTTCCTGGAGCGGGTCAAGCACAACTTCAAATGGACCGCTTTTGTAGCCATGGTGCTTGGCGTGGCTTTCCTGGTATCCATGAAATTCCCCGCCGCAGTGCCGTTTGCGATCTTCATGCTCGCCTGTATGTATCCAATGGTGCACACCGAAGCCAACTACATGGCGCGTGCCAAGACCCTTGAGCAACTGGGGATCAACTTCAACCTGGGTTTGTCCGGTGCCTTGTCGAGTATGCATATCCAGCCACGGGCGGACCAGGCGCTCAATGCGGCCAAGGACACCTCGCCGGTGATCAGGTTGGCGACGGCTAGCGGCTGGCTGACCAAGAAGATGTATCCCTTTGCGCCAGATGCCGATCTGCCGATGGTTGGTTCGGCCAAGGATCTGAAGACCCATTTGCTGGTGCTGGGCGCACCCGGCATGGGCAAGACCGAAGGCGTGATGCGCAATGTCGCCAAGCAGTGGATCGAAAGCGGTTATGGCGGTTTTGTCTGCCTGTGCGGTAAAGGATCGCTGCCTGGCGAGCTGTCGGCCCTGCTCGATCTGCTGGTCGGTCCTGGCGTGGACTACGCGCCGATGCAGGGCCTCAGCGCCCAGGAAGTGGCCTACGCTTTGAACTCGATCGATGTGGGCAAGCGAGACGTGTGGGACGCAGGCGCCAAAGATTTCATCGAGCATCTAACGCTTCTGCACGAGGCATTGCGCGACCACGAGCTCAACTATCGCGCCTACGCGTGCAAGATGGCGCGCGTGAAAGAAGAGGAGTCTGATCGGTTCAAGGTGAGCATTGCCGCGAACATGAAAGCGGGCAATGTCGACGAGGCGCAGTTTGCGCGTTCAGAGCTGGACAAGGTGGTCAAAAGCCTCAACAGCTGGAAAGACAAGCGCGACAGCAAGCGGCATTGGCTGTGGAACCTGGACACGCTGTCGCGGCTGCGCATGATGGCCAATAGCTTCACTATCACCAATTCCGCTGAGCTTTACTGCAAAGAGTTCCGGGATGCCCTGCAGTATCTGGGTTATCCGGGCAATGGCGTGGGCGCGACGCCGGAATATCAGGCTCGCCTCAAGTCACACCCCAAGAGCATTCATCCGGAGATCGGCCAAGGCTCGCTGTTGGATGGCACGCTGGAGTTCTTCATGCGGGGTTGGGCGGGCCTGGACGCCAAGCAGCGCGGCTCGTTCCTGATCAATGTCGATCTGCGTCTGTCGCCGCTGACCCGTGGCAAGTTTTTGACGGGCAAGAGTGGCGTGCATTGGAAGATGCTGGAGACCGGCGAGGATATTTCGTGCGCGTTGTATGGCAAATCGGTGGGCTTCGATGTGCCGGCGACCAAGCATGGTGCGGCCTCCGAAGCGGTCGCGGCCTTTGCCAAGCAGCGGTTCTATGCCGATGTGAAGAAGCGGGCTCTGGAGTCCGAAGAGTCCTGGATGGCGAAGGGCCAGAAGCCGCTGATGTTCATGATCGACGAAGCGCATCTGATCGTCGGCGAACAGGAAGCGGATCTGGCTTCGATTTCCCGTTCGCTCCACATGACCTTCGTGTGCGCAACTCAGGCGATCGAGAGCTTCATCACCCGCTTGGGCGACAAGGACAAGGCGCTGTTGCTGATGTCCCAGTTCCAGAGCTTCATTGCGATGAAGTCTTAGCCTGCGACATATCGCTATCTGCAGGACCGCATGGGACCGGCCAATGTTGTCCGCTTCCCCAAGCCAACCCTGGGTATCGACTACCGCGGTGCGTTGACCAAGTTCGCCAGGAGCCCGCTGAACAATCCCAACCATCCACAGGCTGCGGCCATGCACAAGCTCAAGGTCCTGGGTGCTGGGCGCCCGCGGGTCATCCTGCCGTCGCGTGCTTACAACTACCAGGGTCATCATGGCTGGGGTGGACACCGCACGCAGCAGATCGACGACGACAGCATGATGATGGATTTCCCGGTCGACATCGGCGGCACGATCGAGGAAGGCCCGCTGTTCGAAGATGTCGAGTTCACTTCGCTGCTAACCGGACCTGGCAAGGCGATCGTCTTCATCAATCGCGCAGGCGCGCCGCGAGTGGATTTTGCTCAGCTGCCGCAGGTGCGCGCAGACGAGTTGCGGGCCAAATAGCACACAGGGGGCGGCTTAGGTCGCCCCTTGCGCCGTTTGGCTTTCAAGCTAGAACTAATGATGAGCCCCCACTTACGAGGACACGACGATGAATGACACCACCCGCCGTCTGGATCAAGACGACCCTTCGGATCTTGCGGTGATTGAAAAGGAACTCCAGGCGGCGCGAGACAAGCGCGACGAGCATTTGATGTCGCCTGAACCCAACGAATTCGAGCAGGACCGTTTTCCGCAGTGGGTCCAAACCCGCGAGGCGCTGGAAAAGGAAGTCGCCCAGCACGAGCAGGCGTTTGGCCTGGCCGTTGAACAGGCACCGGCTCCGACCTTGACCAAGTTCAGCGATCTGCTCAAGTCCCGGCGCGAGGCGCAGGGCAACGAGGGAAACGGACAGGCCTCGGCGATGGACCGCAGTGACGAATGGTCGCCGGGGCAGGAGAACGAAGGGCAGCAGCAGGGCAATGGGCAGCAGCGGAGCCTGGAGCGCGGCTACGCCAACTATGCGGCAACCGCAGAGCAGGAGAACGCCCACCAGAAGTCCTGGGAAGATCGTGAGCGCGCCTATCGGGATCAGAACATGGGCCAAGGATCGGTGACCGTCGAACACATCGAGAACTGGGAAATGCAGCAGAAGACGCAGGCTCAACCCGAGGTCCCGTCACAGAATATGGATGTGGATGCGGCCAAGGCAGAGCGGGATTGGGAGGCGGGCATCCGCAGGCGCGACGATACCCAGTCGCGCTGAAGATCAAAGCATTGAAAAGACCCCGGCATTGCCGGGGTTTTTTATTGCGTAATGCGATGAATACGTTTGGTCTTGCGCGATTTCGATTCCCTGTTTCGATGGAGATATGGGTAGGCAAATACCTACCCACAAACTTTCGCAACACAGGAGATCCGACCATGCGCCATCGCATCAAAGCGGCTTTGCTTGCCGTTGGTTTTACCCTCATTACTGCCACCGCATCCGCCAATGCGGTGTCCAGCAGCCTGCCCGTTTTCACCTATCCCCTTTCGCCCGATCCTTTCGTCACGGTTGAGCCGTTGGCAGGATCAAGCACGCCGTTGCTGTCGGTGGCATCCAACCTGTCGGCCGAAGTTGCGCAGCGGGCGCTTGCGGCAATGACCTGCGCCCAAGAGGGTGGGGCAACAATCGACAAGCTCATTGTCGTGGACATGTCGCGGCCTGCCCGCGAAAAGCGGTTGTGGGCCTTTGACTTAAAAGACCCTGGCCAAGCTCGCCTGATCTTGAATGACCGCGTCGCGCACGGGTCGGGGTCAGATCCCTTTGGCCGTGGCCGCGCCGAGCGTTTCGGCAACACGCTGGGTTCCAACATGACGTCGCTGGGCCTCTACCGGATTGCCGAGCGCTATCAGGGCAAAAACGGCTGGAGTCGGAAACTGGATGGACTGTTCGCCATGTTTAATGGCAAAGCGCGTGAGCGTGCGGTGGTGCTCCATCCGTCCACCTATGTAGGCCCGGGGCATGTCGGCCGCAGCCAAGGTTGTCCCGCGGTGGCACAGGCGACCATGGACGCCCTGGAGAATGCCGGACTCCAGAACGCCGTGCTGTGGATCGATGGACCGGACAAGCAGCTGGAGCAGGCGGTCGCCGACTGCGCGGCCAAGCGTCAGCAGAAGTTGATGGCCCAGCGAGCACTTCAAACCGCCAGCGCTTTCACTTTCCATGATTGGGATCGGGTTGAAGACCTGATGACCTGGACCCTGCCGTCGCCCGAATACGCTGTGAGACAGGTCTGTCGCCCGATGCCTGTTGATCAGCCGGGACCGGCGTGCTCGCGTGCGCCGATCGGGGCACTAATCTCATGAGCGCACTGACCAGCCTTGCGCCGCCGCGCTGTCAGGATCTTCAGTGCGCCTTCCTCAAGGCCGTGTTCGCCGATCGTGTGGGCCATGCTCGCACCTTGGCTGACCAACTGGAACGACTGTATCCCCAGGCCTGGCCTTTGGTGCGGGCGGACGCCTTGCGCCAGGCGATCATTCGTCATGACCCGATCATGTGCGCGCTGATGCTGGAATTGGGCGAGGTTTCGCCATTGTTGATGGTGCCTGTCCAGCCTGCCTATCAACTGATCGTGACTTGACCGGATTCGATCCTGCCTTAGACGTAGAGCCATGGACGCTCAAAAACAACACGCCCTCGATCACCTGAAGAAGACCCTGGAACCGTTCGGGCTCCACGATTTGGCGGATGTGTGCGAGCGGTTTTTCCAGAGCTATGGGGATGCAACCGTAGGCCTCCATCCGGCCTCGATCCTGGCGCACACCCATGACCTGATCCAGCAGCCGCTGGGCGGTGAAGATGGGTTTGGCGACCTTCAATGGCAGATCTTCAGCCCGCAGGGTTTGCCTCAAGTTCGAGTTGATCTGGAACTCCATATGGAGTCGAAGGATTATTTCCTGACCAACGCACCGTTCACTGGTCCGAAGGTTGAGCGTGACTTCTACACCAGTCGCGATCCTGAAAATGAAGATGACTCGATCTACCAATACCTGATCGAGGATCTGGACGACGAGGACCGCGACAACACCTTCGCGTCGATTGCCGACGACTGCCAGGCCTACGCCTACAGCTACATCGACAGCCTCAAGATCAAGGGCTGGGAAGGCTGGAGCGCAGTGCTTCGCGATGCGGCCGAACGCGGCAATGTGGAAGCCGTGGGCGATGCGTTATCGATCGGCATCCCGGTCCATGGCACCGATGCGCATGGCAACTCAGCCCTCCACCTGGCAGCCAGCAATGGCCACGGCCCGGTGCTCACGCCCTTGCTCAATGCCGGCGCAGATCCCAATGCGCGTAATGCCGATGGCCGCTCGCCGCTCCATCTTGCGGCAACAAACAAGTGGGCCGTGGCGTGTCTGACGCTGATGGCCCATGGCGCCGACCCCGGGATCAAAGACAACCGCGGAAAGATCCCCAGTGCTCGCGACCATGTCCAAGTCTTCTCCCCAAGTCTATGACGCGTTTGGCCCGGTGCCACCCCATGTGGCGCCCAGCGTGCCGGTGCGGCGCTGGGACCAGGGACTGATTGCCGGCGGGGCAACCTTTGCAGCCACCTGGTGTGGATCGCTGTGGTTGGGCTTGCACGCACCAGGTGCGGACTTGGGCCCTTGGTCTTGGCATGCGACCGGAGCGATCGCCACGGCCTACCACTGGGCCACGATGGGCATCTCCGCAGGGCCTGCGGCCAAGGAATACCTTGCCGAGGTCTTCTATCCCGTCCAAACCGCACTACGGGTGGGAGTGCCGTTGGCCTTGTCGGTGGCCGTGTCAGCGTGGGTTACGCACAAGGCGCTAATTCCGCGCTCGAATACCTGGCACTTGAGCGGGCCTCGATTGCTGGAAGGCAAGGCGGCGCGGCGGGAAGCACGAGTGCGCAGCCTCACGCCCAAGCAGCAAGAAGCCGACCGATTTCACCTGGCGCTGCATCCTGATCTTGTGCTGGGCAAGAAGCACTGGTCGACGGGAATGCTCATATACGGTTCGGTAGGTGCAGGCAAAACGCAAATTCTGCTGGGGATTATCAAGCAGATTATTGCCCGCAATGACAAGCTGTTTCTCTACGACTTCAAGGGGGATTTCACTGCCATATTCCGGACGCCCATAATCGTCTCGCCGTTCGATGCGCGCTCCTATGTCTGGGATGTGGCAAGAGATGTGCGCACACCCACGCAAGCGGCTGCGTTCGCAGCCTCGCTAATCCCGGAAGAGCAGGGCAACGGCAAATTTTGGACGATCGCCGCACAGCAGATCCTAACTGGCGCATTGAGAACGCTGCAAAACACGAAAGGAACGAAATGGTCCTGGTCTGATCTCGCGGACCTGGTGGCTCAAGCTGCACCGACAATGCTGCCGATGCTCCAGGAGCACTACGCCAAGGCCGCCCCGCTGATTGCCAACGAGGAAAGCCAGAGCACGGCAAGCATTCTGGCCACGCTCGCTGGCTACACGCGCGTCATCGACGACCTGGCTTTGGCCTGGCCCAAGCGCAGCAAGCGCAGCTTTGCCATTACTGACTGGATAAAAGACGACTATGTAGGCCGAAATCAGGTCATAGTTCAATCAGGCCAGGATCCGACCCTAACCCGCGCTTACGTTTCCGCAATGCTCAATGTTGCCGAGCCTGCGATCAACAGCCCTCAGCTACCAGACAATGAGGAAGGCCGGAGTCTCGCTTTCATCATCGATGAGCTGCCTTCGATCAAGATCGATGTCGAGCCATGGGTGGCCAAGGCGCGCAGCAAGGGCGTGGTCATGATCATGGCTTGCCAGGATTTGGCGCAACTTCAGCTGATGATGGGGCCAGAGAAAACCAAAGCGTTGTCGTCCATGGTTGGGACACATGTTATTGGCAAAATTCAGATGGGTGATTCACGAGACGAATTGGCGCAAAAAATCGGCAAGCACAAGGTGGCCTGGCGCAATCATGAGCAAAATGCTCAGGTCCACGAAGAAAGCCGATCATTGGTGTCACCTGCTGAACTCACCGATCGATTGGGGTTGCGCAAAGGCAAAATCATGGGCCCGCATGGTTGGGGCTTTCGCGCCATCGTATTGATGGGGGGCGATCCGCTGCTGCTGGATTTTCCCGGTCTACAGCTGCCCAAAATGCGCGTGAGCCAGAAGCAGGCCAAGTGGACGTTGGGTCCCGCCGGGGGTAAGCCGCTACCGCCGGCATCGAAACCCACGCCCTCGCAGGAAACCGAGCAGGTGCTTGGGCTGACCATCGAGCAGGTCATGGCGCGCGAAGCGGAGCGCCTGGGGTTCGGCAAGAAGTGATCTAGGCCCCGTCTACGGGGCCTTGCATGGATCCGGATCGCGGCTAGACGTGGAGGTGTCGCACTCCACGTCGCTTCGACAACGGCGAACAATCGAGGTAATACCACGTGATCTCCATGCAGAGGATCAATGCGAAGGGTCAAAACCAGCACGGCGATGCATACCTGGAT
>CADECF010000003.1:0-76987 GCA_902825775.1 uncultured Lysobacteraceae bacterium
GAATGACGAGCGAAGGGCAAAGACGCTGGATGACATGCCGCTCCTGCGGCATGCCTTGCGGGCCATCTGCTGCGCAGATGTTCGCTCCGGCATCCTGCCTCCGCAGTCCCGTGTTCGCGGGGGTGATGGGTTTGAAGCAGAGCAATATGGGTCCCAGCGTCCGCTGGGATGACGTCATGAAAGCAACAGCAGCGGAGCAAGCTCCGCTCTACAGAGCAAGACCAGAGCAGCGGGGCAAGCCCCGCTCTACAAAAGCAGGAGCAAAGTCGGATGACATGCGGCTGTGGGGCGCCTCACTTCCCTTCGGCGGCCGGCTCACCAGACGCAAGCAACGTCGTCAGCACAGGTTCCAACTGCTGCTTACGCCACCCCGACAGCATGTCCGGCCAGACGCCGCTTTCCAGCAGCACTTCCAGATAGCGCCGCGAAGCGAGTACGCCGTCGGGCAGGCCGAGTTCGGCGCTGCGGGCGGAGACCGCGTCCTGCATGCGTTTGAGCCGGTTCTTGTCGCGATCGGCCGCGCTGGCCATCGGCATCGTGGATTCGTCCGGCAGCGGCGTCGCCAGGGCTTGCCAGATCGCCGCGCCGAGTTTGCGCGGCGCCTTGGGATGCGCATCGAGTTGCGCCTGCAGTGCGCGCGCATCTGTCGGCGGCGTGCGCGCGAGCGCGACCGCCAAATCGTTGTCCAGGATCCAACTGCGCGGCCGGTCGCTGTCGCGTGCCTGGCGTTCGCGCCAGCGCAGCAGGCGCAGCAGATGGCGTTGCGCATCGGCATCGAGAAATTGTGCGGTGCGCATGCCCAGGTGCGGCCAACGTTCGCCGGCATCGGCGGCGCTGCCCGAGGCCAGGCGCGCGGCGTCTTCGGCGAGCCAGTCGTGGCGGTCGAGCTCGCGCAGGCGCGCGTCCAGCCGGTCGTGCAATGCGAACAGATGGCGGACATCGTCCGCGGCGTATTCCAACTGCGCCGCCGATAACGGCCGGCGCAGCCAATCCGAGCGGGTCTCGCCTTTGTCCAGCGCTACGCCCAGCAACTCCTGCACCAATCGCTGATAGCCGATGCCGGCGGCGACGCCGGCCAGCGCCGCGGCGATCTGCGTATCGAACAACGGCCGCGGCACCGCGCCGCAAGCGCGTTGGAAGGCCACCAGATCTTCGCTGGCGCTGTGCATGATCTTGAGCACGGCCGGATCGGTGAGCAGCGGCGTCAGCGCTTCGGGCATGCCCGGCACCAAAGGGTCGACCAGCAGGATGTCGTCGTCGATCGCGATCTGCACCAGCGCCAGTTGCGGCCAATAAGTGCGTTCGCGGATGAATTCGGTGTCCAGCCCGATCCGCGCCGGGCGCGTGGCGAGGCGGTGGGTGAGGGTGTCGGGGTCTGAAATCCAGTGGGACAATGCGGTTCAACGTGAGGAAAGAGAGTGAGCCTAACTGCCCGGGCGGTGTGCTTGTCAAACGCGAGCGTCGGGCTTCGGGTGGCGGGAAACGGCGCAGGCAGTTAACGTGCCGGCCATGATCCGCATTGCATGGTGCCAGAAGGTCGGCGAAAAGCATCGCCCGGACGGAGGCAGTCTGCGCATTTCCATCGCTCCGCTGTTGTTGCTGGCGATGTCCGCAGCAGGTTGCGGCGGCGACGACACGGCGCCCGAGCCGCGTCCGCGGGACCCGCGGCCTCTCGTTTCCGAAAAAGGGCCGGCGCCGAGCGTCACGATCACGGGCGACGACCGCGCAAGCCAGGCGTTGAACTGGACGGCTCCGGCTGTGACGCTGCAGCCCGAGCAATTGGCCGCAGCCCGGCGCGATGCGGTCAAAGCCGTCAGGGAAAAGCACTGGTATGCGGATGCGCAGGCGGCGATCCCGCTGTATCTGGCGATCCTGAAACTCGCGCCCGACGACGCCGATGCGAAGAACGGCCTGGCGCGGGCCTTGAGCGGCGTGCTGAAAGAGGGCGAGGCGGCATTGGCGCAGACCGATCGCGACGAAGCCGCGCTCGATCGCGCCCACGAGATCGCCGCCGTTGCTCGCACGGTGAATCCGGCGGATCCTGCGGTCATCGTCTATCTGACCCAGGTGGACCTGGCCGACCGTCTGCTGCTGTTGAACGAGCAGGGCGAACGCGATCTGCAGGCGAGCCGTCTGGGCGAGGCCACCGACGGTGCGCTTCGAAAATTCCGTGCGGTGCTGACGCTGCGCCCTGACCAACCGCGGGCGATGCAAGGTTTGGCGGCGGTCGAAAGCGGGCTGATACGGCGTGCCGAAGGCGCCGCCGAGCGTGGCGAATTCGGCGCGGCGCGTTACTGGCTGAATCAGGCCGTGGCGCTGCGCCCCGACAGCGGTACCCATGCCGATGCCGCGGCGCGCATCGAAGCGACGCGCTCGCGGTTGGTTGCGCGCTGGCACGATGAGGGCATCGCGGCGCTCGGCAAGATCAACGGTCTGGCGCTGGCGCGGCGCAAGCTGGCCGATGTGCTGCGCATCGCCGAGCCTGGCGACACCGCCGCGGCCGATCTGCGCGAGCGCATCGAACTGGCCACGCACTACGGCCAGTTCAGGCCGGGCCAGGCCTTCACCGATGCCTTGCGCGACGGTGCCCGCGGTCCGCAGATGGTGGTCGTCCCGCACGGCGGCTTCAGGATGGGCGCGAAAGAAGACGAGGCGGGCGCCAGCAAAGCCGAGTGGCCCTCCCACTACGTACGCTTCGATCGCGGCTTCGCGATGTCGCGCAGCGAAGTCACGGTGGGCGAATTCCGGCGCTTCATGCAGGCCACGGGCCATCGCGCGCGCGCGTCGCGGCGCGGGCATTCGATCGTGTACGACGAGCGCAGCGGCAACTTCGTGCGCCGCAGCGGCGTCGACTGGCGCAGCGACTACGTCGGCAATCCCGCCGCCGACGATCTGCCGGTGCTGCACGTCAGCGCCCGCGACGCCGAAGCCTACACCGACTGGCTGACGCACCAGAGCGGCCATCGCTACCGTCTGCCAAGCGAAGCCGAATTCGAATACGCGGTGCGCGGAGGTAACGACGACGCGTGGCCCTGGGGCGAGAGCCGCCCGCCGGTCGGATCGGGAAACCTGACCGGCAGCCGCGATCGCTCGCCGTCCGGGCGCACCTGGAGCAATGCCTTCCAGGGCTATGGCGACGGCTATTGGGGGCCGGCGCCGGTCGCCAGCGGCCGCCCCAATCGATACGGCCTTCACGACCTGGCGGGCAACGTCAGCGAGTGGATGGCCGACTGCTGGCACGAAGGCTATCGACGCGCGCCGGCGGATGGGCGAGCATGGATCAACCCGGGTTGCCGGACGCGCGTGATCCGCGGCGGTTCCTGGGCCAGTTCGCCGGCGCAGACGCGTTCGGCGTGGCGCATGTCGGCATCGGGCGATATCACCAATGCGCGGCTCGGGTTCCGTGTCGTGCGCGATCTTTGAACGGGTAACCGAAGGATTTGCGGCCGGTCGCATAGACGCCCGCATCAAGCATAGGAGACGGGGCGATGCGGATCGATCCATACGGCAACAGTGCGCAGGGCGGCCAGCGTCGCGGCGGCGGCATCCGCTGGTGGATATTGCTGCTGTTCGCCGGTTACGCGGCCTACTACTGGTTCTCCAACCGCACCACCGATCCGATGACCGGCGAAAAGGTCGTCATCGACCGCAGCCTGTCCGCGGAGGACGAGAAGCAGCTCGGTCTGCAGGCGTATCAGGAAATATTGCAGCAGGAGCGGCCGGTCGATCCCAATTCCGCGGTCGCCAAGCAGATCCGCGAAATCGCGCAGCGGCTGGTCGCCAAGGTCGATGTGGTCGAAACCGCGCTCGCGGCCGAGCACGGCCAGCAACCGCAGCATTTCTCGCGCACGTTCGAGTGGGAAGTGAACGTGATCCAGTCCGACCAGGCGAACGCGTTCTGCCTCCCGGGCGGCAAGATGGCGGTCTACACGGGCCTGGTGCCCGTGGCGCAGAACGCCGACGCGATGGCGGCGGTGATGGGACATGAAATCGCGCACGCGCTGTTGCGCCACGGTGCGCAACGCATGGCGCAGCAGCGCTTGGCGCAGTTGGGGCAGGTCGCCGGCGCGGTCAGCGGCATGGATGCGCAGACCCAGCAGATGGTCATGTCGGCCTACGGCTACGGCATGATGCTGCCGTACGCGCGAGCCCACGAGACGCAGGCCGATGAGGTCGGCCTGATGCTCGCGGCAGCGGCCTGCTTCAATCCGCAGGAAGCGATTCCGTTATGGGAGCGCATGAGCGCGGCCAGCGGCGGGCAGGCGCCGCCGGAATTCGCTTCGACGCATCCCAATCCCGGCACTCGCATCGCAAATTTGCAGGCGTTGATGCCCAAGGCGATGGAGTATCGGGCGAAGTATTGCCCGCAGGGCAGATAGGCGCCGCTTTTCTTTTAAAGCCGTCATCCCCGCGAAGGCGGGGATCCAGCGACTTGCGCCATGGAAAAAAGCTTCCGCGCTGCGCGCGGGTCACCCTTCGGCATGCTCAGGGCAGGCCTTTCTTTGTTGGCCCAAAGAAAGTAACCAAAGAAAGGGCCCGAAGCTTAAGTGATTCGAAGCGCCTGACAGGCCCGCGGGCAACCTAGATTTCGTCGCGGTTGACCTTCTTACGCAGGTATTAGATTTTGATTCGCAGCGCCTGCGGTGACGTGGCTTTTGCGGATTTGCGCAAAGAGCAAAGCAAAGTCACTGGATCTCCGTCTTCGCGGAGATGACGGCTTAAAGCAAAAAACGGCGCGCTCAAAAACTCATGAACAACCCGCCGTTGACGGGAATATTCGCGCCGGTGATGAATCCCGCATCGTCGGCGGTGAGAAAGGTCACCGTACGCGCGATTTCGTCCGGCCGGCCGAGGCGCCCGACCGGCACCTTGTCGACGATGCCGTTGCGGATCTCTTCCGGCATCGCCATCACCAGCGCGGTTTCGCAGTAACCGGGCGAGACCGAATTCACCGTCACGCCCTTGCGCGCCACTTCTCGCGCCAGCGCCATCGTGAAACCGTGCATGCCGGCCTTGGCGGCGGAGTAGTTGGTCTGGCCGAACTGGCCGGTCTGGCCGTTGACCGAGCTGATGTTGACCACGCGACCGAAACCGCGCTCGGCCATGCCGTCCACGCTATGCCGGCACAGGTTGAAAACGCCGTCCAAGTTGACGTTGAGCACCGCTTCCCACTGCACGCGGTCCATCTTGCGCAGCGTGGTGTCGCGGGTGATGCCGGCGGCGTTGACCAGGATGTCCAGCGAGCCGTGCTCGGCCTTCACCTTTTCCACCAGCGCGGCGCAGGCTTGGAAATCGGCGACGTCCAGCGCTTCGAAGCGCACGTCGCGGCCCTCGACTTCGCGCATGAACTCCTCGACTCGCTCCGGGCGCGTGCCCAGGTCCGCAGCGATGACGGTGCGTCCCGCGTCGGCCAGGGATTTGCAGATTTCGGTGCCCAGGCCGCCGATGCCGCCGCTCACTACCGCTACGCGTTTGCTCATACTGGTTTTTCCCCTGTTACCTGATTTTTTGTGGGAGCGGCTTTTGTGGGAACGGCTTTAGCCGCGAGCTTTTCGACAGGCAGCGATCTCGCTCGAAGAGCTCGCGGCTAAAGCCGCTCCCACAAAAAATGAGCTCTAGGAAGCGGAAACGAAAAAATCCGCGCAGCGCGCGGATTTTCATCAAAACGGGGACTCACTTCGCCCGCGTTTTGGCCGTGTCTTTGTTCGCGTCGACTGGACGTCCGCCGATGCCGCCGCCCACCACGTTCTGCTGGAACTGCTTCCACAACTCGAGGTTGCGCTCGGTCAGCTGGTTCATCATCGCCCACGGCGTCTGCCCGAGCATGCTGCCCATCTGCTGGCGGAACTGGTTCTGCTGTTCCAAGAACATCTGCATCGAGCGTTCCAGATAGCTGCCCATGAAGCCCTGCAGCGAATCGCCGTAGAAACGGATCAGCTGGCTGAGCAACTGCGTGGACAGCATCGGTTCGCCGTCCTGCTCGTGCTCGGCGATGATCTGCAGCAGCACCTGGCGGGTCAGATCCTCGCCGGTCTTGGCGTCGCGCACTTCGAAATCTTCGCCGTCTACGATCAGTTGGCGCACGTCTTCGATCGTGATGTAGCTGGAGATCTCGGTGTCGTAAAGACGGCGGTTCGGGTATTTCTTAATGATGCGGTTGGCTGCCATGCGTGGATCCGCCCTGAGCTGGGGGCCGAGCATGGCGCAGTGCAGCAGGGCTTGCAACTTCGCGGACCGGAACTGCCGATATCAGTACCGGCCGGTATGGTGGGCCTGGATGCTGAACGGGCTAAAGCCCCTCTCCCATCGGGAGAGGGGTTGGGGTGAGGGTTCGGCGAAGCGAGGCCGCCGGAATTTTTGCGTTGAGCGTCGGCTAACGATTCCAATCGCGACGAACCCTCATCGCTTCGCCGAACCCTCATCCGGCGCTTCGCGCCACCTCGCTTCGCGCCCGGCCCTTGCGCTTAGCGCAAGGGCGTTCAGGCGTGCGCGAGCCATGGCTCGCAAGCGGCACGCCTTCACCCCGGCGGGAGAAGGAAAGGCGTGCCAGCGTGTCACCAGCCCATGTACTGCCCGCCATTCGCGGACAAGTTGGCGCCGGTGATCCAGCTGGCCTCGTCCGGAATGAAGAAGGCGACGGCATAGGCGATTTCTTCTGGACTGCCCAGGCGGCCGGTGGGGATCTGCGCCACGATCTTGTTGCGCACCTCCTCGGGCACGGCCATCACCATGTCGGTGCCGATATAGCCGGGGGAAACGGTATTGACGGTGATCCCGAAGCGCGCGTTTTCCTGCGCCAGCGAAATCGTGAAACCGTGCATGCCGGCCTTGGCCGCGGCGTAGTTGGCCTGGCCGTACTGGCCTTTCTGGCCGTTGATCGAGCTGATCTGTATGACGCGGCCCCATTTGCGCTCGCGCATGCCCTCGATCACCGGCCGGGTCATGTTGTAGACCGAGTTGAGGTTGGTGTTGATCACTTCGGTCCACTGCACCGGCGTCATCTTGTGGAAGGTGGTGTCGCGAGTGATGCCGGCGTTGTTGACGAGGATGTCGACCGGGCCGAGCTTGCTCTCAACCTCGCGCACCAGCGCTGCGGCTTCTTCGGGCGAGCCCACGTCGCCCTTGACCAGAGTGATGTCGTAACCCTGATCTTTCAGCTGCTGCTGCCAGGCGCGGGCTTTTTCCTCATTGCGGTAGTTGGTGGCCACCTGGTGCCCCAGATCCGCCAGTCGTTTGACGATAGCCGTGCCGATGCCGCCGGTGCCGCCGGTGACCAGTGCGATGCGGGGGGTCATGCTTTTCTCCAGGTTGCCGTCGGTGCGCGGCTCGTCCCGATTCTAGTCAGGCTTCGTGTCGCGGTCGTTGTGCAGCGCGGCGAGAGATAACTGCGGTGTGCGGGGCAGGCGCGCGGGATCGAAATGCCGGCGCATGGCCTCCAACAGGCGGTCGACCGATCCGCTACCCGTCGCCGCCAAGGATGCCTGACCCAGCGCGTGCCACACGGCCCGCATCGCCGGCAGCGGGTCGGCCGCGTCGACCGGCAAAGCGGCCAGCGATTTGGACAGCTTGCGGCCGTCGGCGCCCACCACCAGCGGCAGGTGCGCGTAGCGCGGCGTGGGCAGGCGCAGTGCGCGTTGCAACAGGATCTGGCGCGGGGTGGAGTCGAGCAGATCGGCGCCGCGGACCACGTCGGTGATGCCTTGCGCGGCATCGTCGGCCACCACGGCGAGTTGGTAGGCCCATAAGCCGTCCGCGCGGCGCAGTACGAAATCGCCGACTTCGGCCGCCACATCCTGAGCGAAATCGCCCTGCAGCCCATCTTCGAACGACAATCGGGTACCGTCGGGCACGCGCAAACGTATCGCAGGATCCGGGCGCGCAGCGGCTGCGACGCAGGCGCGGTGCACGCCGCCGCCGTCGGCCAGGTCGCTGCGGCTGCAATGGCAGACGAAAGCGGCGCCGCTGGCGAGCAACGTGTCCAGCGCAGCCTGGTAGTGCGCGCCGCGCTCGCTCTGTTTGACGACCGGCGCATCCGAAATCAGACCGAACGATGCCAGCGCATGCATCTGCCGTTCAGCCGCGCCGGCCACTTCGCGCGGCGGGTCGAGGTCTTCGATGCGGATCAACCATTCGCCGTCCGCATGGCGGGCCGCCAACCAGCTTCCGAAAGCGGCCAGCAGCGAGCCGAAATGCAGGGGTCCGGTGGGCGAGGGCGCAAAACGGCCCCGATAGGTTTGCGTGGCTTGCTGCACGGAGGTTCCCGACGTTCGACGACTTGAATTTAACCGGCTTCAACCACAATTTCGATGCATGCGCGGCCCCCAACGCGCATTTCGGAAATTACGATGTTCAAACGTATCGCGTTGTTCCTGGCCACCAATCTGGCGGTGCTGGCGCTGCTCAGCATCGTCATGTCGATCTTCGGCATCGATCCGTCCACCGGCACCGGGTTGCTGCTGATGGCCGCTATCTTCGGTTTCGGCGGCTCGCTGATCTCGTTGCTGATGTCGAAGTTCGTCGCCAAGCGCGCCACCGGCGCTCAAGTGATCGAGCAACCGCGCAACGAGGCCGAGCAGTGGCTGGTCGCCACGGTGCGGCGGCAGGCCCAGGCGGCCGGCATCGGCATGCCCGAAGTGGCCATCTACGATGCGCCGGAGATCAACGCTTTCGCCACCGGCGCCAACCGCAACAACGCCCTGGTCGCCGTTTCGACCGGCCTGCTGCGCGCGTTGGACCGCGACGAAGCCGAAGCGGTGCTCGGTCATGAGGTCAGCCACGTCGCCAACGGCGACATGGTGACGATGGCCTTGCTGCAGGGCGTGCTGAACACGTTCGTGATCGTGCTGGCGCGCGTGGTCGGCCGCGCGATCGACGGTTATTTGAGCGGCGGCCGCGACAGCGGCGGCGGCATCGGTTATTTCGCGACGGTGTTCGTGCTGGACATGGTCTTCGGTTTGTTCGCCAGCATGATCGCGATGTGGTTCTCGCGTCATCGCGAGTTCCGCGCCGATGCCGGCGGTGCCGCATTGGCCGGCCGCGGCAAGATGATCGCGGCGCTGGAGAAGCTGTCGTTGAACCATGGCGCCAACACGCTGCCCAAGCAGGTCGCCGCGTTCGGCATCAGCGGCGCGATCGGGCATGGACTGCGCAAGCTGCTGCTGAGCCATCCGCCGTTGGAAGAGCGCATCCAGGCGTTGCGCAATGCGCCGGAAGAAGCGTTGCGGCAGCGGTTGGCTGCCTGAGCGATCCATAAAAACCCGCCGAAAGGCGGGTTTTTGTTTGTTTTTGTGGGAGCGGCTTTAGCCGCGAGCTCTTAGGGCCAAGGTCTAAAGCTCGCGGCTGAAGCCGCTCCCACGAACGACCCACGGCGCTTACTCGAACTCGTAGTTCATATCCGGCCCGGCCATCGCCAGGAAGTGGCCCTGCACGTAATCCACGCCGCCCGAGAACAAGAAGGTCATGCTGGCCGCATCCTGCACGAACTCGGCGATGCTGCGGATGCCGCGTTCCTGCGCGGCGGCGGCGATCTCGCGGATACGCGCCTGCTGTTCCGGGCTCTTGGCCAGATCGAGCATGAAAGCGCGGTCGATCTTCAAGAAGGCCGGATGGAAGTGCGACAGCAACTGCATCGAATTCAGGCCCGAACCGAATTGTTCCAGCCCGACCCGCACCCCGAGCCGGTTGGCGGTCTGCAGAAACTCCTGCGCGGCCTTGAGGTGGGTGAACACCTTCGACTCGGGCAGCTGCAGGATCAGGTTCTGGCCCGAGGCCTTGTGCGCGATCAGCTTTTCCGCGATCAGCTTCAGCAGGCCGTCGCCCTCCAGCGACGCCTGGGTGATCTTGATCAGCAACTGCACCGGTTTGCCGGCCGCCGCGCGCTCGCCGATCACCCGGATGGCCTTGGCCACCACCCATCGGTCGATGTCCGCGATCAGCCCGTGCTCTTCGGCGATCGGCAGGAAGGTCTGCGGGAACACCAGCTCGCCTTCGCCGCCGTCCAGGCGCAGATAGGCTTCGTACATGGCGCCGGGTTCGCCCTGCAGGCTGATCACCGGCTGGTAATGCAGCAGGAAGCCGTCGTTGTCGATGGCATCGCGGATGCGCGTCAGCCAGGCGCCGATGCGTTCTTCCTCCGCGCGATCCACCGCGCCCGGGTCGAAGATTTCGAAGCGGTTTCCGCCGACGCCCAGCGACGACTGCAGGCCCTGGCTGGCGCGCGCCAGCACCTGCGGCATGCTGGCGATGCGTTCGCTGATCTGCACGCCGCCGATGCTCGCGGTCATGCTCAGCGAGCGCGCGCCCACCTCGACCACGGCATCGGCCAAGCCGGCGCGGATGTTTTCGGCCAGCTTCGAGGTATTGGCGTGATCGCTGCCGCGCGCCAGCACCGCGAAACTGTGTTCGCCGAAGCGCGCGGCCTCGTCGTTCGCGCCGATCAGCGGTTGCAGGCGCTGCGCCAGCGCCGCGGCCAGCGCATCGCCGGCGTCAAGGCCGATTTCCTGCAGCAACTGTTGGTGGTGATCGGGTTCGATCAGCAGCAAGCCGTGATTGGCCCCGTTCTGCGCCGCTTCGGCGACCGCCGTTTCTAGCGCGTGCAGGAAGGTCTGCCGGTTGAGCAGGCCCGTGACCTGGTCGCGGCGGCGCAGCTCTTCGACTTCGCGCGCCAGTTCGGGGTCGGTTTCCTGCCGGCGGAACACGATCTGCTGGCAGGGCTCGTCCTCGTAGGTGGCCGCGGTGAATTCCATCAATGCCGGAAAGGTGTTGCCGTCGATGCCGCGCGCTTCCAGCTCGTAGCGCGGGGGCGGCGCTTCGCCCTTGCTCAGCGATTTCAGCAGTTGCTTGAAATTGTCGACATGGGCCGGCGCGACCAGGTCGAGCAGGGACATGCCTTCGATGTCCTCGAACGATTCGAAACCGAACATCTCAAGATAAGCGTCGTTGGCGCGGATGTGCATGCCTTCGTGCACATAGGCGATCGGCTCGCGAGAGGACGAGATCAGCGCATCGCAACGGCGTTCGGTTTCGCGTACCTGCGCTTCCAGGCGGCGCAGGCCGCGCCGCGCCTCGAGGTCGATGAATTCGCTGCGCACCACATGGCCGATCTGGTCGATCTGCCCGCGCAGCGCGATCTTGCGCGCGCCCAGCGCGATCGCTTGCAGCACGATCTGTTCGTCGACCTTATCCAGCACCAGGATCAGCGGCAGGTCCTTGCCGCTGGCATCGATGACGGCCATGGCTTCGGCCGCGCTGACCTGGGTCGCGGACCGGGCCGCCAGTACCAAATCGAGCGGTTGCGAGCCGACCATCTGCGCCAGTTGCTCGGCATTCTCCGGCCGCGACGGGCGCACGGCGAGACCGCCGTTGCGCAGTCCGCTGACGATGGCTTCGGCGTCCTCGACGCTGTCGTCCACCACCAACAAACGCACGGTCGTTTCCCTGCCAATCTGCATTCGTCAGCTCCCCCACCGGTCACGCCTAACGTCAAAATACATCAAACCATCGTCGCAATACATTGATGCAGTGGGAAAAAGAACCGGTCACAGCGCACGCTTGGCGTTATCGCCGGCCACTTCCCGCACGAGTTTCGGCACCAGATAACCGGGGAGGGCCGCCACCAAAGCGGCATGCAGGGCCCGGGCGCGGCCGTCGGACACTTCGAAATGCGCCGCACCCGCGACGCGGTCCAGTTGGTGCAGGTAGTAAGGCAGTACGCCGGCTTGGTAACCGCGCTCGCTCAGCGCGGCCAGGGCTTCGACCGTGTCGTTGACCCCGGCCAGCAGTACGGCCTGGTTGAGCAGGGCGACACCGGCGCCACGCAGCCGCGCCAGACCGGCGTCCACGCCATCAGCGAACTCGTTGGCATGGTTGGCATGGATGACCACAGCCACCGGCCAGGGCAGGCCGCGCAGCCAGGCCAGCAGGCCTTCGTCGACGCGTTCGGGCAGCACCACCGGCGGACGGGTGTGGATGCGGAGCCGGCGCAGATGCGGAATGGCGGCCAGCTCGCGGGTCAGGTCTTCCAGCTTGGCCGTGGATAGCGACAGCGGATCGCCGCCGGACAGGATCACTTCGTCGATGCCCTTGTCGGCGCGGATCGCGGCCAGCGCGGGCTGCCAGCCATCGCGGGCGGCGGTCTCGTCGGCATAGGGAAAATGGCGGCGGAAACAGTACCGGCAGTGCACCGCGCAGCTGCCGGTGGCGATCAGCAGGGCGCGGCCCCGGTATTTGCGGATCACGCCCTCGGCGGCGCGCGCGGCGCCGTCGCCGACCGCATCCAGGGCGAAGCCGGGCACGATCCGGGTCTCGTCGACGACCGGCAACACCTGCCGCAGCAGCGGGTCGTGCGGATCGCCGTGGCGCATCCGGGCCACGAAGCCGCGCGGCACGCGCAGCGGGAATTGCGCCGCGGCGTCATCGGAAATCCGGTCCGCGAGTACGTCCAGACCCAGCAGCGACAGCAGCTCGCGCGGATCGCGCACGGCGTCGCGCCAGAGCTGCTGCCAACCGGGCGGCTGCAGGGGCAGGGGGGCTGCGGGTATCATTTGCACCTTGGAATCATCGCCGCAAGCCGCCGATATGCGGCCCGGGCCAGCCTCCATTCTATCCGCCGCGGCCGCCGGCCGCTGTGGATTCCCCTTTATCCGCAGGAGTTCCACATGGCCAGTTATGGCATGAACGACGTCAAGAACGGGCAGAAGATCCTGGTCAACAACGAGCCTTGCATCATCACCGATACCGAATACGTGAAGCCGGGCAAGGGCCAGGCCTTCACCCGCATCAAATACCGCTTCATCAAGTCCGGCCGCGTGGTCGAAATGACGATGAAGGCCACCGATTCGGTGGAAGCGGCCGACGTGGTCGATACCGACATGCAGTTCCTGTACGCCGACGGCGAATACTGGCACTTCATGCAGCAGGAAACCTTCGAGCAGGTGCAGGCCGACAAGACCGGCGTCGGCGACGCCGCCAAGTGGCTCAAAGGCGAGGAAGCCTGCGTGGTCACGCTGTGGAACGGCACGCCGATCGCGGTGCAGCCGCCGAATTTCGTCGAATTGAAGATCACCGAGACCGATCCGGGCGTGCGCGGCGACACTTCCGGCGGCGGCGGCAAGCCGGCCACGCTGGAAACCGGCGCGGTGGTGCGCGTACCGCTGTTCGTCGGCCAGGACGAGATCATCAAGGTCGATACGCGCAGCGGCGAGTACGTTTCGCGGGTGAAGTGACTGATCGGCAGCGATTTCGCGTAGCGAGATGCGTCACCGGCCAGTCATCCCGGCGAAAGCCGGGATCCAAAGTTGCAGCCTCTTCCGCTTGCGAGAGAGGGTTGGGTGAGGTGCGCGGCTACCTGTGCACCGCTGGAATGACGGAATCGGAGCATGACTGAAACCCAAGCGCGCCAATCCTGCGATCTGTTGATCGAAGCCGGCTTCGTCGTCCCCGTCGAGCCGCATGCCGTCGTGCTGGAGAATCACGCGGTCGCAGTGAAAGACGGCGCCATCGTCGCGATCCTGCCGACGGACGCAGCGCGTCTGCGGTTCGAAGCGAAAGAAACCGTATCGCGCCCCGACGCCGCGTTGATCCCCGGCTTGGTCAACGCCCACGCCCACAATCCGATGACGCTGCTGCGCGGCGTGGCCGACGACCTGCCGCTCAAGGTCTGGCTGCAGGAACACATCTGGCCGGTGGAAGGCGCGGTGATGGGGCCGGATTTCGTCGCCGACGGCGTGACTCTGGCGATCGCCGAGATGCTGCGCGGCGGCACCACCAGTTGCAACGAGAACTATTTCTTCCCCGACGTGCAGGCGGCCACCTACAAGCGCCACGGCTTCCGCGCGCGGGTCGGGTTGCCGGTGATCGACTTCCCCACCGCCTGGGCCAAATCGGACGACGAATATTTCGATCGCGCCGGCGAAGTCCACGATCAGTGGCGAGGCGATTCCTTGATCGCCACCGCATTCGCGCCGCATGCGCCGTACACGGTGTCGGACGAGAATTTCGAACGCATCCGCATGCTCGCCGACCAGCTCGACGTGCCGGTGCACCTGCATCTGCACGAGACCGCGCAGGAAGTGGCGCAATCGCAGCAGAAGCACGGCCAGCGCCCGTTCGCGCGGATGGACCGGCTGGGTCTGGTCAACGACCGCCTGATCGCCGTGCACATGACCCAGCTGACGCCGGCCGAGATCGCGCTGTGCGCCGAGCGCGGCGTGTCGGTGGTGCATTGCCCGGAATCCAACTTGAAACTCGCCTCGGGTTTCTGCCCGGCGTGCGCGCTCGAACGCGCGGGCGTCAACCTGGCGATCGGCACCGACGGCGCGGCCAGCAATAACGATCTGGACATGTTCGGCGAGACGCGCACCGCGGCCATCCTGGCCAAGGCCGTGGCCGACGACGCTGCGGGATTCGACGCATTCCGCGCACTGCGCGCAGCGACGCTGGGCGGCGCCAAGGCGATGGGTTTCGATCATCTGGTCGGTTCGATCGAGCCGGGAAAGCAGGCCGATCTGGTCTGCGTCGATTTATCCGCGCTGGAGACGCAGCCGTTGCACCATGTCGTATCGCAGCTGATCTACGCGACCGGCCGGCATCAGGTCAGCGACGTGTGGATCGCCGGCAAGCCGAAGTTGCTGGCGCGCGAGCTGGTCGACATGGATGTGCCCGGGATCATCGCCAACGTGAAGCAGTGGCGCGGGCGGATCGCGGCGATCGGGCGATGATTTTCGATCTGCAACGCACCACGTTCCCGTCATCCCAGCGAAAGCTGGGACCCATTTTGATCTTGCTTTTGAGCCTCACATCGTTAAACAAATATCAACAGCAAAATGGGTCCCAGCTTTCGCTGGGATGACGGAGTGAGAGGTTTCGCATGAACGCCACCGGTACCCGCAACGACAACTTCAGCCAGGCCGAACTCGACAAGTTCGGCGCCCTGGCCAACCGCTGGTGGGACCCGCAAGGCCCGCAGAAAGCGTTGCATGCGCTGAATCCGGCGCGTCTGGGCTACGTGGCAGAACGCGCGCCGCTGAGCGGCGCTGCGGTGCTCGACGTCGGCTGCGGCGGCGGCCTGCTCAGCGAGGCGTTGGCGGGCGAGGGCGCGCAGGTGACTGCGATCGACCTGGCGCCGGAGCTGATCAAGATCGCCAAACTGCATCGCCTGGAATCGAAAGTCGAAGTCGACTATCGATTGAGCACCGTCGAAGCGCTGGCCGCCGAACAGCCCGGCCGCTACGACGCGATCACCTGCATGGAAATGCTCGAGCACGTGCCCGATCCGGGCTCGGTGCTGTCGGCCTGCGCGACTTTGCTCAAGCCCGGTGGCCGCCTGTTCGTGTCCACGCTCAACCGCACGCCGGCCGCGTTCGCGCTGGCCATCGTCGGCGCCGAATACATCGCCGGCGTGCTGCCCAAAGGCACGCACCAATACCGCGATTTCATCAAGCCGTCCGAGCTGGCGGCCTGGCTGCGCGCAGCCGGACTCGAGCTGGAAGACGTCAGCGGCCTGATGTACGAACCCTGGCGCAATGCGGCGCGCGTCATCGGTCGCACGGACATCAACTACTTGGCGTGCGCGCGCAAGCCGGAGCGCGCCGAATGAACGCGCTTCCGCTGTTCCCCCCTTTGAAAAAGGGGGGCGGGGGGGATTTGCTGTTGATCTTGCGCCATAAAGGCAACATCAAAAGCAAATCGCTTCGCGATTCCCGGCCTTCGCTTGCGCGAAGGCGCTCAATCAGCCGCAAGCCTTCGGCTTGCAAGCGGCTGCTTTCGCCCCCCTCAATCCCCCTTTTTCAAAGGGGGAGGAACAGCTCATGACTTCGAAGTTTCCAATATTAGTGCTGTTCGATTTGGACGGCACGCTGCTAGACAGCGCCCCGGACATGCTCGCCACCGTCAACGCGCTGCGCGCCGAGCGCGGCGAGCCAGCGATGGCGCTCGAAGCCTTGCGTCCGCATGTGTCCAAGGGCGCACGCGCGATGCTGGCCGCCGCCTTCCCGCAGTCGGACGAGGCGCAGCGCGAGGCGATGGTGGCGCAGTTCCTGGCCCGCTACGAGAGCGAATTGGCCAAGCAAGGCCACCTGTTCGACGGCATCGAAGCGCTGCTGGGCGCGATCGAAGCCGATGGCGGACGCTGGGGCATCGTCACCAACAAACCCGAATACCTGGCCAAGCAGTTGCTGCCGCTGCTCGGCTGGCAGACGCGTTGCGCGGTGCTGATCGGCGGCGATACGTTGCCGCAGCGCAAGCCGCATCCGCTGCCGTTGCTGCATGCGGCTCGGGGACTGTACGTGGCGCCGGAAGACTGCGTCTACGTCGGCGACGACGAACGCGACATCATCGCGGCGCGCGCGGCCGGCATGCCGTCGGTAGTGGCGTTGTGGGGCTATCGGTTGCCGGAAGACGTGCCGGAGCGTTGGAATGGCGATGCGATGGTCGAATCGCCGCGCGATTTGCTCGATTCGGCGATATGGCCGCGCATCCGCAAACCGTGAACGACGCCGCAGCCGTCGACAGTTTTATCGCCAAATGGCGGGCGCGTTGGCCGGAATGGACCGTGGCCGAAGTGTTTGTGCCTGCGGCGCAACGCGACATCGCGGTAGCCTGGTTCGCGTTGCTGCAGGAACTCACCGATGCCGCCTGGGCCGGCGAAGATCCCACGCCGGGCCTGGCCAAGCTCGCGTGGTGGCAGGAAGAACTGCAGGGCTGGTCGCAAGGGCGCCGTCGCCACCCGCTGGGAATATCGCTGCAGCTTCGGCAGGTTCCGTGGCAAGCATTGGCGGCAGCCTTGCCCGCACTGCGCGAAACGCGGGCGCCGCGGGACACGGTATCGGCACTGGCCGCGTTGCGGCCTTTCGCGGAAGCGGCTGCCATGGTCGAGCAGGCATTGCTGGCCGATCCGCAACATGCAGACCCGGACGCCAGCCTCGCTGCGAGCCTGCTGGCGACGCATCCGCGCTGGTCGGCCGGCACCGTCGAGGCGTCCGATCTGGACGCTCGCTGGCCTGCCCCGAGCGGTCCGCGGCCGCGCAGGATCCTGGCTGCGCTCGCCCGAACCCGGCTTCGGCATCGCCTCCGGCCGCTCTGGCGGGCGCTCTGGGTGGCTTGGCGCGCTGCGCGGCACTGAGCGTTGCGCGGGCGCCGGCTTGCGGGCCGGTACAATGGCCGCATTGCTTGGCAACAACCCCCGCTGGAAAACGTCGTGTCCTCTTCCTTCGTGAACCCCTCGCGCCTGCCCGACGTCGCCGACGACGCCGTGGCGTTGGCTCGTCCGCTCGACTGGGTCGGCATGGACCGCATCGCCCTGCCGCTGCGCGTGCACGGCGCCGACGGCGACACCCTGCAGGTGGCCGCTTCGGTCGACGCCGCAGTGAACCTGCAGGACGCCGGCGCGCGCGGCATCCACATGTCGCGTTTGTACCTGCGCCTGCAGGACGCGTTCGCGGGCGAGGCGCTGACCCCGGCCGGGCTGCGCCGCGTGCTGCAGGACATGGTGGAGTCGCAACGCGGGCTGGCGACGGCCGCGCGGCTGGCGATCCGCTACGACCATCTGCTCAAGCGCCGCGCGCTGGCCAGCGACAATGCCGGTTGGAAGAATTATCCGGTCGAGATCGAAGCGGTGCTGCGCGATGGCCATTTGAAGCTGGCCGTCTCTTTCTCGGCCGATTATTCCAGCACCTGTCCAGCGTCGGCGGCGTTGTCGCGTCAGCTCAACGCAGATCGTTTCGCCGAAGATTTCGCCAACGCGCGGCCGCTGTCTGCGGGCGTGGTGGGCGAGTGGCTGGCCTCCGAGCGCGGCCTGGCGGCGACGCCGCATGCGCAGCGCAGCCGTGCGCAGGTAAAGGTGGAACTGCGCGCCGCCTTCGACGAGCTGCCTTTCACGGCTTTGATCGATGCCGTCGAGAACGCAGTGGGCACGCCCGTGCAGACCGCGGTCAAGCGCGAGGACGAGCAGGCTTTCGCCAAGCTCAATGCCGAAAACCTGATGTTTTGCGAGGACGCCGCACGCCGGGTCGCGGCCGCGCTCGCCAGCGATCCACGCGTCGAGCGTTACGACGTGACCGTGTCGCACTTCGAAAGCCTGCATGCGCACGATGCGGTGGCGCGGGTGTCGGGATTGGGTTCGCGCCCTTGATTCGCATTATCCCAGCGAGATTGCACCCTTAATTCCCGTCATCCCAGCGAAAGCTGGGACCCATTTTGATTTTGCTGTGGAAAACGCAAAGTCACTGGATTCCCGCTTTCGCGGGAATGACGGCTTAAAGCAACGGCAAAATGGGTCCCAGCTTTCGCTGGGATGACGGGAACTAGGGCTTGTTGATTCGCTCGAGCACCAACAGCGGATCGATCCGCACATCGAACCAGTTCATGCCCCAGTGCAGATGCGGGCCGGTGACGCGTCCGGTGGCGCCGACCGCGGCGACCACTTGACCCTGTTCGACGCGATCGCCCACCTTCACGTCGATCCGCGACAGATGCAGGAAATTGCTGCTGACGCCGTGCCCGTGATCGATCAGCAAGGTGCCGCCGGTCAGATAGAGGTCGGGCGCTGCGAAAGTCACGATGCCCGCGGCCGGGGCCTTGACCGGCGTGCCGGTCGGCGCGGCGATATCCATGCCCGAATGCGGCGATTTCGGCGTGCCGTTGTAGATGCGCTGGTTGCCGAAGCGGCCGCTGATGCGGCCCTGCAGTGGCCAGAGGAAGGCCTGCGCGAAATCGGCGCGGTCGTCGTCGCGCTGCCGCGCAGCGACCACCAACGCTTGTTCGCGCTTGATCCGCGCGGCGATGGCCGGCGGCGGATTGACCGTGGCGGGCGGAACGCCGTTGATGTTCTCGATCGGCCAATCGCGGGACGTGACCGCGATGGTCGCGCGTTCGCGGCTTCCGTCGGCGCGCAACACGTCGACCGATAGCGGCCCTTTCTCGTCGCGGCCGACGCCGAATACCACGCTGCCGTAAGGCGTCGGGCGTAGTTTGCGGTTCGCATAGACGACGTCGCTACTGATCGGCACTTTGCCGATGACCAGCGAACCTTGCGGAACCGATGAAGGGAAAACGATTCGCGAGTCCGCAGATGTTGTTGTGGGAGCGGCTTTCGTGGCAGCGGCCTTTGTGGGAGCGGCTTCAGCCGCGAGCTCTTGACCCGTTGTCGCAGACCAAAAGCTCGCGGCTGAAGCCGCTCCCACGAAAGCCGCTCCCAAAAAGGCTGCGCCCGCGAAGAGCGCAGTTGCCGCAAAAATCAACTTCAACGGTCGAACTCGAGCCGCTTGCCGGCCGGCGTGCCGACCAGCATGCGCCCGTCCCAAACCAACTGGCCGTTGACCCAGGTCGACGCGATGCGGGTATGGAACGTGGCGCCTTCGAACGGCGACCAGCCGCATTTGGACAGCACGTCCTCGCGTTCGACGGTGAACGGCGTGTCGTCGACCAGCACCAGATCGGCCCAGTAGCCTTCGCGCAGGAAGCCGCGTTCCTTCACGTCGAACAGTTGCGCCGGCGCATGCGCGAACTTGCGCACCACCTGCGCGGTGGTCAGTTTGCCTTCGTGCACGCATTCCAGCGCCGCGTTCAGCGCGTACTGCACCAGCGGCAGGCCGCTCGGCGCGGAGGTGTAGGGGCGGGCTTTTTCTTCCAGCGTATGCGGCGCATGGTCGGTGGCGAGGACGTCGATCACGTCTTCGGCCAGCGCGCGCACCAGCGCTTCGCGATCGCTGGCGTCCTTGATCGCCGGATTGCATTTGATCAGATGGCCCAGACGTGCGTAATCGGCGCGGTCGAAGCGCAGGAAATGCACGCAGGTTTCGGCGGTGATCCTCTTGCGCACGCCGTTCCCGTCGACCAGCGGGCCGGGCGTGAACAGCGCCAGTTCGTCGGCCGTGGAGATGTGCAGCACGTGCAGTCGCGTGCCGTGTTTTTTGGCCAGCGAAATCGCAAGTTCGGTCGATTTCATGCACGCCTGGCGGCTGCGGATGTCCGGATGGCATTCGGCCGGGATGTCGTCGCCGTATTTCGCCTTGTAGCGGGCGAGTTCGGCGTCGATCATCGGCGTGTCTTCGCAATGGGTGATGATCGGCGTCGGTGCGCCGCTGAAGATGCCGTCCAGCGTGGCCGGATCGTCGACCAGCATATTGCCGGTGGATGCGCCCATGAACACCTTGATGCCCGGCGCGATGCGCGGATCGAGGGTGCGCACGGCGTCCAGGTTGTCGTTGCTCGCGCCCAAGTAGAAACCGTGGTTGCCCCAGGCGCGGCCTGCGGCGCGGCGGTATTTGTCTTCCAGCGCAGCCGCGTCCAGCGTCGGCGGGTTGGTGTTGGGCATGTCCATGAAAGTGGTGAGTCCGCCGGCGACGGCCGCCGCGGATTCGGTGGCGATGTCGGCCTTGTACTCCAGGCCCGGCTCGCGGAAATGCACCTGGTCGTCGATCATGCCCGGCAGCAGCCGGCGCCCGGTGGCATCGACCACCGCATCGCCCGGGCGCGCCGTCAGGCCCTTGCCGATTTGCGCGATGCGCCCTTTTTCGATGCGCAGGTCGCCTTCGAATTCGCGGTCTTCGTTGACCAGGCGGGCGTTGACGATCAGGGTGGAAGGCATGCGTATGTTTTCCGTAAGATTTTCAAGCCGGCGGCACCGGGTCGTGCCCGCCGGGGTGCAAGGGGTGGCAGCGGCCGATTCTGCGCAAAGCCAGCCAGCCGCCCTTGATCGCGCCGAAGCGGCCGATGGCCTCCATGGCGTATTCCGAACAAGTCGGCACGAACCGGCAGCGCGGGCCGAGCAGGGGGCTCAACCAGCGTTTATAGACGCGCAAACAGGCAATGAGGAAACGATCGACCAAGATACCTGAACATCGTGTCGCGGCGCGCAGGCATGCGCGGTTGCCGCTGTAGGCACAGTAGGCTATAACAGCGCGCTTTCCCGCCTCAAGGGAAGAGGAACATCAGCTCGTGGCAGTAAAGAAACCCGCTAAGAAGCCCGCCAAGGCCGTCAAGAAGACCACCAA
The DNA here is from genome assembly GCA_902825775.1 of uncultured Lysobacteraceae bacterium. GTDB lineage: Bacteria > Pseudomonadota > Gammaproteobacteria > Xanthomonadales > Xanthomonadaceae > Luteimonas_C. The sequence continues at coordinate 20,991 of CADECF010000003.1, forward strand.
GCCGGCAAGCAAGAAGCCGATCGCCAAAAAGCCCGCCGCCAAGCCGGCTGCCAAGAAGGCGCCCGTGAAGAAGGTTGCGGCGAAGAAGCCCGTCGCCAAGAAACCGGCGCCCAAGAAGGCTGTCGACGCCAAGAAGCCCGCGGCCAAGAAGCCGGTCGTCGCGAAGAAAGCCGCGCCCAAGCCTGTGGCCAAGAAGGCCGCGCCGGCCAAGACCGTCGCCAGCAAGCCCGCGCCGGCCAAGAAGCCGGAGCCCAAGCCCGCCATCAAACCCGTGCCTGCAGCCAAGCCGGAAGCCGCCGCCGCGGCGCCCAAGCCGGCTGCAGCCAAAAAGCCCGCCGCCAAGCCATCGGCTACGCCGGAGCCGTCCAAGCCTGTCGCCCGACCCGCCGCTGCGCGCCCGGTCGGCAAGGTCGCGGTCGCCGTCGTCGCCAAGCCCCAGGCTCCGGCGCCGCGCGGCAAGGTGAAAGTAGTGCCCTACAAGACCGATGAGGCCACCGGCCGTCCGATCCTGCCCAACGGCTACCGTCCCGCGCCGGACGAGGAATACATGAGCGCGTTGCAGCTCGAGTATTTCCGCCAGCGCCTGCTGGACTGGCGTGCGGACTTGGTCGAGGAATCCAAGCAGACCATCGAGAATCTCAAGGACGAAGTGCGCGACGTCGGCGACGAAGCCGAGCGCGCCACCCGCGAAACCGAGAACTCGCTGGAACTGCGCACCCGCGACCGCTATCGCAAGCTGATCGGCAAGATCGACAGCACGCTCAAGCGCCTGGAAGCCGGCGACTACGGCTACTGCGTGGATACCGGCGAGGAAATCGGCCTGGAGCGCCTGGAAGCGCGCCTCACCGCCGAGCGCACGATCGATGCGCAGGAGCGTTGGGAACATCTGCAGAAGCAGATGGGCGATTGAACCTTCGTTCGAGCGGCACAAAAAAAGCCCCGCACTGCGGGGCTTTTTTGTGTGCGCTCTTGTGGGAGCGGCTTCAGCCGCGAGCTCTTGACCTTGCTTTCGCCGGGAATGAAAAGCTCGCGGCTGAAGCCGCTCCCACAAGAAAAATGTTCAGGCGCCATCGGCCTGAAAACCGACCTTGCGATGCGATCCATCGCAGAACGGCTTGTGCTTGGAATGCCCACAGCGGCAGAACCAAGTCTCGGTGGCGCGGTCGAGCGTATGCCCGGTACCGCTGACCACTTCCAGGTTGCCGGTGACTTTCAGCGGGCCGTTCTTCTGCGGTTCGACGTCGAGCGGGCCATCGCGCGATGCCAACGGTTCCGATGCCTTCGGGTCCGGCTCGCCGGTCGCATGGAATCCGCCTTCGATGTGGCTGTTGTCGCAAAACGGCTTGTTCTTCGACAAGCCGCACCGGCACAGCGTCGCGCGCATGCCTTCGTCGTTGCCGGCGATGCGCAGCGGCGCATTGAAGGCCAGCGGCCCGTGCTCGCGAACGCGCACCGTGTTGACGACAGGCGCGGGTTCGGCTTCGCCGCCGTCCAGGCGCCGGTACTGGATCGCGCCGGACGGGCATAGCCGTGCGACCAGCGCGACTTCTTCCGGCGATACCGCGTCGGGATGGATCCATTCGCCTTCCACGTTCGGCACGAACACATCCGGGTGGGTCAGCACGCAATGGCGCGAGTGGATGCAGCGCTGGCCGTCGAATTCGATGACGACTTTCGCGCCGCGAACGGTTTCGGTGCCCATGGCATGCCTCGGCGAGTGGGACATGCGTAGGGTGGGCCTTGGCCCACCGTGGCGCAAGTTGCGGTGCGCGGTTTCGCCGGTTGTTCGTGTGGCGGGGAGATGGGGATGGCGGATCAGGATCCGCCCTACCGTCCGTCAGGATGCGCCGTACAAGTCGCGCAAGTTCAATCGCCGCAGCTTCGGCGCCAGTTTAGACGTCGCCGCGACGACGCCCAGCGTCATGCATCCGCCGAAGATCACCGACGGCACCAGGCCCAGCAGCCGCGCCGCCAATCCCGATTCGAAAGCGCCGAGTTCGTTCGACGATCCGATGAAAATGCCGTTGATCGACGAAACGCGCCCGCGCAGATGATCCGGCGTGGCCAACTGCAGGATGGTGGAGCGCAGCACCACCGATACGCCATCGCACATGCCCGACATCAGCAGCATCAGCGCCGATAGCCACAAGTGTTTCGATAGCGCGAAACCGATGATGCACAAGCCGAAGCCGGCCACGGCGAACAGCAGCAATCGGCCCGCGCCGCGCTGCGGAGGATGGCGCGCCAGCCACAGCCCGACCAGCACCGCGCCCGCGGCCGGCGCCGCACGCAAAATGCCGAGCGCTTCCGGTCCCGCCTGCAGCACGTCGTGGATGAAGGCCGGCAACAACGCCACCGCGCCGCCGAACAACACGGAGAACATGTCCAACGCCTGCGCGCCGAGCACGATCTGGTTGTTGAACACGAAACGCAGGCCTTCGCCGATGCTCTTGAAGACCGGCGCGCGATCGGCCGGCAATGCGGGCTCGGTCACGCGCAGGCTGACGATGGCGACGGCGGCAGCCGCGGCGAATGCGGCCGAGACCAGATACGTAACGGTCAGTCCTTGCCATGCGATCAGTGCGCCGCCGAGCGCCGGGCCGGCCACCAGTCCGGTCTGCATCACCACGCTGCCTACGCCCGCGCCGCGCGCGAACTGCTCGCGCTTGAGCACGCGCGCGAACAATGCGGTGTAGACCGGTCCGAGAAAAGCGCGCACCACGCCGTTGACGGCGATCGCGGCATAGATGGTGATCGTGCCGAACGACGGCAGCGTGCCGCTGGCCACGCCGGCCAACGTCAGCGTCGTCAGCAACAGGCCCAGGCAGGCGAACATGCCCAGCTTGCGTCGCGGCAAGTGGTCGACCGCATAGCCGGCGAACAACGCGAAGCAGAAGTAGGGAATGACTTCGGTCAGGCCGATCAGGCCCAGCGACAGCGCATCGCGGGTGATCTGATAGATCTGCCAGCCGACGGTGACCGCGACGATCTGGTAGGACAGCATCGCCAGCAGGCGGTAGAACAGCAGGCCGGTGAAACCACGATTGCGCAACAACGACGCCGATGTTGCGGCGGCCTCGCTCACGAGGCGCGCTGCGCCGTTTCGCGTATGAAGGCGAGCAGGGCGGCCAGGCCGTTACTGCGCGTCGGCGATAGATGCTTGGCCAAGCCGATCGAGGCGATGTAGTCCGGATCGGTAGCCAGGATCTCCGCGGCGGAGCGTCCCGAGTAGACGCGCAGCGCGAGGTAGATCAGCCCGGAAACGATGGCCGAATCGCTGACTGCGGCGAAATCCAGGCGCGAGGCGTCGCCCGACGGCACGATCCAGACCATGGATTGGCAGCCGAGCAGCCGGTTTTCCTCGGTCTTCAGCTCGTCGGCCATCGGCGGCAGCTTGCGGCCGAGATCGATCAGGTACTGGTAGCGCTCGGACCAGTCGCCGAAGAAGGCGAATTCTTCCGCGATCGCGCTTTGCGCTTCGGCGGGGGTGGGTTCGAGGGGGAAAGCGGAAGTGTCCACGTCGTCTTGCTTTTTTCAGCCGTCATTCCCGCGAAGGCGGGAATCCAGTGACTTTTCTCTGTCGCGATTATAGCGCGACGTGCGCGAGCTCAGCTTTTTCCCCCTTTGAAAAAGGGGGGCACAGGGGGATTTGCTTTTGACTTTGCTTTTCTAGAAAGCAACAACAACCGCAAAAGCAAATCCCCCTCAATCCCCCTTTTTCAAAGGGGGAGGAACGGCAAGAGCCTCAGGCACGCTTCCAACGCACGCCCTGCGGCGTGTCTTCCAACAGGACGCCTTCGCTCGCGAGCTGATCGCGGATCGCATCGGATCGTGCGAAATCGCGGTTCTTCTTGGCCGCCGCGCGCTCGTCGATCAATGCCTGGATGCGCACATCGTCGTCGTTCGATGCGCCGCGTGCGAACCAAGCGGCCGGATCCTGCTGCAACAGTCCCAGCGCTAGTCCGGCACCGAGAAGTTCGGATTTCAGTCTGGCCTTGTCGGCGCCGTCGGCGATCTTGCGCGCCTCTCCGGCGATCCTGGCGATTTCCGCCAGCGCCTGAGGCGTGTTGAGGTCGTCGTCGAGCGCGGCCTCCACGCTCTTGGGAATCGCGGCCTCGGATTCGACATCCGCCAAGTCGCGCAAGGTGCCGTACAAACGGTCCAGCGTGCGCACCGACTGCTCGATCAGCGAGTCCGACCAATCCAACGGCTGCCGGTAGTGCGCCGAGAGCAGGGCGAGCCGCAACGCTTCGGGCGGATGCTTGCGCACCAGGTCGTGCACCTTCTCGATATTGCCCAGCGACTTCGACATCTTCGCGCCGGCAAGGTTGAGCATGCCGTTGTGCAGCCAGAAGCGGGCGAAGATGCGCCCGCCATGCGCGCATTCGCTCTGCGCGATTTCGTTCTCGTGGTGCGGGAACTGCAGGTCGATGCCGCCGGCGTGAATATCGATGGTGTCGCCCAGATGCGCGGCAGCCATCGCAGAGCATTCGATATGCCAGCCGGGCCGCCCTCGGCCCCATGGCGAATCCCAGCCCGGAAGATCGATAGTAGAGGGTTTCCACAGTACGAAATCGCTCGGATCGCGCTTGTAGGGCGCCACGTCCACGCGCGCGCCGGCCAGCATTTCTTCCGGATCGCGCCGCGAGAGCTTGCCGTAATCGGCGTAGCTGGCGACCGAAAACAGTACGTGGCCTTCGGCCGCATAAGCGTTGCCGTTGGCGATCAAGCTTTCGATCATCGCGATGATTTCGGCGATGTGCGCGGTCGCTTCCGGCTCGAGATCCGGCGGCCGTACGCCGAGCGCGGCCATGTCCTCGCGATAGGCCGCCGCGAAACGATCGGTGATGACGCCAATCGGCACGCCCTGTTCCTGCGCGGCCGTATTGATCTTGTCGTCGACGTCGGTGATGTTGCGCGCGTAGCGCAAGCCGCCGAAACGCCGGCGCAGCAGATCCGCCAGCACCCCGAACACCACCGGGCCGCGCGCATTTCCGATGTGCACGTAGTTGTAGACCGTGGGCCCGCAGACGTACATGGTCGGGCAGGCCGGGTCCTGCGGCACGAAGGCTTCCAGGCGGCGGGTCAGGGTGTTGTGGAGATGCAGGCTCATCGAGGTCGCCTTCGGCCGAAGTCTCGATTTTAGCGGTCCGACCCGCATCGCGACAGCATCGATTCAGTCCTGCGGTAGTATCCGGGCCTAGACTGGCGCTCCCCTTCATCGCATCCGAGCCGTGCCGCATCGCGTGATCCCATCTTTGTTCCTGATCCTGGCCGTCGCTGCGCCGGGCATGGCGCTGGCCCAAGCCCAGGAGCAGGCGAGCGACGTCACCGTGATCCAGATCGAGAACGTGCGCACCGACTACGCACGGGTGCTGCGCGTGGAGCCGGTGTACCAGACCCTGCGCGCCACGCGCATGGAGCACCACTGCGAAGGGGAAGCCAAGGGCCTGACCCGCATCGTCGGCACGGTGAAGGACGCGCTGACCCCCGGCAAAGCGGAGAAACCCGCCGAACAGGATTGCCGGCTGGTGCCGGTGGAGCGCGAGTTCAAGCGCCCGATCGCCTACGACGTCGACTACGTCTACAAAGGCTCCAAATACCGCTCGCGCCTCCCGCGAGATCCCGGCAGCCGCCTGCGCGTTCGCGTTTCCGTGACGCCGTACCTCGTAAGCGGCAGTACGCCCTGACAGGCCGCGCTTGCGGCGCCCGGTGGGGCATGCGACCATGCGCGCCGATGAAGACGAACCTTTCCACGCTGATCGCGAGCGCTGCCCGGATGGCCTCCGGCATGACCTCGCGCGCGCGCCGACCGGAAACCTGCCAACCCGCTGGGTAGCCGGAGCTCGTCGTCATTCGAGTTTCACAGGACAAACCCAGCCTTAGCGCTGGGTTTTTTCGTTTCCGGGTCCCGCAGCACCCGGCCCTACTAAAGAAAACCGCAGGATTTCCTTGAAATGAAGCACTTCTTGAACACCCAGGATTGGAGCCGCCCCGAGCTCGACGCGCTGCTGACGCAGGCCGCGCTGTTCAAGCGCAACAAACTGGGCCATGAGCTCAAGGGCAAGAGCATCGCCTTGGTGTTCTTCAACCCCTCGTTGCGCACGCGCACGAGTTTCGAACTGGGCGCGTTCCAGCTCGGCGGGCACGCGGTCGTGCTGGCGCCCGGCAAAGATGCGTGGCCGATCGAGTTCGACCTGGGCACGGTGATGGACGGCGATACCGAGGAGCACATCGCCGAGGTGGCCAAGGTGCTCAGCCGCTACGTCGACCTGATCGGCGTGCGCGCGTTCCCGAAATTCGTCGACTGGTCGCAGGACCGGCAGGACAAAGTGTTGCGCGGTTTCGCCGAGCACGCCACGGTGCCGGTGATCAACATGGAGACGATCACCCATCCCTGCCAGGAGCTGGCGCATGCGCTGGCGCTGCAGGAGTATTTCCGCACGAGCGACTTGCGCGGCAAGAAATACGTGCTGACTTGGACCTACCATCCCAAGGCGCTCAACACCGCCGTGGCCAATTCCGCGCTGACCATCGCCACGCGTTTGGGCATGGACGTGACCCTGCTGTGCCCGACGCCGGAATACGTGCTGGACGAGCGCTACATGGGCTGGGCGCAGCAGAACGTCGCCGAGAGCGGCGGCTCGCTGCGGATCAGCCACGACATCGACAGCGCCTACGCCGGCGCCGATGTCGTCTACGCCAAGAGCTGGGGCGCGCTGCCGTATTTCGGCAATTGGGCGCCGGAGAAACCTATCCGCGACGGCTTCAAGCACTTCATCGTCGACGAGCGAAAGATGGCGTTGACCAACAACGGCGTGTTTTCGCACTGCCTGCCGCTGCGCCGCAACGTCAAGGCCACCGACGCGGTGATGGATTCGCCCAACTGCATCGCCATCGACGAAGCCGAAAACCGCCTGCACGTGCAGAAGGCGGTGATGGCCGCGCTCGTCTCGCAATAATCCTATGGAAAAGAACATGAGCCAGAAAGACATCGTCCTCGCCTTCTCCGGCGGCCTCGACACCAGTTTCTGCGTGCCTTATCTGCAGGAAGCGGGCTGGAACGTGCATACCGTGTTCGCCGATACCGGCGGCGTCGACGCGGAAGAGCGCAAGTTCATCGAGGATCGCGCGGCCGAACTCGGCGTCGCCAGCCATGTCACCGTCGATGGCGGTCCTGCGATCTGGGACGGCTTCGTCAAACCGTTCGTATGGGCGGGCGAGGGTTATCAGGGGCAGTATCCGCTGCTCGTTTCGGACCGTTACTTGATCGTCGACGCCGCGTTGGCGCGCGCCAACGATCTTGGCACGAAGGCCGTCGCTCACGGCTGCACCGGCATGGGCAACGATCAGGTGCGGTTCGATCTTGCGGTAAAGGCTTCCGGCGACTACACGATCGTCGCGCCGATCCGCGAAATCCAGAAGCAGCACACCCAGACCCGCGCTTACGAACAGCAATACTTGGAACAGCGCGGCTTCGGCGTGCGCGCCAAGCAGAAGGCCTACACGATCAACGAGAACCTGCTCGGGCTGACCATGTCCGGCGGCGAGATCGACCGCTGGGACGCGCCCGGCGAAGGCGCGCGCGGCTGGTGCGCGCCGCGCGATCAGTGGCCGGCGGAACCGTTGCGGGCGACGCTGCGCTTCGTGCAAGGCGAGGCCGTCGCGCTCGACGGCAAGGACATGCCCGGCGCGCAGATATTGGCCGCGCTCAATACGATGTTCGCCGCTTATGGCGTCGGTCGAGGCTTGTATACCGGCGACACCACCATCGGCCTGAAGGGCCGCATCGTGTACGAAGCGCCGGGTCTCGCCGCATTGCTCACGGCGCATCGCGCGCTCGAGGAAACGGTGCTGACCAAGCAGCAGAACCGCTTCAAGCCCGAAGTGGCTCGCAAGTGGGTGGAGCTTGTGTACGAAGGCTTCTTCCACGATCCGCTGAAGACCGATCTGGAGGCGTTCCTGGCTTCGTCGCAGCAAACCGTCAACGGCGAGGTGGTGCTGGAGACGCGCGGCGGACGCGTCGATGCCGTCGCGGTGAAATCGCCGCATATCCTCAACGCCAAGGGCGCGACCTATGCGCAGTCGGCGGATTGGGGCGTGGAGGAGGCCGAGGGTTTCATCAAGCTGTTCGGGATGAGCAGCACGTTGTGGGCCGAGGTCAACCGAAAATAACGAAGTTTCTTTTGTGGGAGCGGCTTCAGCCGCGAGCTCTTGATCTTTGCCATATACGAACAAGAGCTCGCGGCTGAAGCCGCTCCCACGAAAAGCAGAGGCGGAAAACATGCTGCAACAGGTCCTCAATCATCTCGAAGCGCTGGTGTCTTTCGACACCCGCAACCCGCCGCGCGCGATCGGCACCGGCGGCATCTTCGATTACATCCGCTCGCAACTGCCGGACTTCCGCGTCGAAGTGAGCGATCACGGCGCCGGTGCGGTATCGCTGCTGGCCGTGCGCGGCACGCCCACGCGGTTGTTCAACGTGCATCTGGATACCGTCCCGGATTCGCCGGCATGGACGGCAGATCCGTTGAAACTGCGCGTCGTCACGGATCGCGCGATCGGCCTGGGCGCCTGCGATATCAAAGGCGCGGCCGCCTGCCTGATCGCCGCGGCGCGGTCGACGGAAGGCGATACCGCCTTCTTGTTCTCCACCGACGAAGAGGCGAACGATGCGCGCTGCATCGATGCCTTCCTCAAAAGCGACCACGGCTTCGAGGAAGTCATCGTTTCCGAGCCCACCCAGTGCGAAGCCGTGCTCGCGCACCGCGGCATCGCTTCGGTGCAGATGTCCTTCAAGGGCGAAGCCGGACACGCCTCGGGCGCGAACGCGATGCAGGCCAGTGCGCTGCACCAGGCGATCCGCTGGGGCGCGGATGCGCTGGCGCTGGTCGAGGCCGAGTCGCACCAGCGTTTCGGCGGTCTCACGGGGTTGCGTTTCAACATCGGCCGCATCGAAGGCGGCATCAAGGCCAATATCATCGCGCCCAGCGCCGAATTGCGTTTCGGCTTCCGTCCGTTGCCGTCGCAGGATATGGGCGCATTGCACGACCGCTTCCGTTCTTTCGCGCCGGAAGGCACCGGTTACGCGCCGACGTTCTGGGGGCCGTCCTTGCCCGGCGGCGACGTAGCCGTCGCCGAAGAACGCCGCCTGGCCGCACGCGATCTTGCCGATGCGCTGGAGCTGCCGATCGGCAACGCAGTCGATTTCTGGACCGAAGCCTCGCTGTTCTCCGCGGCCGGCCTCACCGCGCTGGTCTACGGTCCGGGCGACATCGCGCAGGCCCACACCGCCGACGAATGGGTTTCGCTGCAACAGCTCGAACTAGCCGCTACCACCTACCGACGTCTGATGGAGACACGATCGTGAACCTGCTCGTTTCCGATTTGCGCAACGCCGCTTCGACCGCCTTCACGGGCGATCGGAGGGCACTTCCGATCCCGCGGCGATGAGTTCCTGCTGACCATGACCGATCTGCGCACCACGATCGTCCGGCTGCTGTCCAACATGGCCAGCGCCAAGGAGATCCAGCAATATCTCAAACGCTTCTCGCAGCTCGATGCCGCGCGTTTCGCCGTGGTCAAGGTCGGCGGTGCGGTGCTGCGCGACGAGCTCGATGCGCTGGTGTCCTCGCTCGCCTTCCTGCAGCAGGTCGGGCTGACCCCGATCGTGGTGCACGGCGCCGGTCCGCAGCTCGACGCCGAGATGCAGGCCGCCGGCATCGAGAAGAAGAGCATCGACAATCTGCGCTACACCGATGCGCCCGTGCTGGCCGTGGTCCGCCGCGTGCTGCGCCAGGAGAACCTGAAGCTGGTCGAAGCGCTGCAGGCCGAGGGCGTGCGCGCGACGTCGATCCAGTCGGGCGTGTTCGAAGCGGCCTATCTCGATCGCGACAAGTACGATCTGGTCGGCAAGGTGACGCGTGTCGACACGGACGGCATCCACGCGGCGATCAAGGTCGGCTCGATCCCCGTGATCGCTTCGTTGGGCGAAACCATCGACGGCCAGATCGTCAACGTCAACGCCGACTGGGCCGCCAACGAGCTGATCAAGACGCTGCAGCCGTACAAAATCGTGTTCCTCACCGGTACCGGCGGACTGCTGGACGGCGAGGGCAAAGTGATCGACTCGATCAACCTCAGTTCCGAATACGAAGAGCTGCTGGCGCAGCCCTGGCTGCATTCGGGCATGCGTGTCAAGATCGAACAGATCCACGACCTGCTGATGGCCTTGCCCCCTTCCTCGTCCGTATCGATCACCAAACCCGACGAGCTGGCCAAGGAACTGTTCACCCATAAGGGTTCCGGCACGCTGGTGCGCCGCGGCGAAAAAGTGATTCGCGCGGAGCGTTGGGACGAGTTGGACCTGCCGCGCCTGCGCAAACTGATCGAGTCCGCGTTCGGCCGCGAACTGGTGGCCGATTATTTCGAACGTACGCCGCTGCATCGCGCCTACGTCAGCGAGCATTACCGCACGGCGGTGATCCTGACCGAGGAAGACGGCTTGCCTTATCTCGACAAGTTCGCCGTGTTGGACGATGCGCAGGGCGAGGGCCTGGGCCGCGCGGTCTGGCAGGTGATGCGCGAGGAGACGCCGCAACTGTTCTGGCGTTCGCGCCACCATAACGCCGTCAATCATTTCTATTACGCCGAGTCCGATGGCTGCTTCAAACAGGAGAAGTGGAAGGTGTTCTGGTACGGGCTGGACGGATTCGAACAGATCGCGGCCTGCGTAGAGCATTGCCGGACGCGGCCGCCGACGTTGAAGGACTGAGGATGGCGCGCACGGAGTTGCCGAAAACCTGGCAAGAGCCGCCGCGGCTGGCGGGCCGTCACGTCGCGCTCGAACCGCTGGCGATCGCGCATGCCGACGGCTTGCGCGAGGCGCTTGGGGACGGCGCGCTTGCGAAGACGTGGTACACCAACGTCCCGGAACCCGCCGGCGTCGACGCCTATATTTCCGCCGCGCTGGAAATGAGGACGCGCGGCGAAGCCGTTGCCTTCGCAGTACGCGACGCAGCAGGCGGCGTCGTCGGCAGCACGCGCTACTACGATATCGATGCCGCCGTACCGCGGCTCAGCATCGGCTACACCTGGTATGCGCCCAGGGCGCAGCGCACCGGCCTGAACACCGAAGCCAAGCTCCTGTTGTTGGGCCACGCTTTCGAAACCCTCGGCTGCATCGCGGTGGCATTCGAAACCAGCTGGTTCAACCATGCCTCGCGTACCGCGATCGCGCGCCTAGGCGCCAAGCAGGACGGCGTGCTGCGCAGCCACCGCCGCCATGCCGACGGCAGCGTGCGCGATACGGTAGTGTTCTCGATCATCGAATCGGAGTGGCCGGCGGTGAAGCGCAACCTGCAGCACAAGTTGGACCAGCATGGCTAAGTCGATCGGCATCGTCGGCGCGCGCGGGCATACCGGTGCGGAATTGATCCGTCTGGTGGCCGGGCATCCGCGTTTCGAACTCGCGTATGTGTCCTCGCGCGAACTCGACGGACAGCTTGTTTCGGCGCACGTGACCGAATACCGCGGCGATCTGCGCTACACGAACCTCGCACCGGAACAACTGGCGGAGCAGGGCGCGGATGCCTGCGTACTCGCATTGCCCAACGGCAAGGCCGGCGATTTCGTCGCCGCCATCGCCGCGGGCGGGCGGGATCCGGTGATCGTCGACCTGTCCGCCGATTACCGGTTCGACGACGGTTGGTACTACGGCCTGCCGGAACTGACCCGCCGCCGCTACAACGGCCAGAAACGCATCAGCAACCCCGGCTGCTACGCCAGCGCCATGCAGTTCGCGATCGCGCCCATGCTCGATACGCTCCTCGCCCCGGTGCAGTGCTTCGGCGTGTCCGGTTATTCCGGTGCCGGCACCTCGCCGTCGGACAAGAACGATGTCGAGAAACTGCGCGACAATCTGATGCCGTACACCCTGATCGGCCATGTCCACGAGCGCGAAGTCACGCGCCAGCTCGGCGTCCGGATCGAATTCATGCCGCATGTCGCGTCGCATTTCCGCGGCCTGACCATCACCGCCAATCTGCACCTCGAATCGCCGATCGCGTTGGACGAAGCGAAGCAGCGTTACATCGAGCGCTATGCCGGAGAACCGCTGCTGCGTATCGTCGACACGGCGCCATGGGTCAGCCATATCGCCGGCAAGCATGGCGTCGAGGTCGGCGGCTTCACTTTGTCAGAAGACGGCAGGCGTCTGGTGGTGGTGGCCACGCTCGACAACCTGCTCAAAGGCGCCGCGACGCAGGCGATGCAGAATCTCAATTTGGCCTTCGGCTTCCCCGAAACCGCGGGCATACCCCTGTAGGAACCCTTGTAGGAGCGGCTTCAGCCGCGAGCTCTTGATCCCCTGCCTAAAAAGAGCTCGCGGCTGAAGCCGCTCCTACAAAGGGCGAACAAGAGCGAAAGCGAAATAGGAACCCGCACATGTCCGATCTGCTATGGCAAAAACCCGGTGTCACCGTCGATGCGGAAATCCAGGCTTTCCTCGCCGGCGACGATGTGTTGCTGGATCGCGAATTCTTCCTGCACGACATCGCCGCCAGCAAGGCGCATGCCGAAGGCCTGCAGCGGATCGGCATCTTGTCGACGGACGAACTGTCAGGCCTGCTGCGCGAGCTCGACGCGTTGGCCGGAGACTTCCGCAGCGGCGCTTTCGTGCTCGACGCGCAGTACGAGGACGGCCATTCCGCCATCGAGGCGCGCCTGACGGAACGGCTCGGCGATGCCGGACGACGCATCCACACCGGCCGCAGCCGCAACGATCAGATCCTGGTAGCGACGCGCCTGTGGCTCAAGGAAAAACTGGCGCGGGCGCAAGCGCTGTGCATCGACACGGCAGGCATCGCGTTGTCGCGCGCAGAAGCCGAGCGCGACGTGCCGCTCCCGGGCTATACGCACCTGCAACGCGCCGTGGTGTCTTCGCTCGGGATGTGGTGGGCGGGGTGGGCCGAAGCCTTCATCGACGATGCCGCGCGGATCGCCGACACCTGCGGCTGGGTCGATGCCAATCCGCTCGGCACCGCGGCCGGTTATGGCGTCAATCTGCCGCTGGATCGCGACCGCACGACTTCGGCGCTCGGCTTCGGCCGCCTGCAGGTTTCGCCGCTCTACGCGCAGCTCTCCCGCGGCAAGTTCGAAATCGCGGCGTTGGAAGCGTTGGGCAGTGCGATGCTCGATTTGCGACGGCTCGCCTGGGATCTGAGCCTTTTCACCAGCGCCGAATTCGGTTTCGTCGCGCTGCCCGCGCAATACACCACCGGCAGTTCGATCATGCCCAACAAGCGCAACCCGGATGTAATCGAACTGATGCGGGCCAGCTACGCCAGCGTTGCGGCCGCGCGCTGCGAGATCGAGCAACTGCTGTCGCTGCCTTCGGGCTATCACCGCGATCTGCAGCTCAGCAAGGGTGCGCTGTTCCACGGCTTCGGCAAGGGCCTGGGCGCGTTGGCGTTGCTGCCGGATCTGCTGCGCAATCTGGAATGGCGCGCCGAACGCATGCAGGCGGCGCTCGAGCCGTCGATGTACGCAACGGATCTGGCGGTCGATCTCGCCAGGCAAGGAATGCCGTTCCGCGATGCGTATCGCCAGGCTGCGGATCCGCAGCGCTGGCAGCAGGGCGATCCCGCCCGCAGTTTGGCCGATCGCGTTTCGCCGGGAGCTGCCGCGGATTTGCGATTGGATACGCTGCGCGAGCGGTTGGCGGCAGTAAGCTGATAAACGTAGTGGCTGCGGTGGCTGTGTTTTAGGCGTTCATAACGCCTTTGCTTTAAGCCGTCATTCCCGCGAAGGCGGGAATCCAGTGACGTTAAGGCCCCTCCAGATCGCGACGAGGCTATCTGCCATATCGTGCGCCCTCACCCAACCCCGCTCCGCGCCCCGGCCCGCACTTACGTGCGGGCGCTCAGCTGCACGCGCGGCAGTGCCGCGCAAGCGTATGCAGCTTCGCCCCGCAAGCGGGAGAGGGTTACAGCAAGTCGCTGGATTCCCGCCTTCGCGGGATTGACGGCTAAAAAAAGCAACTTCCGTCAAAGATTTGACCATTGAGCGAAATCTCTTTTCACTCCTGAGCGCTTAATGTCCCATCCCTGCCATAAGTCACATTCCCCCTCGCCGCACCGAGTAATAAAGTCGCAGATTGGCCACCGGGGAGTCGTTAGCGCATGCTCGTCAACCGTTTCGTGGGGCCGCTGCTGCTCGGCCTGCTGATCGCACCACCGGTCTGGAGCCAGACCTCCCCGATGGCGCCGGACATCACCGGCAAAAAATACGTCGCTCCCAAATCGACCTACGATTACGAAAAGCGCGAGGTGATGGTGCCGATGCGCGACGGCGTGAAACTGCACACCGTCATCGTGGTGCCCAAAGGTGCGAAGAACGCGCCGATCCTGCTGACGCGCACGCCTTACGACGCCAGCGGCCGCGCCAGCCGCATGGATTCGCCGCGCATGATCGACATCCTGCCCGAAGGTGACGAGGTGTTCGTGCAGGGCGGCTATATCCGCGTATTCCAGGACGTGCGCGGCAAATACGGTTCCGAAGGCGACTACGTGATGACGCGCCCGCTGCGCGGCCCGCTCAACGGCACCAAAGTCGATCACGTCACCGACGCGTGGGACACGATCGAGTGGCTGACGAAGCACGTGAAGGAATCCAACGGCCGGGTCGGCATGATCGGCTCGTCCTACGAAGGCTTCACGGTGGTGATGGCGCTGGTCGATCCGCATCCCGCGTTGAAGGTCGCCGCGCCGGAAAGCCCGATGGTCGACGGCTGGATGGGCGACGACTGGTTCAACTACGGCGCGTTCCGCCAGGTCAACTTCGACTATTTCACCGGCCAGACCACAGAGAAGGGCAAAGGCAAGCCCGTCGCGGAAGTGGGCTACGACGACTACACCACATTCTTGCGCGCCGGTTCCGCGGGCGACTACGCGAAAGCCAACGGCATCGAACAATTGCCGTACTGGCGCAAGCTCACCGAGCATCCCAGTTACGACGCCTACTGGCAGGAACAGGCGCTGGACAAGGTGATGGCGCGCACGCCGCTCAAGGTGCCGACGATGTGGCTGCAAGGCCTCTGGGATCAAGAGGATATGTGGGGCGCGATCCACAGTTATCCGGCGATGGAGTCCAAGGACGCCAACAACGACCTCAATTATCTGGTCATGGGCCCGTGGCGGCATAGCCAGGTGAATGTCGGCGCCGCATCGCTCGGCGCGCTCAAATTCGAAGGCGACACGGCGCTGCAGTTCCGCCGCGATGTACTGAAGCCGTTCTTCGATCAATATCTGGTGGAAGGCGCACCCAAGGCCGATACGCCGCCGGTTTTCATCTACAACACGGGCGAAAACCATTGGGATCGCCTGAGCGCGTGGCCGCTGAGCTGCAATGAGGGCTGCACGGCCAAGCCGAAGTCGCTGTATCTGCAAGCCGGCGGCAAGCTCTCATTCGAGCCGCCGGCCGCCGGTCAGTCGCAATACGACGAATACGTTTCCGATCCCGCTAAACCGGTACCGTTCGTGCCGCGCCCGTCGCGGATGGGCGACCGCGAAACATGGACGACGTGGTTGGTGCAAGACCAGCGTTTCGCCGACGATCGGCCGGATGTCATGACCTATATCAGCGAGCCTTTGACGGCGCCGTTGAGCATCGCCGGCGCTCCGCAAGTCAATCTGCTCGCGTCCACCAGCGGTAGCGACAGCGACTGGGTGGTCAAGCTGATCGACGTCTATCCCGACACGATGGCATCCGCGCCGGCGATGGGCGGTTACGAACTGGCCGTGTCGCTGGCGATTTTCCGCGGACGTTACCGCGAGAGTTTCGAGCATCCGAAGGCGATCGCGCCGAACGAGGCGCTACCGTACGTATTCGGCTTGCCGACGGCGAACCACACTTTCCTGCCCGGGCATCGGGTGATGGTGCAGGTGCAGTCGTCGCTGTTCCCGCTGTACGACCGCAATCCGCAGACTTTCGTGCCGAATATCTTCTTCGCCAAGCCGGAGGATTACCGCAAGGCGACGCAGAAGATCTGGTACGGGCAGCAGACCGGCAGTTTCATCAGTTTGCCAGTGCGGTAGAGGTCGGCTCTTGTGGGAGCGGCTTCAGCCGCGAGCTCTTCTTCTTCCGCCTTGCGAAAAGCTTGCGGCTGAAGCCGCTCCCACAAAAAACAGCTACCACGTGTCTTCCAGCATCCGCGGCCTGCACGCCAGCCAGCCGCCGACGATCAGCACGGCCACCGCCGTGACTAGCATCGCGAATGGCCATAGCCACCCGTGCGTAACCTCATGCAATACGCCGAACGACAACGGACCGATGCAGCTGACCGCGTAGCCCAAACCCTGCATGAAGCCGGACATCGCCGCCGAACCCGCGGGCGTGCGCGTGCGCAGGTTGATCAGCGTCAGCGACAACGGGAAGGTGCTCGGGCCCAGGCCCAACAACGCCACCCACAGCACCGGCAGCGCCATCGGCGCGAACAGCAGGCCGGCGAAGGCGGACAGATGGCACAGCGCGCACGCCAGTACGATCGGAAAAGGATTTTTCATCCGCACCGCGATGGCCGGCATCAGCAGCGCGCTGATCAGGCCCAGCGTCGAGAACAGTGCGACCATCGCGCCGCCGAACGCCGGCGTGGCGCCGGCTTCGATCAGCAGCTTCGGCAGCCAGGTGAACATCGAGTACGTGATCAGCGAGGTCATGCCGAACATCAGCGCCATGCCCCATGCGATCGAAGAACGCCACGCTTTGCCGCGCGCCGGCGGCGCGGCTAGTTCCGGCGCTTCGTCGTCGGCCGTGACCGCGCGATCGTGGCTGCGCGCCAAGGGCGAATCCTTGCGGCGTTCGATCAGCAATACGCCGATCCACGGCAGTACCGCAGCGACGGCGACCAGCGCCCAAGCGCCCAGCGATACGCGCCAGCCCGCTTCGGCCGCCAGAGGCACCGCGACCAGGGCGGGCAGGATCGTCCCGAACTGCAGCACCGTGATGTATAGCGTGCTCACCGCGCCTACGCGTTCGGGGAAATAGCGTTTGACCAGCGGCGGCAGCACCACATTGCCCATGCCCATGCCGGCCAGCGCGATCACCGAGCCGATCAGCAGGACAGCGGTATCGCCGGCGGCAGAGCGCACCACCAGACCCGTCGCCGCGAGCAGCATCGACAGCAAGGCCGCGCGCTCCAACCCGATCCGGTGGGCGATGGCCGGTGTGATCACGCCGAAGGCCGCGAACGCGGCGCTGGGCAGCATGCCGAACACGCCGGTCATGGTCGATCCGAAACCGAACAACCGGCCCAAATCGTCGAGCAGCGGCGTCAACGAGGTGACCGCGGTACGCAGATTGAAGGCCGCCAGCGCGATGCCGAACAGCACCAGCGCCCGGCCGTTCCACGAACGCGATGCCGCGGTGGAATCCATCTTGTCGACGTTACTCATTGCGGCCCCGATCGTGCGGCCGACAGTTTAGCCGGGCGGCGTCGGTCGACGCTTCGGGTACGACGCAACGCAGCGTTGCGCGGCTTGAGGAGTGGCGCATTCCCGCTTTCGGACAGCGCCGAAAACCCCGACATGCGCCTGATGCGCACGCCGGCCGTTTGTCCAGCCATTTCGGATGCGTAGCGGTGCGCTCGCGCTGAATCGGCTGCAGTCTGAACGACGAGATCCGTATCGGACCTAGCCAGGAGGAGACGATCGACCCTGATGGCCGCCAAGCCGCAAAAAACCGGCATCTGCGGTTTGTAAGTCATTGATTCAATTGGTCGGGGAGACAGGATTCGAACCTGCGACCTCTACGTCCCGAACGTAGCGCTCTACCAGACTGAGCTACACCCCGACAGGTGAGCCGCGCATTGTAGTGATTGGGGCGGTGTCGGGGCAATAGCGGCGCGTCCGTTCTTAGGTTTTCCCGCTCCCGTTCACGGGAGAGGGACAGGCGCGCAGCGCCAGGGAGCGGGTTCGGCTGTTCGCGAACCCGACCAGCAAAAGCTCATTCGCCTGGTGGTCTTGCAAACTTTTCGCCAAAAGCCGACCCCTCTCCCTGGCCCTTCGGGCCTGTCTCTTTCCCATAAAGGGAGAGGGAAGAGCGCCCCTTGGGAGAGGGAAAAGCGCGTGCCCGCTACACTGTGCGGATTCTTCGCAAGCGTTCCGGAGTTCCGCTTGATCAAGCCCCGCACCCCGCCCGGCGTCATGGAGCTGTTGCCCCGCGACCAGATCGCGTTCCAGCGCATGCTCGATACGATCCGGCTGACTTTCGAGCGCTTCGGCTTCCTGCCGGTGGAGACGCCGGTGATGGAGCTGTCGGAGGTGCTGTTGACCAAGTCCGGCGGCGAGACCGAGCGGCAGGTGTATTTCGTCCAATCCACCGGCGCGCTGGAGAAATCCGCCGGCGAGGGCATGCCCGAACTGGCGCTGCGCTTCGATCTGACCGTGCCGCTGGCGCGTTACGTCGCCGAGCACGAACACGATCTGGCTTTCCCGTTCCGGCGCTACCAGATGCAGCGCGTCTACCGGGGCGAGCGCGCCCAGCGCGGGCGTTTCCGCGAGTTCTACCAGTGCGACATCGACGTGATCGGTAAGGATTCGCTGTCGATCCGCCACGATGCCGAGATCCCGGCCGTGATCCAGTCGGTGTTCGATGCGCTGGCGATCGGCGATTTCACCATCCAGCTCAACCACCGCAAGCTGTTGCGCGGCTATTTCGAAGGGTTGGGCATCGAAGACGAGCGCCAGGTCGCGGTGCTGCGCGAAATCGACAAGCTCGACAAACGCGGCGAGGACGCGGTGCGCGCCACCCTGGCCGGCGAAGGCTTCGGCCTTGCTGCGGGTGCGATCGACAAGCTGATGGCGTTCTCGCAGGTGCGCTCGCGCAGCCACGAAGACGCGTTGGCCAGGCTTGCCGCGCTCGGTGCCGGCACGACGCTGTTCGACGAAGGCCGCGACGAGTTGCGCGAAGTGCTGCAGCGACTCAAAGCGATGGGCGTGCCGGAATCGCGTTACGCGATCAACCTGTCGATCGCGCGCGGCTTGGATTACTACACCGGCTTGGTCTACGAGACCACGCTCGATGCGCATCCGCAGATCGGTTCGATCTGCTCTGGCGGGCGATACGACAATCTGGCCAGCCATTACACCAAGTCCAAGCTGCCGGGCGTCGGCATTTCGATCGGCCTGACCCGGCTGTTCTGGCAGTTGCGCGAGGCCGGATTGATCGCCAGCGCGGAAAGCTCGGTCGACGCGCTGGTCACCTTGCTCGACGACGAAGGCCTGGATCACGCGCTGTCGCTATCGCAGCAGTTGCGCGCAGCCGGCTTGAACGTCGAAACGCAGCTCGAGCCGCGCAAGTTGGCCAAGCAACTGCAGTACGCCGACCGCGCCGGTATCCGCTTCGTAGTCATTCGCGGCGGCGACGAAGCGGCCAAGGGCATGGTGGCGGTGAAGGACCTGCGTCGCGGCGAACAGTTCGAAGTGGCCGACGCGGATCTGGCGCGTACGTTGCTGATCGAACGCGAACAATGGCGTGCCTTGCCGGCGGAGGGCCAGCGATGAGCGCTGCGATTCTGCTGGATGGCTGCTCGCTGACCCGCGAGCAATTGGTCGCGGTCGGGCAGGGCGCGCAGGTGCGGCTCGACGACGGCGCGCTCCGTGCGGTCGCGCGCGCGGCCGAATTCCTAGCCGAGCAAGTACGCCGCGAGGAACCCATCTACGGCGTCTCGACAGGGTTCGGCAGCAATGCCGACAAACTGCTCGGCGCGCATCCCCTGCGCGACGAATTGCCGGGCGCCAAGCCATCGGGACGTTCCTTGCACGAAGAACTGCAGCGCAACCTGATCGTCACCCATGCGGTCTGCGTCGGCGAGCCGTTCGCGGCCGACGTGGTGCGCGCGATGCTGTGCATCCGCATCAACACGTTGTTGCGCGGGCATTCCGGCATCCGCGTGCAGACTCTGCAGGCGTTGGCCGCGATGCTCAACGCGGGCGTCGTGCCGGTAGTGCCGCAACTGGGTTCGGTCGGCGCAAGCGGCGATCTGGCGCCGTTGTCGCATCTGGCGATCGTACTGCTGGGCGGCGGCGAAGCGTTCTTCGGCGGCGAACGCATGCCGGGCGCGCAGGCTTTGCAGCGCGCCGGCCTGCAGCCGGTCTCGCTGTCTTACAAGGAAGGCCTGGCGCTGAACAACGGCACCGCGCAGATGCTCGCCACCGGCGTGCTGGCGCTGCAGAAATTGGACGACCTGCTCGATACCGCCGATCTGGCCGCAGCCATGACCATCGATGCCTTCGCCGGGCGGCTCGGCGCGTTCGCGGAAGAGGTCCATGCGCTGCGTCCGCATCCGGGTCAGGTGGAGACGGCCGCGAACCTGCGCGCGCTGCTCACCGGATCCACGCTGGCCGATATCCCTTACCACCTGGTGCCGCGCTTCAAGCAATGGCTGCCGCAGAGTTGGGATACGAGCGAATCGCAGCAGCTGGGTTTCGACATCGGCTGGGACTGGGTGCCGTTGTCGCAGCGTCACGGCCGCGAGAAGTTTTACACGCGTTTCAAGCCTTTCCGCGGCGGCAAGAAGCATCAGCCGCAGGACAGTTATTCGCTGCGCTGCATCCCGCAGGTGCACGGTGCGGTGCGCGATGCGGTGGCGCAGGCCAAGCGCGTGTTCGACATCGAACTCAATGCCGTTACCGACAATCCGCTGGTATTCCCGGATGCGCGCGCGGAGCACGTCGAACAGCAGGTGATCTCCGCGGGCCATTTCCACGGCATGCCGCTGGCGTTGGCGATGAGCTACGTCAAGGCCGCGATTCCGGTGCTGGCCTCGATTTCCGAGCGCCGCCTCAATAAGCTCGTCGACCCGGCCACCAACGACGGCCTGCCGCCGTTCCTGATCGGCAACGAGGACGGCACCGAGTCGGGCTTCATGATCGTGCAATACACCGCCGCGGCGATCGTCAACGATCTCACCAGCCGGGCGATGCCGGCATCCGTGTACTCGATCCCGACCTCGGCCAACGCCGAGGACCATGTATCGATGGGCGCCAACGAAGCGCGCCATGCGCTGGCCATGACGGACGACCTGGGTAAGGTGCTTGCGCTGGAGCTGTACACGGCCGCGCAGGCGCTGGATCTGCGCCGCGACATGATCAATGCGGCGCGTGGATTGGCCGATCGTGCGGATGCGGAAGGTTTCGCCGCGAAAGTGCAGGGCGGTCCTGCTTCGGGCGATCGCAGCGGCTTCATCGCAGAAGTCGAATCGCTGCGCGCCGAGTTGTCGGCTGCCGAGACCTTCCATCCCGGAAACGCGGTCGCGCGGGCGCATGCGGCGCTGCGTGCGTCGATTCCGTTCCTGGAACGCGACCGTGCGATGGATGGCGAAGTGGCGGCCGCGGTGCGGCTGGTCGCAGATGGCAGTCTGCTGGCTGCCAGCCGCGCCGCCGGGCGATAGGCTTTTTTGTAGCGCCGAGCTTGCTCGGCTGCTCTTGCTCCTTGTGGGAGCGGCTTCAGCCGCGAGCTTTTCGAGCCAGGTCAAAAGCTCGCGGCTGAAGCCGCTCCCGCAGAATCACACCGCTCGCATCGACCGGCGCTTGAGCTCCAGCGCCGCGATGCAGACGACCAGAATCAACATGCGCAAAGCATCCAGCGAATCGGAAAACGGATCGCCGTTGCGCGCGTGCGTGCCGATCGCGCCGACCATCATCAAACCCAGCCCGCATGCGGCGATGAAGCGCGTGCGCGGTACCGGCAGGGCCAACGATCCGGCGATCTCGGCCAGCATTACGGCGTACATGAACCAGATCGGGTAACCGGAGTTCGTGAAGAACTCGCGCATCTCGCCATCGTGCGCCGCTTTGCCGATCTCGAAGCCGAAGAACGCGAGGGCGACGTAGATGGCCAGGCCGGCGAGCACGGACTGCGATGCGGCGAACCCGCGCGTCGCGGCGCGCTTTCCGAACAAGGCCAACCCTGCCGCCGCCACCGCTGTGCCGACGACCAGCCAACCTGCATAGCTCAAGCCGCGCAGCATCGCGCGAGCCGGACCAGCGATGACGGAACCCGGCAACGACACGGCCGCCACGCCCAATAGGCCCGCAAAGGCCAGTACGGCGCATAGCCACAGGAAGACGCGTGCGAGCCTGCGGGCCGATTTCGGCGTGCGTAAGGCACGGATCGCCAGGCCCGTTATAGCGATAGCAAGCGACAAGTACAGGAAGAACGCGACCGTCGGATCCATGGCGTCCACCAGAATCGCCGGCGGCGCCGGCGCTATCGCGGCAATCTAAGTGCCGGCGGCGTGGAACAGAATAGGGCGGAAGTCATCGCTGCGGTCCGGGGCGCGTGCCCGAAGCGGGTCCGGGCAAGGCCGGGCGTCGCTTGACCGGAACGTTCCATTGGATTAATGTATTAACACGCTAATACATTAATACGATGAAACAACGCCTCGAGCCCCTGCCGGAACGCGACGCCGATGCCTCCCTGAAGGCCTTGGCGAAGGCGCTTGCCGCGCTGGACCGGCCCGACGACGTGCGCGCCTTCCTCGAAGACCTGTGCACGCCGGCCGAGCTGGAAGCCATGGCCGACCGTTGGCGGGTGGTGCCGCTGCTGCTGCAAGGCGTGCCGTATCGCGAGATCCACGACCGCACCCTGGTCAGCGTCACCACCATCGGCCGCGTCGCGCGCACGCTCGAGCGCGGTGCCGGCGGCTATGCGACTGCGGCCAAGCGCCAGCACCCGCGTCTTATTCCCTCCCATTGAGCGTGCCCGTCATGAGCCCTTCCGCCCTGCCGGCGGCGCGCGACCGTTTGCGCGTCGCCATCCAGAAATCAGGCCGCCTTAGCGAGCCGGCGCGAGCGTTGCTGGCGTCGTGCGGGCTGAGCTGGCGCGAGAGCCGAGACCGCCTGTTCTGTTATGGCGAATCGCTGCCGGTCGACCTGCTGCTGGTGCGCGACGACGATATTCCGGGATTGATCGCCGACGGCGTTTGCGACCTCGGTATCGTCGGCCGCAATGTGCTGGCCGAACATCTGCTGCAACGTAGCAACGGCGGGGCCGACAAATACCGCGAGTGGCGAGCGCTCGGTTTCGGCGGCTGCCGGCTCGACATCGCCGTCCCCGACGGCTGGCAATGGGACGGGCCCGCGCAATTGCGCGACAAGCGCATCGCCACCAGCTATCCGGCTCTGCTCGGTGCCTGGCTGCGCGAGCAGGGTATCGCGGCCGAGGTGGTGGCGTTGTCCGGTTCGGTCGAGATCGCGCCGCGGCTGGGGCAGGCCGATGCGATCTGCGACTTGGTTTCCAGCGGTGTCACGCTCGCCGCCAACCAGCTCAAACCCGTACTGACCTTGCTGCAGAGCGAGGCGGTGCTGGCCGGCCCTGCGACGCCATTCGTCGATGCGCGCGAAGAACTCGCCGCATTGCTGCTGCGCCGGCTCGACGGCGTATTGCGATTGAAGGACAGCAAGCTGCTGCTGTTCCAGGCCCAGCGCCAGACCGTGCCCGCGCTGTTGAAACTGCTGCCCGACGCGGAGCCGCCGACCATGCTGCAGGTGGACGGCGGCGACACGCTCGCGTTGCAGGCGCTGTGTCACGGCGCGATGACCTGGCAACGCCTGGAAGACCTGAAGCATGCCGGTGCACGCGGCCTGATGGTGTTGCCGGTCGAGAGGATGCTGGCATGAACCCGCTGGCCCGCCGCATCGACTGGAGCGCATTGGACGATGCGCAGCGCGAACGCCTGTTGCAGCGCCCGGCGCAGGCGGCTTCGGCGCAAGTCCAGGCGAGCGTCGCGGAAATTCTCAAGCAGGTGCGCGAGCGGGGCGATGCCGCGCTGCGCTCGCTGACCCTGCAGTTCGATGGCGTGGCGCCGGACGATTTCGCCGTGGGCGAGGCCGAGTTCGCGGAGGCGGAAGCGATCGTTCCGTTGGAGCTGCGCGTAGCGATGATCGCCGCGGCGCAACGCATCGAAGCTTTTCACCAAGACGGCATGCAGCAAGCCTATACCGTGGAAACCGCGCCCGGCGTGGTCTGCGAACGCGTGGTGCGCGCCATCGGCCGCGTCGGCCTGTACGTGCCGGCCGGCAGCGCGCCGTTGCCGTCGACGGCCTTGATGCTCGGCGTGCCTGCGCGTCTCGCCGGTTGCCGCGAGGCGGTGATGTGCACGCCGCCGCGGCGCGACGGCACCGCGGATCCTGCGGTATTGGTCGCCGCCAGATTGTGCGGCGTTTCGCGCGTCTACAAGTTGGGCGGCGCGCAGGCGATAGCGGCGATGGCGTTCGGTACCGACAGCGTCTCCCGCTGCGACAAACTGTTCGGCCCCGGCAACGCCTTCGTCACCGAAGCCAAGCGTCAGGTATCGATGCGCGCCGACGGCGCCGCGATCGACATGCCTGCGGGGCCGTCGGAAGTGCTGGTGATCGCCGATGCCGGCGCCAATCCTGCCTTCGTCGCCGCGGATTTGTTGTCGCAGGCAGAGCATGGGCCGGATTCGCAGGTCCTGCTGCTGTCGGACGACGCTGCGCTGATCGATGCCGTCGAGGCGCAACTGCGGGCGCAGTTGCCGCAGTTGCCGCGCAACGAGATCGCGCAGCGGGCGCTGGCATCCTCGCAGTTGGTCCGGGTGCAGACGATCGATAGCGCGTTCGACATCAGCAACCGTTACGCGCCGGAACATTTGATTCTTGCCCTGCGCGATCCGCGTGCCTGGCTCGATCGCGTGGAGGCCGCCGGTTCGGTCTTCCTGGGCGATTGGACGCCGGAAGCGCTCGGCGACTACTGCAGCGGCACCAATCACGTGCTGCCGACCGGCGGGGCGGCGCGCGCCGTCAGCGGGCTGAGCGTGGCCAGTTTCCAGACCGCGATCAGCGTGCAGGCCGCGCAGCCGCGCGGCATCGTCGCGATCGGACCGTGCGCCATCGTGCTGGCCGAAGCCGAAGGCCTGGATGCGCACCGCAATGCCGTCGCGATGCGATTGGCGGAGGCTACGGCGTGAATGCCGGCGACGACGTGCTGGCGCTGCTGCGCGACGATTTGCGCGGTTTCGCGGGCTATCGCTCCGCACGCAACGAGGCGTCGACGGGCTCGATTTGGCTCAACGCCAATGAAGCGGCGCGGGCCAACGCGGGCGACGCCACGGGCGATATGCGCCGCTATCCGCAGCCGCAACCGGAACGGCTGCGCACTGCGCTGGCCGATTTGTACGGTTGCACGCCCGAGCGTTTGCTGACCGGACGCGGCAGCGACGAGGCGATCGACCTGCTGGTGCGCGCCTTCTGCCGGCCGGGCGAAGACGCAGTGCTCGTGGCGCCGCCGGTGTTCGGCATGTACGCGGTCAGCGCTCGTCTGCAAGGCGCGCGATTGCTGGAAGTGCCGCTGCGCGATAGCGAGCCGGATTTCGAGATCGATCTCGGCGAAATCGCGCGGAAGGCCTTGTCGCAGGCGGCGAAGCTGGTATTCCTGTGCTCGCCGGGCAATCCGGCGGGCGGCGTATTGCCTGCCGAAGCGGTGCTCGATCTGGCGCGCAAGTTGAACGGACATGCGCTGGTGATCGTCGACGAGGCCTACATCGAATTTTCGGATGCGCCATCGTTGGTCGCCCGCGCCGCGTCGCTAGCGAATATCGTAGTGCTGCGCACTATGTCGAAGGCGCATGCGCTGGCGGCGGCACGCATCGGTTGCGCCATCGGCGATCGCCGCATCGTCGATGCCCTGCGCCGCTGCCAGGCGCCCTATCCGGTGCCGGGGCCGTGCGCGGCGCAGGCATTGGCGGCGCTGGCGCCGGTATCGCTGGCGGCTACGCGGGCGGCGGTGGAAGAAGCGCGCAGAGAACGCGCGCGCGTGGCGGCGGCGCTCGCCCATGCGCCCGGCGTACGCCGCGTTTACCCCTCGCAAGCCAATTTCTTGCTGGTGCGATTCGCGGACGCGGCCGTTGCTTTCCAGCGCCTGCTCGAGGCCGGTGTGGTCGTGCGCGACATGCGTGCGATGCCGCAGCTCAGCGACGCTTTGCGGATCACGCTGGGCACACCGGTGCAGAACGACACGATGCTCGCCGCGCTGGGCGAGATCGAGGCCGCCGCATGAAACCGATATTGTTCATCGATCGCGACGGCACCCTGATCGAGGAGCCGGCCGATTTTCAGATCGACGCCTACGAAAAACTGCGTTTCGTAGCCGACGCGGTGCCCGCGCTGCTCAAGCTGCTCGATGCGGGTTATGAGTTCGTGATCGTCAGTAACCAGGACGGGCTCGGTACCGAACATTATCCGCGTGCGTCGTTCGACGGTCCGCACCGGCTGATGCTGCAGATGTTCGAAAGCCAGGGCATCCGTTTTCGCGATGTGCTGATCGACGAAAGCCTGCCGCAGGAGAACAAACCCACGCGCAAACCCGGCATCGGCCTGGCATTGCCGTATCTGAAGGATCGCGGCATCGACTGGACGCGTTCGGCGATGGTCGGCGACCGCGAAACCGACCTGCTTTTCGCGGTCAATCTCGGCATCCGCGGTTTCCAACTGCGCACGGCGCAGTTCGGCGGCGATTGGGACTGGGTAGGGATCGCGCACGAGCTCGCGGACGCGCCCAGGCGCGCGGCCGTGCGACGCGACACGCGCGAAACGCGGATCCGGGTGGACATCGACCTGGACCGCGAGGCGGAACCCCAAGCCGACACAGGGCTGCCGTTCTTCGATCACATGCTGGAACAGCTCGGCAAGCACGGCGGTTTCGCGCTGCAAGTGCGCGCCGAGGGCGATCTCCACATCGACGAACACCACACCGTCGAAGACACCGGTCTGGCCTTGGGCCAGGCCCTGCGCGAGGCGCTGGGCGACAAACGCGGCATCGGCCGCTACGGTTTCACCCTGCCGATGGACGAAAGTTTGGCCAGCGCGGCGCTGGACTTCGGCGGCCGCCCTTGCTTCGTCTTCGCCGGCGAATTCCGGCGCGAGCGGGTAGGCGATCTGCCTACCGAACTGGTGCCGCATTTCTTTCGCTCGTTATGCGATGCCTCGGGCCTCAACCTCAACCTGCAGGTGACCGGCGACAACGATCATCACAAGATCGAAGCCTGCTTCAAATCGACGGCGCGCGCGTTGCGCCAGGCGATCAGGCGCGAGGGCGTTACGTTGCCCAGCACGAAAGGCCGGCTGTGAACTTCAATGCCGCGAGCGGGGTCGGGCGGTCATGCGTGTAGCGCTGATCGATGCCGGCGGCGCCAATCTCGGCTCGGTGCGTTACGCGCTGCAGAGGCTCGGCGTCGAGCCGGACATCGTTCGCGACGCGGACGCCTTGGACGGTGCCGAACGCATCATCCTGCCCGGCGTGGGGGCCGCAGCGCCGGCGATGGCCGCCTTGCGCGCGCGCGGGCTGGATCAGGCCCTAGGTAGCGCGGCCGTACCGCTGCTCGGCATTTGCCTCGGCATGCAACTGCTGTACGAAGTCTCGGACGAAGCCGATACGGCCTGTCTGGGCTTGTTGCCCGGACGCGTGCGTCGGTTGTCGCCAGCGCCCGGCTTGCGGATTCCGCACATGGGTTGGAACGCATTGACCGATATCGCCGACACGCCGCTGTTGCGAGGCATCGACGAGGGCGACAGCGTCTATTTCGTGCACGGTTACGCAGCGCCGATCGGCGAAGACACGGTGGCGGGCGCCCGTCACGGCGTCGCGTTCAGCGCTGTCGTACAGCGCGGTCTGCGCTGCGGCGCGCAATTCCACCCGGAACGCTCCGCGGGCGCGGGTGCGCGATTGCTGGAGAACTTCATCCGATGGGATTCATGAGCACGCCGCCGGTGGCCGCTTTCCAGATATATCCCGCCCTCGACGTGCGCGACGGACGCGTCGTGCGGCTGGCGCAGGGCGACTACGCCCGAGAAACGCGTTATGGCGACGATCCATTGGCGTTGGCGCAGGCCTACGCAGCGGCCGGGGCGCGCTGGCTGCACTTGGTCGATCTGGATGCGGCGCGTGCCGGTGGTTATACGCTCGCTCCGCTGCTGTCGCGGATCAAGGCCGATACCGGTTTGTCGGTGCAGACCGGAGGCGGCATTCGCTGCGAACAGGATGTGGAACGATTGCTCGCGATCGGCGCGGACCGGGTGGTCGTCGGTTCGCTTTCGGTGAACGATCCCGGCCGGGTCGCGGCGTGGCTGGCCAGCTACGGCAACGACAAGTTGACCGTCGCACTGGACGCGCGTTGCGCCGCCGACGGACGCTGGTTTCCGGCTACGCACGGCTGGACCCGGCAAGGGCGCAGCACATTGAGCGAACTGGTGCGGTTGTATGCGCGTTCGAACCTGCGCCACTTGTTGTGCACCGATATTTCGCGCGACGGCATGCTGTCGGGGCCGAACCTGCAGCTGTATGCGCTGTTGCGGCAGTGGGCGCCGCAGGTGGCGCTGCAGGCCTCGGGCGGCGCGCGCGATGTCGGCGACGTCCGTGGCGCGCGCGAAGCGGGCTGCGCGGGCCTCGTGCTCGGCAAATCGCTGCTCGAAGGCCGCATCAGCCTGCGGGAGGCCCTGGCATGCTGAGCCGGCGCATCATTCCCTGTCTGGACGTGCGCGACGGCCGCGTCGTCAAGGGCGTGCGCTTCCGCGATCACGTCGATATGGGCGACATCGTCGCGCTCGCGGCGCGTTACCGCGATGCCGGCGCCGACGAGCTGGTGTTCTACGACATCGGCGCCAGCCCGCAGGGGCGCAGCGTCGATGCCGAATGGGTCGCGCGCGTCGCGCGGGTCCTGGATATCCCCTTCTGCGTGGCCGGCGGCATTGCCGACGTCGCCTCCGCCAAGCGGGTACTGCATGCCGGAGCGGACAAGATATCGGTCAATACGCCCGCCTTGCAGCGGCCGGATCTGATCGCCGAACTGGCCGATGCGTTCGGCGTGCAATGCGTGGTGGTCGGCATCGACTCGCACCGCGACGACGATGGCGAATGGCGCGTTCGCAGCCATACCGGCGACCCCGAGCACATGCGCGCTCCGGGCCGGCGCACGCTCGACTGGGCGGCGCAAGCGCAGCGCCTGGGGGCCGGCGAGATCGTGCTCAACTGCATGGGCAGCGACGGCGTGCGCGAAGGCTACGACATCGCGCAACTGCGCGCAGTGCGTGCCGTATGCGAGGTGCCGCTGATCGCCTCGGGCGGCGCGGGCAAGCCGGCGCATTTCGCCGACGTCTTTCGCGAAGCCGACGTGGACGGCGCGCTCGCCGCCAGCGTATTCCATTCCGGCGACATCGCCATTCCGGTTTTGAAATCGTTCCTGCGCGGGCAGGGCATCGAGGTGCGGCATGAAGGCTGAAGACATCGAAAAGCTGGCCTGGTCGCGGTCGCCGGATACCCGCGAAGGCGGCTTGTTGCCCGCGATCGTGCAGGATGCCGGCAACCAGCGCGTGCTGATGCTCGGTTATATGTCGCGCGAAGCGCTGCGTGCGACGTTGGACGCAGGCTGGGTGACGTTCTACAGCCGCAGTAAGGCGCGGCTATGGACCAAGGGCGAAAGCTCAGGCCATCGCCTGGCGGTCGTTTCGGTCGCGGCCGATTGCGATGGCGACACGCTGCTGCTGCAGGCGCGCCCGTTGGGCCCCACCTGCCATCTCGGCCGCGACAGTTGTTTCGCGGACGCACCCATCGCCGCATTGGCCGCATTGGATGCGGTAATCGCGCAGCGCGAGCGCGACCGGCCCGAGGGCAGCTATACGACACGCTTGTTGGCGCAGGGCGCGATACGGGCGGCGCAGAAGGTCGGCGAAGAAGGTGTAGAGACGGCGTTGGCGGGTGCGGCGCAGGACGACGATGCTTTGCTCGGCGAAGCGGCGGACCTGGTGTATCACTTGCTGGTGCTGTTGCGCCTGCGCGGTTTGGGGCTGAGCGAGTTGAGCGAAGTGCTGCGCGCCCGCAGCGCGTGAGCGTATTTTGTAGGAGCGGCTTTCGTGGGAGCGGCTTTCGTGGGAGCGGCTTCAGCCGCGAGCTCTTGATCTTGTCGTCAACCGAAAAGCTCGCGGCTGAAGCCGCTCCCACGAAAGCCGCTCCTGCAAAAAATCTTGGGGCAACGCCTAAGTCGGCGCCAACGCCGGATTCGAGGTGCAGACCCGATCGCGCCCCTTGGCTTTCGCCGAATACAGGGCCAGATCCGCCGCCATCAGCGCCGCATCGATGCTGCTCACCACGTCCTTGCTCGACTGCACGGTATGCACGCCGATGCTGGCCGAGATCCGGATCTGATGGCCGCGCACCGAGCACGGCTCCTGCTGCAACTGCCGGCGCAAGGTTTCGCCTACTGCGGCTGCGGCGGTCAGATCGTGATGGGGCAGGCCGACGATGAACTCCTCGCCGCCGTAGCGCGCCAAAAGCGCCTTGTGCGGTCTCAGGGTATCGCCGATCACATGGGCGGCCCAGCGCAGGCAGTCGTCGCCGACCAGATGCCCGTACTGGTCGTTGATGTTCTTGAAATGATCCAGGTCGATCATCAGCAGGGACAGCGGCCGCCCGTCGCTGCGGCTGTCCACCAGCAGCGTTTCGAAGGCTTCGCGGAAATGGGTGCGGTTGTACAGCCCGGTGAGCCCGTCGCGGCGGCTGGAATCGCGCAGTCGGGTATGCGCGTCCTCCAGCTGGGCCAGGGTGCCGCGCAATTCCTGCGTACGTTGCGCCACTTTGCGCTCCAGGCGCAGGTTGGCTTCGCCGACGATGCGTTCGTTCTCGCTGCGCAGCGACGAGTAGCGGCGGCCGAGCGCGATCGACAGCAGCAGCATTTCCAGCGCGGAACCGATCTGCACGCCGTACTCGGTGTAGAAGGTCTTCTGCAGCACCCCGAACGCGACCAGGGTGAAGCTGGTGGTGCCGAGCAGGAACAGCGCCCAGGCCACGAAGAACAACCAGGCCGAGGCGTAGCCGCGGCGCAGCACTGCGATGGTGACGATCGCGATCCACGCCACCCCGAACAGCACGGCTTTGGTCGCGATCTGGATCGATATCCGATAAGGCAATTCCAACGCGGCCGCCGCGAGCAGTGCGAAGAACGCGATCAGTACCAGAGTGCCGTTATTGCCGAACCGCCATCGCTCCGGCAGTTCGAGGAAGGTGCGTGCGAATTGCAACATGCCGATCAGCGCCAGGCAGATCGATAGCGGCACCGATTTGTCGGCCAACCACGGCGAATTCGGCCATAGGTATTCGAAGCCCAGACCGTTGAGCGTGAACAGCACCAGGCCGAAAGCGGTGATGTGGAACAGGTACCAGAAGTAGCTCGGGTCGCGCAGGGTCAGCCACAGCACCAGGTTGTAGAAGAACAACGCCGTCAGGATGCCGTAATAGATGCCGATGGCCAGCTGCGCATCGCGCGATAGGTCGATGAAAGCGGTGGGCGTGTACAGGTCCAGCGGTACCTGCATCGAACTCTGGCTCTGCACGCGCACGAGCAGATCCACGCGCTCGTCGGCGGGCAGGTCCAGCCAGAAATTGGGATGGCGGTAATGGATGCTGCGCGATGCGAACGGCTGCGTGTCGCCCCCGGCCTGGTGCACGATGCGGCCATCCGGATATCTCACGTAGACATCGATGTAATCGCTCAACGCGTAACGCTGCACCAGCAGCCAGCGCGGTTCGAGCGCGTTGCGGTTGACGATGGGGATGTGGAACCAATACGCGCCTTCCTGGAACCCGAATTCGTGCTTGCCGTCCGGCAGCGGCGCGAATTCGCCCGCAGCGAGCCTGCGAAAGGCGCTGGCGGTGTCGTCGCTCGCATTGGTGTCGTGACGGTACTGCGTGTACTCCGCCAGCGATGTTTGGGAAACGCCCGTCACCAACTCGAGCGCCGGTTGGGCCTGAGCCACTGGCCATTGGCACAACATGATCAGCAGCATGATCAATGCCATTGGCCGGGCCGGCGACCGGCTCCGTCTGAAACCCATACCACCCCCTCGCATCCGAATCCTTGGCCAGCCTGCTCACGTCCTCCGCACGCTGCTGTTATCCATTAGCAACGGCAGCCGCGGGGCCGATCCGGCCATGCGTTGCCGCGCATGGCTGCCACGACGGCATAATTTCCCCCTGCCGCCTTCCACCGGGACGACGATGAAAGCGTCGATATTCTGCACTGTGCTGCTGCTGGCCGTCTCGTCGCCGGCCATCGCGAAGCATCCTTCCTGCGGCGACGGTACCGTCTTCGAAGACGCCAACGGCAACGGTCGCCGGGACGACGGCGAGCCGGGGCTGGCTGGGATACGTGTATCGGATGGGTTAAACATCGTTGAAACCGATTCCAACGGGCGTTACGCGGCACTCGAGGGCGGTAACGGCCGTACTGTATTTGTCATAAAACCCGCGGGCTTCGCAGCGACGGTCCGGGCCGATGGGCTGCCCGATGTTTGGCGCAATCCGCCCGCCGGTGCAGGCACGCAGCTGAAATACGGCGGCATCCGGCCCTTGCCGAGGGCCTGCCGCGATTTCGCGCTGCGCCGCGAAGCCGTGCGCAGCCCGGGGTTAGAGGTGCTCCTGTTCGGCGATCCTCAGCCCAAGTCGGCGACCGACGTCGACTATTACCGCCGCGACATCGTGGCGCCGATCGCCGGCAAGCACGGCGCACGGCTGGGCGTGTCGCTGGGCGATATCGTCAACGACGATCTTTCGCTGTATCCGGCCATGAACCGGGTCACCGCAACGCTGCGCGTGCCGTGGCTGCATGTGCCCGGCAACCACGACCTGGATATCGACGCTGCGCGCGACGAGGACTCGCTGCTCACTTTCCGCAACAGTTACGGACCGGATACCTTCGCCTGGGAAGAACCCGAGGCATTATTCGTCGGCTTGGACGATGTGGTTTACCTGCCTGGACCGAAACCGGCCTATGTCGGCGGCCTGCGCGAGGACCAGTTCGCATTCCTGGAAGCCTATCTGCGGAATGCGCAGAAGGATCGCCTGCTGGTGATCGCCGCGCATATTCCGTTCTTCGACACTTCATCGACGCCGGGCCGGCCCTCGTTCCGTACGGCCGATCGCGAGCGTCTGTTCGCGCTGCTGAAGGATTTCCCGCATGTGCTGCTGCTCAGCGCGCACAGCCATACCCAGCGGCACGTGCTGCATGGCGTCGCCGACGGTTGGCAGGGCGATGCGCCTTTGCACGAATACAACGTCGGCGCCGCCTGCGGCGCGTTCTGGAGCGGCGCCAAGGACGCCGCCGGCATTCCCGCTTCGACCATGGCCGACGGCACCCCGAACGGCTACGCGACGATGCGGGTCGAAAGCGCGGGCCGTTATTTGTTGGCGTGGCACCCGGCGCGCGACCCGGACGATGCCGCCATCGGCCTGCACGCACCCAAGGCGCTGCGCCGCGGCGCGTGGCCTGCGTGGGACGTGTACGCGAACGTCTACATGGGGCGCGACGGCAGCAAGGTCGAGTACCGTATCGATGAGGGCGAATGGAAATCGATGAGCAAGGTCGAGCGACCCGATCCGCAACTGTCGGCGGAGAACGCGAAGGACGACGCGGCCGAACGTTTGCGAGGCTACGACCGCTCGCCCGAAGCCGAACCCTCGCCGCATCTGTGGCGCGGCGCGCTGCCTACCGATCTGGCGGCGGGCGAGCACCGCGTCGAAGTGCGTGTTTTCGACGAATGGCGCGGCGAGCTGAGCGCGCAAACGCGCTACCGTCTGGACGAGGCATCGCCATGAGCATCGCTACGGGTAGAGCTGCGATGAAGCCGATCTGGCCGATTTGTCCCCATGCCGGCGAAGGCACGCGATCATGACGACAGCGCTGCCTATCGATCTGCCGATCAAGCTGTTCAAGACCGCCGCGGCTTGGGAAAAGTGGTTGCTGGCCCATGCCGACGGTTCCGGCGCCTGGCTGAAGATCGCCAAGAAGGATTCGGGCACGACTTCGGTCACTTATGCCGAAGCGCTGGACGTCGCTTTGTGCCACGGCTGGATCGACGGACTGAAACGCAGCTGCGATGCGCAATACTTCCTGCAGCGATTCACGCCGCGACGCAAGCAAAGCCTGTGGTCAAAGATCAACGTCGCGAAAGTCGAGATGTTGATAGCGGCCGGACGCATGGGCGCAAGCGGCCAATGCGAAATCGACGCGGCCAAGGCGGACGGGCGCTGGGCCGCCGCTTACGACTCGGCGCGCAATATGCCGGTGCCGGACGAACTCGCCGCCGCGTTGGCCAAGAACAAGAAGGCGAAGGCGTTCTTCGACAAGCTGGACAAGACCAACCGCTACGCCTTCTGTTGGCGCGTGCAGACCGCAAAAAAACCGGAAACCCGCGCGGCGCGGGTCGAAAAGTTCGTCGCGATGCTGGCGAAGGGCGAGAAGATCCACGGTTGAGGCAGGAGGCCTTCCTCTTCTTTCCTGTCATCCCAAGCGAAGCGAGGGATCTGCTTGCCCGGTGAGCAGATCCCTCGCTTCGCTCGGGATGACAGGAAAGAAAAAGAAGCCAAGGCAAGAACAAGGGCAGCGGAGCAAGCCCCGCTCTACAAAGCGGGGGCTTTGCGGTCGCCGTTCGTCGCGGCGTACGGATACGGCACCGGTTTGCCCGGCGCCAATTCGGATTCCCAGGCTTGCAGCCGCTTGCCGATACGAGCGCCGACATCGATTTGCGGCAACGAAGGCTCGAAATCCTCCTGCCGCTCGCGTTGCGCGATCCGCTTGCTGGCGATGTCGTAGGCCGCAATGAAGTTGGTGGTGCGGTTGAGGCCGTCGATCAACCAGGCGCGGCCGAAATAGGTGGCCTCCGATTCGCTGCCGCAGCCGAACGAAGCGCGGTCGGCGCGCGCGGCGGTGAGCAGCAGCGTATCGGGCCCGCGCAAGGCCGGCACGAAGCCGCCCGAATAACAGGCCGAGATCACCACGATGCGGTTGCGGATGCCGGCGTCGTCCAGCGCCTGCCGCAGGTCTTCGGGCGTGAGCCAGTCTTCGAGCATCGGTTGCAACTGCACGACCAGCTCGTGGTCCTCGGTGCCGTGCATGGTCAAATAGAGCAGCAGCAGATCCTGCTCGCGATCCATGGTCTTGCCGATCCGCGCGAGCGCATCGTAGAGATTGTCGTAAGTGGCCAGCGCTGCGGGCGATTTGCTGCCGAGGCTGTCGGGGTGATTGATCAGCGTGAGCACATGGCCGCGAGCGCCGAAGCGCCGCTCGAACAGCGATTTCAGATAGACCACTTCGTTGCGGAAAACATTCTCCTCGCCGTCGCCGGCGAAGCCGAGCACGTAAAGATCGGGTTTGCCGGGGCGCTGCGGCGCCAGCGCGGCGAAATCGCGGTCGAGCAGGGCATGATCGCGTTCGGCGAACGTCCGGCCGGGGGCGGCGGTATCGTCGGGCTTGGGCTGATCGGCGGCGAGCGCGGTGGACAGCAGCAACAGACCCAGCAACGGCGCGAAATGCATGGCGTGTCGGCGCGTCCGCCGCCTCACGTGAGGCCGAGTCGGACGCTCGAGAAATCCTCGGCGCGCGGATGGCCGTTGGCGGCGTCGCCGGTACGCGGCTGCGGATAGTCCTCTCGGCGGTCGATCAATGCCGTGCGCAGGCCGGCATCGCGTGCGGCGTCCAGCTCTTCCACGACATCGGACAGGAATACGATCTCGGCCGGTTCGCGGCCCAGGCGCTGGGCGATGTTGCGATAGCTCGCCGCATCGCGCTTAGGCCCGACTTCGGTGTCGAAGAAAGCCGAAAACAGCGGCAGCAGGTCGCCGGCATCGGTATGGCCGAACAGCAGCTTCTGCGCGGCCACGGAGCCCGACGAGTACACCGCGAGCGCGTGACCGTCGGCCTGCCATTGCTTGAGCATCCGCGCCGCATCCGGATACACCGGCGCGACGAAATCGGCGCTGAGGTAACCGTCCTGCCAGATCATGCCCTGCAAGGCTTTCAGCGCGGTGTGCTTGCGGTCCTGGTCGATCCAGCCTTGCAGCGTTTCGACGATCACCTCGTCGGTGCAGATGCCGCCGTTTTCGACGGCCACGGCGTCGAGCCATCTGCGCACGTCGGGATCGTCGTGATGGTCGCGGATGAAGTCCGGAAGCGCATCGCGGGCATACGGAAACAGCACGTCCTTGACGAAGGAGATGCTGCTGGTGGTGCCTTCGATGTCGGTGAGGATCAGGGACTTGGTCATGTTTCGCTCGTCATCCCAGCGCAAGCTGGGACCCATTTTGATTTGTATCGTTGAACGGAAAAGTCACTGGGTTGACAGCCTGCATCCGCAGGCTGCCCTATCGGGCCATTCGCTACGCGAATGTTCGCTCCGGCATCCTGCCTCCGCAGTCCGCCTTCGCGGGAATGACAGCTAAAAAGCAAGCACTCAACCCGCCTCACCCTTCTCGTACCGCGGAAACTTCTGCGCGATATCCGTGCCGGTGAAATGCCCCACCCAACCATCGGGCTCGGTGAAAAAGCGGATCGCGACGAAGCTCGGCTCCGGACCCATGTCGAACCAATGCGTGGTGCCGTCCGGTACCGCGATCAGGTCGTCCTTGACGCATTCGATTTCGTAGACCTTGCCGCCCACGTGCAGCGTGAACAGGCCCGAGCCGGCGACGAAGAAACGCACTTCGTCCTCTTTATGGAAATGCTCGTCGAGGAATTTCTTGCGCATTTCGCCGCGGTTGGGGTTGTCGGGCGCGATGCTGACCACGTCGACCGTCTTGAAGCCGTGCTGCTTCACCAGACGGTCGATGTCGCCCTTGTAGGCGGCCATCACTTCTTCCGGCGTAGCGCCGGGCTGGATCGGTTGCGTGGCCTGCCAGCGTTCGAAAGTCACGCCGATCTTCTGCAATTCGCGAGCGATGTCGCCGCCATCGCTGCTGCTGAATTGCGGAGTGTCGGGGGCGTCGTCGGCGAAGATGCGGAGTCGGCTCATGGCGGTCTGGCTCGGGTGGGGTGGGACCAGCGTAGCAGTGGCGGCCGCAAGGTTCGGTATCCGCGGCGGAACGCTGTTATTCAGTGTCTGGGGGCGAGTTTGCGCAATTCCAGCTCGCAATTCAGCAGGAACTCGAAGGCTTCCAGATGGCGGCGCGCCTCGGCCATGTCGCTGCCCCAGGCGTAGAGGCCGTGGCCGTCGATCAGATAGCCCCACATGCACTGCTTGTCGAGCAGGGCGTCGACTTGGGCGGCCAGGGTCGGCATGTCTTGGGTGTTGGGGAAGACAGGCACGTCGATGGCCACTTCGTGCGTGGTATTGCCGGCGAAGGCCTTCAGCAGTTCGTAGCCTTCCAGATGGACGTGGCCCACGCCCGCGTACAGGCGCGATGCGATGGTCTGGGTGGGCGAATGCGTGTGCAATACGCAGCCGATTTCCGGGAAGCGGCGATAGAGCTGGGTATGGAGCAAGGTTTCGGCGGAGGGGCGGTGGCCGCTGCCTACGGCTTTGCCGTCCCAGTCCACGACCATGATGTCGGCCTCGGTCAGCCGGCCCTTGTCGCGCCCGGAGACGGTGATGGCGGCGTGGCTGCCGTCCAAGCGGCGCGAGAAGTTGCTGCTGGTCGCCGGCGTCCAGCCCAGCGCGGAGAGCTCGCGCACGTTGACGATGATCTCGCCGGCCAGCTCGCGCAGGCGGTGGGTGTCGTAGGGCAGGGCGTCGCTCATGGCGGGCAGTTTAGCGCGGGTTTCTGCCCGTTTGAGAAAGCTGCTACAGGGGGGAAGCGGTCGACTGAGTGCATTCGCGAGCGCGAGGGCCGGGAATCGCGCAGCGATTTTGCTTTCTCCCCCTTTGAAAAAGGGGGATACAGGGGGATTTGCTTTTGATTTTGCTATTCGCGGCGTCGGGCGAAAAGCAAATCCCCCCAGCCCCCCTTTTTCAAAGGGGGAACAGCTGAGTTTTTCAAAGAGTGGCAAGAGCCGGGTTTTTCAAACGGGAGAACTGCCGAGCTGCTCGGCGATGCTACGGGTCTTCTCCGTCACCACATCGCCGGTATGCAGCGTGCTCTTGCGTTCGATCAGCAGCACCCGGCATTCCTCGTCGGCCACCGGGTTATGGCGTACGCCTTTGGGCACCACGTACATTTCGCCCGGGCCGAGTTCGACGGCATCGCCGCCTTCCAATTCGATCTTCAGCCGGCCTGAAAGCACGTAGAACAGCTCGTCCTCGTCGGCGTGCGCATGCCAGGCCAGGGTGCCTTTGACCTTGGCGACTTTGATGTAGGCGTCGTCGACTTCGGCCAATACGCGTGGCGACCAATATTCGTCCAGGCGTTCGGCTTCGGCGGCGGGGGAAATGGGCTGCGGCATGGCGTTGTCCCAAGGCATGGACTACGAAGAGTGTGCCGCAAAAGAAAACGGCGCGGTTGCCCGCGCCGTTTCGGTATCGCTTGAGACGCTTACGGGCCCGGATCCGGACCTTCGTGGAAGGTCGGGTGCGGCTCGAGCGATGGCCCACCGTGCACCGGCTGGTTGCCGGGCGCCAGATGGCTGCGGCGGTAGCCGTACAGCCAATAGAACACCAGGCCGACCGCAGCCCAGACCACGAATACGGTCTGCGCCTTCGCGCTCAGGTTCACAAATAGCAGCAGGCAGCCGAGGATCGCCAGCGGGCACACCACCCACACCAGCGGCGTGCGGAACGGACGCGGACGGTTGGGCTGTGTGCGGCGCAGGATCAACACGCCGAGGGCCACCATCAGGAACGCGAACAGCGTGCCGGAGTTGGAGATGTCGGCGAGCAGGCCGACCGGGAACATCGAAGAGAACAGCGCGACCGCCACACCGGTGATGATCGTGATGACATGCGGCGTGTGGAAACGCGGATGCACGCGCGAGAAGATTTCCGGCAGCAGACCATCGCGCGACATGGTGAAGAAAATGCGGGTCTGGCCGTAGATCATCATCAGGACTACCGACGGCAACGCGATCGCCGCCGCAGTGCCGATCCACCAGGCCAGATTCGGCATGCCCAGGGCTCGGATCACATGGGCGAGGGGCTCGGTGCTGCAGACCAGAGTGCTCGAACCTTGGCAGGCCGCCATGAAAGCAGCACTGCCGGTTTCCAGCACTTTGCCGTCCGACCCGAACAGCGGTTGCGCGCCGCCCGCACCGACTGCGGCGTAACCCACCAGCAGATAGAAAATGGTGCAGATCGCCAGCGAACCGATCAAGCCGATAGGAATGTTGCGGTTGGGGTTCTTGGTTTCTTCCGATGCGGTCGACACTGCGTCGAAGCCGACGTAGGCAAAGAAGATCGACGCGGCCGCGCCCAGAACGCCGACGCCGCCCATCGGGCTGCCCCAGCCGACCGGCGAGAATGGTTGGAAATTCTGATCCTGCGCAGCGGGGAAGGCGAAGATGATGAATGCGGACAGCGCCACGATCTTGATCATCACCAGCACCGCATTGACCTTGGCGCTCTTGGAGGTGCCGATCACCAGTAGGAAGGTAACTAACAGCGCCAGGAAGAAGGCCAACACATTGAAGGTGCCTCCGCTGTAAGGACCGGCGCGCAAGGCTGCGGGAAGTCCTATGCCGAAGTAATCCAACCAGCCGTTCATATAGCCGGACCAACCTACGCAGACCGCGCCCGCCGCGACGGCATATTCCAGCACCAGCGCCCAACCGACGATCCATGCCAGGCCCTCGCCGAGCACGCCGTAGGTGTAGGTATACGCGGAGCCCGCGACCGGCACCATCGCCGCCAGCTCGGCGTAGGCGAGGGCTGCCAGTGCGCAAACGATCGCCGCAATGATGAAGGCGATCATCATCGCCGGTCCGGCCTTTTGCGCAGCTTCGGCGGTCAGCACGAAGATACCGGTGCCGATGACGGCGCCGATGCCAAGCATAGTCAGCTGGAAGGCGCCGAGCTGGCGTACCAAGCTCTTTTTCTCAGCTGTTTCAAGAATCAGGTCTAGCGGCTTGACGCGCCAAAAAAGCATTGCGTTCTCCCCAAAAATTTCGAAGACGGCGGGTAAGTGAGCCCGGCGGCAGGCCGCCTGGAACTGCGGGACATTAACCGGCGCGCCGCCCGCGGCACAAGCGCCATGAGTAGGGCCGGGGCTGGATAATGGCGGCTTCGGCGGGATAATCCGGACATGCGGCAGCGCAACATGAGCAATGACGGGATGACTGAACAGGGGCTTTTGCACGCGGCGCTGGCCGAATATCGGCTGCGCTCGCCGGACGAGGCGGACAGCGTCGATGAGTTTCTGCAACTGCTCGGCGACGCCGAAAACCCGTTCGTACGCGAGCGGCTCGCGGGCCATTTCACCGGAGCGGCCTGGCTGGTCAGTGCCGATGGCGAACGGATACTGCTGACCCATCACCGCAAGCTGGACCGCTGGCTGCAGCTCGGCGGCCACGCCGACGGCGATACCGATCTGCGGCAGGTGGCTTTGAAAGAAGCCGAAGAGGAATCCGGGCTGGCGGGCTTGTCGGTCGAGCCGGATATCTTCGATCTGGATCGGCACTGGATTCCCGAGCGCAAGGACGTGCCCGGGCATTGGCATTACGACGTGCGCTACGTGGTGCGCGCCGGGCGCGACGAGACGTTCGTGGTCAGCGACGAATCGCATGCGTTGGCGTGGCGCGGGATCGCCTCGCTGTTGCAAGACGCGTCGCTCGACGAATCTTTGCATCGCATGGCGCGCAAGTGGCTAACCCGCCATCGGTGACTCGCTTTTGCCGTCCTCCCCCTTTGAAAAAGGGGGATTGAGGGGGATTTGCTCTTGATCCTACTTTTCAAAGCAACATCAAAAGCAAATCCCCCTGTGTCCCCCTTTTTTCAAAGGGGAAAAAGCAAATCGTCAGTCCGCGCGGCCGGCGAATTCGCCGGTCGTGGTGTTCACCAGCACCCGTTCGCCGACCTTGATGTACTCGGGCACCTGGATCTCGATGCCGGTCGACAGCGTGGCCGGTTTCGGGCGCTTGGTAGCGGTGCCACCCTTGAGTTCCGGCGGCGTATCGGTCACTTCCAACGTCACGCTGGTCGGCAACTGCAGCGCCACCGGCTGGTCGTCGATGATCTGCACATAGCAGCCGGCGAGGCCGTCGCTGATGTAGCCGCTGCCGTCGCCGACGACGTCGGCATCGAGCGCGTAGGGCGTGTAGTCTTCGTCGTCCAGGAATACGAACGCATCGCCGTCCTTGTACGAGAACGTGGCCTGGCGGCGCGACAGTTCGACTTCTTTCAGCTCGTCCTCGGCGCCGAGGCTGAGATCGTATTTGGTGCCGCCGGGCACGCTATACATCGTGAAACGGAACTTGACGTTGCCGCCGCGGCCCTGCGGCGAGCTGCGTTCGATATCGCGCACCTGGTACACGGTGCCGTTGTGTTCGACTACGTTTCCTTTTTTGACGTCGTAGGCTTTCATTGATCAGTTCACGGTGGGAATGGGAAGTCGTTTATTAACCGTCATCCCAGCGAAAGCTGGGACCCAGCTTGATCTTGCTGTTCGTAAATCAAAAGCAAAATGGGTCCCAGCTTTCGC
Source organism: uncultured Lysobacteraceae bacterium (assembly GCA_902825775.1). Taxonomy (GTDB): domain Bacteria; phylum Pseudomonadota; class Gammaproteobacteria; order Xanthomonadales; family Xanthomonadaceae; genus Luteimonas_C. The sequence goes on from CADECF010000003.1 coordinate 62,394, forward strand.
TGGGATGACGGGGAGGGTGTTATTTCGGCGCCAACCGAACTGCGCCATCCAGCCGGATCGTCTCGCCGTTGAGATAGCGGTTCTGCAGGATGTAAGCCACCAGATCGGCGAACTCCTCCGGTTTGCCCAGGCGCGACGGGAACGGAATCGATGCGCCGAGCGACTGCTGCACTTCCGGCGGCATGCCGTCGACCATCGGCGTCCAGAAGATGCCCGGCGCCACTGTCATCACGCGGATGCCGAAGCGCGACAGCTCGCGCGCCATCGGCAAGGTCATGCCGACTACGCCGCCCTTCGACGCCGAATATGCGGCTTGTCCGATCTGGCCTTCGTAAGCGGCCACCGATGCCGTGTTGACGATCACGCCGCGTTCGCCGTCCTCGCCTACGGCGTTGTGCTGCATCAGAGCGGCAGCGGCCTTGGCGACATTGAAGCTGCCGACCAGGTTGACCATTACGGTGCCGGCGAAATTCTTCAGCGGCATCGCGCCTTCCTTGCCGAGCACGCGGCCGGCGCCGAGGATGCCGGCGCAGTTGATCGCTACGTTCAGGCCGCCCAGGAATTCGCTGGCGGCGGAGACGTTGGCCGCAACGCCGGCTTCGTCGGTAACGTCGGTGCGGAAATAGCGCGCCTTGCCTTCGCCGAATTCGGCGACCGCAGCGGCGCCCTTGTCGTCGTTGACGTCGAACAGCGCGACCTTGGCGCCGTGGGCGACCAGATGCCGGGCCACCGAAAGACCGAGGCCGGAGACGCCGCCGGTGATGAGGGCGCGGGTGGTGTCGAGTTGCATGGGGGTTCCTGGCGGGCGGGAAACCGCCATTTTACCCGTTAGCTTCTATCCGGAAGAAGAAGCGGCAGGCCCGCTTTTGTGGGAGCGGCTTCAGCCGCGAGCTTTGTGGGTAGACCATCGCCCTTAATGAAAAGCTCGCGGCTGAAGCCGCTCCCACAAAAGGCGAGCCTACAAGTCGAGGAGGTAGAAGGTATTGCAGCCGCCATGGCCGGTCGCGCCGCGCGGGCCGTCGATGCGGCGGAAGCCGGTGCGCTCGTAGAGCTTCATGGCCGAATCCATGCCGGTCAGCGTTTCCAGATAGCAATACTTGAAGCCGATCCGGCGGGCCGCGTCTAGGCAGTGCGACATCAGCTCTGCGCCGGCGCCGAGTCCGCGCAGGGCAGGCAGAAAATACATCTTGCGCAGTTCGCAGGTGTCGGCATCGCCGCCTTCCAGCGGCGCGACGCCGCCGCCGCCTTCGACTTTGCCGTCGCGCTCGACCACGAAATATGCGCTGCGCGCGTCGCCATAAGCGCGGCTCATCCAATCCACTTCCGGGTCGTTGATGGCGAAGCCTGCGCCGCAGGCGCCGAATTCTGGCATCACGGTGCGGATGACGGCGGCGACCGCGGCATCGTCGCGCGGTTCGATGGCACGGATGGAGAATGCGGCGATCGTTTCAGGCATGGGCGAGGTTGCGGTCGAGACGGTGCACGAATTCGTCGGGCGCCAGACCCGGCGCGAACAGGAAACCCTGACCGACCGGCACGCCCAACTGCAGCAGGAATTGCCGCTGCGCTTCGGATTCTACGCCCTCGGCCACCAGGCCCAGGCCCAGGCTGCGCGCGATCGCTGCCACCGCACGGCACACGGCGACATCGGATTGGTTGTCCGGCACGCCTTGCACGAACAACTGGCTCAGCTTGAGGCCATGGATCGGCAATCGGCGGACATAGTTGAGCGCGCTGTAGCCTTCGCCGAAATCGTCGATGGTGAGCATCACGCCCAGTTCGCGCAATGCCATGAACGTCTTCACCGTGTCCGGCGCATCCTCGATCAGCACGCGCTCGGTGAATTCGAGTTCGAGCGCGCTGCCGGGCAGATCGAATTCGGAGAGCGCATCGCGCACGCTCGCGGCCAGATCCTCGGCCAAGAACTGCCGGTAGGACACGTTGATCGCCACGCGCACGATGCCGTAACCCTGCTTGCGCCACTGGTCGATCTGACGGCAGGCCTCGCGCAGCACCCAGCCGCCGATGCGGACGATGTCGCCGGTGGTTTCGGCGTGGCCTATGAACACATCCGGGCGCATCTCGCCGAGCTGGTGGTTTTCCCAGCGGATCAGCGCTTCCGCGGCGATCACGCGGCCGTGGCGCAGGTCGACTTGCGGCTGGTAGACCAGATGGAATTCGTCGTTGTCGGCGGCGCGGCGCAGATGCGTTTCGATCTGCAGGCGATCCTGCTGCCGCTGCGCCAGCTCCGGCGTGAAAGCCTGCCAGCCGTTGCGTACGCGGCGCTTGCTGTCGTACATCGCCGCATCCGCGTTCTGGATCAATTGCTGCGGGCGGTTGCCGTCCTCGGGCGCGTAGGCGATGCCGATGCTGGCGGTGATGGTGAATTCGTCGTCGCCGAAGCGGAAGACGTCGCGGAACGCATCCAGCAAGCCGTTCGCCAAGCGTTCCGGGCGCAGCGGATCGTCGCCGGTCGCGCAGACGATCAGGAATTCGTCGCCGCCGAAACGCGCGATGAGCCCTTCGTGGCCCGCCGCGCCGACGATGCGCTGCGCGGCGGTGACCAGCAGTTCGTCGCCGGCCGCATGGCCCAGCACGTCGTTGACCGTCTTGAAACGGTCCAGGTCGACGTACAGCACCGAGATGCTGTCCTGCCCCGGCGTCGCCAGCATCGCCGACAATTCGCCCAGGATCGCATCGCGATTCATGAGGCCGGTGAGAGGATCGGTACGCGCCTGCACGCGCAGGACGTCTTCGGCCTGTTTGCGCTGGGTGATGTCCTGAAGGGTGCCGCTGAGGCGCGTGGCGCTGGGATTGCCGGCTTCGGCCTCGCCGATCATGCGCACCCAGAACGCGTGTCCGTTTTCGCGCAGGCCCTGCAGTTCGAGATCGAAACCGGCATTGACGTCGACCAGCCGGTTGAGCGCGGCCTGCAGCGCCGGGCGGTGATGCGGGCGCAGGCAGTCGAGCAGTTCCATCATCGTTTCCGGCGCATGCGCGCGGCCGAGGATGCGGCGCACTTCGCCGGTCAGATAGAGCTGCTGGTTGACGCGGTCCCATTCCCAGCCGCCGACGTGCGCCAGCGCTTGGGTGCGGTCGAACAGGGCGTTGTCGCGCTTAAGCGCGGTGACGTCGCTGAACAGCGCGAATACCTGGTCCGGCGCCGAACCGCCGGCGGAAAATACCGGCACGTGGGTGACCGAAATCCAAGTCATCTGCCGGGTGGGGATGTGGAACATGCCCAGCACCGTGCTCTCGATGATCTGCCCGGTGCGTATGGCGCGCATCGTGGGCTGCTGTTCCAGGGTCAATTCCGCGCCGTTTTCATCCACCACTTTCCAGTCGGCGGGCTTGAAACTGCGCTGCAGGTTTTCGCCGGGCGCGACGCCGAAGATGCGGTGCGCGGCCGGATTGGCCGATACCACATGCGCGCCGTCTTGGTCTGCGCGGAACAGGATCACGCCTTTGTCGATCGATTCCAGCAGCAGGCGGTACTTGGATTCGGTTTCCCAACGCTTGCTCAAGTCGCGCGCGACGGCGACCAGCGCGCGCCCGCCGTCGTACTCGATGTTGGCCGAATGCACTTCCACCGGGAAGCGGCTGCCGTCGGCGCGCATGTTGGTCACTTCGATGACGTAGCTTTCGCCCTGGTCCAGCGCTTCCAGCACCGGATCCATGTGGTCGCGCGGCAAATCCGGGTTGAGCACGTGGATCGGCCGCCCGACGATATCCTCGCGCGGCCGGCGGTACGCGGCCATGCCTGCGGCGTTCAAGTCCAGTACGGTGCCGTCGAGCGCGATGATGCTGGTCGGGTCGGGCACCGCATCGAACAGCGTGCGATAACGCTTGCGCGCCGCCTCGGCTTCGGCCATCGCCGCATGCAGCGCGTCGTGCGCTCGCGCGAGCAGCGCGCGTGTCGCTTCGGGCAGATGCTTGTCGTTGCCGGCCTTTTCGAGCGCCTGCAGTGTGGCTTGCGTCGCCGCGTGGGAATCGATTTCCGGCGGCGAGTTGCTGTTCACGCGGCCGCCAGGGCCTTGCCGACCTTGCTGCTGGTTTCGCGACCGAGCAGGGCGGACAACCATCGGCCGGTTTCGGCGAGCTTGTCGAGATCGACGCCGGTTTCGATGCCCAGTCCGTGCAGCATGTAGACGACGTCTTCGCTGGACACGTTGCCGCTGGCGCCCTTCGCATAAGGGCAACCGCCGGTGCCGCCGACCGCGGCATCGACCACGGCCACGCCTTCTTCCAGGCAGGCCAGGATATTCGCCAGCGCCTGGCCGTACGTGTCGTGGAAATGGATCGCGAGCGCAGCCATCGGCACGTCCGAGGCGACGGCCTTCAACATGGCGCGCGCCTTCTGCGGCGTGCCGACGCCGATGGTGTCGCCCAGCGATATTTCGTAGCAGCCCAGCGCGTGCAGTTTCGCGGCCACGCGGACCACATCGGCGACCGGCACTTCGCCCTGGTAGGGACAGCCGAGCACGGTAGACACATAACCGCGCACGCGCACGCCGTCTTTCGATGCGCGTTCGAGCACGGGGCGGAAGCGTTCGATCGATTCGTCGATGCCGGCATTGATGTTCTTGCGGTTGAACGCTTCCGAAGCCGCGGTGAAGACCGCGATTTCCTCGGCGCCGACCGCGCGTGCGCGTTCGTAGCCCTGTTCGTTGGGCACCAGCACCGGGTAAGCGATGCCGGGCTTGCGATGGATGCCGGCGAAGACTTCCGCGGCATCGGCCAATTGTGGAATCCATTTCGGGCTGACGAAACTGGTCGCTTCGATCGTACGCAGCCCGGTAGCGGAAAGGCGATCGATGAGTTCGATCTTGTCGGCGGTGGCGATCATCGCCTTCTCGTTCTGCAGGCCGTCGCGCGGACCGACTTCGACGATGCGCACGCCGCGGCTCATGGTTTGCGCCCCGCGCCGAGGCGCTGGAATTCGGCCCATCCGCGGCCCTCGGAGACGAAAAGATCCGGGTGCGAACCGAGCAGGCCAGGCATGCCGCCGGCATCGGTTTCGACCAGCGATACGGTGTCCGCCAAGGCCTTGCCGGGCACTTCGCCTTCGTCGATGACGTCGCTGGCGTATTCCTGATCGGCCATCGCGGTCTGCAAAGTGTCGCCGTCGATGCGGTAACGCATCAGGAAGACCTGCTTGTCGATCGCCTGCAGGTCGCTCTCGGCCAGGCTGCCTGCGGCCAGGCCGGTCATGCGCTCGATGTCGCCTTTCCCGAACACCAGATAGCCCTGGCCGTCGAGTTGGAAACTGCGCAATTCGAGGCGGATGGGCGCGGCAGCGCCTCTGGCCTGCGAACCGCCGGGGATGATGGCCTGACATTGCCGGTCGATCACCACGGCATCGTTGGCGGCCACGCCGTCGGGCGCCCAGCGGCCTTCCAGGCGCGGATCGCAAGCCAGTGCGGTTTTTTCGGGCAGATGCTCGAACGCCACGCAACCGCCCAGGGCGATCGAGAACGATAGGGCGATCGGGGCGCTTGCGTTCATTTCGACAACGTGGCCAGCACGGCATCGGCCTCGACGAAATCGCCGGCGCTCGCGCGCAACTCGGCGACCACGCCGTCGCGCGGCGATTTCAACGCCAGTTCCATCTTCATCGCTTCCATCACCAACAGCTCCTGGCCCTCGACTACGCTATCGCCGGCATCGACCTTGACCAGCACCACCCGCCCCGGCATGGGCGCCACGATGCGGTCATCGCCGCGACCCGCACCGGCCGGCTCGTATCGATATAGGGCTACAGGCTCCAGACGCAAGCGCCGCGCACCGTCGTGCACGTCGAGGGACGCCAATCCGGGCGTCACTTGGAAACGCCACCCCTGTTCATCAAAACGCGCACTGAGGGTGTTTTCGGTCAGGCGTGCGCCCGAGACCGCCACGGTGCGGTCGTCGTGTTCGATGCGGTACTCGCCGGCGCTGCCGTGGCCGATCACCTGCAGGCGCTGACCGCGGTGCAGGAATGCCAGGGTGCGGCCGCCGGCGTGCCCCAGCCGCCAACCGTCGGCGATGGCCCAAGGCGAATCCGGCTCGCACGATGCGCGCGCCTGTTCGCGCTGCGTCGCTTCCTGCATCAGCAACGTGGCGACCGCCGCGGCCAGCAGCAACTGCGGTTCGGCGGTTTGCGCCGGCATGAATTCGTCCAGATGCCGGTCGAGATAACCGGTATCGATCGTGCCGCCGACGATCGCCGGATGTCGCACCAGCCGTTCCAGGAATTCGATATTCGACTTGGGGCCCGAGATGTCGCACTGCATCAGCGCCTCGCGCAGCCGGGCCAGCGCGCGCGGACGGTCCTGGTCCCATACGATCAGTTTGGCGATCATCGGATCGTAGAAGATGGTCACGGTATCGCCTTCGACCACGCCAGAATCGATGCGCACGTGCGGCGACGGCGGCGGCAGGCGCAATCGCTGCAGCTTGCCGGATCCGGGCAGGAAGCCGGCTTCCGGATCTTCCGCGTACAGGCGAACTTCGATGGCATGGCCGTGCTGCGCGATCCGGTCCTGCGACAGCGGCAGCGCATCGCCGGCGGCGACGCGCAGTTGCCATTCGACCAGATCGAGGCCGGTGACGAGTTCGGTCACCGGATGCTCCACCTGCAGCCGCGTATTGATCTCCATGAAATAGAAGCCGCCGTCGGGCGCGACGATGAATTCCACGGTGCCGGCGTTGACGTAATCGATCGCGCGCGCGGCGAGCACGGCCGCCGCGCCCATCGCCGCGCGCATGTCCGGGGTAAGGAAAGGCGAGGGCGATTCCTCCAACACCTTCTGGTAGCGCCGCTGCGCCGAGCATTCGCGTTCGTTGAGGTGGACGACGTTGCCGTGGCTGTCGCCGAACACCTGGATTTCGATATGGCGCGGCTGTTCGACGTAATGCTCCAGCAGCACGCGATCGCGGCCGAACGCGCCTTTGGCTTCGCGCTGGCAACTTTCCAGGTTCGGCAGGAATTCTTCCGGACCGCGCACGATGCGCATGCCCTTGCCGCCGCCGCCGTGCGCGGCCTTGATCATCAACGGGAAGCCGATCCGTTCGGCTTCGCGTGCGAGCAGTTGCGCAGACTGGTCTTCGCCCGTGTAGCCGGGCACCACCGGCACGCCGGCCGCCTGCATCAGTTCCTTGGCGCCGGCCTTGCTGCCCATCTTGCGCATCGACGCCGCTTTCGGGCCGATGAAGGCGATGCCGGCCGCTTCCACCGCGTCGGCGAAGTCGGCGTTCTCGCTGAGGAAGCCGTAACCGGGATGGATCGCCTGCGCGCCCGATAGTTTCGCGGCCTCGATGATCGCATCGCCGCGCAGATAGCTGTCCTGCGGCCGCGGCCCGCCGATGGGATAGGCCTCGTCGGACAGGCGCACGTGCTGCGCATCGGCATCGGCTTCGGAAAACACGGCGACGGTGCGGATGCCGAGCTTGCGCGCGGTGCGGATCACGCGGCAGGCGATTTCGCCGCGGTTGGCGATGAGGATTTTGTCGAACATGCTCTTAGCCCTCCCCTTCAAGGGGAGGGTTGGGTGGGGATGGTTCTGCTCTCGTCCGCAATGTCGTCCTAATCACTTCAAGCACCCCATCCATATTTTCGAACACTTCATGGTTCCAGAACCTCAGCACGACAAATCCCGCCTTTTCCAGCTGCCTGGTACGCGCAGCATCGTAGCTGACGGTTTCCGCATGCTGTCCGCCATCCAGCTCGATGACGACTTTCCTCTCCAGACATGCGAAGTCGAGTATGTAGTTTTCAAAAGGGTGCTGGCGTCTGAATTTGGCGTCGTCGATTTGTCTGCTGCGTAATCGTTGCCACAGGAACCGCTCGGCATCCGTAGGCGCATTCCTAAGTTGTCTTTGCAACTTAGCTCCGAGGATTTTCGGGTTGGTTTGACCTTCCATCGGTTCTCCAGGCAACTTCAGATCAAACCCATCCCCACCCAACCCTCCCCTTGAAGGGGAGGGCTTAAAGCATCATTCCGGCGCGTGGCAGACCGCTTCGATGTTGTGGCCATCCGGATCGAGCACGAACGCGCCGTAATAGTTTTCGTGGTAATGCGGCCGCAGTCCGGGCGGGCCGTTGTCCTTGGCGCCAGCGGCGATCGCGGCTTCGTAGAAGGCGCGTACGGCGGCGCGGTCCGCGGCGACCACGGCCACGTGGGTGCGCGCCTGTTTATCGTGGGTGCCGATCCAGAAATCGGGTTTGCCCTGGCCGAAACCGGCGGCGCTTGAACCGTCGCCGGTCATTTCCGGGGTCACTTCCATCACCAGGCTGTAGCCGAGCGGTGCGAACACGGCCGTGTAGAACGCTTTGGAGCGCGCGAAATCCGAAACGGGAAGGCCGACATGATCGAGCATGGTCTACTCCTTGGCTGCCCAGGCGGGGGGGCGTTTTTCGAGAAAAGCCGCGATGCCCTCCTGGCCTTCAGGCGACACCCGCAGGCGTGCGATCAGGTCGGCGTTGGCGGCATCGAGCGCGTCGCGGTCGCTGCGGTGGACGACGCTTCGCACCAAGGCCTTGGCTGCGGCCGTCGCGACCGGGCCGGTTTTCAACAGATGGTCGGCGTGCTGCTGCACGGCGACATCGAGCTGATCGGCCGCCACCACTTGATGCAGCAGGCCGATCTGCAGCGCGACGTCGGCACCGAACGATTCCGCGCTCGCGAACCAGCGTCGCGCCTGGCGCGGGCCGATCGCGGCGATCACGTACGGCGAGATCACCGCGGGCAATAGGCCGAGCTTGCTCTCGGTCAGGCCGAACCTGACCTCGGGCACGCCGACCGCGATGTCGCAGCAAGCCACCAGACCCACGCCGCCGCCGAAGGCCGCGCCCTGCACGCGGGCGATGGTCGGCTTGGGCAGTTCGTCCAGCGTGCGCATCAGGCGGGCGAGGGCGAGCGCATCCTCGCGATTCTCGGCCTGGCCGGCCTTGGCCATGCCGCGCATCCAATTGAGGTCGGCGCCGGCGGAGAACGACGCGCCAGCGGCTTCCAGCACCACCACGCGCACAGCTTCATCGGCGGCCAGCGTCTCGAGCGCGCGAGTCAAGTCGCCGATCAGCCCGGCGTCGAAGGCGTTGTGCAGCTCCGGCCGGTTCAGGCGCAGGCGTGCGATCGGGCCTGCGCGTTCGGTCAGCAGCGGCGGGATCGTCATCGGGAGCGCTCGCGGATGGGGTCTGCATCATAGCCGGAGGGCGCGCGCCGCCAGGCGGCTTCTGCCGTCGCCGGCTGGTGCTAGAATGAGAACAATTCTTGTTTGCCGATCAACATGACTCTCTCCGACCTGCCGCGACGCACTTCGGCCACCGTGGAAGCCGTCGAAGATAGGGTTCCCAACGACGCCATCTCGCGACGTCTTCGCGAGCTGGGTTTCGTCGACGGCGAACAGGTGCAAGTGATGGCGATCGGTCCGATCGGCGCCGAGCCGTTGCTGGTGCAGATTGGCTACACGCGTTTCGCATTGCGCCGCGAGGAAGCCGCCCGTGTGCGCTTGCGCAGCAACGGCGCGGATCATGCAAGCGCGGGGCAGGCATGAACGCCGCCGCCGTGCCGATGCGCCTGGCCCTGGTCGGCAATCCGAACAGCGGCAAGACCGCGCTGTTCAATCAGCTGACCGGTAGCCGCCAGAAAGTCGCGAACTACGCCGGCGTCACCGTCGAGCGAAAGGAAGGCCGCTTGATCGCGCCCTCGGGTCGGCAGTACGCCGTGCTCGATCTTCCCGGCGCCTACAGCCTGCACCCGGCCAGCCTGGACGAAGCGATCGCGCGCGATGTGTGCCGCGGCTTCTATCCCGGCGAGCCCGCGCCCGATGCGCTGGTGTGTGTGGTCGATGCCACCAACCTGCGCCTGCACCTGCGTTTCGTGCTGGAGCTGCGCGAGATCGGTAAGCCGATGGTGGTCGCACTGAACATGGCCGATGCGGCGCGCCGGCGCGGCATCGTTATCGATGTCGATGCGTTGCAGCGCGAACTCGGCGTACCCGTGGTCGAAACGGTCGCGGTGCGCAGCGGCGGGGCGAACGCGCTGGTGGCCGCGCTCGATCGCATGGATGCGGCCGCGCCGCCGCCGCAGAAACGCCTGGCCGCGCACGATCACGACGGCGCCGTCGACGCCGATGCGCTGCACGCCGAAACGCGCCGTCTGCTGGCGCTGGCGGTCACTATGCCGCGGCGCACCGCGCGCATCGACGATGCGCTCGACCGCTGGCTGCTGCATCCGGTATTCGGCTTGCTGGCGCTCGCGGTGGTGATGTTCCTGATTTTCCAGGCCGTGTACGCCTGGGCCACGCCGATGATGGACACCATCGATGCCGGCACCGCCTGGCTCGGCGATTGGGTCGGCGCGAGCATGCCGGAAGGGCCGCTCAACAGCCTGCTGGTGAACGGCATCATCGCCGGCGTCGGCGGGGTGATCGTGTTCCTACCGCAGATCCTGATCCTGTTCGCCTTCATCCTGGCGCTGGAAGAATCGGGCTATCTGCCGCGCGCGGCCTTCCTGCTGGACAGGATGATGGCCGCAGCGGGTTTGTCCGGCCGCTCGTTCATACCGCTGCTGTCGAGTTTCGCCTGCGCGATCCCCGGCATCATGGCGACGCGTTCGATCCAGGACCCGCGCGATCGCCTGGCTACGATCATGGTCGCGCCGCTGATGACTTGCTCGGCGCGCTTGCCGGTATACGCATTGCTGATCGGCGCTTTCATTCCGCAGCAGCAGGTGTGGGGCGTGTTCAATCTGCAGGGGCTGGTGCTGTTCGCGCTGTACATGGCCGGGATACTGAGCGCGCTGGCGGTGTCCTGGGTGATGAAGAAATGGCGCCGCGACAAGAGCGAGCATGCGCTGTTGCTGGAGTTGCCTTCGTACCGATTGCCGCATCCGCGCGACCTGCTGATCGGGCTGTACGAGCGCGCGATGATCTTCCTCAAGCGCGTCGGCGGCATCATCCTGGCATTGACCGTGCTGCTGTGGTTCCTGCTGTCGTTCCCGGCCGCACCGCCGGATGCCGTCGGTCCGGCGATCGACTACAGCTTCGCCGGCCGCATCGGCCACGCGATGACGGCGATCTTCGCGCCGATCGGGTTCAACTGGCAGATCTGCATCGCGCTGATTCCGGGCATGGCGGCGCGCGAGGTGGCGGTGTCTTCGCTGGCTACTGTCTATGCGCTGTCGGCCGCAGACGACGACGCGGCAGCGCAGGCCTTGTCGCCGTTGATCGCCGACGGTTGGTCGCTGGCCACGGCATTATCGCTGCTGGTGTGGTTCATCTACGCGCCGCAATGCCTGTCGACGCTGGCGACGATCCGGCGCGAGACCAATTCCTGGAAGCAGGTCGCGATCAGTGCGGGTTATCTGTTCGCACTGGCCTATCTGGCGTCGCTGATCACTTATCAGGTCGCCGTGGCGTTGGGGGCGGGGTGAGCGCGTATCTGCTGCTGCAGTACGCGGCGATCGCGCTGGCGGTAGTGGCTAGTGCGGCGTTCGTCGCCAAGAAACAGTTTCCGAATGCGACGCGGCGCTTGCGCGTGGCCTGCGCGCTGCCGCTGGTGCGCGAGGGCAGGCCGGGTTGGGTGCGCGCGATGGGGCGCTGGATCGCGCCGCCTGCTTCGCTCACGGGCGCGGGCGCTTGCGGTGGATGCGACAGCTGCGACACCGCGTCGCGTGGGCATTGATTCGCGGAGTCTTGTGGGAGCGGCTTCAGCCGCGAACTCTTTCTTCCCACTGGCACGAAATCAAGAGCTCGCGGCTGAAGCCGCTCCCACGAATTCGCAGCTGCGAGGGCCAAGAGCAGCGGAGCAAGCTCCGCTCTACAAAGCCGATCAGTGACGGCGTGCTTTGGCCCCGGTCGGCGCGAACATCTCCACCGCCAGCGAAAACGTACGTTGCTCGTTGGGATGCAAAGCGCCGACGCCGACGACGTGACGCGACACTTCCTCGCCGCGTTCGTTGGTCACCGTGACTACGACCGAATACTCCGACGAGCCGCCGTCGGGCGGCTGCCGGATGATGCCTTCCACCTTGAGCGGCGACGGCAGCGGCTGCGCGAGCGGCGCTGCCGCCGAATCGATGCGCAGGTAGTGCTTGCACGCCGGGCACACCGCCGCGCTTTCCAGGATCCTGGTTTTGCAGTGCGGGCAGGTTCGCGTGGAACCTGCCGTTCCCGGGCGCGGCGTGCTCATGCGCCGGCGCCGTTCTCCGACTTCTTACCGCCCTTGTCGTCTTTCCAGCCGAAGTCGGCTTGGCCGCGCATGCGCGAACCGGCAGCGACGGTGAGCGAGCCGGCTTTGAGATCGCCGACCAGCACACCGCTAGCCTGCAGTTCGACGACGGCTGCGGATTCGATATTGCCTTCGAGTTCGCCGGCGATCGTCACCTTGTTGGCGCGCACGCCGCCGGTGAGCTTGGCGCCGTTTTCGATGGTGAGGTCGCCCTGCACATTGACGTCGCCCTTGAACTTGCCGGCGATGCGTACATGGCCGGTACCTTCGATCTTGCCTTCGATGGTGAGATCGGATGCGATCAGCGATTCCTTGGCGGCGGGCTGCGCGGCCGGCGTCGGCGCTGCGCTGAAGCTCGGTGCCGGTGTCGGCGCCGGAGCGAAATCGTTGCTCGCATTTTCGCGCGGCGGCAGCGGTGCGGGCGGCGGCGTATCCAGCGAGAAGCTGGCGGTGTCTTTCTTCGCGGGGGCCTGTTCTTTCCAGATCGCCATGGGGCGTTTCCTCTTATCGATAGCGGGGCAGGGTGACGACGGCGTCGTATCCGGAGACTACCACGTCAATTCTGCGTGATGGTTGCGATAAGTCTCACAAATCCCATGACTTGCGCGATGTTTCGATCCGGTTTGTTAAGAAACCATCACGCGGTTTGCGCGGGGCTGAATGGCGTTAAATTTCCATTAGCTGAACTCAGGCGCAACAATGCCGCGCACTCACATCCTGAATACGCCGAATTTCGCCGGTTCTATCGGCGCATTCATCGATGCGGAAAGCGCAAGGCCGAGCACGCGCCGCGTGTCCGCCGGGTCGATGACGCCGTCGTCCCACAAACGCGCGGTGGCGTAATACGGATTGCCCTGCGATTCGTATTGCTCGCGGATCGGCGCTTTGAAAGCCGCTTCCTCGTCGGCGCTCCAGGTTTTGCCGGAAGCTTCGATCCCGTCGCGCTTGACGGTGGCCAGCACGCCTGCGGCTTGTTCGCCGCCCATCACGCTGATCCGCGCGTTCGGCCACATCCACAAGAAGCGCCCGCCGTAAGCGCGGCCGCACATCGCGTAATTGCCCGCGCCGAAGCTGCCGCCGATCACCACGGTGAACTTCGGCACCGACGAACATGCCACCGCCGTCACCATCTTCGCGCCGTCTTTGGCGATGCCGGCGTTTTCGTATTTCCTGCCGACCATGAAGCCGGTGATGTTCTGCAGGAACACCAGCGGGATGCCGCGTTGATTGCATAGCTCGATGAAATGCGCGCCCTTCAGCGCGCTCTCCGAGAACAGGATGCCGTTGTTGGCGACGATGCCTACCGGATAGCCATGCAGATGCGCGAAACCGCAGACCAGGGTCTTGCCGTAGCGGGCCTTGAATTCCTGGAACTCGCTGCCGTCGACGATGCGCGCGATCAATTCGCGGATGTCGAACGGCCGCCGGGTGTCCCTGGGCACGATGCCGTACAGCTCCTCGGCGGCGAACAAGGGCTCGCGCGACGGCCGCGTCTCGAGCGGCAGCGTTTTGCCGCGGTTGAGCGTGCCGACGATGTCGCGCGCGATCTGCAGCGCGTGCGTGTCGTTCTCGGCGAGATGGTCGGCAACGCCCGATACCGACGTGTGCACGTCCGCGCCGCCCAGCGATTCGGCATCGACCACTTCGCCGGTGGCGGCTTTCACCAATGGCGGGCCGCCGAGGAAGATCGTGCCTTGCTCCTTGACGATGATCGACTCGTCGCACATCGCCGGTACGTACGCGCCGCCGGCGGTGCAGCTGCCCATCACCACCGCGATCTGCGGGATGTTCTCCGCGCTCAGCCGCGCCTGGTTGTAGAAGATGCGGCCGAAATGTTCCTTGTCCGGAAATACTTCGTCCTGCAGCGGCAGGAACGCGCCGCCGGAGTCGACCAGGTACACGCAGGGCAGGCGGTTTTCGCGGGCGATCTCCTGCGCGCGCAAATGCTTCTTCACCGTCATCGGGAAATAGGTGCCGCCTTTGACCGTGGCGTCGTTGGCGACCACCACCACTTCCTGGCCGAGCACGCGGCCGATGCCGGTGACGATGCCCGCGGCCGGCGCGGCGCCGTCATACATGCCTTCGGCGGCCAGCGCGCTCAGTTCGAGGAAGGGCGATCCGGGATCCAGCAGCGCGGTGATGCGGTCGCGCGCCAGCAGCTTGCCGCGTTCGGTGTGCTTGTTGCGCGCCTTCTCGCCGCCGCCCGCGGCCGCGGCCGAAAGTCGCGCGTCGAGTTCGTCGACCAGGGCGCGGTGATAGGCGACGTTGTCGCGGAATTCCTGCGAGCGCGGGTCGAGTTGGGACGCGAGTACGGGCATGTCCGATATCCGGCAATACGCAGCGAAGGCGCCATTGTGCCGGAATTGCGGGAGCAGCTTTGCGA
>CADECF010000003.1:77087-111699 GCA_902825775.1 uncultured Lysobacteraceae bacterium
CGAAAGCCGCTCCCAGAAAAGCGAAAAGCCCCGGTGTGCGGGGCTTTTCGTTGAGGCGATCGGACGTCTTACTTCTTTTCTTCGGCCTTGACTTCGTCCGCAGCCTGTTGCGCCTTGTCGGCCACATTCTTCGCGGCGTCGGCAGTGGCCTGCGCGGCGTCGGCGGTGGCGTCGTTGGCGGCGGCGGCGGCCTTGTCGGCGGCGGCGTCTACGGCCTGGGTGGCTTCGGCGGCGGCTTCGCCGGTCGCGGCGGCAGCGGCGTCGGCGCCTTCGGCGACGGCAGTGCCGGCAGCGCTGGCGGCATCGGCGGCTTCAGTGGCGGCCTGATCGGCAGCGGTGGCCGCTTCGCTCGTCTGTTGTTCGGCGGTTGCGGTTTCGTTCTTGCAGGCCGAGAGGGCCAGGACGCCAGCGGCGAGCAGTACGTAGAGCTTGGTGTTCATGGGCTACTCCGGTCGATGATGCGGATAGGGTGGGTGGCGCGACAGCGGTCGCAGCCTAACGCAGGCCTCGCAAAAGAAAAAGCCGCCGGCGAACCGGCGGCTTTTTCGGAAAGACGAGATAAGAAGCGATTACTTCTTCTCTTCTTCCTTAGCAGCGTCCTTAGCGGCGTCGGTGCCGGCTTCAGCGGCGTCCTTGGCAGCGTCGGCAGCCTGGCCAGCAGCGTCGGCGGCGTTGGCAGCGGTATCGGCAGCAGCGTCGGCAGCACCGGTGGCGGTGGTGGCGGCGGCGTCAGCCGAGGTCGCAGCGGCGTCGGCGGCGGTGGCAGCGGCATCGGCCGACTGCTGAGCGGCGTCGGCAGCCATCGTGTCGCCAGCGGCGGCAGCGGTGTCGGCAGCCTGCTGGGCTTCGGTCGCGGCATTGGCAGCGTCAGCAGCCGACTCTTCAGCCTGCTTCTGGTTGCTGCACGCGGCCAGGGCCAGACCCATCGCCAGGGCGAGCAGAGCCTTGTTCATGGACATAATCGAATTTCCTCGTCGTTTAGTTTAGGCAACGCGCAGATGCGCGCCAATAACATGATGACAAGCCCACCGTATGTGTCAAGCGGTTGACCGCCTTTTTTTGTGTTATGCGTTTTTAACCTTTCACAGGATCTCCACGGCAACCGCGGTCGCTTCGCCGCCGCCGATGCACAGCGAAGCCACGCCACGCTTGCCTCCGCGGGCTTTCAGCGCATGGACCAAGGTCACCACCAAGCGGGCGCCGCTGGCGCCGATCGGGTGCCCCAGCGCGACTGCGCCACCGTTTACGTTCAGTTTCTCATGCGGGATGCCCAAATCCTTCATCGGCGCCATCGCCACGCAGGCGAAAGCCTCGTTGACCTCGAACAAATCGACGTCGCCGACCTGCCAGCCGGCCTTATCCAGCACGTTTGAAATCGCTTTCACCGGTGCCGTGGTGAACCATTCCGGCGCTTGCGCATGGCCGGCATGCGCGACGATCCGCGCCAAGGGTTTGAGGCCGCGCTTGCCGGCTTCGTCCGCCGACATCAGCACGGTGGCCGCTGCGCCATCGGAAATTCTGGACGAAGAAGCCGCGGTCAGCCGGCCTTCTTTGCCGAAGGCGGGACGTAGGCCGGGGATCTTGGCGACGTCGATCTTGCCGGGCTCTTCGTCGGTATCGGCGACCACGTCGCCCTTCCGGCCTTTGACCGTGACCGGCACGATCTCGCCCGCGAAGGCGCCGCTGCCGATGGCGGTTTGCGCGCGCTTGGCGCTCTCGGCCGAATAAGCATCGAGCTGTTCGCGGCTGAAGTCGTACTTCTCGCAAGCCATGTCGCCGAACACGCCCATCGCCTTGCCGTCGTAGGGATTGGTCAGGCCGTCCCACGCCATGTGATCGAGGAATTCGGCGCTGCCGTAACGGATGCCGGTGCGAGAACCGTTGAGCAGATGCGGCGCATTGGTCATCGATTCCATGCCGCCGGTGACGACGATCGATGCGCTGCCGGCTTTGATCAGGTCGTGGCCCAACATGATCGCTTTCATGCCCGAACCGCAGACCTTGTTGACGGTGGTGCAACCGGCCGCATCGGGAATGCCGGCCGCACGCGACGCTTGGCGCGCAGGCGCCTGGCCCAGGCCGGCCGGCAACACGCAGCCCATCAGCACTTCGTCGACCTGGTCGGCCGCGAGGCCGGCGTGTTCGAGCGCGCCGGAAATCGCAGCGGCGCCGAGGACGGGCGTGGCGACGCCGGTGAATTGGCCGAGGAATGAACCGATGGCAGTGCGCTTGGCACCGACGATGACGACTTCGGACATGGGGGTCTCCGGATTTGGAATTACGGCTTTGAGCCAGTGACCCATTATCGCCCTTTATGCGCCGGGATGTTGCGGCGCGTCATAACCCGGTCAGAAGGGGGTTCTAGTCACGGAAGCGGCCATGAAGAATTGCCGCACGTCCCTTTGTGCTCTAAAACGGAAATGTTGCGCTCTAAAACGCAGACAACCGCTCGTGGGGCGGCTCTTCGCACCGAAATCGCCAGGGAACGATGATGAACCAGCCGCTACGACGCCATTGCCGCCAATCCGCACTCGCTTTCGCCATGGCGACGGCTCTGGCCTTGAGCCAGGCCGGCTGCGGAGGCGGGGGCAGCGGCGGCGGGGTGCGGCCTACGCCTCCTCCGACGCCGAGCCGGCCCGCGCCGGCCATCGACGCGCACCTCTCGCTCACCAATACCGAACCTGCGCATGAGGCCGGATTCACCGGGGACGGCGTTGTGGTCGGCGTCATCGATACGGGCGTCAATCGCGACCACCCCGCGCTGGCGGGACGCGTCATACAGAATCTGACTTATGTCGACCCCGCGGAAAATAATCTCAGCGTCGACGATGTCGCCGGACACGGCACCGCGGTCGCGCAAATCATCGCAGGCGAATCGGTCGGCGAATGGCCAGGCGGCATCGCGCCCGGCGCCGAAATCGTATCGGCCCGCATCATCAACGACGATCCGCCGCCGGACGACGGCTCCGGGCAGGGCAACGAAGTGCCGCCCGGCGACGACACTCCGGCTTTTCTAGGCGAAGTGAACGCAGACATGATCGCTGCGGGCGTGCGCATCACCAACAACTCTTGGGGCGGCTTGTACTGGAACAGCAGCCAGGTGACCGAAGCCTTCGCCCAGGCTTACACGCCTTTCATCATCGATCATGGCGGGCTGGTGGTGTTCGCGACGGGCAACGAAGGCAATGCTCAACCCAGCGACACGGCATCGCTTCCCAGCCAGGGCGGCGCCAACGCTGCGGCGCTCGAAAAGGGCTGGCTCGCGGTCGGCTGGCTCAACAACGCCAATCCGACCCAGTTGGATCCGGACTCCAATGCCTGCGGTGTGGCGATGAACTACTGCCTGGTGGCGCCGGGCGGCGTGATCGTCACCGGCACTAATGACGCGGCCGGCAGCCCTACCTATTGGCAATGGTTCGGCACTTCGCTCGCGACGCCGCAGGTCACCGGCGCCGCGGCGTTGGTTTGGGAAGCGTTTCCTTATTTCGACAACGATCTGGTCAGGCAGACCTTGCTCGGCGGCGCGACCGATCTCGGCGCACCGGGCGTGGATGCCGTGTTCGGCTACGGTTTGCTCGACGTGGGCAAGTCGATCGAAGGCCCTTCCAAATTGAACTGGGGCGATGTCGAGGTGATCTTCGACGGCATCAATTCGGTATGGGGCAACGACATCGCCGGCGCCGGCGGCATCATCAAGCGCGGCACCGGCACGCTCGTGCTCGAAGGCGACAACACCTATACGGGAAGGATGCGCGTATTCGGCGGCACGGTGCGCGTGACCGGCAGCAACGCGGCCTCGTTCGATGTCGGCCCGCAAGGCAATCTGACCGGCACCGGCGCGGTGGGCGGTAACCTGCAGAACCAAGGCGTCGTCACCCTGCAAGGCACTTCGGGGCTGACGGTGCAAGGCAACTACGATCAGTCGGATACGGCACGCTTGGCCGTGGAACTGGGCAACCGCCTGACCGTCGGCGGCGATGCGTCGCTCGACGGCGAACTGCACGTGCTCGGCGTCAAGGACGGCTACGTTACCCAGAGCCGCGAAGTCGTGATCGACGCCGCCGGCGGCGTTTCGGGCACCTTCGACGAATTGACCGAAGCGCCGGGCGTGTTTCTGACCGCGACGCTGGGTTACGGCGCCACGCAGGCCTGGCTGGACATCACCAGCATCAGCGTCACCGCCGTGCAGGGTTTGAACTACACCGCGGCATCGACGGCTTCGGCCGCGCGCGTGGAAAGCGCGATGAAGGCGATCGACAAGCAAATCGCCAGCGGCAATGCCGGTTCGATCGGCGGCGGCTTCATCGCAGCGGCAGGGGATTTCCAGCGCGCGCCGACCATGGCTGCAGCCGAAGCGTCGCTGGAAAGCCTGTCGGGCGAACTGCACGCCACCGCCGATGCGATGACGTACGAGGGCATGGAGGCGAGCCGACGCGCGTTGTCTTCGCGTTTCGACGCGCTCGGCGAACACCCGCGTTCGGTGGGCATGTGGCAGCACAGCCTCGAACAGAGCGGCGGTTTGTCGCGCTCGGGTTTCAGCGGCTTCGATTACGACCTCAGCGGCCAGATGACCGGTATCGATGTGCGCGTCGGCGAGCGCGGCGTCGCGGGCCTGGCCGGCAGCCATACGCAAGGCAACGGTTGGTTGGACCAGCGCAACGACCGCAGTCGCAGCCGCCAGAACGAAGGTCTGGTCTACGCCGGCCTGATCGGCGACCGGGCTTATTTGCAGGGCAGCGTCGGTTTCGGCCGCTTCGAACGCAAGATCGACCGCAGCATCCTGTTGGGCAGACGCGAGTCGGGCGCGACCACCGCCTATGCCGGCGATTACGACGTGACGCAATTGGAAACCGGTTGGCGCATGCGCATGGGCGGCACGCGCATCACGCCCTATCTGGGCAGCCAGTACGCGCGCATCCGCAACGATGGCTTCAGCGAGTCCGGCGCCGACGGTTTCGGCCTGAAGGCGCGCGCCAGCGGCAGCGAACGCTGGCAGGCGATCTCCGGCGTGCGCGCCGACCATCAGTGGCGATGGGCGGGCGGCGGCTGGCTCGGTTTGGAAGCGCGCGCGGAATGGCAGAAGACCTTGTCGGCGAACGGCGGCGTGTTCGACGCCAGCTTCGTGGGCGTGGACCAGTGGCAGACGCTCGCCGGCATCGGCCTGGCCGATAGCAGCCGGGTGTTCGGCCTCGGCATGGATTTCGGCTTCTCGGAACGCGCCAGCCTGCGTTTCGATGTCAGCCGCCGCTACGCACCGAATCTGGAGGACAACCAGGCTTCGATGCAGTACGCGATCGGGTTCTGACGCGGAATTCAGATGCCGTAGTCGCGTAGGGCGAAACCGCCGCAGGCGATTCCGCCAAATGTCGCGCGTCCCGCCATCGCATGCGGCGGAATCTGCTTCGCAGGTTCCGCCCTACGGTTTTTGAGGCCGCGGCGGTTCAGCGCCAGAACGGAATCAGATACGGCGGCGGCGTCTCCCGCCGTTGCCGTTCCCTGGCCGATGCGGGGCGTGAGATCGACAGCACGTGCCGGCCCGGCCCGAGCGGGCGCACGTCGATCATCGCCAGCAGCGCCGGACGGTCGGTGCGCGCATCGCCGCTCATTTCGTAGGACAGGCCCGCCACCGGTTCGCCGTCCAATTCGACCGGATGCAGGCTTTGCAGGCAGTCGAGCAGCGCGATGGCCCGCATGGATGCGTCGCGCTGGACCGTTGCGCCGGCGCAGACGCGGCGCAACGCCGCGCCGTCGCGTTCGGGTTGGTAAGGCAGCATCAACCGCAGGTAGGGCCCGGTGACGACCGCGCTTTGGATATAGGGGATCGCAGGATCGTGAGCGGCGCTGCGCTGGTCGTCGTAATGCGCGCCATCCACCGTGCGTGCCGCACCGACGCCCGGTTGCGGAAATAAAGCGTAGCTGCCGATGCTGTACGGGTCGCGCAATGCGTTCGAACTTAGCGTCGCCACCGCCAGCGCCGCGACGATGACGACGGTGGTGGCGATCACGGTGCGCCGCTCGCCGCCGTGGCTGGCCAGCAGGCCGATCACGTTGGAGCCGCGGCCCATGCCGATGCGGCCGTAAAAGCGGAAGATCGCTTGCACGGCGCGCAGCACGATGCCGTCGCGCAGACGGCTTCCGAAACGGCGATCCACCATCATCGCCGCCAGGAACGGCGCCATGATCAGCGCCGCGCACAAACCGAATACATCTTTGCCGGCCGGCCGGAACCCGGCCAGCAGCAAGGCGGCCATCGCTACGCCGAAACTCAGCGCGATCATCAGGCTCAGCAGCAACAGTATCGAAGCCAGCATGACGCCCATCGCGAAGACCGTGGTCGCGCGGTTGTCGGCGCCGTCGATGGCCGCGGCCGCATCCTTGAAACGCCCGCTTTCCACTTCGCGCTGGATCGGTCCCATCTTCAGGTTTTCCCAGCGCACGCCCTCGGGATAGACCGAATGCATGCCGACCAACGCGATCCAGCGCGCGCGCAACAGCAGATGGATCGAGAACGTGGTCGCCAGGATCAGCGCGGCGCTCTTCAGATACATGTGCATGATCTGCAGCGGCGTATCCCAATTCGCGTCGAAGCGCGGCGCCAGCCGCAGCAGCGCGTCGTCCAGCCAGCCCGGCAGTTGCAGCATGGCGAATACGGCAATGCCCGAGATCAGGAGCTCGACTTCCCAGGTCGGCGTCGTGCGGACCGGCATGGCATGGGCGTCCGACGGGGTCGAGGAGGATTTCGCGTCTGCGCTCATGGCCGGGACTGCTGACAGGACGCCGCAGGCTGGCGCAGCCGCCGCCGGCTTGCAAGCGGACATGCCGGAAAATGATTCAACTTTATGGTTGACAATCGCCGCGGCCCGGCATAATCTCAACCACATGGTTGAACATAATTCTTCGAAGTTGGACCAGGTTTTCCGGGCGCTTTCCGATCCCACGCGGCGGGCGATGCTGCGCCGCCTGTCCGCACAGGAACGCAGCGTCGGCGAGTTGGCCGAACCGCTGGAGATGTCGCTGGCCGCCGCGTCCAAGCACATCCAGGTGCTGGAGCGGGCAGGGCTGGTGGAGCGCGAAATACAGGGCCGCATCCATGTCTGCCGGCTTTCGGCTGCACCGCTGGCGCACGTCCAGGACTGGCTGAAATTCTACGAACGCTTCTGGAACCAGCGCCTCGATGCGCTGCAAGCCTTGCTCGAGGCCGAAGACGCGGCAGCGGCGAAGAAGCCGCGCAAGCGCAAAACCAAACGTTGAACCCATAAGGAGTTCCGCATGAACGACTACGGCGTCGTCACCGCCCCCGGCACGCTGCGCATAGAGCGCCTGCTGCCCGGTCCCATCGAACGTCTGTGGACTTATCTCACCGACGCTCAGAAGCGCCGCGAATGGCTGGCCGGCGGCGACATGGAGCTGCGCAACGGCGGCCCGGTCGAACTGGTGTTCCGCAACGCGGACTTGTCCGACGGCGACGATCGGCCTCCCGCCAAGTACGCCAAGTACGGCGGCGAGATACGGATACGCGGTCAGGTCACCGCCTGCGAACCGCCGCGCCTGCTCAGCTATACCTGGGGCGATGAAGGCTCCGAGGTCAGCTTCGAACTCACGCCGCGCGCGGAAAAAGTGCTGCTGGTCGTGACCCATCGGAAGTTGGCCACGCGCGGCGGCATGGTCAGCGTCGCCGGCGGTTGGCATGCGCATTTGGGTTTGCTGGAGGATCGCCTCAACGATCGTCCCGCCGGAAGTTTCTGGGCCACCCATTCGCGCCTGGACGCCGAATACGAGCGCCGCATACCGCCCGCATGAAGTACCTGCAGAACCGGAAATCGTAACCAACGAAGTGCGTTCTAACTACGCGGGGCCGTTTTTTCCGGTTGCAGCCAACGCAGCAATTGCCGATATACCGCTGCGTCGCCGAGCAGTTGCAGGTGGTTGATGCCGTACCCGATCCAGCGCCGCGATGCGGGAACGCGCAAATCGAAAGCGGGGTCGGCATGCCGGCCCAATGCGCTGGCGATCGTCACCAATCCATCGCTCTGCGTATCCGCCGAGCCGTTTTTTTTGCGCGCGCCTGTGTCGGTGGCGATGGCGTAGCAAGCGACGCCCTCGGGCAGCGGCAGCGGTGCGCGACCGTCGGCGATGCCATCGCCATGCGGGCCATCGTCAGGCCGCACATTGCCGTGGCGCAAATCCTGGATGCCGGCGCTGCGCAATTTGCCCAATCGTGCGAATGGCGCGCTGTAAGGGCTGAGGCCGATCAACCTGTCGATCCAACTACCGGCGCGCTCCAACGTTGCGCCATGGTGCGGCGTCCCGAGAAACACTAGTTTGTCGAGCTTCGAAAGCCAGGCGTGCTTGCTTTCGGCAGCCGCATGGCAGGCGCTGCGCGCGACCAGGCCGCCCATGCTGTGGCCGACGACGACGATCGATTCCACCGGTACCGGCCATGCGCGCAGCACTTTCTCCAGCGCGTCCGCGAAAGCGCGGCCGTTGTGCGGAATGCGCAGACCGGTGTTGTAGTGCAGGTCCAGCCGCGTGCGGCCCAGGGTTTGCGCGAGCGCGGTGCCATGGTCGTGCCCGCCGCGCCGCCACTGCCGGTCGTTCATGCATAGCCCGTGCACCATGATCAGCAAATTTCCGTTGGCGTCGGGCAAAGCGGCGGCCAGGGCGCTGCGCTTCGGTATGAGCGCTTGGCCGTCGACCCGCAACTGCATATCGATCGCAAGCGGATTGCCGCTGGCGGCGAGATGGTCGCCGAGCACGCCGTTGAGCGCCGCCAGCAAGGCTTCGCGCTGCGGCGGCGCGTCCACTTTGGCCAGCGCAGGTGCGAGTCGTGCGAGTGCCGCATCCACGCCGCCGCCGACCAGGCGCGCCACGCCGCGCACGCTGCGGTAGACGAATCCCGGGATGCCGCGCGTCTGACGCGACGTGGATCTGCCCAGTACGCCCGGTAAGTCCAGCACGTTCGCATGCACCGCTTCGACAAGATCGGCGACGCCGACGATCGCATCCGTTGTCAGGCGATTGATGCCGCGCAGGTCGCTGCCGTTGCGCGAAGGCGCACGCGTCGTTGTGGCTGGCTTCGGCATGCGGGTCCGGCGGCTGAAGGATTCGTCTGCAGCCTACAGCATGCCATTCCGCTTCGATATCAAACCCAACCGGTCAGATAGAACGCGCCGATCACGACGAACACCGCCGCGGTCTTGACCAATGTGATCGCGAAGATGTCCTTGTAGGCCTGGCGATGGGTCAGGCCGGTGACTGCGAGCAGCGTGATCACCGCGCCGTTGTGGGGCAGCGTATCCATGCCGCCCGAGGCCATCGCGGCGACGCGATGCAGCACCTCCATCGGGATTCCGGCCGCGTTCGCGTTGGCGATGAAAGTCTCGGACATCGCCGCCAGCGCGATGCTCATCCCGCCCGACGCCGAGCCGGTGATTCCGGCCAGCGCGGTGACGGCGATGGCTTCGTTGACGAGCGGGTTGGGGATGGAGGCCAGCGCATCGGCGATCACCAGGAAACCCGGCAGCGCGGCGATCACCGCGCCAAAACCATATTCGGACGCGGTATTCATCGACGCCAGCAGCGCGCCGCCGATCGCGGACTTGGTCCCTTCCGCAAAACTGGCGATGACCGGCTTCCAGGCGAAGGCGAGCACGCACAGGATGCCGACCAGCAGCGCGCCTTCCACCGCCCAGATCGCGGCCACTTTCGAGACTTCCTGCACTACCGGCGCGGCATTGCCGATCATGGCCGGCACGAATTCGTGGCTGCTGCCGTAAAACGCCGGGATCCATGCGGTGAGTAGCTTGTTGCTCACGCCGACCAGGACCAGCGGCAGTATCGCCACTACCGGATTGGCGAGCTTGCCGCCCGCGAACGGCGCCGGCTCGTTGATCAGCTTCGCCGGATCGCCATAGCCTTCGCCGGCCTTGAGCGCGCTGCGGCGACGCCACTCCAGATAGAGCAGCCCCACGATCAGGATGAAGACGCCGCCGAGCGTGCCCAGCCATGGCGCGGCCCAGGCATCGGTGCCGAAGAACGAAGTCGGAATGATGTTCTGGATCTGCGGCGTGCCCGGCAGCGCATCCATCGTGAACGTGAAGGCGCCCAGCGCGATCGTGCCCGGGATCAGGCGCTTGGGGATGTCGCTCTGGCGGAACAATTCCGCGGCGAACGGATATACCGCGAACACCACCACGAACAGCGACACGCCGCCGTAGGTGAGCAACGCGCAGACCAGCACGATCGACAGCATCGCGCGCTGAGCGCCCGCGATGCGGATGGTGGCTGCCACGATCGCGCGCGAGAAGCCGGAGATTTCGATCAGTTTGCCGAACACCGCGCCCAGCACGAAGACCGGGAAATACAGCTTCAGGAAGCCGACCATCTTGTCCATGAACAGGCCAGTGAACATCGGCGCGACGAGCGACGGGTCGGTGAGCAGCACAGCGCCCAATGCCGCGACCGGCGCGAACAGGATGACGCTGTGGCCGCGGTAAGCGACCGCCATCAAGAACAGCAACGCGCCCAATACGATCAAAAACGCCATGTAGCGGCTTCCTTCCTGGCTCAGTCGCCATTTCCCGAAAGCGAGTGTCGGCATGCGGCCCGCTCCGGCCCATTGTCCGAAGGTACAGGTGCCGCGCGTCGCGTCCACTCACTAGTCTTGCCGGCATGGCGGGCAGCTTCGTCGGCCGACCGGTACCCGTGAGGAGGGGAATCATGAACCGCAAAACTCTAAGCCTGGCGATCGCTTGCGCATTGCTGCCGCCCGTGGCTTGGGCGCAAGAGACAGCGCCTGCCGAGCCCGCCGATGCGCAGCAGGTCAATACGCTCGGCAAAATCACCGTGACCGCCCGCAAACGCGAGGAAACGCTGCAGGAAGTCCCGGTGGCGGTGACCGCGTTCACGCCGGATACGCTGGACAAGCTCAATGTCCGCGACCTCGGCGACCTCGACGCGCAGGTGCCCAACCTCACCGTCTACGCGGCTCGCGGTTCCAGCAGCACTATCACCGCCTATATCCGCGGCGTCGGCCAGTCCGATCCGTTGTGGGGCGTGGATCCGGGCGTGGGCTTGTACCTGGACGACGTCTATATCGCCCGTCCGCAGGGCGCGCTGCTCGACGTGTTCGACGTCGGCCGCGTCGAAGTGCTGCGCGGCCCGCAGGGCACGCTGTACGGCAAGAACACCATCGGCGGCGCGATCAAATACATCTCGCGGCCGCTGTCCACCGACTTGGAAGGCTTCGGCCAGGTCACGGTCGGCAACTACGGCCAGCGCGACATCAAGGCTGCGATCGGCGGCGGCCTAGGCGGCAACGACGCGCTGCGCGCGCGGCTGGCGGTCGCCGACCTGCATCGCGACGGCTTCGGCGAGAACATCGTCACCGGCGGCGACGTCAGCGACAAGAAGATCAAGGCGATGCGGTTCAACGTCGGCGCCTACGTCACCGATGCGGTCGACCTGCAGTTCGCGCTGGACTGGATGGAAGACACCTCGGGCGTACGCGGCGCTCAAATGCTCGCGCCGAATCCGTTCGCGCCGAGCATATTCGCGCCCAATCCGCTGGCGCCGGAGAACGCGCCGATGGCGGACCGTTACGACGTGCGCAACGGCATGCCCAACATCAACGACACGTCCATGCACGGCATGTCGGCGACGGTCAATGCACGTCCGAACGAAGACTGGACGTTCAAGTACGTGATCGCCCGCCGCGATTCCGATACCGAGACCAATATCGATTTCGATACCCTGCAGGCGAAAGTGGCGGACGTGAAGGCGTTCTATCGCGACCAGCAGGTCAGCCACGAACTGCAGGCCAATTTCGACTCCGGCGGCCGCGCCCGCGGGGTGATGGGCATTTATTATTTCGACGGCGAAGCCGGCGGCCAGGTGCTCAACAATTTCTTCAACCTGTCGTTCGGCGACACCCAGGGTACGGTCTATACCGAGAGCTTCGCGGCGTATGCGGACTGGACTTTCGATCTCACCGACCAGCTGAAACTGGACGTCGGCGCGCGTTATACCGACGAAGACAAGCATGCCGTCGTGTTCAACCAAGGTTATCTGGACGACAGTTTCACCCGTCCCAGCGGCGTGGTCGTCGCCGATTTCGACAAGACGATCAATTTCAAGAACGTCTCGCCCAAGGTCTCGCTGGATTATCAGATCACGCCCGACATCATGGTGTACGGGCTGGCCAGCCGCGGTTTCAAGTCGGGCGGTTTCAACATCCGCGCGCAGGCGACCGCGGTGCCGCGATCGGCCGAACCGTTCGACGACGAGAAGGTCGACAGCTACGAGATCGGCAGCAAGATGGGCTTCTTCGACCAGCGCCTGTTCCTGAATCTGGCCGCCTTCCACAACAAGTACGACGATATCCAGCTGTCGATCTTCACCGCCTACGACAGCAACGGCGACGGCAGCGAGGACGCATTCTTCGGCGACTTCACCAACGCCGGCTCCGGCACGGTGAACGGTTTCGAGCTGGAGTACCAATGGCTGCCGACCGAGCATTGGCTGATCTCGGGCAACCTGGCCACGCTCGACGCGAAATACGACGAGTACATGTTCAAGAACGTCAACATCGCCGGCCAGCAGGAGTTCACCAACGCCCCCGATTTCTCGGGCACGTTGAATCTCGAATACCGCACCGAACTGGCCGGCGGCGGCAACCTGTCCGCGCGCGTCGGCTACAGCTACCAGAGCGATGTGGTGGCCACCACCGAGGTGACCCGCGATCCGGTAACCGGCGTGATCACCCGGCCGATCACTCAGGACGGATACGGCCTGGTCAGCGCGGGCGTTATCTGGAAAACCGGGTCGAACTGGTCGTTGTCGCTGCAAGGCACCAATCTGACCGATGAGCAATACCTGACCACCGGTTATGTGATCCCGGCGCTCGGTGTGCGCACCGGCTTCTACGGCGCTCCGCGCCAGTACAGCCTTTCCGCACGCTACGATTTCTGAGTTCCGCTTCTGTGAGAGCGGCTTTGTGGGAGCGGCTTCAGCCGCGAGCTCTTTGTACGACGATGGCGACCCTCAAAAGCTCGCGGCTGAAGCCGCTCCCACAAAAGTCGCTCCCACGAAAAGCCGCTCCCGCAAAGAGCGCGTTATCCTCTTCGGGTGAAACCAAGATCACCCGCTAGAGATTTTGCCGGACGGAAGGAGACCGCACGATGCTGAGCATCGGCATCGTCGTGCTCGCCGCCTTGCTCTGGCTCGGTCTGCTGTTCGGCACGGCGCTGTACGCCGAACGCCATCCGCATACGCTGGCGCGGCAGTGGCCTTACGTCTATGCGCTGTCGCTGGCCGTGTACTGCACGTCTTGGACTTTCTACGGCACCGTCACCCAGGCCGCGCGCTACGGCTGGCCGCTGCCGCCGACGTTCGTCGGCACCATCCTGCTGTACGTTTTCGCCGGCGCGGCGATGATGAAGCTGGTACGGCTGGCGCGCGAGTCGAATGCGACTTCGCTGGCCGACTTCATCGCAACGCGGCTGGGCAAGGACGGTTGGCTCGCGGCCACGGTGACCGCGGTGATCGCGCTGGGCCTGATCCCGTATATCGCCTTGCAGCTCAAAGCGATCGCGATGAGCTACGCCATGCTCACCCGCGCCGATGGCGATGCGCTGCAACCGGCATGGCAGGATAGCGCCTTGTACGTCGCGCTGCTGATGGCGCTGTTCGCCATGCTGTTCGGCACGCGCCGGGTCAATGCCGCGGAACACAATCGCGGACTGGTGCTGGCGATCGCGTTCGAATCGCTGCTCAAACTCGCGGCGATGCTGGCGCTGGGGGCCTTCGTCTGGTGGGGTCTGGATTTGGGCGATGCGGCGGCGACGCCCGCGCCGCGCGCCGCATCCACTTCCGACGGCTTCGTGCCGCTGGTGCTGCTGGGCGTGCTGGCGATGTTCACGTTGCCGCACCAGTTCCACATGGGCGTGATCGAATGCCGCGATGATCGCCATGTGCGCACCGCGCGCTGGTTGTTCCCGCTGTACATGGTGTTGATCGCATTGCCGTTGCTGCCGTTGGCGCATGCCGGCGACGCGCTGCTGTCCGGGCGCGACGTGTCTTCGGATTTGTACGTGCTGGCGCTGCCGTTATCGCAAGGACAGGAAGGCCTGGCGCTGTTCGCCTTCCTCGGCGGCCTGAGCGCGGCCACCGGCATGATCGTGGTCAGCACGCTGACCTTGAGTCTGATGATCGGCAACCACTGGCTCGCGCCGGGCCTGTTGCGCGGCGCATGGTTGCGCCAGGGCGGCAGCGATTTGCGGGGCGTGGTGCTGTGGCTGCGGCGTGCGGGCATCCTCGCGATCATGCTGCTGGCCTGGATCTACAGCCGCCAGGTCGCGGGCAACGATGCATTGGCCGACGTCGGTGCGGTGTCGTTCTCCGCGCTCGCCACGCTGGCGCCCGCGCTGGCTTTCGCGGTGTGGCGACCGCAGACGCCGGCGCGAGCGGTGGTGGCCGGCATCGTGGCTGGTTTCGCGTTCTGGTGCTGGGCGCTGCTGGTGCCGGTCGCCAGC
The DNA here is from genome assembly GCA_902825775.1 of uncultured Lysobacteraceae bacterium. Lineage (GTDB taxonomy): Bacteria > Pseudomonadota > Gammaproteobacteria > Xanthomonadales > Xanthomonadaceae > Luteimonas_C. The sequence continues at coordinate 91,619 of CADECF010000003.1, forward strand.
GAAGCGCGCGGCATCGCGCCTGCGTGGTTGCAGCAAGGCCCTTACGGCATCGGCTGGCTGGCGCCGGATGCCTTGTTCGGCCTGACCGGTTGGAGCCGCCTCGGCCGCGCCGTGATCGCCAGCCTGTCGATGGGCACCTTGGCGACCGTGCTTGCGGCGACATGGCATAAAGCACCGCGCCGACGCTCGTCGCAACATTTCGATGCGCGCACCCTGCGCAATGCCGGACGCCGCTTCCTGCCGGCGCAGCGCCTCGACGAGTTGCTGCGCGATGCGCCGCAGGACGGTCCGGTGCCTGCGCAAATCGAATCCGCATTGGAACGCGAACTGTCTGCCGTGCTCGGCAGCGCCTCCGCACGCCTGTTGTTGGATGCCGCCAGGCGCGAAGCGGGGCCGGGACTGGATGCCGTCGCCGCGATCGTCGGCGAGGTTTCGCAGGATCTGCGCTTCAACCAACGCGTATTGGAAGCCGCGCTGCAGAACATGGATCAGGGCATCAGCGTGGTCGATGCGCAATTGCGGCTGGTGGCGTGGAACCGGCGCTATGCGGAGCTGTTCGGATTTCCGGAGACCTTGCTCGAAGTAGGGCGCCCGGTCGCGGACCTGACGCGTTGGGCCTTGCGCCGCATGCCGCCCCGCGGCGATGCGGAAGCCGCACTGCAGCGCAAGCTCGCTTTCATGCGCGCCGGCACGCCGCATCTTTCCGAACGCGTGTTCCCCGACGGCAGCATCGTGGAAATACGCGGCAACCCGATGCCCGGCGGTGGTTTCGTCGCTACGTTCACCGACGTCACCGCGTTCCGTCGCGCCGAGGCCGACCTGATCCAGGCCAACGAAACGCTGGAGCAGCGCGTCGACGAGCGCACCGCGTTGCTGCAAGCGGCCAAAGGCGAAGCCGAACGCGCCAACGACGCCAAGAGCCGCTTCCTGGCCGCGATCGGCCACGATCTGCTGCAGCCGCTGCACGCCGCGCACCTGTTCACCGATGCCTTGTCGCAACAACTCGACGACCGCCGCCAGCGCGATTCGGTCGTGCAGATCCGCGGCGCACTCGATTCCACCACCGAATTGCTGACCGGTTTGCTGGACATGTCGCGGCTCGAAGCAGGCGGGCTGGTGCCGCAGCCGCGCGATTTCCCGCTGGCCGAAGTGATGGATCCGCTCGCTTCCGAGTTCCGCGCGCTCGCGGCCGAGCGCGGGCTGGCGTTCCGCTACGTGCCCACGCGCGCCTGGACGCACAGCGATCCGCAATTGTTGCGGCGGGTGCTGCAGAATTTCCTGGCCAATGCGGTTCGCTACACCCGCAGCGGCGGCGTGCTGTTCGGGGTTCGCCGTTACGGCGGTCGCGCACGGATCGAAGTGCACGACACCGGCCCGGGCATCGCCGCCGAGCAGCAAGGCGCTATCTTCGACGAATTCAGGCGCGGCGATGACGAAAGCGGGCAGGGGCTGGGCCTCGGTTTGGCGATCGCCGACCGCATCGCGGATCTGTTGCGGATGCCGCTGCAATTGCGCAGCAGGCAGGGCGCGGGTTCGATGTTTTCCGTGAGTGCGCCGCTGGCCGCCGGAATGTCGACGGCATCGTTCTCTACTCGCGCCACGTTGCCGGGCACGAAAGTGCTGCTGGTCGACAACGATCCACAAGCGTTGGCCGCACTGCGCGAAGTGCTGGAAGGGTGGGGTTGCGAAGTCGCGGCCGCGCACGATCCCGAAAGCGCAGACGCGGCGTTGGCACGCATGCCGGCGGAATTCTGGCTGTTCGATTTCCATCTCGACGACGGCGAGACCGGGGTCGGCCTGCATGAGCGATTGCAGCGCAACTATCCGGCGCGTCCGACCGTGATCCTCAGCGCCGACCAGGGCGAATCGGTACGCCGCGCGGTGCACGAAGCCGGTTTGTCGTTGTTGTTGAAGCCGCTGAAACCGTTGGCGCTGAAATCGGTGATGGATCGCCTGCTGGCGGCGCGCGGAGCGGATCAGGCACGCGAGCGGTCCTTTTCGGCGTAAGGCCCGTAAATCGCTTTTGTGGGAGCGGCTTCAGCCGCGAGCTTCTATCGGCTAGATATCCGCGCTCGCAAAGCTCGCGGCTGAAGCCGCTCCCACGAAAAGCGGAAGACCGTTACGAATCTTCCAAATGCCGCGAAGGATCGCTCAATTCCAACCCGCGCAGCACCACGCCAGCCTGCGTGCGATTGCGCACGCCGAGCCGGTCGAAGATCGCGGACAAATGCGCTTTGACCGTGCGTTCCTGCACATCCAGCCGGTCGGCGATCTGCTTGTTGAGCAGGCCTTCGGCGACCAGCGCCAATACGCGGAATTGCTGCGGCGACAGACTGGCCAGGCGCGCGGCGAGATCGGCGTCGTTGGCCGACGACTGCGCGCGCGCCACCGTAGCGCGCAACGTCGAGGGCAGCCATTGCTCGCAGGCCAGCACGCTGCGGATGGCGTCGCGCAACTCCTCCAAGCCGGAACTCTTCGGCAAATAGCCGGCGGCGCCGTGGTCCAGGGCGCGCAGCACCACGCGCGGATCGTCGTTGGCCGACACCACCACGACGGCGACGCCGGGATGCTGGGCGCGTATCGCTGCCAGTCCGGCCAGACCGTGGTTGCCCGGCATGTGCAAGTCGAGCAGGACCAGATCGATGCCGGGTTCGGATTCGAGCGTGGCCAGCACGCTTTCGAGCGAATCGGCCTCGCGCACCTGCAGGTCGGCGACCGCGTCCGCCGCCGCACCGCGCAGAGCGGCACGGAATAGCGGATGGTCGTCGGCGATCAGCAGGCTGGGCATGGCGGTCCGCGCGGGGCTTATTGCGCGGTCCAGCCGCCGTCGATCGGGATCGCCGCGCCGGTCATGTTGTGCGCCTCGCGCCGGCAGAGCCAGGTCGCCAATGCGGCGATGTCGTCGGGCAGCGACATGCGCAGGCTGGGTTGTTTTTCGCCGAGCAATGCGCGCACGCCGTCGTCGCGGCTGCCGCCGTTGCGGCGCGCTTCGATCTGCGGTTCGATCAGCGGCGTTTCCACCCAACCGGGGCAGATGCAATTCACCGTGACGCCGCCGCTGTCGCGGCTGCCGCTGCTGGCGTATTCGAGCGCGGCCACTTTGCTCATGCCGACCAGGCCGAACTTGCTGGCGACATAAGGCGCCTTCTGCACCGAAGCGACCAAGCCGTGCACGGATGCGATGTTGATCACGCGGCCGAAACCGCGCGCGGCCATACCGGGCAATGCCGCCTGCATCGTGTGGAAAGCCGCGCTGAGATTGATGGCGAGGATCGCATCCCAACGCTCGGCGGGCATGTCGGGGATCGAAGCGGTGTGCTGCACGCCGGCGTTGTTGACCAGTACGTCGATCGGCGACCAGGCTTCGACCGCCTGCATCATCGATGCGATCCGCGCCGGGTCGCGCAGGTCGGCATCGAAATGGCGCGCGTCGGCGGCGCCGGCGTCGCGCACGGCCTGCGTCGCGGCATCGATCTGGGCGGCGTCGCCCAGGCCGTTGATGGCCACGCGCGCGCCGTGGGCGGCCAGCGCGCGGGCGATGGCCAGGCCGATGCCGGAGGTGCTGCCGGTCACCAATGCGGTGCGGCCTTCGAGGAAACGGTCGTTCATGGGGATTTTCGGCGATAAACGTGCAAGGACGAACCGTAACAGGATTGCGCGACGGAAGCGTGGTACCAAAGTACGATGAAGGCCGGCGCCGGCTTTGCTAGTGTCGCCCCATGAACCGATCCCGATACGCTTCAGCCGCAAGCCGCATCCTGGTTCCGCTGCTCGCACTGGCGCTGGCGGGCTGCGCAAGCGGGCCGCGGTCCGCCTCCACGGAGCCGAGCATGTTCACTTCGCCGCGCAGCAGCGAACACCGCGACCGCGACGACCTGCTCACGGCCGGGCTCGGCCTGGACGGCCTGCGTGCGATGACGCCGCCGGCCTTCGCCGACGCCGCCAATCCGACGCCAGCGGAATTGCGCCGTCGCGCCATCTGGAGCAACTGGCGCGGCATCGCCGATCTCGCGCCCGGTGGCGGTTACGGCGACTGGTACGGCAGTGTCGCCGCCGTGCCCGGCCGCGAATTTTCGGCCTACGCCAGATTGCCCGGCGCCGCGCAGCCGCACCGCGTGCTGTTGCAATTGCCGGACAGCTTCGATGCCAAGCAGCGTTGCCTGATCGTCACTGCGTCGTCGGGCTCGCGCGGCATCTACGGCTCGATCGCGGTCGCCGGCGCCTGGGGCTTGCCGAAAGGCTGCGCCGTGGTCCACACCGACAAGGGTACCGGCACGGACTATTTCGATCTGGATGCCGGAACCGGCGTTCGCGCCGACGGCACACAGGGTGCGGCAGGTGCGAGCGACGATTTGGCCTTCGTACCGGATGCGCCCGCTACAGGCAACGGTGTGGCGATCAAGCACGCGCATTCAAAAGACAATCCCGAGGCCGATTGGGGCCGCCACGTCAGGCAGGCGGCCGAGTTCGCGCTAAAGATGCTAAACGAGGCCTTGCCGCAATCGGCGCCTTTCACTTTCGAGAATACCCGCGTCATCGCCGTCGGCATTTCCAATAGCGGCGGCGCGGTGCTGCGCGCGGCGGAACTGGAAGGCGATTGGCTGGATGCGGTGGTCGCCGGCGAACCCAATATCTATGCGCCCGGCGAAGGCGCGCGGTCGATCTACGACTACACCACCGAAGCCGCACTGGTGATGCCGTGCGCTCTGCTGCATATGAAAGGCTTGCCGCAACCGCCGCTGACCGCGCAAGTGCAGGCGATGGCGTCGGTTCGCTGCGCATCGTTGTCGAAAGCCGGTCTGCTGGAAGGCGCGGACACGGCCATGCAAGCGGCATCGGCGTATGCGCAGCTTCGTTCGAAAGGCTGGACCGACGAAGCGCTCAAAGCGGGCGCGCTGACGACGGGCTTCGATGCATGGCGCGCGGTCGCCGTCACTTACGCTTCGGCTTACGGCCGTTATGGCGTCGGCGAACGTCCCTGCGGCTTCGGCTTCGCCGCGCAGGACGCGAAGTTGTCGCCGCGTGCCGCAACAGCGGCCGAACGCGCTGCATGGTGGTCCGATGCCAGCGGCATCCCTCCCGGGGCCGGAGTGGGCATCGTCGAAAAAAATCCAGAAATCGCAGCCGATATCGCCTACGGCGGCTTGCGCTGCCTGCGCAGCCTCTGGGACGGGCAGGGCGCCGATGCCGAGCGCGTGCGCAAGGGCGTTGCGGAGACTAGGGCGTCCCTGCCTCGTAAAGGCCTGCCGATGATCGTCATCCATGGCGTCGACGACGGCCTGATACCGCAGGCCTTCAGCAGCAAGCCTTATGTCGCCTGGGCGAAAGCCAACGGCCGCGATGTGCGCTACTGGCAGGTGCGCAACGCGCAGCATTTCGACGCCTTCCTCGGGCTGCCCGATTACGGCGCGCGTTACGTGCCGATGCTGCCTTACGTCTACAACGCACTGGATCGCGTCTGGGCGCATCTGGAAAACGGCGCGGCATTGCCGGCGGACGCGGAAATCGCCACCACGCCGCGCAGCGCCGGCAAGGCGCTCTCTAAGGAAAATCTGGCGATACCGCGCTGAAGTTGCCGGCTTCACGCGGGTTTTGGCAGTCTGTCGCATCCGCAATGGAGCGCGACATGAAGCAACGCCATTTCTCGATGCTGCGCGACTTCCACCTGGCCGACTGGTTCACCTTGGCCAATGCGTTCTGCGGCACCGGCGCGATCTTCGCGGCGATGCGTTTCCTGCAGGAGGGCGTGGTCGCCGATTTGTTGATCGGCATGGCGCTGATTCCGCTTGCCTTCGTATTCGATGCGCTGGACGGCCGGATCGCGCGTTGGCGCAAGGTCGCCTCCACGCTGGGGCGTGAACTGGATTCGCTGGCCGACGTGATCTCGTTCGGCGTGGCCCCGGCCGCGCTCGGTTACGCCTGCGGCCTGCAGGGCGGCTGGGACTGGGTGGTGCTGAGTTATTTCGTGGTCTGCGGCGTCAGCCGCCTGGCGCGCTACAACGTCACCGCCGAAACGCTGGCCGACGGCGGCGACAAGGTGAAGTATTTCGAGGGCACGCCGATCCCCACCAGCCTGGCGATCGTGGTGGTGCTGGGTGTCGCTGCCTGGCAGGGCCGCATCGGCGAATCGCTGTGGCTGGGCATGATTCCGCTCGGCCCCTGGCAACTGCACCCGCTGGCGCTGGTCTATGCCTTGTCCGGCTCGCTGATGATCAGCAAAACCCTGCGGATACCCAAGCCCTGATCGGTCGACCGCGAACCGTAACGTGCATCGGGCGGCCGGTTGCTATCATCGGTCCGCACCCACGGAGGCGGCGATGACCCAAGCTGGAAACGCGATGCCCGGCGATTTCGAAGCGCTGGCGAAACAGTACTGGAACGCATGGAGCGAGATGATGCGCGGCGCTGCGGTGCCCGGCGCGGCGACGTCCGGCGCGCAGGGTTGGCACGATGCGGTCGACGGCTGGAGCAAGCTCGTGCACGGCGGCCGCGAGGAAATCAACACCGCGGTGGAACGATTTAATGCGCAGGCGCGCGGCTGGTACGGGCAGATGCAACAAGTGGCCGCGCAGTTCGCCGGCCAAGACAGCAACGCGGCCGAAGTGGCGCGAGCCTGGAAGCAGGCGATGGGCGCGGTCGGCGAAAACCCCTTCCCGGAAATGTTCCGCTCGATGCGCGGACAGGGCCAACAGGGGTTGGAACAGTGGATCGAAGACGCTTCGCCGTACCTCGAGGCTTGGCGTCGCGAGAGCGCTTCTTGGCTCGGCATGCCGGCATTCGGTTTCGCCCGCGAGCATCAGGAACGCTGGCAGAAACTGGCGCAGGCGCAACTGGACTACCAGGAACGCAACAGCGCCTACAACGCGCTGATGATGAAAGCATCGCAGCGCGCCTACGAATTGTTCGAGGACAAGCTGCTCGAGCGCGAGGAGCCGGGCCGGCAACTCACTTCGGCGCGCGCGCTGTTCGACCTGTGGATCGACTCCGCCGAGGAAGCCTACGCGGAGATCGCATTGTCGCCCGAGTTCCGGCAGGTGTACGGCGGGCTGGTCAACGCGCAGATGGGTCTGCGCAACGCCATCCAGAAGGAAGTCGAACAGGTCAACGCCACGCTCGGCATGCCAACGCGCACCGAAGTCGACGGCGCTCATCGCAAGATCGCCGAACTGGAGCGCGCGCTCAGCCGCTTGCGCCGCGCGACGGCTCCGCCGCCTTCGCCGAAAGCCGCGCCCGCTGCGGGAAAAACGGCAAGCAAGCCGGCTAAGAAGAAACCAGCAGCCGAGGCCGCCGCCAAGCGCGGCAACGGCAAGAACGCGAAGGGAAAGCGCTGACATGAACGGTCCGCTCAATTTCAGCGCCGACGCGCTGGCCCACGAAGCGCTGCAGATGCAGCAGAAGCTGTCGGCCGGCGTGGAGACGCTGCGCAACGTCGACGAGGTCGAGTATGGCGCCACCGCACGCCAGGAAGTCTGGCGCGACGGCAAAGTGGCGCTGTACCGCTTCGTCGGCGAAAAGGCGCCCACGGCCAAAGTGCCGCTGCTGATCAGCTACGCCTTGGTCAACCGCCCATACATGGTCGACCTGCAGGCCGACCGCTCCATCGTCAAAGGACTGCTGGCGCGCGGCGAGGACGTTTACGTCATCGATTGGGGCTACCCCGACCGCTCCGACCGCTTCCTGACGCTGGAGGATTACATCGAACGCTTCCTCGGCGGCGCGGTCGACCACCTGCGCGACGCGAACGGGCTGGATGCGATCAACCTGCTCGGCATCTGCCAGGGCGGCGCGTTCTCGCTGTGCTACGCGTCGCTGCATCCGGACAAGATCCGCAATCTGATCACGATGGTCACACCGGTCGATTTCCACACCCCGGACAACATGCTGTCGAACTGGACCCGGGGCATCGACATCGACCTGTTCGTCGATACGCTCGGCAACGTGCCGGCGGACCTGATGAACTGGTGCTACCTCACCTTGAAGCCTTGGCGGCTGTTCGCGCAGAAGTACGTGGGGTTGGTCGACATCCTCGACGACAAGAAAGCGGTCGAAGATTTCCTGCGCATGGAAAAATGGATCTTCGATTCTCCCGACCAGGCCGGCGAGGCCTTCCGCCAGTTCATCAAGCAGTTCTATCAGGGCAACGGCTTCGTCGACGGCGGCATCGTCATCGGCGACAACGAAGTGCACTTGGGCCTGATCGAGATGCCGGTACTGAACATTTTCGCCGAGCAGGACCATCTAGTGCCGCCCGCGTCGTCCAAGGCTTTGAAAGGGCTCATCGGCAGCGACGATTACACCGAGCTGTCCTTCCGCGGCGGCCATATCGGCATCTACGTCTCGGGCCGGGCGCAGAAGGAAGTGCCGGAGACGATCCACGGTTGGCTGGCGCAGCGTTCGCCGAAATGATGCGTGCCGTTGCGGCGATTTGCGGCGTCGTGCTCGGATGGTCGCTGGCGCCCGCGGCCGCCGCTCAGACGGGCGCGCAACCGCAGATCGCCGGCTTGATCGAAGCGCTCGGCGACTCGGACTGCCGCTTCGAACGCAACGGCAAGTGGTACGCCGCCGCCGACGCGCGCAAGCACCTGCAGCGCAAGTACGAGTACCTAAGCAAACGCGACCTGGCGGCGACGCCCGAGCAGTTCATCGAACGCGCGGCCAGCACCAGCAGCGTCAGCGGCAAGCCCTACCACGTGCAGTGCCCGGGCCAGCCCCGGCAGGCGTCTGCCGACTGGTTCAAACAACAGCTGCAGCGGTTGCGCGCAACCGCGAAATGAACGGTTAGACTGGGCTCATCCAGCCAGTAATCCGAGCCCGATGAACACGCCCAAGCACAGCCTCGCCCGTTCCATCAACGACCGCGTCCTGGCCGGGGTGATCGGCGGCATCGCCCACCGCTTCGGCTGGAATTCCACGCTGCTGCGCGTGATCTATGTGGTCTTGTCGGTCATATCGGTGGCGTTCCCCGGCATCCTGGTCTACCTGATCCTGTGGCTGCTGATACCGGAAGGCAACGATTGAGCGATGCGCCGCGCTTGCCGATCGCCGCGGCCTGCGTGCTTGGCGCATTGTGGACGCTGCCCAATACGCTGCTCGGCCTGATCGCTGGCATCGTCGGCATCGCGTTCGGCGCGCACGCGCACTACAGCCATCGCGATCTTGCGGTCGTTTTCCATCGCTGGCCGTGGGGGCCGGGCGGGGCGCTGACGCTGGGGAATACGATCCTGCATACCGGCGATTCGCTGGATTCGCCGTGCGTCACGTACGCGCATCGCGCCGGGCACGGCGACGAGCCTGCGATCCTGCTCGCCGACCACGAACGCGCGCACGTCTATCAGTACATGGCGTTAGGTCCGTTGTTCCTGCCGTTGTATCTGATCTGCGGCGGGGTGAGCGTGCGCAACCGTTTCGAGCGCGCGGCGGATCGTTACGCACGGTACGGCAACGGCTGGTGGCCTTGGAAGGCGACGCTGCAGAAATAATTTCGTCGCATGTCGGTTTTTTGACATCGAATTAACGCCGACTCTTGTAATCTGCATGCGTCGAAGAAAAAGCAACGACGCAAGTCAGAGCAGAAGCTTCGGCAACGAAGGCTCAGCCGATCAGGGAAACCTGAAAGACTGGGCCTTCACTTTTATCCGCGGTCGTCATCGCCAGAAAAATCCGTGGCTTGTGCTGCGGCATCGCAGTGGATTCTTCAATTCGCGCGTAAGCGGTTGATCGTGGTTCCGCGCTGCGCATTCATACGAAAAACGGCCCGCATGTCGGGCCGTTTTTCGTTCAGCGTTCGCGACCGCAGTCAGTAGACGGCGAACTCCGCGCGGCAACCATTGGTGACCCAGATCGATCCCGGTTGCGTGCCCCAGCTGGAACCGTAGCGGCAAGGTGTGCCGCTGATCTGGCGGTACACCTCCACTGGACCGTTGCGCGGCACGGCGCAGTTGGTCAGGCCGTTGTTCCTGGATTCGCAGCGGATCACTGCGATAGGGTTGTAGCCGCCGCCGTAGCCCGGGGTATAACCGCCGCCGTAACCGGGGTTGTAGTTCTGGTCGTAGCGGTCGTCGTCGCGGTCCTTGTTCTTGTTGGCCAGAATCGCGGCGCCGATCAGCGCGGCGATCGCGACGCCCGCCACCGCGCCGCTGTTGTCGCCGGAACTGTGGCTGCTTCCGCCGACGGTGAATTCCGCGCGGCAGCCGTTGGTCACCCAGATCCGGTTGCGGTCGTAGCCCCAGGTATCGTTCTGCCAGCAGCCTTGCGAGCTGAGCTGGCGCGACAGGCGCACGCCGCCGCGGGTGTCGACGCCGCAGCTTTGGTAGCGGCCGCCTTGCGATTCGCAGCGGATCGTCTGCTGGGCGCGTGCTTCGCCGGCGAAGAAGGAGAAGCCGGCGATGGCCAGCAGGCCGCAGGTCAGGGTTAGGCGGTTCATGGCTTGGCCTCCTTGGCATGGCGGCGGGCCTGTGCGAGCGCTTCGACCTCTGCACCCGCCAGATGGCCGTCGCGATCGGCATCGAAGCCCTCGAATACTGGCTGGATCGCTGCGCTGAAATCTTCAAGCTTCACTTCGTTGCTGGCGCCTTCGCTCTTGCTGACGACGATCGAATGCGTGGGTATCTCGTCGCCGCTCAGCACGCCGTTGTTGTCGGCATCGGCCGCCGAGAAGCGGCGCATCATCGCGTTGCGGAATTCTTCCTGGCCGACCTTGCCGTCGCCGTCGCGATCCATGCGCTTGAGGATGCTTGCGCTGGTGACTTCCGCACTTTTCTTTTCCTTGGCCTGCGCCTGCATGGCCAAGACGGCCAGCAAGGCGACCGCCGCACACCATCCCCATCGGTGCTTCATAGGTCCTGCCCCCATAGTTTTCGGCATCGATATGCCATTTCCGAGATTCGGCGGTGTCCGGTTAAGCCCGAATGAAGGCCGCCGGCTGCGGTATCCGCCGCGTTTTCGCGACCGGATGCGGTCAGGCGGCGCGGGGCGAGATCGGCAGTACGGCGAGGCTTTCCCCCAGCGGCGTGGCATTGGGGCCGAAACGGCGCTCGGCGAAGACCATCCGCTCGCGTCCGATCAGCACCACGCTGCTGCAACGCGTGCCGTAGCGGTCGCTGCGTACGAAAGGCGGGGATAGAGCCCGTTCCAAATCCAGGCCTACGCCGGTGTCGGGCAATGCCTCATCCGGGGCGGGCGTGGTGTCGGCCAGCGCATCGAGCAGCGGTGCGATCGTCGCCGGATCCTGCTCGGCTTCCGAAGCCGGCGATTGCAGCCAGGCCGTCAATGCCCGGGTGGCGTGGCCGCTCTTCGGCCACGGCGCATCGAAGGCGCCGTTGGACATGGCGTGCAGGCCAGGGGCGACGGTCCGCATCGCAAAACGCGGGTGGTTGCTGGCGAAGGCCAGATCGGTGCCGTCCCATGCGATCAGGTTGAAGCGACCGTATTCGGACGAGGCGCTGCCGATGTCGGCCAGATACTCGTTGGAAGATGTTTCGCCGCGTACGAAGTCGCGCACCAGAGCGCCGCGCGAGCGAGGCAGCGTCTCCGCGGACAGGCCCGCACGTACATTGGTCACGGCCGCCAGGCGGCCTCGGGTCGAAGCCATCAGCCAACCGCCGCCGGCTTGCAGGTCGCGGCCGCCATAGACCTCGGGCGCGTCGGGATCGGCGCCGGCGGCTGCGGTGGGACGGCTGTGCAACTCGTCGCGATTGGCGATCAACGCCAGCTCGTAACGCGGATGGACACGCCAGGCGAGCGCGATCAAGCACATACGCCATGCTAGCCCATCGCCGAAGGGGTAGGAAATTTCCTACAAACGCTCGGGCAGTCCACCGATGCCGCAAGCGTGACGCAGGACGCAATCTGCGCGTGCCCCGGCAGCACGGCTTGATGCACTGGCAACGGACGCCGCTCAGCAAAGGAGATTAGCCGCCACCTTGAGCAAGTGGAAAGCAGGGCCGGGGCGCTTCTTTTAAAGCTTGTGGGAGTCGGCCATGGAACGCACGCTATATACCGTGGAACCCACCGAGCCAGGCTGGCAGGTCAGCGTCAGCGGCAAGCCGCTCGAACATTTCCGTCTCAAGATCGCCGCCCTTTGCGCGGCGGAAACCTTCGCCCGCATCCGCTTCCACGCCACCGGCGAGCCCACCGGCGTGCATATGCGGATGCTCTGCGGCGATCGGGTGATGCTCGGCAAGCACGGTTAGCCGGCGCCCGCGTTCAGCCGTAGCCCGACGTCTTCATTCCCAGCAACGACGCGCGGAACACCCGCAGCGACGATCGCAGGAACATCGCCAGCAAGGCCGCCGCGATCAGCAGATCCGGCCAGCCGCTATCGAACAGCCACACGCCCAGCCCGGCGGCCAGCACCGCGAAGCCTTCGCCGACGTCGTTGCGCGAGCACTCCCAGGCCGAGGCCATGTTCACGTCGCCATGGCGATACGGATGCAGCAGCCGCAGGCAGGCGATGTTCGCGACCAGGTTGATCAGCGCCGCGATGCCGATGGTTTCGAAGATCGGCGTGGCCGGGTGCGCCAAACGCCAAACGATCTGAGCCGCAACGGCCAGTGCGGCGAACAAGATAAGCAAGGATTTCAACAGTGCGACGCGCGCTTTGATCCGCAGTGTCGAGCCCACCACCGCGAAGCTGACCGCGTAGGTCAGTGCATCGCCCAGATTGTCCAGACCGCCGGACAGCAGCGAAGTCGATCCGCCCTGGACCGCGGCCGCCACCATCAATACGAAGGTGGTGAGGTTGATCGCAAGCACGGTCGCGAGCACCCGACGTTCCTGGCGACGCAGTGCGTCGGCGACGATCGCCTTTTCGCAACAATCCTTAGACATCGACAGGCGTATTTCCTAGGTCTGGCTCGGATATTACGCTCGAGATCGACAGACGATCGCTTCGGCATCGCTTTATGTGGGAGGGGCTTCAGCCCCGACAAGCTTTTGTCGGGGCTGAAGCCCCTCCCACAAGATCTGCGGGCGAAATAAGTACTGACGAAAAAGTATGGACTCCGCAGGCGCAGCCGACTAGATCTTCCGTACGCGGAGCCTGCGGCCCTTGATGCCGCCATCGCGCAACTGCGCGACGGCATGATCGGCTTCGGCGCGCACGACCGCCACATAAGCGCGCGTGGCGAATACGTCGATCTTGCCGACGGCATCGGCCGGCAGGCCCGCGCGGCCGGTCAGTGCGCCCATCACATCCCCCGGCCGCAGCTTGTCGGTGCGGCCGGCGTCGATCTGCAGCGTGGCCATCGGCGCCTGCGGCGCATTGCGCACCTGTTTGCCGGCCAGCGGAGCGCGACGCCAGCGCAGCGCAGCGCCCTGCAATTTCTCCAGCGCCAGCGCGCGCGGGATTTCCGGCGGCGCGCACAGGCTCAAAGCCAGGCCGCTCCGCCCGGCGCGGGCGGTGCGGCCGATGCGATGGGTGTAAACGTCCGGGTCGGTCGGCAATTCGTAATTGATCACCGCGCCGATGTCTTTCACGTCCAGCCCGCGCGCGGCCACATCGCTGGCCACCAGCACGTTGCAACTGCGATTGGCGAACTTCACCAGCACCTCGTCGCGGTCGCGCTGTTCCATATCGCCGTGCAGCGCGAGCGGCGAGAAGCCGTATCGCATCAGTTCGGAGACCAGCGCCTCGGTATCGCGGCGCATATTGCAGAACACCACGCTCGATTCCGGCCGGTGCTCGATCAGCAAGCCTGCGAGGGCGGCAGGCTTTTGCGACGCATCCACTTCGTAGAACCATTGTTCGATGGCGGGCGCCTCGGATTCGCCGCCGACCGTCGCTTCGACGGCATCGCGCAGCATGCGGCGTCCGAGGTCGCGGACCGCTTCAGGATAGGTCGCGGAGAACAGCAGGGTCTGCCGCATTTTCGGTGTCTTGCCGACGATCTCGCGGATCGCTTCTTCGAAACCCATGTCGAGCATGCGATCGGCTTCGTCGAGCACCAGCGTGCGCACGCCCGCCAGGCTCAGCGCCTGTTTGCGCAGCAGCTCCTGGATGCGTCCCGGCGTACCGACCACCACGTGCGGCGCATGCGCCAGCGATGCCAGCTGCGGTCCGAGCGGTATGCCGCCGCACAGCAGCGACAGTTTCAGATTGGGGATGCCGACCGCGAGCCGGCGGATCGCCTTGCCGACCTGGTCGGCCAATTCGCGGGTCGGGCACAACACCAAGGCCTGCGTCTGGATCAGCTGCGGATCCAGGCGCTGCAACAAGCCCAGCGCGAAAGCGATGGTCTTGCCGCTGCCGGTGGGGGCCTGCGCGATCAGGTCGCGGCCGTCGAGAATCGCGGGCAGGGCTTGCGCCTGGATCGGCGTCGTATCGGCGAATCCGAGCGATTCCAGGCCTTGCAGCAAGGCGGGGGACAGGGGCAGGGCGGCGAATGCGGTCATGCGACATGATCGCAGGATTAACGCCATCGTCGGCACTCTGGGCGCGATTTCGGCCCGAATGCCGGTGTCGGGCGCCGGAAATCGCCTCGACGAGAAGAATCATCGGGAATGTCGAATTCGATCCGCGCCGAACGTCGTATCCGAAAGGGCGGCTGTTTCGGGCGTCTTCCGTTCCACCACACCCGCAGGAGGAGTCATGAGCTACGTCGATGGATTCGTGGTACCGGTGCCGAAGAAGAACGTGGAGGCGTACCGCAAGTTTTCCCGCAAAGCGGGCAAGATATGGATGGAGCACGGCGCGCTGGAATACATCGAGTGCGAAGGCGACGACGTCCCGCCGGGCAAGATCACTTCCTTCCCGATGAGCGTAAAACTGAAGAGCGACGAGGTGGTGGTGTTCTCGTGGATCCTTTACAAATCGCGCAAGCACCGCGACGCGGTCAACAAGAAAGTCATGGCCGATCCCCGTCTCGCGAAGATGGGTCCGGACAACCTTCCCTTCGACGGCAAGCGGATGATCTACGGCGGCTTCAAGCCCATCGTCAGTCTCTGAGCGATTAGTCCGTCGTCCCGGCGAAAACCGGAACCCCGCGGCTTAGCTCCGCTCTTTGTAGAGCGGAGCTTGCCTCGCTGCTTTTCTGCGGTGGGTATTCGGCGCGGCCGATTTGCGAGAAGGAGCATTCGAGATGAGCAAAGTCGTACTGCATTTTTCGATGTCGCTGGACGGCTTCATCGCCGGTCCGGACGTAAGCGTCGCCTCGCCGATGGGCGAGGGCGAAGACGGCCTGCGTTTGCACGATTGGATTTTCGCCAAACCCCAAGACGCGACCGATGCCGAGGCGGCGGCGCAGATGCGGGCCGGCACCGGCGCCGTGGTCCTCGGCAGGCGCACTTTCGATGTCGGCATCGGCGAGTGGAAGGACGTGCCGTATCCGGTGCCTTGTTTCGTGCTGACCCATCGTATGCACGCGCCGCTGCCGCAGAAAAGCGGTTCTTTCGCCTTCGTTCTCGACGGCATCGAAAGCGCGATCGAGCAAGCGCGTGCGGCGGCCGGCGAACGGGATGTCATCGTGATGGGCGCCGATACCGCGCAGCAGGCGCTCAAGGCCGGACTGGTCGACGAACTGAAACTGCAAGTGATCCCGATCCTGATGGCGCGCGGAGTGCGGTTGCTCGATCGTCTCGGCGCCGATGGCATCGATCTCGAGCTGGTGCGGCAGGCGCAATCGCCGCTCGTCGCCCACCTGCATTACCGCGTCCTGAAATGATCCGCGGCTAAGCCTTGCCGGCGATGGCCGCGGCCGCCTCCCTCGCTCGCTCGAGCAGCAGATCGCGCTCGCGGGCGTTGCGGGTGAGCGAAGCGGCGCGTTCGAATTCGATGCGGGCCTCGTCGAAGCGGCCCAGCTTCTTGAGCAGGTCGCCGCGCACGCTCGGCAACAAATGGTAATTCTTGAGCGCGGGTTCCGACGTCAATGCATCGACCAGATCCAAACCCGCGGCCGGGCCGAACAGCATCGCCAGCGCGACCGCGCGATTCAATTCCACCACCGGCGAAGGCGCAAGTTCGGCTAATGCGCCGTAAAGCCCCACGATGCGCGCCCAATCGGTCTGGTCGGGCGTCAGCGCGCGCGCATGGCAGGCCGCGATCGCCGCTTGCAACGCGTAAGGCCCGCGCGCGCCGCCGAGTTTTTCTGCGCGTTCCAATGCGGCCAGCCCGCGCTGGATCAGCAACCGGTCCCAATGTGCGCGGTCCTGGTCCAGTAGCAGAATCGGCTGCCCGGATGGCCCCACGCGTGCGCCCGCGCGCGAGGCCTGGATTTCCATCAATGCGACCAGCCCATGCACTTCGGGTTCCGACGGCGCCAATTCGGCCAGGATGCGGCCCAGCCGCAAGGCTTCGTCGCAGAGCGCCGGCCGGAGCCAGTCGTCGCCGACGGTGGCCGAATAGCCTTCGTTGAAAATCAGATAGATCACGCCGAGTACGGACGACAGCCGCTCGGCCAACTCGGGTCCGCGCGGCACTTCGTACGGCACCTGCGCATCGGCCAGCGTGCGCTTGGCGCGGACGATGCGCTGGGCCACCGTCGGCTCGGGCACCAGGAAGGCGCGCGCGATTTCTTCGGTGGTCAGGCCGCCCAACAGACGCAGCGTCAGCGCGACCCGGGCTTCGGTGGACAACACCGGATGGCAAGCGGTGAACACCAGCCGCAGCAGATCGTCGCCGATATCGTCGTCGACGAAATCCTCGATCTGGGTCGCCGTGGCTTCCTGCTGCTCCTCCAGCTCGTAGCCGACCTCTTCGTATTTGCGCTGCTGCAGTTTGCTGCGGCGCAGGCGGTCGATCGCGCGATGCTTGGCGGTGGCCATCAGCCAGGCGCCGGGATTGTCGGGCACGCCGGTGTCCGGCCAGCGCTCGAGCGCGGCGACCAGCGCGTCCTGGGCGAGTTCTTCGGCCAGACCGACATCGCGCACCATCCTGGCCAGGCCTGCGATCAGCCTGGCCGATTCGATCCGCCAGACTGCATCGATGGTGCGGTGGGTGTCGGTCGCCGTCATGGCGACCGATCAGACCATCATCGATGAGGGCGCGCAAGGCCCGGAACGTCAGCGATCCGCGCAGTCCGGGCCGATCTGGCGATGCGGCGCATGATCATGGATGACGCAACCGGCGTGCCCAAAATCAGTCCCTTGCGCATTCCTTTCTGCGAGATCGCGCGGTTCGTGCGCCGAAACGGCTTGCTCGCGCTCCTGGTCCGAAGCGAGGGGATCGCGGTGCAACAGCAGCCAGAGCATCGACATATCCGACAGCTTATTGCCGGCGCGCGACTTCGGCGCGCAGTCGTTCTTCCTGCTCGCGCAGTTCGGGCGTGAATTCGGCGCCGAAATCCTCGGCTTCGAACACCTGCCTGATCTCGACTTCGGCACCGCCGTCGAACGGCGCGCGCTTGAGCCATTCGATCGCCTCTTCCTTCGATCGCACCTGCCAAAGCCAGAAGCCGGCGACCAATTCCTTGGTTTCCTGGAATGGGCCGTCGATCACGGTGGTGCGCTTGCCGCCGTGGAATTTGACCCGCGCGCCCTTGGAGCTGGCCTGCAGGCCTTCGCCGGCGAGCATCACGCCGGCCTTGACCAGTTCTTCGTTGTATTTGCCCATTTCGGCGAGCAATGCCTGATCCGGCAGCACGCCGGCTTCGCTGTTCTGGTCGGCTTTGACTATCACCATGAAACGCATCGTCGTTCTCCTTCTGTCGGTCGAGGGGGAGGCGGCTGCAGCATATGCGTCAGCACTGCCTCTTATCCCATCGACGAACGGGAGACGGCGTTATCGACAAGTTCCCGACGCCTTTTTCGGCATCGTCTAAGTGTCTGTACTTGCTGGTTTTTTAGGCATGCGGCCGACGCCCTTGCGGCGGCCGCATGCCGGCCATTAGCGGGCGCTGAGGAACGGCGTGGCTTTGAACGCCACGGTCTGCCCGGCCACGCTAGCGGTGCCGGTGATCCTGCCCAGATTGTCGATATCGTTGGCCGCGGTGAGCACTGCCGTATGTCCCGGCGAGATCAGCGTGTTCAGATCGCTGGGCACGCCGTTCTGCCAGATCACGGCGCGGCAATCGCCGCCTGCGCTGTTGCAGGACTGGCCGACGATCTGGCGCCATTCGTTGATGCCCAACGCCTGGCCGCGGCCCAACTGTTCGGCGTCGTGCGCGGGCAACAGATCGAGCCGTTTGATCGGTTGGCCTTTGATCCACAGGAACGCGCGCGGCCTGAACGAAGTGCCGACATCGGCCGAACGGTTGGCGAAACCGATCACGTCGCCGCGTTGATTGATCGCCATCGGCGTATTCCAAGCGATGCCGCCGAAATCGCCGATGTTCTTGGCAACGCCGTTTTCCCACAGCACGTTGCGTTTGGCGCTGAGCCCGCCCACCGCATTGCTGCATGCGCCCGAGATGCCGACGACCTGGCCGCGGTCGTTGATCGCGGTGGCCGAGCTCACGCTGTCGCCCGGCAGCGGCGGCAACTCGCGCAACTGATGCTTGCCAGGGCCCCACACTGCGGCGCGGAACTGCAGCACTTGCGGCGCTGTGCAACTGGGATCGTGCACGCCGTTTTCGGCCCAACCGACGGTCTGTCCCCAATTGTTGGTGCCGGTAGCGAAGCTGTGCGTGCCGCCGGCGAACGGCGCCAGGCGCGTCATTACGCCGTTCTGCCATTTGAAACCCATGCAGCGCTTGCCGGTGGCGGTCGCTTCGGGGAAGAAGAAACCGCAGCTCCAGATTTCGTTCAACGGATCGGGTTCGTCGGTCTGGGCGATGCCGCTGACGATGCCGACGATGTTCTTCACCGGCCACAGCACGGCGCTATTGGTACCGGCGCCGCCGAGCGTGCCCAGGTCGGTGCGCGCGTTTCCTCGCCACAAGACCGCATGCGTGACCTGTTCGCCTTCGAAACTCGACTGGCCGGCGATCCAGCCGCGGTCGTTGATGCTGGTGCCGGCAGTCGCGTTGCCGCCGAGCGTGGACAACAGTTCGAGCCTGTAGCGGATTTGCAGATTTTGCGCCGCCGCGGAGTCCGCAGCGTGGGCCGGGCCGGCCAGCAACGCGACGGACAAAGCGGATATTGCGATCGAAATCTTCATGGGGCCTCCTTCGGGCCGAGCGAACCCGTGCGGCTGCGCTGGCGCAGCCGACAGATGGGAGCGAAAACCGCTTCCAATTCCGCGCAACGAGACATTCGTGCGCAGCGACGGTATGCCATCGCTGCGTGCGGGTTGCTCGCCGTTTCCGGACAGGTTTGCCCGCGTGAGCTTTGCGCCGCGCGCTTCGTCGAATGCTTAGGATTCGGTATTCGCGAGCGTTTCGCGATGCGCGCCACGCGCCAACCGATGTCGCGGCATCGCAAGTCGCGGGCGAGGCGATATCTGGCTTGTCTTTGTAGAGCAGGGCTTGCCCCGCTGCTCCTGGCTTTTTTGCAGGAGCGGCTTCTGCCGCGTCCCGAATGAAATGAGGGATCTGTTGTCGCTAGCTCTAAAGAAGCAGATCCGTCGCTGCGCTCGGGACGCGGCTGAAGCCGTTCCTAAAAAAAGCCAAAGCGAAAAAAAAGCAGCGGAGCAAGCCCCGCTCTACAAAGTGGGTTTGCGGCTCAGGGCGCAGGCAGCCGCGACGCATGACTGGCCACGATCACCCAGCCTTCGGGCTTGCGGATGAAGGTATCGGTGAACTGGAAATCCAGCACGTAGGGCTTGCCGTCGCTTTTGCCTTCCACGCGGGTGATGCCGGTGGTCACGGCCGCGTCGCCATAGAACCTGATCTTGGTGCCGCGGTTGCGGAATACGTCGTACCGGGTGCCGTTGCGCAGGTCGGCGACCTCATCGGCACGCGTGGTGACCTTGCCGGTCGAGCTGGTCAGCGTGAACGTCGGATCGAGATGTTTCTCGAGCCAATCCGCATCCTCGCGTTCGAAGGCGGCGCAGATCTCGCGCTCGGCCTGCAGGATGGCCCGGGTGTCGTCGGCTTCGGACGCGCAGACGGGCAGGCAGGCGAACAGGGCGGCGACGATCGGCAGCGACAGGGCGAAACGGTTCGGCATGCGGGTTCTCCGGCGATGGCGTCAATTTAACCCGGCCTCGCGCGCGCGCGAAGCGGATCGGCGCTGCTGAAAACCACCCGTGTGGTGCTTGCTTTTTTGCA
>CADECF010000003.1:111799-345552 GCA_902825775.1 uncultured Lysobacteraceae bacterium
CAAAAGCCGCTCCCGCAAAAAAGCGCTCGGATGTCGATCCCGGCGTCGCTCGTTCGTCAATGGAGTAGTCCACCAAAATCGAGGCAACGCACCATGACCCACCGCGGAAGCTGCCATTGCGGCCAGATCGCCTTCGAGTTCGAAGGCGATCTCAAGAATGCCGTGTCCTGCAACTGTTCGATCTGCTCGCGCAAAGGGGCGCTGCTATGGGCCGCCGATGCGGCGCAGTTCCGCCTGCTCGATCCGCAGGCGGCGATGGGCGCCTACGCTTTCAACAAGCGCGAGTTGCAGCATCGTTTCTGCACGACCTGCGGCATCCATACGCATGCCGAAGGCGATGGCTGGATCGCCGTGAATCTGCGTTGTCTGGAGGAATTCGACCTCGCAAGCGTGGAGGTCGTGAATTTCGACGGCCGCTCGGCGTGACGACGACGCGACCCGGATAAGTTGCGGCGCGGCATGACTACCGCCATGCCGGTGCTCCGCCATCGGTGGGCGGCGCTGGCTGACCTTTGGCCTTGACGAAGGAACGCTTTGTTTGGCGACACTTCAGGCGCGTAGCCGCGTCCGTGGCGCGCCATTCAAACCAGGGGGAACCAAAACAATGAACATGCGACGCGCCTCCAATCCGGGCCGCGGTAGGGTTTTCATGCGCCGCCTTCCCATACTCATTGCGCTGATGCTGTCGGCGCAATATGCGCAAGCGCAGGTCGTGCGGTGCCAGAATCAGAACGGAAATCCTACCGGCACGATTGGTGCTGGAGTGACGGGGGGATTCGTATGCGGAAACAACATAGTTAATGGAAATAATGCAGTGGTTGCCGGGTACAACAACATCGTCCAGCCCTCGTCTGAAGCTGCCGCTGCTGTCGGCATAGGCAACAGCGTCTACGGCCCCGCCAGCAACGCCTTCGGTCACCTCAACTACGCCGGTAGTGAGGTGAGCAACGCCTTCGGCACAGGCAATGTCGCTAGCGGCGAAGGCAGCTTGGCGACCGGCACGTTCACGTCCACGTTCGGTAGGGGCGCGACTGCGGTAGGCGGTTTTGAGGATAGGAACAACGACGGAACCCTGAACTTTGAGATCATCACGGATGCTGCCGGCAACCCTGTCCTCGATGAGAACGGAACCGTGGTAATGACAACGGACGAAACCGCCTTCGCCATGGGCGACAGCGCAACGGCCGTTGGCGCGGCTGCGCACGCGCGTGCCGAAGAAGCCACGGCGATCGGCGCCCACAGCCGCGCGTTGGCAGAAGACAGCTTGGCGGCCGGCAGCGATGCGGTCGCCGGCGCGGTCGACAGCGCCGCGGTGGGCACCGCCGCCAACGTATCGAACACGGCGGTCAACGGTGCGGCTTTCGGCGCGCGCGCTACGACCACCGCCGCCAATAGCGTGGCGCTCGGCGCGGAATCGGTGGCCGATCGCACTAACAGCGTATCGGTGGGCAGCGCGGGTGCCGAACGTCAGGTCGTCAACGTCGCTGCCGCCAGCGCGCAAACCGATGCGGTCAATCTCGGCCAATTGGCTACTTCAGTGGATATATTCGGCGGTGGCGCGAGCGTCGCCGGCGGCGTGTTCGTCGCGCCGACATACGCGATCCAAGGCAACAATTTCAACGACGTCGGGTCGGCGTTCGCGGCGGTCGACTTGCAGCTGACCGATTTGAGCGCGCGCATCGATGCCATTCCCGCAGGAGCCGAAGGTCCTGCGGGTCCGCAAGGGCCAAGCGGACCCGAAGGCCCGCAAGGTCCAAGCGGACCGGAAGGCCCGCAAGGTCCGAACGGACCATCAGGCCCCGCCGGTCCGCAAGGACCGCAAGCGCCTTCGATTCCTCCCAATGGCAGCCCGCTCGCGGTGGTCTACGACAATGCCGGGCTCGATCAAGCGACCCTGCAAGGCGCCAACGGAACCCGCATCGGCAATGTCGCCGACGGCAGCCTGGGCACCGATGCCGCCAACGTGCGCCAAGTGCAGGCGGGCGACGCGCAAACGCTGAACCAGGCCAATGCGTATACCGATGCGCGCATCTCCGCACTGGATCTGGATCTGAGCGGCTTCCGCAACGAAATCAACGATCGTTTCTCCGATCAGGACGCGCGTATTTCCAGGAACGGAGCCATGGGGGCGGCCATGTCGCAGATGGCGCTCAACGCCAGCGGTACGCGCAGCCGCGGCGGACGCATCGCCATCGGCGCCGGCATCCAGGACGGTTCGAAGGCGCTGTCGGTCGGTTACGCCAAACCGATAGGCCAGCGCGGATCGTTCTCGCTCGGGGGAGCCTTCAGTGGTTCGGAGCGTTCGGCCGGCATCGGTTTCGGTATGGATTTATAGCGCGAGACGATATTGCAAAGCCCCCGCAACGAAAAAAAAGGCCGGGCTTTCGCCTGGCCTTTCGTTTGGTGCCGAAGGTGGGAGACAGACACGCACCAAAAGTCGGTGAGCTTTCTCTTTCTTGATCAAATAGTTAGGAAGCACAAGGTCGTTCGCGTTAGTAGAGGTCACGCGAATGTGGCTAGTAGAGTGAAACGCTTTATCGAGCGTCCCGTCATGCATGACTTTCAAATGCTGGGCCGCAGCCGTCCATCAACGCTGGCGGTAGAGAGTGGGGTTGTGGCGGGATCTCTTGGCCGCCAAACAGAATCCTTCTCTCTTCTCCGAGCGCGTCCCTCCGGCCAAAGCCATAGTTGCTCAACGCCGGATTCGGTTCGATAACCGTTTCCAGACACGCACCAATGACGGCAAATAAGTCAGCCCGAATCAGGGTGAGCATAATGTCGCCCTCGGTCCATCCGGATTTGCGGCGTGTTAACTGAGGTGTGCCTCCGTGTGTGTACTTATGAAGCCACTTTGCCCGGCCACCCCTTTTTAGTTCATCAACGATAGTTTGGATTGCAGGGAACATAGGAGCTAGTGCTCGGGCCATCTCGCCGAGCATCGGAATATCAGCGCCTCCGTTCTCGACGGGGCTCGTTGGCAATGCTTGAATTTCTTCGCATGTCGCTACGTACATCAACCAAAAAGCAGCGGTCGAGGCCTCAAGTATTGGTCTCAGCAGCGCGCCAGCTGTTCCAAACTCTCCAGCCGCGGCAACCCTTATCAGGCCAGAATGGTGTTCGCATGCAAGATCGACGGCGCAGCGCGCGAAGTTAGCTCTAAGCGACGGGGCGGCTCCTTGGGGTAACAAAGCCTTCATCCGATCATTCTGCATTCTAGATTGCGCGATCCTTCTTTGAATTAGATCTTGCGACTCTTCGTTCATGTCGGCACCTATGCAAAGCGGTCGCGATTGCGATGAGCGGATAACGTTCTAAACCAATCCTCTGGGTTCGTCAGTACGCCCTCTTGTCGTAGCAGAAGCATATCTCCGCTAAACCGGATCACCTCGTTCTGCGCGGCCTCTTTGACCTCTTGATCGAGTAGAGGAACTCGGCTTAGGCGGCCGAGCACTTCAGTGGGATAGTCTTCGATTGAAAGGCTCTTGTAGAGATTTTTGTGCATCGCCCTATCGAACTCATATGCCTCGCTCCTAAGCGCTGAAGCTTTCGCCTCTTCTTCAGAATTCAAGGGAACATTCTTCCGATCCTTAGCCGCTTGTTGAAGATTGTGCTGAATATTTCTATGGACTGGATGGAGTATCGCGGTCGTCAAGTCGAACAGCATCATATGAACGAACGGTCGCAGCATGCTTCGTATAACTTCCGGTTTGGTTCCAAGCTTGACCATTACGGAGCGCACGGCCTGCGCGTGCATATACGACTCTTCGGCCGTCGGCGCTGAATCCAATCGACCAAGTTTGCTGTTTGCCGCAACGCTTTCTGTTCCAAGTGTTTCAGCCAATTGACGCAACTGATCGATTGCCAGATCTGCTTCGACAAGTTTTTCGTCCAACCGTCTGGTCTTGGCTTCGACACCCAGTCCTTTCACCGACTCAAACCGGTCAATAGTGGCGGCGAACAGCAGAAGTATCGCCCCCGCGATACATACCGCAGTCATTGCTGAGTTGTGGCCGTAAGCAGCCATGACTCCAAACCAGAGCAAGCTGCCTCCGGCGAAGAGGAATGCCACGCTCACTATTACAGCGGCTATTTCCTTAATTTTATTCATGGCTTTATCGCTCTAGTTTTTCAGCACGCTAGATGGAAAATCCCGCTGCTGCTAATTGTTCGGCAGTCGCGGTTCCTGAGAAAAAATTCGAGGGGGTCTGATAGATCTATCAATCCTAAGCAGCCCCCATGCCCCACCCTAAGATACCTTCTGGACCGCCCATGCCCGACCTCAACGCCACCCTTGATCTACTCCAACGCCACCACCGCAATAACCGTCCCGTGGTGAGGCGCGGTGGAGGTGCTACCTCTACTGCCTACCACGCACTGTGGGGACAACTGCGGGATATCCGCAGTGCCGCCGAAGGTGGGAACGCCGAGTGCGGAGGCTGGCTGGCGCTGCATGGCCCGATGATCGCCGCTGTCGAAGCGTGCCGCGCCCACGATCTAAAAGACGCCCTGACGTACCGCGGGCCGAACCGGTAGGGCATACCGAAAGGCTCTCCGCGTCGACCCTCGCAAACCTTTGTGCAGCAAGGGCCTATTTCGCTGTGTTTGCCTATACCGAAACCTGATGTTACGGTATGCCCCTCAGCTAACCTCAGGGGATCCGCCATGACACCTCGCAAGCCGCGCAACGTTGCCCTCTACGTCCGTGTATCCACGAAGGACCAGGCTACGGAGAACCAGCGCAGGGAGCTCGCCGAAGTGGCGGAGCGGGCAGGGTGGAACGTCGTGGCTGTCTACAGCGACGAGGGCATCTCTGGTGCCAAGGGACGCGACAAGCGCCCGGGCTTCGATGCGCTGCTACGTGCCGTCACTCGCCGCGAGGTGGACATGGTGGCCGCGTGGTCAGTGGATCGCCTTGGACGCTCTCTGCAGAACCTTGTGGACACCTTGGGTGCACTGAGGGCAGCCGGCGCGGACCTCTACCTGCACAAGCAAGCCCTCGACACCACCACTCCGGCCGGCCGCGCCATGTTCGGCATGCTCGGCGTGTTCGCTGAGTTTGAGCGCGAGATTATCGTGGAGCGTGTACGCGCCGGCATGGCTACCGCCAAGGCGAAGGGGAGGCGAGTAGGGCGCCCTGCGGCCAGTGAGGAAACGCTGAAGCGGATCCGCAAGCTACGTGCACAGGGTGTGGGGATGCTGAAGGTGGCCCGTGAAGTGGGCTGCGGTGTGTCTCTGATCCAGCGCATGGAGGCGCAGGGGACGCCGTAGGAGCGCCCGAGGACTGCCCGAGGTCGCGGCTCCCTCTCCGTCCCCGGCTGGGTGTACGGACCCGACCCTGCACGTTGTCAACAAGATCGCCGACGTTCGATTAGGGCCCACCCTCGGAGAACTAGAGTCGGCTTCGGCGAAGTTTTACAGGCAAGTTCCCGATGCCGGCGCTGACCGAATCCTGTTTTTTTTCGTCCCGCTTCGTTGCCGTTGACCGAATCCTGTTTTTTTTCACACGCAGGGTGTAGGGCTTGACGCTGTCACCATTCGCATACAACGGGGTCATGGTAGGCAGGTAGCCATGCAACTGGTGAGAGTGTAGGTGCGCCTTCTACGCGAATGGTGAAGGTCTCCCGGGCATGTGCGGGGGTGTGGCCGTTCCCGCCAGCCTGAGGTGCACTTGAGACCGCTCCTCCAACTGCCCCCGAGCAGTGAGACCACACAGATAAAATCTCTCTTGACAAGCACGTCTCAGAAATGCAACGCATGACGCGCGTCCTTAGGTGTTACCCAAGGCTTTCACCTACAGCTTCCCCTTCTACTTGTTGTCTATGGTGTAACAGGTAGAGGTAACACCTGATGTCCTCCTGAAGTACACCCGAGGATCTCCTGCGGAGATACCTCAAGCAGCTGACACACAGCACCCATCACTATCTCCGCTTAGAGGCCAAGCCTCTGCGTCCCCATGACTGCAAACGAGATGCTCCCGAGGATTGCCCTCAGGTGCCGCGTTGCCGCGCCTGAAGGAAACACATCCATGCCCAAGAATCCGCTTCTCAACCCAACTCCGCGCATTGATCGCTACGCGGGCTGCACGTGCGCTGTCGACGGATGCACGAGATTTACCCGCCCCATGAGTCGCTATTGCACGATGCACTATCAACGGAACAGACGGACGCGCCACCCGACTGGCTACCTACCCGCGCGACAAGACCTCAAGCCCTTCAAGGATCTAGCTCGGGTTGCGCTGGAGGAGTGGGGCTACAACGAGCAGCCGTCAGTGATCGCCGCTGAAGCTTATCTTCAGCGCCTTGTCGCTGAACCCGGAAACGTGCCAGAGAAGTACCTCAAACACTTCCGCCGGTTGCACCTAAGCGGCGTTACAGGGCGGCAGATGTTGCTTGAACTGCTCGCCGTCTATGGCCTTCGCTACATCGGCCATCCCGACACGATGCACTACAGCGACGCTACCTTCTGGTGCTGTCTCGGCTCGCGCTTCCTGCGCACTGCACCACTCGGCAACAAGCGCCCAGACTGGTTCACTGGTCGTGGCTCCGACCAATACCGCCCAAGCGGTATCACCTGTGAAAACGTCGGCCATGCCATCGCAACGAAACTTGGAGCGATGCCGATTCTCCTGTGGCGAGCCATTGATGCCGATCAGCAGCGACGCATGCGGGAGGAGTTCGCTGTGCGGATTGCATTGAGGGACAACCCGCTGTGACCTAAGGACCACCTCAGCCCCACCTCAACCAAACACAAGGCCCTGCTGCAGGACTCCTCCCCTCGGCGGGCTTTGCCGTGCCCGTCGTTTACGCGCCAGCGACGGGAGATCCACCCATGAGCGCACCACGAAAGGAAAGCAACGAATGAGTAATCGCGAAGAGAATCCGAACAACTACGCCGGCTTCCACCCCGGCCGCACGCAGGTTGAAGGCGATGTGGTCACGAAACAGGTAGCGTTCGATCTTCCCAATGGTCGGGAAGCGATGGTCGGTCTGAAGATCGGCCTCGGCGAGCCCGCAGACCGCGCCAAGCAGCGCGAGGAGTTCCTGCACACCGTCTACCCGCCCGC
This sequence comes from uncultured Lysobacteraceae bacterium, assembly GCA_902825775.1. Lineage (GTDB taxonomy): Bacteria > Pseudomonadota > Gammaproteobacteria > Xanthomonadales > Xanthomonadaceae > Luteimonas_C. The sequence continues at coordinate 118,863 of CADECF010000003.1, forward strand.
GCTGACTGAAGGGCTGGAGAAGGATCTCGCTCGACTAACTCAGCAGTTTGAGGATTACACGGGTTTCGACAGGCAAGGCCAGCCGATCATGCGTGTGCAAGGCAGGGATCGCGAAATACTTGAGATGAAGCTCGCCAATCGCCGCAACGCATTGGCGACCGCCCGCCAAGAACGCGCTCTTGCCGAACGCGCGCAGGCGCAGGCCCGTGCCACGAAGCAAGCTGAGGATGCTCGCATCCACGCAGCGGCTCAGGCCAAGGCCCAGCAACTGATCGAGCAGGCTGAGATCGATCGGCAGGCGAAGCAGATCGCCGCACGTGCCGGTGTCCGCGACTAATCCTGCAATACAACAACCCAAGGCACATCCGAGGGGCTCCCAAGTGGAGCCCTTTGGCATTCAGGAGTTTCACCATGGAAACAAGCAACACCACGCGAAAAATCCCCGACGACTTACGCGCGCTGAACATCACCTTTACTGTGACGGGACTGGATATCGTCATGGCGCACCGTGAACGGGTCTATCTGAAAACGGGCCGCCGCCCCACAATCGCCAAGGCACTCGATGCGCTGCTTAAATCGCACCCTTGCGCGGTTGGGGCGACGGTATGAGCGCGCTAATCACGCATGAGCCGTCCGGCCTGCAAGTTGATCCGAATCTGGGCCTTGTCTTCTACGCGAACGGAAAGCAAGCGGGCCTGACCACCGCAGACGGCTACCCGGTAGCAATGGTCCGCGGCAGTCCATCGTGCCGCCTCTATCCGCTCGCTCTCGTGGTCTATGAGGCGGTGCATGGCCCGCTGTCTGCGGGCATGACTCTGCGTAGGGTCAACGGCGAGCGGTGCGACATCCGCGTTAGCAATCTGCAAGCAGTGCCGAAGTCGGAGGTATCCCATGACGGCACCTAAGCTGACCGGAGGCCGCTGCCAATGCGCTGCTTGTGGAGAGTATTTCAACTCGGATACCCCATTCGGTCGTCACCGCGTTGGCAGCTACGCCAAGCCGGGGGAGTGGCAGGGCAATCGCCGATGCCTGACTCCCGCAGAGATGACAGCGAAGGGCTGGCAACCGAACGCTGCGGGCTTCTGGATTACACAGCCTCGGGAGACCTTCACCGCGCGCGCAGAAGACGCACCCACACCCCCACCCGCTACATGGATGGCGGCTCCCGTTCCCAGCCCTGTCCTATGCGCGAGGTGACACCATGGCCGACAGCGCCACCAATAACGCAGCGGAGATTGAACGCCGCCGCGCCCGGGCACGCCTGGTGTACGCCAAGAGAAAGCTCGGGGAACTTGAGGTGCGCCTTGAGGCCCTACACGCTGACCGAAGCGGTGCTGCCGAGCTTGTCTACAAACCGCCCCTGATTCCGGACGAGTATTACTCCGTGGGCCGGTGCCTTGCGCGCGTAGATAGAGAAGCCGCAGCCGGGTGTGAACTTGCAGCGGCGTGGATGCAGGAGACGGCAGAGCAACGCGCGCACATTGACCACCTACGGGCAACACCGCTTGCTAAGCGCGCTCCTGACTATGACGGGCCGCGGCTTATGCCCTCGCACGCGACGCGCATGGGAAAGCCGCCCCGCCACAGACCGGGTTGTTATCGGCGGCGCCCCGGCGAGGAACTCGCTGCCGAACACCTCGCAAAAATCGCTGAACGCGAATCGGAGCGTAAGGCGAGGGGAGAGGCTCTTCGTCGGGAATTCTTGAGAGAGGTCGAGGAAGCTAGAGCCGCGAAAGCAGGGGCACACGTGCCGCACTGACGACGCCTAAGCAAAACCCCCTCCTAAGAGGGGGCTCTGGGTCACTTCTAGATCAACCTTCTCGACTCAACTGCAGACCGTCCCAGCGGCTCCACCAAAGGTGCCGCTTGCCGATGCTGATCCACAGAGAAGAGCGAGAAAACTCAATTTCGATGCGCATGTATTTGAGACCCCCTGATTGATCCCCTGCTGACGTGAGGGGTGGCCGTGGGCGTATCAGAACATCTCCGAAAAAACAAAAAAACCTCTGCAGGCGGCTATGGATTCGGCAGCGAATCGATATCCGCGGATAAGACTTGTTGACGACATCTAAACCTCGCGCGAATGCCCCTGAAAAACAGGCCGCTGCGCCCAAAAGGAAACGCAATGACAGACCGTGAATTGACTCTCGACGACTTTGATGCAATCTCCAAGTCGTCGCCTGAGGTGACCCTTGAGTCACTTCCGGCAGCCACTGCCCCCGCCTCTGCGGAGCGTCCGGCTTCCCCTGACGGTCGAGGGTTTCTCTCGACCGTTGCACACCAAGACTTCATTCCCTATGCCTTCGCGCGCGCAGCCGCCGCCGACGGTATGGATCTCGACCTCGACTTCAACCTCGGTGATGAACTGCAGGAGAAGGAGTGGGACGAACTGACCGCCGGTCTGACCGACACGGCGAAAGAGAACATCGCGAGCTCGGCGAAGAGCAGGGCTCACGCCTACTTCCTGACCGACCTCGCCAAAGAATCGCAACAGGCCGACGACTACCTCGCCTCCTATGGTGGTTGGGGCATCGCCGGTCGCATCGGCGCGAACGTGTTCGACCCGACCAACGTCCTGCTCGCAATGGGCACGGGCGGTGTCGGCGTCCTCACGAAGGCCGAGCGCCTCGCGCACGCTGCAAAGATCGCGACCACGGCCGCCGAGCGCGCTGCGGTTGTCGACGGTGCCGGCGCTGCGCTGAAGGCCGGCCACGCCGCGAACGTCCTGAAGATCGGCATCCCGGCCGCCGCCGAGAACATCGGCTTGCAGGCCATCGCCAACGAAGGCGACCCGAACCGTGACGGCTGGGATCTGGCGTACGCCGGTCTCGGCGCTCTCGCCATCGGCGGCGTCACCGGGCGCGTCCTGTCGGGCGCTGAGAAGCGCACCCTGCAGCGCCTGCACTCCGTCGAGAAGGCGAAGCTGGAGGCTCTGGAACTGCGCAACGCAGTCGACGCCCGCCGCTCTGCCATCACTGGCGAGCTCGGCGGTGACATCTCTGGTGCGCGCGCACAGCTGGGCGACGCCGCCGGCCGCGCTGCCGTGTTCCTCGGCGAGCGCGATACCGACCTGACCGACTACTCCGCTTTCCGCCACGCGCTGGAATCGAACGGCAAGGCGAACGCGAAGAACCCCGAGTCGTCCGCGCTGGGCATCGACCAGTTCACCAAAGGCACGTGGAAGGGCGTCGTCGCCAAGGCGAAACCGAAGTGGGCCGAAGGTCTGTCCGAGGCCGAGCTCCTGGCTGCTCGCACCGACCCGAAGAAGTCCGCCGAGATGGTGGCCGTCCTCGACGCCGAGAACACCGCCGCACTGCGCCGCGCCAACGCGCCGGTCAACCACTTCACTCTGTACGCCACGCACCACTTCGGTCCCAGCAAGGGCGTCCGCTTCGCCAAGGCTTCGGCCGAGACGCTGATGGACGACATCCTGTCGGCCGACCAGCTGAAGGCGAACGCGTACCTGAAGGGCCTGACGAAAGCGCAGGCGATGGCGCATTGGACCGAGAGCGCGCGCAAGGGTGGCGTGGATCTGGGAGGCATGCTCGACCGCATCCCGGCCAACGGCACCGAAGCGCGCCGTGCTGCACAGCTGGCGGCGTTCGACAAGGACACCGCGACCACGCGTCTGGCGGAACTGGAGGACACCCTCAAGGCCCACCAAGAGAACGTCGCGAAGCTCACCTCAGACGCCGAGGGGACCATCCCCTCCGGCGAACTGCGCAAGCTGCGCCGCGAGGTGGACAAGCTGCAGAGCGAGCTCAACGGCCACAAGGGCACGCCTACGGCGAAGCTCGCGGAAGCCGTGACTCGCCTTGAGCAAGAGATTGCCGGCCTGTCCGAAGTGCGCGCACGGCGCATCAAGGCGATGAAGGCCGAAGACGACCTGAAGCTGGGACCGGAGGTCTCGGCGAGTAAGCATCGGGTCAAGCTGCGCGAGAGCGCCGCCGACAACATTACCAAGATCGACCGCACCAACCTGTCGCGCAAGCTCGGCAAGGCGAAGGACGCCCACGGGCGTGCCCGCTTCTCGCTGAAGGAGCGCCTGCAGAACATCGAGCCGCGCGCCCTGAAGGGCGAGGCTGCGGAGAAAGCGCGCGCCGCTCTCCGTGCGCTACAGGGCGACGACACGCCTGTCCGGCTGACCGCCGAAGGTAACGAGCTCCGCAAGGCGCTCGGCCTGCACGACAACATGGCGAAGGCGCACGCCGCCGACGGGGCAACCCGCGGTGAACTTCAGGGTCTCCTGAAGGCGCTGAAGCCGAAGCAGAAGGCGCTCGACGATCTCGACTCGCTGGACAACCTGCAGTCGGCCGCGGACTTCCGTATGGAGTCCTTGAGTGCCACCGGAAGTGCACCGTCGTTCGGTCCCGATACGCTGTCCGCCGCTCGCGCGGTGGGCTTCGACCCGGGCCTGCACGCTGCGCTGGAAGGAACGGCTGCGGGCGCACCTGTTGCGCAGATGAAGCTGGCCGGCGCGGTGAACCTGTTCGGCAAGGGCACCTTCGCTGGTGTCCTGCGTGGTTCCGACAACGAAGTGGTCCGACGCGAGTTGGGCATGCTGGTCGGCAACTCGCTGGGGCAGGCAGACGATTCCGTCGTCGGCGTCGGCGCGTCCGAAGTCGCTGCGCATCTGCAGAAGACGATGGCCGGCAAGTTCAACGCTGCGGTGCTGAAGAGCTACAGCGCGTGGATGCAAGAGAACGGCATCTGGCGTGGCCGCCAGTGGAGCCGAGACGTGCGTGGTCAGTACATGCGCGAATTGGGCCTGCACATCCGTGGACAGGATTCCGATAGCGCCGCGATCAAGGCCGCCGCCGGCCGCGTGGCTGGTGCCTTCAAGGACTTCCTCGACGAGGCGAAGGCTGCGGGCGTGAAGGGCTTTGAGAACGTCGAAGCGAACGCCAACTGGCTGCCGCGTGTGTTCGACTTCCACGCCTTCCATGCGCTCAACACCAAGGTCGGTCCCGACCAGCTGGCCCTTCTCGTACAGAAGGGCATCCAGCAGTTGTACCCCGAGCTCGCTGACGCGCCGGCCAACAAGGTCGCTACCGCCTACATCAAGCGCATGCGCGAACTGCGCGTCGGCAACGACGCCGGTCTGATGCAGGGCATGTCGTTCGACGACGTCGGCTTCCTGCGCCAGTTCCTCGGCGAGTCCGGCCTCGGGTCGGATGAGATCGAAGACGTCGTGTCCAAGTTCGCCGCTGCGAAGCGCCCGAGCAAGGCTGCAGCCAAACCGCTGCTCGACGAGAAGCGCAAGCTGACCACGAAGATGCGTGTCCTGAAGGAGCGCAAGCGCACCCGCGCAGCGCTGGGCAAAGGTTCACCCAAGGCCGACAAGCGCCTCACCGAGATCGAAGCCCGACTGGCCGAGATCAAGACCGAGCTCGACACCGCCGCGACCGAACCGGACGCAAAGTCCGTGACGAACCAAGAGGGCGGCTTCCGCCACGCCAAGATGCGCCAGAAGTTCGACGAGAACTTCGCTATGGAGCTCCGCGACGTGAAGGCCAACGACGGCTCGACTGTACGGGTTGCGATCAGCGACCTGTTTGAGAATAACGTCGAAGCCCTGTTCGGACGCTACTCGCGCACCATGTCGGGCCACATCGGCTTGGCTAAGGTGGGCATCAAGTCCCGCGGCGACTTTGAGACGCGCTTGCGTCGAGTCGAACGGGAACTGGAAGCGGATCCTGACCAGCTGGCGAACGTCAAGAAGATGGCCGGCGCAGCGTACGACATCATCACCGCGCGGCCGTTGGAAGACGCCAACCTGTGGTCTGAGCTCATGCGCACCGGCCGCGACATCGCCTACTCCACGCAGATGGAGAACGCGGGTTTGGCGAACATCCCCGACATCGCCTCGCTGCTCGCCTACGGCAACTTCAAGTACACCGCCAAGGCATTCTTCGGCGGCGACGTGTTCGGCGCGATGTGGAAGCGCGGCACCGACGGCCGTCTCATGGACGACCTGATGCAGGAGATCGAAGAGACCACCGGCATCGGCACGGACTTCTTGAACAACGCGATCCACTCGTCCTACGACGTGAGCGAGGAATACGCGGAAGCGATGGTGGGAGGCAAGTGGCTCCCCCGCACGCTGTCCTCAGGCTTCTCCAAGGTGGGCCACGGTGCGCGCGTAACGTCGCGTGCGGTGACCGCCGGCTCCGGCATGGGTGCGCTCAACGCACTCTCGCAGCGCATGGCCGCTCGCAACATCATCTACCGCATCAAGGACGACGTCCTGAAGGGTGGAAGGTTTAGCGATGCCCGCGCCGCCGCGCTGGGGTTGGACAAGGCCATGAAGGATCGCATCGCCAAGCAGCTGAAGGCTCACACCGAGTGGACCAAAGGCGACATGGGCGGGAAGATCCAGCGCGTCAACTTCAACAAGTGGGACGACCTCGACGCGCGTGACGCGTTCCTGTACGCCGTCCACCGCGAAGCACGGAAGAACATCCAAGAAGAAGACCTCGGGGACACCTTCCTGTTTCAGCACAAGGGCATCGGCAAAGTCCTCACGCAGTTCCGCCGCTTCGGCATCACTGCATGGACCAAGCAGACCCTCCGCGGTATCGCAGAACACGACGCCGAGACGGCGACTCGCGTGGCCCTGCAGTTCACCCTCGCCGCGGGTGTGTGGCAAGCAAAGCACCAGATGGTCATCGCCGGCATGGAAGCCGCGGGCGTCGACGACGAGAAGATCCAGAAGTACCGGGACGCGAATCTGACTGGTGGGCGCATCGCCGCCGCCGGCCTGCGCAACTCGGGCTTCGCTGCACTGATGCCCGACATCTACGACTCGACCGTGGGCTACGCCTTCGGCACGCCGTTGTTCGATGTCCGCAACTCCGGCAACAGCAGCGGCCTATTCGCGGGTATTCCGCTGGTTGGCTTGACTCGGAATATCGGCGCGGCGGCATCGGGTACATGGCAGGCCATCGTGCGCGGCGACAAGCAGTTCGATCAGAGGGATGCGCGTGCGTGGCAGGCCCTGGTTCCGTTCGGTCACCACCTGTTGGTGGCTCCTGTATTCCAGGCGCTGACCGAACACCTTCCCGAAGGAGACGAGGATCCAGACAATGAGTCGGTCCAGTGGTTCAAGTGAAACAATAAGGGGAGGGGCGGGTTACCGCCTTTCCCCGTTTCATCTGAGCAAACGAACTGCTAGAAAAGCTCCTTCAGCGAAGCTACGAGGCCCACCACGGCAACGATGCCAACCAAAATACTCCAGACCCAATGCTCGCTGATTAGCTCCACCAATACCGCGGGATGATAGCCAGTCTTCTCTCTCCAAGAAGCAGTAGTTTTGATTGAGCCATCAAGAACTCGCTCAAGGATGTTGGACATCAAATCCACCTTGCGAAGAGTGGATTGGTGAAGCTTGACATACTCACCAGCATCAAACGCATCCGCCTCTTGCTGCCCTGTCAAAGCGTCTCTCGCCGTGATTCGGTTGAGCTCCATAAGGCTGTGAAGACGTCCAGATGTTCCATGCGGTGCGTAGCCGGGGCCAAACTGATTGATCAACTCGCGAGCCAAATCGAACTTACGCGAATCGTCTACTGTAAAAGATTCGCCGCCGAGTACCTTGTAACGATGCTCGATAGCTTGAAACCCGTAGTTGATGTCTCGCATATTCCAGTGGATGAAACTGTACCCATGCCGCGACTTTATAAAGTCGAAATATTCATCAAGCATGTGCCTCTCTAGTTCGTCGTAACGCTGATTTACATCGGCGAGCGGAACTCGTAGCTGCTCTGCCGACTTGTGTATTGAGAACGAAGAGGTCTGGCCGGTCGTGAAATTTCTGGCGGCGATTGAGGTAACTCTGGGTGTTCTTCCGTCCTTAATGTCGTAGAACGATTCGCACGAGTAATGCAAGACGATGTACATGTCTCGGCGTCTATCCAGTTCTTCAAACGCCTTTCGCGCCGCCCTGCGGCGTCTAAACTTGGTCAGTTGTTCGCCCACGAATCCCCCTGCGTTGTTCTGACATTATGAGTTAAACCGCGCTTTTAGGGCGCGTCATTTCCAATAAATGCTATGTGCGCAGCAGGCCAAGATTGGAGCGAAGCTCTTCGGCTGCCGCGCGCAGAACTTGGAGGCAAATTTTGGCTGTATGTTCTCGTGGTGAGAACCCCGACGCCATCTGTTCAAACGGGTGAATATAGTTTCTGAAACTTCGAAGAGCGTGGCTGAACTTCTGTGTGTCGTGCTCGATGAGGCCCAAGTCTCTAGCTACATCAATGAAGTTGCTGAGTGACCAGTCTTGAAATCGTTTGACCTTTCCATCTGCATGCTTGGGCGCGGCGGAAGATTCATTGAAGGCGCGCGGATAGATAGTGGCAAGACCAAGGAGCGCGCCCTCAAGCGTACTGCCTGCGAGTAGGATAACTGCCAACGGCGAGCCAGAGGAATAGCATCTTTCGATCTCTCGGAGCCGCTGCTCTAGCACCGCTGCAACGCTTGGCTCTAATCCGAGACCGCTGAACGCCACATCCTTAAACTCCCGGCTTAGGAAGGCGTCCTCAGCCTGTGCGGGATTCTGAGGTTCCTGAATCTCAACCTTCTCAAGCTTCTTGAATAGTATTTCAGCGCCTTCTCGTTCCAGCCGCCACTTATCAAACGCAAGGTACTGGCTAAACTCAGCGATCAGGTTATCCAACTCGTTCAAGCGGCCAACGAAGTTGACCGGCGCAAAAGCCTCCTTGATGCACTGGTCTAACTTGGCTGTCCCATTGATCTTGGAAAGGCGCTCGTCGGTATACATCCACCTAGAGGGAAAGCCCTGGCCGTAGCTATCCTGAAAGCCTAGTGCGTTGAAGAATCTCACGAGTTGCGGCCCCGAGCGATACTCGGTTCGCTCGTTGATCATGTCGCGGAGACATTGCAGTGTCCTTTGGCTGAGGATCATGGACCAGCGCGCTCCCCTTGATACATAGCCAGCTAGACGGCTCAGCTGTCCCGGCTGTGCGGCTTACTCTACGACAAACTATTAGATGCCGTGCCCCATGCTGCTGGTCGATCTTATGCCGCAGCGATGCTATCAACAAGCCGACGCATGCCGAATCCGGCGGCCAAGCTTGGCGTTCGTTCAAGGCTCCCGACAGTGGGCTCGCCTCACTTCCGTCGCTTCGCAGCCCGCGCTATCGTCAGCCTCTTCGCGGCGTTGCGTATAAGTGCCGTTACATCCTTGCCGTAGGTCACGGCCTTGATGGCCGCCGCCCTGCGCTCTACGCTGGCAGGATCAGTGTAATGCTCCTCGGTTATCGTCATAGAGTGATGCCCGAGTATCTGCTGCCTTAGCCGTAGGGAGATTCCCGCCGCTTCCATCTGCGTTTCTACCGAGTGCCGGAAGCCGTGCGCGACCAATGCCTCGTCGGTTATACCTGCCTTGCGGATCCAGTAGGCCAACCTCTTCCCTATTAAAATCCCGCGCTTGTCATCTGCTCCTGATGTGAGCAGCCCGGGAATCAGAAAGCCGTCTGCACTGGTTTCAGTCAGGCGCAGGACGAGGGGCTGGATCACCGGATGCAGGGGAATCATGCGCCGTGCTGAGGGCGTTTTTCCGGACGGATTGAACATCGCTGTCTCAGTGACGTTCTTAACGCGCATTGAGCAGAGTTCCTCTCGCCGCGCTCCCGTGTACGCCATAAGGACAACCAAAGGCCACATAGGATCGTCCTGAGGAACGTACCTCAACACCTTGAGCAACTCCTCTGGCTGCCACGACCGGCGGCCGTCGCCTTCATGCTGACCACGCGCCGCGTCCCTGATTAGGCGACCGACCTTGTCGAAGGGATTCGCAGTGACGATGCCGCGCACCTCCAGCCAGTCGTAGAACTGCCGAACAGTGTTCAGGGCGAAGCGCTTGGTATCCGTCGTCACGTCCCACGGAAGCAGCACTTCCTCGACGTACTCAGTGGCCCGCGGCTTAGTGATGCTGGACGCTTCGGTGTCACCTCCGGCCCACTTCAGGAACTTCGCGAGGTGTCTGCGCTTATCGCCTAAGGTGGCCCTGCGGATCGATGAGGATTCTTCGTGCTTGAGCCACCGCTCAGATAGAAGGTCCAGCATGCCGCTGTCGGTGCCAGAGAGGACTGCGCCTGCCTTTCGGATCGCCGCCAGTTCGGGAGAGGGCAGGAGTGGGCGACCCTCGTCGTCGGTGTCCACTTCCTTTGCTCGACGTGTCAGCAGGGCGCTCAGCGCCGCGTCTAGGTCAACCTCTGCAACCTTCGGCTTTACGTCGCCGGCTTCAACGGCTGCGCGCAACTCTTGAGCGAGCTTGACCAGCGCCGCCGCGTCGAACGGCTCAGGCCCTTTCCCCGCGTTGCGGATCTGTTTGTGGAAGTCCGCAATGACCTCGTGCCGAGCATGCAGAGCCTGCACATGGTCACGGGTGCGGAGGGATCGCTCTAGGGTTTTCCTGCCAAGCGCGTGCTGCGCTGGTTTCGGCACGGGTACTTGCACGTACCACACGCCGCCGCGTTGGGTGAGGTATGTCGGGGGCGACATTCGGAACCTCTAGGGGACTCTTAGGGGAGTCGATTAGTAGAGTATGCCCCTGAATCCCTTGCCCTGTATAGCTTTCAACCGCTTAGGTGTAACTGGTGCCGAAGGTGGGACTCGAACCCACACGCTTTTAAGGGCGGCGGATTTTGAGTCCGCTGCGTCTACCGATTCCGCCACTTCGGCGCGGCCGCAAATTATAGCGGAGTCGAGGGCGCCGGTGTCGTAGCCCGGGTGGAGCGGAGCGATATCCGGGGTCGGAGCGACGCGCGCGGCATGGAGATGGCGATCCCGGGTATCGCCTTCGGCTCAACCCGGGCTACTTAAAACCCGCCGTACCGGGCCATCGCGGCGGCGCAGACCAGGATCACTGCGATCAGCACCAGCTCGAATCGGATGATCCTGCCCAGGCCGGCGACTTCGGCGGCCGGTGGGACGAAGCCCGGGTCGGCCTTCAGCGCCTTGCGCCAGCGCATGAAGCGCAGCGTCGGCCAGATCGACAGCACCGCCGCCAGCAGGAACGCGCCGATCTTGGCGTGGAACCAGGGATTGTGCAGGTAGAAGTCGTAGCCCTTGATGCCATGGAAGACCCGCGCGAAACCGACCGCTAGCAGCAGTACCGCGACGATGCCGTAGCCGCGGTCCACGCCGCTCAGGCGCTTGAGCGCTGCCGCATCGATAGGTCGGCTCAGCAATACCGACTGCGTGACCAGCATCGAGATCAGGCCGAAAAACAATAAGTGATGGAACGAAGCCAACAGCAAGTCGGTCAGCATGGGCTACCTCGGCTTACGAATGGAAAGCCGGCCTGGGGCCGGCGCGCTTCGGTATCAGGCGGCTTCGTCGGTCGCCAACGCACTGTCCATGCGCAGGAACCACTCGCCCGATTGCGGCTGGAACTTGGAGCAGCACTCCATCGGCGCCTTGTAGATGTGCAGCGATACCGCGACGCGGTCGGCGCTGGCGTTGCCGATGGTGTGGTATTCGTGCGGCGGAATCAGGCTGCCGGCGCTGCCGGGACCGGCGTGCATGCCGCCCGCGGCGCGGAAACGGAAGCGGTCGCCTTCGCGTTCCAGCAATTCGTATTGGGTGATTTCCAATTCGCCGTCCCACACGCCTTCCACGCACCACAAACCGGAATGATCGTGGATCGGCGTGCCTTGGCCGGGACCCCAGGTCATCGCCACGACGCTGTAGCCGTGCTCGGCGCTGCGGTAGATCTCGCGGCGCGCGTAATGGTCTTCGATGGGTTCGAACACGCAATCGGGAAGATGCACGTCCGGATCGCGGATCAGAGCGCACAGGCTGTTGCGCAATGCGGCGGTGACGGCGTGCTCGTCGGCTTGGGCGACGGCGGCATCGACCGCGGCGACCAGCTTGTCGCGGCCGCGGAATTCGACGCTATGACAGTCTGACGGGGCGTTGGCGTTCATGCGGGCATTCTAACGCCGTAGGGTGGGCCTTGGCCGAACGTGGCGGATTTTCCGCCGGGATGGCGCCGTTAAGCCCTCCCCTTCAAGGGGAGGGTTGGGTGGGGATGGTTTTAACCTCGGTAGCTGGGATCCAGATCAAACCCATCCCCATCCCAGCCTTCCCCTTGAAGGGGAAGGAGTTAAAGCGAAGCGAGAAACCCGGAGACGGCCGGCCCGAACCGGTCGATATCGACCAGAAAGGCGTCGTGGCCCTGCGGCGATTCCAGCGCCTGGAAGGCCGCCTGGTTGCCGCCGGCGCGCAGGCCGTCGGCGATCTGCTGCTGCTGCTGCAGCGGGAACAGGATGTCGGTATGCACGCCGATGGCCAATGCGCGGTCGATGCGGATCCGCGCCAAGCCGTCGTCGGCCGACCCGCCGCAGGATTCGCCGAGGTCGAACCAATCCATGCAGCGGCTGAGATACAGATAGCAGTTGGGATCGAAGCGGCGTACGAAGCGGCGCGCGTGGCCCTCGAGGTAGCTTTCGACTTCGAATTCCAGGCCGAACGGATCCTCGTCGTCGCGCCGGTCCGAATCCAATCGCACGCGGCCGAAACGGCCGTCCCATTCCAATGCCGAACGGTAGGTGATGACGCCGAGCTTGCGCGCCATGCGCATGCCGCTTTCCGGGTAGTTCTGCTCGTCGTAGTGGCCGTTGTTCCATTTGGGGTCGAGCCGGATCCCCTCGCGCTGCAGCGAGCGGATCGCGATCGAGAACGGCAGCGCGCGCGCCGCGCCGGAAATATTGATGTGGCTGCGCGCGAAATCCGGATGCCGCGACAGCAGGGCGAGCGCGGTCATGCCGCCCATCGAGTTGCCGATCACGCAGGCCAAATTTTCTACGCCGAGCGCACGCACGACGTTCACCGCGGCGTCGGCGATGTCCTCGATCGACAGTTCCGGGAAAGCCAGGCGATACAAGTCGCCTGTGGCGGGATTCGCCGAGGCCGGGCCGGTGGAACCTTTGCAGCTGCCGAGCGAATTGACGCAGACCACGAACCAGCGATCGCTGTCGATCGGCTTGCCCGGTCCGAGCATCGCTTCCCACCAGCCGGCTTCGGGATTGCCTTCGTTGGCGGCCGCATGCGCGTCGGGCGACAGGCCGGTGACGATCAGCACCGCATTGTCGCGCGCCGCATTCAACGCGCCCCAGGTTTCGTAGGCGATGCGCGCGCCGTGCAGCTCGCCGCCGCGCTTCATGGGGAACGGCGAGGGCAGGACGGCGAAGCGGGTGCCTGGGGGGATGAATTCGGTCATGGGCGCAGTTTAACGGGTTGCCTTTGTAGGAGCGGCTTTAACCGCGAGCTTTTCGGGCTGTGCAATGCAAAGTCAAGAGCTCGCGGCTAAAGCCGCTCCTACAAAAGCCGCCCACAAAAGCCAAGCTACAAAGACGGGGCTCCGATCACCAGCTCCACCGGCTGCTTCGCCGGCAAGGTCACCCGCATCGGCGTCGATTCCAGATCGCCGTCCTGCCGCATGGCGTTGCCGCTGGCCGACAGCCGCGCGAGGATTTCGACTTCCTGCAATGCGGATAGCTTCTGGGTAGGCATCGGACCGTCGGCGTCGTCGAGCGTGATGGTCAGCGGCAAGTCCTGAAGCGCATGTTTTTCGACCGCGACCGGCATCGGCGGGCCGCCGGGTTTGCGTGCGATCACGAACACGCTGGCGTCGCCGCGCAGGCGCACGCGCGAGGCGAAATCGGGGTCGAGCGAAACTTTGACGGTGAGCGCGTTCGCGGCTGACGGCGCATTCTTTTCGGAGGCCGGCAACGGCGGCAGGCCCGCGGCCGTGCGCGCGGCATCGATCTGCGGTCGCAGCGTGGCGGCGGTATTCGCGTCGACCATGGCCAGCAACGGTTCCCATGTCCGTGCGGCATCCGCCGGCTTGTCGGCCTGGCGTTGCGCGATGCCGAGGAACCAGCGCGCGCGCTGATGCTGCGGCGAGCGTTTCAGCACCGTTTGCAGCGACGCCACGGCTTCATCGTCGAAACGATGCGCGGGGTCGGCGAGGGCGCGCGATTCGGCGTATTCCACTTGGACATCGTCGTTGTCGGGCGCGAGCGCGGCGGCGCGCGCGTAGGCGTCGCGCGACTTGGCCGGCTGCTCCCGTTCGCGATAGGCGCGGCCGAGCAGGCGCCAGCCGTCGATCTGGCGCGGATCGCGCTGCATGTCGCTTTCGAGTTGGGCGATGGCTTCTTCGATGCTGGCCGGCGCTTTCGGCGCAGTGTGTTCCAGCGCGGCCGGCGTTCCGATCATCCAGTACAGGCCTGCAGTCGCCAGCAACAGCGCACCGAGCAGCGCCATCGCGGGCAGAGGCCGGTTGCGCCACAGCGGACGCAGCACGAAGGCCAGGACAAGGATCGCCAGCGATGCGGCGAGGACGATGAAAAGCGCCATCACCACTCCTGTTTGTCGTCGGCGGGCACCGCTTGGCCTGCGCCGCGCCCGCGCACCGCGCGGTAGACGACGAAGCCGCCGATCAGCAGCAACGCGGCCGGGCCGAACCACAGCAGCCAGGTTTTGGATTCCACGCGCGGCTTGTACAGTACAAATTCGCCGTAGCGTTGAGCGAGGAAAGTCTTGATCTGCGCGTCGGTTTTGCCTTCGCGCATCAGTTCGAGCACTTCGGCGCGCAGATCGTGCGCGATCATCGCGTTGGAATCGGCCAGGGACTGGTTCTGGCACATCACGCAGCGCAGTTCGGCGGCGAGGGCGTGGAAGCGGCGTTCTTCGGCGCTGTTTTGGAATTGCAGCGGGACGGGGTCGGTAGGTGTTTGGGCGTAGGCAACGGACTTCGTAAGCGCGAATATCAAGACGATCGTGAGCGCGAACACCCATACCGTCATCCCAGCGAAAGCTGGGACCCATTTTGATCTTGCGTTCATATGGGGGCGTTCGGAAGCAACATGGGTCCCAGCTTTCGCTGGGATGACGATTTCGGGGGCGTGGGGGGAACCGAACATCAACGTTTGCTTTCCGCAGCTTCCAACGCCGGCAGCAACTCTTCCATCACCACCGTATCGGTCAGCGGCCCGACGTGCTTCCAACGCACGATGCCCTTCGCATCGACCAGGAAGGTTTCCGGTGCGCCATAGATGCCCCAGTCGATCGCCGTCTTGCCTTCCACGTCGGTAACGACCACGAAGAAGGGATTGCCGAACTGTTCCAACCAGCGCAGCGCATCGGCGCGTTCGTCCTTCCAGTTGTAGCCGATCACGCGCACGCGCTTGGTTTCGGCGAAGCGGGTCAGCACCGGATGCTCGACGCGGCATTCCGCGCACCAGCTGCCCCATACATTCATCACGAACGGCGCGCCGCGCAGTTGCTTCAACGAGACGCGATGGGCCGGATCGTGCAGCACCGGCAGATCGAACGCCGGCGCGGGCTTGCCGATCAACGGCGACGGGAGCGCATCGCGGTTTGGATTGCGGCTGAGCCAGACGCCGGCGGCGAGCAGTACGCCCAGGAGTAAGAAGATAGCCAGTGGCAGCCAACGTTTCATGTTCGTGATGCCTCTTCTTTTTCGTCATCCCGGCGAAGGCCGGGATCCAATGTTTTTGATCTCGCATATCCCGGCAAAGGTGGCGCGCCTGGATCCCGGCTTTCGCCGGGATGACGAGGCGAAAAGAATCGTCGATCGCTGGCGGCCACCAATCCGCCCAGCGCCATCAACGCCGCACCCGCCCAGATCCAGCGGACGAACGGTTTCACATGCACGCGCACCGCCCAGGCATCGTTGCCGAGCGGCTCGCCGAGCGCGACATACAGATCGCGGAATACGCCGGGCGCGATGTCGGCTTCGGTCATCACCTGGCCGCCACTGGCGTAGCTGCGTTTTTCGGGGTGCAGCGTGGTCAGCGGCACGTCGTCGCGCAGCACTTGCACGGTGCCGCGGTCGGCGACGTAGTTGGGGCCTTCGTCGTGCGTCGCGCCGTCGAAGCGGAACGCGTAGCGGCCGAGTTCGACCGATTGCCCCGGCGCCAGCGCCAGTTCGCGTTGTTGGCTGAGGCCTTCGGTGAGCAGTGCGCCGACCAGGAAGATGGCGATGCCGATGTGCGCCAGCGTCATGCCCAGCATTTCGGCGGTGAAACGCGCGCCCGTGCCGGAGAAGCGCGTCCACAGGAAACGCAGCGTGCCGGCAGCGACCCAGGCCGCCGCCGCGAGGCCGGCTGCGGTCTTCAACGGACCTTGCGGCGCGAGGAAGAATGCGGCGATGCCGATGCCGAGCGCGAGTCCCAGCCACGGCACCAACATTTTGGTCGGCCGGGAAACGTCCTCGCGCTGCCAACGCGACAATGGGCCGAACGGCAGCAGCAGCACCAGCGGCGCCATCAGCAGCACAAAAAGCAATGAGAAATAAGGCGGGCCGACCGAAATCTTGCCCAGTTCGAGCGCATCGGCCAGCAGCGGGTACAGCGTGCCGAGCAATACCATGCCGCAGGCGGCGACCAGCAGCAGATTGTTGGCCAGCAGCAGCGTTTCGCGGGATGCCGCGGCGAACGGCTTGCCCTCGTCCTTGGCCGGCGAGCGCAATGCGTACAGCAGCAGCGAGCCGCCGATGACGATGCCGAGAAAAATCAGGATGAAAAGTCCGCGCGACGGATCCGCAGCGAACGCATGCACGCTGGTCAGCACGCCCGAGCGCACGAGGAAAGTGCCCAGCAACGACAGCGAAAACGTGGCGATGGCCAGCAATAACGTCCAACTGGCGAAGCTGCCGCGTTTTTCGGTGACGGCTTGCGAATGCAGCAAGGCAGTGCCGGCCAGCCAGGGCATGAAGCTGGCGTTCTCGACCGGATCCCAGAACCACCAACCGCCCCAGCCCAACTCGTAGTACGCCCACCAGCTGCCGAGCGCGATGCCGGTGGTCAGGAAGGCCCAGGCGACATTCGTCCACGGCCGCGTCCAGCGCAGCCAGCGCGCGTCGATGCGGCCGTCGAGCAGCGCGGCGATGGCGAAAGCGAACGGCACCGCGAAACCCACGTAACCGACGTAAAGCATCGGCGGATGGATGATCATGCCCGGATCCTGCAGCAGCGGATTCAGGTCGCGGCCTTCGGCGGCGGCCGGCAACAAACGCAGGAAAGGATTGCTGGTGAAGATCAGAAAGGCGAGAAAGCCGACCGCGACCAGGCCCAGCACGCCGAGCACGCGCGCGATCACCGGGGCCGCCAGCGATTTCGAGAAATACGCCACCGCGCCGGTCCACAACGCCAGGATCAGCGCCCACAACAGCAGCGAGCCTTCGTGCGCGCCCCAAACCGCGGTGTAGCGGTACACGGCCGGCAGCAGCGAATTGGAATTCTCCGCAACGTACTGCAGCGAAAAATCCTGGGTCACGAAGCCGTAAGTGAGGACGGCGAACGCGATCAGCACTAGCGACAGCTGCGCGTAGGCCGCCGGTCGCGCGACCGCCATCCACGCATCGATGCCGCGCTGCGCGCCGACCAGCGGCAGGGCCGCCTGCACGGCGGCGATCAGCATCGCCAGGATCAGTGCGATTTGGCCGATTTCGGGAAGCACTTATTGCGCCTTCGCTGCGGGCGGCGCCGGCACGTCGTGCTTCTTGTGCGCGGCGCCCATCTTGTCGGCGACTTCCTTGGGCATATAGGTCTCGTCGTGCTTGGCCAGCACTTGCTCGGCGATGAAGACGTCGCCATGCATGCGGCCGGTGGCGATCACCGCCTGCTTCTCGCGGAACAGATCGGGCAGGATGCCGGTGTAGCTGACGGGTAGGGTGGCATCGCCGTCGTCGACGACGAAATGCGCCTCCATCGAACCCGGCGCACGCTGGAACGAACCGGCCTTGACCATGCCGCCGAGCCGGAAGCGCGCTTGTTCGCCGGCTTCGCCCTTGAGCACTTCCGATGGCGTGTACAGGTAGGCGACGTTGCGTTGCAGCGCTAGCGCGACCAATGCGGTGGCGACCGCGGCGGCGGCGACTAGGGCCAGGATCAGTAGTAGGCGGCGTTTGCGGGTGGGGTTCATCGGTTCCTGTTCTTGACCTTCCGTCATCCCAGCGAAAGCTGGGACCCAACTTGATCTGGCTTCAAATCAAAATGGGTCCCGGTTTTCGCTGGGATGACGGTCTGCTAGTTCAACTATCTCGTGTCAACGGCTCGTTCTTGTTGGAAGGGGATTGGCGCGCCACGCGCGTCCTCGCTGCCCGCAGCAGTTGCCGGATGCCGATCCGCGGCGCGACGAAATCCCACAGCAACACCGCGAAGAACACCGCATAAGCCGCGATAACGTAATTCTGGTAACTCATTTCGCGTCTCCTGCCGCCAGCTGCCGCACCCAATCCTTGCCGGATTCGCGACGCAGATTGTCCGCGCGCGCGCGCATCAGCAGCGAGCCGATAAACCAGAACTTGGTGCCGACGATCATCCAGATCAGCGGCTGCACCATGCTCGCGTCCATCGTCGACTTGCCGAACAGGCTGATGGTCTGGCCCTGGTGCAGCGAGTTCCACCACACCACCGAGTAGCGGATCACCGGCAGCAACGCGACGCCGACGATCGCCAGCAAGCCGGCGGCGCGCGCGGCGGCGCGGCGGTCGTCAATCGCGTGGTAGAGGCCGATGACGCCGAAATACAGGAACAGCAGCACCAGCTCGGTGGTCAGGCGCGGGTCCCAATCCCACCACGTGCCCCACATCGGCTTGCCCCAGATCGAACCGGTGGCGAGCGTGATGACGGTGAAGGCCGCACCGATCGGCGCGCAGGCCATCGCCAGGATTTCGCACAGCTTGATCCGCCAGATCAACGCGATCGCGGCATAGAACGCCATCAGCGCGAACACGAACAGACTCATCCACGCGCTCGGCACGTGGATGTAGAGGATGCGGAAACTGTCGCCTTGCTGATAGTCGGCCGGCACGTTGAACAGCGCGCCCCACAGGCCGTACGCCATGATCAGGACGGCCAGGCCGTAAGACCACGGCGCACAGCGCGCGGCGAAGCGATCGAAGTAGGGCGGCGAACCGAGTTGGTGGAACCAGCGGACGACAGGATTCATTCTTTTCTTTCCCTCTCGCGCAGCGCGAAAGAGGGCGGGGGGATAGGTGGGTGGCTAGGCATCTGTGGCGACCTCAGCTGAGCGCGATCCGGATCGCCGCCGCTGCCGCCAGCGGCGCCAGTACCAGCGCCAGCGCCAGGCCCGCGGCCAGCATCAGCAGCGCGCCGACCGGGTCCAGGCCCTGTGCGGCGCGAGCCACGCTCCCGGCCCCGAACACCAGCACCGGCACATACAAAGGCAGCGCCAGCAGGGCGACTAGGATACCGGAGCGGCGCATGCCGACGGTTAAAGCAGCGACCACCGCGCCCAGCAGGCTCAGCAGCGGGGTGCCCAGGGCCAGCGAGGCCAGCAATACCGGCAATTGTTCGTGGGGAAGATGCAGCAGCTCGGCCAGCACGGGCGTCGCGACGATCAGCGGCAGGGCGGTGGTCGCCCAGTGCGCCAGTACGCGGACCGCGACCAACCAAGTCAGCGGCACCGGTGCCAGCAGCCATTGCTCCAACGAACCGTCCTCGGCATCGCCGCGGAACAAGGTATCCAGCGCCAACAGGCCGGCCAGCAGACAGGCCAGCCACAGCACCGGCGCGGCGATACGGGCCAGGGCCTGCGCTTCGCCCCCCCCCATCGCCAGGCCGAACAGCATCGTCACCAGCAGGGCGAATAGTGCCGGTTGCAAGGCATCGCCGCGGCGGCGCCAGAGCAGGCGCAGGTCGCGGACGAGCAGGGCGCGGGCGGAGGCAAGTAAAGAAGGAGCAGTCATGTGCCGCCCGCTTTGCTTTTAGCCGTCCTTCCCGCGAAGGAGGGACTGCGTAGGCCGAAGGCCGAAGCGAACATCTGCGTAAGCAGACGGCCCGAAGGGCGAGCGAAGCGAGTAATCCAGTGACTTCGCTTTAGCCCTCTCCCGCCTTGCGGGGCGATGCTGCATACGCTGGCGCGGCACTGCCGCGCGTGCAGCTGAGCGCTCGCGCGGAAGCGCGGGCCGGGGCGCGGAGCGGGGTTGGGTGAGGGCGCGCGGGATAGCAGGTCGTGTCGTCGCTTTCTGGAGAAGCCAAAGTCACTGGATTCCCGCCTTCGCGGGAAGGACGGCTTGAAGAGCGACGGCACAGATCGGTTATGCATTCCCGCCCCCAAGCACCAACTCCCGCGTCCGCACCGGCGGCGCCGCATACGCGCCGTGCGTGGTTACCAGCGCCGCGCCGCCGTCCTGCAGGTGCGCGGAAATCATCCGGTTGACCAGATGGATGCCGTCCAGGTCGAGATTGGCGTACGGCTCGTCCAGCAACCATAGCGGTGCCGGAGACAGCCACAGGCGCGCCAGCGACAGGCGCTTTTTCTGGCCTGCCGACAGCTGCCGCGCCAGCGCGTCCTCGTAACCGGACAGGCCGACGATATCGAGCGCGCCGGCGATCGTCTGCTTGGGGCGGCGGCCGTGCAGGCCGCAGAGGAATTCCAGATTCTCCAGCGCGCTCAAATCCGCCTTCAAGGCCGGCAGATGGCCGAGATAGGCGATCGCATGGCTGCGTTCGCGGCTGCGGGCGCGCCGGCCTTCGATATCGATCTCGCCCGCGTCGGCGCGCAACAGACCCGCCAGCACCCGCAACAGAGTGGTCTTGCCGGCACCGTTGTCGCCTTGCACCAGCAGCGCCTCGCCGGTCTCGACGGCGAAATCCAGCGGCCCGAACACGGCCTGTTCGTTGCGCGCGAAACTCAGGCCGCGTGCGGCCAGCAACGGCGGGGCGTGGGAAATGGCTTCGGTCATCGGCGGTCGCAGGCCGCGGTCTGGCGGCTAGCCGCTCATTCTACCCAGTCGACGAAGCCGAGTCGTTCCAGCGGGTCGTCCAGCCGATCGGGCATCTGCGCGAGCATGCGCAACCGCAACGGCTGTCCGCGTTGCCAGGTGACCATGCCCAATTGGCCGAAGCGGCGGCCCATCGCGTCCAGATCGGGCATCGGCAGGTCCATCACCAGCCAGCTCGGTTCGCGCCAGCGCCGGTCCGGCGCCGACGAGAACGCCGGCACGAAGGTCCTGCCGCTGGCGAGCAGGGTGTCGTGCAAGGTCTGGTCGGCGCGGCGGTTCAGCGATTCGGCGCGAGGGATGGATTGCGGATCCCATGCGGACAGCAACGCGAACTCGCCGGCATCGCCGAAGACCAGTTCAGGCCCTGGAGCGGGCAGCCCGATGCGCAAGTCGTGCCAATTGCCTTCGTGCTGCCAGCGATAGTCCGCCGCCAGGTAAGCGAACAGCAGATTGGCGACACGTTCGTTTTCGGTTTGTTGCATTGCCAAGGTTTAACCGATCATCGTCAATCCGTAAACTCGGGAATCTCGCATCGCCGGACGCCTCCATGCTGCAGACCAAGTTGCCCAAGGTCGGGACGACGATTTTTACCGTGATGTCGCAGCTCGCGGCCGAACACGGCGCGGTCAACCTGGGCCAGGGCTTTCCGGATTTCGCCGTGCCGTCGCGCCTGGTCGACGAACTCGACAAGGCGATGCGCGCCGGCCACAACCAATACGCGATGATGACCGGCGTGCCGGCGCTGCGTCAGGCCATAGCCCGTAAGACAGAACGCGTTTACGGCCACCGACCGGACGCCGATGCCGAGATCACGGTCACCAGCGGCGCGACCGAGGCGATTTTCAACGCGATCGCGGCGGTGGTGCGGCCCGGAGACGAAGTGATCGTGCTGGATCCGTGCTACGACTGCTACGAACCGGCCATCGATCTGGCTGGCGGACGTGCGGTGCATGTCCCTCTCGATCCGCACGATTTCTCCGTTCCGTGGGCTCGGGTCAAAGCTGCGATTACGGACAGGACGCGGATGCTGATGATCAACAGCCCGCACAATCCATCCGGCGCCATGTTCGATTTCGCGGATATGGACCTGCTGGCGGAGATATTGGATGGCAGCGATATCTACCTGTTGTCCGACGAGGTCTACGAGCACATCATCTTCGACGGAGAACGCCACGAATCGGTGCTTCGTTACGAAGACCTTCGCAACCGCGCTTTCGTGATATCCAGTTTCGGCAAGACCTATCACTGCACCGGCTGGAAAGTCGGCTACTGCATCGCGCCGCCCGCGCTGAGCGCGGAGTTCCGCAAAGTGCATCAATACAACGTGTTCTGCACTTTCAATCCGGCACAGCATGCGTTCGCGGCGATGCTCGATGCCGAGCCGGAGCATTACGAACGGCTCGGCGCGTTTTACCAGGCCAAGCGCGACCGTTTCCGCGAGCAGTTGTCGACCACCCGCTTGAAGCCGCTGCCGGTGCCGGGCGGCTATTTCCAGTTGGTCGATTACTCGGCGGTCAGCGATCTGGACGACCTTGCGTTCTGCCGCTGGCTCACTACCGAAAAAGGCGTCGCGGCGATCCCGCTGTCGCCGTTCTACGAAACTCCGCCGGCGGGGCAGCGGTTGGCGCGGCTGTGCTTCGCGAAGAACGAAGCTACGCTGGATGCGGCGATCGAACGTCTGCAGAAACTCTAGCCGGCTTTGTGGGAGCGGCTTGAGCCGCCCCCACAAGAAAAGCATTGCCACGGCAAGCGAAATTGGGATGATGAAAATGAATAATTTGCGTATTTCCCTCGTCCAAGGCGCCACCCGCTGGCACGACCCGGCCGGCAACCGCGACTACTACGCCGACCTGATCGCGCCGCTGCACGGCACCACCGATCTGGTCCTGCTGCCGGAAACCTTCACCAGCGGCTTCAGCAACGAAGCGATCGGCCAGGCCGAGGCCATGGACGGGCCGACGGTGGCCTGGATCAAAGCGCAAGCGAAGAAACTCGATGCCGCGATCACCGGCAGCGTGCAACTGCGCACCGACGAAGGCGTGTTCAACCGTTTGTTGTGGGCGACACCCGACGGCGGACTCAAGCATTACGACAAACGCCATCTGTTCCGCTATGCCAAAGAGCACGAACGCTATGCCGGCGGCCGCGAACGGCTAACGGTGGAATGGAAAGGTTGGCGTATTTGCCCGCTGGTCTGTTACGACCTGCGTTTTCCGGTGTTTTCGCGCAATCGCTACGACGTGGAACGCAAGGGCGGCCTGGACTACGACCTGCTGCTGTACGTCGCCAACTGGCCCGCGGCGCGCGCCTATCCGTGGAAAACGCTTTTGCGCGCCCGCGCCATCGAGAACCTGTGCTACGTCGCAGGCCTCAACCGCGTCGGTACCGACGGCAACGGCTTGAACTATTCCGGCGACAGCGCGGTGATCGATTTCCTCGGCCATCCGGTCAGCGAGTGCACCGACGAGGAAGTGGTGGTCACCACCACGCTGCTCGCGTCCGAACTCGCCGCGCATCGCGAGCGTTTTCCCGCGATGCTGGACGGCGACGCCTTTTCGCTTTCGTAGGCTGGGTTGGCTCCCTCGACCCAGCGCCGCGTCGCATGCCCCTCAGCGGCAAACCCCGCCGCTCAGTTTGGGCCGCGAATCGGCCACGAAACGCAATTCGCGGTAGCTCCAAACGTAGCGTTCGCCGTTCTTGACCATCCACGCATGGGCTTGCGCGTGCTCGCCGCGGCGGTGCAGCGAGGCCATCAGGCTCGAGGTTTCGTAGCACTGGGGGCTTGCGACTATCAAAGCCGAATGCATACTGGCTACACGCACGATCTCCCCCGAAAAAAGGGGGAGCCAGACGGCGAAGAACGGCATGTAGAAGAAATATGCGAAGGCCGGCGGACCGAACAGGTACCGTCCGAAAAAGACGCAGATCGCCGACAGGCTGAAGAAGTAGACGCCGGCCGACCAAAGCGAAAAGGCCGTGAAATTCCCAAGCTCGTATGTTGCGGCGAATAACAGAACCGGCGGAAAGACGACATAGATCATCGCCAGCAAGGGATGGATAGCCAACATCAGGTTTAGCGCCAACCATAAATGCGCGGCGAGCGCCGTACCGATGGCGCGCGCCGCATCGCAGAAGAGCGAAGCGATCGCCTGGCGCCATTCGGACGCTTCGCCGTTCATTGCGGTCAAGCGCCGCGCCGATGGAAATAGATCTGTTCCGCGGCCCAGCGCAGCGGCGCCGAATTCAACAATAGATCGAAAGGCCAGTCCGCCTGGAAGCGGTCGTATGCGCCGCGCAGCGCACGTTTCAGCCGGAATCGCGGTGCGGCCTGATTGGCGATGCCTTCCGGAGCCGGTCCGCCATGCCGCATACGCTTGGCGATGGCCTCGCCGACCGCCCAACCGTGTTTCCACGCCGAATGGATGCCGCCGGCGGTGACCGGCGACACGATGCCGGCCGCATCGCCGACCAGCATCACGCCTGGCGCGGATATCGACGACACCGGTCCGCCGCACGGGATCAACCCGGCGCGCGTCGCGCTGGTTTCTATGCCTGCGGAAAGTCCGATCAGCGGGCGGATGCGTTCGAGGAAGCCATCGATATCCGGCCCCCGCGTGCCGGCGCTGCGGTGCCGCAGCGCCAGTCCGACCTGCACGCCGGTCGGATTCTGCGTCGCCCATCCGATATAGCCGGGCGCGTAACGCTTGCTGATGAAGCAATGCAGCGCATCGGCTTCGCGCAATTGCGCGCCGGCGAATTCGTATTCGATGCCGTACAGGAAATCCTGCACGCGCCCGAGACCGGCCCGCTGCGCGACGCGCGACTTGGCGCCGTCGGCGCCGACCAGATAGCGCGTGCGCCCCAGGTTTTCGAGTTCCCAAGCGTCGCCGTCGCGTTGCGCCGAATGGAAAGAGCACTGCAGGCGCAGATCCACGCCTTGCGCCAGCAATTCGTCTGCCAGCCAGCGCATCAGATTGGGCGTGTCCGTGGTCAGGAAGTAATAGTCCGGCGCCCGCAGCGGCAGGCTGCGCAGGTTCGGCGAATACAGACGCACGCCTTCGACACGGCGGTACAGCGCATCGGGCATGCGGTTGAGCCAGGTCTGCTCGGCGGCCTCTTTGA
The DNA here is from genome assembly GCA_902825775.1 of uncultured Lysobacteraceae bacterium. Classification (GTDB taxonomy): domain Bacteria; phylum Pseudomonadota; class Gammaproteobacteria; order Xanthomonadales; family Xanthomonadaceae; genus Luteimonas_C. The sequence continues at coordinate 143,785 of CADECF010000003.1, forward strand.
CGATGATGCCGGTGGTGTGCAGCTTGATGCCGGGGTCGCGTTTGCGCTCGATCACGCACACGCGTAGGCCGTATTGCGCCGCCGCCAGCGCACAGGCGGTGCCGGCGAAGCTGGCGCCTACCACGGTCAGATCCCAGTCCGATTTTCCGTTCGTTTTTGCCATTGCCTTTGACGTCAGCCTTTCGCTTTTGTGGGAGGGGCTTCAGCCCCGACAAGTCTGCGTCGGGGCTGAAGCTCTTCCCACAAAAGCGCGTTCGCCGGAAGTAAGCGCATTCTCGTGTGATGCCGCGTGCGCACGATGGGCGGAATGTGAAGCCGGCGCGAAGTGACCCATATGCCATCGACGGATCGAGGCGCTAACGAACGCCTCACCTGGCGATTACGCGATCGCGCGGATGCTGCCGGCAGGATTTCGAGGAGCCGCCGCCATGGGCCAATTCGCTGAGTGCATCTACACCGACCAGGCCGACATCGCATTGCTCGAAGCCCGCGCCGCGCAGTTGCCGGACGAGGCCAAGGTCGAGCTGGTGCTGATCGACGGCAGCAAGCTGCAGGGCGTGGTGTCCGTGCGGCCGACGGTGCAGATGTTCCGCGACAACGATGGTGATGAAGGCATCAACGGCATCGTGCGGATCGACGACGCAGCCGACCCGGCGCAGGCGCATTACCTCTGGCTCGACGAGATCCTGGAAGTCCACCGGGCGGGAACGGCCTGACCGACCGTCCGTCGGTTTCGGTAGCGGGCGGGGGCTTTCGCGCCGTCCACACCGCCCGGGCGGGTAGATACTGAATGCGGTCCATGCGTTCAACCCAGGAGGGCACCATGAAAGCAGCTACCAAGCACACGCTCCTTCCGCTTTTCGCCGCGCTGGCCTTTGCGCTGGGCCTGTCGTGCACGCCGCGCGCGCTTGCCGCGGACACGCTCGAATGCAAGCTCGCCTTCGATATCGACGGCTGGTCATTGGTCTATAAACACGCGACCGGCGAGGGTACCGTGACTTGCAACAACGGTCAGACGATGCCGGTGAAGATCAAGGCGCAGGCATTGGGCATTACTGCGGGCAAATGGGCGATCCACGATGGCCGTGGACGCTTCAGCAACATCCGCAAGATCGACGACATACTCGGCGGTTACGCGCAGGCCGAAGCCAACGCCGGTTTGGTGAAGAGCAGCTCTGCACAGGTACTGACCAAGGGCACCGTGTCCCTAGCGCTAGCCGGTGCGGGCGAGGGCATCAATTTGGGCGTGGATGTCGGGCGTTTCGAGTTGAGCCGTCCTTGATATCGCGGCTCGATCGCATCAACGAACAAGGCCGGCATAAGCCGGCCTTGTTTTTTGCGTTGCTGCGATGACGCGATCAGGTGCGATTGCCGCCCTGCGGTCCGCGATTCCCGCCTGGTCCGCGATTGCCGCCCGGACGCGGTCCGCGCGGCCCACCCGGCGGACGATTGCCGCCAGGACGATTGCCGCCGGCAGGGCGCGGCCCGCGCGGACGATCGTAAGGATTGAACGTGCTCGGATTGGCGTGATCGGAAGGGAAGCTCGGCGCGTTGCCGGGGTGCCCGTACGGACGCGGCGAACGCTGGCTCTGTCCCTGGCCTTGACCCTGTCCGGGACCCCGCGGTCCGCGCGGTCCGCGCTGGTCGTTGCCGGGGCCGCCTTCGCGACGCGGTCCGCGCTCGCCGTGGCCCTGACCCTGATAACCGCCACCGCCGCCTTCATTGCGATCGCCGCGGTACGGCGCACGATTGCCGCCCGGTGCGCCGCTGCGTGCGCCGCCCGGACGCGGACCGCCGCCAGGACGCGCGCCGCCCGGCTTGTTGCCGTAAGGCTTGCCCGGTCCGCGACGCGGCTGCTGGCCATCGGCATTGCGGTGGCCGGTGGGACCGGTGTCGACGCCTTCCGGCACGTACCAGGTGCGGAACGCAGCGGGATTGCCATCGGGCAACGGCTTGGGTCCCTTGTGCGCGCGCTGCTTGAACGGTTTCTGCGATTGCTTGGCGGCGGCTTCGCCGCTCACCGTCAAACCGCCGTGCGGTTTCTTGTTGCCGAAACGGCCGCGGCCGCGATCTTCGCGGACGTGATCGAAGCGGCGCAGCTCGCGGCCTTCGTCGGCCGTGTTGTGGCCGCCGACATAACCGTGCGAACGCTCGCCGCCGATATGCACGGTCGACTTGGCGGCCTTGCGCTGGCCGATCACCGGCTGCAGTGTCAGCGCCGGCGGCGGGCCTTCTTCCAGTTTCAATTCCTTGCGCAGCGCTTCGACCTTGTCGGCCGCCATTTCCTGCGACTGTCCGCGCAGCAGCGGCTGCGGCAGCGATACCGAGCCGTAACGGATGCGTTTGAGGCGGCTGACCTGGCAGCCCTGGGATTCCCACAGGCGGCGCACTTCGCGGTTGCGGCCTTCCTTCAGCAGCACGCGGAACCAGTCGTGCGAATCGGTGCCGCCGATGCGTTCGATGTCGTCGAACTTGGCCGGGCCGTCGTCCAGCGCCACGCCGCGGCGCAGGCGGTCGACGATGTTGTCGGGTACGGTCTCCATGCCTTCCGGCGCGCGTACGCGGCAGACGTATTCGCGTTCGACTTCGAACGACGGATGCATCATCGCGTTGGCCAACTCGCCGTCGTTGGTGAGCAGCAGCAGGCCGGTCGTGTTGATGTCGAGGCGGCCGATCGCGATCCAGCGCGCGCCCTTCAAAGCGGGCAGCGCTTCGAAGATGGTCGGACGGCCTTCGGGATCTTCGCGGGTGGTCACTTCGCCTTCGGGCTTGTTGTACAGCAGCACGCGGGCCGGTTCGGTCAGCGCGCTGGCGACGAAGCTGCGGCCGTCGAGTTCGACCTTGTCGCCGCTCTTGATGCTCATGCCGGTCTGCGCGACTTCGCCGTTGACCTTGATCAGGCCGTCGGCGATGCGCTGTTCCAGCGCGCGGCGGGAACCGAGGCCGGCCTGGGCCAGCACCTTGTGCAGGCGCTCTTCCAGGCGCGGGGCGGTATCGTTGTTTTGCTCGGCGCCGCGCTTCAGCGAAAGCTTGCGCGTGCCGTTATTGGGAGTGGTTGAATCACTCATTTAAGTACTCCGGGCGCTGTCGCCGTCATCGGCGAGGGCGGTGTCGTTCGATTCGTCTTGCGATTCGGGATGGATGAGGGCCGCGTCTTCGTCGTCGTGCGCGGCGTGTTGCGGGTCTTGTTCGTCTTCGTCGGCGATATCGGCGTCGGCGTCGTAGCTGTCGGTTTCGGCGGCGAGTTCGGCGTCGATGCCGGTTTCGGCATTGGCTGCGTCGACCGCGACATCGCCGACCGGCAGCGCTTTTTCGCCGTCCAGCTGCAACTGCGGTTCGAGTTCGCCGAAGTCCTTCAGTTCGGACAGCGGCGGAAGTTCATCGAGGCGTTTGAGGCCGAAATAATCCAAGAAGCCCTTTGTGGTGCCGAGCAGTTCCGGCCGGCCCGGCATGTCGCGATGGCCGACCACGCGGATCCACTCGCGCTCTTCCAGCGCCTTGATGATGTTGCTGTTGACCGCCACGCCGCGGATCTGTTCGATCTCGCCGCGCGTGATCGGTTGGCGGTAGGCGATCAGCGCCAGCGTTTCCAGCGTGGCGCGGGTGTATTTGGTCTGGCGTTCGGTCCACAGCCGCGCCACCCAGGCATGCACGTCGGCCTGTACCTGGTAGCGGAAGCCGGAAGCGACTTCGACCAGTTCCACGCCGCGTTCGGCCGATTGTTCGCGCAGCGTTTCCAGCGCCTTTTCGACGCTGTCGGCCGGGGCCGGCTGGTCCTCGGGGAATAGCGCATGCAGCTGCGCTAGCGTCAGCGGCTGGTTGGCCGCGAGGAGTGCGGCTTCGACGATGCGATTGATGAGTGTTTGATCCATCGGGAAATTACGATTCTTTTGTCCGTTGGTTTGTCTTGAGCCGCCGTTCCCGCGAAGGCGGGAATCCAGCGACTTTGTTTCCCGCCATCCCAGCTTTCGCTGGGATGACGGACGTGATGCTCTGTTATTACTCCGCGTCGTTCGCCGCCGGCACGTCGTCGTCGAATTCGCTAGACAGTTCCAGCGCCGTGTTGCCGTCGCCGCCATCGGCGATGGCCAGCGACTTCAGGTAGATCGGCGCAAGCGGCGCTTCCTGCACGATATCGAGCAATTGCTCCTTGGCCAGCTCCAGCAGCGCCAGGAAGGTCACGACCACGCCCAACTTGCCTTCGCGCGGCTCGAACAGCGATTCGAAACGATGGAAGGCGCCGTCGCCGAGCCGGGTCAGCAGCTCGCCCATGCGCTGGCGCACGCTCAGCGCGTCGCGCTTGATCGCATGGCCGGTGAACAGCTCGGCGCGCTTGAGCACGTCGTGCAGGGCCAGCAGCATCTCGCGCAGGTCGACCGGCGGCGGCAACCGCACCGCGGCGCGGTCGGGCACGAAGGCGTTCGCGGTAGCGGTGTCGCGGTCGAGCCGGGGGAGGGTGTCGATGTCCTCGGCGGCCTGCTTGAAACGCTCGTATTCCTGCAGGCGGCGCACCAGGTCCGCGCGCGGGTCGTCTTCCAGGCCTTCCTCGGTCGGCGGCCGCGGCAGCAGCATCCGCGACTTGATCTCGGCCAGGATCGCGGCCATCACCAGGTACTCGGCCGCCAGCTCGAAGCGCAGCTCGTGCATGGCCTGGATGTAGTCCACGTACTGGCGGGTGATCTCCGCCACCGGGATGTCCAGGATGTCCAGGTTCTGGCGGCGGATCAGGTACAGCAACAGATCCAGCGGGCCTTCGAAGGCCTCCAGGATCACTTCCAGCGCATCCGGCGGGATGTAGAGATCCTGCGGGATCTGCAGCAACGGCTGGCCGAGCACCATCGCCAGCGGCATTTCCTGCTGCTGCGGGTGGACGGGCGCGTGGTTTTGGGGTGTCGCGTCGGGCGCGGTTTCTGCAGTCATCTTGGGTAGCGGCCCCCTCTGGGCCACTGGACGTACGGGTGGGCGCGCGGCGGGCCGCGGCGCTTGGATCGGTACCGCTTAAGTTCTGCGAACCCAGTCGCAAGGGCGGAGCGTCGCCCAAACATCACGACCGGCCGCGCCGCGGGGGGGACGAGGCGAAGGACGGCGGAAGAGATGGTCAGGCGCGAGCCGGTGGGGGCAGCGATTCGAGCGTCAGCGTGGGCGTGGGGCGCCTGGTTCGCGACGGCCGCTGCTTCCGGCCTCGAGCAATGGATCCAAGGGTACGGGCTGCGATGGGCTGTGTCCAGCCTGCCGGCTCCGCGATCGGCAGGCGCTTCAGCTGGCGGTATCGCGTCAGGTGGCGCGATCTCGGCGACGCAGGCTGGGGGCCCGATACAATCGCATCCTCATTGTTTATCGAAAGCGGGTGCGAGCGGATGTGGTATGCGATCGAAGGCCACGATGGCCCGGATGTACTGGCGCAACGCGTGCAGGCCAGGCCCCAGCATCTCGCGCGCCTGACCGCGCTGCGCGACGAAGGCCGCCTGCTGCTGGCCGGCCCCTGTCCTGCGATCGATGCCGAAGACCCCGGTCCGGCCGGGTTCAGCGGCAGCATCGTGATCGCCGAATTCGCGTCGTTGGCGGCGGCGCGCGAATGGGCCGATGCCGATCCGTATATCGCGGCGGGCGTCTACCAGCGGGTCGACGTACGCCCGTTCCGGCCGGTGCTGCCTTGAGCCTGCCGCGCGAGCGACGCGTCGATGCGATCCGCGCCGCACTGCAGGCGGCGTTGGCGCCGGTGCAGTTGGAAATCCGCGACGACAGCCAGCGCCACGCCAAACACGCCGGTGCGCAAGACGGGCGGGGGCACTTCCACGTCGAGATCGTCAGCGATGCGTTTGCCGGCCTGGCGCCGCTGGCGCGGCACCGAGCGGTCTATGCCGCGTTGGGCGAGTTGATGACGACCGATATCCATGCGTTGTCGATGCGCGCGCGTACACCTGAAGAGGCGGCTGTGTAGCGTTCTTGTAGAGCGGCTTTTGTGGGAGCGGCTTTTGTGGGAGCGGCTTCAGCCGCGAGCTCTTGACCTTGTGGGAGCGGCTTCAGCCGCGAGCTCTTGACCTTGTGGGAGCGGCTTCAGCCGCGAGCTCTTGGAATCGATGGCGCTCGGAAGAGCTCGCGGCTAAAGCCGCTCCTACAAAGGCCGCTCCTACAAAGGGCAGTAAGCGTGTCGCATCGTGTCGTGTTGCGGTGCAGCAGGCGCCATGGTCTGTCCGTTGCGAGTTCCTTTACCGCCAAGGCGATGCTGCACTTGCAGCATAACGTTTGCTTTACATCGCGCGTTGTAAACGTTTACATTCCGGGCACACCCGAGTCGGTGGAGGCGAATAAACGCGTGAACGTGACGATCAAGGACGTAGCGCGAGCGGCGAACGTGTCCGTCGCCACAGTTTCGCGAGCCCTCAACGGCCACCACAACGTGGCCGAAGCCGTCCGCCTTCGCGTGATCCGCGTCGCCAGCGAGTTGCGCTACAGCCCGCACGCCGCGGCGCGCAGCCTGAGCAGCCGCCGCACCCACACCATCGGCGTGGTGCTGCCCGATCTCTACGGCGAATTCTTTTCCGAGTTGATGCGCGGCGTGGACCAGGTCGCGCGCGAGCGCGGCTTCCACTTGCTGGTGTCCAGCTACCACGGCAACCCGGAAGAGCAGGGCGCTGCGCTGCGCGCGATGCGTGGCCGAGTCGATGGTTTGCTGCTCATGTCGCCCTACATCGGCGATAGCGGCCATCTCACCGACAACCTGTCGCCGACGCAGCCGGCCGTGCTGATGAATACGCATCTCCCCGAAAGCGGCTTGGCTTCGCTCAGCGTCGACAACTACGGCGGCGCCGTGGCGATGGTCAAGCATCTGGCCGACAGCGGCCGCAAGCGGATCGCGTTCGTCGCCGGGCCGAGCGACAACTTCGATGCGCGCGAACGCCTGCGCGGCTACACGGACGCGCTCGCCGAGCATGTGCCCGGCGCGCAGCCGTGGATACTGCCCGGCGATTTCAACGAAGCCTCCGGCCACGATGCGGGGCAGCAATTGGCTTCGGCGCAAACGCGCCCGGATGCGGTCTTCGCCGCCAACGACATGATGGCGTTGGGCTGCCTGTCCGCATTCAAGCAAGCCGGCTTGCAGGTGCCGCAGGAGATCGCGCTGGCCGGTTTCGACGACATTCCCTTATCGCGTTACGTGCAGCCGTCGCTGACCACGGTGCGCGTGAACATCGCCAGATTGGGCGGACAGGCCATGAGCGCTCTGTCCGACGCCATCGGCACGGATGCCACTCCAGCCGCTTCGGTGTCGTTGCAACCGGAGCTGATCGTGCGCGAATCCACCGTCGTGGCGCGCGCCGGCACATCCGCCGAGAGTTCCTGATTTCGTAAAGACGTTTTTTTGCCTTTCGATGTAATCGATTACAACTGCAGCATCGCCCTGGGAGGGGACGCGCCATGAACCATAAGCAAAAGAAGCCACGCCAGTTGAACCGCAAGCTGCTCAGTTGTGCGCTAGTGAGCTGCTTGTTGATGAGCGCGCCGGTGGTATTCGCGCAGAACACCACGGCCAGCATCCGCGGCAAGGTCGGCGCGAATGCGCAGATCACCGCGACCAACACGGCCAACGGTGCGGTGCGCCGCGTCAACGCCGACGCCAACGGCAATTACGCGTTGGTGGGTTTGACGCCGGGCACGTACCGGATCGATGCCAATGCGAGTGGCGCGAGCACTTCCAAGGTGGTCAGCGTGCAGGTCGGCCAGGCGGCCACCCTGAACCTCACCGCTGCGGCCGCGGCGCCGGCGCCCACGGGCGATGCGACCAACCTCGACACCGTCACGGTGGTCGGTACGCCGCTGATCGAAACCAAGACCTCGGAAATCGCCACCAACGTGACCCAGCGCCAGATCCAGACGCTGCCGCAGAACAACCGCAACTTCCTCAATTTCGCCGCGCTCGCGCCGGGCGTCACCATCACCAATACCGATACGTCCAAGTCCTTCAGCTCCGCCGGCCAGCCGTCCAACCAGGTCAACGTATTCATCGACGGCACCAGCCAGAAGAACAATGTGCTGCAGGGCGGCTTGGTCGGCCAGGACGCCAGCAAGGGCAACCCCTTCTCCCAGGAAGCGGTGCAGGAATTCCGCGTGCTGACCCAGAACTTCAAGGCCGAGTACGAGCAGGCCGGCACTGCGGTCATCACCGCCATCACCAAGTCCGGCACCAACGAATTCCACGGCTCTATCTATGGTTTCTACCAGGACAAGAGCATGGTGGAGAAAGACTATTTCGAAAAGCGCGACGACAAGGAGAAGGCCGACTACGAGCGCAAGCAATACGGCGCGACGCTCGGTGGCCCGATCATCAAGGACAAGTTGCACTTCTTCGTAAGCTACGAAGGCAACCGCGAAGACGCCAATGCGCGCGTCACGATCAACGACCCGACCTTCAGCAGCTTGAACGGCACTTTCGCGCGCCCGTTCGAGCAGGACGTGTTCTTCGGCAAGTTGAGCTGGATCGCGACCGAAAACGACGACGTCGACCTCACCTTCACCCGGCGCCGCGATACCGAAACGATCGGCTTCGGCGGCACCACCGCGTTCGACGCGCGCCAGAACCGCGACAACGACGTCGACGACCAGCAGATCAAGTGGAAGCATTACGGCGACGGTTGGCTGAACGAGCTGACGGTGAGCCACGGCGAGTACCAATGGAGCCCCAATTCGGCCAACCCCAACGTCGTCGCCCAGGACTTCCAGGGTTGCTGCCGCGTCGGCGGCGCCAATCTGCTGCAACGCAAGGGCCAGGAGCATTACACGCTGCGAAACGACTTCACCCTCAGCGATATCGACTGGCACGGCACGCACGTCATCAAGATGGGCTTGAAGTACGCCATGTACGAGATGAATCTGCTGGAGCAGAACAACGCCAATCCGATCTACGTCTACAACCGCGATCGTCCGGGCGGTTTCGACAGCCCGTTCCAAGCGCGGTATTCGCCGATCGGCAAGCGCGCCAACATCGACAACGACCAGATCGGCCTGTACATCCAGGACGACTGGGACATCACCGACCGGCTGCAACTCAATCTGGGCCTGCGTTGGGACTACGAGACCGATCCGTACAACAAGAACTACGTGACGCCCCAGACCCACATCGACGTGATCAACGCGCTGGGCTTGTCGCACGATTACATCTCCACCGGCAGCAACCGCGAGCCGGACAAGGACATGTTCCAGCCGCGCTTGGGCTTCTCGTACGATTTCAGCGCCGACAACGACCAGTCCTGGGTCCTGTTCGGCGGCGCCGGCCGTTACTACGACCGCACGCCTCTGGACAACGCCATCCAGGAGGAGTTCCACTCGGTATTCCCGGATTACACGATCTGGTTCTCGCCCGATGGTTCGCCGGTGGACGGCAACCCGGCCGTGGTGTGGGATCCGAAGTACCTCAACGTCAACGAGTTGCAGGCGCTCATCTCCGGCCCCGGCAATTTCAGTTCGGAAATCGATCTGCTCAACAACAAGACCAAATCGCCGTACAGCGACCAATACAGCCTGGGCGTGCGCCGCGTGATGGGCGAGTGGAACGCGTCGGTCACGCTGAGCCATGTGCTCGGCAGGGACCAGTTCACCTGGGTCTGGGGCAATCGCCTGCCGAACGGCAACTTCATCAGCCCGCTGCCGAACAATCTGGGCCCTGTGCTGGTGAATTCCACCAAGGACTACGAGTCCACCGGTATCTTCTTCACCCTCGATAAGCCGTACACCGAAGCCTCCGGCTGGGGCGCCGGCTTGTCGTATACGTTCATGGATGCGAGCAAGGAAGGCGGCGACGCATATTCGCTCGATTACGTATCGCCGGGCCTGTACCCGGAGAACCATGTCGGTGCGCACAACCAGCTGGTGGTCAACGCATCGGTGCGGTTGCCCTGGGACATCCTGCTCACCGGCCTGGGTACCTTCAACGACGGCACGCCGTACGACGTGTTCTACACCTTCGACTACAACGGCGGACCGAGCGGACCGAGCAACACGACCGGCATCCATTTGGGCGGCGGCCGCAAGGCGCCGTACAAGCAGGTCGACCTGTCGCTGAGCAAGGACTTCAAGTTCGGCGCGAGCCAAGTCCTGCAGATCCGCCTGGACGGCTTCAACGTCTTCAACTCGAACAACTTCGATTGCTACGAAGGCTTCTATCAGAACGAAAAGTTCGGCGTGCCCAGCTGCACGCTGCCGCAATCCCGCAGTGCCCGCAGCTTCCAGGTCGGGGCCAGGTATTCGTTCTAAGCGGCACCCAAGCACGCGTCGGTTCTCCAGGGACGGAGAACCGGCGTTTTTTAAACGAAGAGGCGCTACACGTTAATGCGATTGCGAGCCACACACGTCCGAACGATCTTCGCCGTCTTGTTGGCGGCTTCCATGCTGGCCGGTTGCGGGCCGCAGGAACAACCCAAGCCCGATGCGCAGGCGCCCAAGCCAGGCCCGATCACGCAGACGCCTCCGTCAGCGCCGGTCAAGCCGGGGCCGCCCGAACTGCCGCCGTTGTTCCGCGACATCGAGCGCAAGACGTTCCAGTTCTTCTGGGACACCACCAACGAATTGAACGGGCTCACGCCCGACCGTTTCCCGTCGCGGCCGTTCGCCAGCATCGCCTCGGTGGGCTTCGCCCTGACCGCGTACCCGATCGGCGTCGAGAACGGCTGGGTCAGCCGCCGGCAGGCGGTCGACCGCACCCTCGTCACGCTGAAATTCTTCCGCGACGCGCCGCAAGGCCCGCAGCGCACCGGCCGCACCGGTTATCACGGTTTCTACTACCACTTCCTCGACATGCAGAGTGGCCATCGCTACGAGCCGTGGGTCGAGCTATCCAGCATCGACACGGCGCTGTTGATGAGCGGTGTGCTGTTCGCGCAGAGCTATTACGATCGCGACGATCCGCGCGAGAAGGAGATCCGCGACCTGGCGGAGGAGTTGTACCGGCGCGTCGACTGGGCCTGGTTGCAGCAGCGCAAACCGCTGATCTCGATGGGCTGGTATCCGGAAAGCGGCTTCATCCAGCACGACTGGAGCGGCTACAACGAGGCGATGATGCTGTACATCCTGGCGATGGCCTCGCCGACGCACCCGGTCGGCCCGGACGCGTGGCCGGTATGGACGCGGACCTACGACCTGAGCTGGGGCGTTTTCGAGGGACAGGAATATCTTAGCGGCGCGCCGCAGTTCTGGCACCACTACGCTCATGTTTGGATCGACTTCCGCGGCATCCGCGACGATTACATGCGCAATCGCGGCATTGATTATTTCGAGAATAGCCGGCGCGCGACCTACGCGCAGCGCGCGTACGCGATCGAGAACCCCATGAAGTGGAAGGAATACGGCGAGAACGTTTGGGGCCTGACCGCGAGCGACGGGCCGCAGCGCACCACTCAGTATTATCAGGGCCAGCAACGCGAGTTCCGCCACTACAGCGCGCGCGGCGCCGGCCTGCGGGACGATTTCGACGACGGCACGCTCGCTCCGACCGCCGTGGTGGCATCGTTGCCGTTCGCACCGGAGATCGTGATCCCGGCGACGCAGGCGTTGCACGAGCGCTACGGCGAGTACCTGTATTCCAGCTACGGTTTCCTCGACTCGTTCAACCCCAGCTTCGATTACGACATTCCGTTGAAGACGGGGCGGTTGGTGCAGGACAAGGGCTGGGTGGCGAGCGATTACATCGGCATCGATCAGGGGCCGATCCTGGCGATGATCGCCAACTACCGCAACGAGTTCGTCTGGAAGGTGATGAAGCGCAATCCGCACGTCCGCAGGGGTCTGGAACTGGCCGGATTCCAAGGCGGTTGGCTGACGCCGCAGGGCGAGCAGCCGCAGGTTTCGCCGCCGGATCCCAAAGCGGCGGCGGCGCGGGCGGTCGGCGTAGCTGAATCGCGCGCTGCCAATGCGCAATCGCCGCCGCCGGAGGCGCCGCGCCCGGCGCCTCCGCAATAAACTGGGCGGGTGCGCATCGCCAAGCCTCTGTCGATATTCGCCCTGGTCGCGTGGCTGCTGGCCGGCTGCGCGCGCGAACCCGAGGTCACCACGATCCGTTTCTGGGCGATGGGCCGCGAGGCGGAAGTCGTCGGCGAGCTGATCGAGGATTTCGAACGCGACAATCCGGATGTCCGCGTAGACCTGCAACAGATCCCGTGGACCGCAGCGCACGAAAAGCTGCTGACCGCATTCGCCGCCGACGGCCTGCCCGATATCTGCCAGCTGGGCAATACTTGGATCCCCGAATTCGCTGCGCTCGGCACGCTCGAGCCGATGCAGCCGTACGTCGATGCTTCGAAAGTCGTCGATCCGAAGGATTATTTCCCGGGCATCTGGGACACCAACGTCATCGACGGCCGCCTGCTCGGCGTGCCCTGGTATGTCGACACGCGTTTGGTCTTCTACCGCAAGGACATCCTGGCCAAGGCCGGTTTCGATCATCCGCCTGCGTCGTGGGAGGAATGGGATCGCGCGATGGCCGCGGTGAAGCGCGAAGTCGGCCCGCAGCGCTACGCATCGATGCTTCCGCTCAACGAGTTCGAACAGTTGTTATCGCTGGGGTTGCAGCAGGACGATCCGCTGCTGCGCGACGACGACGGCCGAGGCAATTTCCAAAGCCCGGGTTTCCGCCGCGCATTGGCGTTCTACGACAACATGTTCCAGCGCGACTGGGCGCCGCCGATGTCCGAGACGCAGATCTCGAACGTATGGGACGAGTTCTTCAAGGGCTTCTTCACTTTCTACGTGTCGGGCCCTTGGAATATCCGGGAGTTCAAAAAGCGCGTGCCGCCGGGCTTGGAAGACGCGTGGGGCACCGCTGCGCTGCCGGGGCCGAACGGGCCCGGCGCGGGCATCGCCGGCGGCACCAGTCTCGTGCTGTTCCGTTCTTCGCCGCGCAAGGCCGCTTCATGGAGATTGGTCGAATTCCTGTCGCGGCCGGACATACAACAGCGTTTCCATGCCGCGATCGGCGATCTGCCGCCGCGCCGCAGTACCTGGGAATATCCGCAGTTGAAGAACGATCCGTACGCGAAGGCGTTCCGCGACCAGCTCGAGCGCGTCAAGCCCACGCCCAAGGTGCTGGAGTGGGAGCGCATCGTGCAGGAGATGCGCCTGGCCAGCGAACGCGTGGTGCGCGGCGGCGAAAGCCAGGACGACGCGTTACGCGACCTGGACAAGCGCGTGGACGAGATCCTGGAAAAACGGCGCTGGATGCGCGATCGCGACCGCCGCGCGGCAGGTGCGCCATGAATAAGGCCTCGCTCGCCGGCTGGATGTTCGCGGCGCCCGCGCTGATCGTGATCGGCGTGTTCTTCGGTCTGCCGGTGCTGGCGGCGCTGGGCTTGAGCCTGACCGATTTCGATCTGTACGCGCTGGCCGACATGAATAACCTGCGTTTCGTCGGCGCAGGCAATTATCTGGAATTGCTGCGCACGCCGATGTTCTGGAAGTCGCTCGGCAATACCACTTACTTCGTGGCGGTCGGCGTGCCTCTGTCGATCGGCGTATCACTGGGTGCGGCGATACTGCTCAACGCGCCGGTGGCGCGTTTCAAGGCGTTGTTCCGCACAGCCTTGTTCGCGCCGGTGGTGACCACGCTGGTGGCGGTGGCGGTGATCTGGCGTTATCTCTTCCACACCAGCTACGGCCTGGTGAACTGGGTGCTGGGGCATTTCGGCATCGCGCCGGTCGATTGGCTCGGCGACCCGACCTGGGCGATGCCCACGATCATGCTGCTCGCGGTGTGGAAGAACTTCGGCTACAACATGGTGATCTTCCTGGCCGGTTTGCAGTCGATTCCTCAGGATCTGTACGAGGCGGCGCGGATCGACGGCGCATCGAAGTGGCGGCAGTTCCTGCACATCACGCTGCCGATGCTCGGCCCGGTGCTGCTGGTAGTGGGCGTGATCACCATTTCCGGCTATTTCCAGCTGTTCGCCGAACCTTACGTGATGACCCGCGGCGATCCGCTGCAGAGCACCGTCAGCGTGCTGTACTACATGTTCGAGGAAGGATTCCGCTGGTGGAATCTGGGCCGCGCTTCGGCGGTGGCGTTCCTGCTGTTCCTGATCATCCTGGCGGTGACCACGCTGCTGCTGCGCTTCGGGCGTAGGAAGGAGCTGGTATGAGCCGCCAGGTCGGCGAGTCCCGCTTGAGCGCGTTCGCGGTCAACGCCGCGCTGCTGTTGCTGGCGGCGATCAGCCTGGCGCCGCTGGCGTGGATGGTGTCGGTGTCGTTCATGCCGATCGGCGAGGCCAGCCATTTCCCGCCGCCGTTGCTGCCGTCGTCGGCGACGCTGGTCAACTACCACCAGTTGTTCGAACGCACCGGCATGGCGCGCAATTTCGCCAACAGCTTGCTGGTGTCGGTGGCCATCACCGGACTCTCGCTGCTGGTCAACACGATGGCCGGCTACGCCTTCGCCAAGCTGCGTTTCGCCGGTCGCGAGCGCATTTTCCAGCTGTTGCTGGCAGCGCTGGTGATCCCGGCGCAGGTGGCGATGCTGCCGCTGTTCCTGATGATGAAGCAGCTGCATCTGGTCAATAACTACGGCGGCGTGATCGTGCCGGCGTTGGCGACGGTCTTCGGCATCTTCCTCGTGCGCCAGTACGCGAGGTCGATCCCCGACGAGCTGCTCGAAGCCGCGCGCATCGACGGCGCCAGCGAATTGCGCATCTTCTTCCAGATCGTGCTGCCGATGCTCAAGCCGGTGCTGGTGACGCTGTCGATCTTCACCTTCATGGCCGCCTGGAACGATTTCATGTGGCCGTTGATCGTACTGACCGACCAGGAGCACTACACGCTGCCGGTGGCGCTGGCCTCGCTGTCGCGCGAACACATTCAGGACGTGGAAATGATGATGGCCGGCGCGGTGATCACGGTGTTGCCGGTGCTGCTGCTGTTCCTGCTGTTGCAGCGCTACTACATCCAAGGGTTGTTGTTGGGGAGCGTGAAGGGTTGATGGCTAGGAAAAGTCGAAAGCAAATCCCCCCCAGCTCCCCTTTTTCAAAGGGGGGAACAGCCGATGGCAACGGAAATATGCATCGCTTTTCTCCCCCCTTTGAAAAAGGGGGGCTGGGGGGGATTTGCTTTTGCTTGGCGTTGCTTCATGCGTCGTCGACCCACGCCCAGCAAGGCACCCGTCCGATCGATGCGTTCGAAAACCCGTCCGATTGGAAAGTCGTCGTCTCCAACCAGGTCGCCGGAAAATTGAGACAGGTGCAAGGCGTCGACGGCAAGGCCCTATGCCTCGACTACGACTTCAACGGCGTCTCGGGCTACGCCGGCATCCAGCGCGATATAGCGATCGACTATCCGCAGAACTACCAGTTCACGTTCCAGCTGCGCGGCGATTCGCCGAAGAACGACCTCCAGTTCAAGCTGATCGACGCCAGCGGCGACAACGTATGGTGGGTCAACCGCCCCAAGTACGACTATCCGCGCGATTGGACGCCGGTGCGCTATAAAAAGCGGCATATCGACAAGGCCTGGGGTCCGGATCCGGATCGCGTCCTGCGCCGCAGCGCCAAGCTCGAATACACCATCTACAACAACGAAGGCGGCAAGGGGTCGGTGTGCTTCGACGAACTCGCGTTCGCGCCGTTGCCGCCCGAAGACGCATCGCCGCTGAGGGCGACCGCGACTGCCACCAGCGCCAATGCCGGCGCTGTCGCAGGCAGGGCGGTGGACGGCGATCCCGGCACCGCCTGGTTCGCCGATATCGGGGCGGAACCGGGTCCGCAGCTCACGCTAGACCTGGGTAAGCCGCGCGAGTTCGGCGGGCTTGCGCTGCAATGGGACTCGCGCGAATACGCCTCCGATTACCTGGTGCAGTTGTCCGACGACGGCCGACATTGGCGCGATGTCCGCACTGTGGTCGGCGGCAACGGAGGCACCGATTATCTTGCGCTGCCGGAATCGGAAGCCCGCTACATCAAACTTCTGGTCGGCGACGGCCCGCAGAATTCGTTCGGTTTGTCCGAAGCGACGGTGCAGCCATTGGCATTCGCCGCGACGCCCAACGATTTCGTCCGCTCGGTAGCCAAGGACTCGCCGCGCGGCTGGTATCCGCGCGGTTTCGTCGGCGAGCAGCCGTACTGGACGATCGTCGGTATCGATGGGGGAGAGGAACAAGGCTTGATCGGCGAAGACGGCGCGATCGAAGTGGCGCGAGGCGGTTTCAGCATCGAACCTTTCGTAGTCGTCGATGGCGGAGTGGTGACTTGGGCCGACGCCGCACCGGTGCAATCGTTGCAGGATGGTTATCTTCCGATCCCCAGCGTCGATTGGAAGCACGATCTTTTCGGGTTGAAGGTGACCGCATTCGCGCAGGGCGAACGCAAGCATTCGCAATTGGTCGCGCGCTATCGGTTGACCAATTCCACGGATACTGTGCAGAACTACGTCCTGGCGCTTGCTGTGCAGCCGTTCCAGGTGAATCCGCCGACCCAGTTCCTCAACACGGTCGGCGGCGTCAGTGCGATCCACCAACTCTCGTTCGACGGCCGCACCGCGTCCGTAGCCGGTAAGCAGCGCGTATTCGCCGCCGAGCCGCCCGAAGGCAGTTTCGCCACGGCATTCGACGCCGGCATGGCGGTATCGCATCTCGACGGGGCCGTACCCAGCACGCGCAACGTCGAAGACACCACGGGGCTGGCCTCCGGCGCCATGCTGTATCGCATCGATCTGGCGCCGGGAGAATCGCGCGACGTAGATTTGATGGTTCCGATGACCGGCGACAGTGCGATCGCCGCCGGCCGTTGGGACGCCGAACGCCTGCAGCAAGCCATCGCCGCTGCCTGGCGCGACAAGCTGGATCGCGTGCACGTTTCAGTGCCCAAGCAAGGCCAAGCGCTGGTCGACACGCTGCGCACCGCGACCGCGCACATGCTGGTCTCGCGCATCGGCCCGCGTTTGCAGCCGGGCACGCGATCGTACGCGCGCAGCTGGATTCGCGACGGCGCGATGATTTCCGAAGGCCTGTTGCGCATGGGTCGGGAAGATGCGGTGAAGGATTACGTGGCCTGGTACGCGCCGTACCAATTCAAGGACGGCATGGTGCCGTGCTGCGTCGACCGACGCGGCAGCGATCCGGTGCCCGAGAACGACAGCCACGGCGAACTGATCTTCAACATCGCCGAGCTCTACCGCTACAACGGCGATCGCGTCTTCCTCGCCAAGATGTGGCCGCATGTGCTGGGCGCTTTCCAATACATGGAGAAACTTCGGCTGAGCGAGCGCACCGAAGCCAATCGGGCCAAGAACCCGGCCTTCTACGGCATGATGCCGGTGTCGATCAGCCACGAAGGCTATTCGGCCAAACCCGTGCATTCGTACTGGGATAATTTCTGGGCGTTACGCGGCTACAAGGATGCTGTGGACGTCGCCCAATGGCTCGGCAAGGAGGCCGAGGCCAAGCGATTCGCTCGATCGCGCGATCAATTCCGCGACGATCTGTACGCTTCGCTCGGCGCGACGGCCAAGAACCATAAGATCGATTATCTGGCCGGTTCGGCCGAGCTCGGCGATTTCGACGCGACTTCGACGACGATCGCGCTCGCGCCCGGCGGCGAGCAGGGCAGGTTGCCGAAAGATCTGCTCGACAATACGTTCCAGCGTTATTGGCGCGAATTCGAGCAACGCCGCGATGGCAAGCGCGAGTGGGAAGCGTACACGCCCTACGAATGGCGCAACGTGGCGGCCTTCGTGCGCCTGGGATGGCGCGAGCGCGCATGGAGCGCGATCGATTTCTTCTTCGCCGATCGCGAACCCGCAGCCTGGAACCAGTGGGCCGAAGTGGTCGCGCGCGAACGGCGCAAGCCGTTCTTCGTCGGCGATCTGCCGCATGCCTGGGTCGCATCGGATTTCGTGCGCTCGGCGCTGGACATGTTCGCCTATGTCCGCGAGATCGACGACAGTATCGTGTTGGCGGCCGGCCTTCCTGCCGATTGGCTGGACGGCGAGGGCATCGCGATCCGCGATCTGCGCACCGCCAACGGCAAGCTCGCCTATTCGCTGCGACGCGAAGGCGGCGCACTGCGGCTCGATATTCCGAAAGGGCCGACGTTGCCGAAAGGCGGCCTGGTGCTGCCCTGGCCTTACAAGAACGCGCCGGGAATCGCGACGGTCGATGGCCGGCCGGCACAGTGGCGGCAGGGCGAATTGCGGATCACGTCGCTGCCGGCGAAGGTGGAAATCGCGGCGCCTTGATGCCCTGACGCCGCATCGGGTGTAAGTTCGCCTCCTGGCAATCCGCGGGAGGGTACGTGGAACGCATCGCCGCTCCGCTGTGGCCGCTGCCGCTGGCGATCGCGCTGGTGATGCTGGTCGCCACGCATCTGGCCTGGATGTTGTCGGTGCAGGCGGGTTACGTACCGCTGTGCAATCCGTACTGGGATGGCTGCACATCGATCAGCCGCGCCGCGCGCCATGGTCTCGGCAATCATTTGTTCCGTCTGATGATGCTGCCGTGCGCATTGCTGCAGGGGCTGCACTGGTGGGCGGCGCGCGACTGGCTGCGTTTGCGCCGGCCTGGGGATAGCGGCGGAAGCGGTTTGCTTCCGCTGGGTATCGCGGCTGCGTTGTCGCTGGCGGTATACGCGACCTTTTTGGGAAGCGAAGGCGAGATCTATCGTTTCCTGCGGCGTTATGGCGTGGTGGCCTATTTCGCCAGCAGCTATCTCGCGCAGCTGGTATTCCTGCGCCAGTTGCGCCGGCATGCGCTGGCGAAGCCGGCGTTGATCCGCGCGATGCTGGCGATATGCCTGGCGATGCTGATGTTGGGCGTGATCAATGCGCTGATCGGCGCGTTCGCGGGCGAAAGTCTGAAAGACCGGCTGGAAAACGCGCTGGAATGGCAGCTGGGCTTGTTGCTGGTGATGTGGTTCGTGGCGCAGGCTTGGCTGTGGCGGCGCAGCGGCTATGCGCTGCGGGTGCGGGCGGACGTCTGAGTCGCGATGTCACCGCTTCTGTAGAGTCGAGCTTGCTCGACTGCTCCTGTTTTGTAGAGCGGGGCTTGCTCCGCTGCTTTTTTTAGAAAGCAACAGCAGCGGAGCAAGCTCCGCTCTACAAAGCGGGAAGGGCAGCGGAGCAAGCTCCGCTCTACAAAAGGCGGGGGTTACGCGTCGCGTGCGCGTACGATCGCCGCTGCGCGCGCAGAACTTTCGCGGACCTTGGCGTAATCGCCGGCCGCCAGCCATTCCTTGGCCAGCATCCACGAGCCGCCGATGCAGACGACGTTGGGTTGGGCGAGATAGTCGGCCGCATCGTGTTCGCCGATACCGCCTGTCGGGCATAGTTTCAGTTCCGCGAGCGGGCCGGCCAGGCCCTTGAGCATCGCCAGGCCGCCGACGGCGCTGGCCGGAAACAATTTGCAGACGCGGAAGCCGCGCGCCATCAGCGACAGCAGTTCGGTCGGCGTGGCGGCGCCCGGAACCGCAGGAATCGCGGCTTGCGCGAGCGCGTCGGCAAGCGCGGGCGGCGTGCCCGGCGTCACCAGGAAATCGGCGCCTGCATCGATGGAACGCTGGATCTGTTCGGTCGTCAGCACGGTGCCCGCGCCGATCGCGATTTCCGGCAAGGTTTTCTTCAATGCCGCTAGAGCGTCGATGGCCACCGGGGTACGCAGCGTCAGTTCGATGGCGCTCAGTCCGCCCGCCAGCAGCGCGTCGGCGAGTTTGTGCGCCTGCTCGATGCTATCGACGGTAACGACGGGAAGAATGCCTGCGGCGCGGAGCAGCCGTTCTGCCTTGTCTTGGTGTTGGGCGGTGGTCATCGAATTTCCAGTGTCGGGTTTTGCAGGTTCGAGTAGCTCATGTCGTCATCCCGGCTTTCGCCGGGATAACGGCTTAAAAAGCGGATCAGGCATCTTTCGCTTCATGCGGCGCTTCCGCCGCGACCGTGCCACCGCCGAGCTCGTACTCGGCGTCGTATTCCGGTTCGGTGACGCCGTGGCGGAACGCCGGTCCGCAGGAAATCGACAGCGCGCCCTGATCCGGCGGCGTCACCAGCGCACGGCTGTTGGCGAACAGATTGCGGCCCATGTCGAAAGCGGGCGGGGTGCTGTCGACGGCGATGTCGCGCGTCGCCCATTCGGCGGCATCGACCAGCGCTTCCAGCACGCCGGCTTCGCCGTCCAAGCGCACCATGTCGCCTTCGCGCAACTTCGCCAGCGCGCCGCCGTGCGCGGCTTCGGGCGTGACGTGGATCGCGGACGGGATCTTGCCCGAAGCGCCCGACAAGCGGCCGTCGGTGACCAGCGCCACGCGCCGGCCCTGGTTCTGCAGCATGCCCAGCAGCGGCGTCAGCGAATGCATTTCCGGCATGCCGTTCGCATGCGGGCCTTGGAAGCGCACCACGGCGATGAAATCCTTGGGCAGCGCACCGGCGGCATGCAGCTTGTTCAACGCCTGCGGATTGTCGACCACCACCGCGGGCGCGGTGATGCTGCGATGCTCCGGTTTGATCGCCGACAATTTGATCAGGGAACGGCCGAGGTTGCCTTTCAGCAGGCGCAGACCGCCATGCGCTTCGAACGGCGCGGATACCGGACGTACGACGGCTTCATCGCCCGATTGCGCCGCGCCGGGCGCGTAAGCCAGCGATTCGCCATCCAGCCGCGGTTCGTCGCAATAGGCGCGCATGCCGCCGGCGACGACGGTCGGGATGTCGGCGTGCATCAGGCCTGCATCGATCAATTCGCGGAATACGTACGCGGTGCCGCCGCTGGCGGCGAAGCGGTTAACGTCCGCCTCGCCGTTCGGGTAGACGCGGGCCAACAACGGCACCGCCAGCGCCAGCGCATCGATGTCTTCCCAGGTCAATACGATCCCGGCCGCGCGCGCCACCGCGACGAAATGGATGGTGTGGTTGGTGGATCCGCCGGTCGCCAGCAGCGCGACGATGGCGTTGACGATGGCGCGTTCGTCGATCAGCCGGCCGATCGGACGGTAGTCGGCGCCGAGCGCGGTGATGCGCAGTGCGCGTTCGGTCGCGGCCCGGGTCAGCGCATCGCGCAACGGCGTGCCGGGATTGACGAACGACGCGCCCGGCAACTGCACGCCCATCGCTTCGAGCAGCACCTGGTTGGAATTGGCCGTGCCGTAGAACGTGCAGGTGCCAGGCGCATGGTAGGAACCCGACTCGGCTTCGAGCAATTCCTCGCGCGTGGCTTCGCCGGCGGCATAACGCTCGCGCACTTCGGCTTTCTGCTTGTTGGGGATGCCGGGCGTCATCGGCCCGGCGGGGATGAAGATCGCGGGCAGATGGCCGAACGCCAGCGCGCCGATCAGCAGGCCGGGCACGATCTTGTCGCACACGCCCAGATAGACGGCCGAGTCGAACATGTCGTGCGAAAGCGAGACTGCGGTGGCCTGCGCGATCGCGTCGCGCGAGAACAACGAAAGCTCCATGCCGGCGCGGCCCTGGGTGACGCCGTCGCACATCGCCGGCACGCCGCCGGCGACCTGGGCGGTGGCGCCGAGCGTGCGCGCCATGTCGCGGATCTGCGTGGGATAGGTCTCGAACGGCTGGTGCGCGGACAGCATGTCGTTGTAGGCGCTGACGATGCCCAGGTTCGGCACCGCATCGGCCTTCAACCGCGACTTGTCGGTGGCGTTGCTGGCGGCGAAACCGTGCGCCAGGTTGCCGCAACTCAGGCGCGAACGCAGCGGCCGGTTTTCGTGCATGGCCGCGATGCCGTCCAGATACGCCGCGCGCCAACCGCGGCTGCGCTGGCGGATGCGTTCGGTGACTTCGTGCAGCACGGGATGCAGGGTCATGGACATCTTTCTGTCGTATCGCGGGCCTTCAGCCCGCTGCGGTTTATTTCGGGAGGCGGGCCGAGGCTCGCCTTACGGACACCAATGGATCTGCAGCGCGGCGCCCGGCGTGGTGAACGCCATGCGTACCGGCATCGCGCTTGCGTCGTCGCTGTCGAGCGCGCGATCCAGCAGGCGGCGTTTGGCGTCGCCGCGCACCAGCAGCATGCGCGCGCGCGATTTCGACAAACCGGTCGGCGTCAGCGTGATGCGCAACGGCCATGCGCCTGCGCCGGGACAGCCGGTGGCATCGAAGGCGACGTAATCGGATTTGCTGGACAAAGCACGCGGCAGATCGCGCGCGCCAGGAAACAGCGATGCGGTGTGGCCATCCTCGCCCATGCCGAGCACCGCTGCGCTCGTGTCGCGCCGCGCATACGCGTTGGCGCCGGCCACGGCGCTTTCCAGAGTGCGGCCGATGCGCGTCAGCGGCTCGAAGTGGGCGGCTTTGGCGTGGTTCTGAAGTAGCGTTTCCCGCACCAGGTGCGCGTTGCTGTCGCGATCGTCGGGCTGCAGCCAGCGCTCGTCGACCAAGGTGACTTCGACCTTGCTCCAATCCAGCGGCGCTTTCGACAATGCGCGATACACCGGCGCCGGCGTGGTACCGCCCGACAGCAGCAGCCGCGCGCGGCCGTATTGGTCTAGGTCGCGGCGCAAAATCGTCGCCAGCGCCACCGCGCAAGTCCAGGCCCAGGCATCGGCGTCCGGATGGACGTGCAATTTCACCCGCGTCGGCGACGCGAGATCGTCATGAATCGGCGGTGGCTGCGTTTCGGTCGGCATCAGATGCCAGCAGGTTGCGCGTTGCCGTATTGCAATGCCAGCGCGGCGGCGCCGAGCAGGCCGGGGTGGGGGTGGACGACGGCGAGCGTCGGCACAGCCGCCATGTTGGACGAGAAACGTCCCTTGTGCTCGAAACGCTGGCGAAAACCGGAGTGCTGCAGCGCATTCAGCATCTTCGGCACCAAACCGCCCGTCAGGTAGACCCCGTCCCAGGCGCCGGTAGTGAGCACCAGATCGCCGGCGATCGCGCCGAATACGGCGCAGAACACGTCGACCGCGCGCATGCAGCGCACATCGCCCTGCGCCGCCCGCTCGGTGATATCGGCCGGCCGCATCGGGCCGGGATCTTCGCCGGCGATCTCGCTCAGCGCGCGATGGATGTTGACCAGGCCGGGTCCGCAGATCAGCCGTTCGTTGGATACGCGCCCGAACTGGCGGGACAGGTTTTCGAGAATGGCGATTTCTTCCGGCGTGCCGGGCGGGAAACTCACATGCCCGCCTTCGGTCTCGAGCGGATATGCGCGGCCATCGCGCACGATCAGCGCACCCACGCCCAAACCGGTGCCGGGGCCGATCACCGCATAGGTACGGTCCGCGGCGCCGCGCACGGGTTTGGCGGCCGCGCCGCCGACTTGCACCACCCCTTCGCCTTCGAGCAGCAGGATCGCCATCGCCTGCGCCGCGAAATCGTTGATGAGATGCAGTTCGTCGAAACCGAGCGCCGCTTGGGTGCGGCTGCGCGAGATCACCCAGGGATGGTTGGTGACGCGCGCCTGATCGCCCTCGACGCGTCCGGCCACTGCGAACACGCCGCTGCGTATGCCGCCGTCGTCCAGCGGAGTGGGCTCGATCGTATCCAGATAGTGACGGGCGGCGTCGCCGAGCGAATGGAAATCGGCGACCGCGAATTCGCGCACGCTCTCCACGACCAGCGGCATCGCCGCAGCGGTATCGGCCAGCGCGAAGCGCGCATTGGTGCCGCCGATGTCGGCCAGCAGTACGCGGGCGCCGGACGCCGTCATGCGGACTTCTTCTTTTTATGCCCGTTGCCGGACAAAGTGGCAGGCAAGAAAGGCTCGGCCGCTGCCGGTCCCCATGAGCCGGCCGGATAGGGCTGCACCGGCGTGCCGGCTTTCTGCCACGCGGCGCTGATGCTGTCGATCCAATGCCAGGCGGCTTCCACTTCGTCGTCGCGCACGAACAGCGTCTGGTCGCCCTTCAGCGCATCCACCAGCAGGCGTTCGTAAGCGATGCGGCGTTTGGGCGCCGGCGACATCGACAGGTCCAGCGACATCGGCTGCAATTCGGTGGCGCCCCATTCGGGCGCGGCCAAGCTGCCCATCAGGCCGAGTTCGATGGTTTCTTCCGGTTGCAGCCGCATGCGCAGGCGGTTGTGGCGGGCGCGTTCCTTGCTCGGCCGCTCGAACAGCCAATGCGACACCGGTTTGAACGACACCAGCACTTCGGTCGCCCGCGAAGGCATGCGCTTGCCGGTGACCAGCCGGAACGGCACGCCGGCCCAGCGCCAGTTGTCGATGTAGGCGCGCAATGCGACGAAAGTCTCCACCTCGCTGTCGTGCTTGAAGCCGCCTACTGCGGCGCCGTCGACGACGCCGTCGGTGTAGCGGCCGCGGACGCTTTCCTGGGCCACATCGGCCACGGTCATCGGCCGCAGCGAGCGCAGCACTTTGCGTTTCTCGTCGCGGATGCTATCGGCGTCGAGCGCGGACGGCGGCTCCATGGCGATAAGGGCCAGCAATTGCAGCATGTGGTTCTGGACCATGTCGCGCAGCGCGCCGTAATGCGCGTAGTAGCCTTCGCGGCCGTCGACGCCGGCGGTCTCGGCGACCAGGATGTCGACCGATTCGATCCAGCGGTTGTGCCACACCGCTTCCATCAGCGTGTTGCCGAAGCGCAGCGCCAGCAGGTTCTGCACCGGCGCTTTGCCCAGGTAATGGTCGATGCGGAAGATGCGCGACTCGTCCAGGCAATCCTTCAGCGCGGTATTGATCTCGTGCGCCGAGGCCAGGTCGCGGCCGATGGGTTTTTCCAGCACCAGACGGGAAGGGTCTTCGAGCAGCCCCGCCGCTTTCAAACCGCGGCAGGCCGGCACGAACAGATCGGGAGGAGTGGCCAGATAGCTGACGCTGGGCCGGTCGGCGTATTGCGACAAGGCGGCGACCATCGCGGCTTCGTCGCCGAGGTCCAGCGCGATGTAGTGCGTGCGTCGCAGCAGTTCTTCGAGCGCTTCGGCGTCGCGCGTGTCGCTGGCGTCGATGCGTTCGCGCAGCCAGGCCTGGAAGCCGCCGTCGTCGTGCTCGCTGCGGCCGACGGCGATCACGCGGAAGTCCGGCGGCAGCAACCGGTCGCGCAGCAGGTGTTGCAGGGAAGGGAAGAGGTAGCGCTGCGAGAGGTCGCCGGTGGCGCCGAACAGCAACAGGGTGTCGTGCATGGCGCGGCTCTGCAGCTCCGTCAGTAAGGTAAGGGGTCTGAAAGCGCGTCGCCATTGCTGGCGATGACCTTGCTGTAGAAGCGCGCGCTGTCCTTCGGCGTCCTTTCCTGCGTGCCGTAGTTAACGTGCACGATGCCGAAGCGCTTGGAGTATCCCAGCGACCATTCCAGGTTGTCCAGCAGCGACCACACCATATAGCCGCGGATGTCGCAGCCGGCGGCGATCGCGTCGTGGATCGCCGACAGGTGCTTGCGCAGGTAGTCGATGCGGAGCGGGTCGCGGATGCGGCCGCCTTCGGCCACGGGCGGGTCGAAGAACGCGGCGCCGTTCTCGGTGATATAGGTCGGAATATTGCCGTAGCGGTCCTTGGCCCAGACCAGCAAGTCCGTCAGGCCCTGCGGGAAGACTTCCCAGCCTGTCTCGGTGTACGTGCCGAGCGGTTGTTTGACCGGTCCGGCGCGCAACGGATAACTGTCGTTCGCCTGGGTGACGTTGCGCGTGTAGTAATTGATGCCGATGAAGTCCAGTTTCTGTCTGATCAGGTCGAAATCTTCGGCCGGCCAGTCAGGCCATGCCTCGCCGAAGATCTCTTTCATTTCGTCCGGGTAACTGCCGAGCAGGGCCGGATCCAGGTACTGCCGATTCATATAAGCGTCGGCGCGGCGAACGGCTGCCTGGTCCTCCGGCGAATTCGATGCGGCGTACTTCGGTTCGATGTTCACCACCAGGCCGATCTCGTGCTTGCCTTCGGCGCGATAGGCCTGCACCGCGGCGCCATGCGCGCGCATCAGATTGTGCGAGGCGATCGGCGCCTCGAAACGGCTGCGATGGCCCGGCGCCAGCGCGCCGTGCAGATAGCCGCCATCGGTGATGACCCACGGCTCGTTGAGCGTGACCCATTTCTTCACCCGGCCATCGAGCGCGCGGTACAGCACGTTGCCGTATTCGGCGAACCAGTCGGCGCAGTCGCGGTTGAGCCAGCCGCCGCGGTCGTCGAGCGCCGCTGGCAGATCCCAGTGGTACAGCGTGAGCAGCGGTTCGATGCCGTTGGCGAGCAGTTCGTCGACCAGCCGCGAATAGAAATCCAGGCCTTTCTGGTTCACCCGCCCGGTGCCCTCGGGCAGGATCCGCGACCAGGACACGCTGAAGCGGTAGGCCCGCATGCCCAGCTCGCGCATGATGGCCACGTCGTCCTTCCAGCGCCGATAGTGGTCGCAGGCCACATCGCCGGTGTCGCCGTTCAAGGTCATGCCGGGGGTGTGCGCGAATCGGGTCCAGATGCTCGGACCGGCGCCATCGGCCAACGGCGAGCCTTCGATCTGGTGGGCGGCGGTGGCCGATCCCCACAGAAAACCCTTAGGAAATTGCTTTACGGCGGTAAGCGGTGGGCTCATCGCATGATCCTTGGCGGTAGACGGCTCGGCAGAGCCTGTGAAAACGATTACATGGCAGAATACCGCATGCGTCCGGCCAGTGTAATGGTGCGACCGCACAGAATGGGTCCCCTGCAATCGTATGCGGTGCGCAGGGCGCCTTCAGGCAGGATGGAAACAGGCAGCAGCCGGAGAACCGATGGCCAGAGTCCAGCTAGACCAGGTGCGCAAGGTGTACCCCAACGGCTTCGTCGCTGTGGCCGGGGCCAGCTTCGAAGTCGCCGACGGCGAGCTGCTGGTGCTGGTCGGACCTTCGGGCTGCGGCAAGTCGACGCTGCTGCGGATGATCGCCGGGCTGGAATCGATCAGTTCCGGCACGCTGAAGATCGGCGAGCGCGCGGTCAACGATGTGGCGCCGAAGGATCGCGATATCGCGATGGTGTTCCAGAGCTACGCGCTGTATCCGCACATGACCGTGGCCGAGAATCTCGCTTTCGGATTGAAGCTGCGCGGCCACGACAAGGGCGCGATCGCGTCGCGCGTGGCCGAGGCGGCCAAGACGCTCGAACTCGACGCGCTGCTAGATCGCAAGCCGGCCGCGCTATCCGGCGGCCAGCGCCAGCGCGTCGCTTTGGGCCGCGCGCTGGTGCGGCAGCCGCAGGCCTTCTTGCTGGACGAGCCCTTGTCCAATCTCGACGCCAAGCTGCGCATGTCGATGCGGGTCGAGATCGCACGCCTGCATCGCCAGCTCGGCGCAACCATGATTTACGTCACCCACGACCAGATCGAAGCGATGACGCTGGGCCAGCGCATCGTGGTGCTCGATAAGGGCGTGATCCAGCAGATCGATACGCCGATGGCGCTGTACGAAAAGCCGGCCAATCTGTTCGTGGCGACTTTCCTCGGCAGTCCGGCGATGAACGTGCTGCGCGGGCGTTTGCTGGCCGAAGGCGGACTATTCGCGTTGCAAATGGCCGATGGCGTGCGCGTGCCGCTGCCTGGGGCGCGCGTGCGCGAACAGTGGATCGGGCGCGATATCGATATCGGCATCAGGCCCGAGCATCTGCGTCCGGCGCCGAACGGCGAGACGGGCGCTTTCGAGGCCGAAGTGGAAGTGGTCGAACCGGTCGGCAGCGAGGTTTTCGTCAATTTGCGGCTGCAGCGGCAACCGCTGATCGCGCGCTTCGAACCGAACGTGCTGCCCGAGCGCGGCAAGCCGATGGCGATCGCCGTGGCCGGCGAGCGCGCGCACTTCTTCGATCCCGATACCGGTACCGCCTTGTAGAGCGGAGCTTGCTCCGCTGTTCTTGATCCTACAAAAAACGCCGCTACGGCATGTCGCCGCGAAAATCGCTGCCGCTGATCAGCATGTTGCGCTTCAGATGCGCACGCAATTCCCTGCTCGGCGGCTTAGGCGCCGCACCGCCGAGACGCTGGTGCAGGATGCGCTCCATCAAATAGAGATAAGCCTCGCGCGTGAGCGGATCGGCCAATTGGTGCCGGCCTTCGGCATCCACGAACAGGCTGACGTCCTTGTCCAAGGTTTTCAGTTCGGCGGCGTAGTGCAACACGCTGCGGATCGGCACGCGCTCGTCGTCGCCGCCGGCGAGCAGCAGCACGGGGCGATTCATGCGGGGCGCGTTCGCGATCGGAGATTGCGCGCGCAATCGTTCGGCGACGGCCGCATCGGCCGGGTCTAGCGACAGCAGACGCATGCTGGTCGAGAGCGGAATGCCCCGCGACAGCTGATCGACGCTGCGCGAATACGAACGCAGCACCCAGCCGAAGTCCGCCGGCGGTACCGCAGCCACGCCCACCTTGAACAACTCGGGTTGGAACGTGACGCCCTGCAGCGCGGAGTATCCGCCGAACGACGCGCCGATCATGCCGACGCGGTCGCCATCGCCGATGCCCTGGGCGAGCAGATAGCGCACGCCGTCGACGATATCCTGCTGCACGCGGCCGTTGCCGAAATCGCCCTTGCCCGCGAACATGTATTCGCGGCCCAGTCCGGTGGACCCGCGGAAATTGGGCTCGAAAACCGCATAACCGCGATTGGCCAGCAGTTGCGACTGCGCGCTGAATTCCGGGCGGAACAGATTGAACGGTCCGCCGTGCACATGGGCGACCAGCGGCGCGCGCGCCGGATCGATACCGGGCGGCAGCAGCACGAAGCCTTGCAAACGCATGCCGTCCGAACCGGGATAGGCGAATGCGATCTTGCGCGCCATCTGCGCTTCCGGAAGCCGCGGTTCCGGCGTACGGTCGTGATGGAAGCCGGCATGGCCGAGGATTTCGCGGAAATCGCCGGAGCCGGGGTCGTACAGATGCAGCCGTTCGCCTTTCAGCGACCCCGCGCGTTCATGCACGAGCCAGCGCGCGCCGGCGCCGCGGCCGACTTCGATCCGAAGGTTGCGTTGCGGATAGCGATTTTCGATGGCATCGACATGGCGCTTGGCGTCTGCCGTCAACCCATAGTTCGCGACGACCGTGCTGCGGTAGCTCGCGATCAAAGGTTGCCGAGTGAGCGGATCGAGCACGACCTCGTCGAGGTCGGCTTCGCCGCGCGGGTCGTCCTGCAAGGTTTGCAGCTTGCCGCCGGCATCCAGACGCGCGATGCGGATGCGATCGCTGCCGACGTTCGTTTGCAGCAGCGCATTGCCGTCGTTGCCGGCCGACAGCAGCGTGCAGCGTTCCAGGTTCACGCAGCGCATGGCTTCGCGCAGGCGGCCGCCCGCGATGCGGTAGACGACGTATTTGTCGTTTTCAACGCGGTTGACGAAGGCCAGCTTCGCGCGATCGTCGAAAGCGAAGCCGACGATCTGCCTGGCATCTTCATGCAGCAGTGTTTGCTTGCCGTCGACGCCGATCCGGTACAACCGCCAGCGCTTGGGCAGGCGCGATACCAGCGGCGGGCTTTCCAGGACGATAGCCGCGGCGGGCGATACGGGATCGGCCGTCTCGAACTCGCGCTCCCAGCGTCCGCCGAGTTTGGCGATCGCGCCGGAACCGGCTTGCCCCGCCGTCGCCAGCGCGAACAATTGCCGTGGCGAGGCCAGGAACAACCAGCGGCTGTCGCGCGACCACGACAATTGCGCAGCGTCCGTTTGCGACAGCAGCCGCTTCGGCGCACCGCCGGCCGCCGGCAACAGCCAAACGCCGCGGTTGCGGCCTTCTTCGCGCAGATACGCGACATGGCGGCCGTCGGGCGAGAGCGTGGCGCCGGTAACATCGGGCCGGGCGAGGAACTGGATGCGATCGAATTGCTGCGGCCGCGGGCGAGCCTTCTCGGTCGCCGCCGCTGTGCGCAGTGCGTTCGCATCGTCAGCATGGGCTACCGGCGCCAACAGCATCAGCGCGAGCACCGTTTTCGCGACTCTTCGTAGGAGCGGCTGTAGCCGCGAGCTTTCCCTCTCGGATGGCGTGGGCGGGCAAGGGCTCGCGGCTACAGCCGCTCCTACGAAAAGCCGCCAGCGAATTTCCGGGGCCGAATGCGCCCGCGCCCCGCGATACTCCGGGAACGTTGCCATGTTCTTCTCCTGCAAGGCCCGTCCGCGGACGGGCCGGAATAGGTTAGCGACGGGTCATGCGACCGCGGCTGCGGCGAGCGGCAGATCCACCAGCGTTTCGCGTTTGGGATACAACAGCCAGAGGCTCATCAGTGCCGGCAGGCCGATCGCGCCGCAGAGCACTATCCAAGCGATGCGGGTCGCCATCGGCAGCGATGTCTGCCGCGTACGCCACACCGCGCCCAGCAGCGACAACAGCATCAGCGCCGCGGCAATCGCCTTCGCGCTGCCAGGCACCGACGGACGGTTCGTGTCGAAGTAGGGCACGTACCCGGCGAACATATTCGTCGCCGCTTTTTGCGCGGCGTACAGGACGGGCGACGCATACCAATTGCGATAGCGCCATGCGACCGGATAGTCCAGGCCGACCTCGCGCCGCGCGATCTGCGATACGCGGCCTTGCTCGTCCACGCGCACGATTTCCTGATAGGGCAGGGCGCCTTCGGCGTTGTACGAACGCCAGGTGAAGGCGAAGGAAACCAGATAGCCGTCGAGCAGTTCCATCATGTCGATCCGCGACATGTCGCCGATCTTGCCCGGCAGCGGTACGCGCTGGCGCGGCGTCAGCACGCCATCGTCGTTCTTGAACTCGCCGGCGTCGTAGAAATACAACGCGCGATCGCTGAGCAGGGCCATGCTGTCGCCGACGTTGCCGTAGCCGGCGACGATCTCGCCGGCGGGCAGGCGCGCGCGGGGCAGCACGATCTTGTCGTCGCTGTCGTACTGGTAGACGGTATCCCGGCTGACCAGGATGCCGTCGGCAGCGGGCAGCGGCGGATACGGGAACGGCGCCTGCCCGGCGACGCCCAACGCGCCTACCGGACGCTTGTCGACCAGGCTGTAGCCTTCGAAGCGCATGCTGTCGTGGCTGAACACCCAGCGCACGCGGCGTTCGCCGTCGTCGAATTCCATCGGCGCAAGATTGGTCAGTTCGTTGCGCACGGGCGCCGCGCGGAAGTACTGGTCGATGCCGTAAATCTCGGAGATCCCGGCCTGCTCGCGCCACAGCGGCGCTTCCGGGTCGCGGCTGTTCTTCAGGCCGATGACGATCAGGTCCTTGCCTTCCGCGTTCTCGGCTTCCTTCTCGCCGCCGGTCATCGGCACGGCGCGGTTGTTGGGATGCGAGCCCTGCGCGATCCAAACGAATTCGACGCCGAAGAACACCATCACCAGCGCGAACCACATCGCCATCTGCAGCGGCGCGGCGGTCGCGACCGTGCCTACCGCGCCCCGCGGCGTCGCGCTGAGGTCGGGTTTGAACGCGGTCAGCACCATCGCAGACAGGAAGGCCAGCGCCATCAGTTGCACCGCGATCGCGCCGATGCCGGTAGCCCGGCCGAACGCGAGCAGCAGCAGGAATACCAGCGCGCAGAAGCTGTAGCGCTTGTTCGCCAGCATCGCGTAGCCGCCGGCAAGATAGGCGCATAGCGCGATCAGCCATCCCGACAGGCACAGCAGCAGGTGCCGCGAGTCGACCACACGCGCGGTCATGAACTCCTGCCAGCCCGCGATCAGCAGCGTCGGCAGCAGCACCGCGATCGCCAGCAGGGCGACGCCGGCTCCGAAAAGCGCAGCGGCCACCTGCCAGTGCGGCATCGGCCTGTGCAGCAGGTTCAACCAGGTGTTGGGACGGCGATATCCGCCCATCTGGTACAGGCCCAGCAACACGCCGGTGAGGCCGTACACGCCTCCCAGCACTTCGTAGACGAGTTCGGGTTGCTGCGCCAGATCGACCACGCGGGTCATGAAACCCAGCACGATCACCTGCAGCGCGGCGTAGGCGGCCGCCCAGCTGCGGAAGCGCAGGATTTCGGCTTTGAATAGATCCCACATATCAGTAGTCCTTTTTTCCGTGTCATCCCGAACGAAGTGAGGGATCTGCTTTCCGAGGGAGTAGATCCCTCACTTCGTTCGGGATGACGAATTGGGTGATGTTCAGGCCGTCTGCTGCGCCGGCGCCGCGTGGTTCTTCGCCAGGAAACTGTTCACCGCACGATCCAGGCTCACCTGCATGCTCTGCACGGAGCGCGCGCCGTTCGCGCGCAGGAAATCGGCGAAATCCGCATCCTGGTCCAGCACCAGGTAGTGGTGCAGGCCGTCCAGGCGCTGCATTTCCAGCAGCCCCGGCACCGTGCCCGGCGGAGGTCCTTTGAACGGGATGTCGGCGATCCAATGGCTGACGCGCGCGCAGAAATCCTCCGGCGCCGACATGTTCTTCAGCTGGCCGCGTTCGAGGATGATCAGGTTGTCGGCGACGCGTTCGATTTCCTCCATCTGGTGCGAGCAATAGATCACCGTGCATTCGTCGGCGGCGTTGCTGTACATCAGCGATTCCAGGAAGGCGCGTTTGGCGACCACGTCCAGGCCGAGCGTCGGTTCGTCGAGCACCAGCAGCTCCGGCCCCTGCGCCAACGCGAGCGCGAGATTGAAACCGGCGCGTTCGCCGCGCGACAGCTGGCCCACCTTCTGCTCCGGCAGCACGTGGTAATGGCCCAGCACGCCTTCGAAAGCGGCTTCGTTCCAGCGCGGATACTGGCGGCGATGCATGTCTTTCACCGCCGACACGCGCATCCAGCCGGGCAACGTGTGCTCTTCGTTGACGAAGCCGATGCGGGCGCGGTCCTGCGGCGTCAAGCGCTGGCTATCGTGGCCCAGGATGCGCGCTTCGCCCGCGGTCTGCGGGAGGAAGCCCAGCAGAATGCGGAACAGCGTGGATTTGCCGGCGCCGTTGGCGCCGACGATGGCATGTATGCGGCCGCGCGGTATGCGCAGGTCCAGGCGATCGAGCGCGAGCTTGCGGCCGTAACGTTTGCTCAGCTCGACGGTTTCGATCACGTATTCGGGTTCTGGGACGGACATGGCGGTCTCGTGCGGTGGTCGTCGGGTTTCAGGAATCAAGCGGTCTTGCGGGGAACAAGCAGACGAAACTCGTGATGCAGGCGCGCCTGCACCTCGTCAGGCGGGTAATCGAGCGCGATCACGTCGTGCAGGAAGCGCTGGATGGCGTCGTCGAGGCGGCGCTCGCGTTCGGACTCGCTCAATCGTTGGCGGGGCGGGGCCACGTACAGGCCCAGGCCCTGGCGCGACTCGAGCCAGCCCTCGGTAGTCAGTTCGGCGTAGGCCTTGGCGACCGTGTTCGGATTGATCGTCAGCTGCTGGGCCAGGCCGCGCACGCTGGGCAGCTGCGCGCCGGGCTCCAGTTCGCCGGTAGCGATCTTCATGCGCACGGCATCGACGATCTGTTTGGTGATCGGGCGGGGATCGCCGGTAGCGATCTGGATCATCAAGGCTTGAGTACGGGCCATCGGAACTCCTGCTGTACTAACTGTACTACTGGTACCAGTACAGTACATACAGGGCGGGTCTGTCAAGCGCCATCCGACCAAATCTTGGGGACGGCGATCAAAAGCAGGAATCCATCGCCCGAAGCGGTTTGTAGAGCGGGACTTGCTCCGCTGCTTTTCTCGATAACCCCCGACAAAGCAAAAGGCAGCGGAGCAAGCCCCGCTCTACAAAGCCGAGCTGCAGTACGCGGGGTCGCAGGCTCGCTATACTCTGTGAATCTCCGGCGAAACCGCCGGATTGTCGTTATACGAATCAATCAGATAGCGGCAGAACGAAATCCAATACCTGAACCAGATGCGCGCGCGGCACGGCGGGACGCATCGAGCCTGAGAGAAATCACCGCCGCATGCGCCTGTCCACGATCAAGCTGTCCGGTTTCAAATCCTTCGTAGAGCCGACCACCCTCCACCTGCCGACCAATATGACCGGTGTGGTCGGGCCCAATGGCTGCGGCAAGTCGAACATCATCGATGCGATCCGCTGGGTGATGGGCGAAAGCGCCGCCAGCCGCCTGCGCGGCGATTCGCTGACCGATGTGATCTTCTCGGGCTCGACGTCGCGCAAGCCGGTGTCGCAAGCGATGGTCGAACTGATCTTCGACAACTCCGACCACACCATCACCGGCGAATACGCGGCCTACAACGAGATTTCGGTCAAGCGCAGCGTCAGCCGCGACGGCCAGAGCAGCTACTACCTCAACGGCGGCAAGTGCCGACGCCGCGACATCACCGATCTGTTCCTCGGTACGGGCCTGGGTCCGCGCAGCTACTCGATCATCGAGCAGGGCATGATCTCGCAGGTGATCGATGCGCGGCCGGAAGAACTGCGCGTCTATCTGGAAGAAGCCGCCGGCATTTCCAAATACAAGGAGCGGCGCAAGGAAACCGAAACCCGCATCCGCCACACCCGCGAAAATCTCGATCGCTTGAACGACCTGCGCGAGGAAGTCGGCAAACAGCTCGACCACCTCAAGCGCCAGGCGCGCCAGGCCGAGCAATACCAAGCCATCCAGGAAGAGCGCAAGATCAAGGATGCCGAGTGGAAGGCGCTCGAATTCCGCGGCCTGGACGCGCAATTGCAGGCTCGCCGCGAAGCGCTTTCTCAGCAGGAAACCAAGCTGCAGCAGCTGATCGCCGAACAGCGCGAAGCCGAACGCCAGATCGAAACCGGCCGCGTGCGCCGCGAGCAAGCGGCCGAAGCGCTGAACAAGGCGCAGGCAGAGGGTTACGAAGTCGGCGGCAACCTGGCCCGCATCGAACAGCAGATCCAGCACCAACAGGAAATGGCGCAGCGCCTGCAACGCGCCCGCGACGAAGCGCAGGCTGCGCTCGCCGAGCTCGGCCAGCACATCAGCGGCGACCAAGCCAAGCTCGACGTGCTGCGCGCGGCGATGGCCGACGTGGAGCCGCAACTGACGCAGTTGCACCAGGACGACGGCACCCGCCAGGACGCCTTGCGCGATGCCGAAGCCGCATTGGCCGACTGGCAGCAGCGTTGGGACGCGCATGCGCGCGAACAATCCGAAGCCGCGCGCGCCGGCGACGTCGAACGCACCCGCGTCGATTATCTCGACCGGCAGGCGCTGGACGCCGACCGTCGCCGCGAAGTGCTCGGCAACGAACGCAGCGGCTTGGATCTGGACGCGCTGGCGGCTTCGTTCGCTCAGTTCCAGACCCAGCACGACACCCAGAAAGCCTCGCTGGACACGCTCGATCAGGACGTCGAGACGCGCAAGCGGGCCGTCACCGAATTGCAGGACCAGCAACGCACCGCGCAGGCCGAGCTGGCCGAAGTGCGCAAGCAGGCGCAGACCGCGCGCGGCCGTTTGTCGTCGCTGGAAACGCTGCAGCATGCCGCGCTCGGTCAGGAACAGGGCGCGGCGGTCGAATGGCTGCGCCAGCAGGGGTTGGATTCGTCGGCTCGCGTCGGCGAAAAGCTCGTCGTCGAAGCCGGCTGGGAAAACGCCGTCGAAGGCGCGCTCGGCCAATTGATCGAAGGCGTGCTGGTCGAAGCGCCCGAAGCGCTGGTCGATGCGCTGGGCGAACTCGCTGAGGGCCGCCTGACCCTGGTGTCGCCGGCCGACGAAAATTTCGACGCGCCCGCAGGCACGCTCGCCGCGAAGGTGAAGGGCCCGGATGCGATCCGCCGCCTGCTGGCCAAATTGCATGTGGCCGAGGATTTGCCGTCCGCACGCGCGCTGTTGCCGCGCCTGGGCGAGGGCGAATCGGTCATTACTCGCCACGGCGAGCGCCTCGGCGCCGGCTGGGTGCGCATGGTGCGCTCCGGCGCCGCGAAACAGGGCGCATTGCTGCGCGAACGCGAAATCCAGACGCTGCGCGCGGAAATCGAAACGCTGCAGAAGCGCGAAGCCGAACTCGACCGCGGCATCGTCGCCTGGCGCGACCGTCTGCTCGCCGCAGAACAGCAGCGCGAGGATGCGCAGCGCGCTTCGTACATGGCCCATCGCGGCGTGTCCGAACTCGCCGGCCAGCTGCAAAGCCAGCAGGGCCGGCTCGAATCGGCGCGCGCCCGCATCGAGAAGATCGATGCCGAACTCGCGCAACTCGCCGCCACGCTGGACACCAGCCGCGAACAGGCCCGCGAAGCGCGTTCGAAGCAGGAAGACGCCGTATCGCGCATGGCGCAATTCGAGAACGCGCGCCGCGCGCTCGACGAAGAGCGCACGCGCCTGGTCGAAACCCGCGACATCGCGCGCAGCGCCGCCCGCGAATCGCGCGACGCCGCGCATGCGCTCGCGCTCACCCTCGAATCGCAGCGTGCGCAGGTGCTGGCGCTGGCCCAGGCGCTGGATCGCATGGGCGGCCAGCGCGGGCAGCTCGACGGCCGCCTGGGCGAACTGACCTCGCAATTGAGCGACGGCGACGATCCGGTCAAGACCCTGGAAGTCGAACGCCAGTCGCTGCTCGAAAAGCGCGTGATCGCCGACAAGGCGCTCAATGCCGCGCGTGCCGACGTCGAAGGCATCGACAACGAGCTGCGCACTTTCGAACACACCCGCCACCAGCGCGACGAGCAGGCCATCGTGCAGCGCGATGCGATCTCGCAGGCCAAGCTCGATCAGCAGGCCTTGTCGCTGAAGGCGGAGCAACTGTCGGAAGCGGTCGTCGCAGCCGGTTTCGTGCTCGACGATGTCGTTTCCAGCCTCGCCGACGATGCCGACGTCGCCGTGTGGGAAAAGACCGTGCTCGATTTCGACGCCAAGCTGCGCCGTCTCGAACCGGTCAACCTGGCCGCCATCCACGAGCACGCCGAAGCCGCGCAGCGCAAGGAATACCTAGACGCGCAGGACGCCGACCTCACCTCGGCGCTGGAAACGCTGGAAGACGCGATCCGCAAGATCGACCGCGAAACCCGCGGCCGCTTCAAGGATACGTTCGACCGCGTCAATTCCGGCATCCAGGCCCTGTATCCGCGCCTGTTCGGCGGCGGCCACGCCTATCTGGAACTGACCGGCGAGGACCTGCTCGATACCGGCGTGACGATCATGGCGCGCCCGCCCGGCAAGCGCGTCTCCAACATCACGCTGCTGTCCGGCGGCGAGAAGGCGATGACGGCGGTAGCGCTGGTATTCGCCATCTTCCAGCTTAATCCGGCGCCGTTCTGCCTGCTCGACGAAGTCGACGCGCCGCTGGACGAGGCCAACGTCGGCCGCTTCACGGCGCTGGTCAGCGAGATGAGCGAGCACGTACAGTTCCTGTTCGTCACCCATAACAAGGCCACGATGGAGGCCGCCCACCAGTTGAGCGGCGTTACCATGCGCGAACCCGGCGTGAGCCGGCTGGTGTCGGTCGATCTGGCCGAAGCCGCGCGCTTGGCCGGCGCTGCCTGACCCAGGAGGAAACGATGTCCGACGTATGGCTGTTGCGAACCGGAATCCTCATCGCCGGCATCCTGCTGGTGGCCGCCATCTATTTTTTCGGACGCCCGCGCCGGGGCGCGCAAGGACGGCGCGTCGACAAGGCCGCGCGCAACGAAGGCGAGCGCATGGAGCCGACGCTCGGCGCGCAGATCGAAGGCATGCTGGGTGGCGGCGCCGGATATAGCGACGACGCGGCCGTGCAGTCCGAACTCGAACTGCTCGACGACACGCTCGGCGGCGCTTCGGCCGGCAGCGAACTCGGCCGCCGCGACAGCGAAAACTTCGACAAGATCATCTCGTTGTACGTCGCCGCGCGCGCCGGCCAGCAGTTGCAGGGCCCCGACATCGTGGTCGCGGCGGAGAAGGCCGGCCTCACTTTCGGCCACATGAATGTGTTCCACCGATTGATGGAAGGCCATCCGGAACGCGGGCCGATCTTCAGCGTGGCCAACATCATGAAGCCGGGCAGCTTCGAGATGGCCGAGATCCAGTCGCTGCAGACGCCGGCGATCGCCTTCTTCCTGACGCTGCCTGCGCCGCTTTCCGCGCTGGAAGCCTGGGACACGATGCTGCCGACCGCGCAGCGCATGGCCGAGCTGCTCAACGGCGTGGTGCTGGACCAGGAACGCAACGCGCTCGGCCGCCAGCGCATCGCCCACATCCGCGACGACTTGCGCGCCTACGACCGGCAGCACGAAGCGCCGCCGATCAAGCGTTCCCCGCGCTGGTAATCCTGCTTTTCGTGGGAGCGGCTTAAGCCGCGAGCTTTTGATCTTGTGGGAGGGGCTTCAGCCCCGACAAGCATCTGTCGGGGCTGAAGCCCCTCCCACAACAGCGAAGTCGCTAGAATTTGACGATGAGCCCGAAACCCGCGGACCGCATCAGCAAGCTCCGGCGCCAGCTGGAAGACGCCAACTACCGCTACCACGTGCTCGACGACCCCAGCATCCCGGATGTCGAATACGACCGTCTTCTGCGCGAACTCGAAGCGCTAGAAGCCGAACATCCCGGACTAGCCGATCCCAACTCGCCGACCCAGCGCGTCGGCGACAAGCCTTCGTCGAAATTCGCCGAGGTGCGCCACAGCGTGCCGATGCTGTCGCTGTCCAATGCTTTCAGCGACGAGGAAGTCGCCGATTTCGTCGCCCGGATCAGCAAGGAAACCGGCGACGAAGCGCCGGAGTTCTCGGTCGAACCCAAACTCGACGGCCTGGCGATCAGCCTGCGTTACGAAGACGGCCTGTTCGTGCGCGGCGCGACCCGCGGCGACGGCGTCACCGGCGAGGACGTCACGCCCAATCTGCGCACCGTACGCGCGATTCCGCTGCAATTGCGCGGCAGGCCGCCGAAACTGCTGGAAGTGCGCGGCGAGGTCTACATGCCCAAAGCCGCCTTCGACAAATATAACGTCTGGGCCGCCAAACACGGCGCCAAGACGCTGGCCAATCCGCGCAACGGCGCGGCCGGTTCGCTGCGCCAGCTCGACCCGCGCATCACCGCGCAGCGGCCGCTGAGCTTCTACGCCTACGCGCTCGGCGAAACCGACGCCAAGCTACCCAAGACCCACACCGAAACCCTGGCCTGGCTGCGCGAACTCGGTTTGCCGGTGTCGTCGCTGGCCGATGCGGCCAGCGGCACCGACGGCTTGCTGGCCTATTACCGCCGCGTCGGCGAGCAGCGCGACGGTTTGCCGTTCGACATCGATGGCGTGGTCTACAAACTCAACCGCTACGACCAGCAGCGCGCGATGGGTTTCGTTTCGCGCGCGCCGCGCTGGGCGTTGGCGCACAAGTATCCGGCGCAGGAAGAAGCCACCGTCGTCGAATCGATCGAGGTCAACGTCGGCCGCACCGGCGCGGTGACGCCGTGGGTGCAGATGACGCCGGTGCATGTGGGCGGCGTGATGGTGAGCCGCGCCACGCTGCACAACGCCGACCAGATCGCGCGCTTGGACGTGCGCGTCGGCGACAGCATCATCGTGCGCCGCGCGGGCGATGTGATTCCGGAAGTGGTGCGGGTGATCGAAGAGCGGCGCCCGCTCGACAAAAAAGGCAAACCGCTGCATCGGCCGTACGTACTGCCGACCGAGTGCCCGATTTGCGGATCGGATGTGGTGCGCGAAGAGGGCGAAGTGGTCGCGCGCTGCACGGGCGGGCTGTTCTGCCCCGCGCAGCGCAAGGAAGCCCTGATCCATTTCTCGTCGCGCCGCGCCATGGACATCGGCGGCCTGGGCGAGCGTTTCGCCGATGCCTTGGTCGAATTCGGTTACGTCGAAACGATCGCCGACCTGTACAAGCTGACCGTCGACGATTTCCTGGAAATGAAAAGCCGCGCCGACGAACGCGATGGAACGGTGCCGGAGACGGTCAAAGCCGGCAAGGTCGCCAGCAAATGGGCCGAGAATCTCATCGCCGGCATCGATGCGAGCCGCAACACCACGTTGGAACGGCTGCTGTACGCGCTCGGCATCCGCGACGTCGGCGAAAGCACCGCCAAAACCCTGGCGCGCCATTTCGGTGCGCTGGCGCCGCTGATGGCGGCCGACGAAGCGACGCTGACCGAAGTGCCGGACGTGGGGCCGATCGTGGCCGCGCGCATCGCGCACTTCTTCGCCGAACAGCACAACCGCGACGTCATTGCGGGCTTGCGCAAGAACGGCGTGCATTGGGAAGAGGGCGCGCCGCAGCGCTCGGTCGATGGGCCGCTGTCCGGAATGACGGTGGTGCTGACCGGCGGATTGGAATCGATGTCGCGCGACGAGGCCGGCGCCAAACTCGAGGCCTTGGGCGCGAAGGTCTCCG
Organism: uncultured Lysobacteraceae bacterium; assembly: GCA_902825775.1. Classification (GTDB taxonomy): domain Bacteria; phylum Pseudomonadota; class Gammaproteobacteria; order Xanthomonadales; family Xanthomonadaceae; genus Luteimonas_C. Next base: position 183,797 of record CADECF010000003.1, read on the forward strand.
GCAGCGTGTCCAAGAAAACCGGCGTCGTGATCGCCGGCGAAGCGGCCGGCTCCAAGTTGGCGAAGGCGCAGGAACTGGGCCTGGAGATTTGGGACGAAGCCAAGCTGCTCGCCTTCCTGGCCGAGCACGCCTGACGCCATGACGCCTCGTGCCGGCGATTGGCTTCCGTCCGCGGATTTCGAGGCATTGCGCCTTCGCGCACGCTTGTATGCCGCGATCCGCGCGTTCTTCGCCGAGCGCGACGTGCTCGAAGTCGAGACGCCGGTGCTGTCGATGGCCGGCAATACCGATCCCAACATCGCCTCGTTCTCGCTCGAATTTTCAGGCCGCACCGATGGCGCGCCGCGCACGCGCTGGCTGCGCACGTCGCCGGAATACGCGCTGAAACGCCTGCTGGCGGCAGGCGTCGGCGATTGCTACGAATTGGGCCGCGTGTTCCGCGACGGCGAAGCCGGCGGCCGCCACAATCCCGAATTCACGATGCTCGAGTGGTACCGCATCGGCTGGGACCATCACCGGCTGATCGAAGAAACCGCGGCATTGGTGCATGCGGCGCTGGCATTGACCGGGCGCGATGCGCAGTTCGAGAAGATCGCTTATCGCGATCTGTATGGGCGGCATTTGGGTATCGATTCCGCTACCGATTCCGAGTCCGAGCTTCACGCAGCGCTGGGCGACATAGAAATCGCGCCGGAAGGCCTCACCCGCGACGACTGGTTGGATCTGCTGATGACCCATCGCATCCAACCGTCGTTCCCGGCCGACCGTCTGACCGCCGTGTACGACTATCCTGCGTCGCAATGCGCATTGGCGCGGCTGCGCGACGGCGACCCGCCGGTGGCAGAACGTTTCGAGCTTTACCTTGGCGCGTTGGAGTTAGCCAACGGTTATCACGAGCTGCAGGATGCCGCCGAGCAGCGGAACCGTTTCCAGCGCGATCTGGCCCTGCGCGGATCGCGCGGTGCGGCATCGCCGCCGCTGGACGCGCGGTTGCTGGCCGCCCTGGAACACGGTTTGCCGCATTGCGCCGGCGTCGCATTGGGCGTGGATCGATTGCTGATGGCGATGCTCGGCACTGACCGCATCGCCGACGCGATCGCGTTCGCATTCGAAAGAGGCTGAACGGCGGACGCAACACTTGCGGCGCATCCTATGCCGGGTGAAGATCCTTTGCACCGGCGTTCATGTGCGCGGGTTACAGTCGCAAAAAATGGCGTTAATTCAGGGGTCGCCATGCGTCAAATGCTGTACTGCGGCGTTTTGTTATTCGCGAGCTCGATCGCCGGGCCGGGCGGAGCGCGCGCGCAGCTCGACGAAAACTACGACGAGAAGTTGAAGGAGTACCGCGAACAGCTTCCCAGCGGCGTCGTGCGTTGCGAATCCGATGAAGGCCGCACCCGGCAGTGCCCCGCAGATACGCGCGGCGGGGTGAAGTTGGTGCGTCAATTGTCCGATTCCGGTTGCGTGGAAGGACAGACCTGGGGATTCAGCCGCAACGGCGTCTGGGTGACGCAAGGCTGCCGCGCCGAGTTCGCAGTCGGTTATGGCAGCCGCCGCAGCGCGGCCTACGATCGCGGCATTTTCCGCTGCGAATCCGCCGATGGCCGATGGCATCTGTGCCCGCTGAAGGAACCCGGGCGCGTCGATCTGGTCAAGCAACTCTCGCGCAACGATTGCATCCGCGATCAAAGCTGGGGCCGCGACAACCGCGGCGTCTGGGTCGCGCAAGGCTGCCGCGGCGAATTCCGCATGGCCGGCGGCTGGCGCAGCAGCGATGAAGACGCGCGTTACGGCCAGGTCGGCGTCGACTTCCTGCGCTGCGAATCCAAGGGCGGCGGCGAGCGCCGCTGTCCGATACAGGTCGACGAGAGCGTGCGCATGGTGCGACAACTGTCCAATAGCGCCTGCATCCAGGATCAGACCTGGGGCTGGAGCGGCGAGGGCATCTGGGTGCGCGGCGGCTGTCGCGCCGAGTTCGAAGTTCGCTGAAGGCCGTGCGTGCTCGCATAGAGTCGTTCTTTTCAGCCGTCATTCCCGCGAAGGCGGGAATCCAGTGACGTGGCTTTAGCCCTCTCCCGCATCGCGGGAGAGGGTTGGGTGAGGGCGCGCGGGGTGACAGGTCGCGTCGTCGCGATCTGGAGAGGCTTTAAAGTCATTGGATTACTCGCTTCGCTCGCCCTTCGGGCCATCTGCTCGCGCAGATGTTCGCTACGGCCTTCGGCCTTCGCAGTCTCGCCTTCGCGGGAATGACGGCTTAAAAGCTAAAGCAATTGCCACAAAGCGCAGCCTTCCGCATTGCTAAACTAGCGCCATGGCCAACAGCATCGAATACGACCGTTACGACCGCATTCGCCCGATCCGCTGGACAGGCGAAGCATTGGAACTGCTCGACCAGCGCAAACTACCGTTCACGGTCGAATACCTCACTTCCGCCACCAGCGACGAAGTCGCCGCCGCCATCCATGCGCTCGCCGTACGTGGCGCGCCCGCGATCGGCATCGCGGCGGCCTGGGGTGCCGTATTGGCGGCGCGCGAGATCGACGCGGTCGATGGCGGGACCGCCGCCGCGAAACTCGAACCGGCTCTGCAGCGGCTCAACGCGGCGCGGCCGACGGCGGTGAATCTCGCCTGGGCACTGGCGCGCATGCGCCGCGCACTGGCCGGCGCCGGCAGCGACTGGCGCAATGTGCTCGAACGCGAAGCGCGCGCTATCGAAACCGAAGATCTGGCCGCCAACCGCCGGATGGGCGAGATGGGCGCCAGCCTGATCGCGCCGGGCAGCGGCGTGCTTACCCATTGCAATACCGGCTCGCTGGCCACCGCCGGCTTCGGCACGGCTTTGGGCGTGATCCGCGCGGGCGTGGCCCAGGGCCGCATCGGCAAAGTGTTCGCAGACGAAACGCGCCCGTGGATGCAGGGCTCGCGCCTGACCGTATGGGAGCTGCAGCAGGACGGCATCGACGCCACTCTGATCGCCGATGCCGCCGCTTCGCATCTGATGAAGAGCGGGCAAGTGGACTGGGTGGTGGTCGGCGCCGACCGCATCTGCGCCAACGGCGACACCGCCAACAAGATCGGCACCTACCAGTTGGCGATCTCCGCGAGACATCACGGCAAAAAGTTCATGGTGGTGGCGCCGTCGTCGACGGTCGACATGGACACGCCCAGCGGCGACCTGATCGAAATCGAAGAGCGCGATCCGAGCGAATTGCTCGGCGTATCCGGGAGCCGCACGGTGGCCGACGGCATCCAGGCCTGGAATCCGGTATTCGACGTGACGCCGGCCGAATTGATCGACGCGATCGTCACCGAGAAGGGCATCGTCGAGCATCCCGATGCCGAGCGTATGCGGGCCGTTTTCGGCGCCTGAGTGGGCTTTGTGGGAGCGGCTTTAGCCGCGAGCTCTTCCCGTCCCCAAAGGCTCGCGGCTAAAGCCGCTCCCACAAAAAGCGAGCTATCGCAGAGGGTTTGAGACCGGGTCTCGGCCGCAATCAGAAAATGATGCCCAAGTGCCTGTTTCTACGAAGGTTTTAGGCGGTTTCACAAGCCGTTTCTGTGGTATGATTTCACGTCTCCGAAACCGGCCCATTTCCGGCATCGCGGACCCCCGGTCCGCAGGTCGGCCTTGGGCGTGCAAACCCCTTCAAATACGGACCCCTGATGGCAGAACTCGCCAAGGAAATCATCCCCGTCAATCTCGAAGACGAGATGCGCCGCAGCTACCTGGATTACGCCATGAGCGTGATCGTGGGGCGCGCGCTTCCCGACGTCCGCGACGGCCTCAAGCCGGTACACCGGCGCGTGTTGTTCGCGATGAACGAGCTAGGCACCCACGCCAACAAGCCGCACGTGAAGTCGGCGCGCATCGTCGGCGACGTGATCGGTAAATACCACCCGCACGGCGACCAGTCGGTATACGACACGCTGGTGCGCATGGCGCAGCCGTTCTCGCTGCGCTATCTGTTGGTCGACGGCCAGGGCAACTTCGGTTCGGTCGACGGCGACGACGCCGCGGCGATGCGCTACACCGAAGCGCGCATGACCCGGCTCACCCACGAGCTGCTGGCGGATATCGACAAGGAAACCGTCGACTTCCAGCTCAACTACGACGAGAAGGAAAACGAACCGACCGTCCTGCCGACGCGGTTCCCGAACCTGCTGGTCAACGGTTCGGCCGGCATCGCAGTGGGCATGGCCACCAATATCCCGCCGCACAACCTGAGCGAAGTGATCGCGGCCACGATCGCGCTGATCGACGATCCGCAGATCGACATCGAAGGGCTGATGCAGCACATTCCAGGTCCGGATTTCCCCACCGCCGGCATCATCAACGGCGTCGGCGGCATCCACCTGGCCTACCGCACCGGCCGCGGCCGCGTGCGCATGCGCGCAAAGGCCGATATCGAGATCAACGACGACAACGGCCGCGAGGCGATCGTCGTCACCGAGATCCCGTACCAGGTCAACAAGTCGCGATTGATCGAAAAAATCGCGGAACTGGTCAAAGAGAAGAAGCTGGAAGGCATCAGCGAGCTGCGCGACGAGTCCGACAAGGACGGCATGCGCATCTACATCGAGATCAAGCGCGGCGATGCCGCGGACGTGGTGCTCAATAACCTGTATTCGCAGACGCCGATGGAATCGGTGTTCGGCATCAACATGGTGGCGCTGGTCGACGGCCGCCCGCAGCTGCTCAATCTCAAGCAGATGCTCGAAGCGTTCGTCCGCCACCGCCGCGAAGTGGTGACGCGCCGGACCATCTTCGAACTGCGCAAGGCGCGCAACCGCGCCCACATCTTGGAAGGCCTGACGGTCGCGCTGGCCAACATCGACGAGATGATCGAGCTGATCAAGACCTCGGCGAACCCGAACGAAGCGCGCGAGCGCATGCTGGCCAAGACCTGGGAACCGGGCCTGGTCGGCGCACTGTTGGGCGCGGCAGGTGCGGAGGCCTCGCGTCCGGAGGACTTGTCCAAGTCGATCGGTTTGATCGATGGGCGCTATCAGCTGTCCGAGGCGCAGGCCAAGGAAATCCTGGAAATGCGCCTGCATCGCCTGACCGGGCTGGAGCAGGAAAAGCTCACCGACGAATACAAGCAGTTGCTGGAAACCATCCGTGGCCTGATCGAGATCCTCGAGAATCCCGACGTGCTGATGGAAGTGATCCGCACCGAGTTGCGCAACGTCAAGGAAGAGTTCGGCGACGCGCGCCGCAGCGAAATCCGCGCCAGCGAAGAAGATCTGGACATCCTCGACCTGATCGCGCCGGAAGACGTGGTGGTGACGCTGTCGCACGCCGGTTACGCCAAGCGCCAGCCGGCCAGCGCCTATCGCGCCCAGCGGCGCGGCGGGCGCGGACGCTCCGCGGCGGCGACCAAAGACGAGGATTTCATCGACCAGCTGTGGCTGGTGAACACGCACGACACGCTGCTCACCTTCACCAGCGCCGGCCGCGTATTCTGGCTGTCGGTGCACCAACTGCCCGATGCCGGCCCGAACGCGCGCGGCCGCCCGATCGTCAACTGGATCCCGCTGGAACAGGGCGAACAGGTGCAGGCCGTGCTGCCGGTGCGCGAATACGCAGAAGGCCAGTACGTGCTGTTCGCCACGCGCAACGGCACGGTCAAGAAGACGCCGCTGCCCGAATTCGCTTATCGCCTGCAGCGCGGCAAGATCGCGATCAGCCTGGACGATGGCGACGCGCTGATCGGCGTGGCCCTGACCGACGGCGAACGCGACGTGATGCTGTTCGCCTCCAACGGCAAGGCCGTGCGCTTCGACGAAGCTGCCGTCCGCGCCATGGGCCGCACCGCCACCGGCGTGCGCGGGATCCGCCTGGCCGAGGGCGAGTCGGTGCAGAGCCTGGTGGTGGTGGAAGGCGATGGCGACATCCTCACCGCCAGCGAGCGCGGCTTCGGCAAGCGCACCCCGGTCGCGGACTATCCGCGCAAGGGTCGCGGCACGCAGGGCGTGATCGCGCTGCAGACCACGGCGCGCAACGGCAAGCTGGTTGGCGCGATCCAGCTTAGCGATCACCACGAAGTGCTGTTGATCTCCGACGGCGGCACCCTGGTGCGCACCCGGGCTGCGGAGATTTCGCAGGTCGGCCGCAATACCCAGGGCGTGACCCTGATCCGGTTGGCCGACGACGAGAGTTTGCAGGCCATCGAGCGGCTGGACGCGTCGCTGGATGAGGGCGAGCAGGGCGAGGAGGCCGCCGATGCGGGCGCCAGTCCGCCGGAACAGCATCCGTCCGTCTAAGAGTGCGCGCTAATTGACCTTCTCCCCTCGGGAGAAGGTGGCGCGCAGCGCCGGATGAGGGTGCGGCGAAGCCACGATCATTGCTGGTCGCGGCATTCGTAGAACAAGCTGTGTTTCTCGCGAACTCGAGCGATGTCGCTCCGCCGAACCCTCACCCCAACCCCTCTCCCGACGGGAGAGGGGCTTTGGTTTCGGCGCATTTGAAGCGACCGCTTTCTGCTCACTTCTTCGTCATATACTCGAATCGACTCGAAGGAATGGGGAAGGGGCATGCGCAATCACGGCGTCGTGGCGACCGGAAGGGTAGCCAAGGTCTTGCTGGTACTACTTCTGTCGCTGAGTTTCGCCGCCTGCAAGCGCGACGACCACGGCCAGCTGCCGCCGCCCAGCGGTGAGGCGATCAAGGCCAAGCCCGAACAGGTGCAGGGGTTCGCTTTAGCCTCCGCATATCCCGACCAGCACGATGGCGATCTGGCCATCGCCCTGGAATTCACCCGGCCGTTGGTCGGTACGCAATCCTTCGACCAACTGATCGTGGTCACCGGTCCCGGTGGCGCCGTCGTCAAGGGTAGTTGGGTGCTGGACAAGGGCGGCAAGATTCTGCGCTTCCCCTATGTGGAAGCGAGCAAGGAATACGAAGTCACGCTCCGCGCCGGCTTGAGCGCCGCGGACGGCAACCGCCTCGGCAAGGATTCGACGCAAAAGGTCTACACCGGCCCTCTGGATCCGGTGGTCGGCTTTGCCTCACAGGGCAGCGTGCTGCCGGCCAAGGAATCGCGCGGCCTGCCGGTGGTGTCGGTCAACGTGAAGGAAGTCGACGTCGAATTCCTGAAAGTGCCCGACAAGTCGCTGCCGAAATTCTTCGCCGAATACCAGCGCGGCGGCCGCCGCGGCAGTTGGGAACTGGAACGCGATTACGACGACAACGTGCCGCTGTCCAAACTAGCCGAGCCGGTTTACGTCAACCGCTTCGTGCTGGGCGGAAAGCCCAACGAGCGCATGCTGACCTACCTGCCGGTGCAGGACATCGCAGAATTGCAGGAACCGGGCCTGTATTTCGCGGTGATGAAGCGTTCGGGCCAGTTCCAGGACCAGTTCGAGACCGCGTACTTCACCGTCAGCGACGTCGGCCTGCACGCGCGCGCGTACAAGGACAAGTTGTTCGTGCATACCGCTTCGCTGGCCAACGGCGCGGCGCTCAGCGGCGTCGAATTGCGCATCCTCGACGCCAACGGCGAAGCGGTGCTGAAGGGCGAAACCGATGCCAACGGCAACGCGCTGCTCAATTACAAACTGGATGCGGCGCACGTGCTCACCGCCACGCGCGGCAAGGACGTATCGCTGCTGCCGTTCAACCAGCCGGCGCTGGACCTTTCCGAATTCGCCGTCGCCGGCCGAGAGCAGGCCTGGTTCGATGTGTTCGCCTGGTCCGGCCGCGATTTGTATCGTCCCGGCGAGACCGTGCGCCTGTCCGCGCTGCTGCGCGACCAGGACGGTAAGCCCACCAAGCCGCAGCCGCTATTCCTGCGCTTGAAGCAGCCGGACGGAAAAACCTTCGACGAACGCCGTATCGAACCGGGCGCGCAGGGTTATTTCTCCTACGAAAAGCTGATTCCGTCCGAAGCGCCCACGGGGCGCTGGCAGGTCGAGTTCCGCACCGACCCGGACAGCAAGGAAGCGGTGCAGGGCATGACCTTGCGCATCGAGGAATTCCTGCCCGAGCGTATGAAGCTGGATCTGGAAGCGCCGGCGGTGCTTAAACCCGGACAGCCGCTCAAACTGCAAGCCATCGGCGCCTATCTTTATGGCGCGCCGGCGGCCGGCAACCGTTTCACCGCGAAGCTTGCGGTGGCCGTCGAACAACATCCGGTCGAGAAGCTGCCGGGTTACTTCTTCGGCGATCCCACCCTGGAGCTGCCGAAGGACGCCAAGGACGTCGTGGATACCGAGCTCGATGCCCAGGGCAAGTTGCAACAGGACCTCGCACTGCCCGAAGAGGCCAAGCCTGTCGGCCCGATCGGCGCGGTAGTTTCCGGCAGCGTTTACGAAACCGGCGGCCGCACCGTCACCCGCACGCTCAAGCGCGTGCTGTGGCCCAACGATGTGCTGGTCGGCGTGCGGCCGATGTTCGACGACAAGGACGGCGCCGATTCCAACGCCGCCGCGCGTTTCGAGTTGCTGCGCGTGGATGCCGCGGGCAACCCGCACGCCGGCAAGGGCCTGAAGGTCACGCTGGTCCGCGAGCGCCGCGACTACCATTGGAACTACGACGACGAAGGCGGTTGGGATTACGACTTCACGCGTCGCTTCGAAAACGTCGAGACCAAAACGGTCGATGTCGGCACGACCGCCGCGCGCTTCGATTTCCCGGTGGAGTGGGGCGAGTATCGCGTCGACGTATTCGATCCCGCCACCGGCCTGACCAGCCGCTATCCCTTCACCGCCGGCTGGAGCTGGGACGACCAGAACCGCGGCAGCGACGCGCGTCCCGACAAGGTCAAACTGTCGCTGGACAAGACCCAGTACCGCGCCGGCGACAAACTCAAGGTCACGCTGACGCCGCCGCACGACGGCAAGGGCGTGCTGATGGTCGAAAGCGACCATATGCTCTACGTGCAGGACATCGAAGCGAAGGCCGGCAGCACCTTCGAAATCCCTGTGACGCAGGAGTGGGAGCGCCACGACGTCTACGTGACGGCGCTGGTATTCCGCGGCGGCAGTGCGCCCAGCAAAATCACGCCGGCGCGCGCGGTCGGCGTGGCGCACGTGCCGATGGACCGGCGCGACCGCAGGGTGAGCGTGGGCTTGTCGATACCGCAGCAGATGCGGCCGGAGCAGGATCTGAAGGCTACCGTCGCAGTGCCGGACCTGGCCGGAAAAGAAGCCTATGTCACGGTGTCCGCGGTCGACGTCGGTATCCTCAACATCACCCGTTTCCCGGTGCCCGATGCCAACGCGCATTTCTTCGCGCAGCGGCGCCTGGGCGTGGATGCCTATGATTTGTACGGCCGCGTCATCGAAAGTTTCGAAGGCGGCGTCGCCAAGATCCGTTTCGGCGGCGACATGGCCTTGCAACCGCTGTCGCAGGCGAGGCGGCCGACGTCGCGCGTGCAAACCGTGGACCTGTTCGCAGGGCCCGTGAAGCTGGATGCGAATGGCGTGGCGAGGATCAAGCTGGCCGTGCCTGATTTCAACGGCACCTTGCGCGTGTCGGCGCTGGTCTATTCCGATCAGCGTTACGGCAATCGAGACAAGGAGTTGCTGGTGCGCGCACCGATCGTGGCCGAAGCCAGTCTGCCGCGCGTGTTGGCGCCGGGCGACCGCAGCACGGTCACGCTGGATGTGCAGAACTTCACCGGCAAACCCGGCGACTTCAAGATCCGCGTCGATGGCGAAGGCCCGCTCGGGATCGCCGACAACGCGCGCAGCGCCAAATTGGCGGGCGATGCGAAGACGACACTCAGCTTCCCGTTGGTGGCGAAGGAGGGCTACACCACGGCCAAAGTGCGCGTGCGCGTGGACGGCAACGGCTTCAAGGTCGATCGCCGTTACGACGTGCCGGTGCGCGCGGCGTGGCCGGGCGTGCTGCGTGCGCAGACGCGCGTGCTGGATCCTGTGGCGCCGGTATCGCTCGGCGCGGATTTCGCCGACGGGCTGATGGCCGATTCGGTCAGCGCCCGCATGACGATCAGCGCGTTGCCGCCTATCCCGTTCGCCAGCGTGTTGAAAGGCGCGCTCGAGTATCCGTATGGCTGCGCCGAGCAGACCACCAGCAAGGGCTATGCGGCATTGCTGCTCGACGAGCCGACCGCGAAGATGCTCGGCGTCAAAGGCCTGGACGCGAAACAACGCCGCGCACGCCTGGAAGGCGCGTTCGGCAGGCTGGCATCGATGCAGGTCGGCAACGGCCATTTCTCGATGTGGGGCGACGACGATTACGTCAACCCGGGCCTGACGCCGTACATCGTCGAATTCCTGCTCGATGCGCGCGACGCCGGTTTCAATGTTCCCGACGGCGTACTGCAGAAGGCGCTGACCCGCCTCAACGAGGACCTGCTCGGCGGCGGCGCGCCGTTCTACGGCTACGACAACCGCGATCATCTGAAATTCGCCTATCAGGCGCATGCGGGTTACGTGTTGGCGCGCGTCAACCGGGCGCCGCTGGGCACGCTGCGCGCGTTGTACGACAACGACCGCAACAAGTCGCTGACCGGCCTGTCGCTGGTGCATTTGGGCTTGGCGCTGTCGCTGCAAGGCGACAAGAACCGCGGCCAGAAGGCGATCTCGCAAGGCTTCGCGTTGCGCAAAGAGCGGCCGGAATATCTGGGCGATTACGGCACCTCATTGCGCGACGAGGCGCTGATGATCGCGTTGACTCACGAACGCGGCTTGAACAAACCCGAGTACGACGCGCGCGTTGTCGACATGGGCCGCGAACTGGATGCGCGCCGCAACCGGCAATGGACCTACTTCAGTACGCAGGAGCAAGTCGCGTTGGGCCGCGTCGGCAAGGCCTTGCTCGCCCAGCAGGGCAAACAGTTCAGCGGCACTTTGCAGGTCGGCGATCTGGCCGAGGACATTCCCAGCGCCAAGCTGTGGGGCCGAGATTTCGATTACGCCACGCTGAACCGCGGCGTGCGTTTCGCGCCGGAAGGGCAGGGCCCGTTGTACGTGAGCTTGGAGGCCGCCGGCATCCCGCGCAGCGCACCTGCGCCGGACAACAGCGTGCTCAATGTCGAGCGCAAGTGGTACACGCCGGACGGCAAGTCCTGGGCGGGTGGAAAATTGCGCGAAGGCGACGCGTTGATCGTCGCGGTCAGCATCACCGCCAGCCGCGCCATGCCCGATGCCTTGCTCACCGATCTGCTGCCGGCGGGGTTGGAGATCGAAAACTTCAACCTCAGCGATGCCAAGCAGTGGGCGGATGTGGTGGTAGACGGCATCGAGATCACCGACCGCGGCAGCGCGGCCGAAGTGCGGCACGAGGAGTACCGCGACGACCGTTACGTGGCTGCGCTCAAGCTGGAAAACAACGACAGAGCCCGCGTGTTCTATCTGGTGCGCGCCGTGACGCCCGGCACCTACACCGTGCCGCCGCCGCTGGTGGAGGACATGTACCGGCCGGATTTGCGCGGCGTGGGCAAGTCGAATCCGGCGACGATTACGGTGGTGCAGCCGTAGATCGGGAATGGCTTGTGCAACCCGTCAGCGATGCCGGGTTGCCAAGTCCCCGTCATCCCAGCGAACGCTGGGACCCATTTGATCTTGCTCTCGTTTTACCTGGAAATTGAAAAGCATAAGCAAAATCAAGTTGGGTCCCAGCGTTCGCTGGGATGACGGCAAGAGCAAAGCGCGGTGGTGGCCATGGCTGCGCTGGAGCGCGGTCGCGCTGCTTTCGTCGCTATTGCTGCTCGACCTGATCTTCCCCATCCCGCTTCCGAAACAACGCGACACCAGCACCCTCGTCTCCGCGCGCGACGGCAGTCCGCTCCGCGCCTTCGCCGATCGCGACGGCATCTGGCGCTACCCGGCGTCGCTGCAGACCGTATCGCCGTTATACCTACAGGCCTTGCTGAACTACGAGGACCGCCATTTTTGGAGCCACCCCGGCATCAATCCGTTCGCGTTGGCGCGTGCCGGCTGGCAATGGCTGCGCCATGGCCGCATCGTCTCCGGCGGATCGACGCTGACCATGCAGGTCGCGCGCATTCTCGACCCGCATTCGCGCACGCCCTGGGGAAAAGTCAAACAGTTGCTGCGTGCGTTGCAGCTGGAAGCGCATCTGTCAAAACGAGAAATATTGACGCTCTATCTCAACCGCGCGCCTTACGGCGGTACGATCGAAGGCGTCGAAGCCGCGAGCTGGGCGTATCTGGGAAAACCGGCCGCGCGATTGTCGCAGGCGGAAGCGGCCTTGCTGACCGTGCTGCCGCAATCGCCGAGCCGGCTGCGCCCAGATCGCGAACCGGAAGCCGCGCGGCGCGCACGCGACAAGGTGCTCGCGCGGATGGCGGCGCTCGGCGTGTGGAGCCATGCGGAAGTCGAAGACGCCCGCATCGAACCCGTGGTGGCGCGTTCGCTGCAACCGCCGATGCTGGCCGCTCTGTTGGCCGAACGTTTACGGCGCGAGCATCCGCGCGCCGAGCGGATCGCATCGTCCATCGATCCGCAACTGCAGCGCACGTTGGAAGAACGCGTCGCCGCCTATTTTTCGCAACTGCCGGAGCGCACATCGGCGGCGTTGCTGGTCGTGGACAACGCATCGCTGGAAGCGCGCGCTTACGTCGGCTCGGTGATCTACGGCGACAAGGCGCGGTTGGGCCACGTCGACATGGTGCAGGCCTGGCGTTCGCCCGGTTCCACGCTCAAGCCGTTCCTGTACGGGTTGGCGCTGGATGACGGCCTGATCCATTCCGAAAGCCTGCTGGTCGATGCGCCGCAGGCCTTCGGCGATTACCGGCCGACCAACTTCGATGCCGAGTTCAATGGTCCGATCGGCGCGGCGGAAGCGCTGCGGCTGTCGTTGAACGTGCCGGCGGTGGACTTGCTCGACCGGGTCGGGCCTTCGCGTTTCGCCGCGCGTCTGGCCAATGCCGGCGTCGAGCTGAAGTTCCCTCGCGGCGCCAAGCCGAATCTAGCGTTGATTCTCGGCGGTACGGGTGTTCGCCTGGAAGATTTGGTGGGCGCATTCGCCGCATTCAATCGCGACGGTATCGCCGGCCGCGTGCGCTATGCCGCGGGCGATGCGCGCGTCGAACGACGCCTGCTGTCGCCTGGCGCTGCCTGGATCGTGCGCGAAATCCTTGAAGCCAATCCGCGGCCGGGGCAGGCGTCGGAGGCTTTCGATCCCGGATTGCGCCCCAAGGTGGCATGGAAAACCGGTACCAGTTACGGCTTCCGCGACGCTTGGGCGGTCGGCGGCACGCGCCGCTACACCGTGGGCGTCTGGGTCGGCCGTCCGGACGGCACGCCGTTGCCCGGACAATACGGCGCAGTCACGGCCTTGCCGCTGCTGTTCGAAGTGGTCGACAGTCTGCCGCGCGTGCGCGGCGATGCGGTGCCGCGGCCCGCGCCTGCTAGCGTGGCCGAAGCGGAGATATGCTGGCCATTGGGCACTGCGGCCGACGCGCAGTCCGCTGCGCTATGCCATCGCAAGATGAAAGCCTGGACGCTCGATGGCGCATTGCCGCCGACTTTCGCCGAGCGTGGCGCGCGATTGTGGAGTACGGGGCTGGAGCGTTTCCGCATCGATGCCAAGACCGGGCAGCGCCTATCGGCGGAATGCGCGCGCCCGCATCGGTCGCAGGCCGCGGAAATCGCCCGCTGGCCCTCGCTGGCGTCGCCGTGGCTTTCCAGCGCCACCCGCAAAGCATCCAGCCTGCCGCCGCTGGCGCCGGACTGCGCGGCTGACGGGCGCGACGCGGCCGAGGAATTGCACATCGAAGGCATCAACGACGCCGCCACGCTGGCGCGCGCGCCGGGCAGCGACAAGCCCTTGCGCTTGCAGGTGCGCGCGCTCGGTACGGATACGCGCGTGCAATGGCTGCTGGACGGGCGCTGGATCGGCGAAACACGCGGCGCGCAGGTGTTCGCCCACGATTACGATGCGGCGGGCGAGCATACGTTGACCGCACTGGCCAATAGCGGCGCGTGGAAACGTGTGCGCTTCCGCATCCTTCGCTGACGCTTCGTGAGCGCGGCTTTTGTGGGAGCGGCTTTAGCCGCGAGCTTTTCCGAGCATGTCGCCACTCGCAGAAAGAGCTCGCGGCTAAAGCCGCTCCCACAAGACAGCATGGGAGCAGGCTATTTTCCGATCCAGCCGTTGAGCAGATCGGCGAATTCGTCGGCGTGCTCTTCTTCCTGCTCGAGGATGCCTTCCAGCATGCGCTTGGTGGTCGTGTCGCGGTCGCCGATGTAGTTGATCATTTGCCGATAGCTGTCGATGGCGATGCGTTCTGCGATCAGATCTTCCTTGACCATATCGCGAAGATCCTTGCCTTCCTGGTATTCGGCATGCGAACGCCGGATCAGCGTGTCGGGGTTCAGGTCGGGCTCGCCGCCCAATTGCACGATCCGCTCGGCGATCTTGTGCGCATGCGCTTGTTCCTGCTGCGCGTGCTCGAGGAATTCGCCCTTGACCGCATCGGCGAGCATGCCCGAGGCCATGAAGTAATGGCGGTAGTAACGCAGCACGCACACATACTCGGTGGCCAACGCGTCGTTGAGCAGTTTGATCACGGTGGCCTTGTCGGCCGAGTACGTCTGCGTGACCGCGCCCTTGTCGATGTTCTTGCGCGCGTTCGCGCGCAGCGTGGCGGTGCTGTCGATGCCGCTGGTCGATGCGGCTTTGGCGGTCTTGGCGGTTTTGGCTGGCTTCTTGCTCATGGCTGGCCTCGGAGCGGTGGGTTCAAAGTTGCGAAAGCATGTGCTCTGCGGAAGAAACGCGGAATTCGCCCGGCGCCTCGACATCGATCCTCTTCACGACGCCGTCTTCGGCGTAAAGCGCGAACCGTTTGGAGCGCGTGCCCATGCCGTAGGCGCTGGCATCCATCTCAAGGCCAAGCGCGCGGGTGAAATCGCCGTTGCCGTCGGCGAGCATGCTCAGGCCGTCGGGTACATGCTGGCTCTCGCCCCAGGCTTTCATCACGAACGGGTCGTTGACCGATACGCACAGCACTTCGATGCCTTTCTCGCGGAACTTGTCGAAATGTTCGACGAAACCGGGCAGATGCCGTTCCGAACAGGTCGGCGTGAACGCGCCGGGCACGGCGAACAGTACGACTTTCTTGCCGTCGAAGAGGGTAGGGGTGTCGACCGTTTCGACGCCTTCTCGTATACGTTGCAACGTGGCTTCGGGGATACGGTCGCCGACTTTGATGGTCATAGGGCTCTCCATAGGGAAGGCCGAGTCTAGCGGGCTGCCGCTAAGACCGCGTCAACGGCTGTTTGCGATCGGCTTGAAATCGTTCGGTCAGGGCTTGCATCCGGGCACGGACGCGGACCGGGCGATGATCGCGCTCCGACGGCAACTGGGCTAATCTCGGCTCGCGGCAGCGATGCTGCGGTTCGAGTCCGTGGAGTCGATATGCAGTTCAAAGATTATTACCAGATACTCGGCGTCGAACCCAGCGCTGGCGAAGCCGAACTCAAGACCGCCTATCGTCGGTTGGCGCGCAAATACCACCCCGACGTCAGCAAGGAAGCCGGCGCCGAAGAGAAATTCAAAGCCGTCAACGAAGCCTACGAAGCGCTGCGCGATCCGCAGAAGCGCGCCGCTTACGATCAATTGCGCACGCGCGGCTACCGGCCGGGCGATGAAGTGCAGCCGCCGCCGGGCGGCTTCGGCCATGGCCCGGGCGATTTCGATTTCGACGAGGTCTTCGCTGGCGGCGATGGCGGCGGTTTCAGCGATTTCTTCGAAAGCCTGTTCGGCCGTGCGCGCGGCGGCGGCTTCGGCCAACAAGCGCCCGGCCGCGGGCCGCGGCCGCAAGGTCCCACGCGCGCCAAATTGGCGGTGCCGCTGGAAGCGGTCCACGACGGTTCCACGGTGCGCATCGGCATCAACGGGAAATCGCTGGACGTGCGCATCCCCAAAGGCATCAAACCAGGTCAGTTGATCCGTCTGGCCGGGCAGGGCACGCATGGCGATTTGCTGCTGGAAATCGAATACGCCGCGCATCCGCAATTCGAAGTGGATGGCCGCAACATCATTTATGTATTGCCGGTGGCGCCATGGGAAGCCGCGTTGGGCGCCACGGTCAGCGTGCCGACGCTCGGCGGGCCGGTGGACTTGAAGATTCCCGCCGATTCCGAAGCCGGCCGCAAGCTGCGCCTGCGCGGCCGCGGTTTGCCGGGCACGCCGGCGGGCGACCAGATCGTCGAGCTGGAAGTGCTGGCCCCGCGCGCAAACACCGAGGCCGAGCGCGAGGCTTATCAGGGCATGAAAGAAGTTTTCGGCGACGACTGGCGCCGCGCTTGATCCAGCAAACGCTTTTGATTTGTAGAGCGGAGCTTGCTCCGCTGCTCTTGTAGGTGCGAATTCATTCGCATGCTTTTTCCACGGCATGCAAGAGCGTGCGAATGAATTCGCACTTACAAAGAACAAAAAACAGCGGAGCAAGCCCCGCTCTACAAAGCGCTTCAGGCCGCTGCGGGGCCGCCGAGCAACTGACCGACGATCTCGGCCAATTCCGATTCGCTGAAAGGTTTGGTGATGTAGGCCTTGGCGCCCTGGCGCATGCCCCAGACGCGGTCGGTGTCCTGGTCCTTGGTGGTCACCAGCACCACCGGGATGTGCTGGGTCGTCGCGTCGCGGTTGATCGAACGCGTGGCCTGAAAGCCGTTGAGGTTGGGCATGACCACGTCCATCAGGATCAGGTCCGGCAATTCCCGCTTGGCCACTTCCACGCCGGCGGCGCCGTCTTCGGCGGTCAGTGCTTCGTGGCCGAGTTTTTCGACGATGCGACGGATGCCCATCAATTGCGACGGCGAGTCGTCGACGATCAGAATGCGCGCCATACTTTTCCCCATGAAGTCGGGCCGATTGTAACGCGGCGCCCAGGTTTGCAAACGCGGGTTTAGGCTCAGAGTGTGACCAGCGTCCTGCCGTGCGAGCCGCCGGCCAGCATCCGCGCGAAGACCTCCGGCAACTGCTGCAGCGTCGCCTCGCGGGTGCAGATGGCGTCCAGGTGCGCCGGTTTCCAGTCCGTGGCCAGCCGGCGCCAGATTTCGTCGCGGATGTCCCGCGCCGTACCGGCCGAAGCCACGCCGAGCAGGGAGACGCCGCGGATGATGAACGGCATTACGGTGGTGGGCAGGTCGTGCGTAGCAGCCAGGCCCGCGCTGGCCACGTTGCCGTACGGCGCGGTTTGCGCGAGCAGGCTGGCCAGCATCGGCCCGCCGACGTTGTCCAGACCACCGCCGAAGCGCGTGGATTCCATCGGCCGGGTGGTGGAGAGGGCGTCCCGGCCCAGTACCTCGTGCGCCCCGATGGCGGTGAGGTAATCGGTTTGGTCGGCCTTGCCGCTGACCGCGTGCACCTGATAGCCGGCGCTGCTGAAGATGTCGATCGCCAGCGAGCCGACGCCGCCGGTGGCGCCGGTGACGGCCAGCGGACCGAGTTCCGGCGTCTGCCGGTTTTCGATCATGCGGAACAAAGCAAGCGCAGCGGTGAAGCCGGCGGTGCCCAGGATCATGCTCTCGCGCAGGCTCAATCCTTTCGGCAGCGGGATGGTCCACTTCGCTTCCAGCCGCGCGTATTGCGAGTAACCGCCGTCGCGCGTTTCGCTCAGGCCCGAGCCGGTCACGAGCACGGCATCGCCTTCCTTGAATTTGGGGTCGGCCGAAGCGACGACGTGGCCGGCTACGTCGATGCCGCCGACGAGCGGGAACTTGCGCAGGATCTTGCCCTGGCCCGTTCCGGCCAGCGCGTCCTTGAAGTTGACCGAAGAGTAGGCGGTCTCGATCACGACTTCGCCGGGGGCGAGGTCGGCGAGCGCGATCTCTTCGATGCCGCTGCGGTAGCCGGCGGTGTCGTTGTGGATGCGGAATGCGTTGAAACGGCTGGGGATCGTCATCTCTTCAACCCGTCATCCCAGCGAAAGCTGGGACCCATTTTGATCTTGCTATCCGTTTAAAGGATATCAGGGTACAGGTCCCGCCATTCTGGATTTTCGCTCTCGACCAGCCGTATTTTCCAAAGCCGTTTCCAGGCTTTCATCGCCTTCTCGCGGGCTATGGCAGGCGCCATCTCGGAGTGAATTTCGTACCAGACAAGCGCGTGCACGGCATATTTCTTAGTGAACCCGCCCTGTCAGCCCGCTCTTATGCTGAAATATTCGTGAGGGCAGGTCCGATGTGACGCCTATATAGAGCGTGCCTCTTGGGCTGCTGGCCAGGATGTAAACGCAAGGTAGCCGTTCGCGCACGCTCGTCTTTCCCAGATCGGAGTGGGACATAAGAGCAAAATGGGTCCCAGCTTTCGCTGGGATGACGGCGGGACAGGACATCGGAAAACTATCCGCCCGCTGCCCGGGAAATACTTAACGCAATTCCTTGCGCCGCTTCTCGTCCATCCACTTCGAAGCCTGCGCAGGTTCGTACGCTCGCAGCCACGAAAACAGCGCATCGATATCGTCGCCATGCCACAGATCGGCGCGTTGGTCGGCATGGAGGAAGCGCTCGGCGACCATGCGATCCATCATCGCCGCCAGCGGCTGGTAGAAGCCGTCGACGTCGAAGAAGGCGCAAGGCTTGTCGCCCAAGCCGAGTTGTCGCCAAGTCAGCATCTCGAACATCTCGTCCAGCGTGCCGAAGCCGCCGGGCAGGGCGACGAAGCTGTCGGACAGGTCGAACATGCGCGCCTTGCGCTCGTGCATGTTGGCGACGGTCTCGAGGCGGGTCAGCCCGCGATGCGCGACTTCCCACTCGACCAATTGATTCGGAATCACGCCTACGACTTCGCCGCCGGCTTCCAGCGCGGCGTCGGCGACGATGCCCATCAGGCCGACGTTGCCGCCGCCGTAGACCAGCGCGAGGTTTTCATTGGCGATGCGGGTGCCGAACGCGGCGGCGCGTTCGGCATACACGGGTTTGTTGCCGGCGTTGGAGCCGCAGTAGACGCAGATCGATTTCATACGGTATTTCCTTCTCCCTTCGGGAGAAGGTGCCCGAAGGGCGGATGAGGGTTCGGGGTGTGGTTGTGGCATCGCACTCGCGCCGTACCCTCACCCCAACCCCTCTCCCGATGGGAGAGGGGCGAGCGCATCAGTTCGCCTTGTGGATCGCGCGCTTATCCACCGCCATCGCGGCGTCGTGGATCGATTCGGACAGCGTCGGATGCGCATGGCAGATGCGGGCGAGATCGTCGGCAGAACCGCTGAACTCCATCGTCAGTACGCCTTCGTGCACCAGTTCCGACACGCCCACGCCCACCAGGTGCATGCCCAGCACGCGATCGGTCTCGGCATGCGCGATCACTTTGACGAAACCCGCCGGTTCGCCCATCGCGACCGCGCGGCCGAGTGCGGCGAACGGGAAACTGCCGGTCTTGTACGGCGTGCCGTCGGCCTTGAGCTGCTGTTCGGTCTTGCCGACCCAGGCGATTTCCGGCTCGGTGTAGATGACCCACGGAATGGTGTCGTAGTTGACGTGGCCGGGCAGTCCAGCGATGAGCTCGGCGACCATGATGCCTTCCTCGAAACCCTTATGCGCCAGCATCGGCCCGCGCACGCAATCGCCGACCGCCCAGACGCCGTCGACGCCGGTATGGCAATGCTCGTCGACTTCGATCACACCGCGCTGGTCGAGCTTCACGCCGACGCCGTCGGCCAGCAGGCCCTTGCTCGCGGCGCGGCGGCCGACCGACACCAGCAGCTTGTCGACGACGATCGTCTTCTCGCCTTCGCCATCGGTATAGGTGACATGCACTTCTTTCTTTTTGACTTCGCACTTGGACACTTTCGCGCCGAGGCGGATGTCCAAACCCTGCTTCTTGAATTCCTTGGCCGCGGTCTTGGCCACTTCGGCGTCGGCGGCGGCCAGGAAGTCGGGCAGGGCTTCTAGCACGGTGACCTCGCTGCCCAGGCGCTTCCACACGCTGCCCAGCTCCAGGCCGATCACGCCGGCGCCGATCACGCCAAGACGCTTCGGAACGGCGGTGAAATCGAGCGCGCCGACGTTGTCGACGATGTATTCGCCGTCGAACTTGGCGAACGGCAGTTCGATCGAATCCGAACCTGCGGCCAGGATCACATTCGTGCCCTTCAATTCGACTTCCGAGCCGTCGTGCTGTTTGACCTTGACGATGTTGCCCGGATGCAGCGTGCCGAAGCCGTAGTACGGCGCGACCTTGTTCGCCTTGAACAGCATCGCGATGCCGCCGGTGAACTGCTTCACGATCTTGTCTTTGCGGCCGATCATGGTGCTTATGTCGACCTTGGCGTCCTTGAAGGTGATGCCGTGTTCGCCGAACAGATGGCCCATGTTCCAGTACTGGCGCGAGCTGTCGAGCAGCGCCTTGGACGGAATGCAGCCCACGCGCAGGCAGGTGCCGCCGAGCGCGGGCTTGCCGTCTTTGCCTAAAGCGGCGTCGATGCAGGCGGTCTTCATGCCCAATTGCGCGGCGCGGATCGCGGCGTGGTAGCCGGCCGGGCCGGCGCCGATGACGATTACGTCGAATTGTTCTGCCATGGTTCGGTTCCTTGCTTTCCCTTCTCCCTGCGGGAGAAGGTGGCGCGAAGCGCCGGATGAGGGTTCGGTGTGTGGTTGCGGCATCGCACTCGCGCCGTACCCTCACCCCAACCCCTCTCCCGATGGAAGAGGGGCTTCAGAGCGTCACATTCCGAGCAGCATACGGCTCGGATTTTCCAACTGATTCTTGATGTCCACCAGGAACAGCACCGCATCCTTGCCGTCGATGATGCGATGGTCGTAGGACAGCGCGATGTACATCATCGGCGCGGCGACTACGGCGCCGTTCTCGACGATGGCGCGTTCCTTGATGGCGTGCATGCCCAGGATCGCGCTCTGCGGCGGGTTGACGATCGGCGTGGACATCAGCGAGCCGAACGTGCCGCCGTTGGTGATGGTGAAAGTGCCGCCCTGCAGGTCGTCCAGCGACAGCTTGCCGTCGCGTGCCTTCTTGGCGTATTCGGCGATCTGCTGCTCGATCTCGGCGAAGGACAGGCGCTCGACGTTGCGCACCACCGGCGTCACCAGACCCTTGTCGGTGGATACGGCGATCGAGATGTCGGCATAGCCGTGATAGATGATGTCGTTGCCGTCGACCGAAGCATTGACCACCGGATGGCGCTGCAGCGCGTTCGCGGCGGCCTTGGCGAAGAAGCTCATGAAGCCGAGCTTTATGCCATTGGCCTTCTCGAACGATTCGCCCAGTTCCTTGCGCATCGCCATCACTTTGCCCAGGTTCACTTCGTTGAACGAGGTGAGCATGGCGATGGAATTCTTGGACTGCATCAAGCGCTCGGCGATGCGGGCGCGGATACGGGTCATCGGTACGCGCTCTTCCGGGCGCGCGCCGCCGCCGACGCCGGCGGTCTTGCCGCTGGCGTAATTGATCAGGTCTTCCTTGGTGACCGCACCGCGGCGGCCGGTGCCTTCGACCTGCGCGGGATCGATGCCTTCCTTCGCGGCGGTGAACTTCGCACCCGGGGGCAACTCGCCCGAACTGGCGACAGGCGCCGGCTGGGTCGTCGACGGTGCCGCGGCCTGGGCCTTTGCGGCCTCCGCCTTCGGCTGCACTTCCTGGGCGCCCGCGGCGGGAGCTTTCTCGGCTTTCGGCGCTTCGGTGGAGGCAGCGGCGGCGGCGCCTTCTTCGATCACCGCGATCACCTGCTGGCTGGTGACCGTGGCGCCTTCCTGGAATTTGATTTCCTTGAGCACGCCGTCGACGGTGGACGGCACTTCCAGCACCACCTTGTCGGTTTCCAGATCGACCAGGTTCTCGTCGCGCTTGACCGCGTCGCCGGCTTTCTTGTGCCAGGTGGCGATGGTCGCGTCGGACACGGATTCGGGAAGAACGGGGACTTTGATTTCGGTGGCCATCGGAGGGCGTCCTAGTTGAAAGTTGTCATTCCGAACGAAGTGAGGAACCGGCTTGTTTGTTGCTTGCGGCAGTGGAAAAAAGCAGGTCCCTCACTTCGTTCGGGATGACGGGTGAAAGGCGTTATTCGGCGGCGTGCTTGCCATTGAGCGGGTTGACCAGCGCGTCCGCGACCAGTTGCTGTTGCTCGGCGACGTGATCGTTGAAATGGCCGACGGCGGGCGAGGGCGAACGGGCGCGGCCGGCGTAATGCAGGCTTTGCTTGGGCTGCAGGCAGACATCCAAATGGTGCTTGATCTGATACCAAGCGCCCTGGTTCTGCGGTTCTTCCTGGCACCAAACCACTTCGGTGGCCTTGCTGTGGCGCTTCAATTCGGCGGCGAGCTGCATGCGCGGGAACGGATACAGCTGTTCGACGCGGACGACGGCTACGTTGTCCAGCTTCTGCTTCTGCGCTTCCTCGATCAGGTCGTAATAGACGCGGCCGGAGCACAGCACGACGCGAGCGACTTTTTTCGGGTCGGCCTTGGCGTCGGGGATCAGATGTTGGAATTCGCCGGCGGCCAGTTCGTCCAGCGTCGACACGGCCAGCTTATGGCGCAGCAGCGACTTGGGCGTCATCACCACCAGCGGCTTGCGCGTGTTCATGCGCATCTGCCGGCGGATCATGTGGAAGGCCTGCGCCGGCGTGGTCGGCACGCAGACCAGCATGTTTTCCAGCGCGCACAACTGCAGGAAGCGCTCCAGGCGCGCCGAGCTGTGTTCGGGGCCCTGGCCTTCGTAGCCGTGCGGCAGGAAAAGCGCCAAGCCGCACAAGCGCTCCCACTTGGCTTCGCCCGACGACAGGAACTGGTCGATGACCACTTGCGCGCCGTTGGCGAAATCGCCGAACTGCGCTTCCCAGATGTCCAGCGTATTGGGGTCGGCGGTGGAGTAGCCGTACTCGAATGCCATCACCGCTTCCTCGCTGAGCAGCGAGTCGAGGATGGTGGCGTCTTCCGGGTTCTTGACCAGCTGTTGCAACGGCAGGAAGTCGCGGTCGGTCTTTTGGTCGTGCAGCACCGCATGGCGGTGGAAGAAGGTGCCGCGCCCGCTGTCCTGGCCGACCAGACGCAGCTGATGGCCCTCGTCGAGCACCGCGGCGTACGCCAGGTTCTCGGCGAAACCCCAATCCGCCGGCAGCTCGCCGGCCGCCATCTTGCGGCGGTCGTCGTAGATTTTGGCGACGCGCGCATGCAGCACGACATCGGCGGGGACGGTGTTGATCAGCGCGGCCAGCGCGTCGAGCTTCTTGCGCGGCACGGTGGTGTCGACCGGGTCGCTGACTTTGCCGGACAGGTACTTCGACCAGTCGATGGTGAACTCATCGGGCTTGACCGTGGCCAACTCCGTCGTCACTTCGCCGGCATCGAGCTTGTCGCGATACTTGTCGACGACGGTCTGCGCTTCGCCTTCCTTCAGCGTGCCGGCGGCGAGCAGACGGTCGGCATACAGTTCGCGCGGCGTCTTGTGCGCGCGGATGTTCTGGTACATCAACGGCTGGGTCGCGGCCGGCTCGTCTGCTTCGTTATGGCCGTGGCGGCGGTAGCAGACCAGGTCGATGACGACGTCCTTGCCGAAACGCTGGCGGAAGTCGAATGCCATCTCGGCGCAGAACACGACGGCCTCGGGGTCGTCGCCGTTCACGTGCAGCACCGGTGCACCGACCATTTTGGCGACGTCCGTGCAGTACAGCGTGCTGCGCGCGTCCTGGCGATCGCTGGTGGTGAAGCCGACCTGGTTGTTGATGACGATATGGACGGTGCCGCCGACGCGGAAACCGCGCGCCTGCGACATCTGGAACAGTTCCATCACCACGCCCTGGCCGGCGAACGCGGCGTCGCCGTGCAGCAGCACCGGCAGCACTTTCTTGCGCTCGGTATCGCCGCGGCGATGCTGGCGCGAACGCACGCTGCCGACCACGACCGGATCGACGATTTCCAGGTGCGAGGGATTGAACGCCAACGCGATGTGCACCGCGCCGCCCGGCGTCTGCACGTCGGCGCTGAAGCCCATGTGGTATTTGACGTCGCCGGTGTGGGCGCGATCGTCGCGGCTGTGTTCGAACTTGCCTTCGAACTCGTCGAACAATTTGCGCGGCGATTTGCCGAGCGTATTGACCAGCACGTTGAGGCGGCCGCGGTGGGCCATGCCCAGCACGACATCCTTGACACCGTCGGCGCCGGCGCGGCGGACCATGTTGTCGAGCAGCGGCACCAGCGCGTCGCCGCCTTCCAGCGAGAAACGCTT
This sequence comes from uncultured Lysobacteraceae bacterium, assembly GCA_902825775.1. GTDB lineage: Bacteria > Pseudomonadota > Gammaproteobacteria > Xanthomonadales > Xanthomonadaceae > Luteimonas_C. Next base: position 207,909 of record CADECF010000003.1, read on the forward strand.
CTGGCCGACGTATTTGGTGTGCAGGTAGCGCTCGAGGCCTTCGGCGGCGGTCAGGCGCTCCAGGATGCGGCGCTTGTCCTCGTCGCTGCGCTTGAAGTCGCCGCCGGCGTTTTCCAGGCGCTCGTACACCCAGCGGCGCTGCTCGGCGTCGGAGATGTGCATGAACTCGACGCCGATCGGGCCGGTGTAGGTCGCCTTGAGCAGGGCGAGCAGGTCGCCGAGCTTCATATGATCGCGTCCGGCCACGCCGCCGGTGCTGAACTCGGCGCCGAGGTCGCTTTCGGAGAGGTGATGGAAACCCAGGCTCAGATCGGGTGCGTCGGGTTTGTCCAGCATGCCCAGCGGATCGAGGTTCGCAGCTAAATGGCCGCGCGAACGGTAGGCGGTGATCAGGCGGCCGACATGGCGCTCGCGCTCATCGCCACCGCTGCCGGGGCTGGCCACGGCCAGGCCGCGCGCTGCCTGGCGGGCGGCCTGGGCGACGGCATCGATGACGGCCGAATGCGGCACATCGCCCGCCTCGCGGCCCTTGAACGCATCGAAATAGGCTTTCCACTTGGGTTCGACGCTGTCGGGCGCCACCAGGTATTGCTCGTACAGCTCCTCGATATAGGCGGCATTGGCGCCGAGTTGGGAGGACTGCGCAAACTGCTTGAGGAGACTGTCCACGTCGGGCGTAAGTAGGCTCGTGATGGGGGCAAGCGCTTGATTAGACAGGAATATCAGCCTCCTGTGAAACCTGTGGCGCAAGAACCGAAATTATAGCCGTTAGCGTTGCCGCAGCGCATCATTAGTTGGTCGAAGACTGCTTTTGCGCTCCGGCTCTCGTGGGAGCGGCATCAGCCGCGAGCTTTTCGGTTCGGTTCCGATGCGTCCGATATCGGGGCGGATACCCCTCGCCGCAAGATCAAGAGCACGCGGCTGAAGCCGCTCGCACAGGCGAGGTTCCGTAGCCCGGGTAAGCGAAGCGCACCCGGGAAACCTGCGCCGCGTCCCGGGTGCGCTTCGCTTACCCGGGCTACGTTTGCTGTCAGATACCCAGTGTGCGGAACTCGGTGCAGGGCCGGGAGCGTTCCCAGATCGGCTTGAAGCTCTCGGCCAGCTGGCGGGCGCGGGCGCCGCCATCAAGATCGGTCTCGCCGTCGAAACGGTGCCCCAGGCCGCGGAAGTAGTACCCGCCGGCATCGTTGGCGATGAAGGCGGAGGGATAGGCCCGATCGGCGGGATCGTCCACTTCGCGAAAAAAGAACACGCTGGGCAGCCTTTGCGCCAAGCCCAATAGCGGCGCGTGCGCGCGCTGCACGGCGTCGGCGTCCTGCAGCAGGATCCGGGCCTCGCCGCCGTGGCCTGCGGTGCCGTAGCGGCGCATGGCATCGAGCACCTCGGGCGCATCGAACAGGCCCGGATCCAGCTCGCGGCTATAGACGTAAAGATTGCGGCGCGCCCGCAGCGCAATGGCCACGGTGGCGGCGATGGCCGCGTCGCGATCCTCGACCGCGGTAGCGCCATCGAGCTTGCGCCGCATCGCCTGATGTTCGATTCCGGCTTCCCAGAAACGCGCGCCGTAGGGCACGAAGCCGTGGCGCGTGTAGAAAGCGGACGCGGACACCTGCGAGTTGAGCGACAGTTCGCGCCAGCCGCGCTGCCGGGCCACGTCGACCAGCGCCAGCAGCATCGCATCGCCCACGCCCTTGCCGCGCCATTCGCGCAGCACGGCCATCCGCCCGACCTTGCGCTCGGGGGTAAGGCGGCCGGTGCCGATCGGCCGGCCGGCGTCGTCGCGTGCGATCACGTGCAGGCATTGCGGATCCAGCGCGTCCCACTCTTCTTCGAGCGGCACGTTCTGTTCCTGCACGAACACCGTCTCGCGGACGCTGCGCAGTTCCGGGAGGCCGGTCTCGTAATCGATCGGTTTCACGCTGAAACCGGGAAGGTTGGCGCTCATGCCGGGTCCTCGTCGGGCAGTACCAAGCTGTAGTGGCCGCCCAGCAGCAGTTCGTAGACGGCGTCGCGGCCGCTTTCCGACAGCGCGGCATAACTGCGGCCGTCGAAACGGTCGGCGGCGGCGATGCGCTGCGCATCGCGCACGGACAGGGCGTGGTCCTGGCCGGCAGCGTACAAAGTCGCGCCGCGCGACGCCTTGCGCCAGGCCATCCGCGTCCACGGATGGCGCAGCAGGACGGCACCTTGTTGCAGGTCCCATTCGATTTCGATGCGCGAGCGCGTTTGCTCGCCGGGCACGGCCTGTCCGGCGCTGCGGTACAAGGTGATGAAGCGGCCGAACCAGTCGCCGAGACGTTCCGTGTCGTTCATGCGCAGCGCGTTGAGCGCTTCGACCACGCGGCGCATGGCCTCGTCGTCGATTTCGTTCGGATCCTTGGCCGGCGCCAGGTCGGGATCGTGATAGCGCAGCGATTCGTCGGCATCCGCGGCCAGCGTGTCGACGAAATCGCCGAGCAATTCCGCAGCCGCCGGTGCGCGCATGCCGATCGAGAACGTGAGGCAGGCATCTTCGGCCACGCCGTGATGCGGCACACCGGGCGGCAGATAGAGCATGTCGCCGGGGCCGAGCACCCAATCGTGGGTGGGATCGAAGCGCTGCAGCAGTTTCAGTTCGACATCCAACCGGAAATGCACCGGCGGATCGGGGCGGTCGTCGATCTGCCAGCGCCGATGGCCCTGCGCCTGCAGCAGGAACACGTCGTACTGGTCGACATGCGCGCCGACCGAACCGCCGGGCGCGGCGAAGCTGACCATCACGTCGTCGATGCGCCAGCGCGGCAGGAAGCCGAATGCGGGCAGCAATGCGGCGATGTCGGCGTCCCATTTGTCGACGTCCTGCACGAGCAAGGTCCAGTCGTGCTGCGGCAGCGTCGGGAACATGTCTTCCGGGAACGGGCCGTGGCGCAGCAGCCAGCGGTCGTGCTCGCGTTCGTGGGCGACGATCCGCGCCAGTACGCCGTCTTCGCAAGCCAGCCCGGCCAGGTCTTCCGGCGAGATCGGCGAAACGAAGCCGGGGAAGGCGTTGCGGATCAGCAACGGTTTCTTCTGCCAATAGTCGCGCAGGAAGTCTTCCGCGGGCATGCCGAGCGGCTGTTGGCCGGCGGCGTCGACTTCGATGGGAAGTAGGGATTTGGGCTTGGCCATGATCTGTCGTTTGCTTTTAAGCCGTCATTCCCGCGAAGGCGGGAATCCAGTGACTTGGCTTTAGCCCTCTCCCGCTTGCGGGGCGAGGCTGCACATGCTTGCGCGGCACTGCCGCGCGTGCAGCTGAGCGCCCGCACGTAAGTGCGGGCCGGGGCGCGGAGCGGGGTTGGGTGAGGGCGCGCGGGATAGCACATGGCTTCGTCGCGATCTGGAGAGGCCTTAAAGTCACTGGGTTGACAGCCTGCCTCCGCAGGCTGCCCTTCGGGCCATTCGCTGCGCGAATGTTCGCTCCGGCATCCTGCCTCCGCAGTCCGCCTTCGCGGGAATGACGGCTTGGAGCAACTGCATGATTACGCGCTTTCACGTCGCGATCTCGTCGTAACCCCGGCCAACAAACTGCAACAGACACCACCCATGCCCGAACGGATCGGCCAACTGCACGATACGCCCCCAATGGGCTTCGCGAACAGCGCCTTCCTGAGCAGCGCCGGCGGCCAACGCCCGTTCAAGCGAAGCTTCGAGGTCTTCGACGACCACATCGCAATGCATCGGCATCCAATGCCGCGAGTAGTCGCGATTGCGGTCGGAAACAGCGACGCTGGCGGTTTCCTTCTGCAGCAAATAGATCGGAGCTTCCGCACCGAGCAGCTCGATGATAGAACCGCCCAACCGCCGCGCAGGCTTGAGGTCGAACGCAGCGGTATAGAACGCGACGGCCGTGTCGAGATCGGGCACATCGATGTTGATCAGCAGCCGCATGGCCGCGCTCAAATGTCCTTGGCCAGCTTTTCGGCCAAGCCGGTGTAACCGCCTGGCGTCATCTCGAGCAATCGCTGTTTGTCCGCGGCCGGCAGATCCAGCGACTGGATGAATTCGCGCATCGACGTTTCGGTGATGCCCTGGCCGCGGGTCAGCGCCTTCAATTGTTCGTAGGGGCTGGGCAGCCCGTGCCGGCGCATCACCGTCTGCACGGCTTCGGCCAGCACTTCCCAGGCGGCGTCGAGATCGGCGGCGAGGCGTTCGGGATTGACGCTGAGCTTGTCCAAGCCGCGCAGCAGCGCATCGATACCGACCAGCGCATGGCCGAACGCGGTGCCGAGCGCGCGCAATACGGTGGAATCGGTCAGGTCGCGCTGCCAGCGGCTGATCGGCAGCTTGGCGGCGAAATGCTCGAACAGCGCGTTGGCGATGCCGAAATTGCCTTCGGCGTTCTCGAAATCGATCGGATTGACCTTGTGCGGCATGGTCGAGCTGCCGACTTCGCCGGCCTTCACCGCCTGTTTGAAATAGCCGAGCGAGATATAGCCCCAGATGTCCCGGCACAAGTCGATGCAGATCGTGTCGATGCGCTTTTGCGCATCGCTGATTTCGGCGATGCCGTCGTGCGGCTCGATCTGGGTGGTGTAGGCGTTGAAGTCCAGGTCGAGCGATTCGACGAACCGCTGGGCGAACGCCGGCCAATCCACTTCGGGATAGGAAACCACGTGCGCGTTGTAATTGCCGACCGCGCCGTTGATCTTGCCGCCCAGCGCGACCGCGGCCAATTGTTCGCCCTGGCGCTGCAGGCGTGCGACCACGTTGGCGAGTTCCTTGCCCACGGTCGTCGGCGAGGCGGTCTGGCCATGGGTACGCGACAACATCGGCAGCGCCGCGTGTTGATGGGACATGTCGCGAAGCTTCTGGATCAGCGCATCGAGCCTGGGCAGCAATACGGTTTGCCGCGCTTCGTTGAGCATCAGCGCATAGGACAAGTTGTTGATGTCCTCGCTGGTGCAGGCGAAGTGGACGAATTCGAGCGCGGGGCCGAGTCCGGCATCGTCCTTGAGTTTTTCCTTGATGAAGTATTCGACCGCTTTGACGTCGTGGTTGGTGGTGCGCTCGATGTCCTTCACCCGTGCCGCGTCGGCCACCGAGAAATCCGCCGCCAGCGCCTGCAAACGCGCGGCCGCGCCGGCCGCGAACGGTTCGAGCTCGACGATGCCCGGTTCGGCGGCCAGGGCCAGCAGCCATTCGATTTCTACCCGTACCCGCGCCTTGATCAGCCCGTATTCGGAGAAAATCGGGCGCAGCGCATCGACCTTGCCGGCGTAGCGGCCGTCGAGCGGAGAGAGGGCGAGCAATTGGCTTTCGGCGGCGGTGGGCATGGGATGGGCGTGGGTAGGTAGGTGCAGATTCTAACGCGAGGCCGCCGAAGGCGCGCTCCGCAGCCGTTCCGGGCCTTTATCGTCGACCCGAAGCCATTCGTCGTCATCCCAACTTACTGTTGTCATCCCGAACGCAGTGAGGGATCTGTTATCAGGAATAGTAGATCCCTCACTGCGTTCGGGATGACGGCAAATGGGTTTGGAACGACGGGAGTGAGGTTCGGAATGACCGCAAGCGGGTCGCCGTGTAAGCGGCGCGGACAGGCGTATCCTCTCTACCATAGAAGAGACCAGGAAAAGCGTCATGGCCAAGCAAGCCAATCCCGGATACCGCATCGAACACGACAGCATGGGCGAATTGAAAGTCCCCGCAGCTGCGTTGTGGGGCGCGCAGACCCAGCGCGCGGTCGAGAATTTCCCGATCTCGGGCCGGCCGATGCCGCGCGGTTTCATCCGCGCGCTCGGTTTGATCAAGGCAGCTGCCGCCGGAGTCAACACCGACCTCGGCCTGCTGCCGAAAAACGTCGCCAAGGCCATCCGCGATGCCGCTCTTCAGGTCGCGGACGGCGCGCACGATGCGCAATTTCCGATCGACGTGTACCAGACCGGTTCCGGCACCTCGTCCAATATGAATGCCAATGAGGTCATCGCGACGCTCGCGTCGCGTGCGGGCAAGGCCAAGGTGCATCCGAACGACCACGTCAACCTCGGCCAGAGTTCGAACGATGTGATTCCGACCGCGATCCGCGTATCGGCGCAACTGGCGACGGTGCAAAACCTGTTGCCGGCGCTGAAGCATCTGCGCCAGACCATCGACCGCCGCGGCAAGTCGCTGGACAAGATCGTCAAGACCGGCCGCACCCATCTGATGGACGCGATGCCGCTGACTTTCGCACAGGAATTCGGCGCATGGTCGTCGCAGCTGGCGTCGGCGCAGGCGCGCATCGAGGATGCGTTGAAGCGGATGCGCCGTCTGCCGATCGGCGGCACCGCCATCGGCACCGGGATCAATGCCGACCCGCGCTTCGGCAAGGCGATGGCGAAGTCGCTGTCGGCGCTGGCGGAAACGAAATTCGAATCGGCGGCGGATAAGTTCGAAGGCTTGGCGTCGCAGGACGACGCGGTCGAACTCTCCGGCCAGCTCAATGCGTTGGCGGTGGCGCTGATGAAGATCGCCAACGACCTGCGTTGGATGAACGCCGGGCCGTTGGCCGGTATCGGCGAGATCGAATTGCCGGCGCTGCAGCCGGGCAGTTCGATCATGCCGGGCAAGGTCAATCCGGTGATCCCGGAAGCGACCTGCATGGTTTGCGCCCAGGTCATCGGACATCACGCCGCGATCACCGTCGCCGGCGCGAGCGGCAATTTCCAACTCAATGTGATGCTGCCGCTGATCGCGCACGATCTGCTCGACTCGATCGGGCTGCTGAGCAATGCGATGCGCCTGCTCGCCGACAAAGCCATCGCCGGGTTGAAGGTGCGCAAGGACAATGTCGACGCCGCGCTGGGCCGCAATCCGATCCTGGTGACCGCGCTGAACCCGATCATCGGCTACGAAAAAGCCGCTGCGATCGCCAAACGCGCGTACAAGGAAAACCGCCCGGTATTCGACGTGGCGCTGGAAGACAGCGGCCTGTCGGCGGCGCAACTCAAGAAGCTATTGGATCCGGCTGCGCTGACCAAAGGCGGCATCCATGCCGGCGGCGGAGGCGGCGGATAAAAAAAAGCCCCGCTTTCGCGGGGCCAGTACGGCGGAACCTGGGAGGGCCGATCGCCGCGTAGGGGGCTTGCTGTTAGCTCTCAGTCTTCGCTGGGAATATCGATGCGGCCTTTGACGTCGCGGTGGTCGACGCTGCCGCTGCCGACGTGGCTCACCTGCAAACCGCCGCCGACCGCGGCTACGTTGAGATCGCCCGAGCCGATCGTGCGGGCTTGGACATTGCCGCCGACCTTGCGCAGGGAGACGTCGCCCGAACCGATGGTGCCGATGCGCGCATCGCCGCGAATGTTGGTGCCTTCGAAATCGCCGGAGCCCACTGCGCCCAATTCGAGTTTGCCGATGTCCTCGACCTTGATGTCGCCCGAACCCACGTCGACGTCCAGGCTCTCTGCGCCGCTGACGGTCAGATCGCCCGAACCGACATGGGCGACGACGTTGGCCAAGCCCGCAACGTCCGCATCGCCGGAGCCGACCGACACTTCCAGCGCGACGGTCTTGGGCAGCGTGAGGTCCACGTCGAGATACGAATAGTTCCTGCCGAACCAGCCGCCCGACCAGCTGTTGCGCTCGTCTTCGGCGCTGATGATCAGCCGATCGCCTTCGCGGCGCTGGCTCAGTTGGATTCGGTCGAGGCCTTCCTGCGAGCTTGCGCAGGCGCGGCCGTCGGCGCGGACGGCGCTGCCGGTCTTGATGTGGAAATCATAGGGACCGGTCCGCACCACCACCGTGCGCACCCCGGCCATGTTCAGCGACAAATTGCGCGCTGCCTGAAATTTGCAGTTTTCGGCGGCGCCGGCGAGGCCGGGCAGGGCCAGCAGGAGGAGGGGCAGGGCTTTCCACATGGGTCTTACTCCTTGTCGATGGCGATCGCTAACGCGGCTTGGGCCGGTATTCCTGGGTTTGATGCGCCGGCCGCAGGAAGGGTTGCAATCGCCACGGACGATTTCCTTCCCTCATCGCAGCGGCCCGCAAGGCGGGTGGGGCTGCTTGCGCGCCTCTGCGCCGCGCCATTCGGGATGGTCGTAGGGAATGTAGCTGTCCCAGTACCAGGGCAGGCAGGTCGGGCCCAGTGCGGCGTCGGCCAGATATTTGAAAATGCTTTCGCCGTTGGAGCTGTTGCTGAGGATCAGGACGCAGCGGCGGCTGTCCTGCAGGCACAAGGCATAGTTGTTGGTGCCGTCGTCGTGGCCTTCCTTGAAGAAAGCCGGGCCCTGCGACGAGCGGAAGACGCCCCAACCCAGCGCATACGACAGCGCGATGCCGTCGTTGTCGGCGGTGGTGTCTTCCAACAGTGTCGGAAACTGCTGCACGGAACGGATCCGAACCTGCGGGCGCAGCAATTCCGCCTTCGCGCCCACGGAGATGCCTTCGCCGCGCGACAGCCCGGCCAGGAAGTTGGCGTAGTCGGCGATCGTGGTATCCATCGAACCGGCGGCGCGCACGCTGCCGCGCTGCTTGTGGCCGAGCGGCTTGCCTTGCTCGTCGTATCCGATCGCCAGGTTGGCGGCGAAAGGTTCGCGCCAGGTCAAACCGGTGTTCTTCATGCCGAAGCGGTCGAACACCTGTCGCTGCATCAGTGCGCCGACGTCGACGCCCAGGCCGTTTTCGATCACGAACTGCAGTAGGTTGATGCCTTCGCCCGAATAGGCGTAGCGGCTGCCGGGTTCGAAATAGAACTTCAGCTTGCCGTTTTCGTCGTAACCCTGCGGCGTGAAGTAGCGGAAATTGGCGAAACCGGACCGGTGCGACAGCAGGATCCGTGCGGTCAGCTTGCGCCAGCGCTCGTCGCCGGCCAGATCGGCGTATTTTTCGTATTCCGGCAGCGGTTTGGGCAGGTAGCCGGCGATAGAACGGTCCAGGTCTAGCTTGCCCGATTCGACCAGCGACATCGTCGCGTAGGCGAACGCGCTCTTGGTCAGCGACGCGCCGTACATCACCGTGTCGGTGGTCAGCGGCAATTGCCGTTCGAGATCGCGCCGTCCGTAGGCTTTCAGGTGCACGATGCGGCCGTCGTCGATCACCGCCAGCGCGAGTCCGGGCACCTTGGCATCGCGCATGAGCCGTTCGACTTCGCTATCCAGCGCCGCACCGCGCAACGGCGCCGATGCGGGAGCTGTTTTGCCGCCTGGATTCGAAGCGCAGGCGGCCAGCGCGACGGAGATCAATGCGGTTGCGAATATCGCTCGGGACTTCATTGCCGACTCCGTGGATGGCGGGCCCTATTGCGAACCGGCCCGCATTCGCGGGCCGGTGCCTGTCGCCGTCAGCCCTCGTCGCGCCAGCGGCGCAGGCGGATCGCGCCGTAGATCATGGCTGCGCCGATGACCGCACCGATCCACAGGTCGGCCGTGGCGAAGGCCTGCCAGCTGCTGGTCAGATCGATCGCGCGAGCCAGGTCCTCGGGGCTGTTGATGTGGGTCTCGTTGCCGACGTTTTCGTTGAAGTACCAGGTACCGGGGATGATGCTGATCAGGCCCCGGAAGATCAGCACGTACCAGACGTCGGTATGCGGGATCGTGATGCCGGGCAAGGTGCCCATCCAACTGATCACGGTCGCGGCCAGGATCGGCACCAGCACCGCCCACAGGAACGGCTTGCTGCGCGCCCAGGCCGAACACAGCATCAGCCAGCCCACGCTCGGCAACGCCCAGAAGACGTAGACCGGAATCGTCGACAGCACATGCAGCAGCACACGGAACGGATGCGATTCGGTGAAGATCGCGCTGGCCACCGGGATGCCGTTGGCGAACAGGCTGATCGCCGCGCACAGCCACAGCGCCAATCCGATCACCAGGCCGATGCCCGCGGCCACTACCGGCGCCAGCAGCAGCGCCCATACGGCCTTGGACAGCACGACCTGCGTGTCGGACATCGGCAGCGATTTCCAGAACAGCACGCTGCGATCCTTGCGCTCGTCGTACAGCGAGCCCAGCGAGTAGAAGAAGGCCACGAAAACGAATACCGCGAAGGCGATGCCGATGCCCATCAGCAGGCTGATGTCGCCGCCGTAGCCGACCGCTTCGCGCGCCGCCTCCAGCCCCTGCTTGCCGTTGAGTTCGACGCCGAACCAGTCGATTTCCTTCCTTTCGGTCGCCTTGTTGAGCAGGATCGAGCCGGTGATGGTGCCCAGCAAGGTCAGCGCGGTGACGATGATGCCGGCCACCACGGGCGCCCAGAAGAAGCCGCCCTTGTGTTCCCAGAACTCGCGGCGCAGCAGCATTTTGAAGACGCTGGCCTGGTTCGCCGACGACGCCGCTTTCGGGCGTGTCGCGGCCATGTTTTCGGCGGGGGCGTTCATGCGTAGGTTCCCTTCATGGTGGCGACGAACAGATCGGCCAGGCCCGGCGTGCGGGTTTCGCCGAATTGCGCGAGTTGCGATTGCGGAACGCCGTCGTACAACAGCACGGTCTTGCCGAAGGGCAGCGCGCGTTCGTCGATGGGCTTGAGCGTGCGGGCCGCTTCGGCCTTGTCGGCGCCGACCAGCACTTCGACGTAGCGCGCGCCGACGTCTTCCATCGGCGCCTGCAGCACGATCTTGCCGTCGCGGATGAACATGACGTCGGTCAGGATGTGCTCGACTTCCTCCACCTGGTGGGTGGTGACGATGATCGTCTTCTGCTCGTCGAAGTAGTCCTCCAGCAGGCGCTGGTAGAACTGCTTGCGATAGAGGATGTCCAGGCCCAGCGTCGGCTCGTCCAACACCAGCAATTTGGCGTCGATGGCCATCACCAGCGCCAGGTGCAGCTGCACGATCATGCCTTTCGACAATTCGCGCACGCGCATGTTCGGTTTGAGTTGGGTGTTGGCCAGGAAGCGTTCGCAGCGGGCGCGGTCGAAGCGCGGATGCACGCCGGCGACGAATTCGATCGCCTGGCCGACGCGGATCCAGCGCGGCAGCACCGCCACGTCGGCGATGAAGCAGACATCGTTCATCAGCTCGTCGCGTTGCGTGCGCGGATCGCGGCCGAGCACTTTCAGCTCGCCTTCGAACGGGATCAGGCCCAGCATCGCCTTCAGCGCGGTGGTCTTGCCGGCGCCGTTCGGCCCGATCAGGCCGACGATCTTGCCGGCTTCGATGTTGAACTCGGTGTTGTCCAGCGCCAGCTTGTTCTTGTAGGCCTTGCGCAGGCCGCGCGCGCTGACGACGTTCGCGGTTTCGGGGTAGAGGGACGGAGCGTTCATCGTGCGCCTCCCTTGGCCTTCAACAATTCATCCGGCGCAAGCCCCAGGCGCTGGATGCGTTCCAACACCAGCGGCCATTCTTCGCGCAGGAAGCGCTCGCGCTCGCTGGCGAGCAGTTTTTCCGACGCACCCTCGATGACGTACATGCCCAATCCCCTACGTTTTTCGACTAGAGATTCGTCCGCGAGCTCTTGATAGGCGCGCGAGACGGTAATCGGGTTCAGCTGGTACTCGGCGGCGACCTGGCGCACCGAAGGCAGCGGATCGCCGGGTTTGAGCAGGCCGTCGAGCAACATGGCCACGACGCGCTCCTTCAGCTGGCGATAGATGGGAGCGCCTTCGCTCCATTGGATTGCGGTCATGGGTTAGCCCCGGGTTGCGAACGAGAAATAGGGCATGGCCAGCGAGCGGCGGTTTTGACGCGGCTTGCGGATCGGCGCTGGCGGTGCGACGTGGGGTGCGGCGGCCTCGGCCGTGTCGGCCGAAGCGAATTCTTCGATGGCGGCATTCAGTGCGGCTTCCGTGGCGACTTCGGCAGTGAAGCCCGCGACCCGGCCGAGGATCTGGCCGACATCCTGCTTGCTGCCTTCCAATTCCTTGGCCAGGGCCTGCGCACGCAGTTCGATGTTCTTGGCGCGGGCCTGGGCGGCGCGTTCGATGGCCTCGGCGCGAGCTTCCGCGGCGCGGATGCGTTCGGCCGGGGCCGCTCGGTCGGCAGCGAAGACTTCCACGACCGGCGTATTCATTTCGACCGCCACCGGGTCGGTTTGAGGCGCGGGCGTCGCCGCGATCAACCCGGCCGTCATCAGGACGGTCGCTACAGACAGTGCGGAGAACGTGTTGTGCAGCTTGCGGTTCATGGCCGTCGTCCTGGGTCGGGGGTGACTGGTGTTGTAGTCAACTATAACACCAAATTAGGCCAGGTCAATATCCAAGCGACCCAACTAAAGGCATACTGCGCGGGGCGGCTATTGGAGCAGAAGATGAGCGCAATTCATTGTTCTATAAGGGTTTTCACTGCCGCGGCAGTGCTGGTCTCGGGTCTGGCCCTGGCGGCGGGAGGCCTGCTGGACCGCAGCTATCGGCCGCTCACCGGCAAAACCCCGGTCAATTTGCAGCAGCAGTACGGCGGCAAAGTGTTGCTGGTGGTCAATACCGCCAGCAAATGCGGCCTGGCGCCGCAGTTCGAAGCGCTGGAAGCTTTGAACGCCAAGTACCAGAAGGAAGGTTTCGCCGTGCTGGGTTTCCCGTCCGGCGATTTCAAGAATCAGGAATACGGCGACGAGAAACAGATCCAGGAATTCTGCACGCTGACTTACGGCGTCAAGTTCCCGATGTTCGAGAAGGTCCACGTGAAAGGCGACGACGCCACGCCGTTGTACCGCGACCTGATCAAGACCACCGGCGACACGCCGGAGTGGAACTTCCACAAATACCTGATCTCCCGCGACGGGCGGGTGGTCGGCAGTTTCGCCAGCCGTACGGTGCCGGACGACAAGACGCTGGTCGCGGCGATCGAGCGCGAATTGAAGGTCGCGGCCCCGGCCGCCAAACCCTGAGCCCGGCCCGAGATTGCCCTGAGCCGTTGACGCACACGACAATACCCGCTTCGCGCCGCCGCGGCGGCGGCGCAGGCAGGAGTTCCGAATGAAAGAGTGGATGCGCGGCGCGGCCGCGGCGGCATTGGCTGCGATCGCATTTGGCGCGGCAGCCCAGCAGACGCAAGCGCCGCTGGTGAGCGAGCGCGACAAGGTCAGCTACACCATCGGCATGGATGTCGGGCGCTCGATCGCGCCGGCGGCGCCCGACATGGACATGGCCGCATTCGAACGCGCCGTGCGCAATACCTTCGACGGCGGCAAGCCGCCGCTGACCGAAGCCGAAATCAAGCCGCTGGCCGAGACGCTGATGAAGCGCATCGCCTCGCGCAGCACCGCGCCCAATGCGCCCAAGCCGAGCGGCCCGCCGCCGTCGATATCGCGCGAAAAGGTCGGCTTGCTGGTGGGCAGCGATGTAGGTCGTTCGTTGACGCCGATCAAGGACGAGATCGATGTGGCCGTGCTGACCCGCGGCCTGCGCGCCGCGACCGGCGACGGCAAGCCGTTGCTGACCGAGGCCGAAGCCGCGGTGGTGCGCGACGGCTTCACCCAGCGCATCCAGGCCAAGATGCAGGCCCAGGCGGCCACGCTCGGCGCCAAGAATGAGAGCGACGGCGCCGCCTTCCTGGCCAACAACAAGACGGTCAAGGGCGTGTTCAGCACGCCGTCCGGCCTGCAGTACATGGTGCTGCGGCAAGGGTCGGGCGTACGGCCCAAGCCCAGCGACCGGGTCCGCGTGAATTACCACGGCACGCTGCTGGACGGCACCGTATTCGACAGCTCCTACGACCGCGGGCAGCCCGCCGAATTCGGCCTGAACCAAGTGATCGCCGGCTGGACCGAGGGCGTGACCCTGATGCCGACCGGCGCCAAATACCGCTTTTGGATCCCCGGCAACCTAGCTTATGGCGCAAAGGGCAAGCCGCCGGAAATCGGCCCGAACTCCACCCTGGTGTTCGATGTCGAACTGATGGCCATCCTGCCCGCCGGGCACTGACCGGACGGCCGTAACCGGGTCGTTCAGCCCCGCGCTTTCAAAGTAACCGCTTCGCTACGCCCGGATTTTCCGGCTTTCCCCGATTTGAGGAGTACCGTTTGATGACGTCCCGCCTGCGTACCAGCGCCACCGCGCTCGCCCTGGCTTCGCTCACCTTGTTCGTTGCCGCATGCAACAAACCGGCAGACAAGGACAAGACCGATGCCGCCGCCAAGCCTGCCGACGCTGCCGCCAAGGCCGATGGCAGCAAGGCCATCCCGGGTCTGGCTAACGAGAAAGAACAGGTCAGCTACATGGTCGGCATGGCCATGGCGCGCCAGCTCGAGCCGATGAAGGCCGAAATCGACGTCGATACCATGGTCAAGGCCATCAAGACCTCGCTCGCCGGCGAAAAGCTGTTGTTGGACGACAAGCAAGCCGCCGAAATCAGCGAGGCCTTCGGTCAGCGGATGCAGGCCAAGCAGATCGCCGACATGTTGAAGAAGGCCAAGGACAACCAGGAAGCGGGCCAGAAATTCCTGGCCGACAACGGCAAGAAGCCGGGCGTGGTGACCACGCCGTCGGGTTTGCAGTATCAGGTGATCACCGAGGGCAAGGGCGCCAAGCCCAAGACCAGCGACGTGGTTCGCGTCAACTACAAGGGCACGCTGCTCGACGGCAAGACTTTCGACAGCACCTACGACCGCAACGAACCGGCGATGTTCCAGTTGGAGCAGGTAGTGCCGGGCTGGAAGGAAGGCATCGCATTGATGCCCGTCGGCAGCAAATACCGTTTCTGGATCCCGAGCCAGCTGGGTTACGGCGAGCAGGGCACGCCGGGCGGCCCGATCGGCCCGAATGCGACGCTGGTGTTCGAAGTGGAGCTGCTGGACATCGTGAAGCCCGGGCAGATGCCTAGCCAATCGCCGCCGGGCGCGCGCACCCAGTAACCGCAGTTTCGGAGTTCCAATGCGCCTTACGATATTCGGCACGGGCTACGTCGGTCTGGTCACCGGCACTTGCCTGGCGGAAGTCGGGCACGACGTGGTCTGCGTCGACATCGACGCAGCCAAAGTGGACGGCCTCAAGCGCGGCGTGATCCCGATCTACGAGCCGGGATTGGCGCCGATGGTGCAGGCCAACCATGCGGCGGGACGTCTGGATTTCACCACCGACGCGGCGGCGGCCGTCGATCACGGCGACGTGATCTTCATCGCTGTCGGCACCCCGCCGGACGAAGACGGCAGCGCCGATCTGAAATATGTGCTGGCGGTGGCCAAAACCATCGGCCGGCATCTGGCGCGCCCTGCGGTGATCGTCAACAAATCCACGGTGCCGGTAGGCACCGCGGACAAAGTGCGTGCGGCCATAGCCGAAGAATTGAAGGCGCGCGGCGCCGAGATCGCGTTCGATGTGGTCTCCAACCCCGAATTCCTGAAAGAAGGCGATGCGGTCAAGGACTGCATGCGCCCGGACCGCATCGTGATCGGCGCTTCCAGCGCCAACGCCATCGAGAAAATGAAGCGGCTCTACGCGCCCTTCAATCGCAACCACGAACGCCTCGTGGTGATGGATGTGCGCTCGGCGGAGCTGACCAAATACGCCGCCAACGCGATGCTGGCGACCAAGATCAGTTTCATGAACGAGATCGCCAACATCGCCGAGAAAGTCGGCGCCGACATCGAGCACGTGCGGCAGGGCATCGGCTCCGACCCGCGCATCGGCTGGCATTTCATCTATCCGGGCGCGGGTTACGGCGGGTCCTGCTTCCCCAAGGATGTGCAGGCGCTGGCGCGTACCGCGCGGCAGGTCGGCCACGACGCCGTGCTGCTGCAGGCGGTCGAGTCGGTCAACGATCGCCAAAAGGGCCATCTATTCGAGCTGATCGCGCGCCATTACGACGGCGAAGTGCGCGGCCGTACGTTCGCGGTGTGGGGCCTGGCCTTCAAACCCAATACCGACGACATGCGCGAAGCGTCCAGCCGGCGCCTGCTGCAGCAGCTGTGGGACGCCGGCGCCCTGGTCCGCGCCTACGATCCGGAAGCCAAGCACGAAGCCGAACGCATCTTCGGCCAGCGCGAGGGTTTGGTGTTGTGCGCATCGGCCGCCGAGGCGCTGGAAGGCGCCGACGCGTTGGTGGTGGTCACCGAATGGAAGCAGTTCCGCAGCCCCGATTTCGCGCGACTGCGCGCCCGCCTGCGCGACCGCGTCATCTTCGACGGTCGCAATCTCTACGAGCCGGAAGAAGTCGAAGCGGCGGACATCGCCTATTGGGGCATCGGTCGCGGCCGCTCGATCCGCGTGGACTGACGCTATGGCCGACGAACTGCTGCAGCGCCTGGTGGAACTGGAAACGCGGCTCGCGTTCCAGGAGCAGGCCTTGGCCGAGCTGAGCGATGCGCTGGCGGCATCGCGCGTGGAGACCGCACGCAATGCCGAACTGCTGCGCCGCGCACTCGGCGAGCTGAAGCAGGCGCGCGGCGAGTTCTTCGCCGATCCTGCCGAAGAACCGCCGCCTCCGCACTATTGAAGCGGTGGGCTGCGCCTTGCCGTAGCCCGCGGCACGCACGACGAATAGAATCGATGCCATGAGCGACTCCCTCCGCGACCAATTGCTCGGCCTGGGCTTCAAGCCCGCGCCCAAGCCCGATAAGCCTGCGCGGCCCGAACAGGCCAAGCGCGCGGACGGCGCTCGCAAGCCGCACCCAAACAAGCCACGGCCGCATGCGCCCAACCAGGGCCGGCCGGAGCAGAAAAACAGGACCGATGCGCGTGGACCCGGCCAGCACAAACCGCAGCCCGGCAAGCCGCGGCACGGCGGCAAGCCGCGGTCGCAGGAAGAAATCGATCTGGCCAAGGCATACGCGATCCGCGCGCAGAAGGAAAAGGACGAGCGCATCGAAGCCGAACGGCTGCGCCAGGAAGAAGCGCGCAAGCGTCGCGAAGCCAAGGCAAAATTGGTCGAACTGCTCAAAGACAAAGCGCTCAACGATCCCGCGGCGGAGATAGCGCGCCATTTCGACTACGGCGGCAAGATCAAGCGCGTCTACGTCAACGCCGAACAACTGAAATCGCTCAACGCCGGCGAGTTGGGCGTGGTGCAGATGGACGGCCGTTACCTGCTGGTGACCGCGGCCGTGCTGGCCGAAGCCGAAGCGATCTTCGCGCCGGCGGTGGCCTTGAAAGTGGACCCGAACGCGCCGGCCGAAGACGATCCTTACGCCGATCCGCAATACCAGGTGCCCGACGACCTCGTCTGGTGACCCCGCTTTTGTAGAGTCGAGCTTGCTCGACTGCTTTTCCCGCACGATTATAGAAAACCAAAAGCATCCGAGCGAACTAGGCTCCACTGAGCTTTGTTGCGGGAGCTATGTCAGCAGTGCCTTTCGTGGGAGCGGCTTCAGCCGCGAGCTTTTGATGTTCGCCGGCGAATTTAAGAGCTCGCGGCTGAAGCCGCTCCCACAAGAACCGAAGGCTTGTAGCGACGCAACGCCGGCCGTTCCACCAGATGCCACGACAGCATCGCCAGCAGCAAGGCGCAGCAGGCCGAACTCGGCAATAGCTGCAGCGGCGTCAGCGAGGGGAACAGCGCGACCAGCGACTGCTGCACCGGAAACCCGTACAGGAACAGCCCGTATGAATAATCGTGGTCGCCGGGCCAGCGCAGCGCGGACAACCGATAGGCCGCCCACAACGTGAAATAAATCGCCGCCAGCACGACCGCCGGGCCGAACCCGTGCGTACCGTGCGTCAGCGCAGCCGCCAACGCGAAACCGGCCATCAGCCAATGCGACACCGGGATGCGATCGCGCCAATGCGCACACAGGGCGGCGATTAGGTAGGTCTGCGACAACGCGCGATACTCGTTGACGTCCGGTTTTCCGCTCCACCATTCCCATGCGCCGAACGACACGAGCGCGGCCGCCACCAGGGTGAATGCCCAGCGCCGCCTCACGATCGTCAATGCGGCCAGCAAGCCCAGATAGAAGTACCAACGCACTTCCAAACTCAACGACCACAACGTGCCGTTCACCACTTTCGGATACGGGTTGCCTTCGAACACGCCCGGCAGCGTCCAGGCCAGCGTGACCGGCTGCAGGTTGCGGCTGAGGTAGCGCCAGGTTTCTTCCGCCCGCAAATATTCGGCGACGGGCAGGGTAGTGAACAGCAGGCCGATCGCGAACACGCAGACCAACAGGCAGACCAGATAAGCCGGATACACGCGCAGGAAGCGATTGCGCGCATAACGCCACAATCCCGGATGCCGCAGCAAGCTCAGCGTCACCAGATAGCCGCTGATCGCGAAGAACAAATAGACCGCCAGATTGCCGGCATAGAAACCCGGCATCAGCTTCGCGAACACATCCGCCTCGCCGGGTGCGTGCCGGCTCAACGCATAGCTATGGCCGTAGATCACCATCAGCGCCGCCAGATGGCGCAGCGGCAGGTAGTTGTCGCTGCGTTGTCGCGAAGCTTGGTCGAGGGTCACGGCGCGATCCGGCGAAGGCTATTCCGGATCGTAATCCAAGTTCGAGGCCAGCCAACGTTCGGCTTGGGCCAGACTCACGCCTTTGCGTCGCGCGTACTCCGCGGCCTGCTCCTTCGACACGCGACCGACCACGAAATACTGGCTCTGCGGGTGGCTGAAGTAATAGCCGGACACGGCCGCCGTCGGCAGCATCGCGAAGCTTTCGGTCAACGTCATGCCGGCATTGCTGCCGGCGTCGAGCATCGCGAACAGCGTGCCTTTCTCGCTGTGTTCCGGGCAGGCGGGATAGCCGGGGGCGGGGCGGATGCCGCGGTATTGCTCGGCGATCAGCGCTTCGTTATCGAGCGTTTCGTCCGCGTCGTAGCCCCAATATTCCTTGCGCACGCGCTGATGCAGGCGTTCGGCCAGCGCCTCGGCCAGGCGATCGGCCAGCGCTTTGAGCAGGATCGCGTTGTAGTCGTCGTGGTCGGCCTCGAAGCGCGCGACATGCGGTTCGATGCCGATGCCGGCCGTCACGGCGAACGCGCCGATCCAGTCCTGCTTGCCGGACTCCTTCGGTGCGATGAAGTCGGCCAGGCAGAAATCGGGGCGGTCCACTGGCTTGTCGACTTGCTGCCGCAGGAAATGAAGCGTTTTAGTTTTTGTGCGAGGGGCTTCAGCCCCGACAGGTCCAGTCGGGGCTGAAGCCCCTCCCGCAAAAGCGACTTCCACGTCGTCGCCCACGCTGTTCGCCGGCCACAGCCCGCACACCGCCTTCGCGGTCAGCCATTTCTCGGCGACGATCTTGTCCAGCATCGCGCGCGCATCGCGGAACAGCTCGGTGGCCTGCTTGCCGACTACCTCGTCGGTGAGGATCGCCGGATACTTGCCGGCCAATCCCCAGGCTTGGAAGAACGGCGTCCAGTCGATGACGCCGGTCAGGTCGGCCAACGGATAGTCGTCGAAGACGGTCACGCCGGTCTTGTTCGGCGCGGGCGGGTCGTAGCTGTCCCAGCCGCCGTCGAATTTCTGCCCGCGCGCCTTGTCCAGCGATACCAGCCGCTTGGCGTCGCCGCGGTTGCGGTGGCGTTCGCGGATTTCGGCGTAATCGGCGTCGTTGGCGGCGACGAAATTGGCGCGCAGATCCTTGGAGATCAACGATTGCGCGACGCCGACCGCGCGCGAAGCGTCCTTCACCCAGACGGTCGGCGATTTGTAATGCGGGTCGATCTTGAGCGCCGTGTGCGCGCGCGAGGTGGTGGCGCCGCCGATCAACAGCGGCATCTCGAAGCCCTGGCGCTGCATTTCGCGGGCGACGTGGCTCATTTCCTCCAGCGACGGCGTGATCAGGCCGGACAGGCCGATCAGGTCCGCGTTTTCGGCCTTGGCGCGGTCCAGGATCACCTGGGTCGGGACCATCACGCCCAGGTCGACCACGTCGAAGTTGTTGCAGGCCAGCACCACGCCGACGATGTTCTTGCCGATGTCATGCACGTCTCCCTTCACCGTGGCCATGATGATCTTGCCGTTGGACTTGCCGACGTCGCCGGTGCGCAGTTTCTCGGCTTCGATGAAGGGCAGCAGATAGGCCACCGCTTTTTTCATCACCCGTGCGGACTTGACCACCTGCGGCAGGAACATCTTGCCGGCGCCGAACAGGTCGCCGACCACGTTCATGCCGTCCATCAGCGGGCCTTCGATCACGTCGAGCGGACGCTCGCTCAATTGCCGCGCTTCCTCGGTATCGGTTTCGACGTACTGGTCGATGCCGTGCACGAGCGCATGGCTCAGTCGTTCGCGCACGCCTCTTTCGCGCCAGGCCAGGTCTTCGCCGCGGACTTCGCCCTTCTTGCCTTTGTAACGCTCGGCGATTTCCAGCAGCCGTTCGGTCGAATCCGTGCGCCGGTTGAGGATCACGTCCTCGACGTGTTCGCGCAGCTCGGCGTCGAGATCGTCGTAGATCGGCATGGCGCCGGCATTGACGATGCCCATGTCCATGCCGGCTTTGATCGCGTGGTACAGGAACACCGAATGGATCGCCTGGCGCACGGTCTCGTTGCCGCGGAACGAGAACGAGACATTGGAAACGCCGCCGGAGATATGGCAGTGCGGCAAAGTCTTCCGGATGATGCGGGTGGCTTCGATGAAATCCACCGCGTAGTTGTTGTGTTCTTCCATGCCGGTGGCGACGGCGAAGATGTTCGGGTCGAAGATGATGTCTTCGGGCGGGAAGCCGACCTGTTCGGTCAGTATCTTGTAGGCCCGCGTGCAGATCTCGACCTTGCGCTCGCAGGTGTCGGCCTGGCCTTGTTCGTCGAAGGCCATCACCACGGTTGCGGCGCCGTAGCGCAATACCATGCGCGCGTGCTCGATGAAAGCCTCTTCGCCTTCCTTGAGCGATATCGAATTGACCACCCCTTTGCCCTGCAGGCATTTCAGGCCCGATTCGATGACGCTCCATTTGGACGAATCCACCATCACCGGGATGCGCGCGATATCGGGCTCGGACGCGATCAGCGTCAGGTAGCGCGCCATCGCTTTTTCGGAATCGATCAGGCCCTCGTCCATGTTGACGTCGAGGATCTGAGCGCCGTTGGCCACCTGCTGGCGCGCGACTTCCACAGCCTCCTCGTAGCGTTCTTCCTTGATCAATTTGCGGAACTGCGCGCTGCCGGTGACGTTGGTGCGCTCGCCGACGTTGACGAACAGCAGCTCGGGCGTGATGACCAGGGGTTCCAAGCCCGAAAGCCGCGTGTAGCGTGGAGAAGTGCTCATGCGGCTTCGGAAAGTTCCGTTTGCGAGGGCAGGCGCCGCGGTGCGAGGCCGCGCACGGCCTCGGCGAGCGCCTGGATGTGCGCCGGCGTGGTGCCGCAGCAGCCGCCGACGAAGTTGAGCAAGCCAGACTCCGCGAATTCCTTCAGCGTGGCCGCCATCTCTTCCGGCGTCTCGTCGTACTCGCCGAACGCATTGGGCAAGCCGGCATTCGGATGCGCGCTGACGTAGCCGTCGACGATATTGGCCAATGTTTCCACATGCGGACGCAAGTCGCTGGCGCCGAGCGCGCAGTTCAGGCCGACCGACAAGGGCCGGCCGTGCGATACCGACGCGTAGAACGCTTCGGCCGTCTGGCCCGACAAGGTGCGGCCCGAGGCGTCGGTGATCGTGCCTGAGATCATCACCGGCAGCCGGCCGCCGCGCGCGTCGAACACTTCCTCGATCGCGAACAGCGCCGCCTTCGCGTTGAGCGTATCGAAAATGGTCTCGACCATGATCAGGTCGGCGCCGCCGTCGATCAGGCCTTCGACGGCTTCGCGGTAGGTGCCGCGTAATTCGTCGAAACTGGTGTTGCGGAAACCGGGGTCGTTGACGTCGGGGCTGATCGATGCGGTGCGGCTGGTCGGGCCTAGCACGCCGATCACGAAGCGCGGCTTATCCGGCGTCGTGGTCTCGATCGCATCGCAACAGGCGCGTGCGACGCGCGCGCCTTCCTTGTTCAACTCGTATACCAGATGCTCGAGGTGGTAATCGGCCTGGCTGATCGCCGTGGCGTTGAAAGTATTGGTTTCGATCAGATCGGCGCCGGCCTGCAGATATTCGGTGTGCACGCCGGCGATCACCTCGGGCTTGCTGAGCAGCAGCAGGTCGTTATTGCCCTTGAGGTCGTGGCCGCACTGTTCGCCGTGCGCATGAGCGCTATCGAAGCCGCCGACGAAACGTTCGCCGCGGTAATCGGCTTCCTGCAGGTCGTGGCGCTGGATCATGGTGCCCATGGCGCCATCGATGATCAGGATGCGTTCGGCCAGCGCGCTTTCGAGCTTGGCGACGCGGTGGGGGTTCAACCAGGGGAGGGTTTTCATGATATGTCTCCGTGGTGCAGTTGCTTCTTGTGGGAGCGGCTTCAGCCGCGAGCTCTGTTTTCGTCGCAGCTGGAAAAAGCTCGCGGCTGAAGCCGCTCCCACAAGAAAGACGGCGACTATGGCTTTCTGGCGATCATCGAGATCACTTCGAAATGCGGCGGACGCTTTTCGCGGGTGATGGTTTCTGCGTTCTGCACCTCCAGCCCGGCCTTTTCGGCGAACTTGCGCAGTTCCTTTTCGCTGAAACCCAGATTGACGTGGCCGTACAGCTCGACCGCGGCTTTGTGCTCGTGTTTGGCCAGGCTCGACAACAGCAGGCGACCGCCTTTGCGTAACACGCGTGCCGCTTCGGCCACCGCCTGGGCCGGCTTGGCGGCGTAGGTCAGGGCGTGCATCAGCACCACCAGATCGAATTCGCCGGCCGCGAAGGGCAGGGCATGCATATCGCCGCCGCGCACTTCGACGTTCTTGAACGGACGCAGGCGTTCCGCGGCGGCGGCCACCACGCGCGGGCTGCTGTCCACGCACACGTAGCGCCTGGCATGCGGCGCGAGCAATTCGGCCAACACGCCATCGCCCGAGGCGATGTCGAGCACGTTGCCGGTCTCGAGCAGGGGCAGGGCGCCACGCGCCAGCGCCTCCCAGGTGCGGCCCGGCGAATAGTGCCGCTCCATATCGCCGGCGACCGAATCGGCCCAGTTCTGGTCGGCGGCGCGCGTGGCCAGTACTGCCGGCACGCGTTCGGCGTCCTGGCGCAGCAGCGGGTCGTCGCTGCCGTCGCGGATGCTCTGCCACAAAGCGCGCTGCGCCGGGTCGAGCGTGGCGTCGTCGAAACGGTAATAAGCCGACACGCCGGCGCGGCGATCGCGGACCAGGCCGGCCTCTTTCAGTTTGGCCAGATGGGTCGACACGCGAGGCTGGGCCAGGCGGGTGATGGCGGACAGTTCGGCGACGGTCAGTTCTTCGCCTTCGAGCAAGGCCAGCAAGCGCACGCGTGTGGCGTCCGCGAACGTTTTCAGGCGGCTCGACCAGCCTTCCAGATCCATAAATATCTTCCCATCGCGATATAAAGATAATTGTCCGCCCGAAGGGTCCGCAGGTCAAGCCGGGCATTGCGGAGGTGGGGTTATCGCGAGGCGGCGGCTACAATTCGCAATTCGACCGATTGCGGAGTGCGCGACGTGGATTTTGGGTTCACCGAAGAGCAGTTGTTGATCCAGGACGTGGCGCGGCGCATCGCGCAGGAAAAGATCGCCCCTAGCGCCGAGCATTTCGACAAATCCGGCGAGTTCCCGCTCGACAATATCCGCCTGCTGGGCGAGAACGGGCTGATGGGCATCGAGGTGCCGGCCGAATACGGCGGCGCGGGCATGGATCCGGTGGCCTATGTGCTGGCCATGGTCGAGATCGCGGCCGCCGACGCGGCGCACTCCACCATCATGTCGGTCAACAATTCCCTGTTCTGCAACGGCATCCTGACCAACGGCACCGAGGCGCAGAAGCAAAAATACGTGCGCGCCATCGCCGAGGGCGCCGAGATCGGCGCGTTCGCGCTGACCGAGCCGCAGTCGGGCTCCGATGCCACCGCGATGCGCTGCCGCGCCGTCAAACAGGCCGACGGCAGTTTCGTCGTCAACGGCAAGAAGAGCTGGATCACCTCGGGCCCGGTCGCCAAATACATTGTGCTGTTCGCGATGACCGACCCGACCAAGGCGGCGCGCGGCATCAGCGCTTTCCTGATCGACACCACGCGCGACGGTTTCCACCGCGGCAAGACCGAGCCCAAGCTCGGCATCCGCGCCTCGGCCACCTGCGAAATCGAGTTCACCGATTACGTGGTGCGGCCCGACGAATTGCTCGGCGAGGAAGGCCACGGCTTCAAGATCGCGATGGGCGTGCTCGACGCCGGCCGCATCGGCATCGCCTCGCAGGCGATCGGCATCGGCCGCGCCGCATACGAGGCCACGTTGGCTTATGTGCGCGAGCGCCAGGCGTTCGGCCAACCGATCGGTGCGTTCCAGATGACCCAGGCCAAGATCGCCGATATGAAGTGCAAGCTGGACGCGTCGCTGCTGTTGACGCTGCGCGCGGCCTGGCTCAAGGGGCAAGGCAAACGTTTCACCACCGAGGCCGCGGTCGCCAAGCTGACCGCGTCCGAGGCGGCGATGTGGATCAGCCACCAGGCCGTGCAGATCCACGGCGGCATGGGCTATTCGAAGGAGATGCCGCTGGAGCGCTATTTCCGCGATGCCAAGATCACCGAAATCTACGAAGGTACGAGCGAGATCCAGCGACTGGTCATCGCCCGTCACGAAACCGGCCTACGCTGACCGCAGCGGCGTGAACGACGGCGCGCCGCACGCGCGCCTTTTCCCATCGGACGACAGTTCCCATGAGCAGCAAGACCAGCAAGAAAGCATTCGTTTCCGTCGCCGTGGCCCGCAAACCGGCCGCCCCGCACGACAAGGCAGGTGCGAGCCTGCTGCAGCCCATTTTCGAAGCGATCCGCAAGCTGGCCGGCAAGGCTCGCCAGGAAGACGCCAGCGCCTTCGCCAGCGCCTTCTATTACCGGATGACCGCCGACGAGTTGCCTTTGCACAGCCCGGCCGGCTGGGCCGCGCTGGCCAACGACTTCCTCGATTTCGCGCGCACCCGCAAACCCGGCAAGCCGGAAGTGCGGCTGTTCAATTCCAATATGAAGGAGCACGGCTGGGAATCGCCGCATACCGTGCTGCAGATCGTCAACGACGACATGCCGTTCCTGGTCGATTCGGTGACGATGGCGCTGGCCGAACTGGGCATCGGCGTGCATGTGCTGGGCCATCCGGTGGTGCAGATCGCGCGCGACAAGGGCGGCAAGCTGACCGCGGTCGGCGAGGGCAAGCCCGAATCGCTGATGCATCTGGAAATCGACCGGCAGCAGGCCGCAGCGATTCCGGCCATCGAAACCAAGATCCGCGACGTGCTCGCCGACGTGCGCTCGATCGTGGACGACTGGGATGCGATGCGGCAGAAAATGCAGCAAGTGGCCGACGGCCTCAGCACGCGCCGCATGCCGGTCTCGGACGCGGGCCGCAAGGAAGCGCAGGAATTCCTGCGTTGGGCGGCCGACAACCACTTCACTTTCTTCGGCTACCGCGAATACCAGGTCAAGAAGAAGGGCAGCGACGATGTGCTGGCGGTGGTCGAAGGTTCCGGCCTGGGCCTGCTGCACGGCAAGGATCTGGGCAAGCCGCGCCTGCTCAAGTCGCTGGCTGCGCACTACATGCCACAGTCGGGTTCGGTCGACGCGCTGATCCTGACCAAGACCAATGCGCGTTCCTCGGTGCACCGTCCGGGCTATATGGACTACATCGGCGTGCTCGAGTTCGACGACAAGGGCCGCCCCGTCGCCGAACAACGTTTCCTGGGTTTGTACACGTCGAGCGCCTACAACCGCCGCCCATGGGAAATTCCGCTGGTTCGCGAGCGCTACGAACACGTGATGCGCGAATCCGGTTTGCGCCCCAACAGCCATAGCGGCAAGGCGCTCAAGCACATTCTCGAAACGCTGCCGCGCGACGAGCTGTTCCAGTCCAACGAGGAAGAACTGTTCCGCACCGGCATCGGCATCCTCGGCCTGCAAGAGCGCGTGCGCAGCAAATTGTTCCTGCGCCGCGACCGCTACGGCCGCTTCTTCTCGGTGCTCGTCTATATTCCGCGCGACCGTTTCAATACCGACGTGCGGCTGCGCATCGAAAAAATGCTGCGCCGCGCGCTGCACGGCGAGCAGGTCGATACCAGCGTGGTGCTTGGCGAGTCGCCGCTGGCGCAACTGCACTTGATCATCCGGCCGAAGTCGGGCGAGGCGATCGAAATCGATGCGGCCGAGTTGGAAACGCGCCTCACCCAGATCGTGCGCAACTGGCAGGACGAGCTGCGAGACCAGCTGGTCGTGCGCCACGGCGAGGAACGCGGCCTGAAACTGGCCAATCGCTACGGCCGTGCGCTGCCGGCCGGCTACATCGAAGAGGTCACGCCTGCGGTCGCCGCCAGCGACGCCGAACATCTGTCCGCGCTCACCGGCCCGGACGATCTGCGTTTGAGCCTGCAGCGCGTGTATCGCCGCAACCAGGGCAGCCTGCGCTTCAAGCTGTATCGCTATAACGACGACATCCCGCTATCCGATGCGCTGCCGATGATGGAGAACATGGGCCTGCGCGTGATCTCCGAGCATCCGTACCGGATGGAGATCGACGACCAGGTCGTCTACATCCAGGATTTCGAAGTCGAAGGCGTGCGCGAAGATTTCGACATCGACAGCATCGACGAGAATTTCGAGGAAGCCTTCGCCCAGATATGGCGCGGCGCCGCCGAGAACGACGGTTTCAACCGTCTGGTGCTGGCCGCGGGCCTCACCTGGCGACAGGTGGCGATGCTGCGCGGTTACTGCAAGTACCTGTTGCAGGTCGGCGTGCCGTTCTCGCAGAGCTACGTCGAAGCCACCTTCGCCCGCTATCCGCTGTTGGCGCGCCTGCTTGTGGAACTTTTCGAAGCGAAGTTCGACCCCTGCACCGGCCATGAAAGCAAGGCCGAGATCAAACAGGGCGTGGAGCGCTTCAGCAAGCAATTGCAGAGCCTGATCGGCCAGGACGAAGCGGCGCAGGCCGCGCTGGCGCCGGTGCTCGAAGCGCGCAGCGGTGATCGCAACGCGCAGTACGAGAACACGCGCGCCGCGCTCAAGGGGTTGCTCGACCGCGTCGCGAGCCTGGACGAGGACCGCATCCTGCGCAGTTTCATCGGCGTGATCGATGCCACGCTGCGCACCAGCTATTACCAGAAGCACGACGGCAAACCCGGCGACTGCATCAGCTACAAGTTCGATTCGGCCAAGGTGCCGGACCTGCCCAAGCCGCGTCCTTACCGCGAAATCTTCGTGTACGGCGCACGCGTGGAAGGCGTGCACCTGCGCTTCGGTCCGGTGGCGCGCGGCGGCCTGCGCTGGTCCGACCGGCGCGAAGACTTCCGCACCGAGGTGCTGGGCCTGGTCAAGGCGCAGATGGTGAAGAACACGGTGATCGTGCCGGTCGGTTCCAAGGGCGGCTTTTTCGCCAAGCGTCCGCCGGCAGGCGGCGACCGCGATGCGGTGCTGGCCGAGGGCATCGCCTGTTACAAGTTGTTCATCAACGGCCTGCTCGAGATCACTGACAACATCGCGCCGGACGGCAAGATCGTTCCGCCCAAGGACGTGGTGCGTCACGACGGCGACGATCCGTATCTGGTCGTCGCGGCCGACAAGGGCACGGCCACGTTCTCGGACATCGCCAACGGCATCGCCCGCGAACACGGTTTCTGGCTCGACGATGCCTTCGCATCCGGCGGTTCGGTCGGCTACGACCATAAAGCCATGGGCATCACCGCCAAAGGCGCATGGGAGTCGGTCAAGCGCCATTTCCGCGCCATGGGCCGGGACAGCCAGAAGCAGGACTTCACCGTGGTCGGCATCGGCGACATGTCCGGCGACGTGTTCGGCAACGGAATGCTGCTGTCCAAGCACATCCGCCTGCTCGCCGCGTTCGATCATCGCCACATCTTCCTGGATCCCAATCCCGATGCGGCGACGACGTTCAAGGAACGCCAGCGCATGTTCAAGCTGCCGCGTTCGAGCTGGGACGACTACGACAAGAAGCTGATCAGCAAGGGCGGCGGCGTGTATCCGCGCAGCGCCAAATCGATTTCTCTGTCGCCGGAAATCAAAGCAGCGCTGGGCATCGATAGCGGCATCGCCGCGATGAGCCCGGTCGAACTGCTCAGCGCGATCCTGAAAGCGCCGGTCGACCTGTTGTGGAACGGCGGCATAGGCACCTATGTCAAAGCCAGCAGCGAAACGCACGCCGACGTCGGCGATCGCGCGAACAATGCGTTGCGCGTCAACGGCAACGATTTGCGGTGCAAAGTGGTGGGCGAGGGCGGCAACCTGGGTCTGACCCAGCTCGGCCGCATCGAGGCCGCATTGCACGGCGTGCTGCTCAATACCGATTTCATCGACAACTCGGCCGGCGTGGACACCTCCGACCACGAGGTCAACATCAAGATCCTGCTCAACGGGCAGGTGCAGGCCAAGAAGCTCAAGGTCGAAGATCGCAACAAGCTGCTGGCGTCGATGACCGATGAGGTCGCCGGCCTGGTCCTCAACGACAACTACCGCCAGAACCAAGCGATCAGCCTGATGGAGCGGATGAGCCTGACTAGGCTCGGTTCCAAGCAGCATTTCATCCGCACGCTGGAGTCGCAGGGCCTGCTCGATCGCCAGATCGAGTACCTCCCGTCCGACGCGGAGATCGCCGAGCGCAAAGCGCGCGGGGTCGGTTTGACGCGTCCGGAACTGTCGGTGCTGCTCTCGTACGCCAAGCTGGTCGCTTTCCAGCAACTGCTCGAATCGGACGTGCCGGAGGATCCTTATCTTTCCAAGGAACTGGTGCGCTATTTCCCGGAGCCGCTGCAGCAGAAATACGCCAAGGCGATGGAACAGCACCGCCTGAAGCGCGAGATCATCGCCACCGCGGTCACCAACTCCACGATCAACCGCATGGGCGCGACCTTCCTGCTCCGCATGCAGGAAGACAGCGGACGCACGCCGGGCGAAGTCGCGAAGGCCTTCACGATCACCCGCGAAGCGCTGGAAGCGCGCGAACTGTGGGCGCAGATCGACGCGCTCGACGGCAAGGTGGCCGAGTCGACCCAGATCGATGCGCTGCAGACGATTTGGACGCTGCAACGCTCGTTCACGCGTTGGTTGCTGGCGCGGCCGGGCGCGATCCCGGACATCGCCACGGCGGTATCGCGCTACCACGACGGCTACAGGAACATCCGCGCCGGCGAGAACATCCTGCCCGATTCGCAGCGGCCCGGTTATGAGGCCAGCCTGAAGGACTGGGCGGAGAAGGGCGTGCCGGCCGAACTCGGCGGGCAATTGGCGGCGCTGCCGTATCTGGAGCCGTGCTGCGACATCATCGAGGTCGCGCGCGAGCGCAAGCTGAAGCCGATCGACGTGGCCAAAGTTCATTTCCGCCTGGGCGAGGCGTTGCGTGTGCCGTGGCTGGAGGAGCAGATCGACAAACTGGTAGTGGACGGCCGTTGGCATGCCGTCGCCCGCGGCGTGCTGCGCGATGAGTTGGCTACCCAGCAGCGGATCCTGGTCGGACAGGTGCTGGCGATGCCGGGCGGCGATGCCGACGGCAAGGTCAAGCAGTGGCTCGAACGCGACGATGCATCGCTGCGCTTCACGCTGGCGATGCTCAACGAGCTGGCTACGCAGAAGTCGCTGGACTATCCGACCGCGTCGGTGGCCGTGCAGCGTTTGTCGCAGCTCGCTTCGCGCGGATAGCCAGGTCGCGCGGGCTTCGTAAAGTCGAGCTTGCTCGACTGCTCTTCTCACAGGCAAGAGCAGTCGAGCAAGCTCGACTCTACAAAGGACCGGCTTGCGTTAAGCTGGACGCTCACCGGATGAGGTCGCCCATGACACAGACGCCTCGCATCGCTTTCCTGTCCAGCCCCACCGAGGGCGCGCAAGGCGCGCTCGCGCAACTCGTCGCGCGCTACGGGCAGGTGGAGCCGGCCGATGCCGACGTGATCTGCGCGCTGGGCGGCGACGGTTTCATGCTGCAGACCTTGCACAAGCACGGCAGCCTGGGCAAGCCGGTGTACGGCATGAAGCTGGGTACGGTCGGCTTCCTGATGAACCACTATCCCGAAGACGGCGCCGAGACCGGGCCGACGCTGTTGGAACGCATCGCCCAGGCCGAACCCGCGGTATTGCGGCCGTTGGAAATGGTCGCTTCCACCGAATCGGGCGCGTCGGTGGGTTCGCTGGCGTACAACGAAGTCTCGCTGCTGCGGCAGACGCGGCAGGCCGCGCAGGTGCGGATCGATTTGAACGGCCAAACCCGACTCGACGAACTGGTCTGCGATGGCGTGATGGTGGCCACGCCCGCCGGCAGCACCGCCTACAACTATTCCGCTCACGGGCCGATCCTGCCGCTGGGTTCGAGCGTGATCGCATTGACGCCGATCGCGCCTTTCCGGCCGCGGCGCTGGCGCGGCGCGCTGCTGAAAGCCGACACGGAAGTGCGTTTTCGGATCCTCGATCATTACAAGCGTCCGGTCAGCGCCACGGCCGATTCGCACGAGGTCCGCGACGTGGTCGAAGTGACGATCCGCGAGTCGCGCGATCGCACGGTGACGTTGCTGTTCGATCCCGAGCACAACCTCGAAGAACGGATCCTGAGCGAACAGTTCGTCGTCTAAGCGAATCGTTTGTGCTGTTGTGGGAGCGGCTTCAGCCGCGAGCTCTTCCCTTGCCTGTCATCCCGAGCGAAGCGAGGGATCTGCTGCCGGAACAAGCAGATCCCTCGCTTCGCTCGGGATGACAGCCGAGAGGGGCCTTCGTCGCTGGCGGTGAGACGCCATGTGTGCAGAATAAGCAGCATGAGCGAAACCGCCTCCAATCCTCCGCTCGTCGTCGCGATCACCGCCAGAGCGCTGTTCGACCTGGAAGACAGCCACGGCCTGTTCGAGCGCGATGGGATCCAGGCCTATGCCGATCACCAGCGCAGCCGCGAAGACGACATCCTGGAGCCCGGTATCGCTTTTCCGCTTGTGCGCAAACTGCTGGCGCTGAACGACGGTGCGCCGACCGAGGCGCCGCATGTCGAGGTGATCCTTTTGTCGCGCAATTCGTCCGATACGGGCCTGCGCATTTTCAATTCCATCCAGCACCACAATCTCGGGATCGTGCGCGCCACTTTCACTTCCGGTGCGCCGACCTGGCCTTATATCAAACCGTTCGGTGCGCAACTGTTCTTGTCCGCAAACCCGGACTCGGTGAGGCGCGCGCTAGAGAACGGCGTGGCGGCGGCGACCATCCTGCCCGCCAAGGCTGCGCAACAGCGCAGCGACCAGCTGCGGATCGCCTTCGACGGCGATGCGGTGATCTTCGGCGATCAGGGCGAGCGCTACTCGCGCGAGCAGGGCGTGGAGGCTTTCGGTCGCTACGAGCGCGAGAACGCGCACGAGCCTCTGCCGGGCGGGCCGTTCCGCGGGTTTCTCGATTCGTTGCACCGTTTGCAGGCCGCATTTCCTACCGGAGACGATGCGCCGATCCGCACTGCGCTGGTTACCGCACGCTCCGCGCCCGCGCACGAGCGCGTGATCCGCACGCTGCGCGCATGGGAAGTGCGGTTAGACGAGGCGTTGTTCCTGGGCGGGCGCGACAAGGGGCCGTTCCTCGAGGCCTTCGGCGCCGACATATTCTTCGACGATTCGCTGCACAACATCGATTCGGCGCGGCAGCATGTGGCGGCGGGACATGTGCCGCATGGTGTCGCGAACAGCTGATGCACTCTAATGCTGTCATCCCGAGCGTAGCGAGGGATCTGCTTACCCGTGAAGCAGATCTCTCGCTGCGCTCGGGATGACATACAGAGGAAAAGAGCTCGCGGCTGAAGCCGCTCCCACAAAAGCCGCTCCCACAAAAGCCGGCGCTACAAAGGCAAGCGGATGTCCGACAGCTTCCAGCGGAGGCCGTCGCGGGTCATTACGAATTGGATAGGCCGCCCCGAATCGTCCTGCACGGTAGCGGTGAAGCGCGAAAGCGATTCGTAGCGGTATTTGGCGCCATCGAAGGGCCGGGGTGCGGCGGGTGCCGGCGTTTCCCCATCCGCAGCCTGCGGTGCGGGCGCAGGCGCGGATGAAAAACCGTCGCCGACGCGTTTCCACACTTTCCGCCCTTCCATCATCGCGCCCAAGCCGGTCGGGGTGACCATGGCTTCGACGACACCGCCGACCACTCCGCCGGCGATGGACAATCCGATCGCGCCCAGCGCGCTCGACTGGATGTCCGGTCCGGCCTCGCGCACCAGGCGATCGGTCAGCTGCGCTTTCAAGCTGGCGCGCAACGCGGGGAAATCGACCTGCTTGGAGAGCGCGGCGGCATCCTGCCTTTCCACGGCGGATCGGATCGCGCGCACCGTGAGATAGGGTCCGGCGCCGACATAGGCGACCAGCGCGATCAGCAGCGCGACAGCCACCCAAAGCCATTTCTTCATCGCGGAACTCCGGTTCGCGGCAGGCATGTTCAGAACTCCAGATCCAGCGCTGCGCAAAGATAGTCCACGAACGGCGCCAACCCAGCCAGGTCCTTTTCCAAGGTCTGGCGCAGCTTCGGACCCAGCATCGTGCTGTCTTCGATGGCGCGCACGGCGACGAAATTCTTGTGCTTGAGATCGTCGATGAACTCGAAATCGGCCGAAAAGCCGCGCGGCGGGCGCACCAGCATCTCGTCGGATTCGAAATCGTAACGCCGCGCGAAAGCCGGCGCATGGGCGGCGGCTTTCCAGCCGCCCGGGTTCTCGAAGATGAACTGGCGGATGCGCCGCTGCGTCTCCGGCTCCGGATGCCACAAGCCCGCGCCGATGAAGCACTCGCCCGGTTCCACGTGCAGATAGAACGAAGGCGCCGCTACCTGCTTGCGCCGTTCGTGGTACAGCCGCGCGCCTTGCCAGGATTTGTAGGGCGCTTTGTCGTTCGCGAAACGAGTATCACGGTAGATGCGGAACAACGAACCGTTGCTGGGCCGCGGATCGGAGCGGAAATGCTCGCTGACCTCCTTCAATGCGGGCTGCAGATCGGTCAGCAGACGCAGGAAGGGACCGCGCAGATGGGTCTCGTAATCGTCCTTGTGCGCATGGAACCACTCGCGGTTGTTGTGCCTGGCGAGCGCGCGCAGGAATTTGAAGGTCTTGTCGCTGAAATACGCCGTCATCGCAGGTCCGTTCCGATGTTTTCGCCCCAGGCCGCCAGGCGGTCGAGCAGTTCTCGCTTTTTGCCATCCTCGATGTGGGCGGCGCGTAAAACCGCTATCTCGGCGTTGAAAGCGTCGAGCGTGAATTCCGACAAGCCGCTGTCCTCGATCAGCCTATGGCGGCGATACGCATTCCAACGTTCGTGCTCGGCCATGCTCAACGTGTCCGGCCAGTTGCGTGCCCGGTAGCGGAACAGCACTTCTGCCAACCGCGGATCTTGGAAACCGAAATCGCGCTGGCCCAGTTGCGCCGGCAAGGTGCTGCGCACCTGGCCGAACTTGCGTTTGTCGCCGTCGCCGATGAAGCCGTCGTACAACGCGGCGTCGGCATCGGCCGGCGTGCGTTCGGCTTCGTTCGCATAGATGCGTCGCACTTTTTCGGCCAATGCGGGGCCGGCGGCGCGCAGTTTTTCGGCGCGCAGCGCCGCGACGTCGGGATCGATGCCCAGTCGCTCGAAATCCGCTGGACGCAGGTGATCCCAGGCCACCAATGCGGGGCAGCGGTTCAAATGCACTTCTTTTAATCCGATGCGTTTCTCGCCTTCGGGCAGGTCCGCCGCGGGCGTGTAGAGGCGGTCGGCGATCTCGTCGGCGGGCAGGTCGAGCAGCGCGTCCGGTTCGCCGTCCAAATCGAACACGATCACGCGGCTGTCGATGCGCGGGTGCCTCGCCAAAGGCAGCACGGCCGCCGCACTGAGCCGGCTCGCCGGATAGCGTTGCGAGACGTGCAGCGCCGGCACCATGCCGACCACGTCCAGCAAGCCGGCCGCACGGCGCTTGTCGCGCAAGCCCAGAGCGTAATCCCAGAATCGCGGCTGGGCCTTGCGCAGCAGGCGCGCCATGCCGATCAGTGCGCGCACGTCGGAAAGCGCCTCGTGCGCGTCGCCTTGCCGTACCGCGTTGGCGGCGGCCAGATGCTCCAGCCGGAACGAAGCGAACCCATCTTCGCGCTTGGGCCATTCGATGCCGTCCGGCCGCAGCGCGTGCGCAAGACGCAGCACGTCGAGCAGGTCCCAGCGCGAATTGCCGCCGCGCCATTCGCGTTCGTAGGCGTCGTAGAAATTGCGGTAGAGGCCGTAGCGGACGAATTCGTCGTCGAAACGCAAGGAGTTGTAGCCGACGCTGCAGGTTTCCGGCCGCGCCATTTCCTCGAAGATGCGGGCGAAGGCTTCGGCCTCGTTGACGCCGTCGCGCTGCGCGTCCTGCGGGGCGATGCCGGTGATCAGGGTGGCGATGGGCGAGGGCAGCAGGTCGTCGGCGGGTTTGACGAAAAAATCGATCGGTGCTTCGACTTCGTTCAACTCGGCATCGGTGCGTATCGCCGCGAATTGCGCGATCCGTGTCCGGCGCGGGTCGCTGCCGAATGTTTCCAGGTCGTAGAACAGGAAGCTGGCCGGCATTACGCGACGTCCTGCAGCGGTTGCAGCCGGGCCAGCACCTCGGCATCGACGGCTTGCCAATCGACGGCATCCAGCGAATCCAGTCCTTGCGTGGCCCGGACCAGGATTTCGCGCTGTATGTCGCTGCGTTCCAGCGCGACGGAGTATGGGATCAGCATGAACGTGACCATCGTGTAATGCGGTACGAAGCGGTCTGGATGGCGTTCCTGCAGCTTGCGTTCGAGTTCGCGTTGCAGCAGGAAATCCGGGTCGTCGACGCGATCTCGCATCTCCAGATAGTTTTCCAGCGCCATCTGCTGGATGGCGGCCGCGTTGGGCTTGCGCTCGGCTTCGAAAGCCGCGAAAGCGCTGGCCAGATCGCTGTCGGCTGCCTCGAGCTTGCGCGCCAACGCGACGCAATCCTCGAACGCGCAGTTCATGCCCTGGCCATGGAAGGGGACCATCGCATGCGCCGCATCGCCGAGCAGCACGGCGCGGCCGTCAAGATGCCAGCGGTCGAGGTAGAGCGTAGCGAGCAGGCCCGGCGGATTGCGCTGCCAGTCTTCCTCCAATTTCGGGATCAGCGGCAGCGCGTCGGCGAAATCGCGTTCGAACAGCGCGCGCGCGTCGGCCACGGATTTCAGGGTGGCGAAGCTGGGATCGCCTTCGTTGGGCAGGAACAGAGTGACGGTGAAAGTCTTCTCGTCGTTGGGCAGCGCGATGCACATGTAAACGCCGCGCGGCCAGATGTGCAGAGCGTTGGGCTCGATCCGGAAGCCGCCGTCGGCCGCGGGCGGAATCTCCAGCTCTTTGTAGGAGTGGTCGAGGAATTCGGTGCGTTCGCCGAGATCGGAGCGTTTGTTCATCGCCGCGCGCAGCGCCGAGCCCGCGCCGTCGGCGCCGACCAGGGCGCGGAATGCGGTTTCGTGCGATCGGTTGGTGCGATCGTCGTGGAAGCGCGCGGTGCAGGCATCGAAATCGACGCTGTCGAGGCGGCGGTCGAAGTGAAGTGTGGCGCCGGCGCGTTCGGCGAGGCCGAGCAGGGTGATGTTGAGGTCGCCGCGATGCACCGACCAGATCACTTCCGAGTCGTCGCGCCCGTAGCGCTGCAGCTGCAGACTGCCGTCGAGGAAATGCACCATGCGGCCGCGCATCATTACGGCCTGCGCCATCACCGGTTCGTCGGCATTGGCTTGTCGCAGGGCATTGCGGCCGCGTTCGGCCAGAGCCAAGTTGATCGAACGGCCGCCTTCGTAGCCCTTGATCCGCGGATCGCCGCGTTTTTCGTAAACATCGATGCGCCAGCCGCGCCTGGCGAGCAGCGTGGCGAGCAGGGCGCCGGCGAGACCCGCGCCGACGATGGTGAGGGACTTCTCAGTCGAAGTGTTCAAGACGTCATCCAAATACGATCTCTGCCGTTGCCGTTGCCGTTGCCGTTGCCGTTGCCGTTGCCGTTGCCCTTAAAGCCGTCATTCCCGCGAAGGCGGGAATCCAGCGACTTTGCTCTGACCCGTAATCTCATCCCAAAGATCGTTCCAATACGGATTCTTTTCCTCGATCAGCCTGACTTTCCAAGCCCGGTTCCACTTCTTAATCTGCTGCTCACGGGCAATGGCAGAAAACATGTCGCCATGAAGCTCGAACCAAACCAATTTACCGATGCCGTACCGTTTCGTGAAACCTTCGATGACATGCATCGCGATGCTGCCATGTCCTGCCGATCAGGTTGCTGGTGACGCCGATATACAACGTCGCATTCCG
The DNA here is from genome assembly GCA_902825775.1 of uncultured Lysobacteraceae bacterium. Classification (GTDB taxonomy): domain Bacteria; phylum Pseudomonadota; class Gammaproteobacteria; order Xanthomonadales; family Xanthomonadaceae; genus Luteimonas_C. The sequence goes on from CADECF010000003.1 coordinate 243,981, forward strand.
GTCTTTCGCCATTATGTAAACCGCCGGTTGTTTTTCCATAACCGTCCAAGCCAAGTCGCTGGATTCCCGCCTTCGCGGGAATGACGGCTAAAAGCGACTATCCCGGCCACATTTCGACTGTTCTGATAAAACGAAGCACATCAGTAAAATTGTTGTATAGCGGCGCAGGCGAAATACGGATCACATCCGGTTCCCGCCAATCGCCCAGAACGCCCTGAGTCGCTAGGTAATCGAACAGCTGACGTCCGCGCTCGCGTCCACCCACGACTCGCAACGACAATTGACAGCCGCGCCGTTCAGGCTCGCTCGGGGTGGCGATCTGCAGCGTGCCGGAAAGACGTTCACGTATCAGCATTTCCAAATAACCGGTGAGCTTCACCGACTTCTCGCGCAACGCCGCCATACCGGCGCGTTCGAACAGTTCCAGCGAGCCGCGCAACGGCGCCAGGCCCAGGATCGGCGGATTGCTGAGTTGCCAGCCGTCCGCGCCCGGCGTCGGTACGAATTCCGGGCCCATGCGGAAACGCGTCGATTGCTGATGGCCCCACCAACCCGCGAAACGCGGCCGATCGCTGCGCGCATGGCGCGCATGCACGAAACAGCCGGCCACGGCGCCCGGGCCGGAGTTCATGTACTTGTAATGGCACCAGACGGCGAAATCCGCATCGCTATCGTGCAATTGCAACGGAATATTGCCCACCGCGTGGGCGAGATCGAAACCGACGATAGCGCCTGCGGCGTGGCCCAAGCGTGCTATTTCCTTCAGATCGAACGCCTGGCCGTTGCGGTATTGCACGCCGGGCCAGACGATCAACGCCACGCGCGAACCGTGCTCGGCGATGGCGCGCTCGATGGATTGCATCGAAAAGGTGCCGTCCGGTTCGTCCGGTTGCAGTTCGATCAGGTCGTTCGCCGGATCGAAGCCATGGAACCGGACTTGCGATTCCAGCGCATAGCGGTCCGACGGGAATGCGCCGGCTTCCATCAGGATCGCGTGCCGTTCCCGCGTCGGCCGATAGAAGCTGACCATCATCAGATGAAGATTGGCGGTGAGCGAATTCATCGCCACCACTTCACCGGGATGCGCGCCGACGACGTTAGCGAGCGGGTCGCGGACCAGCTCGTGATAAGGCATCCACTGCGCCTGGCCGGTGAAATGGCCTTCGACCGCTTCCATCGCCCATTTGTCCAACACTTCTTCGACATGCGCTCGCGCGGATTTGGGCTGCAGTCCGAGCGAGTTTCCGCAGAAGTAAGCCTGTTCCGCGCCGCCGTGCCGCGGAATCAGGAATTCGTTGCGGAACGCGCGCAGCGGATCGGCGTCATCCTGCGCCTGCGCGTAAGAGTAGGAATCCATGTCGTTCATTTCGGACATCGGCTACGTAGGCATCAAGCGAAGCGGGAGGCGGGCAGGCCCAGCCATTCCAGCGCGGTCCCGTGGTACAGGCGGGCCTGCTCGGCCGGATTCAAGTCGAGCGCGGCGATGCCTGCGCCCGGCTCCTGTTCTCCAAGCGGGAAGGGATAGTCCGTGCCCAGCATCACCCGTTCCACGCCACAGGTGTCGATCAGGTATCGCAACGCACGCGGATCGGCGACCCAGGAGTCGAAGAAGACGCGGTGCAGATACTCGCGCGGATTGCGCGGATTGTCGGTGGCGACCAGGTCGGGACGCATGTTGAACCCGTGTTCGATGCGGCCGATGGTGTACGGAAACGCGCCGCCGCCGTGGGCGAAGCAGACTTTGAGTTTCGGCAAGCGTTCCAGCACGCCGCCGAAAATCAGGCAGCATGCGGCGCGCGCCTGTTCTGCCGGCATGCCGACCAGCCAGGGCAGCCAATACTTGGGCATGGTGTCGGTGCCCATCATGTCCCAGGGATGCACCAGGATCGCCGCGCCCAGTTCGCTTGCAGCTTGGAAGAATTCGAACAGTTCCGGCGCGTCCAGATTCCAGTCGCCGATGTGGGAACCGATCTGCACGCCCTGAAGGCCCAACTGGTCCATGCAACGTTCGAGTTCTTGCACGGCCAGCCGCGGAGACTGCAGCGGCACCGTGCCGATGCCGGCGTAGTGGCGCGGATGCTGGCGGCAGGTTTCCGCCATATGGTCGTTGAGCGCGGCATGCAGTTCCAGCGCGTGGTGCGGCTTGGCCCAGTAGCTGAACATGACCGGCACCGTGCTGATCACCTGCACCTGCACGCCGAAACGCGCGTAGTCGGCGATGCGTTCGTGCGGATCCCAGGTCTTGGGCCAGATCTCGCGGAAGAATTTGCCGTCTTTGTATATGCGGTGGCGGCCGTCGTCGCCGTGATGGATCACGGGGAAGCGGTTGTCGCCGTATTTGGCGGCGAGGTCCGGCCAGTCGCGCGGCAGGTAGTGGGCGTGGGTGTCTATTTTCAGCATTGTATTTGGCACTAAAAAATCCACATTTCCGGGTGAACTACGATGTCCTCCCACGGATGGTCGGCAGAAAAGAAGACGATCTTCTCGCCGTTCTGCATGCCCACTTCGAAAGAACGGTCATCAAGTCTCGCCCAGCTCACGGCCTCTAAACCGACCAAGCGCTGAAGCGGAGAGATGTCGAGCCATCCACCATCGAAAACGGTCATAGGCGGTTCTTCGCCCAGAACGTCCACTCTGCCCATGGCCTGGATGGTCCTGGATTCGAAATGGAACTGGACATCCCACTTGCCGACACCAATTTGGTTCAATTGGCGCCCGACAATGTCGGGGATTGCGAAATCTGTGCTAATCGGAAGCATCGCGGCCCTCAGGTGTCCGGCATCACATACTTCGACGGCGCCGGGTTCAGGTGCCCGCAGTGCTTGCAAGTCCGATGTTCGACGGAGGAATAGAACCGCTCGAACACCGGCGGAAAGTCCTTTTCGATGTCGTGCAGGAAGAAATACTCTTCGTAAATCTTGTGGTTGCAGTTCTCGCAGAACCACATCAGGCCGTCGTCCTCGTGCGGCAGGCGCTTGCGTTCGATAACCAGACCGATGGAGTTGGGCCCGCGCTGAGGCGAGTGCGGCACGCGCGGCGGCAGCAGGAAGGTTTCGCCTGCCTTGATCGGGATGTCGCGGACTTTCCCGCCCTCTTGGATGCGCAACGTCATCTCGCCTTCGAGCTGGTAAAACCATTCCGGACCTTCGTCCCAGTGATAATCGGTGCGCTGGTTCGGCCCGCCGACCACCATCACGATGAAGTCGCCGTCGTAGACGCATTTGTTGCCGACCGGCGGTTTGAGCAGATGGCGATGCTCTTCGATCCAGGCCTGGAAATTCAGCGGTGCGGCTAGCATGGCGCTACTCCTTGATCCGCGCGACGCATTTGAGTTCGATCGCGATCGGCGTCGGCAGGGCGGTGATCCCGAGCGTGGTTCGGCAGGGCGCGCTGGCCACATCCGGGAAATGCTCGGCCCAGACGGCATTGTAGGCCTTGAAGTCGTGCGCCATGTCGGTGAGGTAGACGGTGACGTCGACCAAGTCCTCCCAGCGCGCGCCGCTGGCTTCCAGTACGGCGCGGACGTTGGCGAAGACCGCATGCGTCTGCGCGACGATGTCGTACTTTCGGACGCGCCCGTCGGCGAACATCTCGTTGCCGGGGATGGCATCGGTGGCTGGATCGCGCGGGCCGATGCCGGACAGGAAAAGCAGTTCGCCGACGCGGCGCGCGTGCGGATAGGCGCCGACGGGTTTCGGCGCGGCGCTGGCATTGATCGATGATGAGGTCATGGCGATTCCTGCGCTCAGTCCATCAGCGAAATGGAATCGATGGCCGTGCGGTACGCGGCGGCGACCTCATCCGCAGCGGCGACGTCGATCGATAGTTGCCGCACGCGGCCGTTTTCGAGGCTGTAGACCCAGCCATGCACCGCCACCTGCTGGCCGCGCGCCCACGCGTCCTGCACGATCGTGGTCTGGCAGACGTTGAGCACCTGCTCGATCACGTTGAGCTCGCACAGGCGTTCGTGGCGCGACCGGACCGGGCCCGCTTCTTCCAGCAGGCCTTCGTGCTTCTGCATCACATCGCCGACGTGGCGCAACCAGTTGTCGGCCAGGCCGACACGGGTGCCGGTGAGCGTGGCATGGACGCCGCTGCAGCCGTAATGGCCGACGATCAGGATATGTTCGACCTTCAGCAGATCGACCGCGAACTGGATCGCGCTCAAGCAATTGAGATCGGTATGCACCACCAGATTGGCCACGTTGCGGTGCACGAACACTTCGCCCGGATCCAGTCCCAGGATCTGGTTGGCCGGCACGCGCGAATCCGAGCAGCCGATCCACAAATACTTGGGGGTTTGCTGTTTCGAGAGCCGGTCGAAGAAGCCGGGATCCTCGCGGACCACGCGTTCGGCCCATTCGCGGTTGTTGCGCAGCAGTTCGTCGAGCGCGGTCATGACAGTGCGATGCCTATGTTCTTGGGTTCGGTGAAGAAACGCATCGCCTCGGCGCCGCCTTCGCGGCCCAGGCCGGACTGGCCCATGCCGCCGAACGGCGTGCGCAGGTCGCGCATCAGCCAGCTGTTGATCCAGACGATGCCGGCATGGATCTCGGCGCCGATGCGGTGCGCGCGATTCAGATCGCGGGTCCATATCGACGTGGCCAGGCCGTAGTCGCCGGTATTGGCCAGCGATAGCGCCTGATCGTCGTTGTCGAAGGGTTGCAGGGTTACGACCGGACCGAAGATCTCGTCGCGGTTGGTCGCGCAATCCGGGCCGAGGCCTTCGACGACGGTGGGTTCGACGAACCAGCCCGGGCGCTCCAGAATTTTGCCTCCGCACAGTATCTGGCCGCCTTCATCGCGCGCGCGCGCGATCGCGGCCACGACTTTGTCGAAATGCGCCTGCGACACCAGCGGCCCGAGCTGTACGTCGCTGTCGATCGGATCGCCTACGCGCAATGCCGACGCGCGTTGCACCAGCGCATCGCGGAACTGGCTGTAGATGCCGCGCTCGACCAGGATGCGCGATCCGCACAGGCAGATCTGGCCGCTGTTCTGGAAGGCCGAACGCACGATCGTATCGAGATGGTCGCGCCAGTCGCTGTCGGCGAAGACCAATGTCGCGTTCTTGCCGCCCAGTTCCAGCGATACTTTCTTCAACATCGGCGCGGCGATGCCGGCGATGCGCTTGCCGACGGCCGTGCTGCCGGTGAACGAAATCGCCTTGACGGCGGGATGGGAAACGATCGCTTCGCCGACGCTCGGGCCGAGACCGTTGACGATGTTGAGGACGCCTTTCGGAAAACCGATCCCGGCCATCAGCTCGCCGAGCATGGTCGCGGTCTGCGGGGTCACTTCGGACGGTTTTGCGACGACGGTATTGCCGGCGGCGAGTGCGGGCGCGATCTTCCAAGTGAACAGATACAGCGGCAGGTTCCACGGCGAAATCGTACCGACCACACCCAGCGGCTGCCGCAGCGTGTAGTTCAGCCCGGCCTGGCCGTGATGCGATTCGCTGGCGAACTGGGTCGCCGCATGCGCGAAGAAACGCAGGTTGGATACGGCGCGCGGAATTTCCATTTCGCGTGCGAGTTTCAACGGCTTGCCGCCATCGCGGGACTCGGCGTGGGCGAAATCCTCGAGGCGCGCTTCCAGCGCATCGGCGAGTTTTTCGAGCCAGCGTGCGCGTTCGGTGTTGGGCAGTTTCGACCAGGCGGGGAATGCGGCCTGCGCGGCAGCGACGGCCGCTTGGACATCGCTCGCGTCGCCATCGGCGACCTGGGCGAAAGGTTTCCCGGCGGCCGGATCGAAGACGTCGAGCCAGCGCCCGTTGGCCGGGGCGCGCGCCTTGCCGTCGATCCAGTGAGGGAGCTGTTGCATGCCCTTTAGCTTAACCGATAGCTTTGTGAAGCGGTTTTCGTAAGGGATTTTGTGGGAGCGGCTTTAGCCGCGAGCTTTTCGAAAACCCGGCACTATTGAGGAAAGGAGCTCGCGGCTAAAGCTGCTCCCACAATAGCCGCTCCTACAAAAACTATACGAAGCAGGGCTAAATGGAATTCATGCGGCCGCCATCGACCGCCAGGCTCACGCCGTTGATATAAGCCGCCGCCGGCGAACATAAGAAGGCGATCACGCCCCCGGTTTCCTCGGGCTTGGCGAAGCGGCCGGCGGGCACGGTGGCGCGCATGGCGGCGATCACGGCGTCCTCGGACTTGCTCTGCGCTTTGGCGCGATCGTGCACGATCTGCTCGACGCGCGAAGTTTCGGTATAGCCCGGCAGTACGTTGTTGACGGTGATGCCCAGCGGCGCCAGTTCGCGCGACAGGGTCTTGGCCCAGCTGGCGACGGCGCCGCGCACGGTATTCGATACGCCCAATCCGGCGATCGGTTCCTTGACCGAAGTCGAAACCACGTTGACGACACGGCCCCAATTCGCCGCTTGCATGCCCGGCAACACCGCCTGCAGCAGAAGGTGGTTGGCGATCAGATGCCTGTTGAACGCATCCAGGAAGGCTTCAGGCTCGGCGCTCTGCGCGGGACCGCTGGGCGGACCGCCGGTGTTGTTGACCAGGATATGCACCGGCCTTTCGGCGGCGAGGGCTGTCGCGAGGGTCCGTAATTCTTCGCTTTTCGATACGTCGGCGGCGATCCAGCCGTGCCGCTGCTCGCCGCTGCGGGGCAGGGCGTCGGCGACTTGCCGCAGCGCTTCGGCGCGGCGCGCGAGCACGGTCACATCGGCGCCGAGCAGGGCGAGTTCGTGGGCCGTGGCGCGGCCGATGCCTTCGGAAGCGCCGCAGACGAGCGCGTGTTTGCCGCTGAGATTCAGGTCCATGGATTTCCCTGGCTTAGGCTTCGCGCGACCGCATCATGCCGGCGACCGCTCGGGCATCGGGATCGGTTTGGCCGGACAATGCGACGATCACCGCGTGGCGATTGGCTTCCGGATGGTTCTGGCTGAGCTTGAACTTCATTTCGATGCGCTGCGGCACGAAACGGAAACCGACGATACCGCGCAACTGGCTGCGGTGATCGTCGCGCTCGGGTTCGAATTCCCAATCGCTGCCGACCAGCGCTTCGAAGCGCCGGCTCAGTCGCGATACCAGGTCGGCCAGGCCGGCTTCATCGTCGTAGCGCTGCAGCGTGCCGCGCAGGTGGGCGACGGCGTAGTTCCAGGTCGGGACGCGCGCGGCTTCTTCCTTGTCCGGATACCAGCCGGGCGACACGTAAGCATGCGGGCCGTGCAGGATCATCAGCACGTCGCCTTCGTGGCGCGCCTGCGGATTGGGCTTCGCCCAATGGCCTTCGATCAGCACCGCGTCGCCGTCGCGGCGATACAGCACCGGCAAGTGGCTCGCATGGGTTTCGCCTTGCGCATCGGTGGTGATCAGCGTGACGAATGAGTCGGCCGCGATCAGCGCGTCCAGTTGCGCCAGTTCGGCTTCGGCGAACGCGCGCGGCAGGTACATCTGCGCGCTCATGCGCGGCTGCCGAGTTGCTGGATCATGCGCGGACGCAGGCTTTCGTCGGTCAATCCCTGCGGCGGCGCGATTTCGGCAAGGCTGAAGCCGCGCGCCAGGGCGTCGTCCTCGTCCAGGCCGTCGAAGGCTACGAATTCCGCGTCCATCATCATCGCGCGGGCAGTGTCCTCGCTGTCGTAAACCAGCGTGTTGCCGTCGCTGTCGAAGACATCGGCGACGCCCGATTCGTGCACGTGCAGGCGCGCCCATACGATCGTGCGGCCGAGCGTGGCCAGCCACCATTCGTAGCGGCCGCTCATGCCGCACCTGCCAGCGACCACAGCCATAGCAGGCCGGCGCAAACCAGGCCGAACAGGATGGTCATCAACGACAGCCGCGCAGGCGTGGCCAGGCCGCTGAATTGCGGGTCGTGCGTCTGCCGGTAGCCGCCGGCTAGCAGCCACCACAGTGCGGACGGTTTGAGGAAGGCACCCGGACCGAGTTGTTCGGCGATCGCCGGGTGGCGGTCGCGCACATGCACCAGCGCCAGCGGCCAGAAGATCACGAATGCGCAGGCGCCGGCGATGGCGATGGCGACGAAGAGGAGGGCGAAGAAGAGGATCACGTTCTGGCGTTACCTTCGATTCCCGTCATTCCTGCGAAAGCAGGAACCCATTTTGACGTTGTTGTTCTTGTTCGAAAATCAAGATCAAAATGGGTCCCAGCTTTCGCTGGGATGACGGTGTGGTTAGAACTCCGCATTCCCGGGCGCCCGCGGATACGGAATCGCATCGCGGATATTGCCCAGCCCGCACACGTACACCACCAACCGCTCGAAGCCCAGCCCGAAGCCGGCGTGCGGCACCGTACCGTAGCGGCGGAAATCGCGGTACCAGCCGTAGTGTTCGCCATCCAAACCGAACTGCGCCATGCGCGCGTCCAGCATGTCCAGGCGTTCTTCGCGCTGGCTGCCGCCGATGATCTCGCCGATGCCCGGCGCCAGCACGTCCATCGCGGCGACGGTGCGGCCGTCGTCGTTCAGGCGCATGTAGAACGCCTTGATTTGTTCGGGGTAGTTCATCACCACGACCGGCCGGCCGACGTGCTGCTCGGTCAGCCAGCGCTCGTGTTCGGTCTGCAGATCCAGGCCCCATTCGACCGGGAAATCGAACTTGTGGCCGGACTTCTGCAGCAACGCCACCGCATCGGTGTAATCGATGCGTTCGAACGGCGAATTGATGAAGGCTTCCAGCTTGCTGGCCGCGGTCTTGTCGACGCGCTCGGCGAGGAAAGCCAGATCGTCGCCGCGTTCGTCGAGCACCGCGCGAAACAGGTATTTGAGGAAATCTTCGGCCAGCTTGGCGTCGTCGTTGAGATCGGCGAATGCGATCTCAGGTTCGATCATCCAGAACTCGGCCAGGTGGCGCGTAGTGTTGCTGTTCTCGGCGCGGAAAGTCGGGCCGAAGGTGTAGACCTTGCTCAACGCCAGGCAGTAAGCCTCGACGTTCAACTGGCCCGACACGGTGAGGAAGGTTTCCTTGCCGAAGAAGTCGCGGCCGAAATCGATGGCGCCGTCCTTGCCCACCGGCAGGTTGGCTAGGTCCAGGGTCGACACGCGGAACATCTGGCCCGCGCCTTCGGCGTCGGACGTGGTGATGATCGGCGTGCTGATCCAATAAAAGCCGTGCTCGTGGAAGAAGCGGTGCACCGCCATCGCCAAGCAGTGGCGGATGCGGGTAACCGCGCCGAACAGGTTCGTGCGCGGGCGCAGATGAGCCACTTCGCGCAGGAATTCCAGCGAATGCGCCTTGGGCTGGATCGGATAGGTTTCCGGATCCTCGACCCAGCCGACGACTTCGAGCGCCTCGGCCTGGATTTCGAAACTCTGGCCCTGGCCTTGCGAAGCGGTCAGCTTGCCGGTGGCGATCACCGCGCAGCCCGCAGTGAGCCGCTTCACTTCGGATTCGTAGTTGGCCAGGCTGTCCGGGGCCACGACCTGGATCGCGGCGAAGCAGGAGCCGTCGCTGACATTGACGAACGACAGGCCCGCTTTGGAGTCGCGCCGGGTGCGTACCCAGCCGCGGACCGTGACTTCGCCGCCTTCGGCGACGTGGCCGGCGAGCGCCTGTTCGACGCTGATCGTCGTCATACCTTGAATCCTGCGTTTTAGAAACGATATAGGTCGTGCAGTTTAACAAGAGTAGAATGCGGTTCATGGCCATTACCCTCGCTCCCGCCGCTCTCGAACGCGTCAAGGGCTATCTTGAGGACACGCCGGCCGCCATCGGCCTGCGTTTCGGCGTCAAACGCACCGGTTGTTCCGGCTGGGGTTACGTGGTCGATCTGGCCCGCGACCAACGCGAAGGCGATACGGTCAGTGAGCAGGACGGCGTGCGGATCTATGTGGATGCCGACAGCCAGTCCCTGGTCGACGGCACCGAGATCGACTTCCTCAAGCAGGGCCTCAACGAGCAGTTCGTGTTCCGCAATCCCAACGTGGCCGCCGAGTGCGGGTGCGGGGAGAGCTTCACGACGGATGCCGAGGCGGCCTGAGCCGGCTTTTAGCCCTCTCCCGCTTGCGGGAGAGGGTTGGGTGAGGGCGCGCGGGGCATCAGATAGCCTCGTCGCTTTCTGGAGAAGGCAAAGTCACTGGATCTTGCGATCCCCGGCCATTGCGCATAGCGCGATGGCGCTCAGCGCCGCACGAGCCAGTGGCTCGTAAGCGCGGCGCTTCGCCCCCGCCTTCGCGGGGATGACGGCCTCAGAGCTCTCTCCCGGTTGCGGCGAAAGGCCGCCGGGTTGGCCCAGATTTGCCTCCAAGTCCTTGAACCGCCATAATATCCGGCTCCCGATCCATCGGGAGACCTTGCTCCACCGCGCCCAGCCCGGGCGGTCGGGGAGCTGTTCGGCCCGGATGCGAATCCGGACTACATCCACAAGGAATCAAAAATGCGTCATTACGAGATCGTATTCCTGGTCCATCCGGACCAGAGCGAGCAGGTGCCAGCCATGGTCGAGCGCTACAAGGGCTTGATCGAGAACGCCGGCGGCAAAGTCCACCGTCTCGAGGATTGGGGCCGCCGCATGCTGGCCTATCCGATCCAGGACCTGGTCAAGGCCCACTACGTGCTGCTCAACATCGAAGTCGGCCAGGAAGGCCTGAACGAGCTGGTCGATGGCTTCCGCTTCAACGACGCCATCCTGCGCCATCTGGTCATGAAGCGCGACGACGCCGTGACCGAGATGTCGCTGATCATGAAGAACAAGGACGAGAAGGGCGACAAGCCGGAGCGCGGCGAACGCCGCCGCCGTGACGAGGACAGCGAAGGCGCGATTGGTACCGCCGACATTGCCACCGACGAACCCGCCGAAGCCGCCTGAGGAGCACCGACATGTCCAAGTTTTTCCGCCGCCGCAAGTTCTGCAAGTTCACCGCCGAGGGCGTGGTCGAGATCGACTACAAGGATCTCAACACCCTGCGCCAGAACCTCACCGAGACCGGCAAGATCGTGCCGAGCCGCATCACCGGCACCAAGTCGCGCTACCAGCGCCAGTTGGCCAGTGCGGTCAAGCGCGCGCGTTTCCTGGCGTTGATCCCGTACACGGACAACCACAACGCGTAACGTTTTACTCCTTCCCCTTCAAGGGGAAGGCTGGGATGGGGATGGTTTTCGCGCTCGCGCAAAGTCTAAACCCATCCCCACCCAACCCTCCCCTTGAAGGGGAGGGCTAAAAAATCCAAAACCTGTCATTCGGACAGCCACAGTTGCGGCGCACCGCGTCGCTAACGAATACGGAGTCAAACCCATGCAACTGATCCTGCTGCAGAAAGTCGTGAACCTCGGCAACCTTGGCGACAAGGTCAACGTCAAGCCGGGTTACGGCCGCAACTACCTGGTGCCGCAAGGCAAGGCCGTGCCGGCCACGGAAGCCAACCTGGCCCAGTTCGAAGCCAAGCGCGCCGAATACGAAGCCAAGGCCAAGGCCATCCATGAAGAGGCCGAAGGCCGCCGCGCCAAGCTGGAAGGCGCCAGCGTAACCCTGCATGCCAACGCGTCGACCGAAGGCAAGCTGTACGGCTCGATCGGCCCGCGCGACATCGCTGAGGCGCTGACCAAGGCCACCGGCGTGAACGTCGAGAAGTCGGAAGTGGTGATGGGCGAAGGCGCCATCCGCCACATCGGCGAGTTCGAGGTCATCGTGCACCTGCACGCCGACGTCGAAACCCCGGTCAAGGTCATCGTGGAAGCCGAAGCCGCCTAAGCCTGCGGTTCAAGTTACACAGAAACGGGCGCCCGCAAGGCGCCCGTTTCGTTTTTTGTGGGGGCGGCTTTTGTGGGAGCGGCTTCAGCCGCGAGCTGTTACCAGATGATCGCGACCACAAAAGCTCGCGGCTGAAGCCGCTCCCACAAGGTGCGTCGCAGCATTTGCGATTCCCACCGGTTATCCACATGGTTATCTGCAACCGCTTCCGGCAGGAGCGACTACGATGACCGACCCGATACCCTTTCTTTCCGTCAGCCACACGCGAGCCCAGGATCCCAACAACCCGATGTCCGCACGCCCCGGTTTCCGCAACGACCTCCGCAACGACCGTGGCGACAGCCGCATCGAGCAACTCCGTGTGCCGCCGCAGTCGGTCGAAGCCGAACAGGCGGTGCTCGGCGGCTTGATGCTGGCGCCCGATGCCTTCGACCGCATCGCCGACCAGCTCACCGACAACGATTTCTACCGCCGCGATCACCAGCTGATCTTCCGCGCGATCCGCGAGCTGGCCGAGCGCAACCGGCCTTACGACGCGGTCACCCTGGGCGAATGGTTCGAATCGCAGGGCCTGATCGAGCAGGTCGCCGGCGGCGCCTATCTCGTCGAACTGGCCAGCACCACGCCGTCCGCCGCCAATATCGCGGCCTATGCCGAGATCGTGCGCGACAAGGCCGTGCTGCGGCAGCTGATCGATGTCGGCACCAATATCGTCAACGACGGCTTCCAGCCCGAAGGCCGCGACAGCAGCGAACTGCTGGCCAAGGCCGAGCAAGAAGTGTTCGCCATCGCCGAAGCCGGCGCGCGCGGGCGCAGCGACTTCACCAGCGTGCACAAGGCGCTGTCCGAAGCCTTCGACGTGCTGCAGACGCGCTACGCCAACGGCGGCAGCATCACCGGCCTGCCGACCGGCTATAGCGAATTCGACGATATGACCGCCGGCCTGCAGCCCACCGACCTGGTGATCCTGGCCGCGCGCCCGTCGATGGGCAAGACCACGCTGGCGCTGAACATGGCCGAATACGCCGCGCTCAAAACCAAGAAAGCCGTGGCCGTGTTCTCGATGGAAATGTCGGCCAGCCAGCTGGCGCTGCGCCTGATCTCCTCGGTCGGCCGCGTCAACGCCACCCGCCTGCGCACCGGCCAGCTGGAAGACGAGGACTGGAGCCGCGTCACCAGCGCCATCCGCATGCTGCGCGAAGTGAAAGTGTTCATCGACGATACCCCGGCGCTATCGCCGGAAGTGCTGCGCAGCAAGGCGCGACGCTTGAAGCGCGAGCACGATCTGGGCCTGATCGTGATCGACTACCTGCAGCTGATGGCCGTGCCCGGCAACAGCGAGAACCGCGCCACCGAAATCTCGGAAATCTCGCGCGGCCTCAAGGCGCTGGCCAAGGAACTCAACGTGCCGGTGATCGCGTTGTCGCAGCTGAACCGCTCGCTGGAAACGCGCACCGACAAGCGTCCGGTAATGGCCGACTTGCGCGAATCGGGCGCCATCGAGCAAGACGCCGACCTGATCGTCTTCATCTACCGCGACGAGTACTACAACAAGGAAAACTCGCCGGACAAGGGCTTGGCCGAGATCATCATCGGCAAACAGCGTAACGGCCCGACCGGAGCGATCAAGCTGAAGTTCTTCGGCGAATACACCCGCTTCGACAATTTAAGCCATGACAGCGTTGGCGCTTTCGAATAGGGCATAGCCCTGACCAAGCCGCCTCGCGGCTCGCTCGGTTCTGTCGTCACCCGTCATCTGGGGCTTCGTGCAGAAAGTCGATCTGAAAAGAGAGCTCAAACACCTCTACCAGCCATCCGCCAAGGAAGTGGTTCGGGTCGAAGTGCCGCCTCTTCGGTTCCTCATGATCGACGGGGAGGGTGATCCCAACACGTCGCCGGCGTATGCGAACGCGATAGAAGCGCTGTTCACCGTCTCCTACACGGCCAAGTTCATGGTGAAGAAGGGGGCGCAAGGTATCGATTATGCCGTCATGCCTCTAGAAGGCCTTTGGTGGTCGGACGATATGTCCGCCTTCGTCGCCAACGATAGGTCTAAATGGAAGTGGACGATGATGATCATGCAGCCCCATTTTGCGGAGGCGGCAGCCATTCAAGAGTCCATGGCAGAGGCGAAGCGAAAGAAAGCGCTTTCAGCGATAAGCGAACTCAGGCTGGAGAACTTCACCGAGGGGTTGTGCGCCCAGACGCTCCACGTCGGCCCCTTCAGCGAGGAAGGCCCGACTATCGCGCGAGTCCATGATTTCATCCGCGCGCGCTCCGCGCTTGCCGGAAAGCATCACGAAGTGTATTTGAGCGACATACGCCGCGCCGATCCGAGCAAATGGAGAACCATCATCCGCCAACCGATGGAATGACGGCCAACCCTTCATTTCGGCCGATGCGCTGGTCCTGTGCCGACGATATTCAGATGAGACGTTTGATGCGCAAGTCAGGCAGCGGTCGCTTCAATCATGGGAGGCTCTCGATCGTGAACCGTTGTTTGCTGGCATTCGTTACCGGTAAAGGGCCAGACGGTAGCCGCACGGCTAACGACAACCTGGCCCACTATCCGGCGGGCGGCTTCGAGTAGGGCAATGCGCCGCGAACGGGTCGAATCGGATGCGTTGCGCAGCGTGGGCTACGATCCCGATCGGCGGATACTCGAGATCGAGTTCGCGGCCGGCACTGTCTACCGTTACTTCGATGTGCCCGAAGCGTTGTACGCAGGCCTGATGACCGCGGCCTCGCACGGCGAATTCTTCAGCGACCATATCCGCGATGCGGGCTTCGAATACGAGTTGCGATAGCTCCCGACAACCCTCTTCTCCAGCGCCGATCCGCCATTACAATGCGGACATGGCCAGACCCGCCTCCGACGCAATCGCTTCGACGTCCAGCGCCGCTACCTCGACCGGCAGCTTCGGGTCGGCGCGATGAGCGACCCTTCCCGGCCCACCCGCATCGTGGTCGACCTCGACCACCTGGCCTTCAACCTGCGCAGCATCCGCGCCCATGTCCGCGTGCCGGTGATGGGCATCGTCAAAGCCAATGCCTACGGCCACGGACTGGTGCCGGTGGCGGCGCATCTGCAGGCGCAGGGCGTGGAGCAGTTGGGCGTCGCATTCCTGGAGGAGGGCGTCGCCCTGCGCCGCGCGGGGATCACGGCCCCGATCCTGGTGATGGGCGGCATCTTCGGGCCGCAGGCGGCGCAATTCATCGCCCACGACCTCGAGATCACCGTGTCTTCGATCGACAAGCTGCACCAGGTCGAAGCGGCCGCGCAGGCGCTGGGACGCAAGGCGGTCATCCACCTGAAGATCGATACCGGCATGGAGCGCATCGGCGTGCACAGCTATTCCGCCGGGCCTTTCGTCGAAGCGGCCGCGGCGTCGCGATGGTGCGTGGTCAAGGGCGTGTATTCGCATCTGGCCTGCGCCGACGATCCTGCCTCGCCGATGACGGCATTGCAACTCGAACGGTTCCTCGAAGCCTGCGAACACTTCAACCGGATCGGCGCACCGATGCCGCTGCGCCATCTGGCCAATTCCGGCGGCGTACTGCATTTTCCGCAGACCCATCTGGACATGGTGCGGCCGGGCATCGTGCTGTACGGCGTGCTGCCCGATCCGGCCTCGCTGCCCGCGGTGGCGGTGAAGCCGGCGCTGTCGCTGGTTTCGCAAGTGGTCTACTTCAAGGTCGTCAAAGCCGGTAATCCGGTCAGTTACGGCGCCACTTGGGCGCCCACGCACGACACCCGCGTAGTGACCGTGCCGATCGGCTACGGCGACGGTTATCCGCGCGGACTGTCTTCGCGAGGGCAGGTGCTGATCCGTGGCCGCGCCTATCCGGTCGTCGGCAGGATTTGCATGGACCAGTTCATGGTCGACATCGGCGGCGACAGCGCCTGGAACGAGGACGAAGTCGTCTTGATCGGCGCGCAGGGCGACGCCGCGATTCCAGTCGAATCGCTCGCCCAGGCGGCCGGCCAGATTCCCTATGAAGTGCTGGTCGGCCTCAACGAGCGGATCCCGCGCGAATACCGCCACAGCTGAGCCGGGCCGCTTGATGCGGCCTGCACAGGGCCCGGCGATACTGCGCCATGCCCAACGCCCTGGTCTGGTTCCGCAACGATCTGCGCCTGGCCGACAATCCGGCGTTGCAGGCGGCGTTGGACGAAGGCTACGCGCCGGTCTGCATCCATATCCATGCCCCCGATGAAGAGGGCGATTGGGCGCCGGGCGCGGCCTCCAATGCCTGGCGTCACCGTTCGCTGGCGGCATTGGATGCGGATCTGCGCCGGCACGGTTCGCGGCTGCGCCTTTTTTTCGGGCCCACGCTGCCGACCTTGCAGACTCTGCTGATGGCCTGCGATGCCGAAGCCGTGTTCTGGAACCGTCGCTACGAGCCCGCCATCGAACAGCGCGACACCGCCATCAAGAAGAAGCTGCGCGCACAGGGCGTCCGCGCGGAAAGTTTCAACGGCAGCTTGTTGTTCGAACCCTGGGCGTTGCAGACCAAGCAGCGCGGTCCCTATCAGGTGTTCACGCCGTTCTGGCGCGCCGCGCTCGCCGACTGGCGCCGGCAAGCGACGCACGACGCGCCCGATCGCATCGAAGACGTGGAAGAAGGGCCCGACGGCGTCGCGCTGGACGCGCTGAAACTGGCGCCATCGCAACGCTGGGACGAAAGTTTCTGGGAAACATGGCCGCCGGGCGAGGCGGGCGCGCACGAAGCGCTCGAAATCTTTGTCGACGGCGCGCTGCACGGCTATCGCGAACAGCGCGACCGTCCCGACCGCACCGGTACATCGCGCCTGTCGCCGCATCTGCATTTCGGCGAGATCGCGCCGTGGCGCGTGATCGCGAAACTGGAGCACGCGCGTTCTGCGGGCACGGACGCCGATATCGACGGGTATATCCGCCAATTGGGCTGGCGCGAGTTCGCCCATCATCTGCTGCATCACTTTCCCGATACGGCCGACCACAACCTCAACCCGCGTTTCGAAAAGTTCGAATGGGCGCGGCGCCATCCGCGCCAACTCGAAGCCTGGCGTTCGGGCGCGACCGGCGTGCCGATCGTCGATGCCGGCATGCGCGAGTTGTGGCAGGCTGGCTGGATGCACAACCGCGCTCGGATGGTCGTCGCCAGCTATCTGTGCAAACACCTGCGCCAGCATTGGCTGGAAGGCGCGCGCTGGTTCTGGGACACGCTGGTGGACGCCGACCTGGCCAACAACACGCTCGGTTGGCAATGGGTCGCCGGCACCGGCGCGGATGCGTCGCCGTATTTCCGCGTGTTCAACCCGGCGACGCAGGCGGAGAAATTCGATCCGGACGGCGCCTACATCGCGAAGTGGGTGCCGGAACTCGCGGCCTTGCCTGTGCCGGCGCGGTTCGCGCCGTGGCTGCATCCGCAGTTGGCGGCGACCTACGCGCCGCACTATCCGAGCAAACCGATCGTGGACTTGGCCAAAGGCCGCGACGCTGCGTTGGCGGCCTACCGCGCCTTGTAGAGTCGCTTGCTCGACTGCCTTCGCGCGGTGGCCAGGAAAGCAGTCGAGCGAGCTCGACTCTACAAAAGCCGCGTTGACCGGTCTTTGCGGCCATGATTCACTGATCCCAACGTTATCGGGAGCACGAGATGCCCAAGCAGGGCGTAGGTAAGCCGGGCCGCAAGCGAGCCAATCGGAAGGAGGCCATGTCGCGCGTCGATACGGCATGGCTGCGCATGGAACGCCCGACCAACCCGATGATGATCACCGGCGTGCTGATGTTCGCCGAGCCGATGGCGCTGGCCAGGCTGAAGGACGTGGTCGAAAAGCGCTTCCTCGATTACGCCCGCTTCCGCCAGAAAGCGGTGGATACCGCCGCCGGCGCATCCTGGCAGGACGACGAGCATTTCGATCTCGACTGGCACGTGCAGTTGGCGGCCCTGCCTGGGCGCGGCGACAAGAAAGCGCTGGAACGTTTCGTCAGCCAGTTGGCTTCGAGCCCGCTCGACAAATCCAGACCGCTCTGGCAGTTCCATCTGGTCGAAAAATACGATGGCGGCTCGGCCTTGGTGGCACGCATCCATCACAGTTATGCCGACGGCATCGCGCTGGTGCAGGTGCTGTTGTCGCTGACCGACACCAAGGCCGTGCCCGACAAGCGTAGCGAACTGGACAAAGCGTGGTTGAAGCAGGATGGCGCCGAAGTCGCGCGCCGGGTCGGCGCAGTCGCGCGCTACAGCAAGCTCGGCGGCAAAGTCCTCGAAAAAGGCATGGAGATGTACCGCGACCCGACCCTGGCGGCGATGCTGGCCAAGGAGGGCGGCGAAATCGCACGGGAGCTGATGTACGCATTGTCGCTACCCGACGATCCGCCGTCGATGCTGCGCGGCAAACTCGGCGTCAGCAAGCGCGTGGCTTGGGCGCCGCCGCTGGATCTGGAAGAGGTCAAAGCCGTCGGCCGCGCCTGCGATTGCACGGTCAACGACGTATTGATGGCCGCTGCGGCCGGCGCGCTACGCGATTACATGCTCGAGCGCGGCGACGATGTCGACGGTATGACCTTGCGCGCGACGGTCCCGGTCAACCTGCGCCCGCTCGAACATGCGCGCAAGCTCGGCAACCACTTCGGTCTGGTCTTCCTGGACCTGCCGGTCGGCGAGGGCAATCCGATCCGCCGGCTCGAACATGTGGCTGAGTGCATGAATCAGTTGAAGAACTCACGTCAAGCCATTGTCGCATTTGGACTTTTGGCGGCATTGGGCATGGCGCCGGCGGCGGTGCAGGGTGTGGCGCTGGAATTGTTCAGCCGCAAGGCCAGCGCGGTGGCGACCAATGTGCCGGGTCCTCAGCAGCCGCTGTACATGGCCGGCTGCATGCTGCGCGAGATGATGTTCTGGGTGCCGCAGACAGGCTCGATCGGCATCGGCATCTCGATCCTCAGCTACAACGGCCGCGTCCATTTCGGCCTGATCGCCGACGCCAAACTGATCCCCGACCCGGACGCCGTGATCCGTCGCTTTGGCGCGGAGTTCGACAAGTTGCTGTACCTGTCGCTGATGGGCAACTGGGATCGTTCCATGGATTCGGTATCGGCCGAGGCGCTGATGGCCGACATCGGCTGAACGGGACGTATGCGGCGATCCCGCCGTTAGGGATCCCGTCACCCGCTGCTGACGCAGGCGTGATTAGCTTGTCGGCGCGAAATTCCACTCCAACGACGAGGAGCGTCCTATGAACCTGTTCAAGCAATCCGCGATTGCGACGGCGGTAGCGGGAAGCATGCTGCTGACGGGCTGCATGAGCACCGGCGGCGGCTACAACGGCGGTTATTACGGCAATCAGCCGCCCCCGCCGCAAGACCAGCAAGGCCAGCCGCAGCAGCAAGGCGGTATGAGCAAGACCGGCAAGGGTGCCCTGATAGGCGCCGCCATCGGCGCGGCCGCGGGCCTGCTCAGCGGCGGCGACGCCACCGAGCGCCGTCAGCGCGCGCTGGTCGGTGTGGGTGTCGGCGCCCTGAGCGGCGGCGCTATCGGCGCCTACCAGGACCGCCAGGAAAAGATTCTGCGCGAACGTACGGCCGGCACCGGCGTCGACGTGGTCCGCCAGGGCGACAACATCACCCTCAACATGCCCAGCGGCATTACCTTCGGTTTCGACAGCGCCAATCTCGACCCGGGCTTCTATCCGGTGCTCGACAACGTCGCCAACACGCTGCAGGAATACAACCAGACCATCATCGAAGTGGCCGGCCATACCGACAGCGTCGGCACGGACTCGTACAATCAGGCTTTGTCCGAACGCCGCGCCAATGCGGTCGGCAACTACCTGATGAGCCGCGGTGTGATGCGCGATCGCTTCATCATCGTCGGCGCGGGCGAATCGCGGCCGATCGCCAGCAACGACACCGACTCGGGCCGGGCGCAGAACCGGCGCGTGGAGATCACGTTGGTGCCGGTGAGGTCGTAAGCCGTTTCGTTTAATGCGTCAACCGGACGGGCCGCGAAAGCGGCCCGTTTTTTTCATGCGGTCATCCAAACGCCTCAAGCTGTCATCCCGAACGCAGTGAGGGATCTGCTTGTGCTTTTCGCTCTTCGGCCAGAATGCGACGTCGGAGATCCCTCACTGCGTTCGGGATGACAGCTTGAGCGGACCCGCTTTTCGTAGATGCGAATTCATTCGCACGCTTTTCGGCCGCCTGCGGGACATCAAAAGCGTGCGAATGAATTCGCACCTACGCAACAGCGCCTTGCTCGGCTTTCGCCCGGCTCAACAACGCATGCAGCATCTCGGTCGACAATCCATGCAGCACCAGCCGGAACCCGGCGCGCAGCGTGGTCAACGGTACCAGCGGATGCTTATTGTTGAGGAAAACCAGATATTCGGGTTTCTTCAGCAGCGTCGCCGAATAGATGCCGATCACCTCGTCCAGCTGCAGCGAATTGGTCGCGCGCCAGAAATCGTTGTCGGTCAGGAACAGCTGGTACACCGGCGTGTAGACCTCGATCGCGGTCTGCAGATCGATGAAGTTGGTCCACCGGTCCGGCATGTCCTCGAGCCGCAGCGGCGGCTGATCGATCATCGAGAAGTCCAGCCGCGCCGGCGGCTCGATCGGCTTGCCGCCGAGCGCACGGTTGAGATTGATCACGAAATTGAAAAGATTCAGGTCGTGCTGCAGGAACACGTCGTCGCGCAGCGCGTCGATATCGGCCGGCTTCAGCGGATGCGACGGCAGCGCCTGGCCGGGCAGCGCGTTCGCGCCGATGAAGGCCAGCACCTGCGAACCCAGGTGGAAATGGCGCAGGATCAGCCAGTTCGCTTCCGGTCGCACGAACGTCTTCATGCCCCAAACGATCATCCGATGCAGGATCCGCGACGAGGTCAGATCGTTCGGCATCAGGATCTTGAGCAACTGGATCAGCACGATCGCCAGCCGCGCCAGCGGACGCACCACCGGCAATACGAACTGGCGCGAACGCGATGCCGCATCCGACAGCCAGGCGCGTTTGACTTCGTCGGCCAGCGGCCCGCTGGCATCCAGATAAAGCGCCAGCCACGGATTGGGATCGCGCGGATCGTGCGGCGCATACAGCCATGCTTCGGTCTTGCTCACCGGATCATCTCCAACTGCCTGGCGTAGAGCGCGGCGACATGCCGCGCATCATCGACGATGTCGTCGGCGATGTCGCGCCCGCCGATCGCCAGCGCGGTTTCCACCGCCGCCAGCCAGCGCTGCAAATGAGCGACGTCGTTCTCGCCGTGATAGGCGAGGAAGGTGAAGCTGCGCCCCAGCCAGCCCAACCGCTGCCGCAACAGCGGCAGCAGCGCGGGGACGATGCGCTGGCCCGTGCCTTCGATGATGTACATCGCGCCGAGCAGGCCCAACGCGTCGGGTTGCGCGGCGCGCGCGTGCAGATACGCGTTGAGCGCTTCGCCGCCGGGGTTGCGCTTGAGTTCGTCGAGCGAGGCGACTTTGCCGCCGGCATTGCGGTAATCCTCGAACAGCACGTTGTAATCGAACTGCTCGTCGTCGGCGTGATGGTGCACGGTATCGCGCAGCACGGCGTATTTGGGCGTGAGATGGTCGGCGGCTTTGCGCATCCACAAGCTGCCTTCGCGCACTTGCGGCACCCATTGCTCCATCCAGTCCACGTAGTCCGCCTTGCCGACGCTGCCATCGAGGATCTTGCCGACCAGCGGGGTTTTCCAGACCCGGCTGCGGTAGTCGTGCCAGACCAGCGCCAGCTCGCGCAACAGACGTGCGACCTCGGGCAGTTGCTTGTCGTCGGCCGCATGCGGCGGTGCCGGCAATGGTACGGGCGACGGCGGATCGATCGTGTGCGCCGCCGCCGCCGTGGCTTGCGAAGCGGGAGTATCCGCATCGACGACCTTCAGCAGCGCGAAGGCGACGGTGAAACGCCCGGATTCCGGTACGAACAGCAAGATGCGCTGTCCCGGCTGCGGCCGGCGCTCGCGCAGGAAGTCGTCGAGCATGGTGAAGATCGACGCGGAGCCCAGATTCCCGCGGAATTTCAGGTTGCTGTACCACTTCTCTTCGGGGATATCGAGTTGCGCCAGTTGCAGGCATTGCTTGACCACCGGCGCGAAACGTTCCGACGAGTAGTGGCAGAGGAAGTGGTCGACCGCGGCGGGATCGATGGCGCCGGTCTGGGCGAGCTTCACGTATTCGTGCGTGGCCACGTCGAACAGTTGCGGCAGCAGACGGATATCCTGGCGCAGCAGCATCGCGCCGGCCGTGTCCGCGGCGGTGAAGTCCTCGTGGTCTCCCCACAACTGTCCGTCCGGCGCCCGGCCGGCCTGCATGCACAGCGGCAATTCGCCCGAGAAGGATTTCAGATGCAGTTGTTCCAGCTTCAGTGCGAGGCCGGTGCCAGGACGCGTGGACAGGCGCCACGCCCCGGCGCCGTCGGACAGCATCCAACGCAGGAAATGGGCGTCGAAATCGGCGTTGTAGCCGCCCGGCGCGAAACGCGAGCGCTTGAACAGCCGCGACGGGAATTCCGCCGCCGCCACGACCGCCTGCCGGTGCTGCCCATGCTGCAGGGCCAGCGCCGCATGCTGCAGCGCCGCCATGCCCGAAGCGCAGACGCCGTGATGGCTGGCGGTGGTCATCGCCGGTGCGCGCAGTTCGGCCTGCAGCATGTTGGCGAAGCCGGGCAGGATCAGGTCGCCCGACGAGCTGGCCGCGGCCAGCAGATCGATCTCGCGCAAGGCCGCCTGCGCATCGCCGCCCAGACAGGCGCGCACCGCATGGGCCGCGAGCGCCGCGCAAGTATGCGTGCTGCGGCCTTGTTCGTCGATGGCGTAATGGCGGGTCTGGATGCCGTTCTCGCCCAGGATGCGGCGTTTTATCCGCGGCGACAGGGCATTGATCGGCGCGATGTAACGGTCGATATCGTCGTTGCCGACCGGATCGCCCGGGAAATAAGCGCCGGTGGAGGTGATATAGACGTCGTCGAACCGCATGCGATTTCCTTATTCGTGCCTGCTTTATACCGAAAAGCCGGGTCGACCCGTAGCGCGCGGACCGGGCCGGGGCTCCAAGCGGATCGGGTCGCCCGGGCCCGCCCGCAGACGCCACCGTATTGATGCGGCCTGCGATCATGCCGGACAAGACCGCGCCACGAAGTCGATAGGAATGTCGCGCGGAATATTCAATAATCCGCGATAGGAACCCAAGATCCGAAGATCGCCGCAGATCTTCGCCACGGAGCGTATGGCCCAGAGCGCAATCGCAGCGATGCCCACCTCCATGCCGCATGAACGGCCTTTCATAGCGGCGGATGTCGGCGGAACTCATGCGCGCATCGCGCTGATGCGGGCGGGCATCGGCGGCGGCGCGGCGACCATGCTGCATTACCGGCAGTACGTTTGCGCCGAGCACGACAGTCTGTCGGCCATCCTGCGCGATTTCATCCAGACATCGGATGCCGACGGCGTCGAACATGCCGCGATCGCGATCGCCGGCGTGCTGCATGGCGACGAGCTGGTCAATACCAACCTGCCATGGCAGGTGTCGTTGTCGCGGATGCGGCGGGAATATTCGTTGACCGAGCTGGTGCTGATCAACGATTTCGAAGCGATTGCGCGCGCGACGCCTTATATCGATCCCGCTGCAGCCACGTTGCTGGCCGGTCCCGCGCTGGCCGCGCCGCCGGGACCGACCTTGGTCATCGGCCCCGGCACCGGCCTCGGCGCCGCGTTATGGATGCCGCCCGCATCGCACGGAGCGCGCTCCACCGTCATGGCGACCGAAGCCGGCCATGCCGCGCTCGCGCCTGGCAACGAGCGCGAACTGGAACTGCTGCGCAGGCTGCTGCGGCAGTGGCCGCACGTCGACAACGAACGGGTGTTGTCGGGTCCGGGCCTGCTCAACACCTATCGCTGCTTCTGCGAAATGGACGGCGTCGCGCCGCGATGGACTAACCCCGCGGATATCGCCGCAGCCGCGCAACGCGGCGACGATGCGCAGGCGCTCGAAGCGCTGCGGACCTTCTGCGCCATGCTCGGCAGCCTGGTCGGCGATCTGGTGCTGACGTTCGGTGCGCAGGCCGTGTATCTGGCCGGCGGCATACCGGCGCATATCCGGCCGTTCCTGCAGCAGAGCGATTTCGTCGAACGCTACCTCAACAAGGGCGTGCTGCGCAGCGTGCTGGCCAACGTGCCGGTATGGCTGATCGAGCACGGACGCTTCGGCTTGATCGGCGCTGCGGCTTGGTACATGGATCATCGCGCGGCAGAATGATTGGCGAGCGGGCTTCCGGTACCCGGACCTCGGTTTTGTCATCCCGAATGCAGTGAGGGATCTGCTTCCCGTTTTCCACGCTGCCGCACGACGAACAGCAGATCCCTCACTGCGTTCGGGACGACAGCAGTTCAGATGCAATCTAAAAATTCAAAGCGAGGCCTCCGTTGACCACACGCCGCGACTTCCTCCAAACCTCCTTGCTCACCGCCGGTGCGCTGGCATTGCCGCGCGCTGTTCGCGCCGCCGCATCACCCGGTGGAGCGAAAGTCGTATCGACCTGGGACTTCGGCGTGCCCGCCAATCAGGCCGCCTGGCAGGTCTTGGCGCGTGGTGGTTCGGCGCTCGACGCGGTCGAAGCCGGTGCGCGTTGGGCCGAGGGCGATCTGTGCAATCCGACCGTCGGCCGTTGCGGCAATCCCGACCGCGACGGCGTACTGACCCTGGACGCCAGCATCATGGACGGCGACGGCCGTTGCGGTTCGGTGGCGGCGTTGCAGGACATCGCGCATCCGGTGTCGGTCGCACGGCGCGTGATGGAAAAAACCCCGCATGTGATGCTGGTAGGCGAGGGCGCGCAGCAGTTCGCCGTGCAGCAAGGTTTCGCGAAGGAAAAACTGCTGACTCCGCAGGCCGAAAAAGCCTGGCGCGAATGGTTGAAGACAGCGCAGTACCAACCGCAGATCAATGCCGAACGCGCCAAAGTGCCGGGCAACAAGGACAACCACGACACGCTGGGCATGCTGGCGCTGGATGCGGACGGCAAGCTCGCCGGCGCATGCACCACCAGCGGCATGGCGTGGAAACTGCACGGCCGCGTAGGCGACAGCCCGATCATCGGTGCGGGCCTGTACGTGGACAACGAAGTCGGTGCGGCCACCGCGTCCGGTGTGGGCGAGGAAATGATCCGCAACGCGGCGAGCTTCCTGGTCGTCGAACTCATGCGTCAGGGCCGGACGCCCGCCGAAGCCTGTCGCGAGGCCATAGACCGCGTGGTGCGCAAGCGGCCCGAAGCCAGCAAGACCTTGCAGGTCTGCTTCCTGGCGCTGAACAAGCACGGCGAGGTCGGTGCTTTCGCGCTGCACAAAGGTTTCGTCTATGCCGTCTGCGATGCAGGCAAGCAGGATGCGCTGCTCGACGCGGGTTCGGTCTATGCGACCGAACAGAAGTGAGCGCGACGGAACGACCTCTGCTGGAGATCGCCGCCAATTCGGTGGCCTCCGCGCTGGCCGCGCAGGACGGCGGCGCCGACCGCATCGAATTGTGCGAGAACCTGGGGGAGGGCGGTACGACGCCGTCGCACGGCACTTTGGCCGTGGTCCGCGAGCGCTTGCGGATTCCGGTGTATGCTCTGATCCGTCCGCGCGGCGGCGATTTCCTTTACGACGATGCGGAATTCGAGGTCATGCGGCGCGACATCGAGCATTGCCTGCGATTGGGATGCGATGGCGTAGTGATTGGCGCGCTGGATGCCGACGGTGCCGTCGACGCGGTGCGATGCCGCGAACTGATCGCCGCGGCCGGCACGATGGGCGTCACCTTCCACCGCGCTTTCGATGCGGCGCGCGATCCCTCGCAAGCGCTGCAGGCCATCATCGGATTGGGTTGCGAGCGGGTGCTTACTTCCGGTGGCGCGACAGATGCGTTCAGCGGCGCAGCCAGTATCGCAGACCACGTGAAAGCAGCCGGCGATCGTCTGCGTGTGATGGCCGGCGCAGGCGTCACCGCAGACAATATCCGCCAGATCGCCGAGCGTAGCGGCGCACGAGAACTCCACGCGTCCGCGCGAAGCTTGCATGCTTCCGCGATGCGATATCGCCACGGCGGGTTGCTGGGACTCGAGCCTGAGCGCATACAGACCGATGTCGAACGGGTGCGGGCGTTGGTGGCTGCATTGCGGGAACTGTGATTCCGCTTTTTAAGCCGTCATTCCCGCGAAGGCGGGAATCCAGTGACTTCCGCTTTAGCCCTCTCCCGCTTGCGGGAGAGGGTTGGGAGAGGGCGCGCGGAATGGCAGATGGCCTCGTCACGATCTGGAGAGGCCTTAAAGTCACTGGATTCCCGCCTTCGCGGGAATGACGGCTTACAAGATGCGTCGTAACTCAAACGGTGCGTCGTCAATCCAACCCTGCTGCACTGCGTCATGCTTTCCAAACCCAGTCATGATTCCATTTAGATCGATCTAGACCGTCGATTTCGACGTTTCCACGTCTCCCGTCTGCGACACGCCCGGATAGCCGCCCATGCGTCAACAGCTAGTGCCGTGGTACCGCAAGCGCGCGCATCACATTCTGCTGACCGCATGTGCGGTCTTGATGACTTCATGCCCACCTGCGCTCGCCTCCGAAGACCTGGCCGCGCGCGTCAACACCTTCATCGGCAGCCAGGACGACGGCAATACCTTCCCCGGCGCGTCGGCCCCGTTCGGCATGATCCAGGTCAGCCCGATCGGCACGCACTATTCGGGATGGCGTTACGACGATCCCAAGATCCGCGGTTTCGGCCATTTCTTCCTGTCCGGTGCCGGTTGCTGGGAGCAGGGCGGGCAGGTGTCGGTCTTGCCGGTGACCGGAAAGATCGGTCCGGGCGCCGCGTTCGACACGAACAAGACGGAAAGCTTCGACCAGAAGACCTACGCATCGGCCTACAGCCATGACGGCGAAGTCGGGCAGGCCGGCTACTACAAAGTGCGTCTGACCGATTACGGCGGCATCGATGCCGAAACCACCGCGTTGACCCGCGCTGCGGCAGAGCGCTACACGTTTTACGGCGGCAAACAGGGCCACATCCTCGTCAATCTGGGCCAAGCCAACGAACGCCATCGGGTGATGCGCAGCGCATTGCGCATCGTCGGCGACCGCAGCGTGGAAGGCGAAGTGGAAACGCTCAGCTTCTGCGGCGGCACGCGCTATACGACCTGGTTCCGGTTGCGGTTCGACCGGCCTTTCAAAGGCCATGGCACCTGGAATAACGCCGGAGGCAAGCCGGATTCGCGCGAAAGCAGTGCGGGCGAGGCGGCCAACGGCGCATGGCTGACCTTCGATCTGGGCAAATCGAAAGCGGTGACCATCGTCAGCGCGGTGTCGCATGTCGATGCGGCAGGCGCACGCAACAATCTGCAATCCGAAGGCATGCTGGGCAAGCGACTGCTGCGCTTCGACGAAATGAAACAGCGCGCGCAGGACGTCTGGCGCAAGGAATTGGCCACCGTACGCATCGACGGCGGCAACGCCGACGACCGCGCCGTGTTCTATACCGCGTTGTACCACGCGTTGCTGCAACCGCTGACCGGCAACGATGCCGACGGCCGTTATCGCGGTTGGGACGACCGCATCCACCGTGCGGACGGCTGGACCTACTACGAATTCTTCTCGCTGTGGGACACCTATCGCACCCAGAACCAGCTGCTGGCGATGTTGCGCCCGCATCGCGCACGCGATATCGCCGCTTCGGTGTTGAAAATCGACGAACAAGCCGGCTGGCTGCCGCGCTGGGGCTACGCCAACTACGAAACCAACATCATGACCGGCGACCCGGCGACGCCGTTCCTAGCCGACCTGTGGCGCTTCGGCGCGCTCGAAGGTCGCGAGCGAGAAGCCTATGCAGCGTTGAAGCAGAACGCGGATGGCTTGCCGCCTGCGGCCTCGAGGATGGCGGGGCGCTCGGGCAACGAGAGCTATCTCAAGCAAGGCTTCGTTCAATACGACAAGACCTTCAAACCCAAGGGCATGGACGTCGATCCGCATCACGGCGGCTCGGCCACCTTCGAATACGCGTTGGCGGATTGCGCGCTGTCGCAAGTGGCGCAAGGTTTGGGCGAAACAGCCGACGCGGCCCGCTACCGCGAACGCGGCCGCAACTGGCACAAGCTCTGGGACGCGAGCGTGCGCGACAAGCAACGCGGCTACGCCGGTTTTCCACGGCCGCGCACGCTCGACGGCAAGTGGTACGCGCCCACGGAAGGCGCCTACAGTCCGGCGTCCGATCACGGCTTCCACGAAGGCACCGCCTGGCAATATCAATGGCTGGTGCAGCAGGACGTGCCGGGTTTGGTGCAAGCGATGGGCGGCAAGGCCAAAGCCATAGCGCGTTTGGATACGTTTTTCGCTTACGGCGATCTGCTCGCCAATCCATCGACCGCCGCGCGCAAGGACTGGGTGGTCGGACCTTACAGCTACTACAACCAATATCGCTACAACCCCAACAACGAACCCGATCTGCACGCGCCGTGGATGTACACGCTGATCGGCGAACCGTGGAAGACGTCCACCGTGCTTCGCGCAGCGCAGGGCTTGTTCGCCAATGCGCCCAACGGCGTCACCGGCAACGACGATTTGGGGACGATGTCGGCCTGGTATCTGTTCAGCGCGATCGGCCTGTATCCGGCCGTGCCCGGCACGGGCCAGTTGCTGCTGCATACGCCGCGTTTCGCAGCCATAGAACTGGATCTGGGCGAGGGCAAGACGCTGCGGATCCAGGCGCCGGGCGCCGGCGACGGCATGCGTTACGTGACCGGCGTGCGTATCGGCGGCGAATCGAGCGACCGCGTTTGGGTGGACTGGCGGCAAATTCGCGATGGCGGCACGGTCGCATTCGATCTGGGCGCGACGGCAGGCGCAGCCTGGGGAACGCGCCCGGCGGATCTGCCGGTATCGCCCTGCGCGGCCGCGCGTTGAGGCATGCGGCCATGCCCTTCGCCTGCCATCGCCCGCATCGTGCAATGATCCGCAGCGATACGAACCTTCGCGTACGCGCTTGGCGGTGACGAAGCGATGACCGGATCGCGCAACGAACACAAAGCCGTGACCGTCACGGACATCGCCCGCGGCAGCGGCGTATCGCGCGCGACCGTGTCGCTGGTGTTGCGCGGCAGCCCGCTGGTGCACGCGGATACGCGCGCCAAGGTCGAGGCGGAACTCAAGCGCCAGGGCTACGTCTACAACCGCAGCGCAGCCAACTTGCGGCGCCGCACTTCGTCGACCGTGGCGCTGGTGATCAACGACCTGTCCAACCCGTTCTTCGCAGAATTCGCCGCCGGCGTCGACGACGTGGTCGTAGCCGAAGGCTATGTCACCTTGCTCGGCAACACCGGCGAATCGCCCGAACGCGAGCAGGCGGTGCTGGCGTCGCTGATGGAACACCAACCCGCAGGCGTCATCCTGTCGCCGGCCGAGCATAGCGATGGCGAGCGATTGGAACGCGTGCTCGGCATGCAGGCGCCGGTGCTGGTGTTCAATCGCGAACTGCCCGGCGCGCACTGGGATTTCCTGGCGCTAGACAACCGCCGCGGCGCGCGGCTGGCGACCGAACATCTGCTGCAACTCGGGCATCGCCGCATCGCTTTCTTCGGCGGACACGCCGATTCCAGCTCATGCCGCGAGCGCCGCCTGGGTTATGCCGATGCGATGGCTGCCGCCGGCATCGCGGTCGCGCCGGAATCCCTGATCGAAACCGCACCCACGCGCCTGGACGCGGCGACGCACAGCGACGCCTTGTTCGCGAACGCGAGCGCCGCACCTACCGCGGCGGTTTGCTACAACGACACGGTCGCGCTCGGCCTGATGCTGGGCCTGGCAGCGCACGGCCGCCGGCCCGGCCACGATTTCGCGCTGACCGGTTTCGACGATATTCCCGAAGCGGCACTCACCGTGCCCTCGCTGACCACCGTCGCGGTCGATCCGCGCGCGCGCGGCCGGCAGGCCGCCGAACTATTGCTGCAACGCATCCGCCAGCGCGACCAGCCGGCGCAACAAACGGTCGCGCCGGTGCGGTTGCTGGTGCGGGCGAGCAGTTGTCCTCCTCCCAATCGAGACGGCGCATGACCGGAACCGGTATTCCACCCTCGTCCACGGAACGCTCGGCGAATTCGACCGCCGGCGCGAAACCCACCGTCGATACCCGCGTGGCTTTTGCGGCGGTAACCGCGATTTTCTTCATGTGGGGTTTCCTCACCGCGCTCAACGATGTGCTGATCCCGCATCTGAAAGCCGTGTTCGAACTCGACTGGACGCGCACGATGCTGATCCAGTTCACGTTCTTCGGCGCCTATTTCGTGATGTCGGTGCCCGCGGGGTGGGTGGTGGACCGGGTCGGCTACAAGCTCGGCATCGTGATCGGCCTGGTAGTGGCCGGCTGCGGTGCGTTGCTATTCCTGCCGGCCGCGCAGATCCAGTGGTACTACTTGTTTCTGGGCGCGCTTTTTATCCTCGCCAGCGGCATCACGCTGCTGCAGGTTTCCGCCAATCCTTACGTCAGCCTGCTTGGCGATCCGGGTCGCGCCGCCAGCCGCTTGAATCTCGCTCAGGCGCTGAATTCGCTGGGCCATACGACCGCGCCGTGGGTCGGCGGCATGTTGATCCTCGCGACCGCCGTGCTGAGCGCCGAACAGCTCGCGGCGCTCTCCCAGCAGCAGCAACAGGCCTACCAATTGGCGCAGGCCCAATCCGTGCAGATTCCCTACCTCGGATTGGCACTGGCGCTGTTCGTGCTGGCGGTGATCGTGTTCGTACTGCGCTTGCCCGCGTTGACCGAGGCGACCGAGCGCGCCGAACGGCGCCGCCACACGTTCTCCGAGGTGTTGCGCATCCCGCACGTGCGTTGGGGCGTGCTGGCGATCTTCGTCTATGTCGGCGCGGAAGTCGCTATCGGCAGCTTCCTGATCAACTACATCGCGCAAGCCGATGTCGGTGCGATGAGCGAAGCCAGCGCGGCCAAGTACGTGTCGTTCTATTGGGGCGGGGCGATGGTCGGCCGTTTCGTCGGTTCGGCGTTGTTGTTGCGGGTGAGCGCGCGCCGGCTGTTGGCCTTGTATGCGGCCATCGCCTGCGTCTTGTTGTTGACCACGGTGTCCAGCCATGGACAGGTGGCGATGTGGAGCGTGATCTCCATCGGCCTGTTCAATTCGATCATGTTCCCGACGATCTTCACGCTGGGCATCGAGCGTCTCGGTCCGATGACCGAGAAAGCCTCCAGCTTGCTGGTGATGGCGATCGTCGGCGGCGCCGTTGTGCCGCTGGCGCAAGGCTTCCTGGCCGATCGCGTGGGCGTGCAAGCCGCGTTCGCGCTGCCGCTGATCTGCTATGCGTACATCATCTGGTACGGCCTTTACGGTTCGCGACTGGCGCCGGAGGCGCCCGAGGCATGACCCAGGCCAGGACGATCGTCTGTTTCGGCGAAGCCCTGATCGATTTTCTCGCGCAGCCGCCGCAAACGGCGGGCGTGCCACGCGCGTTCCTGCAGTTCGCCGGCGGCGCGCCGGCCAATGTGGCTGTCGCGGTCGCTCACCTGGGCGGGGACGCGCAATTCGTCGGCATGATCGGTGCGGACATGTTCGGCGATTTCCTGCTCGACAGCCTGCGCGAAGCCGGCGTAGGCACCGATTTCGTGGCGCGTACCGATCGCGCGAATACCGCGCTCGCCTTCGTCGCATTGGATGCGGAAGGCGAGCGCAGCTTCAGTTTCTATCGTCCGCCGTCCGCCGATTTGTTGTTCCGAGTCGACGACCTCGACCCGAAGTGTTTCAGCGACGCCGCCGCATTTCACGTCTGCTCGAACAGCCTGACCGAAACGGGAATTGCCGAGGCGACGTTGGCGGGCATGCGGCGCGCGCGCGAGGCGGAAACTTTGGTCAGCATGGATTTGAATCTGCGACCGGCATTGTGGGCGCGGGGCACGGATCCTTATCCGCGGCTTTGGAGCGCGTTGGAAGCCGCCGATCTGGTCAAGCTCGCCCGTTCGGAACTGGAATATCTGGCGGCGCCGTTGAATGGCGGCGAACAAGCGGTGTTGGCGCGCTTATGGCGCGGCCGCGCGCAAATCGTCCTCGTCACGGACGGCGCGGGCCCCATCCGCTGGTTCACTCGCCAGAGCGCCGGCGAAGTGGCTAGCTTCGACGTGGGTGCGGTGGACACCACCGCGGCCGGAGATGCGTTCGTCGGGGGCCTGCTTTTCAGCCTCGCGCAGCACGGCATCGATGGCGCGAAACTCATCGATTTCCTGAGCGACACCGCGGCCCTGACCGACGCGCTGCGCTTCGCGGCTGCCGTCGGCGGCCTCGCCGTGACCCGCCATGGCGCTTTCGCCGCGATGCCGCGGCTTCCCGATGTCCAAGCTTTGCTGGCGACCGCATGAATACGACCGACACGACTCCACCGCCCGATTTCCGTTCGCCGGCATTCCTGCGCGCGCACATCGCGCAGACCATGGCGTTCTACCACCCGCGCGCCATCGACCCGGCAGGCGGTTTCTTCCACTATTTCCGCGACGACGGCAGCGTTTACGACGCCAGCCATCGGCACTTGGTCAGCAGCACCCGTTTCGTCTTCAACTATGCGATGGCCTATCGCGAGTTCGGCAACGACGAATATCTCGATGCGACGCGGCACGGGTTGGACTATCTGCGCCAGGCGCATCGCGATCCGGCGACCGCCGGTTATGCCTGGACGCTGCGCGACGGCGTTCCGGAAGACCGTACCCACCACTGCTACGGCGTCGCCTTCGTGCTGCTCGCCTATTCCACTGCGTTGAAGGTTGGCATCGAAGAAGCGCGAGCGTGGATGGACGAGACCTGGCGCTTGCTCGAAGCGCGTTTCTGGGAACCGGAAGCAGGCCTGTACAAGGACGAAGCCGACGCGGATTGGAATTTCTCAGCCTATCGCGGCCAAAACGCCAATATGCACATGTGCGAGGCGATGTTGGCGGCGTATGAAGCCAGCGGGGAGCGTCGTTACCTGGATCGCGCGCTGCGATTGGCCGACGGCATGACGCGTCGCCAGGCCGCCAAGGCCGATGGACTGGTCTGGGAACATTACGATCGCGAATGGAATATCGACTGGGATTACAACCGCGACAATCCCAAGCACCTGTTCCGGCCGTGGGGCTTCCAGCCGGGCCATCAGACCGAATGGGCCAAGCTTCTGTTGATACTGGATCGCCATATCGAAGCCGATTGGCTGCTGCCGACCGCGCGGCATCTTTTCGATACGGCGCTGGCGCGTGCCTGGGATGAGCGTCGCGGCGGCATGTATTACGGCTTCGCGCCGGACGGAAGCGTCTGCGACGACGACAAGTATTTCTGGGTGCAGGCCGAATCGCTGGCCGCAGCGGCTCTGCTCGCTTCTCGCACCGGCGATGCGCAGTATTGGGGATGGTACGAACGGCTGTGGGCGTATTCGTGGAAGCACTTCGTCGACCACCGCTACGGCGCCTGGTATCGCATCCTCGACGCCGATAACCGCAAATACAGCGACGAGAAAAGTCCAGCGGGCAAGACCGACTACCACACGATGGGCGCATGCTACGAAGTGCTGAATGTGCTGCGTATCCCTTAACCGCCGCACGGGGGCCGATCTGCGATGAAGGCGCCGCGACATACGTTGCGAACCTGCCTGGCGGCGATCGCGATCGCATGGGCAACGCTCGCAACGGCTGCGTCCCTGGCATCGCGTGAGCTCCGCGACAGCTGGCAGTTCCGCTTGTCGCCGCACGATGCCGGGGCTTCCGCACACGCATCGGCGACGAGCTGGCGTCCGGCGCGGGTCCCCGGCAACGTCCACACCGATTTGCTGGCCAATGGCCTGATCGCCGATCCGTACGTGGGTGCAGCCGAGGCAGAGCTGCAGTGGATCGGCCTCGCGGATTGGGAATACCGCACCCGTTTCGATGTGGACGCGGCCACATTGCGACGGCCGCATGCCGAGTTGGTGTTCGAAGGCCTGGACACCTTCGCCGACGTCTATTTCAATGGGGAAAAACTGCTCTCGGCCGATAACAGCCATCGTACTTGGCGCGTGCCGGTGCAAGGTCGGTTATCGGCAAGCGGCAACGAGCTGCGTGTCGTGTTCCATTCGCCGATACGGCGATTGTTGCCGCTAGTGCAGGCGATGCCGCACAAACTCGCGGGCAATTACCCGTCGCCCTTTGGCGACGAGCCGAAGGACGCGATGACCGCCAACTTCGCGCGCAAGCCCGGCTATCACTATGGCTGGGACTGGGGTCCGCGCTACGTGACCGCAGGCATCTGGCGGCCCGTTCGGCTGGAGAGTTGGGATGGCTTGCGCATAGGCGATCTGCATATCAGACAGTCGAAAGTGAGCGGCGATGTCGCCGAGCTCGCCGCCGAATTGGAGATCGAAGCCGGGCATTCGCAAGAAGCCACCATCGAGATCGAATATCTCGGTCCCGATGGCGCCGCAGTGACTGCGGTGCGACAAAAGATGAAACTCGCAGCGGGCACTCATAAGGCCGTTTTGCCGGTAAGCATCGAACGTCCGCGACGCTGGTATCCCATCGGTTATGGCGAACAGGTCTTGTACCGATTTACGGCACGCATCGCCGGCGACGATGGGGCGCAGGCGCAATCCAGCCGCCGTACCGGCTTGCGCAGCATCGAGTTGCGTCGCGATCATGATCGCTGGGGTCGCGGCTTCGCCTTCGTGATCAACGGCATCCCCATTTTCGCCAAGGGCGCCAATGCGATCCCGTTCGACGCTTTTCCCGCTCGCGCGACGCAGGCGCAGGTGCGTCGTGTGCTCGAGTCCGCGCGCGATGCGCACATGAATATGATCCGAAATTGGGGCGGCGGCTATTACGAAAGCGACGAATTCTTCGATTTGGCCGACGAACTGGGCCTGCTGGTCTGGCAGGACTTCATGTTCGGCGGCGGCATGCAGCCCGGTTACGACGCCGCATTCCGCGTGAACGTCCGCGCCGAAGCGCGCGGGCAGGTGCGGCGTCTGCGCAACCATCCGAGCATCGTGTTGTGGTGCGGCAACAACGAAGAAGAGACCGCGTGGAAGGACTGGGGAACCGGTAAGAAATTGACTGCGGAAAATCCTGCATTCGCAAGTAAGGTGTGGAACGGTTATGTGCAACTGTTCGGTAAGGATTTGCGCGAAATCGTGGCGGATGAGGGCGGCGGGGTGCCGTACTGGTCCAGTTCTCCCGGCAACGATCTGGATGGGCCCAGCAACGATTCCAACAGCGGCGACAAGCATTATTGGGCGGTATGGGCCGGCTCCGAACCGGTCGAGCGCTATCTCGACGAAACCCCGCGTTTCATGTCCGAGTACGGTTTGCAGGGTTGGCCGGCGATGTCCACCCTCCGCAGCTTCGCGAAACCGGAAGATCTGCGCATCGATTCGCCCGTGGTCCGGGCCCACCAGAAGTTCATGGCCGGAGACGGGAACCGGCGTCTGCTGCATTACATCCGCGCAGACTACGGCGAACCGCGCGATTTCGAGCACTTCGTCTACCTGAGCCAGGTGATGCAGGCCGAAGGCATCGAACTGGCCGCCTTGCACCATCGCGCTTCGCGCCCGCGCACGATGGGCTCGCTGTACTGGCAGCTCAACGATGTTTGGCCGGGCGCTTCGTGGTCGAGCATCGACTATTACGGTCGTTGGAAGCCGTTGCATTTCCATGCGCGGCGCTTCTTTGCCGATATCGCCGTCGCCGCCTTGCGTCGCGCAGGCGAAACGCAGGTCACGCTGATCTCGGACAAGACAGTCCCGGTGGCGGCGGAATGGCGCCTGCGCGTGCTCGACTTCGACGGGAAGATGTATCGCGACGAGCGCAAACCGGTGGTATTGGCGCCGTTGGCGGCGATGCCGGTCGCGGCGTACAGCGATGCGGAATTGCTGCGAGGCGCGGATCCCACCCGCACCGCAGCCGTATTCGAGCTGTGGGCGGAAGGCGTCGCCGTGTCGCGCCGTATCGTCTATTTCGAAGCGCCCAAGGCGCTGGCATTGCCCGATCCCGGGCTGAAAGCGGCGCTGAAGCGCGATGGCGAGGGCTATCTTCTCGAATTGCGCGCCCGAGCTCTGGCTCGCGCGCTCTGGGTCGATTTCGGAAGTCTCGACGCCGAACTGTCGGACAACGCGCTGACCCTGCTGCCCGGAGAGACCGTTGCGTTGCGGGTGCGATCCGGCGCGAGCCTGGCCGAACTGCGGCGCGCGATGGAATTACGTTGGTTAGGCACACAACTGAGGTGATATTGCTATGAAAGCGACCCTATCGACCGCGCTGGCCGCCGTTGCATTCGCTCTCTCGTCGTTGCCTGCGCATGCGGCATCGGACGAGTCGGTGACCGATGCCCAAGCTGCGGTGCTGGCGCAACGCGTCAAGGCCGAAACCAAGCACGCGTGGCAGGGTTACAAGCGTTATGCCTGGGGCCATGACGACCTGAAACCATTGAGCAAAGGTTCGCGCGACTGGTACGAACAATCCTTGCTGATGTCGCCTGTGGACGCCCTGGACACGCTGATCCTGATGGGCCTGGACGAAGAAGCCACGGAAGCGCGCGAACTGATCGTGGCCAAGCTTTCTTTCGATCATGATCTGTACGTGCAGAATTTCGAGGTGACCATCCGTCTGCTCGGCGGTCTACTGTCCGCCTATCAGATGACCGGCGACGAGCGCCTGCTCAAACTTGCCGAAGATCTGGGCAAACGCCTGCTGCCCGTGTTCGATTCCAAGACCGGTTTGCCGTACACGCACGTCAACCTGCGCACGGGCCAGATTCGGGGCAAGGTCAGCAATCCGGCCGAGACGGGCACGCTGCTGATCGAATTCGGCACTTTGAGCAAGCTGACCGGCAATCCGGTCTATTACGACAAGGCCAAACGCGCCTTGGTCGAAACCTATAAGCGACGTTCCAAGATCGGTTTGGTCGGTGCCGCCATCGACGTCGAAACCGGCGAATGGACGCGCGCCGACAGCCATATCGGCGGCGGCATCGACTCCTATTACGAATATCTCTACAAATGCTGGCTGCTGTTCGGCGATGCCGAGTGCAAGAAGATGTGGGACGACAGCATCCCGGCCGTGAACCGTTACCTGGCCGATGAGGTGCGCGACGGCGAGCTCTGGTACGGCCGCGCCGACATGAACACCGGCAAGCGCACCGCGACGCGCTATGGCGCGCTGGACGCCTTCATGCCCGCGTTGCTGGCACTGGGCGGCGATCTGCCGCGTGCGGGCCGTCTGCAGGAGTCGGGTTCGAAGATGTGGCGGCTGCACGGCATCGAGCCCGAATCGCTCGACTACGCCACCATGAAAGTCACATCCGGCGCCTATCATCTGCGTCCGGAGATCGTCGAATCCGCCTATTACCTCTACCATTTCACCGGCGATGCCAAGTACCGCGCCATGGGCCGCGAGTTCTTCGAGGATTTCGTCCGCCATTGCCGCACCGAACACGGCTATGCGGCCTTGAAGGACGTGCGGACGATGGAAAAAGACGACTCGATGGAGAGCTTCCTGTTCGCCGAGACGTTCAAGTACTACTACCTGCTGTTCGCGTCGCCGAAGGCCTTGGATTTCGACGGCATCGTCTTCAATACCGAGGCGCATCCTTTGCGCCGCGGCGAGGGCGCAGCCAAGAAATAGTTTCGCACGCGATCGACGGACAACGGACCGCCCAGGCGGTCCGTTTCATTTCGCGTCGCTCTCCGCGGCTTTGGGCAGTTGTGCGAGGGCCTGGTCGGCGACGGCATCCAGCCGCGCCTGGGTGCCGTCTTTCGCTCCGTGCACGGTACCGGTGTAAAGCGCGCGCCACAGCACACGGATCGCGCCGGGCTCGAGAACTTCGACCATCAGCCCGCCTTGCACGTAATCGGTCGTCTCCATTTTCATGCGCAGGCTGCCATCGCCGCCGCGCGCGACGATCTGAGAACAACCGCCGGCGCGGCACTCTATCGCCGCTTCGGGCGCGGAAGCCGGCGCGT
Source organism: uncultured Lysobacteraceae bacterium (assembly GCA_902825775.1). Classification (GTDB taxonomy): domain Bacteria; phylum Pseudomonadota; class Gammaproteobacteria; order Xanthomonadales; family Xanthomonadaceae; genus Luteimonas_C. The sequence continues at coordinate 281,622 of CADECF010000003.1, forward strand.
TGTCGACCATTTTCGCATCCTGCATGTCGCGCACGCCGACCCGATAAGCCACGTTGAAGTCCGCTTGCGATTGCGTCTCCGCCAGGCGATAGCCTTTGGCCTGCAGTGCCTTATCGATCGCCGCCTTGATGCGCGCCCTCAGCTGGATATCCTGCACACGGATATCGGTCTCGGCCGCCAGCCGTTGCGGCATCGCGATCCACGCATAACGCGGGCCGGGCAGGGACGAGGCGGCTTTCGACACCGTGACCTGCGACGCCGGCGCCTGTGCGGCTGCGACGACCGAACATGCCATCGCCGCCAAGGCGAGGCAGAAGGTCCATAGCTGGCGCCGGGCGCCGTCGAATGCATAGCGGCCCGCAGCCGTACCCGTTGCCATCGGAGCCATCGTTCTTACCTCGCCTGTCGACCATCCGCGCATTCGATCGATGCCGGGTCCGTATCGGCCCGGCATCGCTTCGCTTCGGACTATGGACAAGCGGGCGCGCAGCGAACAGCGTAGTTTTACGTCGCCGGCCTACGTAGAACTACCCATCGCCACGGTAGGCGAAACCCGGCGGCGCCACTGCAACCCGTGACGGCCATCCGGTAGACAATAGCCGGACGTCGAAAATGCGCACCCGAGGAGGAACGATGGATTACCGCCTTCTGATCAAGAAACTCGATATGCCCGCCGACTTTTCCCCGCCGGTGCGCTTGGTTCACGATGGCATCGTCGCCACCGCGATCGCACGGGCCGATCTCGAGGACGATGTGCGCGGCATCAATCAAAGCCTCGATTTGATCCGCCGAACCCGAGGCGGCGGCTGGCCCACCGATCCCGTCGCCGAAGAATTCAATTTCGTCGATCTGGTCTGGCACGAGCTCGAGTTCCGCGAGCGGGATTCCTTCACTTATGTCCTGAGGGATAGCGAGGGCGGCTATCTCGGCTGCTGCTACCTGTACCCGATGGGGCGGCGCACGCCGCTCACCGACAGCTTGCTGCGCTACGACGTCGATGTCAGCTGGTGGGTCACTCCGGCCGCTTACGAAGCGGGGTATTACGAAAATACGTACCGCGCGCTTCGTCACTGGCTCGCGACGGAATACCCGTTCTGGAACGGATACTTCTCGAATCGCGAGATCCCAACGGAATAGCGATAGTCGCCGGCCGTCCTGCAGTCGCGAAACAAGCGAGGACTCGGCTCAGCGTTTCCGTGAAGACTTCGCAGGCGCGCCGACGTAGGCCGAGAGATGTTCGCCGGTGAGCGTGGCGCGTGCGGCGACGAGGTCGGCCGGTGTGCCTTCGAAAACGATCCGGCCGCCATCGTGGCCGGCGCCTGGGCCGAGGTCGACGATCCAGTCGGCATGCGCCATTACCGCCTGGTGGTGTTCGATGACGATGACCGATTTGCCCGCATCGACGAGCCGGTCGAGCAGGCCGAGCAATTGTGCGACATCGGCGAGGTGGAGGCCGGCGGTCGGTTCGTCCAGAACGTACATGCCGCCTTTCTCGGCCATGTGCGTCGCCAGCTTGAGCCGCTGCCGCTCGCCGCCGGATAACGTGGTGAGCGGCTGGCCGAGGCTGATATAGCCGAGCCCGACATCGGCGAGCCGTTCGAGGATGGCGTGCGCAGCCGGCATGTGCGCTTTACCGGCGCCGAAGAATTTTTCGGCTTCGCTCACGGGCATCGCGAGCACCTCGCTGATGTTCTTGCCGCCGAATTTGTATTTCAGCACCTCGGCCTGGAAGCGCCTGCCCTCGCATTCCTCGCAGACGGTGGAGACACCGGCCATCATTGCCAGGTCGGTATAGACGACGCCGGCGCCGTTGCAGACGGGACAGGCGCCCTCGGAGTTGGCGCTGAACAGCGCCGGTTTCACGCCGTTGGCCTTCGCGAACGCGGTGCGGATCGGGTCGAGCAGGCCGGTGTACGTCGCGGGATTGCTTCGTCGCGAGCCTTTGATGGAAGTCTGATCGACCGCCACCACGCCGTCCTGGCCCGACACCGAGCCATGAATCAGCGAGCTCTTGCCGGAACCCGCCACGCCGGTCACCACCACCAGCACGCCGAGCGGTATGTCGACGTCGACTTTCTTCAAGTTATGGGTGTTGGCGCCGCGCACTTTCAGCTTGCCGGTAGGCGTCCGCAGCGTTTTCTTGAGCGTGGCGCGGTCGTCGAGATGACGGCCGGTGATCGTGCCGCTGGCCCGCAACCCTTCGAGGCTGCCCTCGAAGCATACGGTGCCGCCCGCCGTGCCGGCGCCCGGGCCGAGATCGACGACGTGATCCGCTATCGCGATCGTTTCCGGCTTGTGCTCGACGACCAGCACCGTATTGCCCTTGTCGCGCAGCCGCAGCAGCAGGTCGTTCATGCGCTGGATATCGTGCGGATGCAGGCCGACGGTCGGCTCGTCGAACACGTACGTGGTGTCGGTGAGCGATGAGCCGAGATGGCGGATCATCTTCACGCGCTGCGCCTCGCCGCCCGACAGCGTGCCCGAAGGCCGGTCGAGCGAGAGATAGCCCAGCCCGATTTCGACGAACGAATCGAGCGTATGCGCCAACGAATCGAGCAGCGGCGCCACCGAAGGCTCTTTGAGGCCGCGTACCCATTCGGCCAGATCGCTGATCTGCATCGCGCAGGCGTCGGCGATACTGATTTTCTTGATCTTGGAGGACCGCGCCGCCTCGCTGAGCCGGGTGCCGCCGCAGTCGGGGCAGGTGCTGAACGTCACCACCCGCTCGACGAAGGCGCGGATGTGCGGCTGCATCGCGTCGACGTCCTTGGACAGGAAAGACTTCTGGATCGTCGGGATCAGACCCGCATACGTCAGGTTGATGCCGTCGACCTTGATCTTGGTCGGTTCTTTGTAAAGCAGATCCTGGAGTTCCTTCTTTGAGAATTTACGGATGGGTTTGTCCGGGTCGAAAAAGCCGCAGCCCCTGAAGATGCGGCCGTACCAGCCGTCCATGCTGTAACCGGGAATCGTCAGCGTGCCTTCGTTGAGCGATTTGCTGTCGTCGTACAACTGGGACAGATCGAAGTCGGTGACCGCGCCCCGGCCTTCGCAACGCGGACACATGCCGCCGAGGCGATTGAAGGTCTCCTTTTTGGTAATGGTTTTGTTGCCGCGCTCGACGGTGATGGCGCCGGCCGCCTTGACCGACGGAACGTTGAACGCGAACGCGCTCGGCGAGCCGATGTGCGGCTTGCCGAGCCGGCTGAAGAGGATGCGCAGCATCGCGTTGGCGTCGGTGGCGGTGCCGACGGTGGAGCGGGGGTCGGCGCCCATCCGTTGCTGATCGACGATGATCGCAGTGGTCAGCCCTTCGAGCACGTCGACCTCGGGCCGCGCCAGCGTCGGCATGAAGCCCTGAACGAAGGCGCTGTAGGTTTCGTTGATCAGCCGCTGCGATTCGGCGGCGATCGTGCCGAACACCAACGAACTCTTGCCCGAGCCGGAGACGCCGGTGAACACCGTCAGCCGGCGCTTCGGGATCTCGATGTCGACATCCTTGAGATTGTTGACCCGCGCGCCATGCACGCGGATCAGATCGTGGCTGTCGGCGATGTGCTGCGCCGGCGATTTCGTCGGCGTCTTCTTGGCCTTGCTCATCGTGTCTCCATCGGTGAGGCGAGGCCGCTTTCGCGGCCCCGCCAGTTTCGAGCGCTGTTATTTCGCCTCGATGACTCTTCGCCCGCCGCGCCACTTGGCGACATACGGCAGAGCGAACAAGTACAGGCCGGTCGCCAGGAGCAATGCGAGCGGGAACAGCGGCACATAGGACACCCATACGATGGGATTCTCCTGCGCCAAAGCGATGAAAGTGACGATGACGGTCAACGTAAACGCTATGGCCACCCAGCGGTGGAACTGCCGAATCCACTTGTTCCAGTTCATGCAGCGCTCCTTTGGCGATAGATAACCTCGGTTCCCGGCGATCCGCCGGTGGGCACATTACAGCGGTTGCGGACATGCGTTGCGGCGATTGCGGACGGCTCAGCTCGCTTGATTGATGCGGATATGGTTGCCGGCAGGATCGCGGAAAGCGCAGTCGCGGATCCCGTACGGCTGATCGGTAGGCTCCTGGATCACTTCGGCGCCGGTGGCCTGCAGCTTGTCGAACACGCTTTCGAGATCGGCGGTCTCCAGGATGATCATGCCGTAGGTGCCCTTGGCCATCATCTCGAAGATCATGCGGCGCTCGTCGTCGGTGATGCCCGGGCTCGCGCCAGGCGGATGCAGGACGATGGACGTGCTGGGCTGGCCGACGGGGCCGACCGTGATCCAGCGCATGTTGTTGTAGGCGACGTCCTTGCGGACTTCGAAGCCGAGCGTGTCGCGATAGAAGGCCAGCGTCGCGTCGGCGTCGGTATGCGGCAGGAAGCTGGAGTGAATGGAGAGGTTCATGGCAATCATCCGTGTGGTGGGTGAGTGGTCATGCTAGATCGGGCTTGGTGGCCGGCGCTTCTCGATTCCTGATCGGACGTGTGATTTGTTTGGCGACGCACGGCGGGATCCCCGCCGCCGCGTCGGCTTGCTGGCCCTGATAAGTGCTGGGCGGCATGCCGACCAATTCGGCGAAACGGGTGCTGAAAGTGCCCAGCGACGAGCAGCCGACTTCGAAGCAGACCGCGGTGACGCTGAGGTCGCCGCGCCGCAACAGCGCCATTGCGCGCTCGATGCGCCGCGTCATCAAATAGCTGTACGGCGATTCGCCGTAAGCGAGCTTGAACTGACGGCTCAGATGCCCGGCCGACAGGTTCACACCGCGCGCGAGCGCCTCGACATCCAGCGGCTGCGCGTATTCGCGGTCCATCCGGTCGCGGACGCGGCGCAGCAGCGCGAGTTCGCGAAGATGAGGCGTGTCGGCAGGTCCGCTGGTCATCTGCATGATCGTGTCACGTCATACCGGAGCGCTCAAGAGACGCCGTGGCAACGTCACCTATAGAAAAAGGGCCGAAAACGCTAGCGATCGCTAGATTTCTCGGCCCCTTCTGCCCGCAAAAAACGGACGTCTCTATTGGTGGAGGTGGGGGGAATCGAACCCCCGTCCGAAGGCACTCCATCCCCGGCACTACATGCTTAGCTCGCCGTTAGTTCTCGGATCTGGGCAACACAGCGCGCAAAGCACACCCAGACACACACCCGCTAAGGTTGAACCGCGGTTGGCGGGTCGCCGCCGCGATCGATTCCGTGATAATGACCCTACATCCACGAGCACGGACACAAGTGGGTTCGGGGCTTACGCCTTAAGCGGCGAGAGCGTAGTTGTCGTCGTTGGCAACTAGAGTTTTGCAGCTGGATTAACGAGGAAAGCTACCCCCTCGGCATGCGCCAAGCGATTTTGCGACCCCCGTCGAAGCCAGTGCACCCCCGGGTTGTCGATGTCGCCGACAGGACCAGTATAGGGCGTGCCGGCCCCGTCTCAAGGGTTGCCGTGCCGATCCACAGGGCGCGTTCACGGGCGCCGGGGCGGCTATGCTGGCGCAATGAGCCCCCAAGCCCGCCCGCCCGCGTCGATGCCGCCGCCCGCCGAGTACGGCAAACACCTGCCGGTCACGCCGTTTCGCGGTTATCTGCTGGCGTTGGCGGTGCTGATCGGGTCGGTGGTGTCGGTGATCCTGTTCTGGCGCAATGCTTACGAACGCGAGATGCGGGCCGCCGAGGCGGATTTCGTCGCCGGCACGCAGCAGATCGCGGCGCTCATCCAGCAGCGGATGATCAATTACGAACTGGCGCTGGGCGGCGGCGCCGCGCTGTTCGGCAGCGTGCGGCCGACCCCTCAGCAATGGCAGTCCTTCGTCGAGGGGCTGGACACCCGCGAGCGGTTTCCCGGCCTGCTGGGCATGGGTTTCGCGCCTTATGTAACGCCGGCCGGGCTGCGCCAACTTCAGATCGAGAACTACGATGCCGGTTACGGCCTGTTCCGCGTTCGGCCGCCCGGCGTTCGCCCCTATTACGGACCGATCCTGTACCTGGCGCCGATGACGCTGGAAAACAGCAGCGTCGTCGGCTACGACATGTTCTCCCATCCCGTGCGGCAGGCGGCGATGATCGCCGCACGCGACAGCGGCAAGCCGCGCCTGTCCGGACCGGTCGACCTGCTGCAGGACAGAGTCGCCGGCGTGCGGCAAAGGGGGCTGCTGCTGTACGCGCCCATCTATCGCCTCGGCGACGTGCCCAACAACCTGCAGGCGCGGCGCCAATCGCTGCAAGGTTGGGTGTACATCCCGTTCCACATACCTTCGTTCGTGCAGACGGCGCTACCGTTCCGCGATCGCTACGACGGCATCGAGCTGCAGATCTACGACGATACCGGTCCGCAAGCGGAATTATTGTATTCCGACGTGGCGTTCGGAAAATCGGAAGACGCCGCCTTCGCGCGCAGCGTGAAATCGCAGGCGTATGGACGGGATTGGCGCCTGGACTTCCGCTCCGGCCCTGCCGAAGCGATCAGTCCCGGCCTGGCCGGGTTGCGCACGATCCTGCTGATCGGTTTGCTGTCGTCATTGCTGCTGTTCTGGCTGGCCATGCTGCTGGCGCGGACCGAAAACCGCGCGCGGCAGATCGCCACGCAGCTGACCGAAGATTACCGGCGCAGCGAGCAACGGTTCCGGATGGCGATGGTGTATTCGGCGATCGGCAAGGCGCTGCTGGATCGCGAAGGCCGCGTGGTCGAGGCCAATCCTGCGCTGGGCGACATCGTCGGACGCGAGCCCGAACGGCTGACCGGTGCGGCATTCTCTTCCCTGTTCGACGACGCCACCGATCCGATCCGCACGACCGAGATGGAAACGGTCGCCGAGGGCGTGTACCGGACCACGCGCCATTTGCACCGCGACGGCGAGCTCCGCTATGTGCAGCTCACTTACGCGCCTATTCCAGGCAATGTGGGGCAAGACATCGCCCGCCTGGTGCAGGTCGAAGACGTCAGCGAACGGCTGCAAGCCGAGGCGCAGGTGCGTGCCCTGAACCGCACGCTGGAAAGCCGCGTCGCGCAACGCACGCGAGAGCTGACCGCCATCAACAACGAGCTGGAATCTTTCGCGTACAGCATCTCGCACGATCTGCGTACGCCGTTGCGCTCGATCGAAGGCTTCAGTCGATTGCTTTCCGAGCGCTACCAGCAGCAGCTCGACGAAGCCGGCCGCGACTATCTGACGCGCATCCGCAATGCCACCTCGCGGATGAGCGAGTTGATCGAGGCGTTGCTGAAGATGTCCCGCCTCAGCCGCGGCCAGCTCAACCCCTTGCCGCTGGACCTGAGCCAGCTAGCCGCCGAAGTCGTCGCCGAACTGCGCAGCGCCGAACCGGCGCGCGAAGTCGAAATAACCATCGCGCCGGACATGAAGGCCGTCGGCGATCCGCCGCTGGTGCGCAATTTGCTGACGAACCTGTTGGGCAATGCCTGGAAATTCACCCGTGGTTGCGCGCGGCCGCGGATCGAATTCTTCCAGCAGACGCAGGGCGTTGCGGACGAACCGGTTTTCGTGGTGCGCGACAATGGCGCCGGTTTCGAAGCCGATTACGTCGGGAAATTGTTCCGCCCGTTCCAGCGGCTGCACAGCCAGGAGCAATTCAGCGGCCATGGCATCGGCTTGGCCTCGGTCAGGCGGATCGTCGAACGCCACGGCGGTACCATTCAAGCCGACGGCAAGCCGGACGAGGGCGCGACGTTCAAATTCACGCTGCCTGGCGAAAACGCCTAAATTTTGAAGCCTGCTTATTTTGCGGGAGCGGCTTTTCGTGGGAGCGGCTTCAGCCGCGAGCTCTTTCTCCAAGATCAGCGCTGGCCGAAGAGCTCGCGGCTGAAGCCGCTCCCACGAAAGTCACAAAAAGCCGTTCACGCAAAGGGAGAAGGGTGGCTCAGGCGTCTTTGTTGTGCCGGCGCATCAGGCGCTGCTTATCGCGGGCCCAGTCGCGTTCCTTGGCCGCTTCGCGCTTGTCGTGCGACTGCTTGCCCTTGGCCAGCGCCAACTCGGCTTTCACTTTGTTGCCTTTCCAGTACAGCGCGGTGGGCACCAGGGTGTAGCCGTCGCGTTGCACGCGGCCGATCAGTTCGTCGATCTCGCGCTTGTGCAGCAGCAGCTTGCGGGTGCGGTGGGCATCGGCCACGACATGGGTCGACGCCGAGATCAGCGGCGTCATCTGTGCGCCGATCAGGAACAGCTCGCCCTTGAGCACCATCGCGTAGGCCTCGACGATGTTCGCCCGGCCGGCGCGGATCGCCTTCAATTCCCAGCCCTGCAGGGCCAGGCCGGCTTCGAACCGCTGCTCCAGGTGGTAGTCGTGGCGCGCGCGCTTGTTGAGCGCGATCGTCCCGCCGCCGTTTGCCTTATCCTTGCCGGCCTTCTTGTTGGAAGTCTTGCTCATCGTGTCCATTGTCCCCGATGGGGGCCTGGCGCGCTAATTTCCCGCCATGCCCACCATCCGCCGCACCGCCCTGGTCGAACATTCCGCCGCCCGCATGTTCGCGCTAGTCAACGATATCGACGCCTATCCGCGCCGTTTCGACTGGTGCGAATCGGCGCAGGTGCAGGAGTCCGGCGAAGGCCGCGTCGTGGCTCGGCTGGATCTGAAGCTGGGCAGCTTCCGCACCTGGTTCGTCACCGAGAACACGCTGGCGCCACCGCACCATATCGACATGAAGCTGCGCGATGGGCCGTTCAAGCAGCTCGGCGGGCGCTGGGAATTCCATGCGCTGGACGAATCGGCCTGTAAGGTGACGTTGACGCTGACTTTCGAGGCCGCTTCCAAGCTGTTGGCGCCCGCGGTGGCGCTGGGACTTCAGGGCTTGGCCGACCGTATGGTCGACGATTTCGTTCGCACCGCGGACCGCGCTTGAGGCCGCAGGCATGAAAATCGAAGTGGTGCTGGCTTGGCCGCGACACGCCGAATCGGCGACGCTGCAACTGCCCGCCGGCGCGCGCGTGGCCGATGCGGTCGCGGCTGCCGGTTGGAGCGACCTGCCGGGAATCGATGGCTATGCGATCTTCGGCCAGCGCGCCCAGGCCGATACGGTGCTGAGCGAAGGAGATAGGGTCGAGTTGCTGCGGCCTCTGCAGGCCGATCCCAAAGATGCGCGGCGACGCCGCGCGCGCAAGGCTTGAGCGAGTGCCGCGATCAGCGGCCGCGCTTCTTCTTGTCGTCTCTCTTCAGGTTGTAGCCGAACTGCTTGGGCGCCAGCAGCGCCAGCTGTTCGTCCTGCTCGGGGAAGTATTCGCCTTCCCATTTGGTCAGGCTGTCGTTCTCGAAATGCAGGGTGAGATTCTTGATCTCTGTCTTGCCGACGCGGCCGATGCGCTGGGTGGTGGTGTAGTCCCAGCGGTCGTGGTGGAACGGGTCGGCGATCGACGGCGAACCGAGCAGCGCAGCGACCTGCTGCTTGCCCATGCCGGGCTGCAATTGGTCCACCGCGGTCTTTTCCAGCAGGTTGCCCTGGTAGATCGGCTGCCGGTACAGGATGCCGCAGCCAGCGGTCAGGGCGGCGAGGACGACGAGTAGGACGGCTTGGCTCGGCTTGCGCATTCAGGGTTCGCGGCAGGGGCGGAATGCGGCGATAATACACCGAAGCCACGCGGCCCCGCCCGCGCCCGCCAATGCGTTCATCCTTGGTTATCGCGCTCGGAGTGCAGATGGAATCGCAAGATCTACGCAAGGTCGGCCTGAAGGTCACCCATCCCCGGATGCGGATCCTGGAGTTGCTGGAACAGACCAAGCCGCGGCACATGACCGCCGAAGACATCTACCGGCATCTGCTGGAAGAGGGCGAGGAAATCGGCCTGGCCACGGTCTACCGCGTGCTGACCCAGTTCGAAGCCGCCGGCCTGGTGCTCAAGCACAACTTCGAGGGCGGGCATGCGGTCTATGAACTGGACCGCGGCGGTCATCACGACCATATGGTGGACGTCGATACCGGCAAGATCATCGAATTCGAAAGCGTCGAGATCGAGAAGCTTCAGCACGAGATCGCCGCCCGGCACGGTTACCTGCTGGAAGAACACTCGCTGGTGCTGTACGTCCGCAAGAAGCGTTGAGCCGCCTTTTGTAGAGCGGAGCTTGCTCCGCTGCTCTCGGTAGATGCGAAAGCCCAAAGATCAAGGGCAGCGGAGCAAGCTCCGCTCTACAGGAGCCGGACTAGTCGACGTTGCTGAGAAGACGCTTGGCCGCGGCGCGCGCTTCCTTACTGACTTCGACACCGCCCAGCATCCGCGCCAATTCCTCTGCGCGCGCCTTTGCATCGAGTTTTTCGACTGCGCTCTGGGTCACGCCATCGCTGGCCGCCTTGCTGACGCGATAGTGCGCATGGCCTTGCGCCGCCACCTGCGGCAAGTGCGTCACGCATAGCGCCTGGCGTTTTTCGCCGAGCGCGCGCAGCTTCTGGCCGACGATCTCCGCGACCGCGCCGCCGATGCCCGAATCGACTTCGTCGAACACCATCGTCGGCACCAGGTCGCCGCCCAATGCGGCCACTTCGATCGCCAGCGAGATGCGCGACAGCTCGCCGCCCGAGGCGACCTTGCGCAACGGCCGCGGCGGCTGGCCGGCATTGGCCGAAACCAGGAATTCGACGCGCTCGGCGCCGTTGGCGTCGGGCCGTTCGGCCGCATTGGGTTCGAGCGTGACTTCGAATTTGCCGCCGCCCATGCCCAGTTCGCCGATCAGGGCCGTGGTGGATTTGGACAGCGCTTTGGCCGTCTTGGTGCGGGCTTCGGTGAGTTTGCCGGCGGCGGATTGCCACTGCTTGCGGGCGGCGGCGATCTCGCCGTCGAGCGCCGTTACGCGTTGTCCCGCGCTGCGCAGCGAGTCCAACTCCGCAGCTACCGCATCGCGCTGCGTAGCGAGTTGCTCGGGCGCGACGCGGTGCTTGCGGGCAAGATCGTGGATGCGGCCCAGCCGACGTTCCATGTCCTCGAATTGCGCCGGATCCAGATCGAGATCTTCGCGAATCCGTTCGATCAGCGCGATCGCCTCGTCGAGCTGGATCGATGCCGCATCGAGCAGGGCATCGATGTCGGCCAGGCGCGGCTCGTGTTCGACCACGCGCATCAACTCGCTGCGGGTCTGCTGCAGTTGCCGGGTCATCGACGGCGCATCTTCGCCGGCCAGGCGCGCGAATGCGCCGTCGCAGGCGGCGATCAGCGCCGCCGCATGCGCGTGCCGGCGATGGGTTGCGCCGAGCTCGGCGATAGCTTCGGGCTCCAGCGCTTCGCGTTGCAGTTCCGCGAATTGGTGTTCGAGATAAGCGATGCGTTCGGACACGTCGCCCTGCTTGGACAAGGCTTCGCGCTCGCGCAGCAAAGCGTTCCAATGCGCAGCGGCGACCTCGACCGCGGTCAAAGCCGCCTCGTGGCCGCCGAAGCCATCGAGCAAAGCCAGTTGGCTGGCTTTGGACAGCAGCGCCTGATGCTCGTGCTGGCCGTGGATTTCGACCAGCAAACCGGCCAATTCGCCCAATTGCGCCAATGTCGCCGGGCGGCCGTTGATCCAGGCTCTGGAACCTCCGTCGGCGCGCAGGGTGCGGCGCAGTTGGCAGTCGTCGCCTTCGTCCCGGCCTTCATCCAGCATGTCCTGCTCGCGCAGCCAATCGCGGGCGGGTAAGGCGTCGGCCAGATCGAACTGCGCGCTGAGTTCGGCGCGTTCGGCGCCGTGCCGGACCATGCCGCTGTCGGCGCGCAACCCGGACAGGAAGCCCAGCGCATCGACGAGCAGCGATTTGCCGGCGCCGGTTTCGCCCGAAATCACGGTCAGGCCCGCGCCGAATTCGAGTTCGGCGGCTCGGACGACGGCGAAGTCCTTGATGGTCAGTAGCGTCAGCATGGATGCAATTGTGCCGTGCGGCCCGCCAGCCTGCCATCGGCCGGTCGCGCCGCTTGCGACTGTCGTCATTCCTGCTTATACCGTCGAGATGACCAGCGAATCGCCACCGACCGAGCACGCGCCGACCATCCTTGGCGACACCGACCCGATTGCCGTCCATGTCGTGGACGCGATTCGCAGCGGCGATAGGAAGGCGTTGCGGCGCTGGCTCGATGAGCATCCCGGCTGGGCCAACGTCCGCATCGCCGGCAGCGATGGCAACTGCGGAGTAGGGCAGCGTTCGCTCCTGCACATCGCGACGGATTGGCCCGGGCATTTTCCCGAGGTGGCAGGCACCATCGCCGATCTCGCCGCTGCGGGCGCGGACCCCAACGTCCGTTTTGCCGGCGGCTTCCATACCGAAACTCCGCTGCACTGGGCGGCCAGTTCGGACGATGTCGATGCCTTGGATGCCTTGCTCGATGCCGGTGCCGACATCGACGCGCCCGGCGCGGTGATCGGCGGCGGCACGCCCTTGGCCGACGCGAGGGCGTTCAAGCAATGGCGGGCCGCGCAACGATTGGTAGCGCGCGGCGCCTACGTGAGCCTGGTCGATGCCGCGACGCTCGGCATGATCGATCGCGTGCGCGAATGCATGGCCGAAAAACCCGAGCCGGAAGCCGTGAACTGCGCATTTTGGGGCGCCTGCCACGGCGGCCGGCAGGACTGTGCGGAATATCTGTTGGAACGCGGCGCCGATTTGGATTGGATCGCGCTTTGGGAGCCGCTGACCCCGTTGGACGCGGCGGTGCGCAGCGACGCCGGCGAACTCGCCGCCTGGCTGCGCGGCCGCGGCGCGAAATCCGCCCGGGAACTCGGCTAGGCGGGTATCTTCAGCACCATCAGTGCGAAGGCGATCCAGGCCGGAATCAGGCTGGCCGCACCGAAGAGGTCCCAACGCCCGAGCATCGCCCGGCACGTGTCCCAATCGGCGTCCGGCTGCAGCGCGTAATCTCGGATGCGGCGTTGCAGCGGCGCAAGCCACAGAAACATCAGCCCGGAAAACGCGAACAGCCCCAGACCCCACGCGATCCAGCCCACGCGCAGCACCGGCAAGCCGCCGAAGACCGCCGCCGAGAAGCCGCTGAGGATGATGAAAGCCACGGCGGGAATAGTGAACAGCCGGTCGCTGCCGATGATGCCGTCCATGGCATCGGCCAGCGCCGCGGGGCTGCGGCGGTGTTTGATCCGGTGGATCCAGAACAGGCCCGTGGTGATATTGCCCAGGAACAGCACCACCGCCGTCAGATGCAGCAATTTCAGCCATAAATAGATCATCGCGATGCCCCGTCCTGCGTCCGATCGGCGCGCAGAAACGCTAGCACCGGCCGTTCCGCATTCCCGCTGACAGCTGTCAGACATCGCGGATGCGGTTTGCATATCGCCGGGCCGCTGCTGCTTGCGCGTATCGGCGCGCCGGCTTATACCGCCAGGGTGGCCAGACCTTCCGACGACTCATCCCTCGACCCGCGCGCACGCCAGCTGCTGCGCACGCTGATCGCGCGCTACATCCGCGACGGCGAGCCGGTCGGCTCGCAGACCCTGGCGCGCCACGCCGGCCTGGACGTCAGCCCGGCCACGATCCGCAACATCCTGGCCGATCTGGAAGACACCGGCCTGCTCAGCGCACCGCACGCCTCGGCCGGGCGCATACCCACCGCGCAGGGCTACCGGGTGTTCGTCGACAGCCTGCTGCAGGTCAAGCCGCTGGCCGAGGGCGAATTGTCGCGGCTGAGGAACGAATTGCCGGCGGGGGCGGGCACGCAGAACCTGCTCGGCAACGCGTCCGAACTGCTGTCGGCGATGACCCATTTCGTCGGTGTGGTCAGCGTGCCGCAGCGCGAACAGTTCGCGTTCAAGCACATCGACTTCGTGCCGCTCGACGGCCTGCGCGTGCTGGCGATCCTCGTGTTCGCCGACAACGACGTGCAGAACCGCATCCTGCAGACGCGCCGGCTGTACGGCCCGACCGAGCTGGAACGCGTCGCCAATTACCTCAACACCCATTTCGCCGGGCGGCCGCTGGCCGACATCCGCGCCACGCTGCTGCACGAGATGCGCAGCGCCCGCAGCGAGATGGAGAATCTACTGGCCCAGACGGTGGAATTGGCCGAGCAGGCCCTGGCGCCGGGCGCGGAGGACATGCTGCTGGCCGGGCAGACCCGCCTGATCGGCGTGCAGGATCTGGCCGATCTGGACCGGCTGCGCGAACTGTTCGAAGCCTTCGCCCGCAAACGCGAGATCCTGCAACTGCTGGAGCGCACCGTGCACGCTCCCGGAGTGCGCATCTTCATCGGCGAAGAGACCGGCCTGGCGCCATTGGAAGGCGTGTCGCTGGTCACCGCGCCCTATGCCGCAGGCGGCCGGGTGCTGGGGGTATTGGGCGTGATCGGTCCGACCCGGATGGCCTACGACCGGATCATCCCGGTCGTGCAGGCCGCGGCCGATGCGCTGGGTTCCGCCTTGAATCCCGGGGCCAAGCCCTCATAGGTTGTCGGGTAGGGCGGCAGGACGACCGCCCGGAACCTGGACATGACCGCAACCGAACAACGACCCGACGATGCGGCCGCCGAAGCGGCCCTGGACACCGACCATCCCCTGTACGGCCTGATCGAAACCCTGAAGAGCGACCTGGAACAACTCCGCGCCGAATCGCTGCGCGAACGCGCCGATCTGGACAACCAGCGCAAGCGCCTGGCGCGCGACGTGGACATGGCCCGCAAATTCGCCAACGAACGCTTGCTGGCCGAGCTGTTGCCGGTATTCGACAGCCTGGAAGCCGCGTTGCTCACCGCCCCGCAAAACGACCCGCTACGCGCCGGCGTGGAGCTGACGTTGCGCCAGTTGCACAAGGTGGCCGAAGCCAACGGCCTGATCGAAGTGGCGCCGATGCCCGGCGACAGTTTCGACCCCGAACGCCACCAGGCCGCCAGCGTCGTCGAGGCCGCAGGCATACCGCCGGGCGCCGTCGCCCAGGCTTTCCAGAAAGGTTATGTGTTGAACGACCGCTTGCTGAGGCCGGCCATGGTAGTGGTCGCCAAGCACGATTGACCGATTCGTAGCCCGGGTAAGCGAAGCGCACCCGGGGAACCGAGCCGCGGCGTCACCCGGGTGCGCTTCGCTTACCCGGGCTACAGCGAGTCAAAAAATGGGACTAACGGCTTGAAGTGCCTGCCGCCGGCCCCAGATTACGCACATCGGCGGCATCGGCCGTCCCAAAAATTCAGATTTGAGAGAGGGAGCAACACCATGGGCAAAATCATCGGCATCGATCTCGGCACGACCAATTCGTGCGTGGCGATCATGGAGGGCGGCAAGGCCCGCGTCATCGAGAATTCCGAAGGCGACCGCACCACGCCTTCCATCGTCGCCTACAGCAAGGACGGCGAGGTATTGGTCGGCGCCTCGGCCAAGCGGCAGGCCGTCACCAATCCCAAGAACACCTTCTACGCCGTGAAGCGCCTGATCGGCCGCAAGTTCAAGGATGCCGAAGTGCAGAAGGACCGCGACCTGGTCCCGTATGCGATCGTCGAGCACGAAAACGGCGACGCCTGGGTCGCGACCAGCGACGGCAAGAAACTGTCCGCGCAGGAAGTCTCCGCGCGCATCCTCGAGAAGATGAAGAAGACCGCCGAAGCCTACCTGGGCGAGACGGTCACCGAAGCCGTGATCACGGTGCCGGCCTACTTCAACGACAGCCAGCGCCAGGCCACCAAGGACGCCGGCAAGATCGCGGGCCTGGACGTCAAGCGCATCATCAACGAACCGACCGCGGCCGCATTGGCCTATGGCCTGGACAAGGCCGGCGGCGACCGCAAGATCGTCGTCTACGATCTGGGCGGTGGCACGTTCGACGTGTCGATCATCGAAATCGCCAATGTCGACGGCGAGAAGCAGTTCGAAGTGCTGGCCACCAACGGCGATACGTTCCTGGGCGGCGAAGATTTCGACAAGCGCGTCATCGATTACCTCGTCGACGAATTCCAGAAAGAGCAGGGCATCGACCTGCGCAAGGACCCGCTGGCGCTGCAACGCCTGAAGGACGCGGCCGAACGCGCCAAGATCGAACTGTCGTCCTCGCAGCAGACCGAAGTGAACCTGCCGTACGTGACGGCCGACGCTTCCGGTCCCAAGCACCTCAACCTGAAACTCACCCGCGCCAAGCTCGAAGCCCTGGTCGAAGACCTGATCAAGAAAACCATCGAGCCGTGCAAGATCGCGCTGAACGACGCCGGCCTGCGCGCCAGCGAAATCAGCGAAGTGATCCTGGTCGGCGGCCAGACCCGCATGCCGAAAGTGCAGCAGGCCGTGGCCGATTTCTTCGGCAAGGAACCGCGCAAGGACGTCAACCCCGACGAAGCCGTAGCGCTGGGCGCCGCGATCCAGGGCGGCGTGCTGGCCGGCGACGTCAAGGACGTGCTGCTGCTCGACGTGACCCCGCTGAGCCTGGGCATCGAAACGCTGGGCGGCGTGTTCACCAAGATCATCGAGAAGAACACCACCATCCCGACCAAGGCGTCGCAGACTTTTTCGACGGCCGAAGACAATCAGTCGGCAGTGACGGTGCATGTCCTGCAAGGCGAGCGCGATCAGGCCCGCTACAACAAATCGCTGGCCAAGTTCGACCTGTCCGGCATCGAGCCGTCGCCGCGCGGCATGCCGCAGGTGGAAGTGTCGTTCGACATCGACGCCAACGGCATCCTGCACGTGCACGCCAAGGACAAGAAGACCGGCAAGGAGCAGAAGGTCGAGATCAAGGCCGGCTCGGGCCTGTCGGAAGAAGAGATCCAGCGCATGGTCAGCGATGCCGAAGCGCATCGCGAAGAAGACAAGAAATTCCACGAGCTGGTCAACGCCCGCAACCAGGCCGATGCGCTGATCCACGCCACCCGCAGCGCCATCAAGGAACATGGCGACAAAGTCGGCGGCGAGATCATCGGCAAGACCGAAGCCGCATTGGCCGACCTCGAGACGGCGATGAAGGGCGACGACAAGGCCCAGATCGAAGCCAAGTCCAAGGCCTTGGAGGAAGCCGGCCAGTCGTTGTACGCCGCAGCGGCCGCCGCGCAGCAACCGGGCGCGGAAGGCGATGCCGGCGCGTCGTCGGCCTCGAAGAACGAAGACGTCGTCGACGCCGAGTTCACCGAGGTCAAGGACGACGAGAAGAAGTAAGCTCGGGATACAGAATGGAGAGACGGGAGACGTGGTCCGCTGCGTGCTCCCGTTTCTTTTGAAGTTCGACCACCGGCAATGCGGACGGATCTCGCAATGACTTCATCGATCTTGGAAACTCCGGCACCGCCAAGCCTGTACGAATGGGCCGGCGGCATGGCCGCGCTCGAAAAACTGACCGACGCCTTCTACGGCAAAGTCGAACTCGATCCGCTGCTGCAGCCGGTGTTCGCGAAGATGGACCCGGATCATCCGCGGCACGTCGCGCGTTTCCTCGCCGAAGTGTTCGGCGGCCCGAAGTCGTATTCGGACGGCCACGGCGGCCATGCGGAGATGATCAGGCATCATCTGGGCCGCCATCTGCAGGAAGCGCAGCGCCGCCGTTGGGTGCAACTGCTGATCGACGCCGCCGATGAGGTTGGCTTGCCGGACGATCCCGAATTCCGTTCCTCGTTCGTGGCGTATATCGAATGGGGTACCCGCCTGGCGGTGATCAACTCGCAGCCGGGCGCAGAAGTCGTCGAAGACCAGCCCATGCCGCAATGGGGTTGGGGCGAAGCCAAAGGGCCGTACGTCGCGCCATGAGCGACGCCGGCGAATTTTTGCAATCTAAGAAAACCAATACATGAGCAAGCGGGATTACTACGAAGTACTGGGTGTGGCGCGCACGGCGACCGATGAGGAGCTGAAAAAAGCCTATCGGCGTTGCGCGATGAAATACCACCCGGACCGCAATCCCGGCGACAAGGAATCCGAAGCCTCGTTCAAGGAGTGCAAGGAAGCCTACGAAGTGCTGTCCGACGGCGGCAAACGCCGCATGTACGACGCGCACGGCCATGCCGCGTTCGAGCACGGCATGGGCGGCGGCAACAGCGGACCGGCCGGTTTCGGCGACGTCGGCGATATCTTCGGCGACATCTTCGGCAACATTTTCGGCGGCGGCGCCTCGCGTGGCCCGCGCCGCGGCGCGGACATCGGTTACGTGATGGAGCTGGACCTGGAAGAGGCCGTCGCCGGCCTCGAAAAACGCATCGAAATCCCTACGCTCGCCGCCTGCGAGCATTGCAAGGGCAGCGGTTCGGAAGACGGCAAGCTGGAAACCTGCGACACCTGCCGCGGACACGGCCAGGTACGCATGCAGCGCGGCATTTTCTCGATGCAGCAACCGTGCCCGCATTGCCATGGCCGCGGCAAGATCATCAAGAACCCGTGCGCGCAATGCCACGGCAACGGACGCGTCGAGCAGGAGAAAGTGCTGTCGGTGAAGATCCCCGCCGGCGTCGACAACGGCGACCGCATCCGCCTGTCCGGCGAAGGCGAAGCCGGTCCTGCGGGCAGTCCGTCCGGCGATCTATACGTGGAGATCCGCGTCCGCGAGCACGAGATTTTCACCCGCGACGGCGACGATCTGCATTGCGAAGTGCCGATCCGCATCTCGCAGGCCGCATTAGGCGACACCGTACGCGTGCCCACCCTCGATGGCGAAGCCGAGATACGCATCCCGGCGGAAACCCAGACCGGCAAGGTGTTCCGCCTGCGCGACAAGGGCGTCAAATCGGTGCGCAGCCGTGCGCCCGGCGACCTCTACTGCCGCGCCGTGGTCGAGACGCCGGTCAACCTGACCGCCGAGCAGCGCACGTTGCTGGAA
Source organism: uncultured Lysobacteraceae bacterium (assembly GCA_902825775.1). Taxonomy (GTDB): domain Bacteria; phylum Pseudomonadota; class Gammaproteobacteria; order Xanthomonadales; family Xanthomonadaceae; genus Luteimonas_C. The sequence goes on from CADECF010000003.1 coordinate 300,289, forward strand.
CAGTTCGAAGAGACCTTCATCGGCGAAGGCGCGCGCCGCCATTCGCCGCGGTCCAGCACCTTCATCGATGGCGTCAAGGGTTTCTGGGACCGCATGACCTCCTGATCCGGTTTTCGTTTTCGACTTTGTAGGAGCGGCTTCAGCCGCGAGCTCTTCGGCTATGGAAAAGCTCGCGGCTGAATCCGCTCCTACAAAAAGCCGCTCCCACAAAAAGCGGTGCGTGCTAGGCTCGCCGCGTTCGTCTGGGAGGGCGGCATGGCGAAGGGCTGGTGGAAGAACCTTTATCTGCAGGTGTTGATCGCGATCGCGATCGGCGTGCTGCTGGGGCATTTCCGTCCCGAACTCGGCGCCCAGATGAAGCCGCTCGGCGACGGCTTCATCAAACTGGTCAAGATGATCATCGCCCCGGTGATCTTCCTCACCATCGTCGCCGGCATCGCAAAGATCGGCGATCTGCGCCATGTCGGCAAGATCGGGCTCAAGGCGCTGATCTATTTCGAAGTGCTGACCACGTTAGCGTTGGTGATCGGCCTGATCGTGGCCAATGCGCTCAAGCCCGGCGTCGGCATGAATATCGATCCGGCGCAGATCGATGCGTCCGGCATCGCCCAATACCAAAAAGCCGCGCACGAGCAAGGGACGGTGCCTTTCCTGCTCGACATCATTCCGCACGATTTCCTCTCCGCGTTCACCGAAGGCAAGCTGCTGCAGGTGCTGCTGGTAGCCTTGCTCGCCGGCGTCGCGTTGACGCGGATGGGCGGGGCCGGGCGGCGCGTGCTCGATCTGTGCGAAGACTTGTCGCATGTGGTGTTCGGCATCGTCGGCATGATCATGCGGCTGGCGCCGATCGGCGCGTTCGGCGCGATGGCGTTCACCATCGGCAAGTTCGGCCTGGGTTCGCTGGCCTCGCTCGGCTGGCTGCTGTTCGCGGTCTACATCACCTGTTTCGCATTCGTATTCGTCGTGCTCGGCGCGGTGGCGCGGTTCTCGGGCTTCTCGCTGTGGCAGTTCCTCAAATACATCCGCGGCGAACTGCTGCTGGTGCTCGGCACCTCGTCGTCGGAATCGGCGCTGCCGCGTTTGCTCAATCGCCTGGAAGACGCAGGCTGCGATCGCGCGGTGGTCGGGTTGGTCGTGCCGACGGGCTATTCCTTCAATTTGGACGGCACCTGCATCTATCTGACGATGGCCGCCGTGTTCATCGCCCAGGCGGTCGGCGTGGAGCTGAGCTTGGGCGAAGAGATCGCCCTGCTCGCGGTGCTGTTGCTGACCTCGAAAGGCGCGGCCGGCGTGACCGGTTCGGGCTTCGTGACATTGGCGGCCACGCTCGCCGCGCTCGGCGGCAAAGTGCCGGTGGAAGGCGTCGCGTTGATCCTGGGCGTGGACCGCTTCATGTCCGAGGCGCGGGCGATCACCAACTTCATCGGCAACGGCGTGGCCACGATGGTGATCGCCAAGTGGGAAGGCCTGCGCGACGACGGCAAGATGCGCGCGGCTTTCGCCACCGGGCCGTCGCCTGATGCCGCGCCCATCGCATCGGATCCCGACCAAGGCGATTGACCCGCTTCGGTTTTGTAGAGCGCGGCTTGCCACCTGCTTTGCTATAAGCCGTCATTCCGGCGAAAGCCGGGATCCAGCGCCGTCGCCCTTGTTCTGTAGAGCGGAGCTTGCTCCGCTGCCCTTGCTTCTTCGCTCCTCCCAAACTGGAACCCCTAATCAAGAGCAGCGGAGCAAGCTCCGCTCTACAGAACCGAAGCAGAGTCGCTGGATTCCCGCCTTCGCGGGAATGACGGCTTAAAGCAGCGGAGCGAGCCCCGCTCTACAAGGCCGCGGCTTGTGGGAATGCCGTCTCGCGGCTAGCCTGAGCGCATGACCGAACCCGTGAAATTATTGATCCACGGCGCCTCCGGCCGCATGGGCCAGGCCTTGCTGCGGCTGTGCGCGGAAGGCGGGAATTGCGCCGTCGTCGGCGCGGTATCGCGCAAGGTCGGACAGCGCGTGATCGATGGCGTGCCGCAATTCGCCAGTAGCGAGCTGTCGGGCGTGCCGGCCTTCGATGTGGCGATCGATTTCAGCCTGGCCGAAGCCTTCGACCCGATCCTGGCGCTGTGCGCCGAGCGCGGTGCGGCGCTGGTGTCCGGCACGACCGGCTTGAGCGACGCCCAACGTGCCGCGGTCGCCGATGCCGCGAGCCGCATCCCGGTGCTGTGGGCGGCCAATTTCAGCCTGGGCGTGGCGGTATTGAGCGAACTGGTGGAGCGCGCCGCTGCGGCTCTGCCGGGCTGGGACTGCGACATTGTCGAAGCGCACCACGCCGGCAAGAAAGACGCGCCTTCGGGCACTGCGCTGGCGCTGGGCGAATCCGCGGGGCAGGGCGGCGCCCTGGCGCGTTATGCCAGCCTGCGCGCCGGCGACATCGTCGGCGAGCATCTGGTCCAGTTCGCCGGCATCGGCGAGCGGATCGAACTGATCCATCGCGCCACCAATCGCGACATCTTCGCCCGCGGCGCCTTGCATGCGGCTGAGCGTCTATCCGGGCGACCGCCCGGCACCTATCGCCTCCGCGACATGTTGTAGCCCGGGTAAGCGCAGCGCACCCGGGGCATGCAGCATTCCCGGGTGCGTTGCGCTTACCCGGGCTACGTGTTCGCGAAAAATCGGCTGGCGCGTCGACGCCTATCCCGGTATCATTCTCGCTCGCCTGACACCCCTGCCTCCGGACCGGTTCTGACCGCTCCGGCGGTTTCTTGCAACCCGACGTAGGCGAAGCACGTGACCCAGCCCGCAATCCTTGCGCTTGAAGACGGAACGGTCTTCGAGGGCGTTTCCGTAGGCGCGCCCGGCCTTTCGGTCGGCGAGGTGGTGTTCAACACCGCCATGACCGGCTACCAGGAAATCCTCACCGATCCGTCCTACGCCCGGCAGATCGTCACGCTCACCTATCCGCACATCGGCAACACCGGCTGTACCGACCAGGACGACGAAGCCGCGCAGGCCTGGGCCGCCGGTTTGATCGTGCGCGATGTGCCGCGCCGGCCCAGCAGTTGGCGCAGCCAGGTATCGCTGCCGGAATGGCTGCAGGCGCGCGGCATCGTCGCCATCGCCGATATCGATACCCGCAAACTGACCCGCCTGCTGCGCGACCGCGGCGCGCAGAATGGTGCGCTGATGGCGGGTGAGATCAATGTCGATAAAGCCGTCGAAGCCGCCCGCAAGTTCCCGGGCCTGAAGGGCATGGACCTGGCCAAAGAGGTCAGCGTCCGCGAAGCGTATTCGTGGCGCGACGGCCAGTTGGATCTGGACAGCGATCGATTCGCCAGCGCCGAACCCAAATTCAAGGTCGTGGCCTACGATTTCGGCGTGAAGCGCAACATCCTGCGCATGCTCGCCGAGCGCGGTTGCGATGTGACCGTCGTGCCCGCGCAGACTTCCGCGGCCGACGTGCTGGCGCTGAAACCCGATGGCGTGTTTTTGTCCAACGGTCCTGGCGACCCCGAGCCTTGCGACTATGCGATCGCCGCGATCCGCGAATTCGTCGCCAAGAAAATCCCGACCTACGGCATCTGCCTGGGCCATCAGCTGCTCGGCCTGGCCGTCGGCGCCAAGACGCTGAAGATGAAATTCGGCCATCACGGCGCCAACCATCCGGTCATCGATCTGGATACCGGCCGGGTGATGATCACTTCTCAAAACCACGGCTTCGCGGTGGACGAATCGACGCTGCCGGCCAATGCGCGGGTCACGCATCGCTCGTTGTTCGACGGCAGCAACCAGGGCATCGCCTTGACCGATGCGCCGGCTTTCAGTTTCCAGGGGCATCCGGAAGCGTCGCCGGGTCCGCACGATGTCGCACCGCTGTTCGATCGGTTCATTGCTTCGATGAGCGACCGCAAGTGAAGCCGGAGCGCCGTCATTGGTTATCGAAAGCGGCGAAGCGCTTTGCTTTTAGCCGTCATTCCCGCGAAGGCGGGAATCCAGTGACTTTGCTCTCCGGACGCACCGCGGCGACTGCACGAAAGTCGCTGGATTCCCGCCTTCGCGGGAATGACGCCGTGAGGAAACGGTGGTTTCGTCGACTTGCTGCCATCTGCGCACTGCTGGCGACTTACCCGGCGTTCGTCTTCGCCACCGTCTACGCGCACTGGTTCGCCGCCGATCTGCCCGGCGGCCGCAACGGCCCGGCCGACGCCTACCGCCATGCGTTGGCGAGCGCCACCGTCGCCTACACCGCAACGCCGCGCTGGGTCGATTGGGTCACCGCGATCATGGAACGCGGCGGCGACGGCAATTCCAGCCGCGCGATGGATGCGCACAACAATCGGATCGGCGCGGCGATCGGTGCGCGCGCCGAAAGTTGGAACCAGATGCAGGCCGCCGTGCTGACCGCGATACGCGACGGCCGCATAGACGCCGCCGAAAAAGACCGCATTACCTGGCTGCCGCCCGAGCGGTGGCAGAACCGCCTTTACTGAATAAGTCGTACCGAGAGCCAAAATGCCCAAGCGCAGCGACATAAAAACCGTACTCATCATCGGCGCCGGCCCGATCGTCATCGGCCAGGCCTGCGAATTCGACTACTCCGGCGCTCAAGCCTGCAAGGCGCTGCGCGACGAAGGCTACCGCGTGGTGTTGGTCAACTCGAATCCGGCCACCATCATGACCGATCCGGAGATGGCCGACGCCGTCTACATCGAGCCGATCAACTGGAAGACGGTCGAAAAGATCATCGCCAAGGAAAAGCCCGACGCGCTGCTGCCGACCATGGGCGGCCAAACCGCGCTGAACTGCGCGCTGGACTTGGCCGACAACGGTGTGCTCGAAAAGTATGGTGTAGAGCTGATCGGCGCCTCGCGCGATGCGATCCGCATGGCCGAGGACCGCGAATTATTCCGCGTGGCGATGGCCGAAATCGGCCTGGAATGCCCGAAGGCCGAAGTCGCGCGCACGCTCGAGCAGGCGCTCGACATCCAGACCCGCGTCGGCTATCCGACCATCATCCGCCCCAGTTTCACGCTCGGCGGCAGCGGCGGCGGCATCGCCTACAACCGCGAAGAACTGATCGAGATCGTCAACCGCGGCCTGGAACTATCGCCGACCACCGAAGTGCTGGTGGAAGAATCGGTGCTGGGCTGGAAGGAATTCGAGATGGAAGTGGTCCGCGACACCGCGGACAACTGCATCATCGTCTGCTCGATCGAAAACCTCGACCCGATGGGCGTGCACACCGGCGACTCGATCACGGTGGCTCCGGCGCAGACCCTGACCGACAAGGAATACCAGCGCCTGCGCGACGCCAGCATCGCGGTGCTGCGCAAGATCGGCGTGGACACCGGCGGCAGCAACGTGCAGTTCGGCATCAATGCGCAGACCGGCCGCGTGGTGGTCATCGAAATGAATCCGCGCGTGTCGCGTTCGTCGGCGCTGGCGTCGAAGGCCACCGGTTTCCCGATCGCCAAGGTCGCGGCCAAGCTGGCGGTCGGCTACACGCTCGACGAGTTGAAGAACGAGATCACAGGCGGCCTGACCCCGGCTTCGTTCGAGCCGAGCATCGATTACGTCGTCACCAAGATCCCGCGCTTCGCCTTCGAAAAATTCCCGCAGGCCGATGCGCGCCTGACCACTCAGATGAAATCGGTGGGCGAGGTGATGGCGATCGGCCGCACCTTCCAGGAATCGCTGCAGAAGGCGCTGCGCGGCCTCGAGACGGGCAAGGTCGGCCTCGACCCGACCGGCCTGGATCTGGCCAACGACGACGACCTGGCCACGATGCGCCGCGAAGTGAAGGAAGCCGGTCCCGAGCGCCTGTTCTATCTCGGCGACGCCTTCCGCGCCGGGATGAGCGTGGAAGACGTTTTCGCGCTGTCGTTCGTCGATCCTTGGTTCCTGGACCAGATCGAGGAAATCATTGCCGTCGAGAACGAAGTCGCTGCCGCCGGCGTCGATGCGCTCGATGCCAAGCGCCTGCGCAAGCTCAAGCGGATGGGTTTCTCCGATGCGCGCCTGGCGCAGCTGGTCGGTACCGACGAAAAGGCCTTGCGCGCGCTGCGCCGTGCCCACGGCATCAAGCCGGTCTACAAGCGCGTGGATTCCTGCGCCGCCGAGTTCGCCACCACCACGGCTTACCTGTACTCGACCTACGAAGACGAATGCGAGGCGCAGCCGACCGGCCGCGACAAGATCATCGTCCTCGGCGGCGGCCCGAATCGGATCGGGCAGGGCATCGAGTTCGACTACTGCTGCGTGCACGCTGCGCTGGCGCTGCGCGAAGACGGCTTCGAGACCATCATGGTCAACTGCAATCCGGAGACCGTGTCGACCGATTACGACACCTCCGACCGCCTGTATTTCGAGCCGCTGACGCTGGAAGACGTGCTCGAGATCGTCGAACTCGAAAAGCCCAAGGGCGTGATCGTCCAATACGGCGGCCAGACGCCGCTGAAACTGGCGCGCGCGCTCGAAGCCAACGGCGTGCCGATCATCGGCACCTCGCCCGACAGCATCGACTTGGCCGAAGACCGCGAACGCTTTCAGCAACTGGTCGAGAAGCTCGGCCTGAAGCAGCCGCCGAACCGCACGGCGCGCAATCCGGACGAGGCTTTGGTATTGGCCCGCGAGATCGGATACCCGCTGGTCGTGCGCCCGAGTTACGTACTCGGCGGCCGCGCCATGGAAGTGGTGCATGCCGATGCCGACCTGGCGCGCTACATGCGCGAAGCCGTGCGGGTATCCAACGATTCGCCGGTGCTGCTCGACCGCTTCCTCGACAATGCGGTCGAAGTCGACATCGACGTCATCGCCGACGACACCGGCGCCGTGCTGATCGGCGGCGTGATGGAGCACATCGAAGAAGCCGGCGTGCATTCCGGCGACTCGTCGTGTTCGCTGCCGCCGTATTCGCTGTCCGCGGAGACCCAGGCGCGCCTGCGGGAGCAAGTGGTCGCCCTGGCGAAAGCGCTGAACGTGGTCGGCCTGATGAACACCCAGTTCGCGGTGCAGGCCGGCGAGAACGGCGAGGACGTGATCTTCCTGCTGGAAGTCAATCCGCGCGCCTCGCGCACCGTGCCGTTCGTGTCCAAGGCCACCGGCATGCCGCTGGCCAAGATCGCGGCGCGCTGCATGGCCGGCAAATCGCTGGCTTCGCTCGGCGCGACCGAGGAAATCGTGCCGGACTACCACTCGGTGAAGGAAGCGATCTTCCCGTTCGCCAAGTTCCAGAACGTGGATCCCATCCTCGGCCCGGAAATGCGTTCCACCGGCGAGGTGATGGGCGTCGGCCGCCATTTCGGCGCAGCCTTCGCGCGCGCCCAGGAAGCGGCCAGCATCAAGGCCCCGCCGGCCACGGGCAAGGCGTTCATCTCGGTGCGCGATCCCGACAAGCCGCGCGTGCTGCCGGTCGCGCAGGACCTGATCCGCCGCGGCTACACGCTGGTCGCCACCAGCGGCACCGCCGCCTGGCTGCATGGCCAGGGCATCGAATGCGAGCGCATCAACAAGGTGATCGAAGGCCGCCCGCACGTGGTGGACCTGATCAAGAACGGCGAGATCGCTTACATCGTCAATACCACCGAGGGCAAGCAGGCCATCGCCGACTCGTTCTCGATCCGCCGCGAGGCGCTGCAGCACCGCGTGACCTATTCGACCACCATTGCCGGCGCCAAGGCCTTGTTGCATTCTTTGGACTATCGAGACAGCGGCCCGGTGTGGTCGCTGCAGGAATTGCACAAGGAACTGAACATGCAGGAAGAGGCCAAGGCATGAGGGCGCCGCTGACCACCCAAGGCGCGCAACGCCTGCGCGCCGAGCTGGAAGAACTGAAGTCGGTCAAGCGGCCGGCGGTGATCGCTGCGATCGCGGAGGCGCGTGCGCACGGCGACCTGAAGGAGAACGCCGAGTACCACGCGGCGCGCGACCAGCAGAGCTTCATCGAAGGACGCATCAAACAACTGGAATCCGAGTTGTCGCACGCGCAGGTGATCGACATCGCCACGCTCAATGCCGGTTCCAAGATCGTGTTCGGCGCCAGCGTGATGCTGGCCGACGTCGAAACCGACGAAGAACGCCGCTACCAGATCGTCGGCGACCTCGAAGCGGACATCAAACACGGCCTGATCGCGATTTCTTCGCCGGTGGCCCGTGCGCTGATCGGCAAACACGAAGGCGACAGCGTCGTCATCGAAGCGCCTGGCGGCACGCGCGAGTACGAAATCGTGGGAGTGAGCTACCCGTCATGAACGCATCGCTACGCATACTGCTGTGTGCCCTGGCGCTCTGCTGCGCCGGCTCCGTCGCGGCGGCCGAGCGCGCCGATTGCGCCGCAATCGCCGCTGCGGCCGATGGCGAACCGGATTTCCGCCCGCCGTTGCAGGCCAAAGTCACGGGCGAGGGCAGGCTGCATTTCCACGACGCGCCGTCGGCGGCCTGCAAGCGGAAAATATTCGTCATTCCGGGCGATGCCCTCACCGTCTACAAGCCGTATCAGGGCTGGATGCAGGTGATGTACGTCAGCCGCGCCGGCAAGGATTTCACCGGCTGGGTCGAGGAGAAGCGGCTGGCGATCGACGGTGCCTACGGCCAGGATCCTTCTGCTGCGGATTTGCCGAAGGACGTAGCCGCTTTCATCGGCCGTCGCGACGAATGCGAGCATTTTCTGGGCGAAGAACCGTACGACGCCGAACGCCGCGAATATCTGGCCAAGACCGTGCGCGAACTGTGCACCGGCAGCAACGAAGAACTGGCGGCCTTGCGCAGCAAGTATCGGGACAACGAAGCCGTCATCCGAGCCTTGTCCGTCTACGAGCACATCGCCGAATGAGAATGGGCTGACGCATGGCGCGGGCCACCTTCCTGTTGCCCGCTGCCGAACGTTTCGGCGGTCAGCGCCTGTCCGCCGCCGCGGCCGTCGCACTCGGACGCGCCGACCGCGCGGCCGCGACGGAAGTCGGCAGGCGCGAGCAACTGCGGCGGCATTTCAGCCTGCCGGCCGGCACCTGGCCCATCGCCGCGCTTTCCCGCCAGGCCGATGCAGGCGACGCCGGCACTGACGCCTGGTTGCGCGCCGATCCCGTCTACATGCGTCCGGACATCAACGGCGTGCGGCTGATGGCGCACGGCGCGACGATGGCGATGGCGCAAGCGGATAGCGATGCGTTGTTGCCTGCGTTGAAACCGTTGTTCGGCGATGCGGGCTTCGCTTTGGACGCGCCGGAGCCGTCGCGCTGGTATCTGCGCTTGTCGCGCGAAACGAAAATTCCGGTCTTCGCCGATCCTGGCGATGCGTTGGGCGACGATGTCTTCGAGCATGCCGACCTGGGTCCGGAAGGCCGCCGCTGGCGCGCCCTGCAGAGCGAAACCCAGGTGCTGCTGCACAACCATCCGTGGAACGCCGCACGCGTTGCGCAGGGAAAACCGCCGGTGAATTCGCTGTGGTTTTGGGGCGGCGGCAGCTTGCCTGTTGCGCAAAGCCAGCAAGCCGCTCCGCATACGATCGCATTCGCCTCCGATCCTACCGTGCACGCATTGGCCGCGTCGACATCCGCCGCGCTGGCGCTGCCGCCCGCATATCCGAGTGCTTCGACCGACGCCTTGTTCGATCTCGTCGCGACGCGCGACCTGGCCGTGCTCGACGGCCGCTGGCTGCAGCCCGCACTCGATGCGTTGCGGCGCGGCGATATCGACCGACTGCAGTTGGATTGCGAGGACGGCCGTATTTTCGATTTCCGGCGCAACCAACGCTGGCGCTTCTGGCGTAAGCCGCTGCAGCGCTTGAGCGAATGATCCAGCGCACGATCCACCGCAGGGAATGCGAGATCGGCGAAGGCTGGCCCGACAGCGTGCCGCTGCTGCTGCGCCGCATCTACGCCGCGCGCGGCGCGCACGATCCGCAGCAAGCGCAGCCGCGCCTGGCGCACCTGTTGCCGCCGGACGCGCTGGGCGGCCTCGACCGGGCCACCAAGCTGCTGGCCGAAGCGATCGCGCATGGCCGCCATATCGTAGTGGTGGGCGATTTCGATTGCGACGGCGCCACCGCCTGCGCAGTCGGCGTGCGCGGCTTGCGCATGCTCGGCGCCGGACAAGTGTCGTACGCGGTTCCCAACCGGGTCGTGCATGGGTATGGCCTGTCGCCGGCGTTGGTCGATGAACTCGCGGCGTTACGGCCCGACTTGCTGGTCACCGTCGATCACGGCATCGCCTGCCACGCAGGCATCGCGGCGGCCAAGGCCCGCGGCTGGCAGGTATTGGTGACCGATCACCATCTTCCCGGCGATCGGCTCCCGCCGGCGGATGCGATCGTCAATCCCAACCTGCGCGGCGACGCGTTTCCGAGCAAGATGCTGGCCGGCGTCGGCGTCGTTTTTTACGTGCTGCTCGCGCTCAGGCGCCATCTGCGCGAAACGGGCGCATTGGCGGGCGGCGAACCCGATCTCACCGTACTGCTCGATTTGGTCGCTGTCGGTACAGTCGCCGATCTGGTGCCGTTGGATACCAACAATCGCGCCTTGGTGGCCGCCGGACTGCGGCGTTTGCGCGCAGGGCAAGGTTGCGCGGGCTTGCGCGCTTTGATCGAAGTGTCCGGCCGCCATGCGCCGCAGCTGACCGCCGCCGACATCGGTTATGCGCTGGCGCCGCGCATCAACGCAGCCGGTAGGCTCGAAGATATGGCGCTCGGCATCGAATGCCTGCTCACCGACGATGCGAAACAGGCGCGCGATCTCGCCGACATCCTGCAGGGCATCAACGCCGAACGCCGCGGCCTGCAGCAGCAGATGGTGGACGATGCCGAAGCCTTGCTGGTCAAGGCCGGCATCGTCGATGCGGCATTGCCGCCGGCGCTGTGCCTGTTCGATGCGGAATGGCACCCGGGCGTGGTGGGCCTGGTCGCATCCAAACTGAAAGAACGCACGCATCGCCCGACGATCGCGTTCGCGCCGGCCGAGCCGGACAGCGATCTGCTGCGCGGTTCGGCACGTTCCATTCCCGGCTTCCATATCCGCGATGCATTGGCGGCGGTGGATGTCGCGCATCCCGGCCTCATCGAAAAATTCGGCGGACATGCGATGGCTGCGGGCCTGGCGCTCTCGCGCGAGGCTTTGCCGGCGTTCTCGGCGGCGTTTCGCGCGCATGCCGAAGCCTCGCTCGATCCTTCGCTGCTGTTGTCGGTATTGCTGAGCGACGGCGCGCTCGACATGGCCGATTTCAACCGGGCCACCGCAGAGTCGCTGCGCGACGGCGGGCCCTGGGGGCAGGGCTATCCGGAACCGCTGTTCGACGGCGAATTCGAAGTGCTGTCCTGGCGCATCGTCGGCGAACGGCATTTGAAGCTCGAGCTCGGTTGCGGGCCGCTACGGCTCAATGCCATCCATTTCGGCGGCTGGAACGACGAACCGCCGCCGCCGCGGCTGCGTTTGGCTTACCGTCTCGCAACGGACGACTATCGCGGCGGCCAAGCCATCCAACTCATCGTCGAGCACCGCGAACCCTTGTAGAGCGGGGCTTGCCCCGCTGCTCTTGCATTTCGTGGGAGCGGCTTCAGCCGCGAGCTCTTGATGTCGCTTTTGCTGCGATTGGAAAAGCTCGCGGCTGAAGCCGCTCCCACAAGAGCCATTGCGAAAGCAGCGGAGCAAGCTCCGCTCTACAGAGCCGGCAACGCTAGGCGGCGGTTTGGACGATGCCGTCGATCGCTGCCTTCCGGCCTGCGCGTTTCAGCCCGAACAAGGGCCGCAACACGCCGACGCGGCGGATCACGAACTCGTGCAGCAGCAGGCAACCGGCGATCGTGCCGCCGAGCACCAGCAAAGGTTCGACGGCCGGACCCAAGCGCAGCGGAATCAGCACGAAGGCCAGCGGCACGATCAGGCTCTGGTGCAGGATGTACCAGGGATAGACCGCTTCGGTCGCATACGGCAGCCAGCGGAACGGACGGTTGAGCAGCGCATAACCCCAGCCGAAGATCGCCAGCAGCGCGGACCAGGTGTACAGGGCGCGCGCAGCGCGTTCGATGCCGTACCACGGCACCAGCAGCGCCCAGTCGGCGATCTGCTTGCCTTCGAACAGGATCCCCAACGCACGCAGCGACAACTCGACGCAGATCGACGCCGCAGCCACCGCCAGCAGCGGCCAACGCAGGCGCCGCAATGCATCCCAGATACCCTGGCTGCGCGCCATCAGATAGCCGAGCATGAAGACGGTGAAGAATTCCGCATGCAGATACCAATCGTCGAACAACGCATGCGTTTCCGGGAAGCGCGGCTTGAGCCACATCAAATAGGCGAACAGCGCCGCGGCGGGCAGCAGCAGTCGCCACAGGCGGTCGCGTGCGCCCAGCCAGGCCTGCAGGCGCTGCCCGGTGCGCGAAGCCAGCGCGGGCTGCAACGCGATCGCGATCATCGTGTAAATCCAGAGATAGGCCAGATACCACAGATGGTTCCAGGTGACGCCGAAGTCGGCGCCCGTCCAACCGCCTTCCGGCCACGGCCGCAGTTGCAGGTAGCGCGCCATGAAAGCGAAGTAGCCGGGTTCGATGGCGCCATTCGCCCGGGCCTCGCAATAGGCCTGCACGGACACCACGAACAGCATCCCGAACGCCAGCGGCAGCAACAGCCGCCAGGTCCGCGTCAGCGCGAACCGCAGCGGCGCGCGCGCGGGCCGCCACAACGCGATCGCCATGCCCGAGATCATGAACAACAGCGGCATGCGCCAGCGGTTGAGCACGATCATCGGCCATTGCAGCCATTCGGCCTGGTAAGGGCTCTTGATGTGGAAGCCCCAGTCGTACACGTAGACCATGCCGACGTGGTAGAGGATCAGCAGCCCGAAAGCGATCACGCGCAAGGCGTCGAGGTCGTGGCGGCGGGTCATGTGCGGTTCCGATCGTTTTGACGGATCGATTAGCGCATCCGATCCAAGCCATCGCCAGCGCCAAGGGATGCCGTTCCGGCCGGCAGGGACGAACGGCGGAGGGCAGGGACGGGCAGCGACGGTCCCACGGCACGCTCGCCTAGAATGCGCGGATGAACCATGCCTCCGGCTCCGCCCATCAGCGTTTCCTCCCGTGGCGCCGGACTTTCGAGGTCGGTTACTGGTTGGTGCTGACGCTGATCAACGCCGTCGCCAACAGCATTACCGTGCTGATGGATATCCGGCGCGAGGGCCTGGATTTCGCCACTTGGGAACCGGTGATCTGGGAAGCGTCCAGCGGCCTGATCTGGCTGGCGTTGGTGCTGCCGATCGTCTGGTTCACTAGACGCTATCCCTTGCACTGGGACACCTGGCGCCGGCAATTGCCCTGGTATCTGCTGGCCAGCGTGGCGGTCTCGGCGGCCCACGTGGTGGGGATGGTGGGATTGCGGATCGTGGCCTACCGCATCCAAGGCAGCGAGTACGATTTCGGCGATTGGGGCCGTCAGTTCCTCTACGAATACCTGAAGGACGCGCGCACCTTCGCCGGCATGGTGCTGATGATCGAGACGTATCGCTTCTTGCTGCGGCGCTGGCAGGGCGAGGCCAGCCTGCTCGCCGCACCCGATGAAGGCCCGCCGCTGGAATCCGTAGAGCGGCCCGAACGCTTCCTGGTGCGCAAACTGGGCCGGGAATTCCTCGTCGCGGCCAACGACATCGAATGGCTGCAGGCGGCCAGCAACTACGTCAACCTGCGCGTCCGCGGCCACGATTATCCGTTGCGCAGCACGATCGCGGGCATCGAGGGCAAACTCGATCCGCGCCTATTCGCACGCATCCACCGCAGCTACATCGTCAACCTGGGCCAGGTCGCCTCGATCGAACCGCTGGACAGCGGCGACGCCCGCGTCCATCTGAAGGACGGCAGCCAGTTGCCGTGCAGCCGCAGGTACCGGGACGCCCTCAAGCCGCGATAAGCGGCTTTTCGTGGGAGCGGCTTCAGCCGCGAGCTTTTGATCCATTGCGGCGTGGAGGAAGGGCTCGCGGCTGAAGCCGCTCCCACGAAAGCAAAAGCCGGGCTTCTGGGCTACAATTCGCGGCCTTTTCAAGCAGTTGCAGCCAGATGATCGAACTCAATCCCATCCGCCAGCGCATCGCCGACCTCAGCGGCCGGCTGGATTCGCTTCGGGGGTACCTTTGACTACGACGCCAAGCGCGAGCGTCTGGAAGAAGTAAACCGCGAACTCGAAAGCCCCGACATCTGGAACCAGCCAGAACGCGCGCAGGCACTGGGCCGCGAGCGTTCGCTGCTCGACAAGACCGTCAACGGCATCCGCGAATTGAGCGAAGGCCTGGTCGGCGCCGGCGAACTGCTGGATCTGGCTGAAGGCGAAGACGATGAGGACACCGCCAAAGCGGTCGTCGTCGATGTCGAGCGCTACGGCGACCGCGTCGACAAGCTCGAATTCCAACGCATGTTCTCCGGGCAGATGGACTCGGGCAACGCTTTCGTCGACATCCAGGCCGGCGCAGGCGGCACCGAGGCGCAGGACTGGGCCGAGATGCTGCTGCGCATGTATCTGCGCTGGGCCGAATCGCGCGGCTGGAAGACCGAACTGATGGAAGTCAGCGGCGGCGACGTCGCCGGCATCAAGTCGGCCACGTTCCGCGTCGAAGGCGATTACGCCTACGGCTGGCTGAAGACCGAGATCGGCGTGCACCGGCTGGTGCGCAAATCGCCGTTCGATTCGGACAACCGCCGCCACACCTCGTTCACCTCGGTGTTCGTGTCGCCGGAAGTGGACGACGATATCGAGATCGATATCAATCCGGCGGATCTGCGCACCGACGTGTACCGCTCATCGGGCGCGGGCGGCCAGCACGTCAACAAGACCGAGTCGGCGGTGCGCATCACGCATATACCGACCAATACCGTCGTGGCCTGCCAGACCGGGCGCAGCCAGCATCAGAACCGCGACACGGCGATGAAGATGCTCAAGGCCAAGCTCTATGAGCTGGAAGTGCAGAAGCGCAACGCCGAGAAGAATGCGTTGGAAGCGTCCAAGTCCGACATCGGCTGGGGTAGCCAGATCCGCAATTACGTGCTCGACCAGAGTCGGATCAAGGACCTGCGCACCGGCATCGAGCGCACCGATACGCAGAAGGTGCTGGACGGGGATCTGGACGAATTCGTCGAGGCCAGCTTGAAATCGGGTCTGGAAGCCGGTTCCAAACGCTCCGACGCCGTGTAATCTCCGTAATCCTTTGTGGGAGCGGCTTCAGCCGCGAGCTCTTCCCCTGCCGAAAAGCTCGCGGCTGAAGCCGCTCCCACAAGAAACCTTCACAGCCATCGAATCCATGACCGACGACACCATCCCGCAAACGCCCGCCGACGAGAACGCCCTGATCGCCGAACGGCGCGGCAAGCTCAAAGCGCTGCGCGGGCAGGGCATTGCTTTTCCCAACGACTTCCGGCGCGTCGATCATGCCGGCGACCTGCAGACCGAATTCGCCGACGCCGAACACTGGACCGGCGAAGCGCTCGAAGCCCAGGGCCGCCGCGTCGCGCTGGCCGGCCGCTTGCTGGCCAAGCGGGTGATGGGCAAGGCCGCGTTCGCGCAGATCCAGGATGTCACCGGCCGCATCCAGCTGTTCCTGCAATCGACCGCGCTCGGCGAGCGCTACGACGCGTTCAAGGGCTGGGATGTGGGCGACATCGTCGCCGCCGAAGGTACGCTGATGCGGACCAAGACCGGCGAGCTGTCGGTCAAGGCTGACACGCTGCGCCTGCTGACCAAGTCGCTGCGGCCGTTGCCGGACAAGTGGCATGGATTGAGCGATGTCGAACAGCGCTATCGCCAGCGCTACGTCGACTTGATCGTGACGCCCGAAGCGCGCGACGTCTTCGTCAAACGCTCGCAGATCATCGCCGCGATGCGCCGCTGGCTGGATGCGCGCCGTTTCCTGGAAGTGGAAACGCCGATGATGCATTACATCGTCGGCGGTGCGACCGCCAAGCCCTTCGTCACCCATCACAACGCGCTGGGCCTGGACCTGTACCTGCGCGTCGCGCCTGAGCTCTATCTCAAGCGGCTGGTGGTCGGCGGCTTCGAACGCGTCTACGAGATCAACCGCAACTTCCGCAACGAAGGCGTCAGCACCCGGCACAATCCCGAATTCACCATGCTCGAACTGTACGAGGCTTATGCGACGTACGACGAGGTGATGGACCTCACCGAATCGATGATCCGCGACGTGGCGCAGGAAACGCTCGGCACCACCGCGTTGCAGTGGGAAGGCAACGCGATCGACGTCGGTCCGCGCTTCCGCCGCTGGAAGCTGGAAGAAGCCGTGCGCGAGCTCAACCCGCAGATCAGCGCGGCCGATTGCCGCGACCGCGAAGCGCTCGCGCGCCATTGCCAGGCGCTGGGCGTCGCGGTCAGGCCAGGCTACGGCTGGGGCAAGCTGCTGCTGGAAATCTTCGAGAAGACCGTCGAGCACGGGCTGGTCCAGCCGACCTTCATCACCCATTACCCGGTCGAGGTGTCGCCGCTGGCACGCGAGTCCGACACCGAGCCGGGCATCACCGATCGCTTCGAATTGTTCGTCGGTGGCAAGGAACTTGCGAATGGTTTCTCCGAGCTCAACGATCCGGAGGACCAGGCCACGCGCTTCCGTGCCCAGGTCGATGCCAAGGCCGGCGGCGACGACGAGGCGATGCACTACGACGCGGACTACATCCGCGCCCTGGAAGTCGGCCTGCCGCCTACCGGCGGGCTGGGGGTGGGTATTGATCGGTTGGTGATGCTCTTCACCGATTCGGCCTCGATCCGCGACGTGCTGCTATTCCCCTATATGAGGCCCGAAGCCGGCTGAACGACTCAGGCGGGCAACGGCCGCTGGCTGGGCGGTCCGACGTTGGTTTGTGATCGGGGGAGCCATTAGGCAGGCTTCACCTTAGGGGCTTGCCGCGGAACCCCATCAGGGTCAACATGTGGTGATTATGAATGCTGCGCTAGGACGGCTGGCAGACGGGCCACAGGGGAGCTCCGTGAACATCGTCATCGTCGACGACCAGACCTCAGCACGGACCATGCTGCGGCACATCATCGAAGACATTACGCCGCAACTGTCGGTGAGCGATTTCGGCGACGCCGAAGCCGCGTTGAGATGGTGCGACCACAATCGGCCGGACCTGCTGCTTCTGGATTACCGCATGCCCGGCATGGACGGGCTCGAATTCGCGCGCCGGTTCCGCCGCGCGCCGTCGCACCGCGACGTGCCTATCGTGCTGGTCACCGTGGTCGGCGACGAGCCGGTCCGGCAGGCGGCGCTGGAGGCGGGCGTGATCGATTTCCTGGTCAAGCCGGTGCGCCCGCGCGAATTGCGCGCCCGCTGCAAGAACCTGTTGCAGCTGCGCCAGCAGACCGAGAACGTGAAGCAACGCGCGCTGTCGCTGGAGCAGCGGCTGCTATCGAGCATGCACGAGGTCGAGGAGCGCGAGCGCGAAACCTTGTCGCGGCTGGCCCGCGCCATCGAATACCGCGACGTCGGCACCAGCGCTTATCTCGAGCGCATGGCGCACGTGGCCGGGCTGGTGGCCGAACACCTGGGCATGTTCGAAGACGAAGTGCGCGTGCTGGAAATGGCCGCGCCGCTGCACGACATGGGCAAGATCGCCATCCCCGATGCGATCCTGCTCAAGCCCGGCCCGCTCACCGAAGACGAGACCACGGTGATGCGCACCCATCCGCGGATCGGCTACGAACTGCTCAACGACAGCCAGAACCGTTTCATCCAGATGGGCGCCACCATCGCGCTGCGCCATCACGAGCGCTACGACGGCAGCGGCTATCCGGACGGACTGGCCGGCGAGGCGATTCCGATCGAGGCGCGCATCGTGGCGGTGGCCGACGTGTTCGACGCGCTGATCTCGCCGCGCCCCTACAAGGATCCGTGGAGCATCGATGCGGCCCTGGCCTACCTGTATGCGCAACGCGGGCGACTGTTCGACCCGAACTGCGTCGACGCCCTGGTGCGCAACCGTTCGCGGCTGGAAGACATCTGCCAGCGGTTCTCGACCACCCGGAGAACCGGGCTGAACTGAGATGATGGGCTCACTGGCCACCGTGAAGCAGCGATTGGGGAACCGCCCCGATAGCGAGCACAAGCAGGTGATCGTGCGCGCCGTGATCACGGCGCTGTTCTGTTTCTATCTCGGCTGGCGGGTGAGCCTGGGCGGCGCCTCGGGTTCGCTGATCTTCACCTGGCTGGTGCTGCTCGCCGAGTTCCTGGTGTCGTTCGGCCTGCTCGCGGCGATCCTGCGGCAGCCGGGCGTGTCGCACGTACGGCGCTGGATCGGCATGGTCTCGGACTATGCCGCGCTGGCGATGGTGATGTATTCGCTCGGCGAAGCCGGCAGCCCGCTCTACAGCGTGTATTTGTGGGTGACGATCGGCAACGGCTTGCGCTACGGCACGCGGTATCTCTATTCGGCGATCATCCTGGCCGGCATTTCCTATGCGGGCGTGATCGCATTCACGCCGTACTGGCACACCAATCCGTCGCTGGCCTGGGGCCTGCTGATCGGCCTGATCGCGATCCCGCTGTACTTCGCTTCGCTGCTCAAAGCATTGACCCGCGCCATCGAGGAGGCGCGCAAGGCCAACGACGCCAAGAGCAAGTTCCTGGCCAATATGAGCCATGAGCTGCGCACGCCGCTCAACGGCATTCTCGGCATGTCCGAGCTACTGGCCACCAGCAAACTCAGCCCCGAACAGCGCGAATCCACCGGATTGATCCGCACCTCGGCGCAGACCCTGCTGATGCTGATCGAGGAGGTGCTGGACATCTCCGCGATCGAAGCGGGCAAGCTGAAGATAGAGCGCGCCGACTTCAACCTGCCCGAGCTGCTGGCGCGCGTGCGCAGCCTCTGCCTGCCGCAGGCGAGCGCCAAGAACCTCACCTTGCGGATGGACTACGACGTCGCGCTGCCCACCGTGCTGCTCGGAGACCAGGGCCATCTGATGCAGGTGCTGCTGAACCTGCTGCAGAACGCGATCAAGTTCACCGACACCGGCGAAGTCTCGCTGCAGGTGAGGCTGGTTTCGCAGGAACCGAACGGCGGCCGGGTCATGTTCTCGGTACGCGATACCGGCATCGGCATCCCGCAGGAAGCGCGGAAGCGGATCTTCGAGCCGTTCGAGCAGGTCGACAACGGCCGCGCGCGCCGTTACGGCGGCAGCGGCTTGGGCACGACCATCTCCAAGACCCTGGTCGAAGCGATGGACGGGCAGATCGGCCTGGAAAGCAATCCGGGCGGCGGCAGCCATTTCTGGTTCGAGTTGCCGTTCGGCTTCACCGTCGCGGAGCGGGCGCCGAAGGCGCCGTTGAGCGACACGCCGGTCACGGTGCCGGTGACTCCGGCCAACGTCATCTCGTTCGACGATCCTTTCGTCCGCCATCGCGCGCGCGTGCGTTCGATGCTGATCCTGGTCGCCGACGATCAATCCGCCAACCGGCTGGTGCTGCAGCGTCTGCTGGAACGCGCGGGCCATCGCCTGCTGTTCGCCGAAGACGGCGAGCGCGCGCTCGACCTGCTGGAGAGCACCGCGCCGGACCTGATGGTCATCGACCTGCACATGCCCGGCCTCAGCGGCCTGGACGTGATCCGCCAGATGCGCTTCATGCAGGCGGGCGGGCCGCGCACGCCGATCGTGGTGCTGTCGGCCGATGCGACCGTGGAATCCCTGCGCGAGGCCGAACGCGCTGGCGCCTACGCTTACCTGACCAAACCGGTGGTAGTGACCCGCCTGCTGGATACGATCAGCAACATCGCCAGCGGCCAGGAAGCGCGCACCCAGGCCGAACCCGCCGTACCGCAGGAAGCTACTATGGCTCCCACCAACGCCAATGCCGACGCCGCGCTGCCGAGCGTGCTGGAGGAACTGGCCGCGATGGATTCGGGCAACGAATTCCTGAAAAGTTTCGTGGACCAGTGCCTGAGCGATATCGCGCGGCTAGTGCCCGACATCCAGAAAGCCGCACGCGAGCGCGACTGGAACGCGATGCGCGACATCGCTCACGCCATGCGCGGTGTCGCCGAAAACATCGGCGCCAACCGTTTGGTGGAGCGCAGCCGCAAGATCATGGATTCCAATAACGCCGATCTGGCCAAACACGGCGCGGCGTACACTCGCGACCTGGATGCCGTCCTCGAAGAGGGCGCGCTGAACGCGCGGCAGGTCCTGCTCAAGCTCGGTAAGCCCGACTCGGGCAAATCCAACCCGAACCCGAAATCTTCCTGATTGGGCGGCACGGCGCGCGCCAACGCGCTGCGCCAGTAGACGGGCTGGCCCGTCTTCTGAGTCTTCAAGGTGTGAGCCGCCGGATTCCTCGTCCCCTGTGGTACCGGCGGTTAGCTCCCCTTTGCGGAAGTCGTGCCTAGGGAGGGTCGTTCCCCCGTACGGACATCCTCTACCGCCGGCTTCCGCGCCTCCCCGTGGCGCCGGCGGACCTCATCACAACCCCGGCCCCATGGCAGGGTCCCGCTCTCCTCGACGATCAGTTGTAGGCGCCGGCTTCCTTGAGTTCGCCGTTGCGACGGTACTGGGCGCGCACCAGGCGTTCCATCGTACGCAGCGACTTCTCGCCCAGCTGCAGCGCGGTGTCCACCCACACTTCGGTGATGCTCATCATTTCTTCTAGCGTGACCGGCTGCGCCATATTGCGGACGCGGTGCATGGCGGCGCGCGCATGCGGAATGCGCTGGTTGTTGCGGATCACTTTCTCGACCGCCCGGGCGCCTTCGCCGCGCGGTACCAGCACGTCGACCAGGCCGATCTTGAACAGTTCGTCGCTGCTGTACACATTGCCTTCGAGCATGATCTTTTCGGCGTGATGCGGGGCGATGCGCTTGCACAGGAAGGAGTACGCGCCCATGCCGGGGAACAGGTCGAACAGCACTTCGGGCAGGCCCATCTGCACGCCTTCTTCGGCGACGATCGTGTGGCAGCTCAATGCGGCTTCGAAACCGCCACCCAACGCGTCGCCTTGCACCAGGGCGATGGTGTGCGCGCCAACGCCGAGGCCGGCATGGAAGGCATGCACGCCGCGTACGCACTGGCGCGCGTAGCCGAGCAGGCTGTTGCGGTCGCCCTTGCGGATCAGCTGGCAGAACAGTTCCAGGTCGCCGCCCAGATTGAACACATCCGAATCCGAAGCGAGCACGACATGCTTGATGCGGTTGTCGCCCTTCTGCTGCTCGATGCGCAGCCGGTCGGCCAGCGACTGCTGGTACTGCAGGATCTCGTCGACCAAGGTGGTCCTGAAGCACGCGCGGCCGGGATTCTGGGCGAGGTCGGCGTGCATGTTGCACTGGTAGACGTCGCCAGAGGCGTCTTCGGTGGCTCGGAGGGTGTTGTAGCGAGAAGCGATATGGAGCTTCTGGACGACGGACATGGGTGTTACCTCATTTGAGGCCGTCCGGCCGGTCGCACAAACGGAACGGCGGATTGGATTAGCGGGGAGAATCGCGTCCGACGCGGCATCTTCAACCCGCCGTCTGGCCCACTGCAAGTGTTTGCTGGCCGCGAGGTACGCGAGGCGGGGGAAGAGCCGGCCACGGCCCAATCGGTTTTCGTTCAGAGCCGGCCGCTCGCGGGCGTCTGCGCAGGCCGGGCAGGGCTCTAGATAGCGGGCTCAGGGCGCCGCCGGAGCCTTGGAAACGCCTCGGAGGAGGCGTCCAGAGCCCCGATTCCGCTCAATCCGGATCGGCGGCGTTCAACGGACGGAGCACCGGGCCCTGCGGCGAGGAGTGGCGATCTATCGCCATCTGCGCAAGCGCTCTGTCGTCGAGCTGCCAGGGGTGGAAGCCTGGGCGGAGGTAGGCGAACACGTGGCGAAGGGTCTGCCGCGCCATATGGTGCTGCGAGAACAGATGCCGGGCCAGGGAAGACCAGGTGCGGCGCTGGAATAGCGATCCATCCTGGACCATGAGCCGCAAGGCGCCGAACGTGAGCAGGGTATAGAACAAAGGCATGACCAGGGCCGCGCCAAGCACCCGCATCGCATAGCTGGGTGCGATCAGGCCCAGCATGTCGTAAGCGACATGCTTGTGTTCGATCTCTTCGGAGAAATGCCATTCGAACAAGGCCCGCAACTCCGGCTGCGCATCCTCGAGTATCCGCTGCGCCAGGAATTCGTGGCCCAGATAGGCATTGATGTGTTCGATGCAGGAGACCATCGACAGCCGCAGCTTGAACGGCGTCAGCGGTTCCAGGACTTTGTAGAGGAATCCATCCACGGTCGACTGGAAGCCGGCGATCCGGTAGCCCTGCGCCTCCAGCACCCGCCAGAACCGGCGATGGCCGATGCCGTGCTGGCCTTCCTGGCGCATGAACTGCTGCACCATCGCTCGCTTGCCCGCATCGTCGATGAGCGGCAGGCAGCGTTTGAGGGTGCGGATGAAGTAACCCTCGTTGCCGGGCACCAGCAACGTATAGGTATTGAGGACATGGGTGAGCGCTGCATCGCCGCCGCACCAATGGCGCGGGAACGCGCCATCGAAATCCGGCAGGAACCTGCGCGCCAGGATGCCCGGAGTGCTGGTAGCGCCGGCGGATGTCACGGACGTGTCGGGCAGGGCACTGCGATTACGCCGCCGCCGGCTCAGCCGGCGGGCGGTGCGTCGCGCAATTCGCGGCGCAGGATCTTGCCGACGTTGGTCTTGGGCAGTTCGGTACGGAACTCTACGTAACGCGGCTGCTTGTAGCCGGTGAGGTTTTCGCGCGCGTGGGCTTTGACTTGTTCTGCGGTGAGCGACGGATCCTTCTTCACGATCACCACTTTCACGGCCTCGCCGGATTTCTCGTCCGGCACGCCGACCGCCGCCACTTCCAGCACGCCCGGCATCGACGCGATCACGTCCTCGACCTCGTTCGGGTACACATTGAAGCCCGAGACCAGGATCATGTCCTTCTTGCGATCGACGATATAGAAGTAGCCCTTCTCGTCCATCTTGGCCATGTCGCCGGTGTGCAGCCAGCCGTCGGCGTCGATGACGTTGGCGGTTTCCTCGGGGCGCTGCCAATAGCCCTTCATCACCTGCGGGCCTTTGATGCAGAGCTCGCCGACCTGGCCCATCGGCAGACGGTTGCCGTCGTCGTCTTTCACGCAGGCGTCGGTGGATGAGATGGGCAGGCCGATCGCGCCGTTGTATTCGGCCAGATCGAGCGGGTTGATGCAGGCCGCGGGCGAAGTTTCGGTGAGGCCGTAAGCCTCCACCAGGGTCACGCCCGTGACTTTCTTCCAGCGGTCCGCGACCGCGCGCTGCACCGCCATCGCGCCGCCCAAAGTCAGCTTGAGGCCGGAGAAATCGACCTTGTCGAAACCCGGCGTATTGAGCAGCCCATTGAACAACGTGTTGACGCCGGTGATCGCGGTGAACCTGACTTTGCTCAGTTCCTTGACGAAGCCGGGCATGTCGCGCGGATTGGTGATCAGGTAATTCATGCCCCCCAATTTCATGAACACAAGCCCGTTCGCCGTCAGCGCGAAGATGTGGTACAGCGGGATGGCGGTGATGATGACTTCCTTGCCTAACTCCAGATTCGTGCTGCTGATCCAGGCCGCGGCCTGCTGCATGTTGGCGACCAGGTTGCGATGCGTCAGGATCGCGCCCTTGGCCACGCCGGTGGTGCCGCCGGTGTATTGCAGGAAGGCGATATCGCCCGGTTCGATGGCGACCGGCGGCAGCGTGTGGCGCTGGCCCAGCGTCAACGCGTCCTGGAAACGGATCGCGTCGGGAATGCTGTAGTCGGGCACCATCTTCTTCACGTGCTTGAGCATGAAGTTGACGATCGCGCCCTTGGGGAAGCCGAGCATGTCGCCCAGGCCGGTGGTGACGACTTTGACGATGTCGGTATCGGCCAGCACTTCCTGCACGGTATGGCCGAAGTTGTCGAGCACCACGATCGCCTTGGCGCCGGAATCCTTCAACTGGTGCCGGAGCTCGCGCGCGGTGTACAGCGGGTTGTGGTTGACCACCACCAAGCCGGCCCGCAGGATCCCGAACGTCGCGATCGGATACTGCAGGCAGTTGGGCATCATGATCGCGACGCGGTCGCCTTTCTTGAGCTTCAGTTCGCCCAGCAAGTAGGCGGCGAACTGGCGGCTCAGGCGGTCGACGTCGTCGTAGCTCAGGGTCTTGCCGAGATTGCTGAACGCCGGGCGGTCGCGGAACTGTTCGAACGAAGATTCGATGACCGAAACGATCGACGGGAACTCATCCAGATCGATCTCCGCCGGCACATTGGCGGGATAGCTGGACAGCCACGGGCGTTGCTGGTTCACGGCGGTTTCCCCTGTCATTTGTCGACCCTTTTTCCTTCAACGATCCGTAATCGTCGTCCGGATTGGAGCATAGGCTCTAGGGGCTGGCAAGGCGGATCGCAGCAGCGCAGTCGGGCCTGCGCGCAGCGTGCTAGCTTGCTGTTTCCCGTAGCTCGCGACCCGCCATGCCTGGATCCGCATCGCCCCATCGATCACCATTCCCGCAAGCCTGTTTTCGTATGTTCGCTTGCGCCGCGGTCAGCGCGTGGCTGTTCGTCGGTTGCGCGAAAACGCCGCCGGAACAGGCTCTGCGGCAGACGTTGGCGGAATTGCAGCAGGGCATCGAAGCGCGCGATGCGGATGCGATCGAGGCAGCGTTGGCCGAGGATTTCGTCGGCCCCGACGGCCTGGACAAGACCGGCGCGCGGCGTCTGGCGGCGTTGATGCTGATGCGGCACGACGCGGTGGGCTTGGTGCTGGGACCGTTGGATGTAGAGGTGCGGGAACCGCATGCGACGGTTCGCTTCACCGCGGCAGCCGCCGGCGGCTCGGGGCGCTTGCTGCCCGATTCGGCGCAGGTCTACGAAGTCGAAACCGGATGGCGGATGGAAGGCGACGAGTGGCGCATGACCAGCGCCGACTGGAAACCCAAGCTCTGAAGGCGAATGGCGGGATGCTTTATGTGCCGCCGATTCTTTGTGGGAGCGGCTTTAGCCGCGAACTCTTACCAACAGTCGGCAAGATCAAGAGCTCGCGGCTAAAGCCGCTCCCACAAGAGCAACTCACACAAAAGCCGCTCCCACGATAAAGCCGTCAACGAAAAAAGCGGCCCGAAGGCCGCTTTTTTGCGTTGCGAAGCGATCAGACCGCTTTGCGCGCCGCCAACTGCCGCAGTACGTACTGCAACAGGCCGCCGTGACGGAAGTACTCGACTTCCTTCGGCGTCAGCAACAGCACTTTGACCTCGAAGGTCTTCTTGCCGCCGTCGGTCTTGGTGGCGGTGACGGTCGCGGTCTTGGACGCGCCATCGTTCAAGCCGGTGATGTCGAAAGTTTCCGAACCATCCAACCCCAACGTCTGCGCATTCTCGCCATCCTTGAATTGGCACGGCAGCACGCCCATGCCGACCAGGTTGGAGCGATGGATGCGCTCGAAGCTTTCGGCCACGACCGCTTTCACGCCCAACAGATTGGTGCCCTTGGCGGCCCAATCGCGCGACGAACCGGTGCCGTATTCCTTGCCGGCGAACACCACCAGCGGTATGCCGTCGGCCTTGTACTTCATAGCCGCATCGTAGATCGCCAGCTTCTCCGGCGCGGCGCCGGCCTTGCCGAAGTACAAGGTATTGCCGCCTTCCTCGCCGCCGAGCATCAGGTTCTTGATGCGGATGTTGGCGAAGGTGCCGCGCACCATCACGTCGTCGTTGCCGCGTCGCGAACCGTAGCTATTGAAGTCGGCCGGCTGCACGCCGCGTTCTTGAAGGAAGCGGCCCGCCGGCGAATCCTTCTTGATGTTGCCGGCCGGCGAGATGTGGTCGGTGGTGATCGAGTCGCCGAACAGGCCCAACACACGAGCGCCATGGATGTCGTCTATGTTGCCGACGCTCATCGTCATGCCGTCGAAATAGGGCGGATTCTTGATGTAGGTGGAATCGGCATCCCACTGGTACGACTCGCCGTCCGGCGAGGCGATGTTGTTCCAGCGGCTGTCGCCCTTGAACACGTCGGCGTAGTTCTGCGCGAACAGTTCCGGGCCGACGGTGGCGGCGATGGTGTCGCCGATTTCCTTATTGGACGGCCAGATATCGCGCAGGAACACATCCTTGCCGCTCTGGTCCTGGCCGATCGGCTGCTTGGTCAGGTCGATGTTGACCGTGCCGGCCAGCGCATAGGCGACCACCAGCGGCGGCGAGGCCAGGTAGTTCGCCTTCACCTCCGGATGCACGCGGCCTTCGAAGTTGCGGTTGCCCGACAGCACCGAAGCCACGACCAGTTCGTTCTCGGCGATGCCCTTGGACACTTCGTCCGGCAACGGACCGGAGTTGCCGATACAAGTGGTGCAACCGTAGCCGACCACATAGAAACCGAGCGCTTCCAAGTCGTCCAGCACGCCGGCCTTCTTCAGATAATCGGTGACCACCAGCGAGCCCGGACCGAGCGAAGTCTTCACCCACGGCTTGGCCTTCAGGCCGAGCTTATTGGCGTTGCGCGCCAGCAGGCCGGCACCGAGCATCACTGCCGGGTTGGAGGTGTTGGTGCAGGAAGTGATCGCAGCGATCACCACCGAACCGTCGCGCAGCTCGGCTTCGTGGTTCTGGATGCGGATCCTCGACACCGGCTCGGCGGCCAGATGTTCGGCTTGCGGCTGAGCGCCGCCTTCTTCCTTGAAATCTTCGATCGCGCAGCCGGTCTTGGGCTTGCGGTTGGCCGTGAGCGGGCCGAGGTTTTCCCTGAAGTTGCTGTGCATGTCTTCGAGCAGCACGCGGTCCTGCGGACGCTTGGGGCCGGCCAGCGACGGCCGCACATCGGCCATATCCAGTTCCAGCGTGGCCGAGTATTCGGCGTGCGGCGACTGCGCGTCGTGCCACAGGCCCTGCGCCTTGGCATAGGCCTCGACCAGTGCGATCTGTTCCTCGCTGCGGCCGGACAGGCGCAGATAGGTCAGCGATTCGGCGTCGATCGGGAAGATGCCGCAAGTGGCGCCGTATTCCGGCGCCATGTTGGAGATCGTGGCGCGATCGGCCAGCGGCAGGTGCTGCAGGCCGTCGCCGTAGAACTCGACGAACTTGCCGACCACGCCGTGCTTGCGCAGCATCTGGGTGACGGTGAGTACCAAGTCGGTGGCGGTGGCGCCCTCGGGCAACTTGCCGGTCAGCTTGAAGCCGACCACTTGCGGGATCAGCATCGAAGACGGCTGGCCGAGCATCGCGGCCTCGGCTTCGATACCGCCCACGCCCCAGCCCAACACGCCGATGCCGTTGATCATGGTGGTGTGGCTGTCGGTGCCGAACACGGTGTCCGGGAACGCCATCAGCACGCCATCGACCTCACGAGCCATGACGACGCGGGCCAGGTTCTCTAGGTTCACCTGGTGGACGATGCCGGTATTGGGCGGCACCACTTTGAAATTCTCGAACGCCTTCTGGCCCCAGCGCAGGAAGCCGTAGCGTTCTTTGTTGCGCTCGAATTCGATCTTGCCGTTCAAGTCAAGCGCATCGGGACGGCCGAACACGTCGACCTGCACCGAGTGGTCGATGACCAGCTCAGACGGGATCAGCGGATTGATCTGCGAAGGCTTGCCGCCGAGCTTGGCGACCGCGTCGCGCATCGCGGCCAGATCGACCACGCAGGGCACGCCGGTGAAATCCTGCAACACCACGCGCGCCGGCATGAAAGCGATTTCGGTGTCCGGCTCGGCCTTCGGATTCCAGTTGGCGACCGCTTCGATGTGATCCTTGCCGACCGTGATGCCGCCATCTTCGTGGCGCAGCAGGTTCTCCAGCAGGATCTTCATCGAATAAGGCAGCTTGGCCAGATCGAAGCGCTCGCCGAGTTTGGGCAAGCTGACGTAGGTGTACGACTTTCCGTTGACGTCGAGTCGGGCGCGGGTGGCGAAAGAATCTGCCATGAAGGCTCCTGGCGATAGGCGGGGAGGGCGGGAGGAAAACACCGCGGTTAGCCGGCTTATTATGCCGTAAGCGGCGGCGGCGCGCAGCTTCCATGCGCTGGTTTTCGTGGGAGCGGCTTCAGCCGCGAGCCTTTCCAGCCGTGTCGAAACCGACAAAAAGAGCTCGCGGCTGAAGCCGCTCCCACAAAGCTAGCGAATCCGCAGGCGGTTATCCGCCGGCCGCTTCCAGCATCTCCCGCCGGCGCAGGAAAACGTCCCAGAAACTCCCGCCCAACTGCCGCCACAACACCGCCGAGCGCAGCGCCGCGAGCAGGATCGAGCGGATTTCCGCGACTACGCCTGCCTGGCCGAGATAGTGCGGATTGCCTTGCACCATCACCCGCGGGCGCAGCTGGCTGATGGTCCCGGCATACAGGCTACCCAGCCCGGCCAGGATGTCCGGATGCATGCTGCCCAGACGTTCTGCCGACGGCGCCAACGCCGCAATGCCGCGCTGGACCTGGTCCACCGCCTGCGCATCGCCGACGAAACTGCGTTCGATCTGCATCACCGCCAGCGCCAATTTGGGCAGCAACGGATCTTCGTTGTGGTTGGCCAGGTATTCGCGCACCAAGCGCAAGCCGGGCTGCAGCGCGGAAGCATCGCCGTAGACCGCCAGCGGCGATTCGGCATCGATCCGGAACACCGAATCGATGGCTGTAGCCACTATCGCCGCGTCGGACTGCCCGGTTTCGGCGATGCGCCGCACTTGTTGCAGCGCTTGCGCCATACCGGCCAAGGCGAGTATCCGTTCCTGCATCGCCGGGTTCATGCGGCATAGTCCCTTTCGATAGTGGCGTGCAACCGCCGTTCCAGCGGCGCATCGGTAGCGGCGATCACGGCGCCGCCGAGGCAGGTATCGCCGTCGTACAGCACCAGCGACTGGCCGGGCGTGACGGCGCGCTGGTCGCGCACGAAGCGCACCTGCAACGTGCCGTCGTCGCGCACCTCGACTTCGCAGGCTTCCGCCGCCTGCCGGTAGCGCGTCTGCGCGAGGCAGCCGAAGCGTTGCGTGGGCGGGCTGCCGGCGATCCAGTGCGCGGCTTCGGACCACAGGCTGCGCGATTGCAGCCAAGCGTTGTCGATGCCCTGGTCGACGTACAGCACGTTGTTCTCCACGTCCTTGCCGACCACATACCACGGCGCCGCTTCGAAACCGCGCACGCCGCCGATGTTCAGGCCCTCGCGCTGGCCGAGCGTGAAATAGAACACACCGGCATGCTTGCCGACGGCGCGGCCGTCCGGCGTGCGGATCTCGCCTTCGCGCGCGGGCAGGTAGCGCGAGAGGAATTCGCGGAAATCGCGTTCGCCGATGAAGCAGATGCCGGTCGAATCCTTCTTCTCGGCCGTGGGCAGCGCGGCTTGGGCGGCGCGGGCGCGCACATCGCGCTTGAGCATGCCGCCGAGCGGGAACGAGGTCGCCGAAAGCTGCTCTTGACCCAACTGGTGCAGGAAATAACTCTGGTCCTTGCCGCTGTCGGCCGCGCGCAGCAGCGCCCAATGGCCGTCGCGTTTTTCGACCCGCGCATAGTGGCCGGTGGCGATGCGTTCGGCGCCCAGTTCGCGGGCCGCATCCAGGAAATACTTGAACTTGATTTCGCGATTGCACAGCACATCCGGATTGGGCGTGCGCCCGGCCGCGTACTCGGCCAGGAAATGGGCGAACACGCCGTCCCAGTACTCGCGCGAGAAATCGCGGAAGTGGATCGGCAAACCGAGCCGGCCGCAGACGGCCACGGCGTCTTTGCGATCGTCCTCGGCGCGGCAATCGCCGCTGCCGTCGTCGGCCCAGTTCTGCATGAAGAGGCCGGCGACGGCATCCTCAGGTTGTGCGAGGGCGCGATCGCGCAGCAGCAGCGCGGCCACCGACGAGTCCACGCCGCCGGAGACGCCGACGATGGTGCGGGGCGGGCTCATGCCAGATGCTGGGCCAGGGTCAGCGGATAGCGCCGCCCGGCCAGATAGTCGGCCACCGCGCGCCAGACCAGCGGGCTGCGGTGGCGGGCCTGCTCGGCCTGCAACTCGGCCGGCGTGAACCACAGGGCGCGGACGATGCCCTCGTCGAGCGATCGTTGCGGATCGTGGAACACAGTGTCCGCCGCGAAGGCGAAACGCAGGTAATGGCGCTGGGTCTCGGGCGCCTTCCACTGATAGGCGCCGATGAAGGCGGTCAGGCGCACGTCCCAACCGGTTTCTTCGAGGGTCTCGCGCAGCGCGGCGTGCTCCAGACTTTCGTCGGGCTCCAGGTGACCGGCCGGCTGGTTGAGCACCAGGTTGCCGTTGACCCGTTCTTCCACGCACAGCAGGCGGCCATCGCGCACCACCACCGTGGCCACGGTCACGTCGGGCTGCCAGAAGCGGCCCTCGCGATAGCTCATGCGCGGCGTCCTGGATGGGTCTGGATGAGCTTGTCGATTCGCATCACGCCCCTATTTTCCTTTGTTCCGGGGTGCCGCGTCCACGTCGCGCCCGTTGACACGTTCGTATAATCGAGACCATGGCGAAGAAAACCGACCAAGACCGCGACCACGGCACCATCGTAGAAACGGCCAAACCCGAGACCGCAAGGCCACCGCTGTATTCCGTCCTGTTGCTGAACGACGACTACACGCCGATGGATTTCGTGGTCGAGGTGCTGGTCAGCTTCTTCTCGCTGAACCTGGATAAGGCCACCCAGATCATGCTGCACGTGCATACCCGCGGCCGCGGCGTTTGCGGCGTCTACACCCGGGAGGTGGCAGAGTCCAAGGTGGCCCAAGTTAACGAGTTCTCCCGTATGCATCAGCATCCCCTCCTGTGCACGATGGAAAAGGCGTAGGGTCGTCCCCAGATAGGCAGCAGTCGTAACGGAGGCATCCGCCCCATGTTCTCGAAAGACCTCGAACACACCATCGGCCAGTGCTACAAGCGCGCCCGCGAGGCGCGCCACGAGTACATGACGGTCGAACACCTGCTGCTGGCCCTGCTGGACAACCCTTCCGCCGAAGCGGTGCTGAAAGCCTGCAATGCCGATTTCCCGCGGCTGCGCAGCGAGCTGGAACAGGCCATCGACACTTCGGTCGCCAAATTGACCGACGACGACGGCCGCGACACCCAGCCCACGCTGGGCTTCCAGCGCGTGCTGCAGCGCGCCGTCTACCACGTGCAGTCCTCAGGCAAGAAAGAAGTCACCGGCGCCAACGTGCTGGTGGCGATTTATGGCGAAAAGGATTCCCACGCCGTCTACTTCCTCAACCAGCAGGACGTGACCCGGCTGGACGTGGTCAATTACCTGTCGCACGGCATCGCCAAGCTGGGCGAGGACGAATCCGCGCAAAGCGGCGACGAGCAAGCCAAGACGGGCGAGGGCGACGGCGAGCACAAGGGCGATGCCCTCAGCGAGTTCGCCAGCGACCTCAACCAACTGGCCCGCGAAGGCAAGATCGACCCGCTGGTCGGCCGCGCCGACGAAGTGGAGCGCACCATCCAGGTGCTGTGCCGCCGCCGCAAGAACAATCCGCTGTACGTCGGCGAAGCCGGCGTCGGCAAGACTGCGTTGGCCGAGGGCTTGGCCAAGCGCATCGTCGAAGGCAACGTGCCCGAGGTGCTGGCCGACGCCACCATCTACGCGCTGGATCTCGGCGCCCTGGTCGCCGGCACCAAATACCGCGGCGATTTCGAGAAGCGCCTCAAGGCCGTGCTCGCGCAGCTGAAAAAGCATCCCGGCGCGATCCTCTTCATCGACGAGATCCACACCATCATCGGTGCCGGTTCGGCGTCGGGCGGCACCATGGACGCCAGCAACCTGATCAAGCCGATGCTGGCTTCGGGCGAGCTGCGCTGCATCGGTTCGACCACGTTCCAGGAATACCGCGGCATCTTCGAGAAGGACCGCGCCCTGGCGCGGCGCTTCCAGAAGATCGACATCGTCGAGCCCACCGTCGGCGAGACCATCGAGATACTGCAGGGCCTGAAGCCGCGCTACGAACAGCATCACGGCGTCAGCTACGCCGACGATGCGATCAAGGCCGCGGTCGACCTGTCGGTCAAGCACATCGGCGACCGGCTGCTGCCGGACAAGGCGATCGACGTGATCGACGAAGCCGGCGCGCGCCAGCGCCTGCTGCCCGAGGACGTGCGCAAACAGATCATCGACGTCGAGGAAATCGAAACCATCGTCGCCAAGATGGCGCGCATCCCGGCCAAGCAGGTCAGCGCTTCGGACAAGGACGTGCTGCTGCATCTGGAGCGCAACTTGAAGATGGTGATCTTCGGCCAGGATCCGGCCATCGAGACGCTGACTTCAGCGATCAAGCTCGCCCGTTCCGGTCTGGGCAATCCCGACAAGCCGATCGGCAACTTCCTGTTCGCCGGTCCGACCGGCGTCGGCAAGACGGAGGTGACCAAGCAGCTCGCGCTGCAGTTGGGCATCGAGTTGGTCCGCTTCGACATGAGCGAATACATGGAACCGCATTCGGTCAGCCGCCTGATCGGCGCGCCTCCGGGCTACGTCGGCTTCGACCAGGGCGGCCTGCTGACCGAAAAGATCGTCAAGACGCCGCACTGCGTGCTGCTGCTGGATGAAGTCGAGAAAGCGCATCCGGACATCTTCAACATCCTGTTGCAGGTGATGGACCGCGGCATCCTGACCGACACCAACGGCCGCGAAGCCAACTTCAAGAACGTGATCCTGGTGATGACCACGAACGCCGGCGCCGCGCAAGCCGCACGCCGTACGATCGGTTTCACCCAGCAGGACCACAGTACCGATGCGATGGAAGTGATCCGCCGCAGCTTCACCCCGGAATTCCGCAACCGTCTCGATGCGGTCGTGCAGTTCCAGGCGCTGGGCTTCGATCACATCCTGCGCGTGGTGGACAAGTTCCTGATCGAGTTGGAGATGCAGCTGCACGACAAGAACGTGTCGCTGTCGGCCACCCCGGCCGCGCGCGACTGGCTGGCCCAGCACGGCTTCGATCCGCTGATGGGCGCGCGGCCGATGGCCCGCGTGATCCAGGACAAGATCAAACGCGCGCTGGCCGACGAACTGCTGTTCGGCAAGCTGGTCGGCGGCGGCAAGGTCAGCATCGACGTGCGCGACGGCGAGATCGTGGTCGATGCGCAGGCGGAGCCGGAGAAGTTGTTGCCGGCGACGGTGCGCTGAGCAATCCTGTGCTAAAAAAAGCGCCGACTTAGTCGGCGCTTTTTTATGCATCCAGGTGTCGGGTCGCTACGCAAGCGCTAGCCGGATACCGCTCGGTTCTGCTCCGATGCGTTGTTTTTTACGTCCGGAAGCCTGATTGGTCTATCGCAGCAATCGTTGCTCGAGCCGCATTGAAGGCATGAACCTTTGTTACAGCTTTTTTCGTAGCAAGTCACGTTCGACCTATCGCACGCTTCCTGCTACAGAAGCTCTTCGTTGACGCTCTCGATAAGCCGGTGTTCGTGCGCGCCAACCCCAAAAGCCATAAATAACGCTGAAAGCACCGCGACACCACTTAGGAAGACGGCTGATTTGATCATTTGTTCTCTCTTGTTGTGTTTTGAGACCGCCATTTATCGGGCAGCGTCATCGGAGCCCATTTCGAAAGATTCGATAATTGGTTGAAAAGAATCATCGGCCGGCAAGGCGCCGGGATAGGGTGGATAAGGGTAGGGGCTAGGCTTGGTGGGACCAGGGTGAGGCTTGCAATCCGACGGAACGGGACTTGCGTCGGCATCCAAAGGCGGGGCGGGTATAGCAATTGGACAAGGCTTAGGCTTCGTGACCGCTGATGCCTGACATGCAAACAACATCGCGAGAATTGCGAACAAGGGAGCTTTTTTTCTCATGAGTGTCTCTTTGATAGGTTATAAGACGCTGCCATGCCTATCCCCCAGCGCACCGACCTCGAAGGAGGTCTTCACCAAAATGGCATATTTTGGACAGCGAGAACAGGTGCGCGTTTTCTGCGAAGTAGTTGATGCGAAACAGGAGTAAGACGGATGCATTGCGAGGTCCGCTCGCAAGCAGATAGTCGCGATAACCAAGATCGCGGCTGAGGCCGATCCGCGAAAAAAAAGCAGCGCGGCAAGCTCCGTTCTACGAAGCGCAGTCCAACGGCCGCAAAGCAACTCGTTGCAGTTTCCGGCGGTGGGTCCACGGCGAGGGCAGGCTTCGCGGCGATCACGAGCTGAGCCAGCAGCGCCAACAAACGCAGACTCGCCGAGATCATTTATTTTGGTTCTCCGAGCTTGGCAATTTTGACTCACTGGTTTTACTGAGGCCGCACTATGCTTAAAGCCGCTGTTCAACACATCGGTATCGTCGCCTGCTCTGCGGAAGGCGCTGGGCTCTGCTATCGCACTATTTGTGCAGAAGGCTCGCAACTGCTGGGTCCGCATGCGCATCCCGAAATCACGATGCACACGCCGTCGCTGGCCGAATACGTCGAATGTCTGGACGGCGGCGATTGGCCTGGCGTGGGCGATCTGATGCTCGTTTCTGCAAAAAAGTTGGCCCAAGCCGGCGCGGATTTCCTGATCTGCCCCGACAACACCATCCACCAGGCGCTGCCGTACATCGTCGAGCGTTCGCTGTTGCCTTGGCTGCATATCGCCGACGCCGTCGCGGCGGACGCAGCGGCTCGTGGATTCCGCCGCATCGGCATCACCGGTACGCGTTGGCTGGTGGACAGCGAGACTTATCCGGAAAAATTCGCGGCACGTGGCCTCGAATACCTGCGCCCGAACGACGAAGAGCGCGACGAAACCAGCCGCATCATCATGGACGAGTTGGTTTATGGCGTCTTCAAACCCGAATCCGTGGCGTATTTCCAGAAAGTCATCGAGCGCATGAAAGCCGAAGGCTGCGATGCGGTAGTGCTGGGCTGCACCGAGATCCCGCTGATCATCGACGACACGAACTCGGCGTTGCCCACGCTCGATTCCACGCGCCTGCTGGCCCGTGCAGCGCTGCGACGAGCGGTGCGATCTTGATCTTTGTAGAGCGGGGCTTGCCCCGCTGCTTTTCCTGCCGCCGCCATCGTTGTTGATCATGATCAAGAGCAGCGGAGCAAGCTCCGCTCTACAAAGAAAATGCCCAGAGCCTGTAGCCGGGATCGAGGACGACGATAAAGATGGCGGAGTTTGGTCGGCCCGATTTCCCGGGTATCGCTGCGCTCTACCCGGGCTACGTCAGCGGCAGAGCGCTGCGATATTGCGTTTGAGTTCGGCCTTGGTCTGCGCCAGATCTTTCATTTCAGCGGCGGTCGGCTGCTTGGGGCCGGTCTGCTTCTCGGCCGTCTCGACTCGCTCCAAAGCGCGATACCACGTGGTGCATTGCTCCGCGTCGCGGATCGCGCGTTCCTTCTGCGTCTTGGCGTTGCGCTGGCTGCGCAAGTATTCGCGATTCTGTTCGAGCTGCTTCTGGATGTCGTCGACCGCCGGCTTGGGCTGCGGACCCACGGCAGGGGCGGGTTGCACGGCGATGGCCGGCGTCGGCGGCGACACGCGCGGCAACGTCCGCGGATCGCGCGGCGCGCCGGGTTCGGCCGGGGTGACGGTGGCCGCCTGCTTCGCCGACGTGGGCGGCGGCGAATCGGTGTAGTGGGTATTGCCGCTGGCGTCTTTCCAGCGATAGACCGTCTGGGCTTGCGCCGTGCAGGTCAGGAATGCCGCGATCGTCAGCGCAGCCAGTGCTGCGATTTGTGCGAACGGGGTTCGCACGCCGGACATCATTTCATCCGGTAGGTGATGCGGCCCTTGGTCAGGTCGTAGGGAGTCATTTCGACCTTGACCTTGTCCCCGGTCAGGATGCGGATGTAGTTCTTGCGCATCCGCCCGGAGATATGGGCGATGATCTCGTGCCCGTTCTCCAGCTTCACCCGGAACATGGTGTTCGGGAGGGTTTCGGAGATCGTGCCTTCGAATTCGATGACGTCGTCTTTCGCCATGCGTCCTTTGCTGCCTGAGATTGCCCGGCGCGGAGCGCCTGGAAGCCGCGCATTCTGACATGTGCGGCCATATCAAGCAAAGAAAGCGTTAAACGGCGCCGCAGGCCAGTTCGCTGGCGCGTAAACGTCCGAAGATCTCGGTCCAGGTGCCGGGCGGCTGCGGCATCGCCACCCATTCGGCGATGCGGGCGCTGAATTCCCGCCGCGGCCACGATTCGGCGCCCAGGCTGAGCAGGTGAGGACTCTCGACCTGAGCGTCGATCAAAGGCCAACCCCAGCCATGCAGGCGGTGGGCCAGGGCGGCCAGCGCGGCTTTGGAGCCGCCGGATTGCGCGCTGAACATGCTCTCGCCGAAGAACATGCGGCCCACGGCCACGCCGTAGATGCCGCCGACCAGGCGATCGCCATCGAATACTTCCACCGAATGCGCGTGGCCTTCGCGATGCAGCGCCAGATAAGCCGCCTGCATCGCATCGGTGATCCAGGTGCCGCGCTGGCCGGGGCGGGGCGTCTGTGCGCAAGCCGCGACCACGGCTCCGAAAGCGGTATCGGCGCGGATTTCCCAGGCCGACGATTTGATGGCACGGCGGAAACGCGACGACAACCGCACACCATCGCTGCGGAACACCGTACGCGGATCGGGGCTCCACCACAGAATCGGCTGGCCGCGCGAATACCAGGGGAAGATGCCGTGGCGGTAGGCGTTCAACA
Organism: uncultured Lysobacteraceae bacterium; assembly: GCA_902825775.1. GTDB lineage: Bacteria > Pseudomonadota > Gammaproteobacteria > Xanthomonadales > Xanthomonadaceae > Luteimonas_C. Next base: position 336,804 of record CADECF010000003.1, read on the forward strand.
GCCGTTGGACGGACAGGTCGCCGCCCATGGCGAGCAGGCCGTCGGGTTCGCGCAGCGCGGCTTCGACCGGCGGGAACGGCGAGGCCGGGTCCGGGTCGAGTTGCGGAATGCGCAGAGTCATGCGCGGACGTTAAACCAGAAACTAGGGGCTGGGCATCCCTCAACTGTCATCCCGAACGCAGCGAGGATCTGCTTTGGCCACAAGCAGATCCCTCACTGTGTTCGGGATGACAATGCCTAGGGTGGGATGGGGCCGGCGCGAAACGGCGAATGCCCCGCCAAGGTCGCCGCATACCGCCGCACCGACTGCGCTTCCTCCCCGCACCAATGCGCCAGCGCCTGGGCGAAATCCGGGTCGGCGACCCAATGCCGGCTGCGCACGAAAGCAGGCAGGAAACCGCGCGCGATCTTGTGCTCGCCTTGCGCGCCGGGCTCGAACACGCGTAGGCCTTCGCGCAGGCAATAGTCGATGCCCTGGTAATAGCAAGTCTCGAAATGCAGCCCCGGCAAGGTACGCGTCGCGCCCCAATAGCGGCCGTACAACGTATCGCCGCCGCGCAGGCACAGTGCGCCGGCGATGGTTTCGCCTTCGTGATCGGCCAGGAACAGCACCAAATGGTCGGGCATGGCGCTGGCGAGGTGGCGCAGGAATTCCAGCGTCAGCGCCGGCGAATTGCCGTACTCGGCGAATGTCTGCAGATAGAAGCCGTACATCGCGGCCAGATCGTCGTCGCTCGCATCGCGTCCATGCACGACGCGGAACGCGACGCCTGCGCGCTGGGTCTTGGCGCGTTCCTGGCGGATGTTCTTGCGATGCTTGTGATCCATCGCGGCGAGGAAATCGCCGAAGTCCCGCCAGCCGGCGTCGTTGCGCCAGTGGTATTGCACGTCGATGCGCGGCAGCCAGCCTTCGCCGAATGCGGCATCTTCGGCTTCGGTGTGGAAATTGACGTGCGCCGACGAAAGCTGCTTGCCGTCGGCGATGTGCGCCATTGCGGCGAGCAATGCACGGCGACCGGCATCGTCGCGCGCCAGCAGACGCGGGCCGGTGACGGGCGAGTAGGGCACGGCGCAAAGATATTTGGGGAAGTAATCCTGCCCGTAGCGCGCATACGCATGCGCCCAGGCATGATCGAACACGAATTCGCCGTGGGAATTGTTTTTCACATAGCCTGGCGTCGCGGCGACCAGTGCGTCGCCTTCCCATAAAGTGAGGTGCTGCGGGGTCCAGCCCCAACTTTCGCGCAGGCAGCCGCATTGCTCGAGCCCGGCGAGAAAAGCATGCGATACGAAAGGATTGCGACCGTCGTGCAGCGCGTCCCATGCCTTCGCGTCCAGCCCGCTCAAAGCGGACACGATGCGAACAGTGCGGTCCGGACCGTTCACGCTTTCAACGAGTACTTCACCTTGCCGCCGTCGAACGCGACGACGCCACGCTTGACCAGCTCGGCCACGATGCGATCCAGCCGCGCGGCATCGGGCTTGCCGAACCAGGCGGAAATCATCGCGCGCAACGTTTTTTCGCGTTGCGGCCGGTTCTTGGGCATGCCGCGCAGATTTTTGATCACCGCATCCACCTGCTCGTCGCCGGTCGCCTTGGTCAAGGTCTTGAGCACGGGAGCCGACTCGATGGTCGCGGTCCGCTTGGCCGAAAATCCCTGCTTCTGGACGTGGGCGATCAGCGGATCGAAACCCGCATCCTTGGAAACGATGTGGAAGGACGCATTCGGATCCGTCGCCGCGATCCGACCCATGTAATAGGCGATGTGGAAGTCCAACGCGTTGGGTCCGCTGCCGTCCATGCTTACATATTGGCCCCGCTCGCCCAGCGATTGCATCGCGGTAACCAATTCCACCGGAAGCCGGACATTGGTCTTGCCGAGGAAGACCATCACCCGGAACTGACCGCCCGCCAACAGCCCCAAATTCTTGGGCTGCACGTTCTCATAGTCGAGCATGAGATACGTGGTCTTGGCGGCGGTAGCCACGGAATCAGCCATCCTTGTCCAGGAATTTTTCGGCATCCAAAGCAGCCATGCAGCCGAATCCTGCGGAAGTGATCGCCTGCCGGTAATGCTGGTCGGCCACGTCGCCGGCCGCGAATACGCCCGCGACCGAAGTCGCCGTGGCGCCGCCGCTCAGGCCCGAGCGGATTTCGATGTAGCCGTTGTTCATCGCCAGCTGGCCTTCGAACAGCGAGGTATTCGGCGTGTGGCCGATCGCGACGAAGAAACCGTGGATGTCGATCTGGCGCGTGGAATCGTCCAGCGTCGAACGCAGCCGCGCGCCGGTGACGCCGGCGTCGTCGCCCAGCACTTCGTCGACGGTGTGGTGCCAGATCGGCTCGATCTTGCCCGCTTGGATCTTGGCCATCAGCTTGTCCTGCATGATCTTCTCGGCGCGCAGCGTGTCGCGGCGGTGCACCAGGTAGACCTTGCGGCAGATGTGCGACAGGTACAGCGCCTCCTCGACCGCGGTATTGCCGCCGCCGATCACCGCCACGTCGCGATCCTTGTAGAAGAAACCGTCGCAGGTGGCGCAGGCGGACACGCCGCGGCCCTTGAAGCGTTCTTCGGATTCGATGCCCAGATACTTGGCGGTGGCGCCGGTGGCGATCACCAGCGCGTCGGCGGTGTATTCGCCGTTGTCGCCTTTCAGCCGGAACGGGCGCTGCGACAGGTCGGCGCTGTGGATGTGGTCGAAAACCGTCTCGGTTTCGAAGCGTTCCGCGTGCGCCTGCATCCGCGTCATCAGGTCCGGGCCCTGCAGCCCGTGCGCGTCGCCGGGCCAATTGTCGACCTCGGTGGTGGTCATCAGCTGCCCGCCTTGCTGCAGGCCGGTCACGACCACCGGCTTGAGGTTGGCGCGGGCGGCGTAGACGGCGGCGGTCCAGCCGGCGGGGCCGGAACCGAGAATCAACAGGCGGCAGTGCTTAGAGGTGGTCATGTATACTCGCAAGCGGTATGAAACACGCTTTGGACGACCTTTCCGGGACTTTTTCAGGGTCGCGGGTCGATCGGATCGGGCAGCGCGGCGGAACCCATAGCTTGGCGACCGCAACGCCGCTTATCAAGGCGTCAGACCACAACATTGTGTGCCGCGACGCATCGCGCCCTCGGCATATTGGGAATCCTTCGCCCGCGCAGCCATGTGCGGGTTTTCAACATATAGCGCCTGCAAACCCAAACTGACGGGTACGGTTCGGCGTAATTGACGGAGATTTACGATGCGTATCGGCGTACCCAAAGAAACCAAGACCCTCGAAGGCCGCGTGGCGCTGGTGCCGGCGGCGGCGGGCGATTTGATCAAGCGCGGCCACGAGGTGTGGCTGGAGAAGGGCGCGGGCATCAAGTCCGGTTTCAAGGACGCCGACTACACGTCGCTGGGCGTCAAGATCGCCCCCGATGCGGCTGCGCTGTACGACAAGGGCGAGCTGATCGTGAAGGTCAAGGAGCCGATCGAAGGCGATCTGAAGCTGCTGCGCAAAGACCATCTGCTGTTCTGTTATCTGCACCTGGCACCGCTGCCCGATCTGACCAAGCGCCTGCTCGACATCGGCCTGACCGGCGTCGCTTTCGAAACCGTCGAACTCGATAACGGCGACCTGCCGCTGTTGGCGCCGATGTCGATCATCGCCGGCAAGATCGGCGTGCAGGTCGGCACGCATCTGCTGCACCAGCCCATGGGCGGGAAGGGCAAGCTGCTGGGCGGCCTGCCGTCGACCGAGCGCGGCAAAGTCGTGGTATTCGGCGCCGGCCAGGCCGGCGGCAATTCGGCGGCGCTGGCTGCGGCCGGCGGCGCGAACGTCGTGGTGTTCGAAAAGCGCCAAGACCGCATGGACGAAATGATGCGGCTGGGCAACAACGTCACCGCGCTGTATCCGTACGAAGATCTGGTGGCCCGCGAAGTGGCCTCGGCCGACCTGGTGATAGGCGCGGTGCTGGTCACCGGTGCCGTGGCGCCGCACGTGGTCACCCGCGAGATGATGAAGAACATGGAAGACGGCAGCGTTATGGTCGACATCTCCATCGACCAGGGCGGCTGTTTCGAAAGCTCCCGCGCGACCACCTGGAAAGAACCGACCTATGTGGAAGAGGGCGTGACCCACTTCTGCGTGACCAACATGCCCGGCGCCGTGCCGCAGACCTCGTCGCAGGCGATCTGCGCGGCGATCCTGCCGTGGGTCAACAAGCTGGCCTCGGGCAGCTGGCGCGACAATGCGGCGCTGGTGAAGGGCATCAATGTGGAAGGCGGCAAGTTGGTGCATCCTGCGTTGCAGGGGATGAAGCTCTAACTTAGATAGGAAATGAAGCTCTAAAAATGCTGTCATCCCGAACGAAGTAGGGATCTGCTGGCCGAGCCACGCTATCGCCCGAAGTAGATCCCTCACTCCGTTCGGGATGACAGGCGGGGTTCGGGATGCAACGTAAATGCTAGTGTTAGATCAGTTTTGACAGTAAGATCAACCCATTAGGGGATTTTCTTCAGGTAATCACGCACGGTGGCACGCCCGCTCTCGGAACGTCAGAAGAAACAGCGCAATGCCGCTGCCGCCGCTCCGCCACCGGCGGCGCCGAATCCGCGTCGCCAGCGTTTGTTGCGCGATATCGCGCTGATCCTGATCGCGCCGGTGCTGCTGTACATGCTGGCCAGCCTCTTCACTTTTTCGCCCAACGATCCCAGCTGGTCGCATTCGGGCAGCGTGACCGCGCCGCTGCACAACATGGGCGGCCGCGTCGGTGCCTGGCTGGCCGACATGCTGATCTACATCTGCGGCTACGTGGCCTTCCTGCTGCCGATCATGCTCGGCATCGTGGCCTGGATCGCATTGTTCGGAATGGATACCGACGGCGATGGCGATGCCGACCTCGGCCCCGCGTTGCGGCTGGTGGGCATCGTCGGCTTCCTGGTGTCGGCCGCGGGCCTGCTGTACCTGCGCATCGGCACGGTGGCCGATTTCACCGCAGGCGGGGGCGGCATCCTCGGGCAGCTGGTCGGCCGCTCGCTCGCACGTGGCTTCGGTGTGATGGGCAGCAACCTGTTCCTGATCGCGCTGCTGCTGGTGTCGATCACGCTGGCGACCGGCCTGTCCTGGCTGGCGGTGATGGATCGCCTGGGCAAATGGGCGCTGGCGTTGCCGGGCCTGTTCCGCCGCGGCACGCAGCAGGCCGCCGAATGGCAGGAAGCGCGCGCTTTCCGCGAAGAACGCGAAGAATCCCGCAAGGTCGAAACCGAACTGCGCGCCAAGCGCGCGCCGGTGAAAATCGAACCGCCCGCGCCGGCTCAGGTGGAGAAGAGCGACCGCGCCAAACGCGAGCAGCAGATCCCGCTGTTCCACGTCGGCGACGGTTCCGGCATTCCGCCGCTGGCGCTGCTCGACGATCCCAAACCGCAGCAGAAAGGCTACAGCGAGGAAACGCTGGAGACGCTGTCGCGCCAGATCGAATTCAAGCTGCGCGATTTCCGCATCGAAGCTCAAGTCGTCGGTGCTTATCCGGGACCGGTGATCACGCGCTTCGAGCTGGAACCGGCGCCGGGCATCAAGGTCAGCCAGATCAGCTCGCTGGACAAGGACATCGCCCGCGGCCTGTCGGTGAAATCGGTACGCGTGGTCGACGTGATTCCCGGCAAATCGGTGGTCGGCCTGGAAACGCCGAATACGCATCGCGAGATGATCTATCTCAGCGAATTGCTGCGTTCGAAGGAATACGACAAATCCGGCAGCCACCTGACGTTGGCGCTGGGCAAGGACATCGCCGGCCGGCCGCTGGTCGCGGACCTGGCGCGCATGCCGCACCTGCTGGTGGCGGGTACCACCGGTTCGGGTAAATCCGTCGCGGTCAACGCGATGGTGCTGAGCCTGCTGTACAAAGCCGGCCCGCAGGATCTGCGGATGCTGATGATCGACCCGAAGATGCTCGAATTGTCCGTGTATCAGGGCATTCCGCATCTGCTGGCGCCGGTCGTCACCGACATGAAGGAAGCCGCCAACGGCCTGCGCTGGTGCGTGGCGGAAATGGAACGCCGCTACAAGCTGATGAGCATGGTCGGCGTGCGCAACCTGGCCGGTTTCAACAAAAAGGTGAAGGACGCGCAGGACGCGGGACAGCCGTTGATGGATCCGCTGTTTAAGCCGAACCCGGAACTGGGCGAAGCGCCGCGCCAGTTGGAAACGCTGCCGTTCATCGTCATCTTCATCGACGAATTCGCCGACATGATGATGATCGTCGGCAAGAAGGTCGAAGAGCTGATCGCACGGTTGGCGCAGAAGGCGCGCGCCGCCGGCATCCATCTAATTTTGGCGACGCAGCGGCCGTCGGTGGACGTCATCACCGGTTTGATCAAGGCGAATATTCCGACCCGCATCGCGTTCCAGGTGTCGAGCAAGATCGACTCGCGCACGATCCTGGATCAATCCGGCGCCGAGACTTTGCTCGGCCACGGCGACATGCTTTACCTGCCGCCCGGCACGGCGATGCCCGAGCGCGTGCACGGCGCCTTCGTCAGCGACGAGGAAGTGCACCGGGTGGTCGAGCACCTCAAGCAGAGCAGCAGCGGCCCGGATTACATCGAAGGCGTGCTGGAAGAAGTGCAGTCGATGGGCGAGGGCCTGGTCGTCGGCGCCACCGGCCTGCCCGAAAGTACGGCAGGTGCAGGGGACGAGAGCGATCCGCTGTACGACGAAGCGGTGCGGATCGTCACCGAAACCCGCCGCGCCTCGATCTCCGGCGTCCAGCGCCGGCTGAAGATCGGCTACAACCGCGCCGCCCGCCTGGTGGAGGCCATGGAGGCCGCCGGGGTAGTCACCCCGCCCGAACACAACGGCGACCGCAGCGTGCTGGCACCGCCGCCGCCGAAGGGCTAAGCTCGCGGCGGGGGAGTGTGCGGCACTGGGGAAAACTCATGTACGGCAGTCGATGGCTACCAGCCGTTCTGGTCGCGCTCGCGACCTCCGTTGTCATGCCCGATGCGCAGGCGCAGACCTGGCTGCGCTGGAGCAAGGCTACGCCGGTGAAGGATCCGGCCAAGGAATCCGCTGCCGCCAAACGCCAGGCGACGATCGTGCCCACCGTGGCTTCGATCGAAAGCCGACGTACGACGCCGATCGTCGCGCCTGCCGTCGAGCCGACACCCGAACCGAAGCAGGCGCCGGTGCGGCGTGGGCCGTCCATCACGATCATCGAAGAAAAGCGCGCCGAGGAAAAACGGGGCGAAGAAAAGCGGCCCGCTCCGCCAGTCGTGGCCAGCGTTACGCCGCCCGCACCGAGCCTGCCGCCGCCGGTTGCGCCGCCTACGCCGCCCAGTTCGCCGCCGGTGCCGGTATTCGAAGCGCAGCGCGAGCCGGCCGTCGCAACGCCCGCGGTGCTGGAGGACGTCGCCGTGCAATCCGCCCCGCTGGTGGCGGCATCTGAAACGGCCGCAGCGCCGCCCAAAACCTGCAGCGATTGCCCGAGCCGCGAAGAGCTGGGCGCCATTTCAGCCGCGCCTGCGGCCGGCGATGCCGCCCCCGAAGACCAGAAATTGCAATCCGAGCTAAAGCGCAGGCTGCTGCTGGGGCAGTGAGAAGGCGCTATTCAGCTGGACGCTTGCAGACTTCCGGCATCGTTTTTTCAGGAAGCGCTTACCCATGAAACGCGTCCGGTTTTTCGCGGCCTTCGCCGCGGCCTTGTTTTCGCTCGCTGCGATGGCGGCTGCGCGCGACGATCTGACCGCCTTCACCCGCGGCCTGAAGGGCCTCGACGGCCAGTTCGTGCAGAAGGTGTACGACGCCAACGGCAAGCTGAAGGAATCCACCAGCGGTCGCGTGGCCATGTCGGCGCCGCGGCAATTCCGCTGGGAATACCTCAAGCCGCATCCGCAGCTGATCGTCGCCGACGGCAAAAAAGTCTGGGTCTACGATCCCGATCTGCAACAAGTCACGGTGCGTCCGCAGGGCGTCGAAGAGCAGAACAGTCCGCTCGCCGCATTGATCGATACCAGCAAGCTCGACAAGGATTTCGCGATCAAGGAAGCCGGCAGCGAAGGCGGACTCGAATGGCTGCTGCTGACGCCGCGCAACCGGGATCAGGCCAGTTTCGAATCGGCCAAGCTCGGCTTCGGGCCGGGCGGCCTCGCGCAGATGCAGGTGATCGACGCCGTCGGCCAACGCACCGAAATCGCCTTCAGCGGCTGGAAGCGCAATCCTGGGTTCGCCAAGGATACGTTCGCCTATACGCCGCCGGCTGGCGTGGATGTGATCGGAGAGAACTGAGCCGTCTATTTTTGTGGGAGCGGCTTTAGCCGCGAGCTTTTTGCTGATCCCGTCATCTGCGAAGAGCTCGCGGCTAAAGCCGCTCCCACGAAGAGCGAACAGGGTCGGCGCTAGAATGCCCTCGTGGCCAAATCCAAACCCCGCCTGAGCGATTCCCCGGACCTGCTCAGCGTCGACCGCGACGCTCTGCGCCCGCTCGCCGAGCGCATGCGCCCGCAGACGCTGGACGAAATGGTCGGCCAACGACGTCTGCTCGCGCCGGGCTCGGCCTTGCGCAGTTCGATCGAATCGGGTCACGTCCACTCGATGGTGTTGTGGGGCCCGCCCGGCTGCGGCAAGACCACGCTCGCGCTGCTGCTGGCCAAATATTCCGACGCCGAATTCAAAGCGATTTCCGCCGTGCTGTCCGGCTTGCCGGAAGTGCGCCAAGTGCTGGCCGAGGCCGGGCATCGTTTCGACGAAGGCCGCCGCACGGTGTTGTTCGTCGACGAGGTGCAT
>CADECF010000004.1:159-116264 GCA_902825775.1 uncultured Lysobacteraceae bacterium
AGCAAATCCCCCCTGCCCCCCTTTTTCAAAGGGGGGAACAGCTTTATTTCGCGAAGGACAGGTGCCCGCTTTCGGCACCGACCCGCACCGTATCGCCGTTTCCGAACTCGCCCGCCAATATTTTCTGCGCCAGCGGATTCTCCAACTGCTGCTGGATCGCGCGCTTCAACGGCCGCGCGCCGTAGACCGGATCGAAACCGACATTGCCGAGCAACTCGAAAGCCTTGTCGCTCACTTCCAAACGCAGGCCGCGCTCGGCCAGCCGCTTCTCCAGTCCGCGCATCTGGATCTTCGCAATCTGCTTGATCTGCGCCTTGTCCAGCGGATGGAACACGACGATATCGTCGAGCCGGTTGATGAACTCCGGGCGGAAGTGCGCCTGCACCACGCCCATCACCGCGGCCTTCATCTGCGTGTAAGCCTCCGCCGAATCGTCGCCGGCCAGCTCCTGGATCTGGTGCGAGCCGAGGTTGGACGTCATCACGATCACGGTATTGCGGAAATCGACGGTGCGGCCCTGGCCATCGGTGAGTCGACCATCGTCGAGGACCTGCAGCAGAATGTTGAACACGTCCGGATGCGCCTTCTCCACTTCGTCCAGCAGGATCACGCTATACGGACGGCGGCGCACCGCTTCGGTCAGATAACCGCCCTCTTCGTAGCCCACATAGCCCGGAGGCGCGCCGACCAAGCGGCTGACCGAGTGCTTCTCCATGAATTCGCTCATGTCGATGCGCACCATCGCATCGCTGCTGTCGAACAGGAATTCGGCCAGCGCCTTGCACAACTCGGTCTTGCCGACGCCGGTCGGGCCCAGAAACAGGAACGAGCCGCTCGGGCGGTTGGGATCGCTCAAGCCCGCGCGCGAACGGCGCACCGCGTCGGACACGACTTTGATCGCTTCGTCCTGGCCGACCACGCGCGCGTGCAGCGCATCCTCCATCTTCAGCAGCTTCTCGCGTTCGCCTTCGAGCATCTTCGACACCGGTATGCCGGTCCAGCGCGACACGACCTCGGCGATTTCCTCGGCGGTGACGCGGTCCTGCAGCAGCTTGAAGCCCTTGTTTTCGGCTTCCTGCGCGGCATTCAACTGTTTCTCGAGTTCCGGCAGCAGGCCGTACTGGATTTCGCTCATACGCGCGTAATCCTGGCGGCGCTGCGCGGCTTCCAACTCCAGGCGCGCGGCTTCGATCTGTTCCTTGATCTTGGTCGCGCCCTGCAGGGTGGCTTTTTCCGCCTTCCAGACTTCTTCCAGATCGTTATATTCGCGCTGCAGGCGTTCGATTTCGTCTTCCAGATCGGCCAGACGCTTCTTGCTCTCGGCGTCCTTCTCTTTCTTGAGCGCTTCGCGCTGGATCTTGAGCTGGATCAGGCGGCGTTCCTTGCGGTCGAGCTCTTCGGGCTTGGAATCGATCTCCATGCGGATGCGCGAAGCCGCTTCGTCCATCAGGTCGATGGCCTTGTCCGGCAGCTGGCGATCGGCGATGTAGCGGTGCGACAGCGTGGCCGCCGCGACGATCGCCGGATCCGTGATCTCGACACCGTGATGCACGGCGTAGCGCTCCTTCAAACCGCGCAGGATGGCGATGGTGTCCTCCACGCTCGGCTCGCCGACGAACACTTTCTGGAAGCGGCGTTCGAGCGCGGCGTCCTTTTCGACGTATTTTCGGTATTCGTCGAGCGTGGTCGCGCCGATGCAGTGCAACTCGCCGCGCGCGAGCGCCGGCTTGAGCATGTTGCCGGCGTCCATCGAACCTTCGGCCTTTCCGGCGCCGACCATGGTGTGCAGTTCGTCGATGAACAGGATGATCTGGCCTTCGTTCTTGGCCAGGTCGTTCAGCACCGCTTTCAGGCGCTCTTCGAATTCGCCGCGGTACTTGGCGCCGGCGATCAGCGCGCCCATGTCCAGCGACAGCACGCGCTTGTTGCGCAGGCCTTCGGGCACTTCGCCGTTGACGATGCGTTGCGCGAGGCCTTCGACGATGGCGGTCTTGCCGACGCCGGGTTCGCCGATCAGCACCGGATTGTTCTTGGTGCGCCGTTGCAGCACCTGGATCGTACGGCGGATTTCCTCGTCGCGGCCGACCACGGGATCGAGCTTGCCCGATTCGGCGCGCGCGGTCAGATCGATGGTGTATTTCTCCAGCGCCTGGCGCTGGTCTTCCGCATTCTCGCTCTGCACGGTCTCGCCTCCCCGCATTTTTTCGATGGCCGCTTCGATCTTCCGTTTGTCGGCACCGGCGGCTTTCAACGCGCGGCCGGCATCGCCGCCATCGTCCAATGCGGCGAGCACGAACCATTCGCTGGCGATATAGGCATCGCCGCGCTGTTGCGCCAGCTTGTCGGCGACGTTGAGCAGGCGCCCCAGATCGTTGCCCAGCGAGACATTGCCCGCCTGCCCCGACACCTTCGGCAGTTTTTCCAGTATTTCGGCGAGGCGCTCGCGCAGCAGCGGCACGTTGACGCCTGCCTGCGCCAGCAACGGGCGCGTGCTGCCGCCCTGCTGGTCGAGCAAGGCCGTCAGCAGATGCGTCGGTTCGATCAGATTGTGGTCGCGGCCTACGGCCAGCGATTGCGCGTCGGCCAGCGCCTGCTGGAAACGCGACGTGAGTTTGTCCATCCGCATCGGACAGCTCCAAGCATTCGAAAGGGCGCCTGCGCACCGAAGCCATTCATTTGGGAGTCAGGACGGCATTCTTCAAGGGCGCGCATAGGCTCCGCGTGAAGCCGCGATAATGCCGAGTTAAGGTTTCTGGCGGCCGACGCCGTTAGCATCCAAGCGATCCACGGCGATCGTTTGGAGAAAATGCATGTTCGATGATCTGGTGCGCGAGTTGTCCGAGCGCTACGGCCTTGGGGACCGCAGCCGCGACCTGTTCGGCCTGCTGATGGGCTACATCTACAACGATCGCCGCGGCGGTTTCGGCGGGTTCGCCGAAAATTTCCGCCAGCAGGGCCATGGCGATCTGTTCGCTTCCTGGCTCGGCGGCGATGCGCGCCGGCAGCGCGCATTGAATGCGAGCGATGTCGGCATGGTGTTCGGCCAGGGCCTGTTGAGCGATTGGGGCAACCGCATCGGCGCGAGCCGCGCGACGGTGGCCGCGGCGATCGCCGGCGTGCTGCCGCGGCTGATCGGAGAACTCACGCCCGGCGGGCGCATGCCCGAAGCCTTCGGCGCCGGCTCGGTTAAAACCTCGGATGCGCGTGCCGCCGAAGCGGACGTAGCCGTCGGTGCCGGCATCGACGCCGGTATCGGTGCGAATGCGGTTTCGGGCAATGCGGCATCGCCTTCGGCTCATTTCGACGACCGCATCGCCAGCGCGAACCTGCGTCGCGACGACCGGCGTATCGAACCGCAGGTGTCCGCCGCGCAGATCGATCCGCATGTCGCCGCCATCACCGAAGCCGTATTCGCGGACGAGCCTTCGCTGCGCGATGTCGAGTTCCGCAGGCCGCCGCCGCGGCGCGAGCGCGGCGGTTTCGGATGGCTGCTTTGGCTAGTGATTCTGTTGGCGCTGGCGGCGGGAGGTTGGTATTACGCGCAGCAGTATGGCCTGCTCGAAGGCGTGCAGTTGCCTTGGTCAACGATACCGGCAGCGAGCTGACGCTGCTTTTTTGTGGACGGCTTTGTGGGAGCGGCTTTTGTGGGAGCGGCTTAAGCCGCGAGCTTTTCGGGCATGGATTCCATCAAGAGCTCGCGGCTAAAGCCGCTCCCACAACAAAACACTGCCTGACCCACGGTGTGAACTTCGCGCTAACGCCGCGTTAGTCACAATAGACGGCGATGTCTGTCCAAAGCGCCAACCAAAGGCAGCGTCCACCCGCGCCCGCAGACGACTGGGCCTTGTTCCTGGATGTGGACGGCTGTTTGCTCGATTTTTCCGACACGCCGCAGGGCGTGATCGTGCCGCCCGCACTGCCGGCGTCGCTGGCGGCCTTGTCGCGCAGGCTGGACGGCGCGCTGGCATTGGTCAGCGGCCGCACGCTCGCCAGCCTGGACGAGTTGTTCGCGCCGCTGCGGTTGCCTGCGGCGGGATTGCACGGGCTCGAACGCCGCCATGGCGACCTATTCGTGACGCCACCCACCGCCCCCGCGGAACTTCAGGACATACGCAACGAAGCGCACCGGCTCGCGGCGAAGTATCCCGGCACGCTGGTCGAAGACAAAGCGCCCGCGATCGCCCTGCATTGGCGCGCCGAACCGCTGGCCGCCGCCGATTTCGAAGCCTTCGCGATGGCCGCATTGCTGGCTCTGCCGGGCTATCGCTTGCAGAACGGCGATCACGTCGTCGAACTGCGCCCGGCGCAGGCCGATAAAGGCGATGCGATCGCGGCCTTCCTCGAGGAGGCGCCGTTTCGCGGGCGCGTACCGGTATTCGCCGGCGACGATCTCACCGACGAGCACGGCTTCGAGATCGTCAATGCGCTCGGCGGAATGAGCATTCTGGTCGGCGCGCGCCAGCCCAGCAGCGCGCGCTTCCATTGGGATAACCCCTCGGCCGTACGCGCCTGGCTCGGCGCCGCGAACGGAGACGACGCCACATGAGCGAAGCCAACCTCAACCTCGGCCTGATCGGCAACGGCAGTTTCGGCGCGCTGCTCGACGGCAAGGGCCGCGTGGTCTGGGGTTGCCTGCCCGCGTTCGATGGCGATCCCGCCTTTTGCGCGCTGCTCTCGCCCAAGCGCGATGGCGGCTACTACGAAGTCGAACTCGAAGACTTCAGCGAATCCGAACAACGCTACCTGCCCAATACCGCGGTGCTGCGCACGATCCTGCGCGATAGCCACGGCAACGCCGTGGAGATCACCGATTTCGCGCCGCGCTGGCACCGCAACAGCCGCTTGTACCGGCCGGTGATGCTGATCCGCCGCGTACGCGCGCTGGTCGGCCATCCGCGCGTCCGCATCCGCCTGCGCCCGCTGGCCGACTACGGCGCTTCCCAGCCCGAAACCACCTGGGGCAGCAACCACATCCGTTTTCTCGTCCCCGGCTTCACGTTGCGCCTGACCAGCGACGTGCCGGTGCGCATGCTGCGCGACGAACTGCCGTTCGCGCTCGACCGGGAGCTGCACTTGGTGCTGGGGCCGGACGAAACGCTCACCCAATCCGTATCCAGTTTCGCGCGCGAAGCGGAAGAACGCACCATCGGCTATTGGCGCGACTGGGTGCGTTACCTGTCGATCCCGCTGGAATGGCAGGAGGCGGTGATCCGCAGCGCGATCACGCTGAAGCTGTGCCAGTACGAGGACACGGGCGCGATCGTGGCGGCGATGACCACCTCCATACCCGAAGCGCCGCACACGCCGCGAAATTGGGACTACCGTTACTGCTGGCTGCGCGACGCGGCGTTCGTGGTGCGAGCGCTCAACCGCCTGGGTGCTACGCGCAGCATGGAAGACTACCTGCGCTACGTGTTCAACATCGCCACTTCCGACGGCATGCTGCAGCCGCTGTACGGCATCGGCTTCGAGACGCAGTTGGCCGAGGAGGAAATCGACAGCCTGACCGGTTACCGCGGCATGGGCCCGGTGCGGCGCGGCAATCTGGCGTGGGTGCAGAAACAGCACGATGTGTACGGCAGCGTCGTATTGGCGTCCGCGCAATTGTTTTTCGACCAACGCCTGGAAAACCCCGGCGATCTGGCTACGTTCCAACGTCTGGAACCGCTCGGCGAGCGCGCCTTCGCATTGCACGATCAGCCGGACGCGGGGTTATGGGAATTCCGCGGCCGCGCGCACGTGCACACCTATTCCAGCGTGATGTGCTGGGCCGCGTGCGACAGGCTGGCCAAGATCGCAGTGCAGCTGGGCCTGAGCGAGCGCGCCGGCTATTGGCGCGAACGCGCAGATACGGTCCATGCGCGCGTGATCGAGCATGCCTACGACGCCGAGCGCGGCCATTTCGTCGAATCGCTGGACGGCCATCGTTTGGATGCCAGCCTGTTGCTGCTGGCCGACATCGGCTTCGTCAAACCCGACGACCCCCGCTTCGTCGCCACGGTCGATGCGATCGGGCGCGACCTGAAACGCGGGGACGCGCTGTTCCGCTATATCGCGCCGGACGATTTCGGCGATCCGGAAACCAGTTTCACGATCTGCACTTTCTGGTACATCGATGCGCTGGCCGCGATCGGCCGCAAGGACGAAGCGCGCGCGCTGTTCGAACGGTTGCTGGCGCGGCGCAACCCGCTGGGCCTGTTGTCGGAAGACCTGGCCTTCGACGATGGCGAGGCGTGGGGCAATTTTCCGCAGACGTATTCGCACGTGGGCTTGATCATCGCGGCGATGCGGCTGTCGCGGCCTTGGCAGGATGCGGCGTGATGGGTTTGGCATCGGATTCGGCGGCTTTGGCTTTTGTAGGAGCGGCTTTTGTGGGAGCGGCTTCAGCCGCGAGCTTTTCCAGACACGAGGCAGCTCAAAACAAGAGCTCGCGGCTGAAGCCGCTCCCACAAAAGCCGCTCCCACAAAAGCCGCTCCCGCAAAGAGCGGGACGTTGCCCATGAGCCGCCTGGTGATCGTTTCGAACCGCGTCGCCCTGCCCGGCGCCGATCAGGCCGGCGGCCTTGCGGTCGCGCTGAACGCGGCGCTGCAGGAAACCGGCGGGTTGTGGTTCGGCTGGAGCGGCCGTACGGTGCGCGGCGCTTCGGGCGAACTGCACGAGCAGCGCGATGGCGATATCCGCTATGTCACCGTCGACTTGTCGCGCGACGATTTCGAA
Organism: uncultured Lysobacteraceae bacterium; assembly: GCA_902825775.1. Classification (GTDB taxonomy): domain Bacteria; phylum Pseudomonadota; class Gammaproteobacteria; order Xanthomonadales; family Xanthomonadaceae; genus Luteimonas_C. The sequence goes on from CADECF010000004.1 coordinate 6,878, forward strand.
GGCTATTACAACGGTTTCGCCAACCGCACTTTATGGCCGTTGCTGCATTTCCGCCCGGATTTGGTCGACTACAACCGCGAAACGCACGACGCCTACCGGCGCGTCAACGCGTTGTTCGCGGAAAAACTGGCCAAGCGGCTTCGGCCGGACGACATCGTCTGGGTGCACGACTATCACCTGATGCCGTTCGCCGAAGAACTGCGTACGCGCGGGGTGAAATCGCGAATCGGCTTCTTCCTGCACGTGCCGCTGCCGTCGGCGGACCTGATCGCGGCATTGCCCAATCACCGGCGTCCGTTCGGTGCGCTGACCGCCTACGATCTTGTCGGCTTCCAGACCGAGCGCGACCTGGAACGCTTCCAGGACTATCTGCGGTTGTATGCGGGCGGCAAGGTGCTGAGCAAAGGGGTGCTGCAGGACAGCGCTGGTCGCGAGTTCCGAGCCGGCGTATTCCCGATCGGCATCGACACGCCGCATATCGCCGCACTGGCCGCGGATGCGGTGCGCAAAGCCGGCGTCAAACGCCTGCAGGCCAGCCTGGCCGGACGCGCGTTGGCGATCGGCGTCGACAGGCTCGACTATTCGAAAGGCATACCGGAGCGTTTCCGCGCGTTCGCGCGCTTTCTCGACCGCCACCCGGAAAAGCGCGGCAAACTGACTTTTCTGCAGATCGCGCCCGTGTCGCGCGGCGGCGTCGGCGAATACCGCGCGCTGAAGCGCGAGCTCGAACAATCCGCTGGCCACATCAACGGCGGCTACGCCGAGCCCGACTGGACGCCGGTGCGCTATGTCAATCGCAACTATCCGCACGCCACGCTGACCGGCTTCTACCGGATGGCGCGGATCGGTCTGGTCACCCCGTTGCGCGACGGCATGAACCTAGTGGCCAAGGAATTCGTCGCGGCGCAGGACCCCGACGATCCGGGCGTGCTGGTCCTGTCCAGCTTCGCCGGTGCGGCGCGCGAACTCGACAGCGCGCTGCAGGTGAACCCTTACGACGTGGACGGCGTGGCCGATGCGATCGCGACCGGTTTGGAGATGACGCTGGCGGAGCGCAAGAAACGTTGGCGCGCAATGATGGGCCGGATCACCCGCTACGACATCCATGCCTGGCGCCGCGATTTCCTGTCCGCGCTCGCCGCGACCCGTTCCTGAGATCGCACGGCCCGTTAACATCGCGCCATGCGCATCCTCGTACTCGGCGGCTACGGCCATTTCGGCGGCCGCATCGCCCGCACGCTGGCCGCCGATGCCGGCATGGATATCGTCGTCGCCGGTCGCGATACCGCGCGCGCAGAACGTTTTGTGGCCGAGACGGCGGTCGGCCGGGAACATATGCGCGCCGTGCGGCTGGACATCGATTGCGATGCCTTCGAACGGGAACTAGAGGCAATCGCACCGGCATTGGTAATCCATACCGCCGGCCCGTTTCAGAACCGCGATTATCGTGTGGCCGAAGGCGCGCTGGCCTGCGGCGCGCATTACCTCGACCTCGCCGATGGCCGCGGCTTCGTCGCCGGCATCGACGCGCTCGATGCGAAAGCGCGCGCCGCACAGCGCTGGGCGATCTGCGGCGCCAGCAGCGTGCCGGGGCTGACGGCGGCGGTCGTCGAATCCTTGCACGGGCGTTTTTCGCGCCTGGAGGCGATCGAGACCGGTATCAGCCCGGGCAACCGCACGCCGCGCGGGCTGGCGACGACGCGCGCGATCCTGAGTTATGTCGGCCGGCCTTACCCCGCGCTCCTGGATGGGAAATGGCGCGCCGTGCACGGTTGGCAATCGCTGCGGCGCGTCGTCTATCCGGGATTGGGCGCGCGTTGGTCGGCGCGTTGCGAAGTGCCCGATCTGGATGCGTTGCCGCGCCGTTATCCGTCGCTGAGCACTTGCGACTTCCGCGCCGGCCTGGATCTGCGCAGGATGCATTTCGGCCTGTGGCTGGGCAGTTGGCTGGTGCGTGCGGGCTTGATGTCGAGCTTGCAACCGTGGGCGGAACGATTGCTGGCGATCAGCGAACGCTGGATCGAAAACGGTTCCGACGTCGGCGCGATGAATGTCGACTTGAGCGGCGTGGACCGCAACGGCGCGCCGTTGCGGTTGCGCTGGACCCTGCTCGCGCGCGACGGCGACGGCCCGCAGGTGCCGTGCACGGCCGCGATCGTGCTGGCGCGCAAACTGGCGCGCGGCGAACTGGCCGGGAGCGGCGCCAAGGCATGCATGGACTTGTTCACGCTCGAAGAATTCCTGCGCGCGCTCGACGGTTACGCCGTCGAAACCTCATTGCAGGCGCTGGAGTAACGATTCCCTCTCTGTGGAGCGGAGCTTGCTCCGCTGCCTTCCTAAGAGCGGCTTGAGCCGCGAGCTTTTTGAAGCGCATCGCATTTGAAGAGCTCGCGGCTCAAGCCGCTCCCACAAAAAAAAGGAACAGCGGAGCAAGCTCCGCTCTACAGAGCAAGAACGGGAGTCGAAGTCAGAGATCGAGGAAGCGATCGCGTTGATCGTCGGCCGGCAAATAGCACGCTTCTCTCTTGCCGAACCAGCGGTAACGGTTCCGCGCCAGCCAACGATATCCCGGATCACGCAATGCGCGCGGCAACAGCCGGAACATCCCGGCGAAGCGCCAGACGCCGCCGAGACCGGTCAGCACCGCGATGACCGCATCGCTTTCGGTGCGCGCGCCTTTCTCGTCGAGCAGCAGGAACGACATCGGATCCCCGGCATCGAGCCCATTCGACCGCAGCAGCGTTCGCCCGGCCTGCGTTTGCATCGCGGCGAAGCGGTAACGTCGCCGGCGGTCGTGTTTCAGCAGGAAATCCACCCAGCCGTTGCACAGCACGCAAACGCCGTCGAACACGATCGCCGCACCGTTTTCAGACCGGTTCAAGCCAACCCTCGTAGCGGATCAGGCTGCCGATCAGCGGCAGCGACGCCTCCACCAGGAATTCGTAGCGGCCTTCGTGTTCGCGTTCCCGGCAGCGCACGTCGGCGAACCACGATGTCGGCAGCGGAATCAGGCCGAACAGGCGCACGCCCACGGTCTGCCACCAGATCGCGCCGTCGTGCACGTTCAATGCGAAGCGGAACTGCATCGGCCCCATGCGCTCGCCCAGCAAGCCGTCGCAATCGCGCAAGCGCGAGCGCATCGCGTAGCCGCCGAAGTCGCGCTGCCAGGTTTCGCCGGCCGCATCGGTGCGGAACTCGACCGTGGTCGGCACGTCGACCGCGCTCGGCGGCAGGCCGGCTATCGTCGCGCAGAGCCGGGCGATCGGGTTGCGGCCGCGCGCGATCGTCGCGCGCCCTGCGTATTTGCCCTGGCCGCGGATCGAATGCAGCATGCGCACCGCCGTCGGCAGGCGGAAGAACGGCGCGCCGAGCAGCTTCTGGAAAAGTGTCGAGCTCATGGTTTCCTGTACACCAGCGTCGCCATGCGGCCGGTGCGCTGGTCGCGGCGATGCGAAAAGAAGCGTTGCGGGTCCGAGATCGTACACAAGCCGCCGCCGTATACGCGGCGCACGCCGGCGGCGAGCAGGCGCAGACGCGCCAGCGCGTACAAATCCACGCGCCAATGCCCAGGCCGGGTGGCGGCGAAGGCCGATTGGGCGCGCGCGTCGTTCGCGACGAAGGCTTCGAACACCTCTTCGCCTATTTCATAGGCCTGCGGCCCGGCGGCGGGGCCGAGCCAGGCCAGCACTTCTTCGGCCGGCGTACTCATCGTCGCGACGGTGCTTTCCAACACGCCCGCCGCGAGACCGCGCCAACCGGCATGCGCCGCTGCGATTTCGCTGCCGTCTGCGGCGGCGAACGCTACCGGCATGCAGTCGGCGGTGAGGATGGCCAGTACGGTTCCGGATGCGGCGGTCGCCGCGGCATCGGCTTCGGGTTCCTCCGTCGGCGCATCGGGCTGCGCGAAGCGGACCACCCGGGTGCCGTGCACCTGGCGCAACCAATGCGGCGCCGACGGCAATGAGAACTTTTCGATCAGGCTTGCGCGATTGGCCGCGACCGCGGCCGCCTCGTCGCCGCAGCGCGCGCCGAGGTTGAACGCATCGAACGGCGCCTGCGACACGCCCGCGCCATGGCGCAGCGTGGTGAAGGCGACCACACCCGGCGGCGCCGGCCAATCGGCGATCAGGGCCGCGCTCATTTCTTGGCTTTCGCCTGCTTGGCGTCGTCCTGCAGCGCGCGCAACAGGTCGCGCATGTCTTGCGGCACCGGGGCGGTAGCGCGCACCGGTTCGCCGCTGACCGGATGCGCGAACTCCAGCGTCTCGGCATGCAAGGCCTGGCGCTTGAAACCGCGCAAGGCTTCTATCAATTCCGGCGTGGCGCCCTTGGGCAGCTTCAACGGCCCGCCGTACAGCGGATCGCCGACGATCGGATGCTTGAGGTGCGCCATATGCACGCGGATCTGGTGGGTGCGCCCGGTTTCCAGACGGCATTCGAGCGCGGTATGGGCGCGGAAGCGCTCGCGCAGGCGGTAATGGGTGACGGCATCGCGGCCGTCGTCGCGCACCGCCATCTTCAGCCGATCGCGCGGGTGGCGGTCGATCGCGGCATTGGCGGTGCCGCCGGACACCAAGGCGCCGACCACGATGGCGAGGTATTGCCGATGCACGTCGCGCGCGGACAACTGCGCGACCAGAGCGGCGTGCGCGGGCAGCGAGCGCGCCACCACCATCACGCCCGAGGTGTCCTTGTCGAGCCGGTGCACGATGCCCGCACGCGGCAGCGCAGCCAGGCCGGGGTCGCGATGCAGCAGGGCGTTGACCAGGGTGCCGGTCGGGTTGCCGGCGCCCGGGTGCACCACCAGGCCGGCCGGCTTGTCGATCACGATCACGTCGGCGTCTTCGTACAGCACGTCGAGCGGGATGTCTTCGGGCAAAGCGTCGGTCTGCGTGTCCAACACGACGGCCAGGCTGACGGTCTCGCCGCCGCGCACGGGGTCGCGCGGTTTCTGCGTGTTGCCGTCGAGCAGGGCGTCGCCGGTCTTGATCCATTCGGCCAGCCGCGAGCGCGAGAATTCGGGGAAGAGTTCGGCCAGCACCGCATCGAAACGGCGGCCGGCCGCGGCCTCGGGCACGCGCGCGGTGCGGTGCGAGATCTCGTCTTGGCGGGAGGCGGCTTGATCGGGGACGGCGTCGGCAGGCATGCGGATGGCTTCGGTTCAGGCGGCAGGCACGGGCGGCCGGCACGGACTGTTATTATCCGCGGTTCGTGCCCCAAGCGCCCTAAATGTCGCCCATGACCTCACGCCTTGCCCTGCCGCGCCTGCTGTTGCTCGTGCTCGTCGTCGCCATCGCCGCCGGATCGGGCTGTGCGCGGATCGGCAAGATGTTCAAGAAAGGCGATAAGAACGAAGGCGTGCCCGTCGAGCAGTTGTACAGCCGGGGCCACGAATCGGTGATGGACGAGAACTTCGGCACCGCGTCCGAGACCTTCCAGCGGCTGATCGCGCAATATCCTTACGGCCCGTATGCCGAACAGGCGCAGGTCGAAATGGCCTACGCGCAGTTCAAGGCCGGCAAGCACGACGATGCGGTCTCCACCATCGACCGTTTCATCCGCACTTACCCGACCCATCGCAACACGGTGTATATGTATTACCTGCGCGGCCTGTCCAATTCGGCGCGCAACACCGTGTTCCTGCAGCAGGTGTTCTCGCTGGACACCAGCAACCGCGACCTGACCGCGCCGATGCAGGCCTACAACGATTTCAGCATCGTCGCCGAGCGTTACCCCAACAGCCGTTATGCCGCCGATGCGCGCCAGCGCATGATCTTCCTGCGCAACCAGTTCGCTCGGTATGAGATCAACACCGGCCTGTATTACCTGCGCCGCGGCGCCTGGGTGGCGGCCGTCGACCGCAGCAAATACCTGCTGGAGACCTACCCGCAGAGCGAATACCAGAACGACGCCGTCGCGATCATGGCCGAGGCCTACACCCGCCTGGGCAACCAGGGCCTGGCCGACGACGCCAAGCGCGTGCTGCAGCAGAACGATCCCAACCATCCGTGGCTGACCGGCGGCTGGCCCAAGGATCCGTCGATCTTCAACCGCCTGAACCCGTTCGCGCGCGAGCGTCGCAGCGTTTCCAGCCCCGCGAACTGACGAATCTGACGAACTGAGCTTGCTGTTCTTCCCCCTTTGAAAAAGGGGGATCGAGGGGGCGAAGGCAGCCGCTTGCAAGCCAACGGCTTGCGGCCGACTGAGCGCCCTCGCGTGAGCGAGGGCCGGGAATCGCAAGGCGATTTGCTTTTGCTCTTCGCAACAACAGCAAAAGCAAATCCCCATCGCCCTTCGGGCGATTGGCCCCTTTTTTCAAAGGGGGCCAACATCAAGAGTCTCAGCTTTTGTAGCCGTTGCTGATCGGATACCGCCTTTCGCGGCCGAACGCGCGCCGCGAGACCTTCGGCCCGGGCGCGGACTGGTGCCGCTTCCATTCGCTGATCCGCACCAACCGCAGCACCTTGTCCACGGTTTCCGCATCGAAACCGGCGCGCACGATCTCGTCGCGCGACTGCTCCTGGTCCACGTGGCGCAGCAGGATGGCGTCGAGCACGTCGTAGGGCGGCAGCGAGTCCTGATCCTTCTGGTTCTCGCGCAGCTCGGCCGACGGCGGCCGCGCGATCACCGCTTCGGGGATCACCGGTGCGCCCGCCACCGTATTGCGCCAGCGCGACAGCGCGAAGATCTCGGTTTTGTACAGGTCCTTGATCGGCGCATAGCCGCCGCACATGTCGCCGTAGATGGTGGCGTAGCCGACCGCGTATTCGCTCTTGTTGCCGGTGGTCAGCAGCAGGCCGCCGAACTTGTTGCTCAAGGCCATCAGCAGGGCGCCGCGGGTGCGCGACTGCAGGTTCTCTTCGGTGGTGTCGACGGGCTTTCCTGCGAAAGTCTCGGCGAGCGCATCGAGGTAGCCCTGGAACGGTTTCTCGATCGGCAACGCCAGCAGCCGCACGCCGAGCGCCGCGCATTGTTCGGCCGCCAGATCGTTGCTCAGCCCGGCCGTATAGCGCGATGGCATCCGCACCGCGGTGACGTTGTCCGCGCCGAGCGCGTCGACCGCGATCGCCAGCACCACCGCCGAATCGATACCGCCGGACAAGCCCAGCCAGACTTTGCCGAAACCGTTCTTGCGGCAGTAGTCGCGGGTGCCGCGCACCACCGCGCGCCAGGCCAGCGCATCGCGGCCCTCGTCGCTTTCGAACGGCCAAGCGGCCGGCGCGAACTTGCGCGACGCCGGGTCGTAATCGGCCAGCAGCCAATGCTCTTCGAACGCGCGCGCGGCCGGGTGAATGAAGCCGTCGCCGTCGGCCAACACCGATGCGCCGTCGAACACCAGCGCATCCTGTCCGCCGACGACGTTGAGATAGGCCAGCGCCGCGCCGGTCTCGGCCACGCGCTGGGCCAGCAACGCATCGCGCTGGGCATGTTTGTCGCGTTCGAACGGCGAGGCATTGGGCACCAACACGAGTTCCGCACCGGCCTGCACCGTTTGCGCCAGCGGCTCGGGGAACCACAAGTCCTCGCAGATGACCAAACCGAGCGGCACGCCGCCGACTTCGAACGTGCAGGTGTCGCGGTCGGGATCGACGTCGAAGTAGCGTCGTTCGTCGAACACGGCGTAATTGGGCAGCTCGCGCTTGCGGTACGTGGCCGCGACGGCGCCATCGCGCAGCACGCTCGCCGCGTTGTAGACCACCGCACCGGCCGCCTGCGGCCAGCCGACCACGGCGACAATGCCGCGCACGCCGGCGGCGATGCGCCGCATGGCCGCGTCGCAATCGGCCAGGAACGAGGGCCGCAGCAGCAGGTCTTCGGGCGGGTAGCCGCTGAGCGCCAGTTCCGGGAACAGCACCACGTCTGCGCCGTGCGCATCGCGCGCCTCGGCGATCATCGCGGCGATGCGTTCGGCGTTGTTGGCGACGGCGCCGACTGGGAAATCGAATTGGGCCAGGGCGATGCGGATGGTCATCGCCTTGGTTCCGAAAGTTGCCGGAGGATCATTTCGCAGACGCCTTCCAGGTTTTGCAGGATGTCATTATTCCAGAAGCGGAGTATCTGGAAGCCTTCACGACGCAGGAAGTCGTCGCGACCGGCATCATGGCCGGATTGGTGGTGCTGCCCACCGTCCGCCTCGACGATCAGCCGTGTCTGCAGGCAAACGAAATCGGCGACATAAGGGCCGACAGGATGCTGACGCCTGAACTTGTGACCGGACATCGCTTTACGGTCGCGCAGGACGCGCCATAGCGCACGCTCGGCATCAGTCATATCGCGACGCAACTGGCGGGCGAGAGCGGTTTTTTGGGCGCCTCGCATTTTGCCTTCTGCGAATAATGGCGGTCAGCGTCTCAACCCGCTGGGCTCGCTGCTATCGGAAAATGCCGCGCGCCCTCACCCAACCCTCTCCCGCAAGCGGGAGAGGGCTAAAGCCGACGCGATCTGAAGCCCTCTCCCGCTTGCGGGAGAGGGTTGGGAGAGGGCGCGCGCGATGACAGATCGCGTCAAACCCATCATCGCAGACGAAAAAAAGCCGCCCGAAGGCGGCTTCTCCAAACATTTGGCGAAGACAGCTCAGCCCTTCAACCGCTTCGCAATCGCCGCACCCAAATCGCCCGGCGATTTCACCGTGGTCACGCCCGCTTTCTCCAACGCCGCGAACTTGCCCTCGGCCGTGCCTTTGCCGCCCGAGGCGATCGCGCCGGCATGGCCCATGCGCTTGCCCTTGGGTGCGGACGCACCGGCGATGAAGCCGACCACCGGCTTGGTGACGTACTCGGCGATGAATTCGGCCGCTTCCTCTTCGGCGGAGCCGCCGATCTCGCCGACCATGATGATGCCTTCGGTCTGCGGATCGTCCTGGAACAGCCGCAGCGCGTCGATGAAGTTGGTGCCGTTGATCGGATCGCCGCCGATGCCGATGCAGGTCGACTGGCCCAGGCCCGCGTCGGTGGTTTGCTTGACCGCTTCATAGGTCAGCGTGCCCGAGCGCGACACGATGCCGACCTTGCCCGGCATGTGGATATGGCCGGGCATGATGCCGATCTTGCACTCGCCGGGCGTGATCACGCCCGGGCAGTTGGGGCCGATCAGCACCACGTCGCTATAGCCTTTCAGCGTGTTCTTGACGCGCAGCATGTCCAGCACCGGGATGCCTTCGGTGATGCAGACGATGACCTTGATGCCCGCGTCGGCCGCTTCCAGGATCGCGTCGGCCGCGAACGGCGGCGGCACGTAGATCACCGAGGCGTCGGCGCCGGTCTCGCTGACCGCTTCGGCGACGGTGTTGAAAACCGGCAGGCCGAGATGCTCGGTGCCGCCCTTGCCGGGCGTGACGCCGCCGACGACCTTGGTGCCGTAGTCGAGCATCTGCTCGGCATGGAAAGTGCCCTGGGTGCCGGTGAAGCCCTGGACGATGACTTTCGTGTTCTTGTTGACCAAAACGCTCATGAGTTTCGAATCCTTGGTTTTTGTCTCCCTCTCCCTTTTACGGGAGAGGGAAAGCGCGCGTAGCGCGCTGCGCGAAGCTGTCTCTCTCCCGCAAGCGGGAGAGAGGTGAAAATCAGGCAGCCTTCTTCGCGGCCTCGACCGCTTTCTTGGCGCCGTCGTTGATGTCGTCGGCAGGCGTGATCGCCAGGCCGCTGCCCTTCAGCAACGCCTTGCCTTCTTCGACGTTGGTGCCTTCCAGGCGCACGATCACCGGCACCTTGACGTCCACTTCCTTGACCGCGGCGATGATGCCCTCGGCGATCATGTCGCAGCGGACGATGCCGCCGAAGATGTTGACGAAGATCGCCTTCACGTCTTTCGACGACAGGATCAGCTTGAACGCTTCGGTGACGCGCTCCTTGGTGGCGCCGCCGCCGACGTCGAGGAAGTTCGCCGGCTCGCCGCCGTTGAGCTTGATCACGTCCATCGTCGCCATCGCCAAGCCGGCGCCGTTGACCATGCAGCCGATGTTGCCGTCCATGGTCACGTAGTTGAGGTCGTACTGGCTGGCGCGGACCTCGGTTTCGTCTTCCTGGCGGATGTCGCGCATCGCGACCAGTTCCGGATGGCGGAAGTTGGCGTTGTCGTCGGAATTGATCTTGCCGTCGAGCACGGCCAGGTCGCCATTGGTGAGGATGGCCAGCGGATTGAGTTCCACCAGCGCCAGGTCCTTCTCGTTGAACAGCTTGTACAGGCCCAGCATGATCTTGGTGAGCTGGCCGACCTGCTTGGCGTTGAGACCCAACGCGAAGCCCAGGTCGCGGGTCTGGTACGGCTGCAGGCCCTGCACGAAATTGACGTTGAGGGTCTGGATGGCGTCCGGGTTCTCTTCGGCGGTCTTTTCGATTTCCACGCCGCCGTCGCTGGAGGCGATGAAGGTCACCGACTGGCTGCCGCGATCGACCAGCACGGACAAATAGAGTTCCTTGGCGATATCGGTCGCCTGGGTGACCAGCACGCTGTCCACCGGCAGGGCGACGCCTGCGGTCTGGTAGGTCGACATTTTGGTGCCGAGCATGCCTTTGGCGTACTCGCGGACCTCATCGAAGGTCTTCGCCAACTTGACGCCGCCGGCTTTGCCGCGCCCGCCGGCGTGGATTTGCGCCTTGACGACCCAGAAGTCGCCGCCGATGGCTTTGGCGGCATCGACCGCCTCTTCAGGCGTGCGCGCGACGCGCCCGGCCGGTACCGCAATGCCGTAATCGGCAAACAATTGCTTCGCCTGGTATTCGTGGAAGTTCATGTGGGGTCCATGCAGAAAGACAGACCGCGCGCGGTATCGGGCCGGACAGAGCCGGCAGTAAACGGCGCGGGACCCTTATTGTCGCCCAGCGCCCCGCCGCGAGGCAAAAAAACGGTCCTCCCCCGCGAGCCGGGAACGGCGCGACCGCCCAAGACACTCCGGCTTGCCCTCTATACTCGGCCCAAGCCACCTGGGGATCCTGGCCTTGCTGATGTTCCGCCGCCGACCCGTGCCCATCGATGCAGAAGGCGGTCTGCGGCGCGAGCTTTACTTTTTCGGCCTGTACCGAGTGCTGGAAGCCAGTCTGCTGGCGCTGCTGGCTTTTGGCCCCGCCATCGTGCTGATCGGTCCGGTCCGCTCGCCGATGCTGGTGGCGGCGACCGCCATGGCGTACCTCGCCGCGGCCGCCATGCTGATGATCTGGGGCCGGGACAGCGCCTCGCTGCGCGCACCGGTCTTCGTCGGCATCCTGATCGATATCGTCGTCGCGGCGCTGGCGACCCACGGCGCGCCGCAGGTCGCCTCGGGTATCGCGCTGATGCTGCTGTTCAACGTCGGCGCGGCGGCGCTGTTCCTGCCGCTGCGGCTGGGTCTGGGCTGCGCGGTGCTGGCTTTCGCGGCGATCCTGGGCGAGCAGCTGTGGAGCCTGATCGAGACCGGCAGCGACCGGCCGCTGGCCGAGATGCTGATGTTCGGCACCAGCTATCTCGCCCTGGCCACGCTCACCAACCAGCTCGGCCTGCGCATGCAGGCCAGCGAGGCGCTGGCCAGCCGGCGCGGCGCCGAGGCCGCCAACCTGGCCGAAGTCAACGAACTGATCATCCGGCGCATGCGCACGGGTGTGCTGCTGGTCGACGCCGACGGCCACATCCGCCTGGCCAACGAGGCCGCGCAGTCGCTGCTGGGCGATGCCGGCGATGGCCGCCGGGTGCTGGGCGTGACTGCACCGGAGCTGGCGCGCCGATTGCAGCTGTGGCGCAGCGACGGCACCGCCGACAACACGCCGCTGCGGCTGGGCAGCGATCAGGAGGAAGTGCTGCCGCGCTTCGCCCGCCTGCTCGCCAACAGCGAGCAGTCGCTGGTATTCCTGGACGACACCTCGCTGCTGTCGCGCCGCGCCGAGTCGATCACCCTGGCCGCGCTCGGCCGCTTCTCCGCCAGCCTGGCGCACGAAATCCGCAATCCGCTGGCGGCAATCAGTTACGCGGCGCAATTGCTGGAAGAATCCACCGACATCTCGCTGGCCGACCGCCGCATGCTGCAGATCGTGCGCCAGCAGTGCGTGCGCATGAACGGCATCGTCGAAAGCGTGTTGGGTTTGGCGCGGCGCGAACGCGCCAATCCCGAGCACATCGAACTGGTCGGCTTGGTGCGACGCTTCATCGACGATTACGCCGCGGCCCATCCGCTCGACGACGATACGCTGCAGATCAGCCATCAATCCCCCGCGCTGATGGCGCTGATCGACCCGCGCCACCTGCAGCAGATCCTCACCGTACTGGTCAGCAACGCACGCACTTACGGTCGCTTGCCCGGTCAGCCGGCGCGGATCACGCTGCGCGTGCACGAAGACGACGGCAGCCCCGGCGTCGACGTGCTCGATCGCGGTCCGGGCATCCCCGACGGCACCGCGGAACGCCTGTTCAGGCCTTTCTACACCACCTCCGAGCACGGCACCGGGCTGGGTTTGTATATCGCACGAGATCTGGCCAAGGCCAACGAAGGCGGGCTGGATTACATCCGCACCCCGGGCGGCAGCTGCTTCCGAATCACTTTGCCAGGGTCGCAAACGCTGATGGCCGAAAAACAGCCCGCCCCCGCATAGCCCATGCGCGACGCACTGCAAACCCTTTAAAAAAGGCCTCCGAAGCCACTTCAGGCAGGCTCGGCCGCCATCAACCGGTTCGCAGCCGGTGAAGCCATATCCCCTGTCCGATTGAGTGGAAGGCCATGCCCAGAGTAAGGTAGCCGCGTCTGGGAGGGGTGGAATGACCGAGCCGCGCAGCGCTTTGGTGATCGACGACGAGCGCGACATCCGCGAATTGCTGGTATTGACGCTGGGCCGCATGGGCCTGCGCGTGGATACCGCTGCGACGGTGGCGAGCGCGCGCGAAATGCTGACGCGCGAGAAATACGCGTTGTGCCTCACCGACATGCGCTTGCCAGACGGTTCGGGCATCGAACTGGTGCAGGAGATCTCCAGCCGCCATCCCAATACGCCGGTGGCGATGATCACCGCCTTCGGCAATGTCGAAGCCGCGGTCGAGGCGCTCAAGGCCGGCGCCTTCGATTTCGTTTCCAAGCCCGTCGATCTGACCGTGCTGCGCGACCTGGTGCGCCATGCGCTGATGTTGGGCACGCACCGGCAACAGATCGCGACATCGGCCGGCCCGCGCCTGCAGGGCGATTCGCCGGCCATGGCCAACCTGCGCCAGACCATCGCCAAGGTCGCGCGCAGCCAAGCGCCGGTCTATATCGTCGGCGAATCCGGCGTGGGCAAGGAGCTCACCGCGCGCAGCATCCACGAGCAAAGCGCGCGTTCGGCCGCGCCGTTCGTGCCGGTCAACTGCGGCGCGATCCCCACCGAACTGATGGAAAGCGAATTCTTCGGCCATCGCAAAGGCAGCTTCACCGGCGCCCATGCCGACAAGCCCGGCCTATTCCAGGCGGCCGAGGGCGGAACGCTGTTCCTGGACGAAGTGGCCGAGTTGCCGCTGTCGATGCAGGTCAAGCTGTTGCGCGCGATCCAGGAGAAGTCGGTGCGTCCGGTCGGCGCTTCGAGCGAAGTGCCGGTGGATGTGCGCATCCTCTCGGCCACCCATAAGAATTTGGAGAAGCTGGTCGACGAAGGCCGCTTCCGTCACGATCTCTACTACCGCATCAACGTGATCGAACTGCAGGTGCCGCCGCTGCGCGAGCGTCGCGACGATCTGCCCGGCCTGGCCGGATCGATCCTGCAACGGCTGGCGATTCCGCACGGCCGCACCGCGCCCGGCTTGAGCCGCAGCGCGGTCGATGCGCTGGCCGCGTATCCGTTCCCGGGCAATGTGCGCGAGTTGGAAAACATCCTGGAACGCGCGATGGCGATGGCCGACGGCGACACCATCGAAGCCGACGACCTGCGTTTGCCCGCACGCGGCGAAGCCGCGGCGGCATCGGCCGCACCGGCGATGCCCGCATCCCCGCTGGCCGCCGAACCGCCTTCGCTGACCGACCCGCGCTTCGACCCGCGCCGCATCGATCCCGGCGACACCGCTGGCAGCGCGTTGCCGATGTACATCGAGCAGATGGAGCGCGCGGCGATCGAGAAAGCGCTGCAGGACCACCGCTACAACAAGACCAAGACCGCAGCGGCGCTGGGCATCACGTTCCGCGCGTTGCGGTACAAGCTGAAGAAGCTCGGCATCGACTGACCGTTGTTGTGCGGTTTTTGTTTTCCAACGAGGGGCGTACGGCGCCATCACGTACCGGATGCCGACGCGCAGCGAGCACGCAGCAGAAGCGCAGCCTAGTCTCGTAACCGAATGACGCCAGACCTCCAAGCCGTCATCCCCGCGAAGGCGGGGATCCAGTGACTTCAAGTCTTTGAGTACGGCATTAGGATTTCATCTCGGCGTTTTCTTGCGATTTAAATAATAAACCGCAAGCACCACTAACAAAGATAATAAAAAAATCAAAGCGTACCCATATAAGCTGAAAATTATATGGAAAAAATCAATCTCGCCAATAAGCACAAGTACAAGCGCCACCAGAATGTAGGTCGCCACGCAAACAGCTTGCGCCCAAATCAAAATATCTTTTTTTTGAATATCGATCATTCCGGCTTGCACTCATCACACTTCTGGTAATCAACGGACAGAAGCGTAGATGTACCCATGGTGACACTGGCGCCGAGTCCGGCCATGCCAATTGAGGGTCCGCAGCCGCCGTATTGAGCGCCGTCACCAAATGGCGCAGCTTTTAAATTTATACCCGCGGCATGCACTGAGCAATCGCCACCTACCACAAGGGCACCGCCGAACCCGAAAGTCGTATATAGGCCATTGAACACAAATTCCGGGTATAGATCGTCCCACTGGTCATTGAAATCGATATTAGAACCCGTCCCCCCCGCCACGGGCATTCGAATTCGTGTTCTCACTTCAACACCCAACGATGGGCCAACACCAATAACTCTTACTTTCGCGCGCCGGCCTTTGATGCAATCACTCATTAAGTCATAGTAGGAAATCATCCCGCCTATTGGAGCAGCCGCACCTACAGTTACTGATTTCCCCGACCAATGAACAAGCCCTAAGGGATCTACGTAGTGCATGGGTTGCTGACTCACAAACCCATACGTACTGATGCCGCCATACAACCCTAACGGATCCGATTCAGCATATCGTCCCGTCCCAGAATCAAAATTACGGAAGTAGTTGTAGCTAAAGCCGCTTGTGCTGTCATAGCGCTGTCCAGGAAATCGCATGTTCAATACGAAAGCCATGCTATCGGCGTCTGGATCCTGATTCGGCGCCGTGTTGCCGAAAGCCTCACCCTCCAGGTCCCAGCGCCAGACCGCAATGTTCACGGTCTGGTCGATCACGGCGCGCGGCGTGCCCAGATGATCGGGCTGCAGATATTTGCGCTGGTTGCTCGCCAATAGTCCGACTGGCAGGTCGCCCAGCCAGGTCGCTTGCTGGATCGGATTACCGCTGGCGTCGTAATCGCCAATCCAACGACCCGCTTCGTCGTAGACCGTGTAAGTGCTATTGGCGTTCAGGTACTTACGGACCTGCTCACCCCGTCCGTTGAACTGGTAGTTCATCGTCGCCGTTCCGCTAGCCTTGACCTGGCTCATGCGGTTCGCATCGTTGTAGACGAACTCCTTGGCCGTACCGTCGATCTGAGTGATGTTGCCGACGTTGTCGTAAATTCTGGCGGTGGCACCGACTTGCGTCAGCCGGTGATTGGTGCCCGGATACGTGTAGTTCGTCGTACCACCGGCATTGATGAGGCTGGTCCGATTACCGGTGGCGTCGTAGCCGTAATGCTCGATCACCGCGCCAGTCGGGCCGTCTTTGACATCGGCCAGCCGGTTCAGCGCGTCGTAGCCGTACTGGGCTTTGGTGACGGATTGGTCGGCGTTGTACAGCTTGCTCAGGTTGCCGACCGCATCGAACTCATAGCCCAGCGACAGGCCGCCGGTATTGGGGTCTTCGATGGCGACGGGCTGGTAGTTCTGATTGAGGGTACGGCTCATCGTGCGGCCGTTGCCGTAGGTCCAGCCGGCGATGGGGCCGAACGGGTGGTAGGTGGCTTGGTTGAGCAGCACCTGGCGCGTGCCGGCCGCGGGGGTGACGCCTACCTCGGTGGTGCGGCCCTGCCCGTCGCGCACATAGTCGACGATGGCGCCATCGGGATAGGTGACGGTCTGCAGCTGTCCGGCCAAGGTGTAGGCATAGCGTACGGTGAAGATGATGCCGTTGGTGGTCTGGCGCTTTCGGGTCAGATTACCGAAGCGGTCGTAGCAGTACTGCGTATCGCCGCTGCTGTCGGTCATCTGCGTTAGCCGGCCGATGGCGAAGGTCTCGCCGGCGACGCAGCTGGCGTTGACCGTGTCGTAGACGTAGCCGACGTTGAGGCTGCTGGTCGGATAGGCGATGCCGGTCAGCCGATTGAGCGCGTCGTAGCTGTAGGTGCTGACGATGCCGCGCGCATCGGTCTGGGTCTGGCGGTTACCGGCGCTGTCGTAGGTGTAGGTGGTGACGCCGGTATCCGGGCTGGTCAGCTGGGTCAGATCGCCCAGGCCGTTGTACTGGTAGGTGGTGTCCAAGCCCTTGGGATCGGTGACTTTGGTCAGGTTGTCGCGGGCGTCGTACTCGAACTTGGTTTCGGCTGCGATGCCGCCGACATCCTGCAAGGTGCGGGCCAGGCGGTTGAGCGGATCGTAATCGTTGTCGGTGACGCGGCTGAGCGCATCGGTGACGGTTTGATTGTTGCCGTTGGCGTCGTAGGTGAAGCCGGTGGCGTGGTTGTAGGCGTCCTTGGCGGTCTGCAGCTGGCCCAGTTGGTTGTAGACCCGCGACAGGCTGCGGCGCAGCGTGTTGCCGCTGTCCTTGGTGGCTTCGGCGGTGCGGTTGCCGGCGTTGTCCAGCGTGTAGTGGATCGTGTTGCCGGCGTTGTCGGCGATATCGGTCAGCCGGTGTGCGGCATCGTAGGTGTAGGCGGTGAACGCGCCATCGGGTTGGGTGACTTTTTTGACCAGGCCGGTGGGCCAGTATTCGATCGCGGTGATCTGGTCGTCGGTCTCCGCAGCAGGATTCGCGCCGCGCACCTTGCGCGCGGTCAGCCAGCCTCGCGGGTGATATTCCATATCGGTGATGACACCGTTGGCGTCCTTGACCGACAGCACCCTACCCGCGCCATCGTAGGCCAGCGTTTCGGTGATGCGGCCCAGCGCGTCGGCGACTTTCCACAGGTCGCCTTTGCGGTGCGGGCACGTTGTCGGTGATGAGACGCAGGTGGCATCGTCGCTGCCGTAGTAGGTGTAGGTGATGTTGTCGGTGACGTCCGTGCGTGCGCCGTTGGTCGCCGTGACCAAGCCCAGCAGCGGGCAGGTGCCGGCGGTGACGTCGGCTTGCTCGCAGTAGGTCGTGGTGGCGGTGCGTACTGCTGCAGTGACCGGGTCGATCTGGGATGCGGTCAAGGCTTGGCCGCGGGGGTTGTAGGTCCAGGTGGATTTGGCGACCAGCGCGTTGGCAGCGTCGTAGGCGCGGCGTTCGAGAGGCCGCCTGAGCGCGCTGTTCCAATCCGTCTGCGTTTTGCGTTGCTTGGGCGTGTTTTTGGCCTCGACGAGCTGGGTCTCGAGATCGTTTGCATCGCGGTCGTAGTCGGCGATATAGCCCAGGAAATCCTTTTCGCTATCGAGATGACCCAAGGAATCGTACGAGTACGTGGTCGCAGAAAGCGGACACGTGGCGCATTGATTCAGATGGTAAGTGAGCTTCTTGACTCCGGAGTAGGTCCCAAAATTCCGGTATTGCGGATTGCCGAGAGACTCTGTAACGGTAGCTTGGGTATTCTCGCTATAAGCGATCTGAAATTTGTCGACAGCCCCGGCGTGCTCCGTAGATATGGCCCTGCCAACGCTGTCGTATTTGTACGTCGCATACCGCTGACCTGATTCGTCGACGATACCGGTCAATGCCAGCGGCAGATTCGCGCCGCTCGTGAAGCTGGGCTCGTTGTACAGGTAACCCACCGACGCGGCGCCGGGATAGGTCACGCTCGATAACCGGCCCTGGCCATCATAGGCATAGCCATACGAATTGCCCGCCGGATCCACGATTGCCGTCAATTTCCCAGCGCCATCGTAACTAAGGGCGATGCTGCGACCTGCTCTATCCGTGATTTTGGTCAACAACAGGTCGTCGGCATCGCCTTCGATGACGCCGTTGTTGTATTCGAAAGCGACGGTGTCGCCTGACTGTGTCGAAACGTAAGCCAAACGGCCGAGGATGTCGTAGGTTTCGGTTTCCTGATCGCGGCGGTTAAGAAAGGTCCAGCCGATCGCGACCCCACTGATATCCTTTTCCGTCGTCAGCGCATCGAAAACATCCGTGTCCGGCACCCATGAACCATCTTGCTGCTTCAGGAATGTGAGATAGCCGCCCGTCGGGCGGTGTACTTTCGCCACCAAGCCGCCGTACTGCGTGTCGGAATATTCGATCCGCTTCGAGTAACTATGCGTCCAACCGGCGCCCAATCCGTACTGCTGGTATGCGCCGTAACTGTTGTAGTGCCTGGCGAAGGACAGCAGCGCCGAGAACGAGAAATCCTCGCCGCGCTGATACTTGTTGCCCGTCGCCATGTTGATCGGGTTGCCGGTGTGCGTACCGACGCTTTTTGGGGTGCAGCACTGCCCCGGGCCCAGGTTTTTGTGCTGATCGAACGAAGCGTAAGGCCACTCTCCAACGCCGTAGCCATGACTCCAGTAATAGGCGCAACCCACGCAATTCCTGAGCCATATCTCGCCGACATAAGCATTGGCATTAGGAGACATACGGACGCACCGATAAGCCGTCGCCCCAATAGGTTCGCCTACTCGTGCTTCGTAATTGACCTTTGCGACCGCCATGCAGGCCGTATACGCCTCCGCCTGAGTGGCGTGCATCGACGCTTTTGAATCGTTCGACCAAATTGCACCGGCCATAAAGAGCGCGAAACACAGCATACGAACCATGATTTTCATAATGAGGCGCTCCTGTTAAACCGGTTCTTTCTAACGCAAATAGCTTCTTCCGGTGACCATGTTTGTAAGCTTGTCTTTTCGATTCCGTGACGCAATTAACCAATTCGCTCGCGAAACGACTGGAGAAACCCGTTCAAGTCAGCAACCGAGCGAAATCCTGTGCGATGAATGGATGGCCAAGCACTACTCTTGCGCAAGGCAGACCCTTGATCGCTTTGATCGGGACCAAGGTTCGTAGCGGTAGCCACTATCGGGCTAAGACGCTCACTCACGGCCAAATCTGACAATGTCATCGGCCCAATAACAGAAAGTGACGTTATGCGTCAGTTTTTGCCCATGACCTACGTTACGCAGCTAGCAGTCCTCGCGAGGCCATAGTCACACTTCCCGATATGCGTCGCGCAGGCACACCATTTGGCACGGCTTCTGCGTATTATCCAGTGCACGTGCGGCGTCGCACGGCTGCCCAACGGACCGGTCCGGCACAGTCGGCCCCACGCGGCACGTGAAGTTTTCATCACTCCTAGGGGATACATACAGATGAAGAACCAACAGGGCTTTACCTTGATCGAACTGATGATCGTGGTTGCGATCATCGCCATCCTGGCTGCCATCGCGCTGCCGGCTTACCAGGACTACGTGGTCCGTTCGCGCGTCACCGAAGGCATGTCGCTGGCCTCTTCGGCGAAGGTCGCCGTGGCCGAAAACGCCGCTAACGGCAAGGCTTTCGGCGCTGGCTACACCCCGCCGGCCGCCACCAAGAGCATCGCCAGCGTCACCATCGATGCCGCTAATGGCCAGATCACCGTGACCACCAACGCCAACGCCGGCGGCGGCACGATCATCTTCGCGCCGAACCCCGCGCTGCCGGCCGTCGGCACCCCGCCGGCTGACCGCATCGATTGGACCTGCACGGGCGGCTCGCTGGATCAGAAGTATCGTCCTTCGGAATGCCGTACCTAATAGCTAGTCACTAGCTAGCGACACGAAAACCCCGGCTTCGGCCGGGGTTTTTTTTAGCTCGATCTTGGTTTTGTGAAGCGGCCCACGTTTTACGCCTATCCGTGGCAACGGTCTGGCATGGAGGTTGCGTTCATGTAGCTGTCCGCCGCGACAGGCCGATAGCGCATGGCCGTGGCTCCATTCACCAGGGGGAAACAATGAACAAGAACGCCGGCTTCACCCTCATTGAACTCATGATCGTGGTCGCCATCATCGCCATCCTGGCGGCTATCGCATTGCCGGCTTATCAAGATTATGTGGTCCGGACGCGTGTCGGCGAAGGCATGGTCCTGCTGGCCGATGCGAAGACCGCCGTGGCCGAAAACGCCTCGACCGGGCGCCCCTTTGCTCAAGGCTTCACTTTCCCCGCCGCCACCAAGAGCGTGGCCAACATACAAATCGACGCGACCAACGGCACCATCACGGTACAAATGAAGGCCAATGGCGGGAACGGGACCATCGAATTCGTGCCGACGCCGGCATTAGTAGCCGGGATTCCGCCGACGGACCGCATCGACTGGGTCTGCACGACGGGCACCCTGGCGCAGAAGTATCGTCCCGCCGAATGCCGGAGCTGATCTCGACCGCAGCCGGCTGAATATGCGGCGGGGCTCAAAATTACGCAGTTTGGTGAGCCCCGCAGCTATGAAATCGCCATATTTGGCAGTACAGTCGGGGCATCGCTCAGGGGAGGGCGACTGAACCCATGAATGCTGTTCCTTCCGCGAATCTAGTCGGAATCACCGGTATTGCCCGGCGGCTCGTAATGGACGGCGCTTTAACGGAATCCGATGCTCGGACCGCCCTTGAGACCGCCACTCGCGAGCGCAAGCCGATCGCGGCGTACCTGACCGAAAATCGCTTGGTGACCGCACCGCAAATGGCGGCGGCGAACTCCATCGAGTTCGGCATGCCGTTGTTCGACGTGGCCGCAATGGATGCGAGCCAGAACGCTCTCAAGCTCGTCAAGGAAGACCTCATCACCAAACATCATGTGTTGCCGCTGTTCAAACGCGGCAACCGACTCTTCATCGGCACGTCCGACCCCACCAACAGCCGCGCGCTGGACGAGATCAAGTTCAATTCGAACCTGACCGTCGAACCGATCCTGGTGGACGAAGACACGATCCGCCGGACGCTGCAGCAGTGGCTGGACATGAACGACACGCTGGCCGATATGACCAGCGATTCCGAAGGCATGGAAAACCTGGATGTCAGCGGCGGTGACGACGATCTCATCGCCTCCGACAGCGGCGTCGATGCAGGCGGCGACGACACGCCGGTAGTCAAGTTCATCAACAAGGTCTTGGTGGATGCGATCAAGCGCGGCGCGTCCGACATCCATTTCGAGCCTTACGAAACCGAATACCGCGTGCGCCAGCGCATCGACGGCATCCTCAAGACCGTCGCCAAACTGCCGGTCAAGTTGAACGCCCGCGTCGCCGCGCGCTTGAAGGTGATGGCGCAGTTGGACATCGCCGAAAAACGCGTGCCGCAAGACGGCCGCATCAAACTGAACCTGTCCAAGACGAAACAGATCGACTTCCGTACCAGCACCTTGCCGACCCTGTTCGGCGAGAAAGTGGTACTGCGCGTGCTCGACAGCGCCGCGGCCAGGCTGGGCATCGAGAAATTGGGCTATGAGGAAGACCAGAAGCGACTCTTCCTAGATGCGGTGCAAAAACCCTATGGCATGGTGCTCGTTACTGGCCCCACCGGTTCGGGTAAGACGGTATCGCTTTACACAGCGCTCAACATCCTCAACGACGACCAGCGCAACATCTCCACGGTAGAAGACCCGGTCGAAATCCGCGTACCCGGCATCAACCAGGTGCAGATGAACGTGAAGCGCGGCATGACTTTCGCCGCGGCGCTGCGCAGCTTCCTGCGACAAGACCCGGACGTGATCATGGTCGGCGAAATCCGCGACCTGGAAACGGCCGAGATCGCGATCAAGGCGGCGCAGACCGGCCATATGGTGCTGTCCACGCTGCATACCAACGATGCGCCGCAGACCATCGCCCGCCTGATGAACATGGGCGTGGCGCCCTACAACATCACAAGCTCGGTCAGCCTAGTCATCGCACAGCGCCTGGCGCGGCGCCTGCACGACTGCAAGCGCGAGGTCAGTCTGCCCGACCATGCCCTGCTGGCCGAGGGCTTCACCAGCGACGAAGTGCATGCCGGCATCACGGTTTACGAACCGGTGGGTTGCAGCGAATGCACGGAAGGCTATAAAGGCCGGATGGGCATCTACCAGGTCATGCCGATGAGCGATCAGATCCAGGCTATCGTGCTGGAGGGCGGTAACGCCATGGCCATCGCCGAGGTCGCGCAGAAAGCCGGCATCCGCGACCTGAGGCAGTCTGCGCTAATGAAAGTCAAGAACGGGCTCACCAGCCTGGCCGAAATCAACCGCGTGACGAAGGATTAATCCCCCATGGCCGCTACTAAAGCCACCGCCAAGGCGCAATCCCGCCTCCTGAATACCTTGGATACCTTCGTCTGGGAGGGTACCGACAAGCGCGGCACCAAGATGAAGGGCGAACAGCAGGCGAAGAACGCCAATCTGCTCCGCGCCGAATTGCGCCGCCAGGGCATCACGCCTCGGATCGTCAAAACCAAGCCCAAGCCCCTTTTCGGCAGTGCGGGCCGCAAGATCGCCGCCAAGGACATCGCGATATTCGCGCGCCAGCTGGCGACGATGATGAAGTCCGGCGTGCCGATCGTGCAGGCCCTGGAAATCATCGCAGGCGGGCAGAAGAACCCGAAGATGCAGAAGATGGTCGACACGCTGCGTGCGGATATCGCCGGCGGCTCGTCGATCTACGAAGCCATGAGCAAGCATCCGGTGCAGTTCGACGAACTGTTCCGCAATCTGGTACGCGCCGGTGAAAGCGCGGGCGTCCTCGAAACGGTGCTCGACACTATCGCGACCTATAAGGAAAACACGGAAGCGCTGAAGGGCAAGATCAAGAAGGCGTTGTTCTATCCGATCATGGTCATCGCGGTCGCCATCATCGTGAGCGCGATCCTGCTCATCTTCGTCGTACCGCAGTTCGAGACGGTGTTCCAGAATTTCGGCGCCGAGCTGCCGGCTTTCACGCAGATCATCGTAAACGCTTCGCGGTTCATGGTGTCGTGGTGGTGGCTGATTCTGGCTATTGTTGCTGGCTGCATTATCGCTGCGATTTTCTTCTTCAAACGCTCGCCTAGATTCCAGCACTTCATCGACCGGATGATCCTGAAAATCCCGGTAGTCGGCCAGATCATGCACAACGCCGCGATCGCGCGTTTTGCGCGCACGCTGGCGACGACTTTCAAGGCGGGCGTGCCGCTGGTGGAAGCGCTGGAAACCGTGGCAGGCGCAACGGGCAACACCGTGTACGAGCAAGCGGTCAAACGCATCCGCAGCGACGTGTCCGTGGGCTACCAGGTCAACATGGCCATGAAACAGGTCAACCTGTTCCCGCACATGGTCGTGCAGATGACCGCGATCGGCGAAGAAGCCGGCGCCCTCGACACCATGCTTTTCAAGGTGGCCGAGTTCTACGAGCAGGAAGTCAACAACGCCGTCGACGCGCTGGCCAGTCTGATCGAACCGATGATCATGGTGTTCATCGGCGTCGTGGTCGGCGGCATGGTCATCGGCATGTACCTGCCTATCTTCAAGCTGGCCGCTGTCGTCTAATACGGCATGGCCTTCCTCGATCAGAACCCCGGCCTCGGCTATCCCGCCGCGGCCGGACTCGGGCTGCTGCTGGGCAGTTTCCTCAATGTGGTGATCCTGCGGCTACCCAAGCGGTTGGAGTGGCAGTGGAAGCGCGACAGCCGCGAAGTGCTCGGCGAGCCGGATCTTTACGACCCGCCGCCGCCCGGGATCGTGGTCGAACGCTCGCACGATCCCGACACCGGCCATCCGCTCGCTTGGTGGGAAAACATTCCCGTATTCAGCTATCTGATGCTGCGCGGCCGCTCGCGCTACAGCGGCAAGCGCATCTCGCTGCAGTACCCGATGGTGGAACTGCTGACGATGGTCCTGACGCTGTGCTGCGTATGGCGCTTCGGCTTCGGTTGGCAGGGGTTCGGCGCGATCCTGTTCACCTGCTTCCTGATCTCGCTTTCGGGCATCGACCTGCGCACGCAGCTATTGCCCGACCAATTGACCCTGCCTCTGCTGTGGTTGGGCCTGATCGCCGCGGTCGAGAATCTCTATATCGGCCAGAAGGCGGCGCTGCTGGGCGTGATGGGCGGCTACGCGAGCCTGTGGGTGGTGTGGTGGCTTTTCAAACAACTGACCGGCAAGGAAGGCATGGGCCACGGCGATTTCAAACTGCTGGCCGCGCTGGGCGCCTGGGTGGGCTTGAACGGCATCCTGCCGATCATCCTGCTGTCTTCGCTGCTGGGCGCGTTCGTCGGTTCGGCTTGGCTGACCCTGAAAGGCCGCGACAAGGCCACGCCGATCCCGTTCGGCCCTTATCTGGCGATCGCCGGCTGGATCGTGTTCTTCTGGGGTAAGGACATCGTCGACGCATATCTGCGCTATTCGGGCTTGAAGCCGTAGATTTCCCTCTCCCGCTTGCGGGAGAGGGATAGGCCGAAGGCCAGGGAGAGGGGCTGGCTCTTCGCGCCATCTAACAGCAAGAACAAAGCACGCATCGCTACGCTCGCGCCCCCTCTCCTGCCCCTGCGGCGCATCCTCCCCGCAAAGGGGGAGGAAAAAGCATGCCGCTCGCCGCAAAGATGAGCACAATTCCCGCATGAGCGAATTCCTCATCGGATTGACCGGCGGCGTAGCCTCCGGCAAAAGCGAAGTCGCGCGGCGTTTCGAAGCGCTCGGCATCGTCGTGGCCGATGCCGACGTGGCTGCGCGCGACGCGGTCGCGGTCGGTTCCGCAGGCCTGGCTGAAGTAGTCGCTATCTTCGGTGCGGAGATGCTGGACGCCGACGGCGCACTGGACCGGGCGGCGATGCGCCGGCACGTATTCGCGGACGCGGATGCGCGCGGGCGCCTGGAGGCGATCGTGCACCCGCGCGTGCGGGCGATGTTGAAAGCGGCCTGCGAACAGGCGCGCAGCCCCTATGCGATCGCCGCGATTCCGCTGCTGACCGAAGGCGGCGGGCGACGCGCTTATCCGTGGCTGGACCGGATCCTGGTCATCGACGTGCCGCGCGAGGCGCAGTTGCAGCGGCTGATGCAGCGCGACGGCATCGATGCCGCACTGGCTGAGAAGATGCTGGCTGCCCAGGCCACGCGCGGGCAACGCTTGGCGATTGCGGACGACGTGATCGTCAACGATGGGCCGTTGGACGCGTTGGATGCGCAGGTCGCGGTGCTGGATGCGCGTTATCGTGCGCTGGCGTTGGGGCGGTAGCACGACTCGATCCGTATCTTTTTTTGCTGTCGTCCCGAGCGCAGCGAGGGATCTGGTCTGCGCGCCAGCGGAAAGCAGATCCCTCGCTGCGCTCGGGATGACAAGAAAGAAAAGCAGGCGGCTAGGGCCACAAGCTGCGAATGGCGGCGATGCCCTGCGCGCCGTAGCTGCGCGCCTCGGCCAGTTCGGCCGGACCTAACCCGCCTATCGCATACAGCGGTAGCGAAACCCGTTCGCGCAGCGCCGCGAAGGCCTGCCAGCCCATGCCGGCCGCATCCGGATGCGTCGGCGTCGGCTTCAGCGGGCCGACCACCGCGAAATCGCACTGCAAGGCTTCGGCCGCGCGCAGCTCTTCGGCATCGTGGCAGGATGCAGCCACCGTGAAGCCGATCGGCAACGGCCGCCGCTCGAGCGTGCGCAACTGCGCCGCGCGCAGATGCACGCCCGTCTGCAACTCGGCGGCCAGCGCGGGATCGCCGTTGATCAGCGCTTCGGCCTTGGCCTTGCGGCACAGCACGGCGGCCTTGGCGAACAGCCGGCGCCTGCGCGCCGGGTCGATGTCCGGCGCGCGCAACTGCACCCTACGCACGCCGGCGGCGAGTGCGCGCTGCAGAGCGTCCAGCCACGGCTTGTCGTCGTCGCCGGGCGGAGGCGTGACCAGATAGGTGTCCGGTTGCAGCAACGCGGCGACCACCGGCCGGTCGGCAGGCGGCATCGCATAGCTGGCGAGCTTTTGCGGCGGTACCCAGGCCAGTGCCTGGCCATCGAGCCCTTTCGGCACCCCGCCACGCCATGACGCGACGTGGCGCACATCAAGGCGCAAGCGCTTGTGCGGATATTGCTGCGGCACGGCGATCAGCGGCGCGCCGATGTCGGCGTGGATACCGAGCTCTTCCTGCAATTCGCGGATGAGTGCGGCTTCGGGCGATTCGCCCGGCTCGCGCTTGCCGCCCGGGAATTCCCACAGGCCGGCCAGGTCGCGGCCATCGGTGCGGCGCGCCAGCAGAATGCGGCCGCGGGCGTCGGCGATGACGCCGGCGACGACTTCGACGATGTGGGCGCTCATCGCGTGGGAGCCACTTGTTCCTCCTCCCGCCTGCGGGGCGAAGGAACGCTGGCTTGCGCGGCATTGCCGCGCGCGTTACTGAGCGCCCACGCGTATGCGTGGGCCGGGGCGCGAAGCGAGGTGGCGCGAAGCGCCGGATGAGGGCGCGCGATTTCTAAGATCGCCGCGCAAGCTTCAAGTTTCGTCGCCTCGGGTTTGCCCTCACCCCAACCCTCTCCCGCAAGCGGGAGAGGGGGAAGAGCTTCAGGCCAACTGGCCATGGCAGTGCTTGAATTTCTTGCCGCTGCCGCACGGGCAAGGATCGTTGCGGCCGACCTTGGGACCGGTGGCGCGCTCGACCGACAGTTCGGGAAGCGCACCCGTGCCCTGCTGCGCGGCGGCGGCTTCCTCGTCGGCGCCGTAACCGCCCACTTCCTGGTGCTGGAACTGCATCTGCTGCGCGATCGCGGCCGCCTGGCGGCGCTCTTCGGCTTCCAGCGCCGCCACTTCTTCCTCGGTGCGGATCCGCACGCGCGCCAGCAACGCGATCACTTCGCGCTTCACCTTGTCCAGCATCTCGCTGAAAAGCTGGAACGCTTCGCGCTTGTATTCCTGCTTGGGCTGCTTCTGCGCATAGCCGCGCAGGTGGATGCCCTGGCGCAGGTAGTCCATGCGCGCCAGGTGCTCCTTCCAGTTCTGGTCGAGCACGTTGAGCATGATGTGGCGCTCGAGCATCCGCATGGTCTCGCCGCCGACTTGCGCTTCTTTGTCGTCGAACAGCTTGGCCAGGGCGTCCTGCACGTGCTGCGCCAGCTGTTCGCTGTCCAGCTCTTCCTTTTCGTGGAGCAGGCCGGTCAGCGGCAGTTGCAGGCCGAATTCGTTGTTCAACTCGGCTTCCAGGCCCGGCAGGTCCCACTGCTCGTCGATCGAATTCAGCGGCACGAAGCGCTGCACCATGTCCGCGATCACGTCTTCGCGGATGCCGAGGATGTTGTCGTTGACCGATTCGGCCTCCAACAGTTCGTCGCGCTGCTGGTAGATCACCTTGCGCTGGTCGTTGTTGACGTCGTCGAAATCGAGCAGGTTCTTGCGGATGTCGAAGTTATGGGCTTCGACCTTGCGCTGCGCGTTGGCGATCTGCTTCGTGACCAACGGGCTTTCGATGATGTCGTCTTCCTTCAACCCCATCCGCGCCATCATCCGCTGCACCCAGTCGGCGGCGAAGATGCGCATCAGGTTGTCTTCGAGCGACAGGTAGAAGCGGCTGGAACCCGGATCGCCCTGGCGGCCCGAACGGCCGCGCAGCTGGTTGTCGATGCGGCGCGATTCGTGGCGTTCGGTGCCAACGATGTGCAGGCCGCCGGCGGCCTTGACCGCGTCGTGGCGCTGCTGCCATTCGGATTTCACGCGCGCGCGGGTGACTTCGTCGAGTTCGGCGCCGGCTTGCGCTTCGAGCGCGGCCAGTTCGGCTTCGAGCGAACCGCCCAGCACGATGTCGGTGCCGCGGCCGGCCATGTTGGTGGCGATGGTCACCGCGCCCGGACGGCCCGCCTGCGCGACGATGTGCGCTTCGCGTTCGTGCTGCTTGGCGTTGAGCACTTCGTGCGCCACGCCGGCTTCCTGCAATTGCTCGGACAGCATCTCCGAGACTTCGATCGACGTGGTGCCGACCAGCACCGGCTGCTGGCGCGAATGCGCGTCCTTGATTTCGTTGACCACTGCGCGGTACTTGCCGGCGCGGTTGAGGAACACCTGGTCCGAATGGTCCTTGCGCACCATCGGCTTGTTGGTGGGGATGACGATCACTTCCAGGCCGTAGATGTTCTGGAACTCGAACGCCTCGGTGTCCGCGGTGCCGGTCATGCCCGACAGCTTGTTGTACATGCGGAACAGGTTCTGGAAGGTGATGCTCGCCAGCGTCTGGTTCTCGCGCTGGACGTTGACCTTTTCCTTGGCCTCGACCGCCTGGTGCAGGCCGTCGGACCAGCGCCGGCCCGGCAGGGTGCGGCCGGTGAATTCGTCGACGATGATCACTTCGCCTTCGCGGACGATGTAATCGACGTCGCGCTGATAGATGCCGTGCGCGCGCAACGCCGCGTTGAGGTGATGCACCACGTGGATGTTGTGCGCGTCGTACAAGCCGTCGTCGCCGAGCACGCCGGCGCCGCGCAGCAGGTCTTCGGCGTGTTCCTGGCCCTGTTCGGACAGGTGCACTTGCTTGCTCTTTTCGTCGACCCAGTAGTCGCCGTCGCCGTCCTCGGTCTTTTGCTTGGTCAGGCGCGGCACGATGGCGTCGACCTTGTGGTACAGCTCGGGCGATTCGTCGGCCGGGCCGGAGATGATCAGCGGCGTGCGCGCTTCGTCGATCAGGATCGAGTCGACTTCGTCGACGATCGCGTAGTTCAAACCGCGCTGGAAACGGTCTTCCTTGGCCAGCGCCATGTTGTCGCGCAGGTAGTCGAAGCCGAATTCGTTGTTGGTGCCGTAGGTGATGTCGCTGGCGTAGGCGGCGCCCTTGTCGCTATGCGGCATGCCCGGATACACCACGCCGACCGACAGCCCCAACCAGTTGTACAGCTTGCCCATCCACGCCGAATCGCGGCGGGCCAGGTAGTCGTTGACGGTGACCACGTGCACGCCTTTGCCGGCGAGCGCGTTGAGATAGACCGGCAGCGTCGCGACCAGGGTCTTGCCCTCGCCGGTGCGCATTTCGGCGATCTTGCCCAGGTGCAGCACCATGCCGCCGATCAGCTGCACGTCGTAATGGCGCATGCCGAGCACGCGCTTGGACGCTTCGCGGCAGACGGCGAACGCTTCGGGCAGCAGTTTGTCCAGCGACTCGCCGTCGGCGACGCGCTTCTGGAATTCGGAGGTCTTGGCTTGCAGTTGCTCGTCGCTGAGCTTCTGCATGTCGGGTTCGAAGGCGTTGACCTTGGCGACGACGCGGTCCAGCTGACGCAGCAGGCGGTCGTTACGGCTGCCGAAAACGCGGGTAAGCAGGCTGTTGAGCATGATTTGACCGATCAGGAAGTTGAACGCCGCGCCAGGCGCGGCGATCGGGCTGGGCCCGAAAACAGAAAAGGGCGCTGGGCGCCCTTTTTGGCAACGCGCATTGTAGCTTGGGGCCGGAAAGGCTGCTTACAAGGCTTCTTGAACCCTTCTCCCGCTTGCGGGAGAAGGTGGCCGCGCAGCGGCCGGATGAGGGCGCGCGGAGGTTGAGATCGCGTCGAACGCTAGTTTTCGCCCACCATCTAATTCACCGCCAGCGGGCTAGTCCGCGCGCCCTCACCCAACCCTCTCCCGCAAGCGGGAGAGGGCTAATGCAAAGCTCAGCCCCGCTTGAGCAGCCCGTTACCCTGCTCGCCCAGGAACTTGCGCGGGTTCACGACCGCGCCGTTCTGCCAGACCTCGAGATGCACGTGGGCACCGGTGGAACGGCCCGTGGAACCGGCCTTGGCGATGGTCTGCCCGGCCCGCGCCAGGTCGCCGACTTTCAGCAGCAGCTTGGAATTGTGGGCATAGCGGGTCACGTAGCCGTTGCCGTGGTCGATCTCGATCACGTTGCCGTAGCCCGAACGCACGCCCGAATAGCTGACCACACCGTCGGCCACCGCGGTCACCGGATCGCCGACGTTAGCCTTGAAATCGATGCCTTTGTGGTACTGGCTGCCGCCGCCGAACGGATCGGCGCGGCCGCCGAAACCGGAGGTGATGTAGGTGTTGGCGATCGGCATGCGCGACGGCACCGCGTTCTGGTCGAGCTGGCGGTTGAACAGCAGCGACTCGAGCAGCGTCAGTTGGCCGCCGGAGGACTGCAACTGCGCCTGCAGCTGGTCCAGACCGTCGTGCAGCTCGCCCGGCTTCATGTCGCGCACGGGGCCCGCGCCGCCGACGCCGACCGGCTTATCGAAATCGAACTCGCCGTCCTGCAACTGGCCGATGCGGGTCAGGCGCTCGCCGAGCGCGTTCAGACGATTGGCTTCGGCCTGCAGCTCGGCCAGGCGCGCGGCCATGGCGTTCACTTCCTGCTTGGCGTGGGTGCGGACCTCATCGAACTGCGACTGCTGGCTGTCGAGCTTGGCCTGCAACTGGTCGACTTCGATGCTGCCGATGCCGGTACGGGCGCCCGCGCCGGCGGCGATGCCGATGGAGGCCAACACGAGCGCGGCCAAGCCGGGACGGAAGGAGATGAAATCGCGCGTGCGATAGGGCAAATCCATCACCCAGTAACGCGCATTGTTCAGATAATCAGTAAAAGTCATCGAATTCGATACATCCATCTCAAAGACTCCGCCAGCAAAGAAGTTACCGCTGCCCCTGTTGCGCTTCTGTAAGACGGCAATCCAAAAAAAACCGGCGGTGTGGGTACACTGCCTCGTTGTGAAACTACCTACCGCTACGCACGTTTCTTCCGCATGACCGGCTCCGGATCCCGCGATGGTCGCGGTTCGGCGCCCCAGCCCGCGCTCGAAGCGCTGCTGGCGGGCCCGGCCGGCGACCCCCTGCGTCGAGCCCTGTGGCTGGATGCATTGGACCTGCGCCTTCGGCCCTGTCTGCCCGCCGAGCTGGCCGCGCATGTGCGGCTGGCCAATTACGACCCGGGCGGCAAACTGGTCTTCCTCGTCGATGCCCCGGTATGGCGGGCCAAACTTCGGCTTGCGGCTGCCGAGGTGCTCGACGCTGCCCGGTCCCTCGGGCTCGATGCAACCGACCTTATCGTCAAAACGACGGCTAACCCGTTGATTGATAAGCCATCACGGGTAGAAAGGACGGTCAAACCGATGTCGACGGCCTCGCGTGATGCCCTGCGAGCCGCCCTGGATTCCCTGCAAGATCCCGACTCCGCGGAACCTGGAGAACGCTCCTGATTGGCCGGATGCGGTGGTTAATCCCGTTTCCCCACTGGGACGTACCGACCGACCAGCCGGCATGGTACCCAGCCCGGCGGCCCGATTCGTTAATATCCGGGAAGAAAAAAGTTAAACGGACGTACGCGCTTCACAATCCGCTCACGTGGATGAGCGGTTAAGGGGAAGCGACAGGCGGTCAGGCCGGGGCGAGCTCGCCGTACAGGGGCGGGGCGATGGTCTGGTCGGGATAGGTGACCACTTCCCAAGCGGCGGCATCGGCCTGGAGTGCCCGGACCAGCTTGTTATTGAGGGCGTGGCCGGATTTGTAGCCTTCGTAGGCGCCGATGATGGCGTGGCCGGCCAGGTATAGGTCGCCGACCGCATCCAGGATCTTGTGGCGCACGAATTCGTCGGCATAGCGCAGGCCGTCGTCGTTCAGCACCCGGAACTCATCCAGCACGATGGCGTTGTCCATCGAGCCGCCTAGGCCGAGGTTGCGCTCGCGCATGAATTCCAGATCGCGCATGAAGCCGAACGTGCGGGCGCGGCTCACTTCCTGGATGTAGTTCATGGTCGAGAAATCCAGCTCGGCGTGCGACTGCGCGGCCGGGATCATCGGATGGTCGAACTCGATGGTGAAACCGAGCTTGTAGCCTTCGTACGGGGTGAAGCGCGCCAGCTTGTCGCCTTCGCGCACTTCCACCGGGCGCTTGATGCGGATGAAGCGCTTCGGCGCGTCCTGTTCGACGATACCCGCCGATTGCAGCAGGAATACGAACGGACCGGCCGAGCCGTCCATGATCGGCAGCTCCGCCGAAGACAGCTCGACATAGACGTTGTCGACACCCAGCCCGGCCAGCGCCGACATCAGATGTTCGACGGTCTGCACCTTGGCGCCTTCGCGGGCCAGGCCGGTGCACAGCGTGGTCTCGTTGACCAGGTCGGCGGCGGCCGGAATCTCGACGACCGGACTCAGGTCCACGCGCCGGAACACGACCCCGGCATCGGCCGGCGCCGGACGCAGCGTGAGATAAACCTTCTCGCCACTGTGCAAACCCACGCCGGTGGCGCGGATGACGTTTTTAAGAGTGCGTTGACGCAGCATAGGTCGGGGGCGGAGCCTTGCGCTGACGTTAGTTGTGGCTTGTTGTTATTGGGGATGCAGCGGACAGCTATTCGATACGTCGGTCCGGGGCGCAAGGCGCCGGGGCCAGAGGCGGAAGATTAGCACGGGGCTGGCTGAACCTGAACGGAAGCGACGCACAGTTTCGCCGACGCAACAACCTGGTGCGAACCCTGCGTTGGTGACGCCTACCTCGGCCCAAGAGCTCGGCTGAAGCCGCTCCTACAACAAGGAGCCGCCCCGGCCCAGGCCCAGGGGTGGGGAAAACGCTGCCGGGCCGGCGCGGCCCGGCAGCCAATGGAGGACTGGCTTACTCGTTAGCTACTCGAATCAATCCGCCTGCCGGCGCAGGAAGGCCGGGATGTCCAGGTAATCGCCCGGCAGGTCGGCCACGGCCGGAGCCGGGTCCGCCGCCACGCTGCGGTTGCGCAGGCCGCCGAAGCCGGGCATCGGCGCCGGTTCGACGTGCGACATCGCGTCGAAGTCCGGCTGGCCGGTCGTGGCGTTGCGCACCAGTTTGATCGGGGTGCGCATCGGCTCGTGCTCCTGCACGCGCACGTGCTGGCGCGCGGCTACGCGGTTGAGGCCGGTGGCGACCACGGTCACCTTGACCTCGTCCTGCATGTCCGGATCCAGCACGGTGCCGATCACCACGGTGGCGTCTTCCGAAGCGAAGTTCTCGATCGTGCGGCCCACTTCGTCGAACTCGGCCATCGTGAAGTCCGGACCGGCGGTGATGTTGACCAGGATGCCGTTGGCGCCGGACAGGTTGACGTCGTCCAGCAGCGGATTCTGGATCGCGCTTTCGGCAGCCGCTTGCGCGCGGTCGTCGCCGCGGGCGTGGCCGGTGCCCATCATCGCCAGGCCCATCTCGCTCATCACAGTGCGCACGTCGGCGAAGTCGACGTTGATCAGGCCCGGACGCACGATCAGATCGGCGATGCCCTGCACCGCGCCCTGCAGCACGTCGTTGGCGGCACGGAAGGCCTGGATCATCGTCGCGTTGCGGCCGAGCACGGTGATCAGCTTTTCGTTGGGAATCGTGATCAGCGAATCGCAGTGGTGCGACAACTCTTCGATGCCCTTCAACGCCACCTGCATGCGGCGACGGCCTTCGAACGGGAACGGCTTGGTGACCACCGCGACCGTCAGGATGCCCATCTCTTTGGCCAGTTGCGCGACGACAGGCGCCGCACCCGTGCCGGTGCCGCCGCCCATGCCGGCGGTGATGAAGACCATGTCGGCGCCGGCCAGCGCGTCCATGATGCGTTCGCGGTCTTCCAGCGCCGCCTGACGGCCGACTTCGGGATTCGCGCCCGCGCCCAGCCCCTTGGTGACGTTGGTGCCCAGCTGCAATTGCAGCTTGGAACCGCAGTTCTTGATCGCCTGCGCGTCGGTGTTGGCGGTGATGAATTCCACCCCGTCGACGCTGCTGTTGACCATGTGCGCGACCGCGTTGCCGCCGCCGCCGCCCACGCCCACGACCTTGATGATCGCGTTCGGGGCCATTTTCTCAACCAGTTCGAAATGCGCCATGTCCATGTCCTCCGTTCTGTACCGCTAGTTATGAAAATCGGGTTGTTGGAACCAATGTGTTGCAATCGCCTCGCCTGCCGCCGCGCGCCCTCGCGCTTTGCCTCTTCTCTGTAGAGCGGAGCTTGCTCCGCTGCTCTTATTTCGATTAAGAGCAAAAAGCAGCGGAGCAAGCTCCGCTCTACAAAATCAGAATTCGCCCCGGTACCAATCCTTCAATTTGTTGAACAAGCTGCCTGCACGGCCGGTCGGAATCGACGGCCGCCGCGGGTTCTCCAGCTGGCTGCCCATCAGCAGCAGGCCGACGCCGGTCGCGTGCACCGGATTGCCGACCACTTCGCCCAGGCCGGACACGTGCTGCGGAATGCCCACGCGCACCGGCATCTGCAGCATCTCTTCGGCCAGTTCGACCACGCCTTCCATCTTCGAAGCGCCGCCGGTCAGCACCATGCCGGCGCGGACCAGTTCTTCGAACCCGGAGCGGCGCAGTTCGGCCTGCACCATTTCGAAAATTTCCTCGTAACGTCCCTGCACGGCTTGCGCCAGCGAATGGCGCGGCAGGCGGCGCGGCGGACGATCGCCGACGCTGGGCACCTGGATGCTTTCTTCCGCCGTCGCCAGTTGCGCCAAGGCGCAGGCGTAGCGCACCTTGATCTGCTCGGCCTCGGGCGTAGGCGTGCGCAACATGTGCGCGATGTCGTTGGTGACGTGGTCGCCGGCGATGGGCAACGACGCGGTATGGCAGATCGCGCCCTGCACGAACACGGCCAAGTCCGTGGTGCCGGCGCCGATGTCGACCAGCGCCACACCGAGTTCGCGCTCGTCGTTGGTCAGCACCGCGGTGCTGGAGGCGAGCGAACTCAGCACCAGATCGTCGATCTGCAGCCCGCAACGCTGCACGCACTTGCTGACATTGGCCGCGGCCGACTGCGCGCAGACCACCAGGTGCGCATGCACCTCCAGGCGCACGCCGGTCATGCCGACCGGGTTGCGGATGCCTTCCTGCGAATCGTCGAGCACGTACTCGCGCGCGATCGCATGCAGGATCTTCTGATCGGCCGGGATCGCGACCGCTTTCGCGGCTTCGAGCACGCGATCGAGATCGGAATAGCTCACTTCGCCGTCGCGGATCGGCACGATCCCGGGCGAATTGCGGCACTGCACGTGGTTGCCGGAGATCGAGGCGTACACCGAGCGGATCTCGCAGCCGGCCATCAGTTCGGCCTCTTCGACCGCACGCTGGATCGACTGCACGGTCGATTCGATATCGACCACGACGCCGCGTTTGAGCCCGCGCGATTCGTGCGAGCCGATGCCGATGACTTCGATCGGATTGCCGGGCGAATATTCGCCGACCAATGCGACCACCTTGGAAGTGCCGATGTCGAGCCCGACGATCAGCGATTTGTCGCCTTTGCGGTTCATGTCTTTCCTCGCGGCGTACCGCTTCCGCTGCCGCTCGCGGTGGGTGGAGTTGAAGGCGCAACGGCCGCGGCCGGCGGCGGCGCATCGCCCCAGCTCAAAGCGAAACCGTTGGTGTAACGCAGGTCTGCGCGCAGCAATGGTTTTTGCTGTTGTTCCAGCAGCCGCGGCAGCAATCGGGAGAAGCGCGTCAGGCGCGAGCGCGCATCTTCGTCGCCGCGGCCGACGACGACTTGCGCGGCGTTGCCGAGCGTGAGCGACCAGCTGCCGCGCGGATCCAGCGCGATGCCGAGCACATCGATACCGCTGCTGGCGAACATCGCCCGCGATTCGTTGTACAGCGCGACCACGTCGGCGGTGCGCGCATCCGGCCCGTCGAGCTGCGGCAAGCCTTTGGGCACATCGATGCCTTTGATCGGCAACAGGCGGCCCTGCTGCGAAAGCAGCCGATCCTTGCCCCAGCGCGCGAACGGCGCATGCTCGATCAAGCGGATCTCAAGCACGTCGGGCCAATGCTTGCGCACTTCGGCGCGGTCCACCCACGGCAGCTTGCTGACCGCGCTCTGCGCATCGTCCAGCCGCACGGCGAAGAAACCCTGTTTGGCGTAAGGCATCACCGTCTGCCGCAGCAATTGCGGATCGACGCGCTCGAACTGGCTGGTGACGCGCAACTTGCGCAATGGGAAGCGCTCGGCGCCGACCCAGCCGTTGATCACCGCGACCACCGGCAACACGACCAGCGCCAGCGCCAGCGCCCAGGCGACGAAGCGCAGCATCGCGCTCATGGACCTGCCTCCGGGACCGTCATTTCCAGGATCCGCCAGCACAGTTCGTCGAACTCGACGCCGATCTGGCGCGCGGCCTTGGGCACCAACGAGTGGCTCGTCATGCCCGGCGCGGTGTTGACCTCGAGCAGATACAGACGGCCGTTGCGGTCGCGCATCACATCGACGCGGCCCCAGCCGCCGCAACCGGCGGCTTCGAACGCGGCCCAAGTCAGGCGCCGGATTTCGTCCTCGTCGGCACCGGACAGGCCGGGACACAGGTACTGCGTGTCCTCGGCCACGTACTTGGCGTGATAGTCGTAATACTCGCCTGCCGGCACGATGCGGATCGACGGCAATGCAAGACCGCCGAGGATACCGACCGTCAGCTCTTCGCCTTCGATCAGCTGCTCCATCAGCAACTCGCCCGGATAGCGCGCCGCCAGTTCGACCGCAGCCTCGAGGCCGGCATCGTCGAACACGCGCGACACGCCGACGCTGGAACCTTCGCACGAAGGCTTGACGATCACCGGCAAGCCAAGCTCCCGCGCAGCGGCATGCACATCACCGCCCTTCTGCAGACGCAGGTAACGCGGCGTCGGCAGGCCCAGAGACAGCCACACCTGCTTGGTGCGGATCTTGTCCATGCTCAGCGCGGAGCCGAGCACATCCGAACCGGTGTACGGCACGCCCAACGTCTGCAGCAGGCCCTGCAGCACGCCGTTCTCGCCGTCGCCGCCGTGCAGAATGTTGAAGACGCGTTCGAATTGCTTGTCTTGCAGCTCGCGCAGCAGATTGGGGATGCCGTCGACGCCGTTCGCATCGACGCCGCGCGAGCGCAGCGCCTCGAGCACGTTGCGGCCCGAATCCAGCGACACTTCGCGCTCGGAGCTGCTGCCGCCCATCAGCACGGCGACGCGGCCGAAGGCGGCCGGGTCTTTGATGCGCAACGGAGCGATCTGTTTCGTCACTGCTTGCTTCCTTCGAATCCGTGCGTGGCCAGTTGTTGCGCGGCATAACCGATGTCGCCGGCGCCCATCAGCAGCAGCAGATCGCCGTCCTGCAGCACGTCCGGCAACAGCGCGGCGAGATCGCCGGCGCCGTTGGTCACCACCGGATCGATGCGGCCGCGCGCGCGTATCGCGCGCGCCAGCGATTTGGCGTCGGCGCCGGCGATAGGCGCTTCGCCGGCCGGATAGACTTCGGTCAGCACCAGCGCATCGACGTTCGACAGCACCGCCGCGAACTCGTCGAACAGGTCGCGGGTGCGGCTGTAGCGGTGCGGCTGGAAAGCGACGACCAGGCGCTTGCCGGGCCAGCCGCCGCGCGCGGCGGCGAATACCGCTTCGAGTTCTTTCGGGTGATGGCCGTAATCGTCGACCAGCTGCACGCGCGCGCCACTGCCGGTCTTCAGCTCGGCGAGCAGGTTGAAGCGGCGGCCGATGCCGGCGAAGTTCTGCAGCGCACGCACGATCGCATCGGCAGGCACGCCCAGCTGCCAACCGATCGCCGCGGCGGCCAGCGCGTTCTGCACGTTGTGCCGGCCCGGCAGCGCCAGCGTCGCCGGCGTGCGCGAGCCATCGGGCAGGCACAGGTCGAAACGCATGCGCGCGCCGTCCTGTACGACATTCTCGGCACGCACGTCGGCTTCTTCGGCGAAGCCGTACGCCATCACGTGGCGCGGGGTTTTCGCGGCGAGCGCGTCGACTTCCGGATCGTCGACGCACAGCACCGCCAAGCCGTAGAACGGCAGCCGGTGCAGGAATTCCTCGAACGCGGCCTGCACCTGCGCGAAATCGCCGCCGTAATTCTCGAGGTGATCGGCGTCGATATTGGTGATCACCGCGATCAGCGGATTCAGGCGCAGGAAACTGCCGTCGCTCTCGTCGGCCTCGGCCACCAGCCACTGGCCGCCGCCTAGGCGCGCATTGGCGCCGGCCGCGAGCAGCTGCCCGCCGATCACGAAGGTCGGATCGATCCCGCCCTCGCCCAGTACGCTCGCGGTCAGCGATGTGGTCGTGGTCTTGCCGTGCGTGCCGGCCACCGCGATGCCGCGGCGGAAGCGCATCAGCTCGGCCAGCATTTCGGCGCGCGGCACGATCGGGATGCGCTGCGCGCGCGCTTCCATCAGTTCGGGGTTGTCGTGCTTGATCGCGCTGGACACGACCACGCAATCGGTGCCGAGTACATTCGCGGCGGCATGGCCGCGGTGCACTGTCGCGCCGAGCCTGGCCAGGCGCTGGGTGACCGCGTTGTCGGCATTGTCGGAACCGGACACCTGGTAGCCCAGCGTGCACAGCACTTCCGCGATGCCGCTCATGCCGACGCCGCCGATGCCGACGAAATGCACGCGGCGATAGGCCGCGGCGAGATCGCCGCTGTCCTGCATGCGCCGGGTGTGCATGGTGCTCGACATCACGCAGCCTCCTTCAGGACGATATCGGCGATGTCCGCGGCGGCGTCGGGCCGTGCGAGCTTGCGTGCGGCATCGGCCAGCGCGCGGCGCTTGCCGGCATCGGCCAGCAACGGACGCAACGCATCGACCATGCGCGATTCGAAACCCTCGCCTTCCGGGACCAGCACCGCCGCGCCGTGCTCGACCAGGAATTCGGCGTTGCGCGTCTGGTGGTCGTCGACCGCGGCGGGGAACGGCACCAGCACGCCGCCGAGCCCGGCCGCGCAGAGTTCGGCCAGCGTCAGCGCGCCGGCGCGGCACACCACCAGATCGGCCCACGCGTACGCGGCGGCCATGTCGGCAATGAAAGGCTCCACGCTCGCGGATACGCCGGCTTCGGCATAGGCCTGCTGCGCCGTTTCGAGCAGTTTTTCGCCGCACTGGTGGCGCACTTCCAGGTTTTCGGCATCGAGGGCGCGCAATGCTTTCGGCAACACGGCGTTCAAGGCGCGAGCGCCCTGGCTGCCGCCGAGCACGAGCATGCACACGCTGCCGCTGCGGCCGGCGAAACGCTCGGCCGGCGGTGCGATGGCTGCGATCTCGGCGCGCACGGGATTGCCGACCACCTGTTCGCCGGCAACGGCGAAACTACCAGGGAATCCGCTCAGCACGCGCTTGGCGAATTTCGCCAGCACGCGGTTGGTGAGGCCCGGCGCGCGATTCTGTTCGTGCACGATCAGCGGAATGCCGGCCAGGCGCGCCGCGAGCCCGCCCGGTCCAGCCGCATAACCACCGAAACTGATCACCGCACGCGGCTGCCGCTCCCGCAGCGTCTGCCGCGCGGCGTTGACCGCCGACAGCAGCTTGAATGGCGCGGCCAATAGCGTAAGCAGACCTTTGCCGCGTACTCCGCGCACCGCGATCGTGTCGATGGCGATGCCGTGCTGCGGCACCAGGCGCGTTTCCATGCCGCCTTCCGCGCCGAGCCACAGCACTTCGGCGCCGTGCGCGCGCAAGGCATGCGCGACGGCGAGGCCCGGGAAGATGTGCCCGCCGGTGCCGCCGGCGAGGATCATCACCGGATGCAGATCGGAGTCGGTCGCGGCGAACTTCATGCGCCCTTCCTCAGTCCGAGCGTCGGTTCGGTGCGCTGGCGCAGACGGCTGGTGCCGCGCGCGGGCGCGACGTCGGCCGGCGCAGGCTGCGCGGTCGACGGCGTGCCGGCCGACGGTTGCGCCGCCTCGCCACGCAAGCGCGCGACCTGGCGTTCGGCGCGATCCAGTTCGTAGGACACGCGCAGCAGCAGACCGAGCGCGGCGCAGGTCATCAGCACGCTCGAGCCGCCGGACGAAATCAGGGGCAAGGTCAGGCCCTTGGTCGGCAGCAGGCCAAGATTGACGCCGATCGACACGAAGCTCTGCAGGCTGATCCACAGCGCGATGCCGAACGCGCAATAACCGGCGAAGTGGCGGCGCATTTCGACGCAGCGCAGGCCGATCCAGAACGCGCGTCCCACCAGCAATGCATACAGCCCGATCACCAGGCACACGCCGACGAAGCCCAGTTCCTCGCCGATCACCGCGAGGATGAAGTCGGTATGCGCCTCGGGCAGGAAATTGAGCTTCTGCACCGAACCGCCGAGACCGACGCCGAACCATTCGCCGCGGCCGACCGCCATCAACGCATTGGTCAGCTGGTAGCCGCTGCCGAGCTGATCGGCCCACGGATCCAGGAACGAGGTGAAGCGGCGCACGCGATAGGGTTCGGCGATGGCGATCGCCGCCAGCACCGGCAGGCCGATCAGCACGGGACCGAACATGCGCGGCATGTGCACGCCGCCGAGCACCAGCATGCCGGCAGTGATCGCCAGGATCAGCGACAGCGAGCCGAAGTCCGGCTGCATGATCAGCAGCGCGACCAGCAGGATCGCCACGCCGATCGGCTTGAGCATGGCCACCCAAGTGGCGTTGACCTCGTCGCGGAAGCGCACCAGATAGCTGGCCAGCCACACCACGTACATCAGCTTGACCGCTTCCACCGCCTGGAAATTGGATACGCCCAGGTTGATCCAGCGCCGCGCGCCGTTGACGCTCTTGCCGATACCGGGCACGAACACCAGCAACAGCAA
This sequence comes from uncultured Lysobacteraceae bacterium, assembly GCA_902825775.1. Classification (GTDB taxonomy): domain Bacteria; phylum Pseudomonadota; class Gammaproteobacteria; order Xanthomonadales; family Xanthomonadaceae; genus Luteimonas_C. The sequence goes on from CADECF010000004.1 coordinate 47,479, forward strand.
TACGAAGCACAGCAGCAGCAACCACTGGTTCTTCTGTTCCACCGATTTCAATTCGGTGCGCATCGCCCACACCGCCAGGCCGCAGCCGGCGCCGAGGAACACGACGTGCCGCGTCAGGTAATAGAACGGGCCGACGCCGTCGTTCTCGGCGATCGCGATCGAACTGGAAGCGACCATGATCACGCCCAAGCAGGCCAGCGCGATCGCCGCGCCGAGCAGCCACGGGTCGAACCTGCCTTGAATGGCGTCGAGCCGGGTGGCTTGTCGTGGCGTATCGTGGAAGGCCGTGCTCATCAGCGCACCTTCAACGTGGCCAGGCCGACCAGGACCAGGATCACCGAGATGATCCAGAAGCGCACGATCACGCGCGGCTCCGGCCAACCTTTGAGTTCGAAGTGGTGATGGATAGGCGCCATCCGGAACACGCGCTTGCCGGTGAGCTTGAACGACGCCACCTGGATCATCACCGACAGCGTTTCGATCACGAAGATGCCGCCCATGATCACCAGCACCAGTTCCTGGCGCACGATCACCGCGACCGTGCCGAGCACCGCGCCCAGCGCCAGCGCGCCGATGTCGCCCATGAACACCATCGCCGGATAGGTGTTGAACCACAGGAAGCCCAGTCCGGCGCCGGCGATGGCCGCGCAGATGATCACCAGTTCGCCCGCACGGGGCACCTGCGGGATCTGCAGATAGTTGGAGAAGACCGCATTGCCCGAGGCATAGGCGAACACGCCCAGCGCGCAAGCCACCAGCACGGTGGGCATGATCGCCAGGCCGTCGAGGCCATCGGTCAGGTTCACCGCGTTGGAGAAGCCCACGATCCAGAAGTATGCGATCGCCACGAAGCTGATGCCGACCAGCGGCAACGCCACGGCCTTGAAGAACGGGATGTAGAACGTGGTCGCAGCAGGCGCATCGGCGGTATAGAACAGGAACAGGCCCGCGGCCAATCCGAATACGGATTGCGCGAGATATTTCCAGCGCGACTTCAAACCGTTCGGATCGCGTTTGACGATCTTGATCCAGTCGTCGTACCAGCCGATCGCGCCGAAAGCCAGCATCACCGCCAGCACTAGCCATACGTAACGGTTGCGCAGGTCGCCCCACAGCAATACCGACAGCAATACCGTGATCAGGATCAGCGCGCCGCCCATCGTCGGCGTGCCGGCCTTGGAGAAGTGCGACTGCGGGCCGTCCTGGCGTATCGGCTGGCCGCCTTTGTACTGCGCCAGTTTGCGGATCACCGGCGGCCCCAGCCAAAGCGACAGGAACAAAGCGGTGAGCGCAGCCAGGATGCCGCGGAAAGTGAGGTAGGCGAACAGCCCGAACAGGCTCTCCAGCTGCTGCAGCCAGCGTGTGAGTTCAAGCAGCATGTGCGGCGCCCTCCCCATGAGGCAGCAATGCGGTGACGATGCGGTCCATCGCGCTGCCGCGCGAACCCTTGACCAACACGCGCAGGCCGGCAGAACCGGCGATGTTCTCCAGGTCCGAACCCAGCGCTGTCGCCAGCGCTTCATGCGATTCGAAAACCTTGGCGCCGTCGCCGAACGCGCGCGCCGCAGCGGCGCTCAAGGCGCCCAGCGTGTACATGCGTGCGATGCCCGCGGCTTTCGCGCGGCGTCCGGCTTCGGCGTGCAGCGCTTCGCCGTCGGCGCCGAGCTCGCGCATGTCGCCCAACACCAGCCAGCTTTCGCCGCCCTGCCCGGCCAATGTGTCGATCGCGGCATTGAGCGAACCGGGATTGGCGTTGTAGCTGTCGTCGATCAGCAGCGCGCCGTTGCCGAGCCGGTGCGTGATCAGGCGGCCGGCGACCGCGCGTGCGATGCCGAGGCCGGCGGCGATCGCATCGAGCGGAACGCCTGCGCCGAGCGCCAGGCCGGCAGCGGCCAGCGCATTGGATACGTTATGGCGTCCGGGGAGATGCAAATCGATATCGGCATCTCCGGTCGGCGTGACCATCGTGAAACGAGTGCCTTCATCGGTCGCGCGGATATCGCGCGCTCCGATGTCGGCGCTGGCCTCCAGCCCGAAGCGCAGGATGCGGCGGCCGTGCGCGCGCTCGGCGAAATAAGGCGCGAACGCATCGTCGGCATTGATCACGGCCACGCCGTCGGCCGGCAATGCATCGTAGATCGCGGCCTTGGTGTCGGCCACGCCGAGCAGGCTGCCCATGCGTTCCAGGTGCGCCGGCGCGATATTGTTGACCAGCGCGACGTCCGGCCGCGCGATGGCGGTGAGATAGGCGATGTCGCCCGGCTGGCCGGCGCCCATTTCGTAGATCGCGTAATCGGCGTCTTCCGGCGCGTCGATCACCGCCAACGGCAAGCCGATTTCGTTGTTGCGGTTGCCTGGATTGGCGTAGGCGATTTTGTTTTCGCGTTGCGCGATCAGCTTCAGGATCGACAGGAGCAAGGCTTTGACGCTGGTCTTGCCGTTGCTGCCGGTGATCGCGATGACTTCGCTGCCGCGCGCACGCTGCAAGCCTGCGGCGAATGCGGCGAGCGCGCGCTCGGTGTCGGCGACGACGATCTGCGGAATGGCGACGTCCAGCGGACGCGACACCAAAGCCGCCGCGACCCCGCCCTCGGCGGCCTTGGCGACATGATCGTGGCCGTCGAAGCGTTCACCCTTCAAGGCGATGAACAGCGCTGAGCCCTGCGGCAGCGCGCGGGTGTCGGTAGCGACCGCATCGATCACGACATCGTCGCCATGCACGCGGCCGCCGGTCATGCGTGCGATTTCGGAGAGGCGCATCGGTTTCATGCCCTGCCCTCCAACGCTTTGCGCGCGACCTGCGTATCGTCGAACGGATACTTTTTGCCCGCGATTTCCTGGTAGGTCTCGTGGCCTTTGCCGGCGATCAGCACGATGTCGTCCGGCCCGGCCTCGCCGATCGCGCCGGCGATGGCGGCGGCGCGGTCGCGCTCGACTACCGCGTCCTGCGGCCGTGCGAACCCTGACACGATCTCGGCGACGATCGCATCGCCGTCCTCGCCGCGCGGATTGTCATCGGTGACGTAAACGCGTTCGGCGTGCGTTTCGGCGATAGCCGCCATCAGCGGACGCTTGCCGCGGTCGCGCTCGCCGCCGCAGCCGAACACGCAGATCAGGCGGCCGCGCAGATGCCCGCGCAGCGACTCCAGCGCCTGCTGCAGCGGATCGGGCTTGTGCGAATAGTCCACGACCACCAGCGGCAACACGCCATCGCCGCCGAGGCGGTTCATGCGGCCGGGAATCGCCTGCAATTGCGGTAGCGCCGCTGCGATGGCCTCGGGCGTTTCGCCGAGCGCGTGCAGCACGCCGGCGACCGCCAGCAGATTGTCGATATTGAAGCGGCCCAGCAGCGGCGATCGCACTGCGAAGCGCTCGTCGCCCAGCACCAGGTCGAAAGCGATGCCCGAGGCGTCGAGCGCCACGTTCTCGGCACGCACCAGCGCTTGCGCCCGGCCGCGCGCGCTCAGGCCGATGCCGCGCACGGATTCGGGCAGTTGCGCCAGCAACGAAACGCCGAACTCGTCGTCCAGATTGATCGCGGCGGCGCGCAAACCCGGCCGTGCGAACAGCTTGGCCTTGGCTGCGCCGTACGTGGCCATGTCGCCGTGGTAGTCCAGATGGTCGCGGGTGAGATTGGTGAACACCGCGATGTCGTAATGCACCGCGTCCACACGGCCCTGGTCGAGCGCGTGCGAACTCACTTCCATCGCGACCGCAGCAGCGCCGGCATCGCGCAGGTCGGCGAGCAGCGCATGCATCTGAAGCACCAACGGCGTGGTGAATCCGGTCGGGCGCGCGTCGCCGTACAGACCGGCGCCGAGCGTGCCGATGGTGCCGGCGCGTTTGCCTAGCGACTCGAGCGATTGCGCGATCAACTGCACGGTCGAGGTCTTGCCGCTGGTGCCGGTCACGCCGACCATCGTCATCGCACGCGAAGGCCGGCCGTGGAATTGATCGGCCATCGTGCCCATACGCGCACGCAAACCGGGCACGGCGATCGCATCGTCGGGCGCGGGCAATTCTTCGGGCGCCGGCGGCTCGAACAGGATCGCGCTCGCGCCGGCGGCCTTGGCCTGGTCGACGAAACCCAAACCGTGCGCGCCGAAACCGGCGATCGCCACGAACGCATCGCCGGCGCGGATATCGCGGCTGTCCAGCACCAGGCCGGTGACGGCGAGATCCTGCGGTACGTCGGCCACATCGGGCAGCAATTCGGCGAGCAGCATGGCGCGGGTCATTGCCGCGCCCCTTGCGCTGGCGCCAGCACCGGCAGCGAATGCGCTTCTTCCACGATCGGTGCTGCGGCCATCGGTGCCGGCTTGCCGCCGTTGCGCTTGGCCTCGGCCGCCTGCTGCGCGGCGAGCCAGGTTTCGATATCGTCCGGCGGCACGTCCATCAGGCGCAGCGCGCCTTCCATCACGTTGCGGAACACCGGTGCCGACACGAAGCCGCCGCCGCCGAATTGCCAGCCCTTGCTGGTGTCCGGCTCGTTGATCACCACCGCCATCGCGAAGCGCGGGTTGTCCACCGGCACCACGCCGGCGAAAAAGGACACGTACTTGCGCGAATACCCGCCGCCGCTAGCCAGACGCGCAGTGCCGGTCTTGCCGGCGACGTGATAGCCGAGGATGGCCGCGCGGGTCGCGGTGCCGCCGGGCTCGGTCACCGTCTGCATCATCTTCATCACTTCGTGAGCGATCGCCGGCTCGAGCACTTCGCGCGCTTCGTTGTCCTGCCCTTTCACGAAGGTCGGCGCGCGCAGTTTGCCGCCGTTGGCCAACGCGGCGTAGGCCTGCGCGATCTGGATCGGCGTGGCGGAAATGCCGTAGCCGTAGGACATGGTCTGCTTGGTGGTGCCGCTCCAGCGCGCCGGCACGGGGAACAGGCCCGGCACTTCGCCCGGGAAGCCGCTCTGGGTGCTCTGGCCATAGCCGAATCGGCGCAGGAAATCGTAGAAAGTCTGGTTCGACAGGCGCGCGGCGATCTTGGACACGCCCACGTTCGAGCTCTTGCGGATCACGCCGGTGGTGTCGAGCACGCCGTAGTTATGGGTGTCGGTGGTGCGGTAGCGGCCGTTCGGGATCCAGCCCGGATTGGTGTCGAACGTCGAGCGCGGCGTGATGACGCCGGCTTCCAAGCCGGCGGCCACGGTCAGCGGCTTCATCGTCGAGCCCGGCTCGATCACATCGGTCACCGCGCGATTGCGGTGGGTGTCCCGATTGCCGGCTTCGACCGCGTTGGGGTTGTACGAAGGCAGGTTCGCCATCGCCAGCACTTCGCCCGAAGCGATGTCCAAGACTACGGTCGAGCCGCTGCTCGCGCCGGACTCCAGCAACGCGTTCTTCAGCTCGCGGTATGCGAGGTACTGAATACGGCGGTCGATGGTGAGGGTGAGATCCTTGCCCGGCTGCGCCGCCTTGATCAGGTCCACGTTCTCGACGATGCGGCCGCGGTTGTCGCGGATCACGCGCTTGCTGCCCGGCGTGCCGCGCAGCCATTCGTCGAACGCGAGCTCCAGGCCTTCCTGGCCGTGGTCGTCGATGTCGGTGAAGCCCAGCACGTGCGCCATCGCTTCGCCCTGCGGGTAGAAACGGCGGAATTCGCGTTGCGAGGCCACGCCCGGTATGTCGAGCGCCACGATCTTCTTCGCCGCCACCGGGCTGATGCGGCGCTTGAGCCACATGAATTCCTTGCCGGCGCGCTGCGAGACTTTGCGCGTCAGATAGTCGGTCGGCACGCCTAGCGCCTTGGCAAGCTCCGGCAGGCGCGCGGGATTCTTCATCAATTCCTGCGGATCGGCCCAAACGGATTCCACCGGCGAGGACACGGCCAGCGGCTCGCCGTTGCGGTCGGTGATCATCCCGCGCGAAACCGGGATTTCGATGTCGCGCAGGAAGCGCGCATTGCCCTGCTTCTGGTAGAAATCGTTGTCGATCAGCTGCAGATCCACGGCGCGGCCGACCAGCGCCAGCGAGCACAGGCCGAGCGCGCCGGCGACCATCGCCAGCCGGGCGCGGAGATTGAACTGGGCGCGGTTGCGCGGCTTCATGGGCGCACCACCACGATCTCGTCGGCTTCCGGGAATTTCATGCCGAGCTTGTTGCGCGCGATCTGGTCGATGCGGTTGCTCTCTGCCCAGGTCGCCTGCTCCAACTGCAGCCGGCCGAATTCGATGTTGAGCGCATCGCGCGCCTTTTCCAGTTTGGTCAGCTCGACGAACAGCTGCCGGTGCTGATGGCGCGCATACACCACCAGGATCGCGCTGCCGATGTTGGCGGCGATCAGCAGGGCCAGGAGTACGCGCAGGCTCATGCGGCCTCCGCCAGTTTTTCGGCCACCCGCAGCACCGCACTGCGCGCGCGCGGATTGGCCGCGGTTTCGGCCGCACCGGCCTTCTGCGCATCGCCGATCGCGCGCAAGGTCGGCACGAAAGTTTCGGCCTCCGGCAAGCGGCGATTGGCCGGCGGTGCCTTCGCATGCTTGGCGATGAAACGCTTGACGATGCGGTCTTCCAGCGAATGGAAGCTGATCACCGCCAGCCGGCCTTGCGGCTTGAGTGCGGCGTGCGCGGCGTCGAGGCCGGCTTCCAGATCGGCCAATTCGCGATTGATATGGATGCGGATCGCCTGGAACGAACGCGTCGCCGGATGGATCTCTTGCTTGCCGCGCGGCATCGCCGATGCGATCAGTTGCGCGAGCTCGCCGGTGCGTTCGATCGGCTGCTGCGCGCGGCGCGCGACGATGGTCCGCGCGATGCGCCGGCTCATGCGCTCTTCGCCGTAGGTCCACAGCACGTCGGCGATGTCCTGCTCGGACGCGCTCGCCAGCCATTGCGCCGCGCTCTGGCCGCTGTCGGAATCCATGCGCATGTCGAGCGGGCCGTCTTTGCCGAAGCTGAAGCCGCGTTCGGCGACGTCGAGTTGCGGGGACGAAACGCCCAGGTCGAACAGGATGCCGTCGAGGCCGGCTGCGGCCGCTTCCCAATGCGCGAAGTCGACGAAACTGCCGCGATGGATGGAGACGCGGGGATCCGTGCCGAACTCGCGCTCGGCCACCGCAATCGCCTCGGGATCCTTGTCCATCAGCAGCAGCCGCCCTCCCGTGCCCAGCCTTTGCAGCACGCCGCGCGCATGGCCGCCGCGACCGAACGTGCCGTCCAGATAAGTTCCGTCTTCGACCACCCGCAGCCCTTCCATGACCTGCTCGTACATCACCGGTAAGTGCTGCACAGGAAGGTGGGCGGACCGGCTATCCGCGCCACCCGCCGTCACAACTGCAAATCGAGCATGTCCTCGCCCAGATCCGCGTCGCCGATGGTCTGGCGGATCTGCGCGTGGTGCGCCTGCTCGCTCCACAGTTCGAATTTGTCGCCCATGCCCAGCAGCACGGCTTTTTTCTCGATGCCGACCGCGCTGCGGTGGCTGGCCGGCACGCTGATGCGGCCGCTGCCGTCGGGCTCGACGAAGCTCGCCGCGCCGACCAGTTTCAGTTGAAGGTTGCGGCTGACGCTCTTGGTGCGCGGCAGCGCGTTGATCTGGTCGCGCACGCGCTCCCAGACCGGCTGCGGGTAGAGGTAGAGGCTGCCGGCCTCGAACGGGTTGTAGGTGAGCACCAGCCGGTTGCCGCATTCGCGGGCGACAAGATCCCGATAGCCAGTGGGGATCGCCAGCCGGCCCTTGTCGTCGATCGTGATGGCGGTCTCGCCCTGGAACACACAGCCGTCCGGTTCTTGCCCGTCTTCGGCGGGCTTCAGCATCGGAAAACCACAAAAACCCAGGTTTCCCCACGAGATGCCACCTTAGGAGTGCCTCACAGGGTTGTCAACAACTTTCAAGTCCGAATTTCGCTAGGCGCGTCAAGGACTTGCAGCAAACTTCAGAGACTTGTTCAAGCTTTATCCACAAGCTGCTGTTTCGTCTCAAATTTTGAGATTTGTCAAATTCTCACGCATGGTGAGACTTTCGTCTCGGCTTATGAATACGTCTTGCTGCGTCGCAACAATTCATAATATTGAACAAATTTGGGACAACCATCGGCTCATATCGATGATTGTTGCATTAGATGGCATCCATCCGATTTCTCCGACGGCGGTCGTGCGAGGTTGCACAAATGGTTAATGCGCCGCTTGCTACGAATGTCACGCCCCTGCCAACGGAGATTTGGACAATGACCACACGCCGGATGCTGTCGCTGCTCGCCCTTTGCTTGCTTGCCGCTTGCAAGCAGCCATCGCCCGATACAAGCGCAACACAGTCCGCGGCCGATACGTCCGGCGCCGCCACCGAAGCGGCAACACCACCGAATCCAACCGTCGCACCGCAACCAACAGCGCCTCCTCCGGCTGCGGGGCCGATCGCCACGCAGATCGGCCCGAAAGGCTCGCAATGGGACCTGTCCAAAGTCGCCGTGACCGGAAACGTGTTGACCGTGCAGTTCAACGTCCGCACCGGCGAAGAAAACCTGTGGAATCCGTCGCTGCCGCTGAGCGATGTCAGCGTCGTGGACGACGCCACTTCGCAACGCTACAGCCCGCTGAAGGACAATTCCGGCAAGCCGATGGCGGCTCCGTTGAATACGATCAATGACCAGAAGCTCAAGCTCGACATCAAGAAGAATTCGAGCGGCGTGATCTGGGTCAAATTCCCGGCGCCGCCGGCGACGTCGCAGACCGTTTCGATCAACATTCCGGAAGTCGCTCCCTTCGACGGCGTGGCGATCCAGCGATGAAATTTCTATTGCCGATTGCGCTGATCGGGCTTGCCTGCGGCTGCTCGCGGCCGGATGCGTCCGCAGGGCCGCAGCAGGAAGCCCGTCAGCCGAATTCCGAATCGACCCCGCCGCCATCGGCGCCGTCCCAAGACAATGCACAATCACCGGTTGCGCAAGGTTCTGCTTTGACCGGAAACGTCAGCGCACTCGCCGGCGACGTCTCGCAATTGCGAGGCCTGGTCGACAAGCTCGGCGGCGAGATTCGCGAGAGCGAAATCTATGTCGCATTGCCGGCGGACACGCTGTTCGATTTCGACAAGGCCGAAATCCGCCCGGGCGCCGAAGCCGACCTGCGCACGCTTGCCGAGTTGATAGGCAAGACCCAGGGTACCGTGCAGCTCAAGGGATACACCGATGCCAAGGGCGAGGACGCCTACAACCTGGGGTTGTCCAAGCGCCGCGCCGACGCGGTCAAGACCTGGTTGGCAGCGCACGGCGTGCCGGACGCACGCCTGCAGGCGGCCGGTTTCGGCGAAGCCGATCCGGTCGCGCCAAACCATAAGTCCGACGGCAAGGACGACCCCGAAGGGCGAGCGAAGAATCGTCGCGTGGAGGCGATCATTCCGCGAAGCTGATAAGCGGCCGAACGCCACGAGCGAGATCAAGAGCTCGCGGCTGAAGCCGCTCCCACGAAAAGCAGAAAGCCGATCGCGAGAAGCTAGACAAAAGGAATAGCCCCCTTTAGTAAAGGGGGCGCGCGACAGCGCGGGGAATTGGAAACACATAGCGGGCCCAAATTTTAGCTTCACCAAAATTTGGGGTTTTCAATGCGTAGCATTGGAAACGCGAGGCGGAGCCGGCCGTTAAGCCGGGTTCTGTCGTGGACAGTCATTCCTCTAGGCGCATCGTCGCCGATACGCTCAAGCAACCTACCCGGAGACACCGCGGGCCGCGGCATAGTCTCCCTATTTGGTCTTGCTCCCGGTGGGGTTTGCCGTGCCGGTCCGTTACCGGACTCGCGGTGCGCTCTTACCGCACCATTTCACCCTTGCCACGCATTCCGAAGAACCGTTCGGCGGTATCTTTCTGTTGCACTTTCCGTCGGCTCGCGCCGCCCAGGCGTTACCTGGCACCGTGCCCTGTGGAGCCCGGACTTTCCTCGGCACCCTTGCGGGTGACGCGACTGCCTGGCCGACTCCGCCGCGCCTATTATCGCACGCGGGCCCTTCAGCCGCGGAAAGCCCGCTTTTTGTAGAGTCGAGCTTGCTCGACTGCTCTTATCGCCATCTGGTATGAAAAGCAGTCGAGCAAGCTCGACTCTACAGAGCGCGAGGCAATGTGCTGGCGAGTAGGCCGAGCACAGCCATTCCCAGGACGACCAGCCACGGCGGCAGTTTCCAACGGATCAGCGCGACCACGCCCAGCACGACCAGCGCCAGATCGCCGGGGCCGTGCACCGCGCTGGTCCAGACCGGCCGGTACAGAGCCGCCAGCAATAATCCGACCACGGCGGCGTTGATGCCGGCCAATGCCGCCTGCATGCGGACGTTGCGGCGCAATTCCTCCCAGAACGGCGACACGCCGACGACCAGCAGGAACGAGGGCAGGAAGATCGCCAGCAAACAAAGCAAACCGCCCCGCCATCCGCCCGGCCCCGCCGTGAGGGACGCGCCGAGAAAAGCGGCGAAGGTGAACAACGGTCCCGGTACTGCCTGCGCGGCACCGTAACCGGCCAGGAAAACATCGTCGGTGATCCAGCCGACCGGCACCACCGCCGCCTGCAGCAACGGCAGCACCACATGGCCGCCGCCGAATACGAGCGCACCGGCGCGGTAGAACGCCGAAAATACAGCCAGACCTTCAAGCGGCCAGATGCGCGTAGCCAACGGCAGGGCCAGCAACAGTGCGAAGAAGAGCGCAAGCGATACCGCGCCGAAGCGCCGCGATACGCGGGTCGGCAAGGCATCGTGCGGCGCCGATGCGACGCGTCGTAAAAACAATATTCCGATGATGCCGCCGAATACGATCACACCCACCTGACCCCAGGCATCGGGCCGCAGCAACACGGCGACCGCCGCCAGTATCGCGATCGCGATCCGCGGCCGATCCGGGCAGAGCGTGCGCGCCATCCCCCATACCGCCTGCGCGACTACCGCGACCGCGACCAGCATCAAGCCATGCACCGCGCCCGGCGACCATTGCATGCCCCAGGCCGAGGCCGCCTGCGCAAACAGGATCAGCGCGATCGCCGACGGCAACGTGAAGCCGCACCAAGCCGCCAAGGCGCCGCGCATGCCGCCGCGCGCGAGGCCGATCGCGATGCCGGCCTGACTGCTCGCGGGGCCCGGAAGGAACTGGCAGAGCGCGATCAAGTCGGCGTAGCTGCGTTCGGAGAGCCAGTGTCGCCGCACCACGAATTCGTCGCGGAAATAACCCAGGTGCGCGATCGGGCCGCCGAACGAGGTCAACCCCAATCGCAGGAATACGAGGAATATCGTCCAGGCGCTGTCGTGCGCCCGATCGGCGGCACCGGTTCCGTTTTCAGTCACGGGACGGAACATGCTTTGTAGAGCGGGGCTTGCTTCGCTGCTCTTGATTCAAGGCGAAAAGCAGCGGAGCAAGCTCCGCTCTACAAGGCAACATCGCAGCTCCGATGGCCATTCGGCTAACTGCCATACAACGCCTTGCGCGGCGCGCCGCTCAGTTCCGCGGCCAACTTAGCGGCCGTCGACGGCGGCAGATGCTCGCTGAGTTTGGCGTAGAGGCGGCGGCCTTCGGCGATCTTGGCGTCGGCATCCTCGCCCGCGCCATGCACGAGCAGCACGAATTCGCCTTTGCGCTGATTGGGATCGGCGTCGACGCGCGCGCGCAGCTCCTCGAGTGTGCCATCGAGCACCGTCTCGAACAGTTTGGTCAGTTCGCGCGCGATCACGGCCGCGCGCTGCGCGCCGAAAGCGACGACGGCATCGGCCAAAGCGTCTTCGATGCGGTGCGCGGATTCGTAGAACACCAGCGTGCGCGTTTCGCTCGCAAGCGCGGACAGGCGTTCGCGCCGCGCGGTCGCCTTCGCCGGCAGGAAGCCTTCGAACACGAAACGGTCGCTGGGCAATCCCGCCACGCTGAGCGCGGCGATCAATGCGCTGGGCCCAGGCACGGCACTCACTGCGACGCCCGCCGCGCGCGCCGCGCGGACCAGCCGGAACCCGGGATCGCTGACCAGCGGCGTGCCGGCATCCGAGACCAGGGCCAGCGATTCGCCGGCGAGCAGCCGCGTCACCAGCCGTTCCGCGATCTCGTCCTCGTTATGCTCGTGCAGCGCGATCAAGGGCCGTTCCACCCCGAAATGCGCCAGCAATTGGCGCGTATGACGGGTGTCTTCGGCGCAGATCGCCGCGACGCTCTTGAGCGTGTCCAACGCGCGCGGACTGAGGTCGCCCAAATTGCCGATCGGGGTCGCGACCACGAACAGGCTGCCTGAACGGACCGCGCCGGCGGGTTGTGAAGGGCCTGACATCGTTTCTCCAGCGGCTGCGCGGGTAGAATCCTAGCCGTTCTTCCCACCGAGACCCGCAACGATGCGGAATGCGATGACACGGACTGCCGGATCGAAGCTGTTGCTGGCGTTGGCGATGCTGCTGCTGTTGGCCGGCTGCGCCACAGTGCAGGTCAGCGGCACGGACGGCAAGCCGGCCGGTGCTTCCGACAATGCGGCCATCCAGGCCGCCGGCGCGCTGGCGCGCAACGACGCTGCGCTGGCCGGACAGGCCAGGGTCGACAACGCTCGTCAGATCGATCGCCTGCTCTCGGGCCTGGACGACGCCACCCTGGCGCGCGAAACCGCCGCGTTGGCCGCCAACGACCCGCTGTACAACTTCGCCGGCCGCGCGCTGCTGCGGCGCGGGCTGCCGTTGCCGCGGCCATTCGATCGCGGCGCGCAATGGGGCTTCGACGCCAGCAAGCGGCCGCCGGCCGATCGCGACGGCTATCGCCCGCCGACCAAGTTGGCCGTGCTGCTGCCGCTGTCGGGCAGCCTGGCCACCGCGGCGGCGCCGGTGCGCGATGGTTTGCTCGCCGCTTATTACGGCGAAGGCCGGCAGCGTCCGGACATCCAGTTTTACGACACCGCCGGCACGCCCGGCGGCGCGGTGGCCGCTTACGCCAAGGCCGCTGCCGAAGGCAACGATTTCGTCGTCGGTCCGCTCGGCCGCGATGAAGTCAGCGCGCTGTTCAACCAGGGCAATCTGAGCGTGCCGATGCTCGCACTGAACCGCGGCAACGTCGCGCCGCCGGCCGGCAATGCGAGCTTCTCGCTCGCACCCGAAGACGAAGCGATTTCCGCAGCCGAATATTTGATATCGAACAACGCACGCCGTGCGCTGGTGCTGACTAGCGGCGACGCCACCATGCGCCGCGCGGCGGAAGCGTTCCGCGACCGCTTCGGCGAGCGCGGCGGCAGCGTGGTGGAAACGCTGACCGTGGGCGAGAGCGCCGAAGGCTTCACGCCCGCCCTGCAGGCCGCAGCCGCGAAGCAGGGCGGCGTGGATGCGATCTTCCTGGCATTGAAAGGCAGCCAGGCGCGCGCGCTGGCGCCGCAACTGGCGGCGGCCGGACTGGCCGGCAAACCGCGCGTCGCGACGTCGCAATTGAATTCGGGCACCGGCAAGCCGGAACAGGACCGCGCGCTGGACGGCATCATCTTCCCCAGCGACGCATGGAGCGTGCGGGGCGCGCCCGGTTTGCCGGCGGCGAGCGTCACCGGACAGACGCTGCCGACCGCACGCGGACCGGCCGCGAGGCTGTTCGCTTTCGGTTTCGACGCCTGGCTGATCACGGCTTACCTGGAACGCCTCGCCACCAGTGCGGAAGGCGACGTGAAGGGCGCGACCGGCGATCTGCGCATCGATGGTTTCGGCAACATCATCCGCATGCCGGCCTGGTCGACGTTCAGCGGCGGCATCGTGGTACCGCTGTCGCGCGGTGGCGGTTGACCGTCGCGCGCGCGGCGCGGCGGTCGAGGCCGCCGCGCGTGCGCATCTGAAAAAAGCCGGGCTCGCCGATGTCGCGGCCAATGCGAACTATCGCGGCGGCGAAATCGACCTGATCATGCTGGACAAAGGCGGACGCGACGGCGGCACGCTGGTATTCGTCGAGGTCCGCTACCGCCGCGACCCGCGTTTCGGCGGCGGCGCCGCGTCGGTCGACGCGGTCAAGCGCCGCAAGCTGATCCATGCCGCGCAAATGTTCCTGCTCGCGCACCGCGAGTACGCCGACGCGCCGTGCCGCTTCGATGTGGTCGAGGCCGCGGGAGATCCGGATGCGCCGCAGCTCAACTGGCTACGCGATGCGTTCCGTGGCGATGATGTTTGACCGCTTCGATCCAGTTCGCGAAAACAACTCCGACAGCAGAAGTAGCCCGGGTAAGCAAAGCGCACCCGGGATGCGATCTCTCCGCTGCGGCGGACCCGGGTGCGGCCTTCGGCCTTACCCGGGCTACGGCACTGCAAATGTAGGTGCGAATTCATTCGCACGCTGTTGATGCCGAAAAGCGTGCGAATGAATTCGCACCTACGAAAAGCAAGGGCAGCGGAGCAAGTTCCGCTCTGCAAACGAAGCGCGGCTACAATCGACGCATGGCCACCCTCCCCGCTTCGCTCGACCAAGAACTCTCCGCACTGCTCGGCGACGGCTGGCAGACCGGCGAAGCGCAGCGCCAAGCGCATGGCAACGACAATTCGCGCCGCTCCGCATTGCCCGACGCGGTGGCGTTGCCCCGCAACCGCGAACAAGTCGTCGCGCTGGTGCGCGCCTGCATCGCCCATCGCGTACCGATCGTCGCGCGCGGCGCCGGCACCAGCAGCACCGGCGCCGTGCTGCCGACGGCCGGCGGCGTGGTGGTGTCGTTCGAACGCATGAACCGCATCCTCGACATCCGCGCCGGCGACCGCTACGCCATCGTCGAACCCGGCGTATTGAACGGCGATTTGCAACGCGCGCTGGCCGCGCACGGACTGTTCTGGCCGCCGGACCCGGCCAGCGCCGAACTGTGCACCGTCGGCGGCAACCTGGCCTGCAACGCCGGCGGACCGCATACCGTGAAATACGGCGCCACGCGCGACAACGTGCTCGGCCTGACCGCCGTCACCGGCACCGGCGAATTGATCCGTTGCGGCAGCGCGACCACCAAGGACGCCACCGGATACGACCTCACCCATTTGATCGTCGGCAGCGAAGGCACGCTGGCGCTGATCGTCGACGCCACGCTCAAACTCGCGCCGCTGCCGCCGCAACGCGCCAGCCTGCGCGCCCTGTACGCCGACGTCGCCAGCGCCGCCGCAGCGGTATCGCGGATCATGGCGCAGCCGACCACGCCGGCCATGCTCGAATTCATGGATGCGGCCTGCATCAAACTGGCGCGCGACGTCGGCGGCGCCGACATTCCCGATGCCGGCGCGCTGCTGATGATCGAAGCCGACGGCGATGCGGCGACGTTGCCGCACGCCGTCGCCGTGCTCGCGCAAGCCGCGCGGGGCGACGGCCTGCTGTCGCTGGACACCGCGCCGGACGAGATCGCCAGCGAAAAACTCTGGGCCGCGCGCAAGGCGCTATCGCCGGCGCTGCGCAGCATCGCGCCCGGCAAGATCAACGAAGACGTGGTGGTGCCGGTGTCGCGCATACCCGAACTCGTGGATGGCATCCAAGCGCTCGCCCGCGAATTCGACTTGCCGATCGTCGCCTTCGGCCACGCCGGCAACGGCAACCTGCATGCCAACATCCTGTTCGATCCGGGCGACGCCGGCCAGGACGCCCGCGCGCAGGCGGCGTTGCCGCGCCTGTTCGCGCTGACGCTCGAGCTGGGCGGCACGCTGTCCGGCGAACACGGCATCGGCATCGCCAAGCGGGATTTCATGGCGCGCGCGTTCGATCCGGCCACGTTGGCGGCGATGCGGGCCGTAAAAGCCGCATTCGACCCGAATGGCCTATTGAATCCCGGCAAAGTACTGCCGTAGCTTGCGCGGTGAATGCCCTGCGCCGAGGCCGGCCATGCGAATCCGATATGCGTTGCCGCTGTGCTGTCTGCTCTTGTGTTGCATGTCTTCGTTCGCGGCGACGGCCGCGCGACCCGCGCAACGGGTGTTGCTGATCGGCAACAGCCTGATCTACACCCAGAACGTACCGGGTTTGATGCGTGCGCTGGCCGCTGCGCAATCGGAAGGGCCCACATTCGAAACCGCCAGTTTCGTCGCACCGGGCGGCACGCTCGCCGAGCGTTGGAAAGACGGCGCCGCCGCGAAGACCTTGCGCGAACATCAATGGGATGTGGTCGTGCTGCAGGAACGCGGCGGGCTACTGGCCTGCATGACCAGT
This sequence comes from uncultured Lysobacteraceae bacterium, assembly GCA_902825775.1. Classification (GTDB taxonomy): domain Bacteria; phylum Pseudomonadota; class Gammaproteobacteria; order Xanthomonadales; family Xanthomonadaceae; genus Luteimonas_C. Next base: position 63,553 of record CADECF010000004.1, read on the forward strand.
TCGGAACAACGCCAGCAACCCGAATGCCGCGCCAGCCAGCGTGCGCACAAGCAGTTCGCCGATCTTGCGAAATCGCGCGGCGCACGCGTGCTGCTGTTCGGCACCTGGGGTCCGGATGCCGCGTGGCAGCAGAATCTGGATCGCGGTCTCGCGGCGATCGCTCGGAATACGGGCGCAGAAGCTGTCGAGTTGGGCGAAATGCTGCGCGCGCAGGACAAACGCCATCCGTCCGCACCGATGTTCTCCGATGGGGTGCACGCCAGCCTGGAAGGCGCGGTGCTGATCGCGGCGCGGCTTTATCGCAGCATCTCCGGACGCGCTCCGGCCGCGATTGATTTGGAATTTGATTTTGCATTGCTGCCGCCTAATGCGGCGATCAAGCCGGAGTCGCCGATCGAGCAGCAGCCGCAGTTGGCGCGCAGCGGCAAGCCCATCCATGTTCCGGCGAATTCGATTGCGGGGTTGATTGCGGTCGCCAATGCGGCGCCGTAGCTGCCGTTGCTCATCGCTCTAAGCCGTCATTCCCGCGAAGGCGGGAATCCAGCGACTTGGTTTTCTTGTGGGAGCGGCTTCAGCCGCGAGCTCTTCAAGTGAGCTCCCATGCCGCAAAAGCTCGCGGCTGAAGCCGCTCCCACAAGTAACGGAGCCAAGCCGCTGGATTCCCGCCTTCGCGGGAATGACGGCTTAAAAGCAAAAAAAGCTATTTCAAGAAACGAAATGCGTGTAACCCACGCTGGGCGGCGTCCATCGGCTTCCGTCGTCCTGCAACGCGCGGACGCCCTGCCCCGCAACGATGCACCCGATCCGCGTGAGCCGAGTCCCGCTCTGTTCGCCCGCTTTTTCGACCGCGTTTCGGGCCTGCGATGATGCCGTGAAGCACAATTCGTAATCGTCGCCGCCGCTGGTCTGCAGCACGCGGCGCGCTTCGCTTTCGAAAACCGAAAGCAATGCATCCGATGCGGGCAGGTCCGTTACCGAAACCTCCGCGCCGACACCGCTCCGATCGCAAATATGGCCCAGGTCGGCCAGCAGTCCGTCCGACACGTCGATGCAGCTGTTCGCGATGCCCGCCAGCGCCAGGCCCAAACCGATTCGCGGCGTCGGCCGGTCCAGCCTCGCTTTCAACTCGGGAACGACAGGTTTGGCCTCGCGCCATTGCGCCAACGCTCCGGCCGCATCGCCCAGCGTACCGCTGACCCAGATGTCGTCGCCCGGCTGTGCGCGATCGCGCCGCAACGCTCTGCCTTCGTCGACGAAGCCGTGCGCCGTCACGCAAACCGACAAAGGCCCGCGCGTGGTATCGCCGCCGACCAGCGCGATGCCGTGGCGGCCTGCGAGCTCCGAAAATCCGTCGATGAATGCATCCAACCAAGCTTGCTCGGCCTGCGGCAACGATAGCGACAAGGTGCACCAGGCCGGCTGCGCGGCCATCGCCGCCAGATCGGACAAGTTGACGGCCAGCGCTTTCCAGCCGATATCCGCAGGCGCAGTTTCCGGCGGGAAATGCACGCCTTCGTTCAGCGTGTCCATCGTGACGACCAATTGCTTGCCTGCGGGCGGCTGCAACACGGCGGCGTCGTCGCCGATACCCAGAATCACATCGTTGCGCGCATCCGCGCGCATGCGGATGCGATCGATCAGGTCGAATTCGGCGGTCACTTCGGCCGCGCGGCGTTCACTTCCACCGCGCGCCATTCGACGGCGGCATGGTCGAGCACGCCGTTGACGTAGGTGTGGCCGTGTTCGGAGCCGAAGCGTTTGGCCGTTTCCAGCGCTTCGTTGATGATCACGCGGTAAGGCACATCGATGCGGTGGCGCATTTCGTACGCCGCGATGCGCAGCACCGCGCGTTCGATCGGGTCGACCAGCTCTATCTCGCGATCGAGGTATTGCTGCAGGGCTTGGTCGAGCTCGCTGCGATGATGCAGCACGCCGCGCACCAGATCTTCGAAATATTCCAGGTCCGCGACTTCGTGCGCCTGCTCGTGCGCGAATTGCGCGATCACCTGGCGCACGTCGCCGCCGGAAATCTGCCAGGCGTACACGGCCTGCATCGCGCGGCGCCGCGCGCGCGAACGCGCGACCGGGTCGATGCCGCCCTTCGGACGGTGGCGCGTCACGGCAGCTTGCCCATCAGGCTCGCCATCTCGATCGCGACCAACGCGCATTCCTCGCCCTTGTTGCCGTGGCTGCCGCCGGCGCGCGCTTCCGCGTCTTCGGGCTCGTCCACGGCCAGCACGCCGTTGGCGACCGGCACGCGGAAATCCAACGAAACGCGCATCAAAGCCTGCGCGCAATTGTCGGCGACGTGCTCGTAGTGACGCGTGTCGCCGCGGATCACGCAACCCAGCGCGACGATCGCGCTATGCGAACCGGCCGCGGCCAGGCGCGCGGCCGCAGCCGGGATTTCCCAGGCGCCGGGCACTCGGATCACGTCGACGGCCTGTTCCGTCACGCCATGCTCGGCGAAGGTCTTGCGCGCGCCCGCCACCAGCGCGTCGGTGATACGCGGGTTCCAGCGGCTGGCGATGATCGCGAAGCGCGCGCTGTCGGGTGCGCGCAGGTCGCCTTCGTGGAGGGTCATGAGGGTGGCGGTCTGTTGGGTTGGGCAGTTTAGCAAGCGGAGGCCTGGAACACTCGGATGCCCCCATTCCCGTCATCCCAGCGAACGCTGGGACCCATTTTGATTTTGCTAAGCCGAACCAACAGCAACATGGGTCCCAGCGTTCGCTGGGATGACGGCGGGATGGGCTATGCCTCCACGTACTCCACGACTTCCAACCCGAACCCCGCCAACCCCACCTGCTTGCGCGGCGTCCCGAGCACGCGCAGTTTGCCCAGGCCCAGGTCGGCGAGGATCTGGCTGCCGGCGCCATTGCGCCGCCATTCCGCCAGGGCGCCGCCACGGCCAGCGGGCTCTGCGCGGGCCTGTTCGGGCTGTTCGCGGATGCGGGCGAGCAACGTTTCCGCGTTTTGCGCTTCGCCCAGCAGCACCAACGCACCCGTGCCGGCCCTGGCGATGGTCGCCAGCACTTCGCCGACCGCCGGGCCGAAATCGACACGCCGCCAATGCAAGGCATCGGCCAATGGATTCAGCATGTGCACGCGCACGAGCGTCGGCGCGGACGGGTCGGGTTCGCCGCGCAACAGCGCGAAATGCAGCGCATGGCTGACGCGATCGCGATAGGTATGCAAACGGAACGGGCCATGCTCGGTGTCGATCTCGCGCACATCGACGCGTTCGATGGTGTGCTCGTTGTGCAGGCGATAGCGGATCAGTTCCTCGATCGAACCCATCTTCAGCCCGTGCTCGCGCGCGAAGGCTTCGAGCTGCGGGCGACGCGCCATCGTGCCGTCCGCATTGAGGATTTCGACCAGCACGCCGGCAGGTTCGAAGCCGGCAAGCAACGCCAGATCGCTGGCCGCTTCGGTATGGCCGGCGCGATTGAGCACGCCGCCGGGCTGGGTCATCAGCGGGAAGATGTGGCCGGGTTGCGACAGGTCGGCGGCGTTGGCGTCGGGCCGCACCGCGGTGCGGATCGTGTGTGCGCGGTCGTAGGCCGAGATGCCGGTGGTGACGCCTTCGGCCGCTTCGATGCTGACGGTGAAGTTGGTTCCGTGCGGCGAGGTGTTGTCGCGCACCATCGGCGGCAGGCCGAGTTGGCGGCAGCGCTCGCGCGTCAGCGACAGGCACACCAGACCGCGCGCATGCGTGACCATGAAATTGATGTCGGTGGGCCGCACCAGTTCGGCGGCCATGATCAGGTCGCCTTCGTTTTCGCGGTCTTCGTCGTCGACGATGACGACCATGCGGCCGGCGCGGAGTTCTTCGAGGAGTTCGGGGATCGGGGCGAAGGTCATGATGATTGCGCTCTTTTTTCCGTCATCCCAGCGGAAGCTGGGACCCATTTTGATTTTGATCTTTACGGCAACAACAGCAACATGGGCCCCAGCTTTCGCTGGGATGACGTTACGTGGGGGCCTGAAGCAATCGCTCGACGTAACGCGCCACCAGATCGACTTCGAGGTTCACTTCATCGCCCACCTTCGTGACCGAAAACGCGGTATGCGACACCGTGTGCGGGATCAGCGCGACTTCGAAGCCCTCGGCATCGACCGCATTCACGGTCAGGCTGACGCCGTCGACGCAGATCGAGCCCTTCTGCGCGATGTACTTGAGCAGCGGCGCCGGCGCCGAAAACTTCCAGCGCTGCGCACGCGCGTCCTCGGCGATGCTCAGCACGCCGCCGACGCCGTCGACGTGGCCGCTGACCAGGTGCCCGCCCAAGCGATCGGTCGGCTTCATCGCGCGCTCGAGATTCACCGCGCCGCCGATCGGCAGCCGGCCCAGCGTCGTCAGCGACAAGGTTTCGTTGGACGCGTCGACATCGAACCACGCCGCATCGAACGCGACCGCGGTCAGGCAGACGCCGTTGACCGAGATGCTTTCTCCCATCGAGACATCGGCGAAAGGCAGCGTGCCGGTGGCGATGCGCAGACGGGCATCGCCGCCGCGCGACTCGCGCGCAGCCAGCGATCCGACGCCTTCGATAAGACCTGTGAACATGAAACGCTTCCCGCATTGGACAACGCGAAAAACGCCCCAAGGCGTGAGGCAGGCGCACGACCGCCAGGCCGCACCTTGCCGTCTTCTTTCATCCGGACTATCACCGTCGGCCCCGGCATCGGACCGGGTCTGCTGACCTTCCGGCGCCCGTACGGATACGGCTGCCGGAAGCGCTCGCGGGCTCGTGCGCGCTCCGTGGAGCGCCGCACCTACCGCCGGTGGGGAATCGCACCCCGCCCTGAAGACGTTTCAACGAATTGTGGTTGAGACGATGCCGGCGAACCGGCCTGCGCATTCTATCACCCGGCCTTCTTGCGCCGGGCGTGCACGAACAGCGGCCAGCGCAGACGCTGCGTTGCGCTGGCGTCGCCCCAAGCCGCGGCCAGCGCGGCCGCATGGGCCGCCACGGGGTCGGCGCCGTGCGCCTGGCGGTACTGCTTAACCGCCGAATAGCTCGAAAAATAAGCCAGCAAGCGCTGCAGCGGCCAGTCGGCTTCCATCGCGAAAACCGGCGCCTGGATCGGCTCGAACGGCCATTCGAAATCCGCGTAGGCCTCATCGATCAGGCGCCGCTCCGGCGGCCAGTACGTGCGGATATCGTCCTGGAACGCGTTATTGGCTGCGGCCAAGGCCGGCGGCGGCACGATGTCCTGATAACCCCAAGCAACGAGCACACCGCCCGGCTTGAGCACGCGCTCGCATTCGGCGAAGAAAGCCGCGCGATCGAACCAATGCAGCGCCTGCGCCACGCAAACCGCATCGACGCTGTCCGGCGGCAGCACGCAACGCTCCCCGGCCTCGACCGCGAATACGACGTTATCCGGCCCACTGGCCTGCGCGATCTGCGCGGCGCTCGGGTCGGTGGCGTAGACCGCATCGAAATGCATCGCCAGGTCGCGCGTGGCTTGGCCGCTGCCGCATCCCGCTTCCCACACCCGGCCGCGCGCCGCCGAAACCGAGGCGATCCAGTCGAACAGCGCTTGCGGATACTCCGGCCGCGCGGCCGCGTAATCCGCCGCGGAGGCGGAAAAATGGTCCTTGAAACTCATGCGCCGCCATCCGGTTGCAGCAGCACGCGCACGTCGTCGCCGATGCGGCGCGTTTCGACGATGCGCAGGCGCAGGCGCTGCGCCATCTCGTCGATGCACAAGCCTTCGAACAACGGGCGCGCGCGTTCGCCTAGCAGCACCGGCGCGACGTACAGCAGCAGCTCGTCCACCAGGCCGGCGCAGATGAAAGCGCCCGCGAGCGTGGCGCCGGCTTCGACCTGCACTTCGTTGATCTCGCGCTCGGCGAGCAGCTTCAGGACCGCGTCCAGATCGAGTTTGCCTTCGCGCATCGGCACGGCGGCGTGCTGCGCGGAAAGTTCGCGCGGCGGCTTGGCGTCGGCGGCGTGCAGGTACAGCGTCGGCGCATCGCCTTCGCGCACGTGGCCGCGGGCGACGGTGGCCAAACCGGGATCGAGCACCACGCGCAACGGCGCCACGAATTCGGTCGGCTCGTCGAAGCGCACGGTCAGGTGCGGATCGTCGGCGAGCACCGTACCCGAACCGGTCAGGATCGCGCCGCTGCGCGCGCGCCAGCGGTGCACGTCCTCGCGCGCGGCGTCGCCGCTGATCCATTTGGAATCGCCATTGGCCATCGCGGTGCGGCCGTCGATGCTGGTGGCGAGCTTGATCCGCAGCCAGGGCCGGCCGCGCTCGATGCGCGACAAAAAGCCGCGGTTGAGATTGCGCGCCTGCGCTTCCATCAGACCGTGTTCGACGGCGACGCCGGCCGCGCGCAGCTTGTCGAAGCCGGCGCCGTTCACTTGCGGAAACGGATCGCGCATCGCCGCGACCACTCGCGCCACGCCGGCCGCGATCAGCGCATCCGCGCAAGGCCCGGTACTGCCGGTGTGCGCGCAAGGTTCGAGGGTGACGTAAGCGGTCGCGCCGCGCGCGCGTTCGCCGGCGGCCTGCAACGCGAAGACTTCCGCATGCGGCCCGCCTTTGCGCCGATGCCAGCCTTCGCCGACGACTTCTTCGCCTTGCGCGATCACGCAGCCGACCATCGGATTGGGCTTGGTGGTGTAAGCGGCACGCTCGGCCAGGCGCAGCGCCTGCGCCATCATCGCGTGGTCTAGGGCGGTGAAGGCCGGCACGTTCGCGTTCGCTTCATTCACGTGCGTAACGACCCCGCTCCTTGCCGCCTTCCCATGGCCACGACGGCACCAGTTCCCTGCCGTCGACGCGCAATTCCAATATTTCGAAAGCGCTCTGCCGATAGGCAGAAGCGTCTTTGACGAAATACGCGGCGAAACGCTCCGACTGCCAAGGCTTGGGCAGCGCGAACCATTGCCACGCTTCGTTGCGGCCCTGCCTGCGCAATGCGACGCGCGCCCAGTTGCGGCCTTTCGGGAACGGGCTCAACGTGGCCATGCCATCGGCGCCAGTCGTAACGGTTTGGGTCTTGCCGTCGTCGCTTTCGAACAGGACTTCGACGCCGGACATCGGTCCTTGCTCCGGAATGCCGACCACGGCCGTCCACGCATCGGCGGCCGACGGCGGATGCGATTGCATCTCCGCATCGGTAAAAGGCCGGAATTCTGGCGTTTTCGTCACCGGATCCGAACGCAGCACCACCCGATCGCCTTCGCGCTGCCAGCGACCTTGGGCGAATTGATCGAGCGCGCCGTAAGCCAGCATCCATTGGAAGCGGCCGTCCGCATTCAGCAGCAATTCGGAGCCGGTTTCCATGACGCCGTTGAGGTAGTAGTGGCCGACCATTGCCGGGTCGATGCGGCCGGCGGATGCGTCTTTCGCTTGCTGCGCGTGGACCAGGCCCGTACCCGCGATCAGCAACAAGACGGAAAGACACCCGCGCGCGGCTGCGTTCATTTTTTTCGTCCCTTTTCGATCGGCACCACGTCGGCCGCGAGCAACGGCAGCTGGCCTTCTCCGGGCAGATCGCGCTCGAGCCGGTCGAGCTCCTCGCGGAAATCGGCCACGTCCTCGAACGAACGGTAGACCGACGCGAAACGCACGAAGGCGACATGGTCGAGCTTGCGCAATTCGGCCATCACGAACTCGCCGACCCGGCGCGACGGCAGCTCGCGCTCGGTGGTCATGCGCAGCTGGTGCACGACGGCGCGCACGGCCGATTCGATCTGTTCTTCCGACACGGGGCGCTTGTGCAGCGCGCGATCGAAACCCTGGCGCAGCTTGCGCGCATCGAAGTTGTCGCGGCGGCCGTCGGACTTGATGATCGCCGGCAGCTTGAGTTCGACCGTTTCCAACGTGCTGAAACGCTCGCCGCAGGCTTCGCATTCGCGGCGGCGGCGGATCGTCGCGCCGTCGTCGCTGACGCGCGAGTCGATGACGCGGGTGTCTACGTGCTGGCAGAAGGGGCAATGCATCAGGCGTCCTGGATCCGTATCGCATCGCCGGCGGCGTCCGATACCTCAAAGCTTGTCGTCCCGAGCGTAGCGAGGGATCTATTGTGGCTCCGTGCGTAGCTGGAAAGCAGATCCCTCGCTACGCTCGGGATGACAGGACGGGAAGGGATCTTGTTCGACCTCTCGTCAGCCATGGCGTTTGCCATCAGCTCAACCATATACGGGGTATTGCCTGCATTGCTTGGTGACGTTCTCGCGCACGCCCGCGATGACGTTCTCGTCCTTCGGATTGTCCAGCACATCGCAGATCCAATTCGCCAGCGCCACGCAATCGGCTTCCTTGTAGCCGCGCGTGGTCACCGCCGGCGTGCCGATACGCAAACCGGAAGTGACGAACGGCTTCTGCGGATCGTTGGGCACCGCATTCTTGTTGACGGTGATGTGCGCCTTGCCGAGCGCGGCTTCGGCGTCTTTGCCGGTGATGCCCTTGCCGATCATGTCGACCAGCATCAGATGGTTCTGGGTGCCGCCGGAGACGATCTTGTAGCCGCGCTTGATGATGGTGTCGGCCATCGCTTGCGCATTCTTCACCACCTGCTGCTGGTAATCCTTGAAGTCGGGCTCCAGCGCTTCCTTGAAAGCGACGGCTTTGGCGGCGATCACGTGCATCAGCGGCCCGCCCTGGATGCCGGGAAATACGATCGACTGCAATTTCTTCTCGATCTCTTCGCCCGCGCCTTTCGCAACGATAATGCCGCCGCGCGGCCCGCGCAGCGTCTTGTGCGTGGTGGAGGTGACCACATGCGCATGCGGCAGCGGACTCGGATAGACGCCGGCGGCGATCAGGCCGGCGACGTGCGCCATGTCGACGAACAAATAGGCGCCTACCTTGTCGGCGATAGCGCGGAAACGCGCCCAATCAACGACCTGCGAATAGGCCGAGAAGCCGGCCACGACCATCTTCGGCTTGTGCTCCAGCGCCAAACGCTCGACTTCGTCGTAATCGATGAAGCCGTTTTCGTCGACGCCGTACTGGATCGCATTGAGGATCTTGCCGCTCAGGTTGACCTTGGCGCCGTGGGTGAGATGTCCGCCGTGCGCCAACGACATGCCCAGGATGGTGTCGCCCGGGTTGAGCAGCGCGAAATACACGGCCTGATTGGCCTGCGAGCCCGAATGCGGCTGCACGTTGGCGTAATCGGCGCCGAACAGCTGCTTGACCCGGTCGATCGCCAGTTGCTCGGCGATATCGACGTATTCGCAGCCGCCGTAATAGCGCTTGCCCGGGTAACCCTCGGCGTATTTGTTGGTCAGCTGGCTGCCCTGCGCCTCCATGACCCGCGGGCTGGCGTAGTTTTCCGACGCGATCAGCTCGACATGGTCTTCCTGGCGCCGCGCCTCGTCGGCGATGGCCTTGGCGAGTTCGTCGTCGTAACCGGCGATACGGGCGGAGCTGGGGAACATCGCAAACCTCTGTGGGGGTTGAAAAAACGGGTTCGGGCCGCACCTCGGACCGGAGCTGCATGGTAGCCCAGGGCTTAGAATGCGGCCACAACCGACCCCCTGCCGCAGCAGGGCGGACAAGGCCTCGCCGCCGCCCGCCCACCGAGGAAAGCCCGCCCTTGAAATGGATCCTAGTCCTGCTGTTCGTCGCCAGTGCGCTGTACGTGCACTTCCGCGGCGCGGTGCGCCACCGCTGGAACCGTCAGCTGCTGGACCATTCCACCTTCATGGCGCCGATCAACGTGCTGATGTACGCGCTTTCGCGGGTGCCCACGACGCCTTACGTCAGCGATCTGGAGCGCCACTTTCCCGAGTTGGAACCGCTGCGGGCCAACTGGCAGAACATCCGCGAGGAAGCTCGCTACCTGCGCGAGCAGCAGCACATCAAAGCCGCGTCCGGCTATAACGACGTCGGCTTCAATTCGTTCTTCCGGCGCGGCTGGAAGCGCTTCTACCTGAAGTGGTACGACGACGCGCACCCATCCGCCGCCGAACTGTGCCCCAACACGACCGCGCTGCTGCGCTCGATTCCCAGCGTCAAGGCGGCGATGTTCACCGAACTGCCGCCGGGTTCGGAATTGCGCCCGCATCGCGACCCGTATGCCGGTTCGCTGCGCCTGCACCTGGGCCTGGAAACGCCGAACGACGACGCCTGCTTCATCAGCGTCGACGGCCAGCGCTACAGCTGGCGCGACGGTCAGTGGACGATGTTCGACGAGACCTATATCCACTTCGCCCGCAACGATTCGGACGAGAACCGGATCATCCTGTTCTGCGACATCGAGCGGCCGATGAGATTCGGCTGGGCGCGGGCGCTGAACCGCTTCATCGCCCGCCATCTGATCGCCGCTGGCGCCTCGCCGAACATGGAAGGCGACAAGACCGGCGGCATCAATCGCGCTTTCAAGTACTTCTATGCGTTCCGGCTCAAGGCCAAGGCCCTGCGCGAGCGCAACAAGACGCTTTATTACGGTCTGAAGTACGCGTTGGTGGCGGGCGTGGTGGCGTTCATCGTCTGGATCTGAACGTGGTTCTGTCCCACGCTCGCACCCGTAGGGTGGGCCTTGGCCCACCATTGCCATCTACCAATATCTGAATGCAACCGGCGAAGCTTCGCCCCATGTTCGTGGTGATCAAAGATGGTAACGGTGGGCCAAGGCCCACCCTACGCCCCTGGCACGGCGCGCCCGCCTGCGGGATAATTAACCCCTAGCCCGCCCACGCCCTAGGCCATCCGGCCGAGCTCGGCGCGCCCGGAATCCGGAGTCGACATGCAATACATCTACACCATGAACGGCGTCAGCAAGGTCGTGCCGCCGAAGCGCCAGATCATCAAGGACATTTCGCTGTCGTTCTTCCCTGGCGCCAAGATCGGCCTGCTCGGCCTGAACGGCGCGGGCAAGTCGACGGTGCTCAAGATCATGGCCGGCGTCGACAAGGATTTCGTCGGCGAAGCGCGCGCCGCCGCCGGCATCAAGGTCGGCTATCTGGCGCAGGAACCGCTGCTGGACGCCACCCAGACCGTGCGCGAAGCCGTCGAACAAGGCGTCGGCGAAGTGCTGCAGGCGCAGGCCGCGCTCGACAAGATCTACGAAGCGTATGCCGAGGAAGGCGCCGACTTCGACAAGCTCGCCGCCGAGCAGCAACGGCTGGAAGCGATCCTCGCCGCCGGCGACGCGCATACCCTGGAAAACCAACTGGAAGTGGCCGCCGACGCACTGCGTCTGCCGCCGTGGGATGCCGTGATCGGCAAGCTCTCCGGCGGCGAAAAGCGCCGCGTCGCGCTGTGCCAGCTGCTGCTGCAGAAGCCGGACATGCTGCTGCTCGACGAACCGACCAACCATCTCGACGCCGAGTCGGTGGAATGGCTGGAACAATTCCTCGCACGCTACACCGGCACCGTGGTGGCGGTGACGCACGATCGCTACTTCCTCGACAACGCCGCCGAATGGATTTTGGAACTCGACCGCGGCCGCGGCATTCCGTGGAAGGGCAACTACACCCAGTGGCTGATCCAGAAGGAAGAGCGCCTGAAGCAGGAAGAGTCTTCCGAAAAGGCGCGCCAGAAGGCGATCGCCCGCGAACTGGAATGGGCGCGCAGCAACGCCAAGGGCGGCCGCAGCAAGGGCAAGGCGCGTCTGGCGCGGATCGAGGAACTGCAATCGGTCGACTACCAGAAGCGCAACGAGACCAACGAAATCTTCATCCCGCCGGGCGAACGCCTGGGCAACTCGGTGATGGAGTTCAAGGGCGTGAGCAAGTCGTTCGGCGACCGTCTGCTGATCGACGATCTCAGCTTCATCGTGCCGCCGGGCGCGATCGTAGGCATCATCGGCCCGAACGGCGCGGGCAAGTCGACGCTGTTCAAGATGATCATCGGCAAGGAAAAGCCGGACAAGGGCGAGATCGTCAAGGGTCCGACGGTCAACATCGCCTATGTCGACCAGAGCCGCGAGAAGCTGGAAGGCAACCACAACGTTTTCCAGGAAGTCTCCGGCGGCGCCGACATCCTCAACATCAACGGCGTGGAGATCCAATCGCGCGCCTATATCGGCCGCTTCAACTTCAAGGGCCAGGACCAGCAGAAACTGGTCGGTACGCTCTCCGGCGGCGAACGCGGCCGCTTGCATCTGGCCAAGACGCTGCTGCAGGGCGGCAACGTGCTGCTGCTCGACGAACCGTCCAACGACCTGGACATCGAAACGCTGCGCGCATTGGAAGACGCGTTGCTGGAATTCCCCGGCAATACGTTCGTGATCTCGCACGACCGCTGGTTCTTGGACCGCATCGCCACGCACATCCTGGCTTTCGAAGGCGACAGCCACGTGGAGTTCTTCCAAGGCAACTACCGCGAGTACGAGGAAGACAAGAAGCGGCGCATGGGCGACGAGGGCGCGCAGCCGCATCGGTTGCGGTTCAAGGCGCTGAAATGATGATCCGGGCCGCAAGTTTTTTGCGGCCTTTTTTAAGCCGTCATTCCCGCGAAGGCAGGAATCCAGTGACTTTGATCCTCAAGGAAGAGGCCTAAAGTCAAAGCGGTCCCAGCTTTCGCAGGGATGGCGGGAGAGCAAAGTCGCTGGATTCCCGCCTTCGCGGGAATGACGGCTAAAAAACAACGGCCGGGCAAGCCCGGCACCGACGAAACGGATCGGGAGCACGCATGAATTTCGTAACGGCTCTGAAGAAGCGGTGGCACGATGCGAATTCCCTGGTCTGCGTCGGCCTCGACCCCGAACCGGCAAAATTTCCGGCGGAATTCGCAAACGACCCGGACGCGATTTTCGCCTTCTGCCGCGACATCGCCGACGCCACCGCCGAGTACGCGTGCTGCTTCAAGCCGCAGATCGCCCACTTCGCCGCGCACGGCGCGGAAGGCGCGCTCGAACGCCTGATCGCGCACATCCATGCCGAACACCCCGGCGTTCCGGTGATCCTGGACGCCAAGCGCGGCGATATCGGCAGCACCGCGCAGCAGTACGCCGCGGAAGCTTTCGATCGATACCGGGCCGATGCGGTCACCGCCAATCCCTACCTGGGCCGAGATTCGGTGCAGCCGTTCCTGGACCGCGCCGACAAGGGCGTGGTGATCCTGTGCCGCACTTCCAATCCCGGCGCGGGCGACCTGCAGGACCTGCCGGTCGACGGCCGCCCGCTGTACCAGCACGTGGCCGAGAAAGTGGCGCGCGAATGGAACGATAACGGCAACTGCGCGCTGGTCGTCGGCGCCACTTGGCCGGAACAACTGCGCGAGGTACGCGCCATCGTGGGCGATGTGCCGTTCCTGGTGCCGGGCGTCGGTGCGCAGGGCGGCGATGTCGAGGCGGTGGTGGCGAATGCGAAGACTGCAGACCGCACTGGCCTGATCGTCAGCTCGTCGCGGGCGATCCTGTACGCGTCGAAGGGCGGCGATTATGCCGCGGCGGCCGCGACTGCAGCTAAAGCCCTTCGCGACGAAATCAACAGACATCGCTAAACCTTCTCGCCTGTCATCCCGAACGCGTTCGGGATGACAGCTTATGAAGGATCAGGAAGAACGCGCAATCGCACGCACAGCGGCGAACGGAAAACGCAACCAAATCATCGCAAAAACGGCCGCACGCATCGCCAGGCCGCGTCGCGAGGCCTCGAACTTCTTGAAATACCGCCACAGGCCGCGGTGCTTGTGCCATTCGACGAACAACGGCCGCGACTGGCTGGACACGCCGCGCACATGCAGCACCCGCACGTCGTTGGCCACGGCGATCGCCGCGCCGGCCGCGCGCGCTCGGCGGCAGAGATCCAGATCTTCGGCATGGAGACGATAGTTCTCGTCGAAGCCGCCGATGCTTTCGAACAAAATACGCGGCATCAGCATCAGCGCGCCCGACACCGCATCGACCGGCTGCAGGCTTTGCAAGTCGTCCGGCGCCACATCCAACGAGCGTGCCGCGCGCGAGCCGAGCATGGCGCCGAAATCGGGATCGCAGCGGCGCGCGGCGGCATCGCGTACGCCGGATTCGTCGACCAGATCGGCGCCCAGCAACGCTTCGCGCCCCAACCGCTGGGTATGGGCGCGCAGACGCGCGAGCGTGTCGGTTTCCACCAGGCAATCCGGATTGACGAACGCCAGCCAGGGCGCGTCGCAGTCGCGCGCGCCCTGGTTGCAGGCCACTGCGAAACCGGGATTGTCGGGATTCCCGATGAAGCGCAGGCGCTCGTCGCTGGCGGCGTGGCGCAGCACGATGTCGAGCGTGCCGTCCTGCGAGCCGTTGTCGACCACCCGGATCTGCGCCACGCCGTCGGCCGCGCGCAGACGCGACAGGCATTCGTCGAGAGTGGCGGCGCTCTGGTAGGCGACGACGATGGCGGCGATGTCGGCCATGCCGTAGCTCAACGCTCGCCCGCGCGATCGCGCGGGAACAGATCGTGTTGCGATTGCGGCAAATCGACCTGCGCATAGCGATGCGCCAGCCGCTCCCGCGTTTCGCGCAGCGGATCGTTCATCAGGAAATGGGCGATGCGCGCATGCCAGTCGGGCCAACGCGCGGCCAATGCGTCCATGTCGCCGTCGTAAGGGCCGCCTTCGCCGCCGCGCGCGACGTATGCGGTCTCGCACAAGGCATTGCGCCAGCCCAGACCGGACAAGCGCAATGAAAGATCGATGAGCGCCGCGTACCAGGAACCATAACTGTCCGCATCCAATCCACCGGCGCGGCGGCGCGCGCTGCCGCGCAACAGCACGGCATGGCCGACGGCGGCCGGCAGTTCCGGATGCAGTGGCGGGAGCGTGGAAGCGGCTCGCGCCAAGCGTTCCGGGTCGTCGGGCAATGGCGCGATCTCGCCGCACCGCGGCCATGCGGCCGATTCGCCCGCGTTGCACCACGGGGTCGCGGTGGCGATGGATGGATCGCGTGCCAGGCACGCCGTGAGCTGCTGCAACCATCCCGGTGCTGGCATCGCATCGGCGGCAAGTACGGCCACATCGGCATCGCCGCAAGCCTTGAGCGCTTCGTCCAGGTGCGCGACCTCACCCACCATGCGCTGTCGGCGCGTGTAATCGGCGGCCAGCGGAGTGCGCCGCAACCAGCGCTCGATGATCGCCAATCCACGCGGGCCAGCTTGCGCATCATCGGCCAACCAGACACGAATACCGCGCGGCGAGCCGGCGTCCAGCGCGGCCAGGCAGCGATCGAGCGCTTCGTCGTCGGTGCCGACCGGCAGAAGCGCAATGGGCAGCACGTTCGACGTCATTGTCCTTTCACAGGAATTCGATAGCCGCGACCCAACGCGCGGCGGGATGAACGGATGCCTGCGGAGATCGTTGCAAGAGGCTTCGCCTGGCTTCCGCGCATTGACCCCTCCTATGTCCGGCAATCGCTATTTTAGCAGTTGCCGAATAGTGCTATGGGACGGTCATGAAGCCGCCCGCCGCAAGCGTTTCGGCACGGCGGCACGCCCTCCGCGCGCGACGCCGGCCCCGAAACGGCGTCGAGACTCGCGTCCGCCGCCCGGCCGCAGCATATCCGGCTCGAGTTGGCCACCTTTGTTCGAGATTCGCGTCTTACTGGACGCCGTTGTCGCCGAACGCTTGTTTTGGGCTGCGATCGTGCACATGCGTAACGGCGCAGATTCCATGACCAACAAACATCTTCAGCGAGGAACTACCACCATGAAAAAGGTTATTGCGGTATTGCTTTTGAGCCTGCTCGGGATGTCGGCGG
This sequence comes from uncultured Lysobacteraceae bacterium, assembly GCA_902825775.1. Taxonomy (GTDB): domain Bacteria; phylum Pseudomonadota; class Gammaproteobacteria; order Xanthomonadales; family Xanthomonadaceae; genus Luteimonas_C. The sequence goes on from CADECF010000004.1 coordinate 79,199, forward strand.
CCCAGGCCGCGGACTCCAAGCATTATAGCGGCGGCAACTGCGCACCGTTCACCACCGGCATGCCGAACTACAATGAGTTGCGCTTCCGTCCGGATGGCGTGCAGAACCAGTCCACCGGATATCGCTATGTGATTTGCCCGATCGTTCGGGATAGCGAAGCGGATTGGGGCAGCGGAGAGGCGGACTACATCCATATGTATGCTCAACTCAGAGGCAACGCGGCGGGCAATTTCCAGTGCACCTTGACTGTCGGGTCGACCACCAACGGGTCCTTCAGTAAGACCCAGAGCGCCGATGCCGCCGCCGGGGAAACGGTCACGTTGTTCTGGGATTCGATCAACGTGACCGAGACCGGAGTCCTTGATCACCCAGCCACGATAGTGTGTCGCCTCCCGCCCAAGGGCACCTTGGCGATGTACAACGTCATCGAAGAAACGGTCACCGATCTGACATCACCGTAACCGCCCATTCGCCATCGAGCGCCAACCTCATGGCCGGCACAAAGCCGGCCATTTTTTGAAGCTGCGAAGCCAGGTTCCCGACGGCGCTTTCGTTTGAGGCCGTAACGCGGACGCTATCGACCGAAAGCTGGGGACACCCGGGAGATCGGCAGAACCCGTGCGCAACGGCCCGCCGGGGCATCCGGCCTTCGCAGGAAGCTCCTGCGGCCCATTCCTGCCACTTTAGTCAGGCCTCGCGGCCTCACCCGCGACGGTACCGGCCCACCGCAGGATCCGGATGATAGGCCGCACACGGCCCTGCAAGGGTCGAAACGTTAGCGGCGTTCTTTCTATCGAAACGCCGCCAGCGGGCGTTAAAGAAACCCGGCCGGTCCATCCACCCCATACCACAGGGAAGACGTATGAAAGCACATCCATTCTTCTTGTCCGCGCTCATCGGCATATCCGCGATCGCCGTGTCGGGCGAGTCCAATGCAGAAAAACTCCTATTCCACGACTATAAGAGTTTCGGTGGCGCCACCTGTACGCCTTACACCACCACCGCTCCCGACTACAGCAAACTGAAATTCAAGGCGACGGGCGTGACGAACGAAGGCAACTCTTTCGCATATGTGATCTGCGCCCTGCCAATGGATGCCGATTGGGGCTGGCTGCAAGACGACGTGAATCACCTGGGATATGCCGACTTTTACGTATATTTCCGTGCGAATACCGAAGGCACGGACCAATGCACGCTGACTATCGGCACCAATGCATCATTCAGCCCGATCCAGACGGAAACGAAAACCCTGGCGGGAACGATCGGCGAAACTACATTCATGAACTTCAGAAGTGCGCCGGGCGCGGACTACCTCTCGCCGCCGACGTTCGTATGCAAAATCGCACCCAAGCATACATTGGCGATGATTTCTATGATGGAAGGTTTTTCCGAATCGGACATCATAGAAGCGCCTCAGGTGCCCTGAGCGCGATCGGTTGTTGTAGCTTTCCCGAACGGCTGGCGCATGCCAGCCGTTTTTGCCTTCTAAGTCGGGTTTCGTTGCCTTCGCGGCGACCTTTGATCCGCAGCCCCAAGGCGGCAAAACTACTCGATCGCTTGGCCGCTTTTGGCTCGTTTACTCGTCTTGGCTCTAGAACACGACGGCGTACCGACCCAATATCGATAGACCAGCGCCTGGTCGAGAAAGGACATAACCCGTGAAAACCCTGCACATCGTTGCGATCGCATCGCTCCTTTCCGCCGGCGGGGCGTTTTGGCTGGCCAGGACCACCGCATCGACCGCCATCCCCACCGACGACGGATCGTCTCAAGCCCAGATCGAAGCCAGGCTCGCACGCCTGGAGGACGCGTTGGCGCAGGGTCGACCCGCTGCTGCCGACAGGACCGGCGGCGGCGCCCCGCCCGCGTTCGCGCGCGCAAGCGGTCCTCCAACTCAGCGCTCGGCAGCGCAACCCACTCGAGCGCAAGGCGAGGCCGAGTTCGCCAAGCTCGAGCCTGCATTCCGTGCCCAGCCGATCAACGCCGCTTGGGCCGTGAGCGCGGAGAGCGTGGTGCTCGACGCCTTCGGGTCGAAGGAAGCAGCGAGGATGGGCGTTGTCGCGCCCTCGGATCCCGATGTGCAGTGTCGCTCCAATACCTGCCGGATAAACGCCACCTATGCCGATGAAGGCGCTGCCGCCGATGCGGCGCAGATGCTTCTAATGGACATCGCGCAGAAGCTGCCGAACGCGCGATCAATGATGTTGCTTAAGCCCGACGGCCGCACCGAACTGATCGTTTACGCTTCCGCGCCCTCTGCCAAGGCTTCAACCGGAAGCGGCCGGTAACGCCCGATCCACGCGCAGCTTTGGTCTGCGCCTACCCGACCCAGGTTCTGGCGTTGCGGAACATGCGCATCCACGGCGATGCATCCGGCCATTCGCGCGGATGCCAGCTCAGGTTGACGCTGCGCGGCGTGCGCTCGGGGTGCGGCATCAGGATCGTCGCGCGGCCGTCGTCGCTGGTGAGACCGGCGATCGCGTCGGTCGAGCCGTTCGGGTTTGCGGGATACGCCGTCGCCGAGCGGCCGTCGCCGTCGATGTAGCGCATCGACACCGCCGCATGGGACCGATCGGCGGCATCGCCGAACACCGCCCTGCCCTCGCCGTGCGACACGACCACCGGGATGCGCGAACCGCCCATGCCGGCGAAGAACAGCGACGGCGACTCGGGCACTTCGACCAGACTCAAACGGCCTTCGAACTGCTCGCTGCGATTGCGCTGGAAGGTGGGCCAGCGCGCCGCGCCGGGAATGATCTCGCGCAGCTGCGCCAACATCTGGCAGCCGTTGCACACGCCCAGCGAGAACGTATCGCCGCGCGCGAAGAATGCGGCGAAGGCGTCGCGCAGCGCGCTGCGTTCCAGGATCGACGTCGCCCAGCCGCGGCCGGCGCCGAGCACGTCGCCGTAGCTGAAACCGCCGCAAGCCGCGATTCCGCGGAAATCCTCCAGCTTCGCGCGTCCGGCGATCAGGTCGCTCATGTGCACGTCGTAAGCGGAGAACCCGGCGCGGGTGAACGCGGAGGCCATTTCGATCTGGCCGTTGACGCCCTGCTCGCGCAGGATCGCGACCTTCGGCTTGGCGCCGAGATTCAGGTAAGGCGCAGCCAGATTCTCGGCGGGATCGAAACCGAGTTTTGGCAGCAGACCGGGCGCGGCGAACATGCGCGACGCGTCGCGTTCTTCGTCGGCGCAGGCCGGATCGTCGCGCAACTTCTGCATCGCATGCGTCACCGACCACCATGCATCGAACAGCGCATCCCAGCGCCACTCGGCCAGGGTTTCGTTGTCGTGGCGCACGCGGATCGTCGGCGCGGTGGTGGGCCGTGCGATGCGTTGCGCGCATTCGACCAGGCCGTGACGCGCGACGAGATCGGCGAATTCGGCGCGATCCTCGGACGCGATCTGCACCACCGCGCCGAGTTCTTCGTTGAACAGCGTGCGGCAAGGATCGTCGCCCCGGCCTTCGCCCCAACCGTCGAGCAGGATGTCCAGGCCCAGGTGCGAGCAGAACGCCATTTCGCACAATGCGGCGAAGGCGCCGCCGTCGGAACGGTCGTGATAGGCCAGCAACAGGCCGGCCTGGCGCGCGTCGCGGATCAGCTCGAAGAAGCCACGCAGACGTTCCGGGCTGTCGAGGTCCGGGCAATCGCCGCCGAAGCGGTCGTAGCACTGCGCCAGGATCGAACCGCCCAGACGCTGCTTGCCGGCGCCCAGGCCGATCAGCCACAACTCAGTATCCGCTTCGCGCGACAGCAGCGGCGTCAGCTGCGCGCGCGCATCGGCGACGGGGGCGAACGCGCTCACCACCAGCGACACCGGCGATACGGATTTGTGCGCCTTGCCGTCCTGCGACCATTGCGCCTGCATCGACAGCGAATCCTTGCCGACCGGAATGCTGAGGTCGATCGCCGGACACAACTCCATGCCGACGGCTTTGACCGCATCGAACAGCCGCGCGTCCTCGCCGGCGTGCCCGGCCGCGGCCATCCAATTGGCCGACAGCTTGACGCGTTGCAGGCTTTCGACCGGCGCCGCGCACAGGTTGGTGATCGCTTCGCCTACGGCCATGCGCGCGGACGCGGCCGCGTCGAGCAATGCCAGCGGGGTGCGTTCGCCGATCGCCATCGCCTCGCCCGCTTCGCCTTCGAAACCGGACAACGTGATCGCGCAATCGGCTACCGGCAGTTGCCACGGGCCGATCATCTGGTCGCGCGCGGTCAAGCCGCCGACGCTGCGGTCGCCGATGCTGACCAGGAAGTTCTTCGCCGCGACGGTGGGATGCGCGAGCACGCGCAGGCCGACGTCGTGCAGCACTTGACCGGGGTTTTCGCCGAGCACGTCGCTGTCCAGCTCCGGCCAGCGTGCCGCATGCGGGCGTTGCGTATCGCGGTGCATCTTGGGCGGCTTGCCGAATAGCACGTCCATCGGCAGATCGATCGGTAAAGCCCCCCTCCCCTCGGGGCGAGGCGATACGGCTTGCGCGCCATTGGCGCGCGTATCGTCGAGCGCCCGCGCCGCTGGCGCGGGCTGGGGCGCGGAGCGGGGGTTGGGGTGAGGGTTCGGCGAAGCGACGGCGTTCCGACTGGCGTCGTACTGCGTACCCTCATCCGCCCTTCGGGCACCTTCTCCCGAAGGAAGAAGGGAAGAGCTCACGCCGTAACCGACCACCAGTCGCTCTTCCGCCGTCGCCGTACCGACCACCGCGAACGGGCAACGCTCGCGCTCGCAAATGGCGGTGAAATCGGCGATGCGCTCCTGCGGGATGCCGAGCACGTAACGTTCCTGCGACTCGTTGCACCACAGCTGCATAGGCGACAGCGAGGGATCGTCGGTCGGCACTTTGCCCAGGTCGATCGCGCCGCCCACGCCGGAATCGTGCAGCAACTCCGGAATCGCGTTGGACAGGCCGCCGGCGCCGACATCGTGGAACCAGAGGATGGGATTGCGTTCGGCCAATGCCACGCAGCGGTCGATGACTTCCTGGCAGCGGCGTTCCATTTCCGGGTTGTCGCGCTGCACGCTGGCGAAATCGAGGTCTTCGGCGCTGTCGCCCGAAGCGACCGAACTGGCCGCGCCGCCGCCCAGGCCGATCAGCATCGCCGGGCCGCCGAGCACGATCACCGCATCGCCCGGCGACAGCCGCCTCTTCTCCACCAGCGGGCGGTCGATCGCGCCGAGGCCGCCGGCGAGCATGATCGGCTTGTCGTAAGCGCGCACCGTCGCATCGGGTTCGCGCAACTCGAAACTGCGGAAATAGCCGGTGAGATTCGGGCGGCCGAATTCGTTGTTGAACGCAGCCGCTCCGATCGGGCCGTCGAGCATGATTTCCAGCGCCGGCGCCATCCGCGGATTCAAAGCGCGTTCGTTTTCCCACGGTTGCGGCAGCGTCGGAATGCGCAAATGCGACACGCTGAAGCCGCACAAACCGGCTTTGGGTTTTCCGCCGCGGCCGGTGGCGCCCTCGTCGCGGATTTCGCCGCCCGCGCCGGTGCTGGCGCCCGGGAAAGGCGCGATCGCGGTCGGATGGTTATGGGTTTCGACTTTGATGCAGAACGCGCTGTCCTGCACGGCTTCGGCGCGGTATTCGCCGCTGGCCGCATCGGGACGGAAACGGCGCGCCGCATAGCCTTCCACCACCGCGGCGTTGTCGCTGTACGCCGACAGCGTGTGCTCGGGCGTCTGCGCGTGGGTGTGCTTGATCATCTTGAATAGTGACGCCGGCCTGCCGGCGTCGAGCAATTGCTCGCGGCCGTCGATGGTCCAGGAGGCGTTGAAGATCTTGTGCCGGCAGTGCTCGGAATTGGCCTGCGCGAACATCATCAGCTCGACGTCGGACGGATCGCGGCCGAGTTCGGCGTAGCGCTGGCGCAGATAGTCGATTTCGTCGTCGGCCAGGGCCAGGCCCAGGCGCGCGTTGGCCGATTCCAGTTGCGCCAGCGGGATGCGTTCGAGCGTGCCGCGCGGCGGCGTGGCGAACAGCGCCGCGGCGGCTTCGCGGTCGGCCAGCAACGATTGCGTCATCGGGTCGTGCAGAAGCTTGGCCAGTGCGGCTTGCGCGGCGGGATCGTCGGGCAACCCCAGAAGATCGATGCGAGTACCGCGCTCGACGCGTTTCACCGGCAAGCCGGCGCCATGCAGCAGCTCGGTGGCCTTGCTGGCCCAGGGCGAGATGGTGCCCAACCGCGGCAGCACGAATCGCGAAGCGGTGCCGACGGGCAACGGCTGCGCCTGCGGCTCGGCCTGCAGGATGCGGCGCAGCGCATCGATATCCGGCTGGGCGCCGCTCTCGGGTTCGACCCAATAGACGTGCCAGGCACCGGAAATCCGGACGGTGGGAACAAGGGCTTGCAGGCGGGCTTCGAGCCGCTCGCGTCGGAACGGCGACAGGGCCGGCTGGCCCTCGAGGACGATCATGTCCGGCGATAAACCGTGGAACGGGGGATTATTGTAGCCGGCCGGCCCGGGTTCTGTCCGCCGCCGACGGGTTTCGGCTCACTGACCGGTGATCTGCACGCAGTGCTCGGACAGGATTTTCCAGCCGTCCGCGGCCTCTCGGGCCAGGACCAGGCTGCAGCGCTGATCGTCGCGGAACGGCTTGCCGTCGTAGCTGCCATGGCCTTTCCAGCGGCTGCCGACCACGGCGGTATCGGCCGTGCGATGCACTTGGAGTTCGCTGCGCTCGGCCGATTCCAGCCTGTATTTCGGGGAACCCAGGAAGGTCACCCATTGCTGCCGCGACCTGACGCCTCCCTTCGAGGTGAAATAGACGTATTTCGCGCCGAGCGTACGCCCGAATGCGGCAGCGTCTTTTTGGTTCCAAGCCTGATCGTAGGCTCGGACCGCCGCTTCGACTTTAGTGTCCGGCGTCTGCGCATGGGCGCCGGCATCGGCGAAGAACAAAACGGGCAGCATCGCCCACATCGGCAAAACGTTTCTCATCGCCACGCTCCGACGCAAGGGGAAACGGTCGCGGATCAGCCGCTGGACGCGGTCTTCTGGGTCGTTTCGGGCTCGCCCAGCTTGTCCAGATAATTGCGCATTTCCTGCGGCGGCATGTAGCCGGGCACCTGCTCGCCGTTAGCGGTGATGATCATCGGCGTGCCGGTCAGGCCCAGGCGCTGGCCGAGATCGTATTCCATCGTCACCGGGTTCTTGCAGTCCTTCATCGGCACCGATTTGCCCGATTTGGCCGCAGTCAGCGCCTGCTTGCGATCGGCGGCGCACCACACCGCGATCATCTTCTTGTGGTCGATGCTGCCCAGGCCTGCGCGCGGAAACGCGAGGTACTGGATCTCGATGCCCTGCCGGTTGTATTCGGCGATCTCGCTGTGCATTTTCTGGCAATAGCCGCATTCGATGTCGGTGAATACGGTCAGCGTATATTTGGGATTGGCCGGCGCGAACACGATGCGGTCGCTGACGGGTATTTGCCTGAGCATGTCCTTGCGCAGCTTTGACAGGCTGATTTCGCTCAAATCCTGCTTGACGCTCATGTCGTACAGCGAGCCCTGGATCAGGTATTTGCCGTCGTCGGAAACATAGAGCGTCCTGCCGCCGACGATCACCTCGCGGAAACCCGGCATCGGCGCCGCACCGACGCGATCGATCGGGACCTGCTGGTTCAATGCGCGGATGGCCGCGACCGCATTCGCATCGGGCGTGCCCGGCGTGGTCTTGGGCTGAGTGCCGGCGGCAGATGCAGCGGGCGCTGCCACCGCCTTCGCGTCGGCGCCCGGCGCCTGCGGCTGCGCGCAGGCGGACAGGCTGATCGCGCCCAACAGAGCGGCGGTGGCGTAGCGTTTCATGCGGTGTGATATCCGTGAAGGAGGCCGGGTTGGACCGCGGCCGGGAGCGCAAGTTCTGGATTTTCGCATAGATGCAAGCTTGTCCGGCCCTGATGACAGTTACGGCGTTCAGGAGGGTTGCAGGCCAATGCAGGCCGAGGTTGTTTGCTTTGGATCTTGGATCGGCACCCACTGCTGCCGCGCATCCACGAAGACCTGAAGGGCGGCGGCCAAGGATGGCCGCCGTTTTCCGACCGAGCCAAGGGTGAGCCGGTGCGTGCTTGCGAGCCATGGCTCGCGCACCGGCGAACGCCCGCGCCGCAAGCGCGGGCCGGACTTTTTGCCGCAGGCAAAAGGCGAGTCGGAAAATCCCCGCGCCGCGACACGCTCACGCGTTAGCTTCGTCGAGGAAGACCCTTTTCTTTGGTTACTTTCTTTTGGGTCAGCAAAAGAAAGTAACTCGGGCGCAGCCCGAAAGCTTTTTTCCATGGTGCGAGTCGCACCGCCATTCGCCGGCCACATCGTGCCTGGATACCAGCGTTAGCCGAGCAGTTTCAAGAGCAAGAACAGCGGAGCAAGCCCCGCTCTACAAAGAGCAAAGCAAAGTCGCTGGGTCCCCGCTTTCGCGGGGATGACGGCTTTAGAGCAAAAGCAGCGGGGCAAAGCTCCGCTCTATAGAGCAGGGACGTGCTCGTCTTATCCTCGCGGGTGGTGCTTGGCATGCAGTTGTTTGAGCTGCTCGCGCGCGACCAGCGTGTAAATCTGCGTCGTCGACAAGGAGCTGTGGCCCAGCAGCATCTGCAGCGCGCGCAAATCCGCGCCGTGGTTGAGCAGATGGGTGGCGAAACTGTGGCGCAGGCCGTGCGGGCTGACCTTGGCCGGATCGATGCCGGCGGCCCCGGCATAACGCTTGACGATCAGCCAAAACTGCTGCCGCGACGGCGGCTCGCCGCCGCCGCTCACGAACAAGGTCGCCACACTGCGCTTACCGGCCAATGCAGGCCGCGATTGCGCCAAGTAACGCTCCAGCCAGTGCTGCGCCTCCTCGCCCAGCGGCACTAACCGCTCCTTGCTGCCTTTACCCATCACTCGCAGCACGCCTTGACGCAGGTTGACCGCCGTCGCCGGCAAATGGACCAGCTCGCTCACCCGCAGACCGCAGGCGTACATCAACTCGAGCATGGCGCGGTCGCGCAAGCCCAACGGCGAATCCACGTCGGGCGCAGCCAGCAGCGCCTCGATCTGGCTTTCGGCCAACGCCTTGGGCAAGGAACGCGGCAGCTTGGGCGGATCGAGCAGCGCAGTGGGATCGTCGCCGCGGTCGCCGCGGCGCACGCGATGGGCGAAGAACGCGCGCAGCGACGACAGCAATCGCGCGTTGCTGCGCGACGAATAGCCGGCGCGCGCGCGCCAGGCCAGATATTCGAACAATGCGGCGCGATCGGCGCCGGCCAAGCCGCCGCCGCGACCCTCGCGCCAGCGCGAATAACCTTCCAGATCGCGGCGATAACTATCCAGCGAGCTACGCGCCAGGCCGCTTTCGGCCCAGGTCGCGTCGATGAACGCCTGGATCGCGGCATCGTCGGCGTCGGGCACCGGCGGCAAAGCATTCACGGACTTGCGGCGATCGGCGGGCGTGCTGGCAACCATATCGCCAGCTTAGCGAGCGGCACTGCGCGCGGCTATGCTGATGCGCTATGGAAGACACCGAAGCTACCGAAGAACTGCGCACGCCGGGATCGAATCCAGCGCGGGCCCTGATCCTGTGGCGCTTGTTCGCCCTGCTCTACGATCTGTGGCCGGTCCTAGCCTTGTGGATGCTGGTCGGCACCGCGTTCACCCTCGCCTACACCGCGGCCGGTCACGACGCGAGGCAGAACATCGCGCCGTTCAGCCCGCTGCAGATCCTGTTGTGGGCGGTGTGCTGGCTGGTCACCGGCGTTTATGCGGTGCTGAGTTGGCGCAAGGGCGGGCAAACCTTGGGTATGCGGCCCTGGCGGCTGCGCGTGACCGATGCCGAAGGCGGCGCCGCCGGCACGCGCGCCTTGTGCCTGCGCTATGCCGTCGGCACGTTGTCGCTGTTGCTGGGCGGGCTGGGATTCTGGTGGGCATGGGTCGATCGCGCCCGACTGACCTGGCACGACCGCGCCAGCGACACGCGGATGGTGCGCGAGCCGAAAAAGCGCTGATTGCTCTTGTAGAGTCGAGCTTGCTCGACTGCTTTTCCTTGCCTGGAGCAAGAGCAGTCGAGCAAGCTCGACTCTACAAAAGCATTAGCCGGAGCGGCGGCGGAACAGATACGCCGAGATCGCCAGCATCAGCGCCGGCGGCAGCAGATACGCGACCCTGAAATCGAACTTGAACACGCCGGCCAGCTGCACGAACTGTTCCTGCAGCATCCAGAACCCGAGCGCGAAAACGATGCCGATGAACAAGCGCTTGCCCAGGCCGCCGCTGCGCAAAGTGCCGAACGCGAACGGGATCGCCGCCAGGCACAGCGCCAGCACGTTCACCGGGTAGAACCAGCGCGCCCAGTAATGCCTTTCGAACTCGCTCGCGTCCAGACCGTTGCGCTTGCGGTAGTTGATGCTGTCGCTCAACGCAGCCGCGCTGAGGTAGCGCGGCCGAGCGACGCTGGCCGCCAATGCCGCATCGTCGAGTTGCGATTCCCACTTTTCCTGCGCGACTTTGGTGCGCACCACCGACTTGTCCTCGAAGCGCGTGCGGTTGACGTCGCGCAGCAGCCACCCGCCCGGACGGTGCTCGGCGACCGCGGCGTGCGCCAGCGATTCCAGTCGGCCCTGCTCGGAAAATTCGTACAGGCGCACGTCGCGCAGTTCCAGCCAGCGGTCGTCGCCGTCGCTCATCTCCTGCCCCGTCTGCGCATTGAGGAAGATGTCGCCTTCGCGCGCCCACAGGCCGGAGTATTCGGCCACGATCAGGTCCTTGGATTTGGCCGCGGCTTTCACGCCATCCGCGCGTCGCTGCGCCCACGGCGCCAGGGTTTCGCCGTTGACCACCATCAGCGCCGTCAGCAGCGCCAGCGACAGCGCCACCGCGATGCTCAGCCGCCGCCGCGACAAGCCCAGCGCGCGCAGCGCGGTGAGTTCCGACGTCGCCGCCAGTTGGCCCAATCCCATCAACGAGCCGATCACGGCCGCCGTCGGGAACAGCGTGTAGGCGCGGCGAGGCAAGGTGTAACTGACCGTAGTGAGCGCGGTGAAGAAGTTGTAGTCGCCCTTGCCCAGATCGCTGATCTGCGGCACCAGACCGCCGATGATGAAATCCAGGCCCAGCAGCACCATCCAGGTCAGCAGCACGGTGCCCAGCACGACGCGGCCGATATAGATGTCGTGCAGTTTCGGGAACGGACTCATTTCGCCCGCCCCAGCCGCCAGAAGCGGCCGTCGCGCATGTACAACCAGAGCGCCAGCGTCAATACCGGCAGCAGCAGCCACCACAATCCGAGGAACATCGGCATGCTGCCGTCGGTCAGCGCCTGGGTGCCCAGCATCATCAGATTGACGCAAACGATGTAACCGAGGAAACCGATCGCGATCCGGCCATAACGCGCCTGCCGCGGCGAGCTGCGCGCCAGCGGCAGCGCCAGCAGCATCAGCGCCAGCGCCATCAGCGGCGGCGCGATGCGCCAATGGATCTGCGCCTGCGCGGCGCGGCGCGAATCGCCGAACAGGGCCGTGGTCGGCATCAGCTCCGGATCTTCGTCGTCGCGCACGTCTTCGCGGTCGGGCATGCGCAGCTCGTTGCTGGCGTAACGCATCATGCGGTAGTCGAGGCCCGCGTCGAGCGGTCCTTCGACTTGGAAGCCGTCTTCCAGGCGCAGATAGCGATCGCGATCGCCCTGCAGCGACAGTCCGCCGTGCGCGGCGGTGGTCACGTCCAAACGATCGGCGTGCTGGCGGTAGACGAAGATGCGGCTGAAACGGGTGCCGTCGTTGGACATGCTGCCCAGATACACCACCCCGCCTCCGCCCGGCAACTCGGTGAAGCGCCCGGGTTCCAGACCGACCAGCAGCAGGCTGCGGTTGGCTTCCTCGATCATCTTGTGCGAGAAACGGTCCGCCCACGGCCCCAGCCACAGCGAGCACAACGCGATCACGGTGATCACCGGCGCGGCGGCCATCAGCAAGGGTTTCAATAGCCGCTTGGGCCCGACTCCGATCGCCGCCAGCACCGGCATTTCCGAATCGCGGTACAGGCGGCCGATCGACAGCAACAGGCCCAGCATCAGCGCCAGCGGCAGGATCAGCGGCAGCCACTTGATCACCTGCAGGCCCAATTGCGACAGCATCATCACCGCCGGCAGCTTGCCGCGGGCGATATCGCCCAGCACGTCGGCGAAGATGCCGCCCAGGCTGACCATCATCAGCACCACCAGCGCCGCGAAGACGGACTGGGCGAACTCGCGGAACAGATATTGGTCCAGCTTGGGCATCGATGCGCTTGGTCTGCGGTGGTGGGGACGGGCATCCGGCCGCTCACGCTGCTGGGCGGCCGGCCCTGCGCCGGGCTCGCTTCCGCCGAATCAAGCGTTTAGGCGCCAGATCCGGCGATGCAGCGGGTCCGTCGCGGCGTATCAGGAGCTCTCGCCCTGATAAACTTGAACGTTCGCTCGTCGGCAAATCCGCCGCTTAAGCCGCCGGAACGCCGAACGATTGTACGGAATCACTGACGGAATCTGTTTGATGGCCCTCGAATTGGAACTGAACCACGATGCTCCCGCGACCGTGCAGACCGACTGCGTGGTGGTAGGCGCCTACGCCGACAATACGCTCACAGCGGCCGCGCAGGCGCTCAATACGGCCAGCGGCGGCCGTCTGACCGCCTTGATCGAACGCGGCGACATCAACGGCAAGACCGGCCGCACCGCTCTGTTGCACGACCTGCCCGGCGTCGCCGCGCCGCGCGTGCTGGTGATCGGCCTGGGCGAAGCCGCCAAATTCGGCGTGCCGCAGTACCTGAAAGCGGTCGGCGACGCCGCGCGCGCGCTCAAGAGCGGCGCCGTGCGCAAGGCGGTATTCACCCTTTCCGAAGTGGCCGTCAAAGACCGCGATGCCGCCTGGAACATCCGCCAGGCCGCGATCGCCGCCAGTCACGCGATCTACCGCTACACCGCCACGCTCGGCGAAGCCAACAAAGCCAAGAAGGACGACGCCGGCCTGAAGACGCTGGCCATCAGCGGCGACGACAAGCAGGCGCTGGCGCAGGGCCAGGCCATCGCCGCCGGCGTCGCTTTCGCGCGCGAGCTCGGCAATTTGCCGCCGAACATCTGCAACCCGGCCTATCTGGCGCAGCAGGCGCAGGAATTCGCTTCGCGCTTCGACCAGGCCGAATGCGAGGTGCTCGAGCGCGAACAGATGCAGCAGCTCGGCATGGGCTCGCTGCTGGCCGTGTCGCAAGGTTCGGCCAATCCGCCGAAATTGATCGTGCTGAAGTGGAACGGCGCTCCCGATAACGGCAGCGGCGATGCCAAGCCTTACGTGCTCGTCGGCAAGGGCATCACTTTCGACACCGGCGGCATCAACCTCAAGACCCAGGGCGGAATCGAGGAGATGAAGTACGACATGTGCGGCGCCGCGACCGTGATGGGCACCTTCGTGTCCGCGGTGGGCCTGCAATTGCCGATCAATCTGGTCGTCGTCGTGCCCGCCGTCGAAAACATGCCCGACGGCAACAGCTATCGTCCCAGCGACGTGCTCACCAGCATGTCCGGCAAGACCATCGAAGTGGGCAACACCGACGCCGAAGGCCGCCTGATCCTGTGCGACGCGCTGACCTATGCGCAGCGTTTCGAACCGCAGGCGCTGCTGGACGTCGCCACGCTCACCGGCGCCTGCGTGGTCGCGCTGGGCAAGTACGCGGCCGGCCTGATGAGCAAACACGACGACCTGTCCGGCGAATTGCTGGCCGCCGGCGAGAACGTATTCGATCGCGCCTGGCGCCTGCCGCTGTGGGACGAATACCAGAGCCTGCTCGACTCGACCTTCGCCGACGTCTACAACATCGGCGGCCGCTGGGCCGGCGCGATCACCGCCGGCTGCTTCCTGGCGCGCTTCACCGAAGGCCAGCGCTGGGCGCATCTGGACATCGCCGGCGTCGCCAACGACGACGGCAAGCGCGGCATGGCCACGGGTCGTCCGGTGGGTTTGCTGAGCCAGTGGCTGCTGGATCAAGCCGGGAATTGAGCATCGGGAATCGAGAATGGTGAACAGCAACAGCTTCGGTCTTCATCGGTTTTAGCCTTGCGCATCGCTCTTCATCGATTCCCCATTCCCTAATCCCGATTCCCGCCCATGCCCCGCGCCGACTTCTACCTGATCGCCAAAGACCGCTTCAAGGCCGAGCCCTTGCGTCTGGTCTGCGAGCTGGTGCGCAAGGCTTACGACGCGAATCTGTGGACGCTGGTGCTCGCACGCGATGCGGCGCAGGCGGAAGAACTCGACGAACTGCTGTGGGCATTCGACGACGATGCCTATATCCCGCACCAGGTCGCCGGCACCGACGACGAAGATGAGCTGACGCCGGTGCTGATCGCCGCGCCCGATACCGATGCGCCTTTACGGCCGCTGGTGATCAATCTGCGCGATGGCGCGGTGGACGGCAGTTTCGAGCGTGTGCTGGAAGTGGTGCCTGCGGACGAATCGGCGCGCGGGCCGCTGCGCGAGCGCTGGACGCAGTACAAGGCGCGCGGGTTGGAAGTGAACAAGCACGATATGTAACTCCCCGTCATCCCAGCGAAAGCTGGGACCCATTTTGCTTTTGCTCTGAAATTCGAAATCAAGATCAAGATGGGTCCCAGCTTTCGCTGGGATGACGGGAACAAAGTCACTGGATGACCAACCTGCAGTTGTTGAAAACCCCGCCTTCGCGGGAATGACGGCTAAATTCAAAGGCACTGGATCCTGGCTTTCGCCGGGATGACGGACGAAAGAAACGACACGATGACCACCCTCAGCTCCGGCTACGAGCCCAAAACCTTCGAAACCCGCCTCTACGCCGAGTGGGAAAGCAGCGGCGTATTCCAGCCGCAGGGCGACGGTCCCACGTACGCCATCCTGCTGCCGCCGCCGAACGTGACCGGCACGCTGCACATGGGCCACGCCTTCCAGCACACGCTGCAGGACGCGCTGATCCGCTATCACCGCATGCGCGGCTATCGCACGTTGTGGCAGATGGGCACCGACCACGCCGGCATCGCCACCGAGATGGTCGTCGCCCGCAACCTGAGCCGCGAAGGCCTCACCCGCGACGATCTGGGCCGCGACAAATTCATCGAAAAAGTGTGGGAATGGAAGGGCGAATCCGGCGACACGATCGAACGCCAGATGCGCCGCCTGGGTACGTCCGGGGACTGGACGCGCAGCGTGTTCACGATGGATCCGATGGCGGCCGACGCGGTGACCGAGGCCTTCGTGCGCCTGCACCAACAAGGCCTGATCTATCGCGGCAAGCGCCTGGTGAACTGGGATCCGGTACTGAAAACCGCGATCTCCGATCTGGAAGTCGAGAACCGCGAAGTGCCCGGGCACATGTGGCATTTCAAATACCCGCTGGCGGGCGGCGAAACCTACGAATACATCGAGCGCGACGCCGACGGCAACGTGACTTTGCGCGAAACGCGCGATTACATTTCGATCGCGACCACGCGCCCGGAAACCATGCTGGGCGATGGCGCGGTGGCGGTGCATCCTTCGGATGCGCGTTACGCGCCGATCGTCGGCAAGCTGTGCGAAATCCCGGTCGGCCCGAAACAGCACCGGCGCCTGATCCCGATCATCGTCGACGACTATCCCGATCCGGACTTCGGTTCGGGCGCGGTAAAGATCACCGGCGCGCACGATTTCAACGATTACCAGGTGGCGAAGCGCCACGGCATTCCGCTGTATGCGCTGATGGATGAGCAGGCGCGAATGCGTACGGACGGCCTGTCGTACACCGACAGCGCCGCCATCGCCGGCCGCGCGGCGCGCGGCGAAGACATCGGCGACGCATCTGCCGTGAATCTGGTGCCGGACGAACTGCGCGGCCTCGACCGCTACGAAGCCCGCGCCCGCGTGGTCGCCGAGATCACCGCCGAAGGCCTGGCCGTGACCGACGGCGAAGGCGCGCCGCTGGTCGACTCCAAACCCATCATGCAGCCGTTCGGCGACCGCAGCGGTCAGGTGATCGAACCGTTCCTCACCGACCAGTGGTTCGTGAAGATGGACGATCTGGCGAAGCGCGGGCTCGAATTGGTCGAGGGTACCGACCAAAAGCCGGGTCGGATCAAATTCGTTCCGCCGAATTGGATCAACACCTATCGCCACTGGCTGGAGAACATCCAGGATTGGACCATCAGCCGGCAGTTGTGGTGGGGTCATCGCATTCCGGCATGGTTCGACGAGGCGGGCAACGTTTATGTCGCTCGCAACGAGGAGGAAGCCGTCGCGCAGGCGTCCAAAAAGAACGGCGGGTCAGGACCCGCCCTACGGCAGGACGGCGATGTGTTGGAGACGTGGTTCTCATCGGCGATGTTCCCGTTCTCGACCATGGGCTGGCCCGACGCGGCGGCGATGCGCGAACGCGGTTTCGAAGATTTCCTGCCGACCAGCGTGCTCGTCACCGGCTTCGACATCATCTTCTTCTGGGTCGCGCGCATGATCATGATGACCGACGCGCTGACCGGGCGGATCCCGTTCAAGGACGTCTACATCACCGGCCTGGTGCGCGACAAGGATGGACAGAAAATGTCCAAGTCCAAAGGCAACATCCTCGACCCGCTGGACATCATCGACGGCATCACGCTCGAAGAACTGCTGAGCAAGCGCACCACCGGCCTGATGCAGCCGAAGATGGCCGAGAAGATCGAGAAGGCCACCCGCAAGGAATTCCCGAACGGCATCGCCGCCCACGGCGCCGATGCGCTGCGCTTCACCATGGCCGCGCTGGCCGGCCCCGGCCGCGACATCAAGTTCGATCTGGGCCGCGCCGAGGGCTACAAGAATTTCTGCAACAAGCTGTGGAATGCGAGCCGGTTCGTGCTGATGAATACCGACGGCTTCGTTGTTCCTTCCCCCGCCGGGGGAAGGTGGCGCGAAGCGACGGATGGGGGTACGGAGCACCTTGAGCTTCGCGCTCGCGCCGAACCCTCATCCGGTCCTTCGGACCACCTTCTCCCGACGGGAGAAGGAAACCGCCAGCAACCGCAGACCGACGCCGAACGCTGGATCCTGTCGCGCTTGGCGAAAGTATCCGCCGAGGCGCAGGTGCATTTCGCCAACTACCGCTTCGACCTGCTCGCGCAGGCTTTGTACGAATTCGCGTGGAACGAATTCTGCGACTGGTTCGTGGAATTGGCCAAACCCGCTTTGCAGGGCGAGGACAAGGCCGCTGCCGACAGCACGCGCCACACCTTGCTCCACGTGCTGGAAGCGCTGCTGCGCCTGCTGCATCCGCTGATCCCGTTCGTCACCGAGGAATTGTGGCGGCAGGTCGCGCCGAAACTGGGTATCGACGACGCCACGATTTCGCTGCGCCCGTATCCGCAGACCGGCGAGTTCGGCGCGCAGGATTTCGCGCGGGCCGAAGACGATATCGAATGGCTCAAGCAGATGGTCTCCGCGCTGCGCCGCATCCGCAGCGAGCTCGGCGTGTCGCCCACCCGGACCGTCAATCTGCTGGTGCGGGACGGATCGTCGAACGATGCCGTGCGCCTCGAGCGTTTTTCTTCGCAGCTGAAATTCCTCAACCGGCTGGAAGGCATCGAAACGATCGCAGGCGATCCGCCGCCGGCCGCTCCCGCGCTCGTCGGCGACCTGAAATTGTTCGTGCCGCTGGAAGGCCTGGTCGATCTCGACGCCGAGCGCACGCGCCTGGACAAGGAAATCAAGCGCGTCGGCGGGGAGAAGGCCAAGTCGGAAAACAAGCTGGCCAGCGAAACCTTCGTGAGCAACGCGCCGGCCGCGGTGGTGGAGCAGGAACGCCAGCGCCTGACCGATTGGACCGCGCAGCTCGAAGCCCTCACCGCGCAGCGCGCGCGCCTCTGATCCGCGATCGTTATGGGAGCCGCATTAATCGCGGATCCCCTTTTACTGTCATCCCGAGCGAAGCGAGGGATCTGCTTCACGCAAGCCGCCGCGATAGCAGATCCCTCGCTTCGCGAGGGATGACAAAAGCACCAAGAGCTCGCGGCTGAAGCCGCCCCCACAAAAGCTCGACTATTGATCGGCGAATAACTCCATGGCCATCACCAACGCATCCTCGCGCCCGTCCTTGGCCGGGTAGTAGCGCGGCCGGCGGCCGATCTCGTTGAAGCCTTCATCGTGGTACAGCGCGATCGCGTGCGGATTCGACGGCCGCACTTCCAGGAACATGCGCCGCACGCCGCGCCCGCGCGCGATCTGCAGCAGCGAGCGCAACAGCCGGCGGCCGTGGCCGCGGCCCTGCGCTTCGGGTGCGGTGCAGATGTTGAGGATGTGCGCCTCGTCGGCGGCGATGCTGAGTACGCCGTAACCGATGATCTTTTCGCGCTCGATCAGCACCCAGGCCGGATAGTCGGCGCGCAGGCAGTCGCGCAGGATACCGCGCGTCCATGGGAACGGGTACGCGCGTTGCTCGATCGCGATCACCGCATCCAGATCATCCTCGCGCATCGGCCGCAGTGCGGCGTTAGCGCCGGAGTCGGCATCGACGGCGACCGCACTCATCTGTCCGCGCCTCGCCGCAGTGCGCGCAGCCGCGGCCACAGCGCGCGCTTGGCCGCGGAGTCGGCGCGCAGGCGCTGCGCGGCGGTCAGCAGGAGCTGCAGCTCGGCGTCGCCGGGATCACGACGATCGGCCGCACGCAGCACCGCGCGCTGCAGCGCCGTCATCGCGGCCGGATCGAGCGCCGGCGGCGCTTCGCCGCCGCCCAGTCGGTAGAGCGTGTGGCCGAGCGCATCGAGCGCATCGCGTTGGAACGCATCCCAACTCAATGCTGCGGCTCCACCGATGCGAGCCGGCGTCGCTTGAACCAGAACACCGGTCCGGATAGCGCATACAGGCCGGCCGCGACCAGCAGCGTCTTGGGCGGATCGATCCACAGCGCGATCAGCACCGCCACCGCGATCAGCAGCGCGAAGAACGGCACCCGATCGGACTTCGGTCCGCTGCCGCTGCCTTTGAAGCTGTTGTAGCGCAGGCGGCTGACCATCAGCAGCCCGGCGACCACCGATACGGCGATCGCGGCGTAGCGCAGTTCCTCGCCGGTCAGGCCCAGGTCGTGGCAGGTCCAGACGAAACTGGCCATCAGCCCGGCCGCCGCCGGGCTGGCCAGACCGATGAACCAGCGCTTGTCGACCTGAGCCACCTGGCTGTTGAAGCGCGCCAGGCGCAGCGCGGCGCAGGCGGCGTACAGGAAGGCGGCCAGCCAGCCGATCCGGCCGGCGGTCAGCCCGTCGAGCTTCAGCGACGCCAACGCCCAGTGGTACATCACGAGCGCCGGGGCCATACCGAAGCTGACCAGATCGGCCAGCGAGTCGTACTGCACGCCGAATTCGCTCTGGGTATTGGTCAGGCGCGCTACGCGGCCGTCGATGCCGTCCAGGATCGCCGCCACGAAGATCGCCACGCAGGCGGCCTCGTAACGGCCCTGCGAGGCGGCGATGATCGCGAAGAAGCCGGCGAACAGGCCGCCGGTGGTGAACAGGTTCGGCAGCAGGTAGATGCTGCGCGACCGCGGGCGGGGCGGTAAGGATTCGGTCATAACCAAAGTGTAGCCGCTCGGCCGCGTGCCGAAGCTGTGACCGACCCGACTTGCGCCCGCCAGGCCGCGGTGCTGCAATCCCCGCCCTATCCGTCCCCCGCAGGAACCCCGCATGCAACGTCTGGCCTTAGGAATGATGCTGGCCCTGGCCGCCGGTGCCGTCTCGGCGCAATCGGCCTACCAGTGGAAGGACGCCAACGGCGTCACCCATTACTCCAGCACCCCGCCGCCGAGCGGCGCCTATCAGACGCGGGCCGTCAGCAATAACGGCGCCAGCATCGCCGCAACCACCGCCGCTGCCGTGCCCGCCGAAGACGCGCAATGCACCACGGCGCGCGCCAATCTGAAACTGCTGCAGGGCAAGGGCGGCGTTCAGATCGACAGCAACGGCGACGGCAAGCCGGATCGGTCGCTGAGCGACACCGAACGCGCAGACCAGGCCGCACTGGCCGAAGCCACGCTGAAAGCCAACTGCAGCGCCGCGCCCGCCAAACCCTGACCGCCGGAGCGCGCTGAGCCATGCGTCTCGCTTGGGCCCTCCTTGCCGGGCTGGCCGTCGGCATCGGCCTGGCCTGGTGGCTGTCGCGCGATACGCCGGAAGAAGCGGCCCGCAAACAGTCCCGCGCAGAACGCGCGGCCGCGGCCAATGCCGAGGACGCCAGACCCGTGCTGTACCGATGGGTCGACGCCGACGGCGTCGTGCAACTCACCGACAAGCCGCCGAAAGGCCGCAAGTACAAGAAGATCGACATGAACCCGCAGCCGGGCATGAAAGTCGACGGCAGCCGCGAATAGACGCAGGCCAGGACGTAGCCCGGGTAAGCGCAGCGCACCCGGGAAAACACGCCGCGACGTGGTCCCGGGTGCGCTGCGCTTACCCGGGCTACGCTCTTCCCATTCCAGCGACACGCTTGCTGCATGGCACAATGCCAGGCCCCGTTCCATGAAGCCGCACCGATGCGCCTGTCGCAATTCCACTTGCACACCACCAAGGAAACCCCGGCCGACGCCGAAATCGTCAGCCATCGGCTGATGCTGCGCGCCGGCATGCTGCGCAAGCTGGCCGCCGGCCTGTACACGTGGTCGCCGCTGGGCCTGCGCGTGCTGCGCAAGGTCGAGCGCATCGTCCGCGAGGAGATGAACCGCGCCGGCGCGGTCGAAGTGCTGATGCCGACCATCCAGCCGCGCGAGCTGTGGGAAGAGACCGGCCGCTGGCAAAAGTTCGGCGGCCAACTGCTCAAGATCAAGGACCGCAAGGACGCCGAGTACTGCTACGCGCCCACCGCCGAGGAAGTGATCACCGATTTCGCCCGCGGCGAGCTGTCCAGCTACAAGCAGCTGCCGGTGAACTTCTACCAGGTGCAGACCAAATTCCGCGACGAGATCCGTCCGCGCTTCGGCGTGATGCGCGCGCGCGAATTCCTCATGAAGGACGCGTACTCGTTCCACCTGACCGACGAGGATCTGGTCCGCGAGTATCAGAACATGCACACGACCTACAGCCGCATCTTCACCCGTCTGGGCCTGAAGTTCCGCGCGGTGCAGGCCGATTCCGGCGCGATCGGCGGCGACGCCTCGCAGGAATTCCACGTGCTGGCCGACTCGGGCGAAGACGCGATCGCGTTCTCCACCGGCTCGGATTACGCGGCCAATATCGAGGCCGCGCAGGCCGCCGCGCCGGGCGCGCGTCCCGCAGCGGGCGAAGCGATGCGCAAGGTCGACACGCCGACGCAGAAGACCTGCGAGGACGTCGCCGCATTGCTCGGCATCGCGCTGGCGCGCACGGTGAAGTCCGTGGCGGTGATGACGGACGACGGCTTCGTGCTCGCGCTGGTCCGCGGCGACCATGCCGTCAACGAAATCAAGCTGCGCAAAGTGCCGGGTCTGAGCGACTACCGTTTGGCCACCGAGGCTGAAATCGTCGAATACCTGGGCAGCGAGCCTGGTTTCCTCGGCCCGATCGGCGCCAAGAAGGCCGTGCGCGTGATCGCGGATCGCGAAGTCGCCGCCATGGCCGATTTCGTGGTCGGCGCCAACGAAGCCGACTTCCACACCGCCGGCGTCAACTGGGGCCGCGATTTGCCCGAACCGGAAATCGTGGCGGACATACGTAACGTAGTCGAAGGCGATCGCGCCATCGACGGCGGCGAGCTGCGCCTGGCGCGCGGGATCGAGGTGGGGCATGTGTTCCAGCTCGGCCGCAAATACGCCGAAGCGATGAACGCGACCGTGCTCGACGAGAACGGCAAGGCGGCCGTGATGTCGATGGGTTGCTACGGCATCGGCGTGAGCCGCATCGTGGCCGCGGCGATCGAGCAGAACTACGACGACGCCGGCATCCTCTGGCCCGAGCCGATGGCGCCGTGGCGCGTGGCGGTGTGCGTGATCAATCCGAAGAACGACGCGAATGTCGCTGCCGCCGCGGAAGCGTTGTACGCCGAATTGAACGGCGCCGGCATCGAAACGGTGCTCGACGACCGCGGCCTGCGCCCCGGCGCGATGTTCGCCGACATCGAACTGATCGGCATCCCGCACCGCGTAGTGGTGTCCGAGCGCGGCTTGGCGGCGGGTACGTTCGAATATCGCGCGCGCAATGCCGGCGAGTCGGAAAACCTGGATCGCGCGGCGCTATTCGCCAAGCTAGCCGGCTGACCATACGCCAAATCGCTCCGCTCTCTGTAGAGCGGAGCTTGCTCCGCTGCCCTTGCTTTCGTAGCTGCGAATTCATTCGCACGCTTTTCGACGCATTCAAGGGCGTGCGAATGAATTCGCACCTACATTCGTGAAGCGGAGCTTGCTCCACTGCCTTTGCTATGGATTAGCGCCAATCCGCAAAAGCCACGTCACCCATATACGACGAATCAAAATCTAATACCTGCGTAAGAAGTTCACCTACGACGGAAGCTAGGCCGCCGACGGACCTTGCAGTCGCGACGAATCGCACCGCAGTTCAGGCCCTTTCTTTGGTTACTTTCTTTGGGCCAACAAAGAAAGTGACCCGGCGCAGCCGGAAGCGTTTATCCATGGCGCGAGTCGCGTCGCAGCTACCCATAAGGACGCGAGCCTGGATTACTCGCTTCGCTCGCCCTTCGGGCCATCTGCAGATGTTCGCTTCGGCCTTCGGCCTACGCAGTCCGGCGTTCGCCGGGATGACGGCTTGAGAGCAAAGAGCAGCGTGGCAAGCCCCGCTCTACAAAGCAGAACGAGTCGGGCTTCGCTCTTCGAGCTGGGCGTCAGAGATTGCGACGGGCCGGCACCAGCAGATTGCCGATCAGCAGACCCGCGATCAATGCCAGCAGGATGTTGAGCACCGTCATCATCGCCGCCTGCCCCACATCCGGATTCTGCTGCTGGATCAGGCTCAACAGCCCGCGCAAACTCGTGCTGCCCGGCACCAGCATGATGATGCCCGGCACCCGGATCAGCGCACCGGGCCGCTGGCCCCAGCGCGCGTACGCATTGCCGGCGGCGGTCAACGTCAACGCCGCCAGGAAGATGCCGACCGGACTACCCCAAGCATCGCCCGCGAATCGCGACACCAGATAACCGGTGGCCGCCGCCAGCATCACGATCGGATAATCGCGGCGATGCGCACGGAACAACACCGCGAACGCATACGCCGCCAGCACCAGCGCGCCGCCTTCCACCCATGCCGGCTGCGGCCGCAGACTGCGCACCGCCGGCTCGATGCCCAGCAACTGCGCTACCGTCAGCGCGATCATCGTGCCGATCGCCAGCTTGAGGACCGTCATCAGCGCACCGGCGAAACGCGCCGTGCCCGAGACCAAATGCTGGCTGGCCAATTCGTTGACCGCATTGGTCAGCGCCAGACCGGGCAGCAACACGATCAGCGCCGCAATGATCACCGTGTTCAGATTCAAAGCCCCGACGTAGGCCGCCACCAGGATCGCGATGGCGCTGGCCAGCATCGCCGCGATCGCATCGCTGGCCTCCTTCAGCCGTGGCCGCGACTCCGACCATTGCTCCAGCGCACCGATGCACAGACCGGTCAGGCCCGCGGTGGCGATATCCAGCCAGGGCAGCCGCAACAGACCGGCCACCGCCGCCGCCGCCAGACCGAACGCGAACATCTGCATCGCCCGCCAGCGCGCGCTGGGCAGGCGATCCAGCTTCTGCAGCGCCGCCTGGCCCCCGGCCAGATCCATGCGTCCGTCCATCACCTCTTCGGCGATGCGGTCGGCCTCGCACAGCTTGTAGAGATCGGTCTGGCCGGGCGCCAGGCGGATCACGCGGGTCGTGTCGGTATCGCCCGGCGGCCGCGACGGATCGCTGAACGACAGGATCATGCCGGTCGGGTTGGACCACGGCTCGCAATCCAGCTTCAGCCGGTGCGCGACCGCCACCACGGCGGCTTCGAGGCGTTGCGCGGTGGTGCCGTAGCTGTGCAGCCGGCCGGCCAGATCGACCACGAATTCGACGCGCGCCGCGTAGCGCTCGCTGGCGGGAGAAAAGATCGACACTAGCGGCCGGTCCGAAAGCGGGAAAGCGACAGGATCGCATGCCCGCGTACAGGGACGCAGCCCGACCGGGGGCGGATAGCCGTATTCACGCCGCGCATGGGAAACTCCGCCCGGAATGCCCCACTCCACCGCCAATGAAGCGCCGCAGATCGTCGTCGACGAAAACGACGCCAGCCGCCTGCGCCTGCGCGGCCGCTGGACGCTGCGCTTCGCCGGCCACGTCGCCGAGGCTTTGCGCGGTGCGCCCGAGGACGCCAAGTCGCTGGACGCCAGCACCATCGAACGCCTCGACTCGGCCGGCGTGCTGCTGCTGTTGCGCTTCCTGCGCCGCCGCGGGCTGGACTACGACGCGATCAAGTTCCGCGACGACCATCAGGCCCTGGTCGCCGCCATCGAGGACGTCGCCGACGACCGCCCACGCAAGAAGCGCGACTACGGTTTCGAAGCCGCCCTCGCCCGCCTGGGCATGGCGGTGCAGGACAACTGGAACGAAATCGTCGCGCTGGTCAGTTTCATGGGCGAGAACCTGGCCAAGATGGTGCGGATGTTCAAGGAGCCGCGCCGCTTCCGGCTGACCGCGACCGTCTTCCATATGGAACAGGTCGGCCTGGATGCCGTGCCGCTGGTGGTGCTGCTGTCGTTCCTGGTCGGCGCGGTGATCGCGTTCCTGGGTTCCAACATCCTGGCCGATTTCGGCGCGACCATTTTCGTGGTCGAGCTGGTCAGCATCGCTTTCCTGCGCGAATTCGGCGTGTTGCTGACCGCGATCATCCTGGCCGGCCGCACCGCCAGCGCGTTCACCGCGCAGATCGGCGCGATGGTCAGCCGCGAAGAAGTCGACGCGATCCGTACGTTGGGCCTGGACCCCATCGACCTGCTGGTGCTGCCGCGCGTGATCGCGTTGCTGATCATGCTGCCGCTGCTGACCTTCATCGCGATGGTGTCCGGTTTGGCCGGCGGCCTCACGGTCGGCGCTTTCAGCCTGGACATCCCGCCGCAGGCGTATTTGGCGCGCATGCAGGACACGTTCCAGATGCGGCACATGTGGGTGGGTTTGTCGAAGGCGCCGATCTTCGCCCTGCTGATCGCTTTGATCGGCTGCCTGGAAGGTCTGCAGGTGCAAGGCACCGCGCAGTCGGTGGGCGAACGCACCACGTCCAGCGTGGTGCAGACGATTTCGCTGGTGATCGTGCTCGATGCGATCGCCGCGATCTGGTACATGCAGATGGGCTGGTGATGGCGCATCACGACGACAACGACGAACCGATCGTCTCCGTGCGCGGGCTGGTCAACCGCTTCGGCGAGCAGGTCGTGCACGACGGACTGGACCTGGACGTGCGCCGCGGCGAGATCCTCGGCGTGGTCGGCGGTTCGGGTACCGGCAAGTCGGTGCTGATGCGCTCGATCCTGGCGCTGCGCCGGCCGGACGAAGGGAAAATCGAAGTATTGGGCGTGGATGCGCGGTCGGAAGACGCCGCAGACCGCCGTCACATCGAACGCAACACCGGCGTGCTGTTCCAGGACGGCGCGCTGTTCTCGTCGCTGACCGTCGGCGAGAACGTGCAGGTGCCGCTGAAGGAGTACTACCCGCACATGCCCGACTCGCTGCGCTACGAACTGGCGCTGCTGAAGGTGAAACTGTCGGGCCTGCCGGCCGATGCGCTGAACAAGCTGCCGTCGCAGCTGTCAGGCGGCATGCGCAAGCGCGCCGGGCTGGCGCGCGCGCTGGCGTTGGACCCGCCGCTGCTGTTCCTGGACGAGCCCACCGCCGGCCTGGACCCGATCGGCGCGGCCGCTTTCGACCAACTGATCAAGACGATGCAACAGGCGCTGGGGCTGACCGTGTTCCTGATCACACACGATCTCGACACGCTATACGCTATCTGCGATCGGATCGCGGTATTGGCCGACCGCAAGGTGATCGCCGTGGCGCCGATGGCGGAAGTCGAAAAACTGGACCACCCCTGGGCCCATGAATATTTCCACGGCCCGCGCGCGCGCGCGGCGCAGGATGCCCGCGAACGCGAAGCCCGCAACGGCGGGCAACCTCAGACACAGGCGATGTAACGATGGAAACCAAAGCCAATTACGTGCTGATCGGCGCTTTCACCATCGCGGTGGCGATCTTCGGCCTGCTGTTCGCGCTGTGGGCCGCCAAATACTCGTCGGAGAAAAGCTTCCGCGAGTACGACGTGATCTTCAACGAACCGGTGACCGGCCTCACCGAAGGCAGCAGCGTGCAGTACAACGGCATCGCGGTCGGGACAGTGCAGGAACTGCGGCTGGCGCCGAACGATCCGCGTCAGGTGATCGCGCGGCTCAAGCTGCAGGCCGATGCGCCGGTGAAGACCGACACCACCGCCAAGCTGTCGATGACCAGCCTGACCGGCAGCCCGATCATCCAGCTCACCGGCGGCGACCCGCGCAGCCCGCCGCTGCGCGAGACGCTGGGCCGCGAAGTGCCGGTGATCCGCGCCGCGCCATCGGCGCTGCAGAACATCGCCGACACCGCCAACCGATTGGTCGAGCGCTTGGACCAGGTGCTGAGCGAACAGAACGTCAAGCGCATCGCCGCGACACTGGAGAACATCGAATCGCTGACCGGCTCGATCGCCGACCAGCGCGAGGATCTGCGCGCACTGATCGTCAACGCGCGCCAGTCGAGCGAACAATTGTCCAAGACGCTGGCCACCACCGACCGCGCGGTCAACAACGTAGACCGCGAACTGGTGCAGAAGCTGCCGGGCCTGATCGCCAAGCTCGACAGCACGCTCACACGATTGGATTCGGCCGCCAACGGCGCCAACAACATCCTCAGCGAGAACCGCACGGCCATCAACAGTTTCGCCAGCGACGGATTGGGCCAGCTCGGTCCGACGTTGGGCGAGCTGCGTTCGTTGATCCGCGATCTGCGCCGGGTCAGCGACCGCCTCGATGCCAACCCCGCGCGTTACCTGCTCGGCCGCGACGCCCCCAAGGAGTTCGAACCGAAATGAATACGGGATTAGGGATTCTGGATTCGAGATTGGCCAAAGCGATCGCCTGCGCGGCGTTGGTATCCCTTGCAGGTTTGTCGTTGAGCGGATGCTCGATCCTCGGCAGCGGCTCGCCCCGTGATCGCGCCAGCATCTATGCGCCCGATCCGCGCATCCAGGCCGATCCAAGCTGGCCCAACGTGACCTGGCAACTGGCCATCGCGCCGGCCACGGCCGCGCGGATGAGCGACACCTTGCGCATCGCGGTGCGGCCGACGCCCGGCGAAATCCAGGTCTACCGCGGCGCGAGCTGGGCGAAGACGCCGACCGACATGCTGGAGGATGCGGTGCTGCGCGGTCTGGAGGACTCCGGCAAGATCCGCGCCGTCGCGCGCCAGGGCAGCGGCATCGCCGCGGATTTCAAACTGGTGATGGATTTGCGCCGCTTCGAAGCCGATTACGCCGGCGGCGCGACACCGGCGGCCACCATCGAGGTCAATGCGAAGCTGCTGCACAGCATCGACCAGCAGGTGGTGGCTTCGCGCACTTTCCTGGCGACGCAACCCGCGGCCAGCACGGCCGTGCAGGACGCGGCCGCTGCGTTCGAACCTGCGCTGGCGCAGCTCGCGCGCGACATCGACGGCTGGGCGTTGACCTCGGGCGAAGACCATATCCGCATCCACAGCGACGGACGCGTGCGCTAGCTTTGTGGGAGCAGCTTTGTGGGAGCAGCTTTCGCAAGAGCGGCTTTCGTGGGAGCGGCTTCAGCCGCGAGCTTTTCGGACATAGCTGCGACCCCAAGAGCTCGCGGCTGAAGCCGCTCCCACGAAAGCCGCTCTTGCGATCAGTCCGAAAATATCCTGCGAAAAGTGAGGTTGATCCGCGCACCGATCGGCCTGGCGGTGCGCGGCAACGCATGCCGGTAGTTCGCCTGCGTATCGCCGCGCATCACCAGCAGGCCGCCGGGCGGCAAATCGACCGCGAGCTTCACCGAGGGATCGCGGCGCTGCTTCAGCGCGAACCGTCGCGTCGCGCCCAGGCTCACCGATGCGATGGTCGGCTGCGGACCCAATTCGGTTTCGCTGTCGCTATGCCAACCCATCGAGTCGCTGCCGTCGCAATAGAGATTGGCCAGCGCGCTATTGAAATCCACGCCCAGTTCGAGCGACAGGCGCTCGCGGACCGGCCGCAAAACATCGGGCCAGGGCCGCGGCACGAAACGCGTCCCCGAATAGGTGTAGACCGCGTCCGGGTCGCCGATCCAGCAACTCAAGCGCGGCGAATCGACCTCGCGGCCGAACAGGCGGATGCGGTGGGTTTCCCATGGCACCGCTTTGCGCAGTTCGTCGAAAAGCGTCTGCGCCTGATCGCCATCCAACCAGTGCGGATCGAATGCGAGATCGGCACCGGTCAGTGGCAGCGGCGTCAACGGCATGGCGCGACGCTAGCATGCATCCGCTTTTGTGCGAGCGCTTTCGTGGGAGCGGCTTCAGCCGCGAGCTTTTCGGACATGGCCGCGACTCCAAGAGCTCGCGGCTGAAGCCGCTCCCACGAAAGCCGCTCCTACAAACACCGCTATCGCAGAGCCGCCCAGACCGCCATTTGCCGCCTTCACGCCAAAAACGCGACAATCGCGGCCATGCAAGCCGGGCTGCCAGCATGAGCGAGAACGACGAACCCATGAACACGGACGCGATTACCCCGCCCGAGGCCGAACGCGATGTCATGGAATACGACGTGGTCGCCGTCGGCGCCGGCCCGTCCGGCCTATCGTTCGCGATCCGGCTCAAGCAGCTCAATCCGGACCTGTCGGTCTGCGTGATCGAGAAAGGCGCGACCATCGGTGCGCACATCCTGTCCGGCGCGGTGATCGAACCCGGACCGCTGGACGCGTTGCTGCCCGGCTGGCGCGACGCGCCGCCGCCGATCTGCGTGCCCGCCACCGAAGACGAATTCTGGCTGCTGACCAAGACCGGCGAGCACAAACTGCCGATCCCGCCCGGCATGCACAACAAAGGCAATTTCATCGTCAGCCTGGGCGCGCTGTGCGCATGGCTGGCGCCGCAGGCCGAAGCGCTGGGCGTGGAGATCTATCCCGGCTTCGCGGCCTCGGAAACCTTGCACGACGCCGACGGCAAAGTCGTCGGCGTGCGCATCGGCGACATGGGCGTGGCCAAGGACGGTTCGCACAAGCCGGGCTACACCGCGGGCATCGACATCCGCGCCAAGGTCACCGTGCTGGCCGAGGGCGCGCGCGGACATCTGACCAAGCGAATGGTGAAGCGCTTCAAGCTGGATGCGGACAGCGATCCGCAGGGCTATTCGATCGGCATCAAGGAACTGTGGCAGGTGCCGGCCGGGCGCGTGTCGCCGGGCAAGATCGTGCACAGCTTCGGCTGGCCGGCCGACAACCGGATCTATGGCGGCAGCTTCCTCTACCACTTGGACAAGGACCGCATCGCGCTGGGCTACATCAGCGGGCTCGACTACCAGGACCCCGATTACAAACCCTGGGAAGCCTTCCAGCAGTGGAAGAACCACCCGACCATCAAGCCGCTGCTCGAAGGCGGCAGCGTGCTATCGGCCGGCGCGCGCGCGATCGTCACCGGCGGCTGGCAGTCGTTGCCCAAGACCGAAATGCCCGGCGCGCTGCTGATCGGCGATACCGCCGGCTTGTTGAACGTGCCCAAGATCAAAGGCACGCACCAGGCGATCCGCAGCGGCATGCTCGCCGCTGAACACCTGGCGGCGTCGCTGGATGCGGCAGGTTTCGACGCCAAGCTGCGCGCATCGGAAGCGATGAAGGAATTGCGCAAAGTGCGCAACATCAAGCCGGCCTTCAAGCGCGGCCTGTGGTTCGGGATGTTGAACGCGGCCTGGGAAACCGTCACCGCCGGCCTGTCGCCTTGGACGCTGAAGAACAAGCCCGACTGGTCTTCGCTCGAGAAACTGGGCGAGCACGAAACGCCCAAACGCGATTACGTGCAACGCGAACTGCCGCCGCGCGACCGCCTGCAGGGCGTCTACTACGCGGCCACCGAGCACGACGAGGACCAGCCGGTGCACCTGCGCGTCGCCGACACCGACCTGTGCGTCACCCGCTGCACCGAGGAATACGGCAACCCGTGCACGCGCTTTTGCCCGGCCGCCGTCTACGAGATCGTCGACGACGGCGCCGGCAAACGGTTGCAGATCAACGCCGCCAATTGCGTGCACTGCAAGACCTGCGACATCAAGGATCCGTACGAAATCATCAACTGGGTGACCCCGGAAGGCGGGGCCGGTCCGAATTACCAGAACCTTTGACCCCGCCTCCGATAAGGCTCATCAGCGATAAGGCCTCGAATTTAGCAGGCCCCATCCCGTCGGATACGATCGCAGCACGCTGGATACGTAAGTGCCGTTGGCCTGTCCCTGCCACATCAGCAACTGCGTACGCGCATTGTCGTGCAGGATGACGTCCGCCAAACCATCGCCGTTGTAATCGCCAACGGCATCGGTGGTGTAGTCTCCGATAGTAATCTGCGGACCATAAGTGACCTGCGCACTATTCATGCGCCATACCTGCAACCTGTTCAAGCCTGGGTTGTGCCAGAACAGATCGGTCTTTCCATCTCCATTTGCGTCGCCGGCCCCTATCAGGCTCCATCCGCTGCCCGGGAAGGACCGGATCAGGACCTGGGTGAATGTGCCGTCGCCCTTGCTGCGCCACAACAGCACCTGGGTCTTGGCATTGTCGATCCAAACCAGATCTGTTTTGCCGTCGCCATCGAGATCGCCTGTGGCGTATGCGGTAAGCGCTCCGACATTGTTGACCGGGCCATAACTCAGCCCGCTGCTCAGCTTCCACACCCGCAACTGTCCGGTGGTTGGATTGTGCCAGAACAGATCGTCCGCACCGTCTCCGTGCGCGTCGCCGACGCCTGCCAGCTCCCAGCCGGTGGGATAGCTGCGCAATTTGGCCGCGGTGAATGTCGCATCGGACTTGCCTTGCCAACGCCACAGTTCGGTGCCGCCAGCGGTAGCCCAAATCATGTCGGCCACGCCGTCTGCGTTGAAATCGCCGAGCCCTTTGGCCACAAAGGCAGTGACCGTGTTGACCGGACCATAAGAGATGCCGGTGCCGTTCATCTTCCAAACCCGCAGGCTTTGTTGCGTGTAGTTATGCCAGAACAGGTCTGACTTGCCGTCTCCGTTGATGTCGTCCGGCAACCCTGGACCGACCACGGAGGCGCGGAAGGTCGCCACGATCGGCATCGACTGGTTCATGCTGCGCGCGTTGTCCGCGGTGTTGGCCACGCCCGTCGCGCGTCCGTCGTACTGCACGGCCGGATTGGCGAAATGGCGGATGGCGAACTGGCTGCTGCCGGCCAGGCGATACGCCATCACCGTATAAAAACCGCTCGTTGAGGCTTCGCGATAGCCATAGGAATAGGCGTGCGTGCCCGCGCTGGAACTATCCTCGGCATTGTGCGCCTGACCCATGTTGTGGCCGAATTCGTGCGCTAGCGATTCGTCCCGGCAGAAATAGGTGTTGCCGTCGCCCTCGTCCACGTCCGAGCCGTCGCTGACGACCGAATAGCCATACGGAGCGTCCCCTTGCACGATCGGGGTTTGGCCGCCGCCGATGAGCCAGGCGATGCCGCAGCCGGCGTTCTCGGGCGTGCGGAAATCGCGCACCAGCGCGACCAGGTCGGCGCCGAGCGTGTTGCGCGCGGTGCGCAAACCGGCGAAGGCCGGATCGGGCGTGATCGGCCCGCTATTGTTGAAGCCGCTCAGCTTTTCCAGGGCATCGCCATTGTCGGTGGCGTCGGTGTAATTGACGGCGACCGTGCCGACCAGGCGCAGCCGTGCATCGACCGCGCTGTTGGTATAGGCCTGATTGGCGATGTCGACGAGATTGTTGAGCCTGGTAACGGCCTGCGACTGGCCGCCGTACGCGGACGCGAAACCGTTGGTGTAGCCGAGCAATACGTCGACCGTGGTCTGGGCCGCCGCCGCCGCGGCCGCGGATACGGGTTCCTGCGAAGCCGCTGCGGTGGCCTTATCGGCCGCCGCACCGATGGCCATTTTGGGCGGGATGAAGAAATCAGGCTTGCCGGAGGCGCGCATCGCCGCATGGTCGGCATCCACCACCTTGTCGCTATCGGTTTCCACCAACCAGGAACGGCCGCCGGCCATCGTCAGGCGCAACGATTCCTGGCCATCGAAAGGAATGCTGCCGAAGACCGCCTTGGCGCCGAAGGTGATGACCGCATCCGCTCCGCTGGCGTCGCGGCCTATCCAGGTCCAGTTGCCGTCCGGGTGCTCGATATGGCGCTCGTAAGCCAAATCGATCGGCTCGCCATTGGGTGCCACCAGCTTTATCTGTCCGCCGTCGCGGGCCGCCTTGAGGGCGTGTTCCTCGCTCAAGCGCACCGAGTAGGCACGATAGGCGCCGCCGATGCGAGGCTTGGCGCCGCGGTCGTAGGCCATCAGCGCACCACGATCGGGCAAGGATGCGAATGGGCTCGAGCCCGCCAGAGCCGCGGCGCGCGACGCCGATGCGATGCGCGCGATCCCATCGGCGCTCTGCGGAACTCCGTCGTCGCCGGCGGCACCGAATCTGCCTGCCTTGCCCGGATCCCAATCTGAAGTGCAGCCCACCAGCAGGCCCAACAGGGCCGCAACCATTACGAATCTGGATATCACGACTGCACTACCCCCCGGATGAACGTCCACAGGATACGGTCAGTATCCATACGATTCATCCTAACTTTGGACAGGGTATTGAGCCAGACCTATCGCGACGGCCGCCTGAACATGACGCCGGCGGCAGCGAATTGTGCGCTAGTTCGCGATTACCGCCTGTTCACCTTTCAGCTGCGGAAGGGCGTTCCGGTCTTCTCGCGCAATTCTTCGGCGCTGATGCCCGGCGCGGTCTCGACCAGCACCAGCCCGTCTTCGGTCACATCCATCACGGCGAGTTCGGTGATGATCCGATTGACCACGCCCACGCCGGTCAGCGGCAGCGTGCATTCGGGCAGGATCTTGTGCTCGCCGTTCTTGGCGGTGTGTTCCATCAGCACCACGACGCGCTTGACGCCGGCGACCAGATCCATCGCGCCGCCCATGCCCTTGACCATCTTGCCGGGCACCATCCAGTTGGCGAGATCGCCTTTGTCGGTGACCTGCATCGCGCCGAGGATCGCCAGATCGATGTGGCCGCCGCGGATCATGGCGAAACTGTCGTGGCTGCCGAAATAGCTGGCGCCCTTGCGTGCGGTGACGGTCTGCTTGCCGGCGTTGATCAGATCGGCGTCCACTTCGGCTTCGGTCGGGAACGGGCCGATGCCGAGCAGCCCGTTTTCGGACTGCAACCAGACGTCCATGCCATCGGGGATGAAGTTGGCCACCAGCGTCGGCAGGCCGATGCCGAGATTGACGTAGGCGCCGTCGGTGAGTTCCTGCGCGGCGCGCTGCGCCATTTGGTCGCGGGTCCAGGGCATGTCGGTTCCTCGATGTCAGGCGGCGCGCACGGTGCGCTGTTCGATCCGCTTTTCCGGATTCGGGTTATGGACGATGGCGTCCACGTAGATGCCGGGCAGGTGCACGTGGTCGGGATCGATCGCGCCGACTTCGACCACTTCCTCCACTTCGGCGATGCAGACCTTGCCGGCCATCGCCACCGCTGGATTGAAGTTGCGCGCGGTCTTGCGGAACACCAGATTGCCGGACTTGTCGGCTTTCCACGCCTTGACCAGCGACACGTCGGCCTTGAGCGCGGTCTCCATCACGTAATGATGGCCGTCGAATTCGCGCGTCTCCTTGCCTTCGGCCACCACCGTGCCGTAGCCGGTGCGGGTGAAGAACGCGGGAATGCCGGCGCCGCCCGCGCGCAGCCGCTCGGCGAGCGTGCCTTGCGGATTGAACTCGAGCTCGAGTTCGCCGGACAGGAATTGGCGCTCGAACTCTTTGTTCTCGCCGACGTAGGACGAGATCATTTTCTTGATCTGCCGCGTTTCCAGCAGCAGTCCCAAGCCGAAGCCGTCGACGCCTGCGTTGTTGGAGATCACCGTCAAACCCTTGACGCCGCTGTCGCGCAAAGCCGCGATCAGCGCTTCGGGAATGCCGCACAGGCCGAACCCGCCGACCGCGAGCGTCTGGCCGTCGGCGACCACGTCCCGCAGCGCTTGTTCTGCGCTTGCCTGGACCTTGTTCTTGCTGCGTGCGGCATCACCCATGGAACGGCTCCGTTGCTGGACAACGGCATTTTAGCCCGCCCGGGCTTCGCGCGGCACCGGACTTTCGGGCAATGGCAGCAATAACGACACGCTAGAATTCGGGGATGACCCGTATCGCCTTAGCCACCGCCATCGCCGCTACCGGCCTCGACGACGACATGCCTTCTCTGCTGGCCGCCTGCGCCAAGGCCGGACTTTCGGCGCAAGCGCTGGCATGGGACGACCCCACCGTGAGTTGGGATCGTTTCGATGCCGTACTGCTGCGTTCGCCGTGGGACTACACCGAGCGGCTGCCCGAATTCCTGGCGTGGTGCGAACGCGTGGATCGCGTCACGCACCTGCTCAATCCGTTGCCGGTGCTGCGTTGGAATACCGACAAGCATTATCTAGCCCAGCTCGCGGCCCACGGCGTGCCGGTGGTACCGAGCGTTTTCGTCGAACCCGATATGGAGCCGATGCCGAGCCTGCAGGCATTCCTCGCCGCCCATCCGGATGCGGGCGAGTTCGTGGTCAAGCCCGCGGTCAGCGCCGGCTCTCGCGATACCCAGCGTTATTCGCGCGTGCAAGAATTCGCCGCCGCCAACCAGGTCGGCCGCCTGCTGGACGCCGGGCGCAGCGTGCTGCTGCAGCCCTATCTGGCCTCGGTCGACCGCGACGGCGAGACGGCGCTGATGCATTTCGACGGCGAATTCAGCCACGCCATCCGCAAGGGGCCGTTGTTGCAGCCGGACCAGGGCGCGACCGACGCATTGTTCGCGGCCGAAGCGATCGTGCCGCGGACGCCGGGCGACGACGAAAAAGCGCTGGCGCGCGAGGTGCTGGCCGCCATGTCCGAACTGCTGCCGCTGGACGCGCCGCTGCCGTATGCGCGCGTCGACCTGATCCGCGATGCGGACGGCACGCCGCGCCTGCTGGAACTGGAGCTGTGCGAGCCGTCCTTGTTCTTCGATCACGCCCCGGGCAGCGCCGACGTTTTCGTGGAGTTGCTGGCCGAACGTCTTGCCGGTCCCGCGCCGGAAGAACGGCGCGCCGCCCTGTAGAGCGGCTTTTCGTGGGGCTTTTCGTGGGAGCGGCTTCAGCCGCGAGCTCTTCGGGCATCGACGCGTCCCCAAAAGCTCGCGGCTGAAGCCGCTCCCACAAGATCAATAGCTCGCGGCTGAAACCGCTCCCACAAGATCAATAGCTCGCGGCTGAAACCGCTCCCACGAAAAGCCGCTCCCCCGAAAAACCAACTCAATCGCGGCCGTAGACGTCCTCGAGCCGGACGATATCGTCCTCGCCGAGATAACTGCCGGACTGCACTTCGATCAGCTCGACCGGTTCGGCGCCGCGGTTGCGCAGGCGATGCACGCTGCCGAGCGGAATGTAGGTGCTCTGGTTCTCGTGCAGATCGAACACCTTGTCGTCGCAGGTCACCTCGGCCGTACCCGACACCACGATCCAATGTTCGGCCCGGTGCGCGTGCTTCTGCAGGCTGAGCGCAGCGCCGGGCTTGACCACGATGCGCTTGACCTGGAAACGCTCGCCCATGTCGATCGAGTCGTAACTGCCCCACGGGCGGTACACCTTGCGATGGAACAGATGCTCCTGGCGCCCGGCGGCTTTGAGCTTGTCGACGATCGTCTTGACGTCCTGCACGCGATCCTTGCGTGCGATCAGCGTCGCGTCGGCGGTATCCACGATCACCAGATCCTCGACGCCGATGGTCGCGATCATGCGCCGGTCGGAAGCGCGCACCAGGCTGTCGCGGGTGTCGACCGAGATCACATCGCCTTCGTAGCGATTGCCGTCCTCGTCGCGTTCGGCGACCGACCACAACGAAGACCACGAACCGATGTCGCTCCAACCGCAGCTCACCGGAACCACCGCCGCGCGGTCGGTCTTCTCCATCACCGCGTAGTCGATCGAATCGCTGGGGCTGGCGGCGAACGCCTCCTTGCCTATGCGGATGAAGTCCAAATCGGATTCGGCCGCGGCATAGGCCGCGCGCGTGGCCTCGAGCATGGGCTGCGCATGCCGCGACAGCTCGTCCAGGTAACGCTGCGCCTTGAACAGGAACATGCCCGAGTTCCAGGCGTACGCGCCGTCGGCGACATAGCGCTCGGCCGTCTCCAGATCGGGCTTTTCGACGAAACGCTCGATGCGATAGCCGCCGTCGCCCAGGGCTTCGCCGCGCAGGATGTAACCGTATCCCGTCTCGGCGTAATCGGGACGTATGCCGAAAGCCACGAGCCAACCCTGTTCCGCCAGCGCGATGGCGCGAACGACGGCTTCGCGGAATGCGGCCTCGTCTTCGATCAGATGGTCCGCGGGCAACACCAGCATGGTGGCGTCCGGGTCCTGCGCCGCCACATGCCAGGCCGCCAGCGCGATCGCCGGCGCGGTATTGCGCGCGACGGGTTCCAGCAGGATGCCGCCATTGCCCACGCCCGTCGCCTGCAACTGTTCGCCGACCATGAAGCGATGGTCCTCGCTGCAAACCGTGACCGGCGACTGCGCCTGCGGCAGCGCAGCGGCACGGCGCACCGTTTCCTGGAACAACGACAGATCGCCCACCAGCGACAGGAACTGCTTGGGCATGTTCTGCCGCGACAGCGGCCATAGGCGCGAGCCGCTGCCGCCGCTGAGGATCACCGGATGGAGCATGGTCGCGGTCTCGCTGCGGCGTGGGACTTACAGTCTATCCGCAGCAGCCGCGCGTAGCCCAATCGCGGTGCTTGGCTGTTCGTTGGACCGGCTTTTGTGGGAGCGACTTTTGTGGGAGCGGCTTCAGCCGCGAGCTCTTCGGGCATCGCCACATCCCCAAGAGCTCGCGGCTGAAGCCGCTCCCACAAGATCAAGAGCTCGCGGCTGAAGCC